>NZ_JBNNMV010000003.1:0-470942 GCF_050273135.1 Luteibacter sp. NPDC031894 | reverse complement strand
TGGCCGCTCGATCCACACCAGCCGGACGAGGTATGTGAATTCTGCGATGGCACAGGAGCCACCCCATGACCGTCCGCGATGAGCTTGAGAGGGTGATCGAAAATGTTCGTCTAGGTGACGATAGTAACGAAGCCGAAGACTATGTCGTCGGGCAAGACAGCGCCTTCTACTTCATCCTTGACCACGGCCCCGCGCTGTTGGAGGCGGTGGTGGATGCGGAGCGGTGGCGTAAGGTTCGCAACGCGCCGATTGGCGTGGCTGGCACTCCATGTATTGCCGTCCCATCTGGCCCGAAGCATGGCGAGTACGCCAATGGCGAAGATGCCGATGCCGCCGTGGATGGTATGCCATACCCGGAACCGTCCACATTGACCATCGACTCCATCAGGGAATTGATCGTGCCTTTCGAGATTGCGCACAACATATGTGGTCCCGACACGGAGTACGCAAAGGGATACGGCGACGCCTGCGGGGATATCGTTCACTCGGTGACGAATGCCATCGACCGCGCTCGCGGGGGTGGGGAGTGAAGCTGAAGACAATGATGGCTATCGAGTGTGGCGAGGTGTTCCCGCTATTCGATGGTGGGGGCGATGCTATGCCAGCGTTCGAACACGACGCCGCAGCGGCCCATGCGCTGATGATTGCGATGGATGAGCAGCAATTGATCGCTTATCGACTGGCCGTAGCTGCCATCAAGCGGCGAGCCGACGAGATTTTGGCGGAATGGGGCTACCGGGAGGAACGATATGAAACCTTGTGACGCAAACACGATGAAAAAAATCCTGAAGCTTGATCGCGACAACATCGGCTCCGGCGACTACTGGATTTTGGTAGACGGCGAGACGGTCTACTTGTCCGAGCAACGCAAGGGATGCGACCTCACGGCCGCTATCGCCATCCCGAAGGAGCACTTCGACAAGCTGATCGACTTCTATAACGCGGATCAGGCAGAGGAATGACATGGGTGCTGCCGAAGACCTAAACATCAGCGGCAAAGACTGGCTGACCGTGGACGAGGCCGCGCACTACTGCGGCGTATCTATCAGCCAGTTCAAGGCCCATGCCCTCGCCTATGGACTGACGCCCAGGCGCTTCATGGGAAAGCAGCTTTACGAGAAAGCCGAACTCTACACCGCAATTCGAGAATCTGACCCGTGGCGACAATCTACTGGCGCGGCGACCGCGCCTACCTCAACTGGCGGCAGAATGGCAGGCAGGTCAGGCTCAGCCTTGGGAAGATTGACGCCCGAGAGGCGGAGAGAATTCGTTCCGCGAAAGAAGCCGAACTCACCCACGGAGTAACGATCCTCTCCAAGACGCAGACTGTATCGAAATATCTTGAGTGGTACTTGGAGTGGTACGCAGCCGAGCACCCCACGACAGTGACGAAAGCCAAGAGTGAATTCAAGAAGTTCATCAAGGAATTTGGAGGTCGGCCCATCGACTCGATTCGCCCCGTCGAGGTCGAGGACTTCAAGCGCAACCGTCTCCGTAAGGATGGTGCCGCTCCCGAGACAGTCGGCAAGGAACTCCGCAGGCTCAAGGCCGCGTTCCGCCGAGGGGTCGAGTGGAAGGAGATTGACAGCCATCCGCTGGAGTACGTGAGGGCCCCTAGGGGGGCACGCAGCGTGGCCGTCAAGTTCTACGCCGCCGCCGACATGAAAGCGCTCTACAAGGCCAACAAGATCAGGGCCCCTCTATGGGCGTTCATGGCTCACACCGGTATAAGGCGCGGGGAAATGTGCAAGATGAAGCTCGCGGACGTCGTAGACGGCAAGCTGAGGGTCGAGTCGGACCCGGACGAATCAGGGGATGGCCGTACCAAGTCGGCTAGATGGCGTGAGATTCCGCTCAATGCCAAGGCAAAGAAGGCGCTGGCGAAGCTGGCCAACCCGCCCGTGAGCGTGCACAGGGACACCCTGTCCGACTGGTTCGCCAAGGACGCCAAGGACGCCAAGATCGGCGGTACGCTGCACCGCCTGCGGCATACCTTCTGCGCCCACCTGGCCATGGCTGGGGTGCCCCTGAGGCGCATCCAGATCCTGGCCGGACACAGCGACTACAAGATCACCGAGCGCTATGCTCACCTGGCCCCGGGTGGGGCTGACGGGGCCGTCGCTAAGCTGAAATTTTAGGCTGTGCTTGCTGTGCTCAAACCATGGCCGAATACGTCGAAATATGGACTTTGCCACTCTAGAAAACGGGTTCAGATGGTGACCCCGGCCCGATTCGAACGGGCGACCTTCCCCTTAGGAGGGGGACGCTCTATCCAGCTGAGCTACGGGGCCATGCGCTATGCAAGAACCCTCATTTTGCCTTGCGATGCGTCTCGCGACTAGTACCCGCCCCAACGGGTCGAGGCAAGGCTGAAAATATCATAGAAAGCATTCATCGCAACCGTGGCGTCCGGATCGGCGCATCGATTCAAATGGACACGCTTGTTCCCCGGTCCTACCATGAGGTCGTCACTTCCACGGGCAACCGGACAGCCCGGAAGGTGCAAAGCGCAACACGTAACCTGGCGATAAGGATATCCCCATGTCATCGGCAAACCAGAACGAGACAAGAGCGAAGACGTTTGAGAACGTCATTTTCTTCAGGGTTTACCTAGATAGCGTAAGCGAGCAGGCGAAGACGACGAACGTCTACAGGAATGGTAGGCAGCAGTGTCGCATCAGAGTTGGCTATATAGCTGTCGACGCCAATGAGAACCAAGTGCTTGTCGACGACTCGCAAGTGCGCCTTATTTTCTATACAGGCGGAGTCAAGATATGGCACGGAAACGATTGGAGCAACGGCGCAACATGGTACTCGTCTTTCACAGATCGAGGGTATACCTGGACGCCAAACGACATGGCCGAAGCAAAGGCACTCCAGGACGATATCGACAAGGTGCTATCTGAAAACATCAATGTTCGCAGCCTGACAATGCTCCGGCCCGGGGGAAAACGTCGCATTCAATCGCTCACTTCCGAGGCACCCGAACATAGCTGGGATCCGGCTTTTTTTGAAGCCATGGTCGAGGAAACCAGAATCCGCGCAGCGGCTGATCAATCCACGCACGAAGAGAATGAGAGTCGACTGGTTGCTGGCTGCGTTAACGGCGTCTCCCCTGATGCGAACGACAAGCCAATCATCATTGAACGGCACGGCAGGCAATATAACGCACAGACAAAAATCTTCTACCTCTCCAGTCTCAACGACTTTTCTGAGGATATTGCAGCAGAACTCGCATCGGCAGGCAACAATAAGTGGTTCATGACGAACCATATAAACGTAGACGACGACGACGGAATGGGCAATGGACGCGGGCAATTCAACTCAAAGGTCAGCGTCAATCCCGTGACGCCGCCGTCGTACCCGATCGACTATTTTGGCGACTTCCTGGAGCGGAGAGACGACCACTACGTCCTCCTGGACACCTATGTATGGTGGGGCAGCAGTCATCAGATGCGAGCTACCGAGCAATACATCCACCTGAAGGTGGCCGGCGTGTACAAGAAGTTGTTACGCATCGTCAGCCCTGACATGACCATGGTTTGTCTCTATTGGGACGCGGGCGACGTCGGCGCGGAGTGGAGTTATTCCTACGCGGGTGAGCCCGGAAGTAGCACGCTGTGGCACGAGGTGCAGACCATTGGATACTTCACAGCTGGCGGCAGCCGCATATTCAACAGTAATGACCTGATCGGCTGGATGGGCGGTCGTATTGTAAGAAACCAAGATGGAAAAGTTACGATCGGGCAGATCATGAGCAACCAGCACTTGCAAATTGACGACTGGAATGGCCGGCACCGGTCGAAGAACAGCGTAAACCTTGTCGTGGAAGACGAGTTTGGAAATTTTCACAACCTGAGGCTTTATCTCCCCACCGGACACTACAATTTCAACTATGTCGCGCTTCAGAAACGATAGCCATACCCTAGACGCGGCCTAGAAGAATGGCTTGATGACCAATAGGAGAATCGGCATGGAAAAGCCCGAGCCAAGGGTTCAACTACCCTCACGACGCATCGTGAAGACTGAAGTCCAACTCGTTCATACCCGACTCTACAGCAACGATCGGCAGCAGATCCGGTTAGGTCTTTACATGGAGGCAGAGGAGGGTGGCCTTCCTGTCGAACTCACCGAAGAAGAGCTCGGCACCCTCCGCATCATTGACTACGATGATGACAGGAACACTGTGCCCATGTCGGACGATGGCCCCGCCCACTACCACGGTTGGTCATCCCAGCGTGAACATCGCGGTTACGATTATTACCAAGGTCCAGGAAGAAGTCGTCTGAAGAAGGGCAGCACCGCCTCCGGCAGGCGTGCACGTGCCGGCAGGACCCAGTACCTATACCTCTCCGCGAGGAACGAGGCACGCACCTTTCCTCTGAGGCCGGCGTTTTCCATCGTGATCAAGAACGCGACTTTCATCACCACAGGAGCGTACCTCGACGCGACCGGCAACAGGGAAAGATACCCGGAAATCGACAGCTATGGTCATGAAGTACTGGAGGCCGAGGCCCCTAAAATATATAGCGCCGGCGATTTCACGCTGGACCAGGATACCTATACACCCGCGATCTTCGACCGGGAAGTCAGACTCATGCTCCGGCCCAACGGCGGCAACACGCTCGGTATTCGACATCTCGTATGCGAGCCGGCTGGCATGATCCACTGGGAGCACACGCTTCCGGGCAACTCGGTGGCCTATTTCACTGGATATGCCAGACCAGGGGAGACGGCGTTGGAATGGCATCCCGGAATCCACCCTGGGTCGACCCCCCGGCCCGAGCATATTTCGGGCCCCGTGCAAGACATCGGCACCATCATGGTCTGCGGGCGGAATGATCTTATGTTCAACGGGTTGGCACCGCGAGGGCCGATCCTCGTGAGGGTCATCGACGCCTACGGCAGCGACCAGACGTGCCGGGTGAGCTTCGTGCCCGGCGTCGACAAGGATGCGCAACTCGTGACGTCATAACCAAGCACGTCGACAACCTAGCGCGACCCCGCAAGGAAGCACCTCCATGGTCGAATCAGGCAAGACAGCGAGTCCGTTTTCGACGGGCGACTTGTACTCCACGGCGTTCGGCTTTTACAGCCGCATAAGCAGTTCGGTCGACCCCCGGACAGGTACTTTCACGGCCAAGGTCGACCTGAGTACCGGCAAGGGCAATCGGCTGCGCGGACCACGCTTCGAGTTTCGCCTCGTCTACAACTCGCTGGACACGCGCGACGAGGGGTTCGGCGAAGGTTGGCGACTGGGGGTGACCGAGCTGGATACCCGGGCGCTCATGCTGACGCTGTCCGAGGGCGACCAGCATAAGGTGACCGGCCTGTCGCCGGATGAAGATGCGACGTTTCCCGACCGAAAGTTGGACAGTTTCTCGCTTCGGCCGGGCCCCTACCTGCTTACGGCCGACGTAACCCATGCAACCGGCGTGGTCGAGCACCTCGCCCGTCCCGGTCCGGACGCGCCGAGCAGCCCACTGCGCACGACGCGCATCTCCAGCCCCAATGGCGACACGATCCACCTGGAGTGGGACCGCGACCTGCGTGGCAACACGTGTCTTGTTCGCGTCTTTGATGAAACAGACAATACAGACTTGCTGACCGTCAGCTACGGAACTGAGACCGAGCCGGAGACCATCACGCTTACGCTCTACACCGGCCTCGCCTCCCCCGTTACCGTACGGTTTATCCGCGAAGGTTACGCGCTACGCCGTATTGCCGTTCCACTCATCATCGACCTGAACGACGAGCCACTGATTGACGACGAAGACGAAGCCGTATGGGAGTTCATATATGTCCCCACGCTCGACGCACCAGTCATGCACTTGCTCGAGCGTGTCGTCTCTCCGGACGGTACACGCGACGAAGTCACCTATATCGAACGGGCCCTGCAAATGCCGCCGGGGGCGCCTCGTGCTTACATGCCGGCCGTATCGACCCATATGCGGCTACAACATCGTACCGGGACGGTCCTGCAGGCGAGTAGCTACGACTTCAACCGCCACGGGGGCCGGAATTACTTTGGCTACCCGGTCGTCAGGCAATGGGAGGACAGGACCGATCAACTCCTGCATTGGGGCGGCTCACCATTTGAGTACGGATCAAGGCAAATCCTGTCCGACGGCGACACAGAGCTAAGCATCATCGACCGAACCTTTAACCATTTCCACCTCGCTACGAGCGAGACCACCACACGCGGATCCATCGTGCGAGAAGTCGTTATTACCTATGGCACGAACCCGGATCTGTCCTTCGATGACCAGCCTAAGGCATTCCAGTTTCCGCACAGGGCAACCACAACTGTCTACGATACGCGCGACCCTGAAGTGAAGCAGATCACAGTCGTGGACAGCACTTACGACAACAACGGCCACTTGCTTTCGCGTCATGACAGCGGCAACGGCATCACCGAGGTATCCGTCTACTATCCGATTGAAGGTGAGGGAGACCTTTGTCCGCCCGATCCGCTCCACATCGTGACCCGGCTGAAGAGTCGGACGACGTATCCCGGTCCAGGCGGCGGCCCGGTGCTCAACACCCTGTATCACTACTGTGAAGTACCTGTCGTGGCGGGCACTGTCGACTATATCGATGGACGCACCGTCTACGTGCAGGCTTGTGCTGAAATCCTCTCCCAGGAAGGCATCACGACCCCGCTGGTCCAGCGAACTCAATCGTTCTTCACCGACCAGAGTTCGCAGCACGGCGCGGTTTCAACAAGGACGCGCACGCAGGACGGCCTGACGGAAACCAGCTCCTACATATATCGATTGGACATCGCTTCGGGCACCGTCACCACCGAGACTGAGCGCCGCACGCATGATGGCATCATCCTTACGTCGTCGGAAACGAAGCTACTCGTCAGTGGCCTCGGGATATCCTCAACCGATGAATTCGGCAACCGCACCGACTTCGAGTACGACGATCTGGGGCGGATGACGCGAAGGATCGAAGCACCCGACGCTCCGGACTATCGGACGGAAAACCAATGGAAATACCAGCTATCGATGACGGAACGCTGGATACACCGCATCGGTGTCATGGGCCTGTCGCACCGCACATGGGTGGATGAGCAGTACCGCGTCGTCCGTCACGAACAACCGCTCCCTGATGGACAGCTGATGACAGTACGCGAGGTGACGTACGACACCTTCGGCCAACCTACCGTCGATCTTGCGCAGGACCTGCTGAACTCCAAGATGCTGATCCTGCGCAAGACCACGGTCTATGACGACTGGGGTGAGCCAGCGCGGGTGTCCGAAACCGATGGAAGCATCACCATCAGCGAGCGCGGCCTCGTCGATGACGATGGCGACGTTGTGCTGCGCACCACTCAATGGCGCGAGACGTCGACTGGTCAACGCATCGGTGGCTGGCAGAGCGCCGACACCAATGCGGCAAAGCAGTTGCGCCGCCGGCGAGCCGGTTGGTGGGACGAAGATGAACCGATCGCCGGTACGATGGAGAGCTGGAACTACGACGGATTAGGCCGCTGTGTCGCGCATACCGACACCAGAGGTCTTGTGACGCAACAAGGATGGGATGCATTCGGCCGCCTCGTCTCCACGGCACTGCCCAATGGCGATGTCATCGGCCGCACTTACGCCGCAGGACACGAGAAGGACCTGGTCGCCACAATAACCATCACACCCCTGGATGGTGAGCAGGTCATCCTTGGCCGGCGCGAACACGACGGTCTTGGAAGGCTGATAAGCGACGCAGCCGGCAGCCTCGTTCGCCACTTCACCCATATACCTCGCCAGATGAACCCCGACACACGCCGGCTTCCTGGCGGCGGAACGATCAAGTCCACGTACGACAGGCGACTGAACGAGGTGCTGACGAGTGAGACACTCGTTGGCCATTCGGAGCCACTCCTGGACGTCACCTACGACCACCAACGCCGCCTGCCGAAATCCGTCGCCGTACAGGGCAACTCTATGGCGATTGGCACCGACTACCTCGGACGCATGACCCAGCAAGATGTGACGCTCTCCGGGGAGCCTGCGCGCCACAGCCAGGCGACCCTCTCCCCGGGAGGATTGACCCTCACCGTCACTGGCGTGGACGGTGTGGTGCAAACGCTCGACTATGACGATGCGGGGCGTCTCGCTACGCAAACCGATCGCGACGCGGTGGTCGCGTTCACCTACGATGCACTATCGCGAGTTGAAAGCCGAACCACCGCCGCCGATCACGACGCGGCGCGGACGATCGAACAACGTTTCGCCTATGACGATCTGGGTCGCGTGGAGAGAGTGACGTGGACATACGAGGGAAACGCCGCAAAGACGCGTCGCTCGCTCGTTCTGAGGTACCGCGAGGACAACAAGGTCATCCGTAAGCAGTGGCTCGGGGAAACCGATGATCAGCTGCTGCGGGAAGAAGCCATGGACTACGACTCGCGGGGCCGCCTCATTCAACACGAGATCGTTTCCGCTGCCGACGTTGAGCATCCGGTGGACGAAGCCGGCAATCCCTATCGCTTGCAGACTTTCACCCACGACGCCCTCGACAATCTGCTGAGCGTGACGACCACGCTCGCCGACGGCAGGATCAATACCACGACATATACCTATGACTCTGTCGATCGTGACCGATTAATCGGCGTCGGCAATACCCTTCCCGGATACCCCGGACACGGATTGCCGGTGCGCCTCATGTATGACGACAACGGCCATCTCATCGATGACGGGAGCGGCCACACGATGATCTGGGACGACTCGGGCCGCCTCTCCTCGGTGACCCTGCCCAATGCCACGGTGCTGCGCTACAGCTACGGCGCGAATGGCCGAATTGCTCGCGTGGAGCGCCCTGGCAGCAGCACCGCACGCTATGACCGGGGCGGCGCCCTTTACTGCGAGTTCACGGGCAACGACCAACGGCGCTTCATTCGTGCCAACGGCGCCGTCGTCGCCGAAACCCGTCTCGCCAACGCGGTACGCAAGACCTGGCTCCTTGGCGCAGATCCCCAAGGCTCCGTGCTCGTCGAAGGCACGCCCGACGTCTAATCAACACTCCTGCAGGAATCCCGCGCAATGGACCCCGTCTCCAACACCTTGCACATACTCGCCCTCGCCACCCGTAGCTACGGTGCGTACGGCCAAAGCGGCATCGGCGTCGATGGTGCCCGCGCGGGCTTCGCAGGTGAAATCGGCGAAGCCGAGCTTCCTTGGTATCTCATGGGCGAGCGCTTTTACGTGCCGTCGCTGAGACGCTTCATCAGCCCCGATACGGCCAGCCCTCTCGACATCGGCGGCCTGAACCGGTACGCCTACTGCAGCGGCGATCCGATCAACCGCATCGATCCGAGCGGCGAGGACTGGCTAGATTGGGTGATAATCGGCGTTGGACTGGCGGTTTCAGTCGTCGCCCTCGCCGCATCCGGTGGCGCGCTGCTCGGCGCGGTGGGCGCCAGCGTCTCGGGCTTGGCCGGCGCGATGGGAGCCGCCGTCAGCACCCCCACCATGGTCACGCTTGTGGCGGCCGTCGCCCTCGATACTGCGGCCGTGGTGGCGTCGATCGGCGGCGCGGTGGCGCACCACAGGGGCGACGAGAAGGCGCAGGAAATCTTCGGCGTGATCGACATGGTCTCCAGCATTGCGAGATTGGGAATCACGAGCAAGGCCAAATCACTCAGCAAGTGGGGCGTTTCGGACAAAGCCATTGCCGTGTTTGGGTACCGTAAGGCCATTCTTCAAAGCGTTGAGTTCGTCACCGATCTCGCCATGGAAATAAAAAACGCATTGAACGGTCAAGCCCTCACCTCCAGCGAAGATGAGCAGGGGGGAACATCGTCCGTGCGCGCGGATTCGCCCCAAGCCAGGAGCGATACCACCGCGTTCGCGGCAACCGAGCGTTCAGCGCGCGCGAACGACTCCATGTCGGGCATCGGGGCCGGCGTTGCGGAACCGGGGCCTGCACGCGGCTCCGTCGATGCTCCATTTCGATCCGATGGTGAAGTGCCTCCCGACCTTGGTCTCGGCGCTTCCAATCTAGGTGGACTCCCGGGGTACCAAGTGGAAAATCCGTTGGGAAATTTACCCCGGGAGGTCGAGAAATGGATTCGCGAGAGCAAGAATCAGGACTCTGCCGACCGATCCGACGATCGCACGTTCGCCATCCAGGTGTCCCATCCGCCCATCAACAGGCTCTAGCGAACTCAGGCGGACGCGAACCGCAAGAAGCCGACTGTCCCAGACGCGCCGCCCGGCCCATCCGCAGGATGATTCACCCCATCCAGCACCGGCACCTCGGCAAAATCGAACGGGCTGATACCCTCGAGGCACGCTACGTTGACACCGTACTGCGCGGTGTTCGACCGCCGCTGGTGGAACGTGTAGATGCCGCATTTCGAGCAGAAGTAATGCTTCGCCGTGCCCGTGTTGAATTGATAGACGCTCAGCACGTCCTGGCCTTGTTCAATCGTGATCCCCCCGAGATCGGCGGACACCGCGATGGCGCCGCGCATGCGGCAGTACGAACAGTTGCAGCGACGTGCGGTACGCAGGCCGTCCGTGAGCTGGACGGTGAAGCGGACGCTGCCGCAATGGCAGGAGGCACGGGAGCCGGTGATGTCGGGAAGCATACGGTCGGCCGTCGGGGAGGCCTCCGGATTCTAGCCGCTCCTATCGGACCACGGACAAGCGCCTGGGCGGTAAGGGCGGCACGCGCGCGGGACGCTTCGCGTCGCTTCCGAAGGGACGCCACACGCCGTCCGCGCCCTCGACGCCAATGCTCGTGTCGCCACCTTCCGCCGCGGCCCGGTTCACCGCGGCGCGCAAGGCCTCGAACCGGGAGGCGAAGCGTCCGATGGCGCGACCTTCCACGCGAACCGTCCAGGCAGCCCCTTCGTCGGGCTGGTAGGGAATCTCGTAGACGCGGGTCATAGTGGCTCCGCTTTCGATAAGTTCAGGCGCAGCATGGACTTGCACGCGTCGTTGCAAGGTCTTCGGGAAGGCCGGCGGCGCAGACGCCATGGAGACATCCGTCCTGCGCCGCACAACGGGCCGTGAAGGGGGTGTTTGCTAGAATCGGCGTTTTACCCGTGCGCGCCGGCATCCCGCCGGCCCACCGTCACAGGAGCTTCCATGTCCGCCAACATCCTCGCAGCGCTCGGTCTCCAGGCCACCGAGTCCGGCACGTACCTCGGCCGCGGCCAGTGGGCCGGCACCAACGACGCCGGAACGATCACGCCGGTGAATCCGGCGACCGGCGAGGTCATCGCGACGGTGCAGGCGTCCAGCGCGGCCGATTACGAGACGATCGTGCAGCGCGCACAGGAAGCGTTCGCCGTCTGGCGTACCGTTCCGGCGCCCCGTCGCGGCGAAGCCGTGCGCCTGTGCGGCGAAGCACTGCGCAAGCACAAGGATGCCCTCGGGTCGCTGGTCGCGCTCGAAATGGGCAAGATCAAGCCGGAAGGCGACGGCGAAGTGCAGGAAATGATCGACATCGCCGATTTCGCCGTGGGCCAGAGCCGCATGCTCTACGGCAATACGATGCATTCCGAGCGCCCCGGCCACCGCATGTACGAGCAGTGGCACCCCGTCGGTCTCGTCGGCATCATCAGCGCGTTCAACTTCCCCGTCGCCGTGTGGAGCTGGAACGCGTTCCTCGCCGCCATCTGCGGTGACGTCTGCATCTGGAAGCCCTCGCCGAAAACCCCGCTTTCGGCCATCGCCACGATGAAGATCTGCAACGAGGCACTGAAGGACGGCGGCTTCCCGGACATCTTCTTCCTCTTCAACGATGCCGGCAGCGATCTCGCACAGGCGTTCGTCGACGACAAGCGCATCCCGCTGATCAGCTTCACCGGCTCGACCAAGGTCGGCCGCATGGTGGGTGAACGTGTCGCCAAGCGCATGGGCCGCAGCCTGCTCGAACTGGGCGGCAACAACGCCATCATCCTCGACAAGTCGGCGGACCTGAAACTCGCCATTCCGGCCATCGTCTTCGGCGCCGTCGGTACCGCGGGCCAGCGCTGCACCAGCACGCGCCGGCTCTTCGTGCATTCCTCGATCCATGATGCGGTGGTGGATACGCTGGTGAAGGCTTACGGCCAGGTGGAGCAGAAGATCGGCGACCCGACCCTCGGCACCACGTTGATGGGCCCGTTGAACAGCCCCGACGCCGTGCAGGCATTCCTTGGCGCCGTCGAGAAGGCCAAGGCCGCCGGCGGTACCGTGCGCACCGGCGGCAAGGCGCTCACCGATCGCAAGGGCAACTTCGTGCTGCCGACGATCGTCACCGGGCTCGATAACGCCGATGAGGTCGTGCAGACCGAAACCTTCGCGCCGATCCTCTACGTGATGCCATTCGACACGCTCGACGACGCCATCGCGCAGCAGAACGCCGTGCCGCAGGGCCTGTCGTCGGCGATCTTCACACAGGACCTCAAGGCCGCGGAGCAGTACCTCTCCACCGCCGGGTCCGACTGCGGCATCGCCAACGTGAACATCGGTACTTCGGGTGCCGAGATCGGCGGCGCCTTCGGTGGCGAAAAGGAAACCGGCGGCGGTCGCGAGTCGGGTTCGGATGCCTGGAAGGTGTACATGCGCCGCCAGACCAACACCATCAACTACTCCGACGCGTTGCCGCTGGCGCAGGGCATCAAGTTCGAGTTCTGAATCGACGGATGACACCATGAACGACCTGCGCTCCACGGAACGATTTTCCGACCGCGTCGAGGACTATGTCCGCTACCGGCCGGACTACCCACGGGCGCTGGTCGACTGGTTGCATGGCCTTGGTGTGGACCCCGACTGGGTCGTGGCCGACGTCGGTGCCGGCACGGGCATTTCCAGCAAGCTCTTCCTGGATGCCGGCCACCGTGTCGTGGCCGTCGAACCCAATGCCGCCATGCGCGCGGCCGCGGAACGCTGGCTCGCCGGCGAGGAACGCTTCCGCGCCGTGGATGGCAGTGCCGAGGCCACCGGCCTCGACGGCGGCTCGATCGACCTCGTCGTGGTCGCGCAGGCGTTCCACTGGTTCGACATGGACAAGGTGCGCGCGGAGTTCGCGCGCATCCTGTCGCCACGGGGACTCGTCACCGTCTTCTGGAATTCGCGCCGGCTGAAGGGCACGCCGTTCCTCGAAGGCTACGAGCGCCTGCTGCTCGAATACGGCATCGATTACCTCGGCGTTGCCGAACGCTATACCGACGACGACACCATGGCCCGTTGGTTCGGTCAGGGCTACCGCGGCATGGCCAGCTTCCCGCACGGACAGAAGCTCGACTACGAGGGCCTGCTCGGCCGCCTGATGTCGTCGTCATACGCGCCCAAGGCGGGACATCCCAATCATGAGCCGATGCTCCACGCCCTGCGTTCGCTGTTCGAGGCGACGCAGGACGAAGGTACGGTGGATTTCGACTACGACACCCGCGTCTTCGCGGGTCGACCGGACGCCTGATGTACGACCTGATCCGCCCCCTGCTCTTCGCGCTGGACGCCGAGACCGCGCACGGCCTCACCCTCTACGCGTCCGATGTCGCCTACCGCAGCAACCTCTCGCGTTGGATCGCGAAACCGCCGGCGGACCTGCCGGTACGCGTCTTCGGCATCGATTTCCCGAACCCCGTCGGCCTCGCCGCCGGGCTCGACAAGAATGGCGAGCACCTCGACGGTCTGGCCGCCCTGGGCTTCGGTTTCGTCGAGATCGGCACCGTCACGCCGCGCCCGCAGGCGGGCAACGACAAACCGCGCATGTTCCGGTTGCCCGCACACGAGGCGGTGATCAATCGCCTGGGCTTCAATAACGGCGGCATCGACGCGCTGGTCCGCAACGTGGAAAAAGCGGCGTTTCGCGGCGTCCTCGGCATCAACATCGGCAAGAACAAGGACACGCCCAATGAGCGAGCCATCGAGGACTACCTTCTGTGCCTCGAGCGCGCCTATCCGCTCGCCAGCTACGTCACCGTCAATATCTCCTCGCCGAACACGCAGGGCCTGCGTGACCTGCAGGAAGAAGACACCCTGCGCCGCTTCATCGGCGGGCTGCGGGAGGCGCAGGAACGTCTTGCCGTACGGCATGGCCAGCGCAAGCCCATGCTGTTGAAAATCGCCCCCGATCTCTCCGACACCGAACTCGACGCCGTTGCGGACGTGCTGCTGGCGTCCGGGATCGACGGCGTGATCTGCACGAACACGACCATCGACCGCACGAGCGTCGCGGGTGATCCGCATGCACAACAGGCCGGCGGGCTTTCGGGTCGGCCGCTCTTTGCGAAGTCCACAGCGGTGTTGCGCGGCATGCGTGCGCGCGTCGGCGACCGGCTCCCGATCGTCGGCGTCGGCGGCATCCTCGACGGCGATTCGGCGGCGGAAAAAATGGAAGCGGGCGCCTCGCTCGTGCAGGTGTATTCCGGTCTCGTGTATCGCGGACCCAAGCTGGTGGCGGAGGCGGTGGCCGAAATCCGTCGTCGCGGGATAGCCGCATGAACAACGAACCCGTCGACATGGGTGGATTCACCCTCGCGAGCGACGCGCCACTGGGCGGTCGCAATACGCTGCGCGTCGATGCGCGCGCGAAGCTCCTTGCCGAGGTCCGCGATCCCACGAAGATTCCCGAGCTGCTCGCTTATCCGGCCGTGAAGGCCGGCAAGGTCCTGGTGCTTGGCGAAGGCAGCAACCTGCTCATCAAGGGCGATTTCGATGGCACCGTGCTGGCCATGGCGACGCGTGGCGTGGAGACATTCCAGCGGGACGATCGTGTGCTGATTCGCGTGGCCGCGGGCGAGCGCTGGGATGATTTCGTCCGCTGGTCCCTGGGACAAGGCTATGCGGGACTCGAAAACCTCATCCTCATACCGGGCACCGTCGGCGCCTCGCCGATCCAGAATATCGGCGCCTACGGCGTCGAGGTGGCGGAGTTCATCGATACGGTGGAAGCGTGGGACACGCACAAAGGCGAGTTCGTCGTGCTCGACAAGGCAGCCTGCGCGTTTTCCTACCGCGATTCGACGTTCAAGCAGCAGGCCGGGCGGTGGGTCGTCGTGGCGGTGACCTTCGCCCTTCCCCGCGAGCGGCCGCTGTCGCTGGACTATGCGGGCATCCGCGAGGAAGTGGAAAAGATGGGCGTCGCCCGCGCAACGCCCTACCACGTGGCGGAAGCCGTCGTTCGCCTGCGTTCGCGCAAGTTGCCCGATCCGGCGGTGATCGGAAATGCGGGCAGCTTCTTCAAGAATCCCATCGTGCCAGCGGCACAAGCGGAAGCGCTCGCGCTCGCCCACCCGGGGCTGCCGGTGTGGCCGCACGCGGGCGGCACGGTGAAGATCTCGGCCGGCTGGCTCATCGAAGCCGCGGGGTTCAAGGGTGCGCGGGACGGCGACGCTGGCATGTCGAATCGCCACGCGTTGGTGCTGGTGAACCACGGCAAGGCTAGCGGCCCGCAGCTGTGGGCGTTCGCGCAGAAGGTCATCGCGGGAGTCCAGGCAAAGTTCGGCGTGACCCTGGAGCCGGAACCGCTGGTTGTCTGAAGCCGCGACGAGAGAGGCCGCACCCCTCGCGCCCGGTGGGCATGTCATGCCGCTGTAAGGGTATGGTCATACGATCCTCGCCGGGCGGCGTACCATCGGGGCGTCGCGATCTGCGACGAGGACACCGTTCTGGACACGATGACGCCACCCAACGAATCGACCGCCACCGTGAAGGCCTCCGCCAGACAAGTCGCGCCGGCCGACGTGCCTGACATCGACATCAACGATCCGGCGCTCTACGTCCACCGCGAGCTGGCGCAGCTGCAGTTCAACATCCGCGTGCTCGACCAGGCGCTGGACGAGTCCAAGCCGCTCATCGAGCGGCTCAAATTCCTCCTGATCTTCTCGTCCAACATGGACGAGTTCTTCGAGATCCGCGTGGCGGGGCTCAAGCAGCAGATCGCCTTCGACCACGAAGTGATCGGTGCCGACGGCATCCCGCCGCGGCGCGCGCTTTCTGAAATTTCCGAGGTGGCGCACCGACAGATCGAACGGCAGTACGCCATCCTCAACGAAAAGATCCTCCCCGCGCTGGCCGATGAAGGCATTCGCATCGTCCGGCGCAACCAGTGGACGCACAAGCAGAAGCTTTGGGTTCGCCGCTATTTTCGCCATGAAGTAGCGCCGCTGGTCACGCCGATCGGACTCGATCCGACGCACCCGTTCCCGCGCCTGGTGAACAAGAGCCTGAACTTCATCGTGCAACTGGAAGGCACCGACGCCTTCGGGCGTGATTCCGGACTGGCGATCGTGCCGGCGCCGCGGATCCTGCCACGCCTCATCCGGCTTCCCGAAGAGGTATGCGAAGGAGGCGACAACTATGTCCTCCTGTCGTCGATCATCCACGCGCACGCGGACGACCTCTTCCCGGGCATGCGCGTGCTCGGTTCCTACCAGTTCCGCCTTACCCGCAACGCCGACCTCACCATCGATCCGGAAGACGTCGAGGACCTCGCGCGCACGCTGCGTGGCGAATTGTTTTCGCGCCGCTACGGGGACGCGGTGCGCCTCGAGGTCGCGGACAACTGTCCGAAGCCGCTCGTCGACTACCTCCTGAAGCAGTATTCGCTGGACGCTGACGCGTTGTATGAAGTGAATGGCCCGGTGAACCTGGCCCGCCTGTTCGAGATGACCCTGCAGCCGGCGTACGCGCGCCTCCAGTTCCCCACCTTCGTCCCCGCCCTGCCGAAGGTGCTGGCCGAGGCGGAGGACATGTTCGCGGTGATCGGGAAGCAAGACATCCTGCTCCACCATCCGTTCGAATCGTTCTCCCCCGTGGTCGACTTCCTGCGCCAGGCGGCGAAGGATCCGCAGGTACTGACGATCAAGCAGACGCTGTATCGCAGCGGTGCCAACTCCGAAATCGTCGATGCGCTAGTGGAAGCGGCACGGGCCGGCAAGGAAGTCACCGCGGTCGTGGAACTCCGCGCGCGGTTCGACGAGGAGTCCAACCTCAGCCTGGCCTCCCGCCTGCAACAGGCAGGCGCCGTGGTCACGTACGGCGTGGTGGGCGTAAAGACACACGCGAAGCTGGTACTCGTCCAGCGCCGCGAAAGCGGGAAGCTGGTGAGCTACGCGCACCTCGGTACCGGCAATTACCATTCGGGGAACGCGCGCCTTTACACCGATTACAGCCTGCTGACCTCGGACGAGGCGCTCTGCGACGATGTGCACCGCCTGTTCCGCCTGCTCACGGGCATGGGCAAGGCGCTGAAGATGAAGCGCATGCTCTATGCGCCGTTCACCCTGAAAAAAGGGCTCCTCGACCTGATCGCCCGCGAAGCGGCCAACGCCGCGGCGGGGAAGAAGGCCGAGATCGTCTGCAAGATCAACGCGATCACCGATCCGAAGGTCATCCGCGCCCTGTACCGCGCCAGCCAGGCGGGAGTGAAGGTCGACCTGATCGTCCGCGGCATGTGCTGCCTGCGCGCGGGCATCCCCGGTGTCTCGCAGAACATCCGCGTGCGTTCGGTGGTGGGCCGCTTCCTCGAACACAGCCGCGTTTACTGGTTCCACAACGATGGCGAACCGGACCTCTTCCTCGCCAGCGCGGACCTGATGGAACGCAACCTCGAGCGCCGGGTCGAGACCTGCTTCCCGATCGAGGGCAAGAAGCTGCGTCAGCGGGTCCGCCGGGAGCTGGACCTGTACCTCACCGACAACCACTCGGCCTGGGTCCAGCAACCCGACGGCGGGTATGCCCTCCTGCAACCCCTGCCCGGCCAGCCGGTGCGGGACGCGCAGACTCAGCTCCTGGAGCGCTTCGGGGGCCTGGCGGCCCCAGAAAAGCCCTGAGCCCCCGGAATTTCACCTAGCACGAACGGCCAAGGCGACATTCTCTCGCCCGCGAGGCACAATGGCCTCGCAGTTCAAGGGGGAGACGGGCTTTCTCTCGAAACGCTTCCGGATCCACGCCGCGCACCTGCGAAGGGGCGCCACAAGCTTGTCGCGGGTATCGGAATGCGTTTCTGCAACCGGCAGCACGGGTGGATCCTTCGTCTCTTGCAGGCGACCTTGCTCTGTGGCCTATGGTTCGCAGGCGTGGCGGGTGCCACCGAGCTGCTGACGAATGCGCGCGAGGCGCGCCCGGGCGAACAGCCGGTCGATGTACTGAATGACGCCGCCCAGCGCCCCTTTCCCTCGTTCGATCCGGCTCGCCTGCAGATCCTTCCCAACTCGCCGAACGGCACCTGGGTCGTCGTGCGCGCGCTGCCGCCCTGGACGAGCGGCGATCGCGTGTTGAGCGTGCGCCATCCGGGCATGGGCCCGGTGTCCCTCTATGACGGGAATACGCTGGTCGCGACGACATCGCTCGAGGATTTCGGCCCGCCGCTGCACGGCCATGGCCGCCTGATCTTCAACGTGCCCGCCTCGATCCCGGCATCGCGGCCGCTCCTGCTCAAGTTCCAGGCCAGCGCCCTGCCCCCCGGCGCGGTCACGATCTCGCTCGATTCCTGGCCCGACTACCTCCGCGAAGACGGCAGCTGGATGGTCTTCGCCGCGGGCTCCTTCGCCGTCATGATGACCATGGCGCTGATGGCGCTGTGCTTCGCCCTCATCCTGCGCGACATGACCTTCGGCTGGTATGCCGCCTACCTGCTCTGCTACGCGCTGATCCAGGGCCTCCGGTCCGGCTTCGCCTTCCACCCGCTGGAGTTCGAGTCGCTGGCCGGCATGGCCGACACACTGGGGGACGCGGCCACGGCCTTGTCCGTGTCGTTCGCCGCGTTGTTCATGCTGCGCTTCGCGCGGGTGGACGAATACGTGCCCCTGCTGCGGACGCCCGTCCTTTCCTTCGCCGTGGTCATGCCGCTGCTGGTCGTCCTGCGCGCCACCGGGGTGGGTTTCCTCGTCGGCATGGCGCAGCTGCTGCTCCAGCCGCTGGTCCTGCTTGGCGCGCTCCTCCTGCTGGGCGCTGGCGCAGTGGCCGCGGCACGCGGTTCCCGGCATGCCTGGTTCTTCCTCGTCGGCTGGATACCGCTCCTGATCCTCACCGCCCTGTGCGGCGCCCAGCAGCAAGGCATGCTCGCCGGCGCGCCATGGCTGCCGGACGCCGCCATCGCCATGGGCGCGTTCGAGGCGATCGTGCTCTCCATCGGTCTCTCCGACCGTGCCCTCACGATCCGCCACGACCGCGACCGCGCGCGCGAGCTGGCGGACAGCGACCCCCTCACCGGCCTGCTCAATCGCCGTGCCTGGACCGAAGCGGCCCTGGACGTGCTCGACCAGGGCCTGGCGCGGTCCGTGGCCGTGCTGTTCTTCGACCTGGACCACTTCAAGGCGCTCAATGACCGTCACGGGCACGCAGCGGGCGACAAAGCCCTGGTCGCTGTGGCGGGGGCGCTGCGCCAGGAGCTGCGCCCCTCGGACCTGCTCGGGCGCTACGGCGGCGAGGAGTTCGTGGCGCTGCTCCAGGGCGTGGACAGGGAGAACGCGATGCAGATCGCCACGCGCCTGTGCCGTCGCGTGCATCGCCTCGACGTGCACGTGGATGCGGCGGACGCCTTGCTGACCGTCTCGATCGGTGTCGCCATGCGCACGCCGGCGGACACCGTGCAGTCGCTGGTGGAGCGGGCCGACGCGGCCATGTATTCGGCGAAGCTCGGCGGCCGTAACCGGGCGGTCTGCGCGGGGCATGTGGGGCCCGTGCTGGTACGCCGCACCGAGATTGGCAAGACCGCCAGCTGACGGCCTGGGGCAAGATCCATCGCCGACAGGGTCGGTTCGCACCAGGCAAGAGCGCCGCGGACTGCGGGCTCGGTGGGAGCCGACCCTGTCGGCGATGGAGGTCCTCAGGCCAGCTCGGCCGCGGTAGCCACGATGTCGTCGTCGCCGGGCAGCACAAGGAAGGCCGCGCCGGCAAGCGGCGTGAACGTGTCGGCTCCAACCACGCGTCGCAGCGGCAGGTGGCCGAGGCCGGCCTCGACGACGGCCGTGATCACGCCCTCGCCGACACCCGCACTCTTGCGCCCCTCGTCCACGACGAGGATGCGTTTCGCGCTCGCCGCCTGCTTCGCGATGAAGGCATCGTTGAGCGGCACCAGCCAGCGCAGGTCCACCACGCGGACCTTCCAGCCCCGTTCCGCCTCGATGCGCCGCGCGGCCCGCAGGCTCATCGGTACGCCGTTCCCGAAGGTAAAGATCACCAGGTCGTCCGCCGCTTCGTCGTAGACGCGACCCTCGCCCAGCGGCATCGCCTCGTCCGGCGCCGGGTAGGCGAACTGCCACTGCCCGTCGCCCGCTTCGTGCAGGTCCTTCGTCATGTACAACGCGATCGGCTCCAGGAAGGCCGTGACGCGTCCATCGACTTTCGCCAGCGCCGCGAGCGTCCGCAGCATGGTCGCCGCGTCATCGCCGCGGCTGGGGCAACCCACTACCAGGCCAGGGATGTCACGCAGCGCGGCGATCGAATTGTCGTTGTGGAAGTGCCCGCCGAAACCGCGCTGGTAACCCAGCGAGGCAACGCGCATCAGCATCGGGTTGCGGTATTGGGCGTTGGAGAAGAACTGCAGCGAAGCGGCCTCCCCGCGGATCTGGTCGCAAGCGTTGTGGAAATAGGCGAGGTACTGGATCTCGGGCAGCGGCAGCATGCCCATGTTCGCGTAGCCCTGGGCCAGGCCGAGGATCATCGTCTCGTCGAGCAGCGTGTTGAACACGCGGGCATTGCGGAACGCCTTGTGCAGGCCCTTCGTGACAGTGTAGACGCCGCCCTTCTGCGCGACGTCCTCACCGAACAGCAGGCTTTCGGGGTACTTCGCCATGAGGTCATGCAGGGCCTGCCCGATCTGGATGGCAAGGTGTCGCGGCGGCTGCTTCTCGGGAAGCCTTTCCGCCCCGCCGAACACGCGCTCTCGCTCCGCGGTGTCCGCCACGCGCGTCGCTTCAGCCTGGACGGCGTCAGGCGTGTAAGGCGCGAGTGGCGCCATCACGTCGTCGAGCGAGGTGAGTCGCGGGCGACGATCCGCGTCTTCGGCGGCTTCGAAGCATCGTTTGCGAATGGACTCGTACAGGTCCATCAGGCCGTCACGATCGTACAGGCCCGATGCAAGCGCGATCGCGGCACTGCGCAGCAAGGGATCCGTGGCCTCCAGTGCCACCAGCTCCTCCACCGAGCGCCATTCGATCTCGAAGTCCGTACCCGCGTGACCCATGACGCGGGTGGTGCCGAGGTGCAGGAAAGTGGGCCGGCGCGTGCGACGGCAATGTGCCACGGCGCGTTCCACGTCGGCATAGCCGCCGGCGAGGTCGAGGCCGTCCGCGTAGAAATAATCGAGCCCTGGCCGGTGGCGGAAGTTGTTCGCCACCCAGCCGCTCGGCGTCTTTACCGAGATGCCGATACCGTTGTCCTCGCAGACGAAAAGCACCGGCGCCGGCAGCTTCTGGTAGGCCGTCCACGCCGCCGCGTTGAACGCGGTCTGCGCAGTGGCGTGGTTGGACGAGGCATCGCCGAACGAACAGATGGTGATCGCGTCTTCCGGGACCGGCAACGCGTGACCGATGCGCCGTCCCTGCTCGATGGCGATGGCCGTGCCCAGCGCCTTGGGCAGGTGCGAGGCGATCGTCGAGGTCTGCGGGAGCACCCATAACGGCTTGCTGCCCCACACCTTGTGCCGGCCACCCGACGCCGGGTCGTCCTTGCTCGCGGCGAACGACAGCGCCGAATCCATGATCGGGTCCATGCCCGGCAGCTTGCGGAAGCGCTCCGCCATGAAGCCACCGCTGCGGTAATGCAGGAAGGCGGGATCGGTGTGCCGCGTGAGCCGCGCCACCATCGCGTTGCCTTCGTGTCCCGACGAGCCGATGGTGTAGAACACCTTGTTCTGTACGCGCAGCACGCGCGCCATAAGGTCCAGGTGACGGCTGATCAGCTGCGATTCCAGCAGTTCGCGGAACCCGCGCGCGTCGAGCGCGCTGCCCGGAAGTACGGGTTCATCGTCATGCGGTGCCCGGGCGGTATCGCCCTGCCACGAGCGCACGAACTCGACGAAATTCTGATCGACGATTTCGGCGCGATTGAAGCCCTTGTGGCGGGCGGCGATGGGTTGCGGGACGGACATGGAAAACTCGGCGAGGAAGGGGAATCAGGCGACCATCGGCGAGAAGCCGGGCCGGGCGCGCACGCGCGCCAGCCACGCGTCGATGTTCGGCCAACGGGACAGGTCGAAGCCGGCGTCGTCGGCGCAATGGGTATAGGCGAACAGCGCGATGTCGGCGATGCCGAACGCGCCGCCGCTGAACCAGGGGTCGTTTGCGAGATGGTCTTCCATCACGTCCAGTGCCACGGCACCGCGCTCGCGCAGGCGTGGCAGCTCGGCCCGCCGTTCGTGGTCCTCGGGCAGCCAGCGGCTGACGAAACGCGCCACGGCGATATAAGGCTCATGGCTGTACTGCTCGAAGAACAGCCATTGCAGCGTCCGAGCCCGCTCCCAGGCGTCGTCCGGCAGGAAGGGGGTGCCTTCGGCGAGGTAGCAGAGGATCGCATTGGATTCGGCGAGTCGCCTGCCGTCTTCCAGCACGAGCAGCGGCACCTTCCCGTTCGGGTTCAGTGCGAGGAACTCCGGAGTGCGCGTGGCTCCCTCCGTCGTTACCGTCTCGATCCACCGATAGGGGCGGCCGAGCATGTCCAGCAAGAGCTGCAGCTTGTAGCAGTTACCGGAGGCGCGCCACCCGTAGATGGCAGGCCCGGTGGATACGCTTTGGCCGTGCATGTGGACCTCAGAACGCGTTGATGCCAGTGAGTTCGCGGCCGACCACCAGCTGGTGCACGGTCTCCGTGCCCTCGTAGGTGATGACCGATTCCAGGTTCAACGCGTGGCGGATCGCGGAGTGCTCGGTGGTGATGCCCGCGCCGCCGAGGATGTCGCGGCATTCGCGCGCGATGTCCAGCGCCATGCGCACGTTGTTCCACTTCGCCAGCGACACCTGGGTGGGCTGGAGACGTCCCGCGTCCTTCAGCCGGCCCAACTGCAGCGACAACAACTGGGCGGTCGTGATGCGACGGGCCATGTCCGCCATCTTCAGCTGCACGGCCTGGTTGGCTGCCAGGGGGCGACCGAACAGCACGCGCTGCGCGGTGTAATCGAGCACTTCCTTCAGGCACGCCTGGGCCGCGCCGATGGGGCCCCAGGTGATGCCGTAGCGTGCCTGGTTGAGGCAGCCCAGCGGGCCCTTGAGGCCCTTCACGTTCGGCAGCCGTGCGCTGTCGGGCACGCGCACGTCGTCGAAGAACAACGCGGAGGTGACCGAGGCACGCAGGCTCATCTTCTTGTGTACTTCCTGCGCCGCGAAGCCCTTGGTGGAGGTCGGCACGATGAAGCCCTGGATGCCGTCGTCGGTCTGCGCCCAGACGATGGCGATGTGCGCGAGGTTGCCGTTGGTGATCCACATCTTGGCGCCGTTGATCACCCAGCCGCCGCCGTCCTTGCGCGCGACCGTCTTCATGTTCGCCGGGTCGGAACCACCATGCGGTTCGGTGAGGCCGAAGCAGCCGATGACCTCGCCAGCGGCCATCCGCGGCAGGTAGTCGCGCTTCTGCTCTTCGGAACCGTAGGCGAAGATCGGATACATGCACAGCGAGCTTTGCACGGAGGCGAAGCTGCGCAGGCCGGAATCGCCGCGCTCGAGTTCCTGGCAGATGAGGCCGTAGCTCACGCCGTTCATGCCGGCGCAACCGTATTCCTCGGGCAGCGTGGCGCCGAGCAGGCCCAGCGATGCGATCTCGGACACCAGTTCGGCGGGGAATCGTGCCTGGTCGAAGGCGTCGCCGATGATCGGCAGGACCTTTTCGTCGACGAAGCGGCCGACGGCGTCCTGCACGGCGCGCTCCTCGTCGGTGAGCAGCGAGCGGACGTCGTAGAGATCGAGCGGGTCGAGACGATGGGCCATGCGGGGACTCGTACGTGGGCAGCCGGAAAGCCCACGATTGTAGCCATGGTCCGGGGCGGGGTCATGGCGGGGCGCAACAATCCCCGATGCCCGGGCAGGCGACATAATGGGCCGTCCCCGCCGCCGGAGCCTCCCATGTTCAAAGGCGTTCTCCTTGGCTTCGCCTGCTACGCGGCCTACGCGTGGAGCGACGCCTTCGTGAAGTCGCTCGAAGGCACCCTGCCAGCCTACGAGGCCGTCTTCTTCGGTGCGGTCCTGGCCATGGCTGCCCTGCCCTTCCTCAAGAAGCCCGGGGACCGCTGGAGCGAGGTGGTGGTCTCGAGGATGCCCGGGCTCTGGCTGTTGCGCGCCTTGGCCGGCGCCATCGGCAACGTGACCGCGGTGATGGCCTTTACCGCGCTGCCCATGGCCGAGGCCTTCTGCCTGATCTTCCTGCTGCCGATCTTCGTGACCATCCTCTCGGTGGTATTCCTCCGCGAGCACGTGGGCTGGCGCCGCTGGTCGGCCGTGATCGTGGGCTTCCTTGGCGTGCTCGTCGTGTTGCGTCCCGGCTTCCGGCACCTGGGGACGGGGCACGTCGCGGCGATCGTCTGCGGCCTTGCCGGTGCCCTGTCGATCGTGGCGCTGCGCCTGGCGGGCGCCACGGAGAAGCGCATCACGCTCTACGGTGCGGGCGTCGTCGGTCCGATGGTGGCCGGATTCATCATGATGCTGCCGCACTTCGTCTGGCCGGACGCGCACCAGTGGCTCCTGCTGCTCGGCTATGGGCTTTTCGCCGCGGCAGGTGCCGTGCTGCTGATGCTGGCGACGCAGCACGCCCCGGCGAACCGCGTGGCGCCGACGCAGTACAGCCAGATGCTATGGGCCATCCTGTTCGGCTACCTGTTGTTCCACGACCACCTGGACTGGCCGATGCTGGTCGGCATCGCGATGATCCTCGGCGCGGGCCTCTTCACCTTCGTGCGCGAGGAGAAGAAGACGCAATGGTGGCGCTGGACGAATATCGTGTAACACCCTTGTTTGTAGGAGCCGCTACAGAAGGATGTGCGCGGATCGGACGGGGTTTCGGCGCTAAAGGTTCGACACGCCGTGCGGCACGTGGCCTGTCGCCACGTGCTTGCGGGCCGACTCCACGTTCGCCGGGGAATCGTCGAAGAAGATGTCCGCGCCGAAGGCATCGAGGAACGGCCCCTTGTCGCGCCCACCCAGGAACAGCGCCTCGTCGATGCGCACGCCCCAGCGGCGCAGGGTGAGGATCACGCGCTTGTGCGCGGGCGCGGAGCGCGCCGTGACCAGCGCCGTACGGATGGGCGATGTCTCGGCCGGGAAGGCCGCCTGCAACCGGTGCAGCGCGGCGAGGAACCCGCGGAAGGGCCCACCGGACAGCGGCTCGGCCCAGCGTTCGGTCTCGTTACGATGGAAGGCGTCCAGGCCCTGCTCCTTCGACACCCGCTCGCCTTCGTCGCCGAAGATCACCGCATCGCCGTCGAAGGCGATACGCAACTGTTCACTGGACCGCTGCGGCGCCGTCGACGGAAGGATCGTGGCCGCCGCGACGCCGGCGCGCAGGGCGCGTCCCACGTCTTCCGCGTTCGCGGAAAGGAACAGGTCGGCGCGGAACGGCGCGATGTAGTCGGATGTGGGCGCCCCGCTGGTGAACGCGGCGCGGGAAATACCCAGCTTGTAATGCTGGATCGCGTTGAAGATGCGCAGGCCGGTGTCACCGGAGTTGCGCGACAGGAGGATCACTTCCACCGCCGGCACATCACCGGACAACGCGTTCAGGCCGAGCAGCTTCTGCACCAGCGGAAACGCCACGCCGGGCTTCAGCAGTTCGTCTTCGTGTTCGATCTGGTAGGCGCGGTAGGCGTCCAGGCCTTCGCGCTCGAACAGGTCGTGGCTGTCGCCCATGTCGAAGAGGGCGCGAGAGGAGATGGCGACGACGAGCCGGTTGTCGCCGACCGAGGATTCGGCATGGGCGGTTGGTTGGGCATGGGGCATGGTGGGAATGTCCCGCTCTGCCCGTTCGTGCGCGAACGCGCTTCCCACGTCATGTTGTGTGCCGTGGATGTCGTCGGGACCGCTCATGGCGCGAACTGCTCGTCGAGGATGCGTTGCTGCAGGTTGTGCTCGGGATCGAACAGCAGGCGCACGGCGTTACGCCGCGACTGCTTGATCTCGACCGAGCGCACGTCTCGCACTTCATGGAAGTCCGCCGTAGCGCTGATCGGCCGCTTGTTCGGATCCTTCGTGTCGAAACCGACGCGGGTGGCGTGCGGAAGGATGGCGCCGCGCCAGCGACGCGGGCGGAACGGGCTGATCGGCGTGAGGGCCAGCACGTTGGCGTCCAGCGGGAGGATGGGACCATGCGCGGACAGGTTGTATGCGGTGGAACCGGCAGGCGTGCAGACGAGGATGCCGTCGCAGACCAGCTCGTCGAGCTTCACCTCGCCGTTCAGGCTCACCCGCAGGTGCGCCGCCTGGTTGGTCTGCCGCAGCAGCGCCACTTCGTTGAAGGCGAGCGCACGATGCTCCACGCCGTCGCAGCATGTGCTGTGCATCTCCAGCGGGTGCAGCACCGCGGGGTGCGCCTTCTCGATGCGCTCGGGAAGCTGGTCGATGTCGTGCTGGTTCATCAGGAAGCCCAGGCGTCCAAGCTTCATGCCGTAGAAGGGGATACCGAGGGTGCGATGGGCGTGCAGTGTGCGGAGCATGAAGCCGTCGCCGCCGAGGGAGACGACGATGTCCGCGTCGCCCGGTTCCACGCCGCCGTAGCGCTTGACCAGCGCGTTGCGGGCGCGTTGGGCGACTTCGGTTTCACTGGCGACGAAGGCTAGGCGCATGGGGAATGGGCATCCGGGTCCAGCGGGGAGCTTAGTCCTTAATGCGGTGTGTCGGGTAGGTCATCGCGAGCACCCATCGCCGACAGGGTCGGCTCCCACCCAGCTCCGCACGAGGCGTGGCTTTGGTGGGAGCCGACCCTGTCGGCGATCCCAGGTTGCCTCAGACCGGGATCTGGGCGAGCTGGGCCAGGCGGCGGACGGCGACCGAGGCGATCGGGTAGTCCGCGTTCTGCGTGAGGATCTCCGCAAGCATCGCGCGGGTGTACTTCAGCGTGGCGTCGTCGCGGTCCAGCCAGGCCTTGACCGGGCTGACGTCCGTACGATCGCCGGCGATGCCGAGCACCTGCAAGGCCAGGGCGCGATGCTGGGCGTTGAGCTCGTCCAGCAGCGAACCGCGTGCCTGCGCGTGCCACGCGCCTTCCACCGGCAGGGCCTCGATCTGCCCACGCAGCCAATCGAGGTCGAGCGCCTCGGCCAGCTCGTAGAAGACCGTGGCCACGGTGGCGATGCCCTTGCCGCTCTGCTTCGACACTTCGACCATGTCGAGCGCCGCGCGCAGCACGGGGATCCGCGCCAGGCGCACCGCGAGCGCGTTCGGGACGCCGAGTCCCTCCCACTTCTCCTGGCTGGCGGCGAAGTCGCCGCGACCGGTGTTGGTGAGCGCATCGGGCAGCGTCGCCCGGAGGGCGGTGACCTCGCTGGCGTAACGGTCCACGTTGGCCGCGATGTCCAGCGACCCGCCCGGACGATTGAGCAGCCAACGCGTGAGGTGGCGCAGCAGGGACCATATCTGCAGGATCGCGTCGATCTGCGTGTCCTCGGCCACCTTGCCGTCCAGCGCCTCGATCTCGGCCCAGAGGTCGCGGGCATCCAGGATTTCGCGTGCCGCCGTGTACGCCTTGGCGATCGAGGCCGGACCGTGGCCGGTGTCCTCCTGCATGCGCATCATGAAGGTGGCGCCCATGCGGTTGATCGTCGAGTTGGTCACCGCGGTGGCGATGATCTCGCGCTTCAGGCGATGGCGCTGCATGTGCTCGGCGTACTTCTCGTGCAGCGGCACCGGGAAGTAGCGGACCAGTTCGCGCGACAGGTACGGATCTTCCGGCACGTCCGATTCCAGCAGCTGCTGGAACAGGCGGATCTTGTCGTACGACAACAGCACCGACAGCTCCGGACGCGTCATGCCCTGGCCGCGCTGCTTGCGCTCGGACAGTTCGGCGGCGGTCGGCAGCGACTCCACCTGGCGGTCGAGCAGGCCTTCGGCCTCGAGCGTGCCGATGAAGTGCGCCATCGAACCCAGGCGGCGCACCGACTGGTGCTCCATCATCGTGATGGCCTGGTTCTGCCGGTAGTTGTCCCACAACACGAGGCGCGCGACTTCGTCGGTCATTTCCGCCAGCTGGCGGTTGCGGCCTTCGAAGCTCAGCTCGCCGCGCTGCACGGCGTCGTTGAGCAGAATCTTGATGTTCACCTCGTGGTCGGAGGTGTCGACGCCCGCGGAGTTGTCGATGAAGTCCGTGTTCAGCAGCACGCCGGCCTGTGCGGCCTCGATGCGGCCCTTCTGGGTCATGCCCAGGTTGCCGCCCTCGCCCACCACCTTGCAGCGAAGCTCGTTACCGTTCACCCGCAGCGCATTGTTGGCGCGGTCGCCGACGTCCGCATGCGTCTCGCTGGTGGCCTTGACGTAGGTACCGATGCCACCGTTCCACAGCAGGTCCACCGGGGCCTTCAGGATCGCGGCCAGGAGGTCGCTCGGCGCCATGTGGCTGACGTCCGCGCGGATACCCAGCGCCGCACGCACTTCCGGCGATACCGGGATGGACTTGGCGCTACGGGGATACACGCCGCCGCCGGCCGAGATGAGCGACTTGTCGTAGTCGTCCCACGACGAGCGCGGCAGCGCGAACATGCGCTGGCGCTCCGCGAAGGACTTCGCCGCGTCCGGGTTCGGATCGAGGAAGACGTGGCGATGGTCGAACGCGGCCAGCAGACGGATGTGCTCGGACAGCAGCATGCCGTTGCCGAACACATCGCCGGACATGTCGCCGACGCCCACGACGGTGAAGTCCTGGGTCTGGCAATCGCGGCCGAGGGCGCGGAAATGCCGCTTCACCGACTCCCACGCGCCCTTCGCGGTAATGCCCATGCCCTTGTGGTCGTAACCGTAGGAGCCGCCGGAGGCGAAGGCGTCGTCGAGCCAGAAGCCGTGCTCGGTCGAGATGGCATTGGCGATGTCGGAGAACGTGGCCGTGCCCTTGTCCGCCGCGACGACCAGGTACGGATCGTCCTCGTCATGGCGCACCACGTCGTGCGGCGGCACGACCTTGCCCTCGACGAGGTTGTCGGTGATGTCGAGCAAGCCATTGATGAACATGCGGTAGCAGGCGATGCCCTCGGCCAGTTGCGCGTCGCGGTCGCCGCCCGCGGGCGGACGCTTCACGAAGAAGCCGCCCTTCGAGCCGACCGGGACGATGACCGTGTTCTTCACCATCTGTGCCTTCACGAGGCCCAGCACTTCGGTGCGGAAATCCTCGCGGCGGTCGGACCAGCGCAGGCCGCCGCGTGCCACGGAACCGAAGCGCAGGTGGATGCCTTCCACGCGCGGTGCGTAGACGAAGATCTCGCGGAACGGCACCGGCTTGGCCAGGTCGGGCACGCGGTGCGAATCGAACTTGAAGCTGAGGTATGGACGGAACGTGCCGTCCCACGCCTGGAAGAAGTTCGTCCGGAGCGTGGCGTGCACCAGCGCGATGAAGCTGCGCAGGATGCGGTCCTCGTCGAGGCTGGCCACATTGTCCAGCAGCGCGTTGATCGCCTCTTCGACCGCGACGACCTGTTCGGTACGCGGATGGCCGAGCGACGCGACGAGGTTGCCGATGAGGCCCGGCTGCGCGGCGAGCATCTCCGGGTCCATCAGCGCGTGCATCTCGTGCGAGAGCAGGCTCTCGGCACGCTCGCGCTCGGCACCGTCGAGGCTCTCGCGACGCGGGTCGAAGCGCGCGTTGAACAACTCGATGATGAGGCCGGCGATGGCCGGGTAACGGTTGAGCGCGTCCTCCATGTACGCCTGGGAGAACGCCACGCCGGTCTGCAGCAGGTACTTGCAATAGCTGCGCAAGACGGCGACCTGGCGCCAGCCCAGCTTGGCGCCCAGGACGAGGCGGTTGAAGCCGTCGTTCTCGGCGTTGCCGCGCCAGATCTGCTCGAACGCGTCCTCGAAGAGCGTGCCGACCTGCTCCACGTCGAACGCGAGGCGACCGACCGGCTGTACCTCGAAGTCCTGCACGAACAGGTGGCCCTCGCCGAGCTTCACCTCGTACATGTGCTCGGTGAGCACGCGCAGGCCGAGGTTCTCGAGCTGCGGCATGACCTCGGAGAGCGCTATGTCCGAACCGGACCGGTAGACCTTGAAGCGCAGTTCCTCGGGACGATGCGGCGGATGGTAGAACGACATGCTGACCGCATCGGGGCCGTCCAGGCCGGCCAGCGCGTAGACGTCGGCGGCGGCGACCACGGGCGAGACCTCATCCACGTAGCCGGCCGGAAGGGCCTTGCCGTAGCGGTTGGCGAGGATGATGCCCTGCTGCTCGCCGGCACGTTCGATGAGCCGGTCGCGCAGCTCGTCGTGCCAGTTGCGCGAGATCGAGACGATCTGCGCTTCGATCGCCGCGGCGTCGTACACCGGATGGTCGCCGATGCGCGGGCGGACCACCACGTGCAGGCGGACGAGGGCGGCTTCGCCCATGAGCACGGCGGAATCGAGGTGCTCGCCATGGAACGCCTCGCGCAGCACGTTCTCCACGCGCTCACGGACACTGGTGTTGAAGCGATCGCGCGGGATGTAGACCAGGCACGAGAAGAACCGGCCGTAGCTGTCGCGGCGAATGAACAAACGCGTGCGCGTGCGCTGGGCCAGTTCGAGCAGGCCCATGGACAGCGCGTAAAGCTCGTCGGTGCTGCACTGGAACAGTTCGTCGCGGGGCAGCGTGTCGAGGATGTGGCGCAACGCCTTGCCCGAGTGCGAATCGCGCTTCAGACCCGAGCGCTTCATCACGGCTTCGCATTTGTCGCGCACGAGCGGCACGTGCTGCGGATGGGCCATGTACGCATTCGACGAGAACAGGCCGAGGAAGCGCTGCTCGGCAACGGGGCGGCCGGTGTCGTCGAACTTCAGCACGCCGACGTAATCCATGTAGCCCGCGCGATGGATCGGCGAGCGGGCGTTGGTCTTGGTCAGGATGATGGCGTCGGTCGCACCCGAGCGCGGCAGCTCGCTCGCCGCCAGCGTGCGCAGCGAACGCGGCGCCAGCGAGCGCTCGGCGCCACGCAGGATGCCCAGGCCGGAGCCTTCCACGGCCTTGAGCACCTCGTCGCCCGCGTCGGCGGCGACTTCATACTCGCGGTAGCCCATGAAGGTGAAGTGGTCGTCCGCCACCCAGCGCAGGAATTCCGAGCCTTCCTGCACTTCCTCGCCCGTATAGGGCAGCGCGCGCTTGCCCAGTTCGTCGGCCACCTCGACCATCCTGGCGCGCATCGCGCGCCAGTCGTCCACCGCCTCGCGCACGTCGACGAGCGCGGCTTCGACGTTGGCCTTCAGCGTGTCGAGTTCGGTGTCGTCGATCCGGTCGATCTCGAAGCGCATGAACGACTCGGTCTTTTCGCCGGCCCCCATCGATTCGAGGACGCCCGCCGCAGAACGGACCACGGGCACCACCGGATGGATGGTGGCGTGGATGTCGGCGTGTGCGGCGGCCACCATCGACACCGTGTCGACGAGGAACGGCATGTCGTCCGTGACCACCTCGACCACGGCGCGGGTGCCCGACTGGCCGGGGTTGTAGACCCGGACCTTGGCCTTGCCCGGCGTACGCTCACGGGCGAAGGCGAGCAGGTCGGCGATCAGCGACGCCCAGCGCTCCGGCGCGTGCAGCGCGTGGTCGGAGGGGGCGACGCGTTCGAAGAAGGCCTCGATAAAAAAGCGCGCCTCGTTGAGGCGCTCCGCGGGGTAGTCGAGCTTTTTCAGTGCATCGAAGACAACGGCATGGAACGGGCCGTTTTCGGCAGCGCGAATCGCATTCATGGGCGGATTATCGATGTGGGGAGACGGAAATCCGTGAAAGCATAGCTCCCACTGCCGTCATGTAGCCACACCGGCACGCAACGCTCGTTGGCGTTTTTTCACTGCGTTGCCGCATGTCTTTCAAACCATCGGCCGATTAGGTCGGCACTAACGGACAGGGACATCGTGTGCGATGCAACAATTCGCGCGCGAATGTGTAAAAGCCCCGTTGACGCTGGTGCATAAGAGATTCTAAACTGGACGGTATACTTACGTGTTGAATCATGCACGCGTCGGCGCTGGGGTTTCGACAGCGCCGCGGGCGTTCTATAAGCGCACGCAACAGGCCGGACGGCACAAGACGGGCGGACTAGGCACGCGGTAACTGTATCCACGCATGCGAGCGGCATCTACCCCGATGCGGCAGCGCGAACGAACAAGAAACCTGGAAAAGGAACGAAGTTCTCATGAAGCCCCTGCCCCTGCGCTCGTCCCTGCTGGCCTTCGGCCTCGCCGCGGCGCTCGCCGCCTGCCACAAGCAGGAAGCTCCCCAGCAGCCGCCTCCCCCGGAAGTCGGCGTCATCACCGCCCAGCCCCAGGACGCCCCGCTGGTCCAGGACCAGGTCGGCCGGCTCTCCGCCTTCCGCACGGCCGACGTGCGCGCCCGCGTGCCCGGCATCCTCCTGCACCGCCTCTATGAGGAGGGGACGGACGTCAAGGCAGGCCAGAAGCTGTTCCAGATCGATCCGCAGCCGCTCAAGGCCGAACTCGACGCGCAGCTCGCCAACCTCGCGTCCACCCGCGCCTCGGCGGTCAACGCCAAGGCCCAGGCCGACCGCGCACGCGGCCTCATCGGGAAGAATTATGTCTCCCGCCAGGACCTCGACACGGCCGAAGCCAACGAACGCACCGCCAGCGCGGCCGTCAAGCAGGCCCAGGCCAATGCCGAATCGGCCCGGATCAACCTCGGGTTCACCGACGTGGTCTCGCCGATCGATGGCCGCGCCGGCCAGCAGCAGGTGACCGAGGGTGCCCTCGTGGGCCAGGGCGATACCACCCTGCTCACCCGCGTCGACCAGATCGACAAGCTCTACGTGAACTTCAGCGTCTCGGTGTCGGACCTCGACGCGATGCGTCGCGCCGCCGCCGAAGGCGCCGCCACGCTGTCGCCGACGGACAAGGCCACCGTGCGTATCCAGCTGCCCGACGGCACGGCATACGACAAGGAAGGCGTGCTCGACTTCTCGTCGGCCACGGTGAACCCGCAGACGGGTACCGTGAACCTGCGCGCGATGCTCGACAACCCGGACCAGCGCCTGCTGCCGGGCCAGTTCGTGACGGTGAAGGCCACGCTGGGCGACCTGCACAACGTGTACCTGATCCCCCAGGCCGCGGTGCTGCGCGATGCCAACGACGCCTATGTGATGGTCGTCGGCGAAGGTCACGCCAAGGACCCGCAGACCGGCGCCGAGACCAAGGTCCCGTCCGCCGCCGTGCGCCGGCCGATCAAGGCCGACCGCCTGAGTGGCTCCAACTGGGTGGTTACCGGCGGCCTCAAGCCGGGTGACCAGATCATCGTCCAGGGCCTGCCCAAGGCGCGGGAGAACGCGCCCGTGAAGGCGTCGCCCGCCCAGGCCGCCCCCGCTGTAGCGGCCGCCCCCGGCGCCGCTCCGGCCGGCAAGCAGTAAAGGAACCGACATGCCGAGTTTCTTCATCGACCGCCCCATCTTCGCGTGGGTGGTGGCGATCCTGATCAGCCTGTGCGGCACGATCGCCCTGCTCAACATGGGTATCGAGTCGTATCCGAACATCGCCCCGCCGCAGGTCGTCGTCTCGGCGACCTATCCGGGCGCGAGCGCGGATACGACCGAAAAGACCGTGACGCAGGTCATCGAGCAGCAGCTGACCGGTATCGACCACCTGCTCTACTTCTCGTCCTCGTCCAGCTCCAGCGGCAATGCCCAGGTGACGCTGACCTTCGAGTCCGGCACCGATCCCGACATCGCCCAGGTCCAGGTGCAGAACAAGGTCGCCCTGGCGACGCCGCGCCTGCCGTCGGAGGTGACCCAGCAGGGTGTCGTGGTGGCGAAGTCCAACCCCGACTTCCTGATGTTCATCGCGTTGACCTCGTCGAACCCGGCGATCGACGGCGACCGCCTGACCGACATCGTGTCGTCGCAGGTGCTCGACCAGATCGCCCGTATCCCCGGCGTCGGCAACACGCGCCAGCTGGGCGCCGAGTACGCCATGCGCGTCTGGCTCAACCCGGACAAGCTGCGCGGCTACGGCCTCTCGGCCACCGACCTGCGCAACGCACTCAGCACGCAGAACGTGCAGTTCGCCGCGGGTTCGATCGGTACCGATCCGGCCGTCAACGGCCAGGGCTTCAGTGCCACGGTGTCCGCGGAAGGCCGCTTCACCACGCCCGAGCAGTTCTCCGACATCATCCTCCGCGCCAATAACGACGGCACCGTCGTCCGCCTGAAGGACGTGGCGCGCGTCGAACTCGGTCCGCAAAGCTACGGCTTCAACGCCCAGTGGAACGGCACGTCCACCGGTTCGTTCGGCGTGCAGCTGCTGCCCGGCGCTAACGCGCTGGACGTGGCGAACGCCGTGCGCGCGAAGATGGACGAGCTGGCCAGGAGTTTCCCGGACGGCGTGACCTGGTTCGCGCCCTACGACACCACGAAGTTCGTGACCATCTCCATTGAGGAAGTGGTCCACACGCTGGTGGAGGCGGTCATCCTCGTCTTCCTCGTGATGCTGCTGTTCCTGCAGAACTTCCGCGCCACGATCATCCCGACCCTCGTCATCCCGGTGGCCCTGCTCGGCACCTTCCTGGGCCTCTCGCCCCTCGGCTTCACGATCAACCAGCTGACCTTGTTCGGCATGGTGCTCGCGATCGGTATCGTCGTGGACGACGCCATCGTGGTGATCGAGAACGTCGAGCGCATCATGACCGAGGAAGGACTGTCGCCGAAGGAAGCGACGCGGAAGGCGATGGGCCAGATCACCGGCGCGGTGATCGCGATCACCGTGGTGCTCACGGCCGTGTTCGTGCCCTCGGCGCTGCAGCCGGGTGCCTCGGGCATCATCTACAAACAGTTCGCGCTGACGATCGCGGTGTCGATGGGCTTCTCGGCCTTCCTCGCGCTGACCTTCACGCCCGCGCTTTGCGCCACGATCCTGCGCCACGAGCACGGCCACAAGAAGAACGTGGTCTACCGTAAGTTCAACCAGCTGTTCGACTGGGTCACGCACACCTATTCCGGCCACGTCGGCGGCGCGGTGCGACATGCCCCGCGCTGGATGGTGGCCTTCGTGCTGATCGCCGTCCTCTGCGGGTTCCTGTTCGTCCGCCTGCCGACCAGCTTCGTGCCTGACGAGGACCAGGGCTACGCACTGGCGATCGTCCAGTTGCCGCCGGGTTCCAGCCTCGCCCGCACCGAGAAGGTGATGGCCGAGCAGCGTGCGATCCTGCTGAAGGACCCGTCGGTCGACGGCATCTTCCAGATCTCCGGCTTCAGCTTCGTGGGCCAGGGCGAGAACGTGGGCATGACGTTCATCCGCCTGAAGGACTGGGGCGACCGCGACCTCGACGCCACGCAGTTCATCCAGCAAGCCAACGGCAAGATGCAAGCCGTGCGCGACGCCACGATCTTCGTGGTGAACCTGCCGACGATCCGCGGCCTCTCGCAGTTCGGCGGCATCGACATGTACCTGCAGGCGCGTGCCGGCCAGAGTCGCGACCAGCTGACCCAGGCTCGCAACATGCTGCTGGGTGCCGCGGCGCAGAACAAAGCCCTGGTGGGCGTGCGTCCGAATACCCTGGAAGACGCCCCGCTGCTGCAGCTGCACGTGGACCGTACCCAGGCGCAGACGATGGGCCTCTCGGTCAGCGACATCTACACGGCAATCCAGCTCACGCTGGCACCGGTCTATGTCAACGACTTCTCCTACGAGGGCCGCGTGAAGCGCGTGATGCTGCAGGCGGATGCGCCCTACCGCATGGGCACGGATGCGTTCTCGCACATCTTCACGCCGAGCACGCTCGCCACGACTTCGTCGGCCGGTTCCACCGATGGCACGAGCGTCGCCAGCACGACCTCGTCGGTCGACAACTCGATGATCCCGCTGTCCACCGTGGTCGATTCGAAGTGGACGATGGCGGCGCCCACGCTCAACCGCTACAACGGTTACTCGGCGGTGGAAATCGTGGGTAACCAAGCGCCGGGGTACTCGACCGGCCAGGCGATGGGCATCGTGGAAGGCATCGTCAACGACAAGCTGCCCAAGGGCTTCGGCTACGACTGGACCGGCCAGTCGTACCAGGAAATCCTCTCGGGCAACTCGTCGACGATGCTGCTGGCACTGTCCGTCGTGATCGTGTTCCTCTGCCTCTCCGCCTTGTACGAGAGCTGGTCGATCCCGGTGTCCGTGCTGCTCGTGGTGCCGCTGGGCATCCTGGGCACGGTGGTGTTCTCGATGCTGCGTGGCCTGCCGAACGATATCTACTTCAAGATCGGCATGATCACGGTCATCGGTCTCGCGGCGAAGAACGCGATCCTGATCGTCGAATTCGCGGTGGAACAGCAGGAAGCCGGCAAGACGCTGCGCGAGGGCGTGGTCGAAGCGGCCCGCCTGCGACTCCGTCCCATCCTGATGACGTCGCTGGCCTTCATCCTCGGCGTGTTCCCGCTCGCGATCTCCACCGGCGCGGGCGCGAACTCCCGCCACGCGATCGGCACGGGCGTCATCGGCGGCATGTTGTTCGCCACGTTCCTGGGCCTGCTCCTGATCCCGGTGTTCTACGTGTCGGTCCGCCGCATGCTGGGCGACAAGCTGGACGAGGTCTCGCACAGCATCCGCCACACCCACGGCGACGACCCGGACGGCCACGGCCCGAACGACGATGGCAACGGCCCGCACGGCGGCAACCCGTCGACCAACGTCGGCCCCCACGCCCCGAACATCGGTGACGTGCGAGCGTTCGATTCAGATCCGCGGCGAGGCACGGACCGCCCGTAAACGACGAAGCCCGGCGAAAGCCGGGCTTCTTCTTTCAGGCTGCTGATCCACCCTGTAGGAGTCGCCATGGCGGCTCCTACATGCGGATGCCTACGTCGCGTGGTGGACCGCTTCGATGTTGTGCCCGTCGGGGTCGAGCACGAAGGCGGCATAGTAGCCCGCCCCATAATGGGTCCGCGGGCCGGGCGGGCCATTGTCGCGACCGCCGGCGGACAGCGCCGCCTCGTGGAAAGCACGCACCATTTCACGGGTAGCGACGCGGAAGGCGACGTGCACGGGTGGCTGATTGGGCTCGCCCCGGGATATCCAGAAATCCGGCTTGCCGTCTTCGCCAAAGCCGGCGACATCGGTTCGGCCGGTGACGCTCGCGGGGAAGATGGCGAGAAGCTCGTAGCCGATGGCGGCCAGCGTGGCTTGATAAAACTGTTTGCTACGCTCGAAGTCGCTGACGGTGACGCCAGTGTGGTCGATCATGTGGAGCTCCCCAGGCAAGGTCGCTGGGGAGCTTAGCGCATTCGACCTGGGGAACTCAGCGCAGGCCGGTTTCCGCGCGGGCGATGACCAGGCGCTGGATCTCGCTGGTGCCCTCGTAGATTTCCGTGATCTTCGCATCGCGGAAGTAGCGCTCGAGCGGCATTTCCTTCGAGTAACCCATCCCGCCGTGGATCTGCACGGCCTGGTGGGTGATCCACATCGCGGCTTCCGAGGCCACCAGCTTGGCCATCGAGGCCTCGGTACCGAAACGGCCGCCGGTCTTCTCGACCTGCCCCTTCGTCCAGGCGGCGCGCAAAGTCAGCAGCAAGGCCGAATCCAGCTTGCACTTCATGTCGGCGATCTTCGCCTGGGTCATCTGGAACGTGCCGATCGGCTGGCCGAAAGCCTTGCGGTCGCGCGACCACTGCAGCGTGGCTTCGTAGGCGGCGCGAGCGATGCCCACGGCCTGCGACGCGATGCCGATGCGACCGGCGTCGAGCACGCCCATGGCGATGGCGAAGCCCTTGCCTTCCGCGCCCAACATGTCTTCCTTCGGGCACACGTAGTCGTGGAACTCGATCTCGCACGTGGCCGAGGCGCGGATGCCGAGTTTCGGCTCCGTCTTGCCGGCGAGGAAGCCATCACGCTTGGTGTCGATGATGAAAGCCGACACCCCACGCGCACCGATGCCCGGCGTCGTCACAGCGAACAGGACGATGTAACGCGCGACCGGACCGGAGGTGATCCAGCTCTTCTTGCCGTTGATGACCCAGTCGCCGTCGGCGTTCTTCACGGCGCGCGTGTGCATGTTCGACGCATCGGAGCCGGACTGCGGCTCGGTGAGCGCGTAAGCGCCGATGGCCTCGCCCGACGCGATGGCGCGCACGTACTTCTGCTTCTGCTCCTCGGTACCGTTCTTCAGGATGCCGTTGCAGAACAGCGAATTGTTCACCGACATGATCGTGGACGTGGCCGCATCGGCCGCCGCGATCTCGACCATCGCCAGCACGTAGGCCACCGGGTCCATCCCCGCGCCGCCGTATTCCTCCGGCACCTCGATGCCCATCAGGCCGAGCTGGCCCATTTCCTGAATGTTCTCCAGCGGAAACTCGCCCTTGGCATCGAACTCGGCAGCCACCGGCGCAATGCGCTTCTGCGCGAAATCGCGCGCGATGGACTGGATCGACAGCTGGTCGTCGGTAAAGCGGAAATCCATGGGTGTTCCTCACGCCGGCCCGGCGGGCGGCAGTCTTGGGGTGGGGACAAGCCCTCCATTCTAACGGCCGCCGACGACCTTGCCGCCGTGCACTGCAACATGATGGTCTTGACGATCGGCCATGACGGCCGCATCCTACGTATCTCTGTATCGCGATATAAGGATGTTGGATGGACCTGTCGACGGCGTCCACGGCGCTCCGGCTCCTGGCCGATCCCACCCGCGTCCGCCTCCTCGCCTTGCTGGATCGCGAGGAACTGACCGTGGCGGAACTGGCGGCGGTGCTGCACCTGGCCCAGCCGCGCGTGTCCACGCACCTCGCCAAGCTCAAGGAAGCGGAACTGGTGCGCGACCGGCGGGCGGGCGTATCGGCCTATTATCGCGCGAACGCCGAGGCCGATCCCACGCTCGCCGCCCTGGTGGCCTCCCTGCGCGACACGCTCAGCGACGCGCTCCTGCGCGAGGACGCCGAACGCTTGCCCGCCGTGCTGGCCCAGCGCGCACGCGCCGAAGGCTGGGCCGACACCGTCGCCGGCGACATGGAACGTCATTATTCGCCTGGGCGCACCTGGGAGACGCTGGCGCGTTCCCTGCTCCAGTTGCTCGCTACGGGCGACGTGCTGGACATCGCATCCGGCGACGGCGTCACGGCGGAACTGCTGGCCCCGCACGCGCACTCCATCGTCTGCATCGACAGCTCGGAACGCGTCGTGGAAGCGGCGCGCCAGCGCCTCGCCGGCTTTCCCAACGTGGACGTCCGCACCGGCGACATGCATGCCCTCGACCTCCGCGACCGGCAGTTCGACCTCGTGCTCCTCCTGCACGCCCTCACCTATTCGAGCGAGCCGCAGAAAGTGTTCGACGAGGTCGCGCGTGTCCTCAAGCCCGGCGGACGCGTGCTCGCCTCGACCCTCGGCGAACACGACCATCGCGCCGTCGTCGAACCCTTCGACCATCGCAACCTCGGCTTCACCTGCGACGGTCTCACGGCCATGGCGGCGAAGGCCGGCCTGGCGGTCGTCAGTTGCGAGCGCCTTAGCCGCGAGCGCCGCGCCCCGCATTTCGAAGTCATCAGCCTGCTTGCCCGCAAACCTGCCGCGAAGGACGCCCCATGAGCCAACTGCCCTGGCTTCACCCCGATCGCGTCGCCCTCATCCAGAAGGGTCTCGCCGAACGCATCATGATCCTCGACGGCGGCATGGGCACCATGCTGCAGGGACACAAGCTGGACGAGTCCGGATACCGCGGCGAGCGCTTCGCGGCCGGTAACGACAGCACGCACGACCATGGTCACGACCATCCCGGCGAGTGCGACCTCAAGGGGAATAACGACCTGCTCCTGCTCACCCAGCCCGAGATCATCCGCGGCGTGCACATGGCCTACCTCGAGGCCGGTGCCGACTTCGTCGAGACGAACACCTTCAACGCAACGCGTGTGAGCCAAGCCGACTACCACCTGGAACACCTCGTGCCCGAGCTCAATCGCGAAGGCGCGCGAATCGCCCGCGAGGCCTGCGACGCGATGACCGCGCGCACGCCCGACAAGCCGCGGTTCGTAATCGGCGTACTGGGGCCCACCAGCCGCACCGCGTCGATTTCTCCCGACGTGAACGATCCCGGCTTCCGGAACGTTTCCTTCGAGGAGCTGAAGGCGAACTACATCGAATCCGCCCGCGCCCTCATCGAAGGCGGCGCGGACACGATCATGGTCGAAACCATCTTCGACACGCTCAATGCGAAGGCCGCCCTGTTCGCCCTGAGCGAGCTGTTCCGCGAGCTCGGCGCGCGCGTACCGGTCATGATCTCCGGCACCATCACCGACCGCTCCGGCCGGACGCTCTCGGGCCAGACCGCCGAGGCGTTCTTCTACTCGGTGGAGCACATCCAGCCGCTTTCCGTGGGGCTCAACTGTGCGCTCGGCGCCGAGGACCTGCGACCGCACGTGCAGATGCTAGCCCGCATCGCCGGCAGCGCCGTGAGCACGCATCCGAACGCGGGCCTGCCCAACGCCTTCGGCGAGTACGACGAGACACCGGAGAGCATGGCTAACACCATCCGCGGCTTCGCCGCCGACGGCCTCATCAACATCGTGGGCGGGTGTTGTGGCACCACGCCCGCGCATATCGCGGCGATCGCCGCCGCCGTGGCGCCGTACCCGCCGCGTGTACTCAAGGACATCGCGCAAGCCGCATGAGCATTCGATACACGCGCCTCTCGGGCCTCGAGCCGCTGGTCCTCACGCCGGACCTCAACTTCATCAACGTCGGCGAGCGCACCAACGTCACCGGCTCGGCCCAGTTCCGCAAACTGATCAAGGAAGGCCGCTACGAGGAAGCGGTGGAAGTCGCGCGCCAGCAGGTGGAGAACGGTGCGCAGATCATCGACATCAACATGGACGAGGGGCTCATCGATTCCGAAGCGGCGATGACCCGCTTCATCAACCTGATCTCGTCGGAACCCGATATCGCCCGGGTACCGATCATGGTCGACTCCTCGAAGTGGAGCGTGATCGAGGCAGGCCTGCGCTGCATGCAGGGCAAGGGCATCGTCAATTCCATCTCGATGAAGGAAGGTGAGGAGGCCTTTCTCGAGCACGCGCGCCGCGTGCGCCAGTACGGCGCCGCCGTCGTGGTCATGGCCTTCGACGAGGCCGGCCAGGCGGATACGAAAGAGCGCAAGGTCGCCATCTGCTCGCGCGCCCATGAACTGCTGGTGGAGGAACTGGGCTTCCCGCCCGAGGACATCATCTTCGATCCCAACATCTTCGCCATCGCGACGGGCATCGAGGAACACAACAACTACGCGGTCGACTTCATCGAGGCCACCCGCGAGCTGAAGAAGCGCTTCCCCGCCTCGCACGTCTCCGGCGGCGTATCGAACGTGTCGTTCTCCTTCCGCGGCAACAACCCGGTGCGCGAGGCGATCCATTCCGTTTTCCTGTACCACGCGATCGCCGCGGGCATGGACATGGGCATCGTCAACGCTGGCGCGCTCGCGATCTACGACGACCTGCCGGAAGAATTGCGGGAGCGCGTCGAGGACGTGGTGCTGAACCGCCGCTCCGACGCGACCGAACGCCTCCTGGAGATCGCCGACCGTTACAAGGGCGGCAAGGGCGAGGTGGCGGTGGAAACGGCCGCATGGCGCGAGAAGCCGGTCGTCGACCGCCTCAGCCACGCCCTCGTCCACGGTATCGACCAGTTCGTGGTGGAAGACACCGAGGAAGCTCGCCTGGCGTCGCGCCGCCCCCTGGACGTCATCGAGGGTCCGCTCATGGCGGGCATGAACGTGGTCGGCGACCTGTTCGGCGCGGGCAAGATGTTCCTGCCCCAGGTGGTGAAGTCCGCGCGCGTCATGAAGAAGGCCGTGGCCCACCTCATTCCTTATATCGAGGAAGAGAAGCGCAACTCCGGGGACGCCGGGAAGAACAACGGCAAGATCGTCCTCGCCACGGTAAAGGGCGACGTGCACGACATCGGCAAGAACATCGTCGGCGTGGTGCTCCAGTGCAACAACTTCGAGGTGATCGACCTCGGCGTGATGGTGCCCACGCAGAAGATCCTCGACACCGCGCGTGCGGAGAATGCCGACATCATCGGTCTGTCTGGCCTCATAACACCCTCACTCGAAGAGATGAGCCAGGTCGCGCGCGAGATGCAGCGCCAGGACTTCCACGTGCCGCTGATGATCGGTGGCGCGACGACATCGCGAGCGCACACCGCGCTGCGCATCGAACCGCATTACAAGTCACCAACCGTGTGGGTGAAGGACGCCTCGCGCGCGGTCGGCGTGGCGCAGTCGCTCGTGAGCAAGGATCTGGTGGACGGGTTCATGGCGAAGGTTCGCGCCGAGTACGCGGAAGTGCGCGAACGGCACCGCAACCGTGGTGCGGGCAAGCAACTGGTCCCGCTGGCCAAGGCACGCGAGCAGCGCTACCAGGGCGACTGGCTGACCTACCGGCCGCCCGCGCCGCGCACGCCCGGGATCACCGTCTTCGACGGCTACGACCTTGCGGAACTGCGCAACTACATCGACTGGTCGCCCTTCTTCAACGCCTGGGAGTTGGCGGGCAAGTTTCCCGCGATCCTCACCGACGACGTCGTCGGTGCACAGGCCAGCGAGCTGTATGCCGACGCACAGGCGATGCTGGACAAGCTCATCGCCGAGAAGTGGCTCACTGCTCGCGGCGTGATCGGCTTCTGGCCGGCGGCCGGGCATGGCGACGATATCGAGGTGTACGCGACGACGGGTACAGGCAAGCGCAAGCCTGTCGCGATCCTGCACCACCTGCGCCAGCAGGTGGACAAGCCGGTGGAGCGTCCGGATTTCTGCCTGGCCGACTTCGTCGCGCCACGCGAGAGCGGCGTGGAAGACTGGATCGGCGGCTTCGCCGTCACCGCCGGCCTCGGCATCGACGCGCACGTGGCACGCTTCGAGGCCGTGCACGACGACTATTCGGCGATCCTCCTCAAAGCCCTGGCCGACCGCCTGGCCGAGGCGTTCGCGGAACGTCTGCACGAGCGCGTGCGCAAGGAATTCTGGGGCTATGAGCCGGACGAGGTGCTGGATAATGCGGCCCTGATCGCCGAGGCCTACCGCGGCATCCGCCCTGCCCCCGGCTATCCGGCCTGCCCGGAGCACTCCGAAAAACGCACGCTCTTCGACTTGCTCCAGGCGACCCCAAACACCGGCATCGAACTCACGGACAGTTTCGCGATGTTTCCCACGGCGGCGGTGTCGGGCTGGTATTTCTCCCATCCCGACAGCCAGTACTTCGTCGTGGGACGCCTTACCCGCGAGCAGGTCGAGGACTATGCGAAGCGCAAGGGCTGGGACCGCACCGAAGCCGAACGCTGGCTGGCACCCTACCTGGACTACGACCCCGATTGACCTGTAGGAGCCGCTATAGCGGCTCCTACACAAGGGAGTCAGTCCTCGGCCCCGCCCGGCTTCACCGTCTCCTGCCGATCCCTATGGCGCAGGTGCGCGAACACGTTGTAGAACGACACCAGCATCGGGAAGGCCGTCTGGATGATGCCGACGGAGTCGTTCTTGCCCCAGATGAAGTAAGCCAGCGTCAGCACGCTGCCGCTGACGGACAAGTACCAGAAGGACATCGGCACCGTGACCTTCTTGTTCTTCTTCGTCGCGTAGAACTGGACGAACCAGCGCGCGGTGAAGAGCAAGGTGCCGAGGAGGCCGATGACCTTCCAGGGCGTGAGGGTCATCAGGTGGAGGTTGGCGAGGGCTTCATGCATGGCGATGTCCAGGGGGCGCGCGGATCGGCCATTTTACCGACCGTCCATTGACCGTGGCTTAGCGGATGCCCAAAGAAAAAACCCGGCACGGGGGCCGGGTTTTAGGAATCGATGGTGGGCGGTACAAGGATCGAACTTGTGACACCTGCCGTGTGAAGGCAGTGCTCTACCGCTGAGCTAACCGCCCATCGAGCCGGCTATTTTACAGGCCTGTTCGAATCCGGTCAATCGCCCTCAACTGGGCGGCGTGCAGTACGAGGCGGCCGCATCGGGACTGGCGCTGGTGGGGAGTTCCACCAGTCCGGCTCGGCCCGACGCCTGGATATCGAACCGGCGACCGGAGACGCGTAAAGTGCTTTCGCCGGTGGCTTCGCCGCCCCGGCGGGCGCAGAGGAGAAGGCTCAATGTGCCTGCAGTCGAAGCGCCGCGCGCGCTGAAGGTCAGGACCTTGTTCGCGTCAGGTGCCCGGAGCGACACGCCCGGCGTCGCTTGCGACGCCCTGATCAGTTCATCACCCGCGGTGAAGGTTTTGCCGGCCGAGGTCGAGGTGTAAACCAGGTAGCCCGTCGAATAATCCGACGAAACCGCACATGCCGGGTTATCCACGGAAGCGTCGAGCGTCGGGCAGACGGAGACGAAGGTGTTGCGCGTAATGGCGGTGGTCCTGGCCAGCCGAAGCGTGCCCAAGAAGGCATTGCTCTGCGTCGCGACCTGGTTGCGGTGCATGAAATCGATGAATGACGGCGTCGCGATCGCTGCCAGGATCGCAAGCACCGTCACCGTGACCACGAGCTCGATGAGGGTGAAGCCACGCGTCGACGACCGCATACGGGACATCATTTCGCACCCGCCCCGCACGACGTGACGACTTCAGCCTGGGCCGATCGCCGCGCAGCCTCGATCTCGTCCGGTCGCAGGCGGCGTGATGCCGAAGGGTCCGTGCTGTCGACCAACATGGCGCCGCTCGAGAGCGTCGCGAGATTCGCTTTGGCCGCTTCGCAATTTCGACGGGTCGCCGCTGCTTCCGCGGCGTCCAGTTTCGTCATATCGGTGGCAATCGGCGCCGGTGCCGCGGGTGCAACCGCCTGCGCTCCTCCTTTCAACGTCACGCGAGTCGCCGCCCGACCCTGCGGCGGCTGGTCCGTGTAGTGCACCGTGCCGGAGGCATCGGTCCACTTGTACACGCTGGTGGATTGCGCTGTCGCCGCGCCCGGTGCCATGGCTGAAACGAGGATGATGGCGAAGAGGGACGTCATCTTCATCATTTGCTCCAGCAAGCGGGATCGTTCGCCTTGGTACCCGTCGACCCCTGGACCCCCAGGTTGTTCAAGGTCAGCGTCTGGCAATCCGGATCGTTCTTCGCCTGATCGTTCAGCGCCTTCGCTTCGACCCGGAACGCCGTGCTCGTGGCCACGGCGACATCCACCTCGTAGCGATCACCCGCCATGGTCTTCGTGGCATTGAGGTCGTCAAGCGCGTCGGTGTAGGCATTCTTGGAGTAGTAGTAGCGCTCCTGGCGTGCTGCCAGGTCGATCAGCGCCGCCTGCGCGTCGACCCGGTGGGAGCGGACGACGTAACGGCGATAGGACGGAATGGCGACCGCGGCAAGAATCGCGACGATGAGCACCACGATCACCAGCTCGATGAGCGTGAAGCCCCTGGGCAGTCTGCGCAACATGGGTTCGTTCATTACTTGTTCCCCTGGGGCTCACGCCACGACGTCTCGCCGCTGGTGACGGGTTTGAGCGTGGCGACATCCTTGCACACAATCGCGCCGGTAGAGGTCTGCGTGCATGCCGTGACCTTCTTGCTGCCGTTATTGCTTTCGCCGGCGCTGCCCGCGTGCAGGCTCGGCGGTGCCGGGAGGCCCTGGCCCAAGCCAGTCGCGTCGTTGATCCGCCCGCCCGTGCCCGTGCCGAAGACGGCCGCGCCCGGGTCCGCCGTGCCCGTCTTGTAGTTGCTGGCGACAAGGTAGGCGTTGCCCAGGCCGGTACATATGGAAGTGCCCGGCACGTACGTCGTGGTAAGCAACAGACCGCCGAGCAGGGCCTGGGCGCTGACCACTCGCTCAGACGGATTCGTGCCGTTGACCTGCAGGTTTCGGTACCAACCGGCGACGGTCGGGCTGTCGAACACGGAAGAAAGCGCGTCGAATGTGTTGGTGTCCTTGGGTATGAGCGTGCTGTCCGTCGGCACACCAGTGACCGATTTGTCGCTAAAGATGTTGAGGTTGGTCACATCGACCAGGTTGCCGAGCGCGACGGTCGTCTTCGCCTGAGGGTCGTCCGAGGTCAGCAACGACGTATCGATGAGTCCGTAGATACGCTGCTGTCCCGCCGTCGTCTTGTCCGCCGTCGTAAAGAGCCGCCCCGTACCGAAGAAGGCCATCGGTGCCCCGCGCTCGTTGCGGGCTAACGTCGGACGGATCGTCACAGGCATGCCGTCAGGCGCATCCGTCGAACCCATGTTCAACATCCTGCCCGTACCCGCGGCCGTGCCCCACTTCGTCACGTCCGGCTCGCCGTTGATCGCGATCTTCCAGAAGTGCCCGCCGAATTCGTTCGTCCCGCGGTCGTAGACACTTCCGAAATAGATGGCCTCGGCCTTACCGTCGAGGTTGAAGTCGGACGCTATGAGGTCTCCCGCGAAGCTCTTCTTGCCGGCGTCGTCACCGGCACCGAGATCGATCGTCGTCGGCGAAACCGTCGGCGTCGCCGCGGTGAGGTCCTTCATGTTGTAAATCTTGACGCGGAGGTTGGCGCTGGATCCGACGCGTCCGGCATCGGTGGGACCGGAACCGATGGCCAGGTAGAACTGATTCGGGTCACCCGTGGGCACGTCGCGGATCACGGCCATCGCGGGTTGCGACGTCGTCCTCGTGCCCGGGAAGGTCAACTCGGCGAGGACGCGCGGCGCCTTTTCGGGATTGGTGATGTCCATGACGACATAAGCAGACTCGCCGGTAAACGTGTTCGGCGTCTTTGGGTCCGTCGAGGTAGCGACGCTGATCGTGCCGCCGCCAAGGCGGAACGGCACCACCAGTACGGTGCCCCATCCTTCCACATGGTCGTCATCCGCCGTGAAGGTCTTCACGTCGAACGCCACGGGGCTACCGTCAACGTAGTACACGTGCTTGTAATTCGGATCGGTGAGCCAGCGGAGGTGCGGGAGCAGGTTGCCCGGGACATAGGCCCAGACTTCCGCACCAAGCGGATGGGCGGTGCGGGCCGCCGTCACCGTGCCGGTCACCGTGCGATCGTCCGCCGTGCAGATCGCGTCCGTCGGTTGTGTCGTGAAGCGCTGACAGCTGGTGTTGTAGAAGCCGCCGTTGAACGCGTGGATCATGCCGTCATTGGCACCGACGTAGACCATTTGCCTGCGGTTGCGATAGCTGTTGCGGAAGTCCGCATACGAGGTGTCGTTGTACAACAGGTCGTACGCTTCGGCTGGTGCGCTCACCACGAGCGGCGTCGAATTGACGATGTCCCCCAGACGGGCGACCCGCCCTTGCAAGCTCGCGTTGTCGGCACTGAAGTCCACCGTACGGTTGCGCATCCCGGCAACTTCCGTTCCGCGGACCCAAGTCACGATGTTCTGCGCCTCCGCGGCGTTGTCGCTATTCAGGAAGCGATAGTTGTTCGCGTTGAGCGACGTGCTACCCGACGTGCTCCAGGCGAACGGCTGCACCTCGCCATTATCCACGACACCGTTACGATTGGCATCGATCCAGGTGAATATGTACCGGCCCGCGGCATCGCTGAAGGCCGTGGCGTAAGCACGCTGAACATTTGCCTTGAGCCCGGGATTCCACAGCAAGTTGCGGGCGTTCCACAGCGTCTTGATGTCGGCAAGCTCGATGGTCACCGAGTTACCCGGCACGAACTTCTTTGCGTCGGTGCTCACGTAGCGGGTAGCCACCGTCTTCTGCCCACCAGCCTGGTAGCTGTAGACGATGACGGGATCGGTGATGTAGTCGTCGAGCTGGCCGTTTCCGTTTCCATCCTCGCGCAAGTAGCCGAACTCGTCCGTCCACAGCCCGCTCAGCGAACCGGACCACGTGGCACGCCGTCCACTGTTGTCCGTCCGCTCCGCCTCGTAGAGCGCCTGGTAAGTCACGCCCGTACCGTTGGCGCTGGTCGCCACCGTCGCCGCGGCGGTGCCGGAGGCGATCTTCGCGAGGATCTTGCGGAAGAGCGCATCGAGCGACGTCTCAAGCTTGCCCGGATCGGTCACGAGGAAATAGTTGTCCGGAATGCCGTCCTTGTCCGCATCCCATTTGCTGGTGTCCAGCGGACTCAGATCGTTTGCCGGTGTGTCCGTTCCATCTGCCTTCGTGGTGTCCAGTCGGAACCCGCCCCACTTCGAGGCGTAAAGCAAGGGATCGCTCAATGTGCCCGCAGCACTGTTGCCCACGGCGTACACACCGGTGGTTGCCTGATCCGTGACCGTGCAGTTCGTGCAGCCGCCCGACGTATTGATCTTGGATCCGGACACATTGTTCAGTGTGTTGCCGTTGGCGTCGACGACGGTCGGTGAAACGGGATCGGTGTAGTTGAAGCCGTAGATGCCGGAGTGGAAGTGAGGACCATCTTTCGTGGTACCCGACACAATGTAACCAAAGCCCTGACCGTTGTTGGTCGAGGCGGCCACCGGCTTGGTCGTGATCTTCACCGTGTCCTTGGTGATGGCGTACGTGATGATGCCCCACATGTCCTGGTCATAGTCGCCACCTGCGAAGCTGTCTTCCCAGTCGGCGTAGAAGCTACCCGTGGCAGTCTGCACACCGTTGATCGTGGTGACTTGCTGATTGAGTACTTTGAAGTCGACCAGGGCGCCGCCACCGACGCCAGTCGGCAGGGTTAGTCGATAGGCAGGGATGATGGTAACGAACTTGCCAGCGCCACCGGGCACGGCAACGCGAATCTGCGGCGTGTTAGTGGCCAACTGCACACCGAAGGTCGTGACCTTGAGCGATGTGCGGTCCTCCACCGGGACAATCGGATCGCCGGTCTTCGGATCGTTGCCCAGGTCACGGATACGGTTGATGTGCGCTCCATAAGCCGCGCCCGCCATGAGGTAACCGCCCTTCAGGGCCGGGCTCTCGGGACAGATGCCCTGGACGCCGGAAAGGTCACTGATGACCTTTGCCGAGCAAAGGTCCGCACCCGTGGTGGCCCCCGGCGCGTTGCCCACGAACCAGCTCTTGCCCGTGATGCCCTCACCGGTCGCCACCAGGTTGGTCCACGTCCCCACCGATTTCTTGGTGTTCAGATCGTCGAATCCGGAAACGGCGTCGGTGTCGTAGCTAAGCGAACTGGCATTGAAGTTGATGACATTGAGCGCAGCGCAGAAGTTCGCTTCCGTGATCGGGCTCGTCCAAGTGGTCACGGCGGTGAGGCCGAGCGTCGCGTCCTCTGTCGTGCCCGTCGACGATGGGATGAACGAGGCCGTCGGGGACTTCCCACCTGACAGGTAGCGCAAGGTTTCGATATAGCTCTCGGCCATGGGGTTGCCCCAGGATGAGCAGTTGCCCTCGGCGACGAGGCCGTTCTTCCCGGCCTGGGTCGAGTCGGACGTAATACCTACCTGCTGATAGGTGCAACCGTTGCCATTGCCGTAGTTGTTGCCTGAGCCGTACTGATAACCGTAGATGCGGAGGGCATTGATGTTGGAAATGATGCCTTTGGATGACGTACCGGTATTGAAGACGCCCGTCGCCGCGTCGATCTCGTTGGCGATGAAGTCGCCGGAATTATTGTCTGGACCAGGAAGGGCCGCGCGCACCACGCCGCCGGAAGCGTTCTTGTCGAAGCTGGGCGTCACGAGCCCGAACTTGATGTTGCCCGATTCGCCATATTTCTGCAGGAGACCTACCGGCTTGTAGATCGGATTGGTCGCCTGGTCGTTCGGGTACTTCTTGCAGTTTTCCTGTCCGATGAGCCCGGACACGCAGACCTGGACGCGAACGTTGAGTTCGGCCCAGTCCGTGCCACTCGTGCCCGCCCCTTTGCGGGGGTTTTCGGCGGACGCGCCGAGACCGGAGAATGCGGCGCGGTTGCCGTTACTGAGGAAACCGTCGTCGAAACCGCTCTGGGAGTTGGACTTCTCCTCCGACCATTGGCACTGGAGACTTTCGTTCGAACCCCAGAGCGACATGTCGCCCGTCTGCATGCGGAGCAACGGCGCCGCATCGTCACCTTGGGACAGGTTGTTCTTGCTGCCCTTAGGCGTCGTATTGCAGAAGCTGATGCCCGTTCGGGTGAGGTTGGTCATGCTCCACTGGGCGATCCCGGTAAGAGTCGCCATGCACGTTGCCACGCTGGTGCACGCCGACGTACCGACTCTCGTACCGCTGAACATGCCCGCCTGGACGCGAAGTTCAACGCGGTTCGTGCTCGCATTCGTTACGTAGTTCTTGTCGGTGTTATTCGTCCAGGTTCCGTCGGAGTTCTTATGACCATCGTTGAAGAAGCGCACGGGAGCGTCGAGGACCAGCGTGCCGCTGCTCGTGCTGGTCGAAATGCGAATCTGGTCACCCACTTGCATCTTCAGGGTGTTGTCGATCCCCTTGAATCGAAGAAGGGTGTACGAAGTGTTGTTCTCGCTGAGCGCTGTAGTGCTGCTGTAGACGTAATCGGAACTCTTACTCAAGGTCTGGGTGGGACGAGTGACCGACGGGTTGTACGGCGTCAGGCTGGCGATGTCCGTCCCGTTGTAGAACTTCGCGAACGAATGGGCATCCATCGGCAGATGGGCCCGCTCGAGGACCGTCGTGTCGGTCGTGTCGGTCGAACGCAGTCCGCCATAAAGAATCTTGCGGACCTCGTCCATGCGCGTCATGGTCACCCAATTGAGGAAGTTGCCCGACCACTGGCTCGTGCAATAGTGATTGGTCGCATTACCCTTGGGTACGAACATGCTGTTCGAATACGCGTAACACTTACTCGGGTCGAAATACCCTGCGTAGGTGAAAGCGTTGTTGTAGGTCGTGTCGAGCGCTCCGTCGTTGTTGAGGTCGGAGAAGTCGTTGTATGCCTTGTAGAACAACTGGTGGTCGCGAGAGAGGTTCAGCATGACCAGCGGCGCCGCACCCGCCACGCCGAGCGGCGGGTCGACGGCATAGGCATTCGCCTGTTGCTGGGCATTGGAGACGGCCGTCGCATGTGCCACCGGCGCGCTGCCAAAGCCGGCTGCCATGAAGGCAACCACCGCGCCGAGCAACAAGCCATGTCGGTTCAATCGGAAGGCATTCATCTCGATGTCCTGGGCGCGATCAGTTGCGAATCGTCTGTTGGTATTGGGTGTGCGTGATGGCCGCGCCGTTGCCCGGCGCCTCCGCGACGCTCTTCACTTCGAAGTACATCTCGGCACCGCCGGCCGCCGCGCCGACACCCAATCCACGGTAACCGGCCGCCTGGGCACCTCCTGCACCTTCTTTCATCACCGTGCCATCGGGAATCACGGCGACTTTTGCGCCCACATCCGCGCTGCAGGACTCACTGGACGTGTCGCAGATGGCGATCACCATGTCGGGATGCCACGTGCTGGCGTCATACGGCGTTTCTTTCGGAAGATCGCCACAGGCGGGCTGCAGCGTTCCGTAGAACAAGCTGGTCTTGCCCGAGCAATCCGGCTGGAGAGCAGTCTTGACCTTTGCGAGGAGGTCCGCGGGAAGGGTGCTGGAGTAGTCGAATTCGGAGTCGGGCACGTCGCCGTTGAACGAGGATGGCCATCCTCGCGCGAAAACGTGCTCGTCGAACAAGTTGATCGGGACGCTCCGCAAGGCTTCGGATGCCTCGAATGCCGATTCGTGCCGCGCGCTGTTCGTGACCATGCGCATTTCCACGAGCGTTCCCTTCATCGCCATCACGGCGACGATGGAAAGCACCAGTAAGAAGATGAGCCCGATGAAAAGCGCGATGCCCCGTTGGGAATGCAGTGCGGTATAGGTTCGCATGTTCATCCCCTGACCCGATTGCGCAGCAGCACCACTTGCGAGCTGATCGTTCGTGCGTACTGCTGAGGATTGTCGCCGTAGGTGCCGTCCGGCTGGTCCTTGCAAAGATTCGTGTCGTCGGTCGCCGGATAGGTTACCGCCCCGTCGTTCGCGATCGCATACGCGCAGTGCGGGGAAAGTAAGAACGTGCCGCCATGGGGCACTCGCGTATCCCGGGTCGCGGACCTTGCGATGAAGGTCGCCCGTACCTGGGTCACCGTGGGCCAGCTGGTATCCGAGGCCTTGGCGAAGGGAACCTGATGAAGGTTGGCCGGATCCGGTCCGGCCAGCCAGGAGTACTCGAAAGAGAGTTGCTCGATACCGTCCACCACCACTTCCGACACCGGCTTCCCGGTGGCATCGAGGCGCATGCGCACCAGCGAAGGCGACGGCGTGCCGCCATCGTCGCTCGCGTCGCAGACATCGTTGGCCCCTGGATCGGCGCATGGGCGCAAGTAGTACATCTCGAGCTGGTACGGATAGACGTAGCGACCTGTTGCGATCGGCAGCGTCGACTTCGGCACCGGATCGCCGCGACGAAAGAGCGCCGCCTGCTGGCCCAGGCCCGACACAAGCAGGATGCTCGTCTGGTTGGGTACGAGGTTGAGGTCCGTGGAATCGAAAGCAGGGGTATCGGCACCTTTGTCCGGGTCGTAGCCCGTCGTGTCGGCATAGCGGACCACGAGGACATCGGAACCTTTCACGTAATTGGCGTCATCCACGCACTTGGGGATCGGAAACGTGTCGCCTCCGTCATAGCCGAAGACGCCGTTTTGCTTGCCGGTTCCCACGCTGAGAACCCAATCCGCGTCACAACCGTCGCCGCCGATACCAGCCTTGTTCGCGGTGGGCACGATGGACGCCGGCTTGACGCCACCCCAGAAGTCCGCCATCCGCAACGACCAAGCCAGCCGTGAGGCCGCGAACCGGACGTTCTCCTGATTGAAATTGTTGCTTTGCTGCAACGTGAACGCCTGCCGATTGGCCATGAGCACACTGATGAGCCCGGCAACCACGATGAGGCCGATCACCAGGGACACCATGAGTTCGACGAGCGAGAAGCCGCGCTGCCGACGACCGGATGTATGCATTCGATCGTTCCTCATTGCAGGTAACTGAAGCTGTAAGACTGTGTGGAATCGCTGTTCTCGTCGTCGGCGACTCCCGCCCATGAGACCTTGATGATCAAGGTGCCGAGGGTGGCGTCCTGGGTCACGCTGGCGACGCTATGGCCCGCGGTAGGCGCCGGCAGGTTCTTGGCCAGGGCCAGCTGCCAGCAGGCGAGATCGCGCTTAGCCACGGCTGCCGGCGTATCGAGGGTGGCGCTGTCGCAATCGGCCTGGGTATAGGCGGCCTTGCCGTCGTAAAGATAAGCGCTGTCGCCCGACGTCGGGATGGCCCCGGCAGGATTGGCGCGCATCGATTCGGCCAGACTGCGGGCCAGGATAATGGCGGCGGTCCGCGAGCCCGACTCCTTCGTGAACTGCGCCCCGCGCATTTGCAGCATGGCGATGCCGAGCAGCCCGATGCTGAACACCAGGACGGCCACCATCACTTCAATGAGCGACACGCCGTGCACGGCGCGGCGCGATATCGGATGAATCACCCTGTACCCCCTCTCGCCGGACCCTATCCGGCAACGTGAAGGGTATGCCCTACGCGCCCGGAGGCAAGCCGCAGCCGACCGGCGGTCGTAAACGCCCGACAGACGGCATCCACCCCTTCACCACTCGCCCTTCACGTATCGCGTTGCTCCATGGTCGCGTTCCCCACAGGAGGCCCATGCGATGACCCACGACCGCCAGGATGTAAACCACCCCGACCACGCCCAGCCCAAGCACCAGGAGACCGAGGCGGAGAAAAAAGAACGCAAGAACCACGCGGACGAAAACCAGGACCATGCGCTGGAAGAAACCTTCCCCGCGAGCGATCCCGTGTCGCCATTCGTCCCGGCGAAAGCTCCAGACTGAACCCTAATTTACCGACGCGACGCCTCGTGTCCCGCTGACACGATGGCGTCGCCTCCGCATAACGGTTCGGTCACGGATGCGCGGGGAGAATAAGCGGGCTAAGAAGGAGTCGTCCCGTGCTCGCGCAGTATGTCTTTACCTCATCCGACGCCCCGTTCCGCATCGTTCGCCACGGCCACCGTTGGCGCGCGCTCCGGGACGACGTGGAAGTGGGTCGCTACGATCGTCCGGAAGAAGCGGTGCGCGACCTGCGCGACCGTCACCCGGCCGCTCGCCTTCCGCGCCGCCTCGATGACTGGCGGTTCCTTCCGGATGCGCCGCTCCGCCACCTGCCTCCGCCGACCCCTTCGGCCATCGCACGCTTGTCGGTGGCGTAACTAGCTCCTCGGCCGCCACTCCCGGGCCAGCATCGCAAAAACGACATCGTCGACCCATTCGCCACGGATGAGGCAGCTTTCGACGTGATGCGCTTCCTGGCGGAAGCCGAGGGAACGCAACAACGCCATGCTGGCGACGTTGCGCGGGTCGACGGATCCCACGGCGCGTCGATAGCCCCATTCGCCGAACGCCAGGTCGAGCAGTCCGCCCAACGCCTCTCGTGCGTAGCCCTGCCCCTGCCGATTCGGCGCCAGCGTGACACCGAATTCAATCGCGTCGAAGTGGCTGGGCGGGAAATGGATGCCGAGGTCGCCGACCAGTTCGTCCGACACACCGTCGCGGATGGCGAGTTGGAGCCAGCTGTCGGCCATGGCGAACGCCTGCGCCGCCTGCTTGGCGATGAATCCCTCCACTTCGGCCTGGTCAGCGGGTTTCCATCCCTGGAACCGCGCGACGGCATCGTCGCCGCGATAGGCGAACAGAGCCGCCGCGTCGCTGGGTACGAGCCGGTCGAGGCGCAGGCGCGGCGTGGCGATGGCGGTGAATCGGGGTTCGTCCATTCGGTATCCTCGGCGGATTCGGTTTCCCCTGAAATCCAGGAGTGGTCCTTGAACACGATAACCGGCGGCTGCCGCTGTGGACAGGTGAGGTATGTGCTCACGGTGGATAAATTGCCGCGAAGCTATGCCTGCCACTGCCTAGATTGCCAGACCTGGACGGGCGTGGCCTTCAGCCAAAGTTGCGTGTTCCCCGGTGACGTGCTGAGCGTGTCTGGCGACGTCGCGATCTACGAGTTGGCGGGGTCGGCGGGTCGCGTGTCGCGCCAGCGCATCTGCCCCACGTGCCACACCCGGGTCTACAACACGAACACCGGACACCGCTTCACCGTCTTGCGCGCCGGCACGCTGGACCGCAGTGACGAACTCGATTGCGTCGCCCACATGTGGACACGTCGCAAGCAGGCCTGGATCGCCCTGCCCCCGGACATCCCTACCTGGCACGAAGGGCCTGGATCGTTCGACGAACTGGCGCGGGCGCTCGGGCTAACCCGCTGACACAAAAAAACCCGCATAAGCGGGTTTTTTTGCTTCCTCCGGGACCGCGCGACGGCAGTTCGGGAGATGATCGTTGGTGCCGGAAATAGGAATCGAACCTACGACCTCATCATTACGAATGACGCGCTCTACCAACTGAGCTATTCCGGCGAGAAGCGGAATTCTAGGGGAACCCCGGGTCGGCGTGCAAGCCTCAGCCGGCCATCCGGAGTTCTTTCGGCAGGGCGAAGGTGATGTTCTCGGCCTCGCCGTCGAGTTCCCGCACGCTACCCGAGCCCCAGGACTGCAGGCGGGCGATGACTTCCTGGACCAGCTTCTCCGGCGCGGAGGCGCCGGCGGTCACGCCAATGCGGGTCTTGCCTTCGAGCCAGCTCCGCTCGATATGCTCGGCGCCATCGATGAGGTAGGACGTGACGCCCTGCTTCTCGGCCAGTTCCTTCAGGCGGTTCGAATTTGAGCTGTTGATCGAGCCCACGACGAGGACGAGGTCCACGGCGTCGGCGAGGCGGCGCACGGCGTCCTGGCGATTCTGCGTGGCGTAGCAGATGTCGTCCTTGCGCGGACCTTCGATGGTCGCGAACTTCGCGCGCAGCGCGCCGATGATGGCGATGGTGTCGTCCACCGACAGCGTGGTCTGCGTGACGAAGGCCAGCTTGTCCGGCTGCCTGGGCTGCAACGCCTCGACGTCTTCCACGGACTCGACCAGGTAGATGCTGCCGCTGTTGGCGGGGTTCCACTGGCCCATGGTGCCTTCGACCTCGGGATGGCCGGCGTGGCCGATCAGCACGACGTCATGGCCCGCGCGGCCGAGGCGCGCGACTTCCATGTGCACCTTGGTAACCAGCGGACACGTCGCATCGAAGACGTTGAGGCGGCGGCGGTCGGCTTCCTCGCGCACGGACTTCGGCACGCCGTGCGCGCTGAAGATCACCGTGGAGCCGTCCGGCACCTCGTCCAGCTCCTCGACGAACACCGCGCCGTCGGCGCGAAGGCGCTCCACCACGTAACGGTTGTGCACGACCTCGTGGCGCACATAGATGGGCGCACCGTAGGACTCGAGGGCGCGCTCGACGATGGCGATGGCGCGATCGACGCCGGCGCAGAAACCGCGGGGATTGGCGAGGATGATGTCCAAGGGGACCTCGGGGCCGCTAGGGGCCATAGCATGGAGGCGTTAGCTGACGCCGTAACCGCCCCATTATCGCATGAGCGCCTGTGGGAAGCATGAGCGCCCGTGGGAAGATGTGCCCCGGATTTCAGCGCGAAACAGGCTTCGGGTTGCCGCCGAACATGCTGAACACGATCAGCGCCACGGCGCCGACGCTGATGGCCGAATCGGCGACGTTGAAGACCGGAAAGGGATAGCTGCCCAGGAAGACCTGGATGAAGTCGGTGACTTTTGCCGCATGCAGCCGGTCGATCACGTTGCCCAGGGCGCCGCCGAGGATCAGCGCCAGGGGCATGGCGGTGCGCCAGTCACCCCGCGGCGTGCGCGAAAGCCATACGCCCAGGGTCGCGCTGACCACCACGGCCAGCAGGACGAAGAACCAGCGCTGCCATCCGGCACTATCGGCCAGGAAGCTGAACGCGGCGCCGGTATTGAAGGTCAGCGTCCAGTTGAGGATGCCTGGGATGACCGGATGCGGCGTCTCCGCCGGCTGCAGCGCCGTGAGCGCCCACCACTTGGTCAGCTGGTCGAGCACGATCATGGCGGCGGCGAGCCAGAGCCAGGAGAGGGCGTTGGGTTTCGGGCGTGCGGTCATTCGGAAAGCCATTCGTGACGGGAACCCGCGCCGTCACACGGCGCGGGATGCTGCTCCAGGTGCCGGCCCATCAGAACCAGCGGCGGTCCTCGCCCTGCCCCGTCACGTTCTCGACGCAGCGGCCGCAGATCTCGGGATGCGCGGGATCGGCACCCACATCCGCGCGATGCTGCCAGCAACGGATGCATTTCTCCGCGTCGCTCACGGCGGCGGACACGTAGACCTCGGCGCCGTCGATGTCGACGCGTTCCGCCGTGGCCGGGCGCCCGTCCAGCGGAGCGAGGGCAACGTCGGACGTGATGAAGAAGAACCGCAACTCGGACGCGGATTCGGCCAGGGCCGACTGCGTGGGGAGATCAGCGTGAATGGTGAGGGTGGCATCGAGCGACGCGCCGATCTGACCGGCCTTGCGCATGCCTTCCAGCACGCGGGAGGCGGTTTCGCGGACCGCCAGCAAGGTGCCCCACCAGCCGCGCGCATCGCCATCCTGGCGCGCGTCCAGGCCTTCGTAGAAGGTCTCGAACAGCACGGACTCACTACGCGTGCCCGGCATGTGCGCCCAGGCCTCCTCGGCGGTGAAGCTGACGATCGGCGCCAGCCAGCGCAGCATCGCCTCGAGAATGCGGTACATCGCGCTCTGCGCACTACGTCGGCCGAGGCTGTCCGTCGGCATCGTGTAGAGCCGGTCCTTGGTGATGTCGAGGTACAGCGCCCCCAGCTCATTGGTGCAGAAGTTCTGCACGCGCTGGACGATCTCGGGGAAGTCGTAGCGCTCGTAGGCTGCCACGATGGCCGCTTGCGCATCGGCCGCCTGCTGCACGGCCCAACGATCGAGCGGCAGGCAAGCCCCGGTGGCGAGCAGGTGCTTGTCCGGGTCGAAGCCGTCGAGGTTGCCGAGCAGGAACCGCGTCGTGTTGCGGATGCGCCGATAGGTATCCGCCACGCGCTTCAGGATCTCGTCCGAAAGCGACATCTCGTTGCGGTAATCGGTGGAGCAGATCCACAGGCGCAGGATGTCCGCGCCGAGGGTCTTCATGATGTCCTGCGGCTCGATGCCATTGCCCAGCGACTTGGACATCTTGCGACCCTGCGCGTCCACGGTGAAGCCGTGGGTCAGCACATGGTCATACGGCGCGCGGCCGTGGATGGCCGCCGACGTCAGCAACGAGGACTGGAACCAGCCGCGATGCTGGTCGGACCCTTCGAGGTACATCACCTTGTATTCGCTGGCGTCGCCGGTCTGGAGTTCAGGACGCGCGCCCACGACGGCGAAATGGCTCACGCCGGAGTCGAACCACACGTCGAGGACGTCGGTCACCTTCTGGTACTTGTCCGCGTCGTCGCCGAGCAGCTCGCGCGGGTCGAGCGTGAACCAGCAGTCAATGCCTTCCAGCGCGACCTTCTGCGCCACCTTTTCCATCAAGGGAACGCTGTCCGGGTGCGGCTCGTGCGTGTCCTTGTCGATGAATAGCGTGATCGGCACGCCCCAGGTGCGCTGGCGCGAGATGCACCAGTCGGGACGCCCTTCGACCATGCCCGCGATGCGTTCCTCGCCCCAGCCCGGCACCCAGCGCACGGCCTTGATCGACGTGAGCGCGGTGCGGCGCAGGTCGGCCTGTTCCATGCCGATGAACCACTGCGGCGTGGCGCGGAAGATCACCGGCGTCTTGTGTCGCCAGCAATGCGGGTAGCTGTGCGTGAGCTTCGCCGAGGCGAGCAGCATGCCGCGATCGCGCAGCAGGTCCACGATGAGGTCGTTCGCCTTCCAGATGTGCACGCCGGCGAAGGACACGTCGCCCGCCAGCGGCAGGTCGGCGCGATAGACACCGCGGCCGTCGACGTAATTGAGCGTGCCGATGCCGTAATTTTGGCCCACGGCGAAGTCTTCCGCGCCGTGATCGGGCGCGGTGTGCACGGCACCCGTGCCGTCTTCGTCCGACACGTGGTCACCGAGGATGATCGGCACGTGCTTGTCGTAGAACGGATGGCGCAGCGGCTGGTTTTCGAGCACGGCGCCCTGGACGCGGCCGAGCACATTCACCGTCTCCACGCCGTAGCGCGCCAGCGCCTTTTCGGCGAGCGCCGCGGCGATCACCAGGAGCAGCGGCTTGCCGCCGCGCGACGGGCCCTCGACGAGGACATACTCGATCTCGCCACCGAGCGACACCGCCTGACTGGAGGGCAGCGTCCACGGCGTGGTCGTCCAGATCGGCACGGCGATGGTCGCGTCGCCCGAGGCGATACCGAACAGCGCGCCGAAGGACACCGGGTCCACGGCGTCATAGGCGACGTCCACGGCCGGCGAGGTCTTGTCGGCGTATTCGATCTCCGCCTCGGCAAGCGCCGAGCCGCAATCGAAGCACCAGTAGACCGGCTTGGCACCGCGCACCACGTGGCCGTTGGCGACGATGCGCGCCAGCGCCCGGATCATGTCGGCTTCATAGGTGAAGTCGAGCGTGCGGTATGGCCTCTCCCAATCGCCCAGGACACCCAGGCGCTTGAAGTCGGCGCGCTGCAGGTCGATCTGGGCCATGGCGTACTCGCGGCACTTCTGCCGGAACGCCGCGGCGTCGAGCTTGTCGCCGGCCTTGCCGAATTTCTTCTCGATCGCGATCTCGATCGGCAGTCCGTGGCAGTCCCAGCCCGGCACGTAGGGTGCGCGATAGCCGGCCATCAGCTTCGACTTCACCACGACGTCCTTGAGCACCTTGTTGACCGCGTGGCCAAGGTGGATCGCGCCATTCGCATACGGCGGGCCATCGTGCAGCACGAAGACCTTGTCGCGGCCGGCAGTGCGCTCCTGGATCTGGGCATAGCGGCCCACGCGTTCCCACGTCGCCAGCCAGCCCGGCTCGCGCTTCGGCAGGTCGCCGCGCATCGGGAATGCCGTCTGCGGCAGGTTGATGGTGTTCTTGTAATCCTGGGTCATCGCGGGGAACCGTAGCTTTCAGGGATATCGACAAGTATGGGGTTCATCCCAAGGGCCTGCCGCGCGGCGATCTCGTCCTGGCGCATCTGCGCGGTCAGGGCCTCGAGACCGTCGAATTTTTCTTCGTCACGCAGTTTCCGCACGAACTCCACACCGATACGCTGGCCGTAGAGGTCGCCGGAGAAATCGAACAGGTGGGCCTCGAGCAGGGGCTCACGCACTTCGTTCACCGTCGGCCGGAAGCCCAGGCTGGCCACGCCGGGCCAGCTGCACGGACCGTCACCGATGCCGATGCGCACCGCGAAGATGCCGAGGATGGGGCTCACCCGCTCGCCCAGGTGCACGTTGGCGGTGGGATAGCCGAGGGTACGGCCGAGCTGCTTGCCGCGCTCGACGTGGCCGTCGATCACGAAGGGCCGGCCGAGCAGCTTCGTGGCACCGGCGAAGTCGCCCTCCGCCAACAGCGTACGTACGCGGGAGGAGGATACCCGCTCACCGTCGACGACCACGGCCGCGACGGCGTGAGCCGTGAAGCCGAGTTCGGCGCCCATCGCCTGCAGGAGGGCGAAGTCGCCGCCGCGACGGTGGCCGAAGCGGAAATCCTCGCCCACCCAGACCTCGCGGGCCGCCATGCGCCCGACGATGACCTTGCGGACGAAATCTTCGGCGGACATCTCGGTGAGGGCACGGTCGAAGCGCAGCGACAACAGCTCGCGGATACCGGCGGCGGTCATGCCTTCGGCCTTCTCGCGCACGCCGGAAAGGCGCGGCACCGGCTCCTTCGAGAAGAAGGCGCGCGGCAGCGGGTCGAAGCTGATCACGGCAGGCAACAGCCCTGCGTCTTCGGCACGCCGGCGAACTTCGGAAAGAATGGCCTGGTGCCCGAGGTGCAACCCGTCGAAAGCCCCGATGGCGACGATGCTGCCGCCGGGCGCGAGGCAAGGTCCGTCGACGTCGCGATGGAGTCGCAGCGTCATGCCGGGGCGCCCTGGAATCGATGCGGAATGAAAGCCATCGGGCCAGTATAGCGGCCCCCGCAAGGTGTTGTGGAAAGCGCGAGAATGGTTCGGATGCCCTAGTGCGCTCGCAATTCGCGCAAGCGGAAACCGAGGGCGAACAGGGTGACGAGATAGGCACCGCCGCCCGCGCCGACAAGCACGGCCAGGCGCCACACGCGCTCCCACTTCTCGACGCTGCTCCAGTCGGGCCAGATGGCGAGGCCCGCCAGCAGGACCGCGACCATGACGGCACACGCGACCCCGAGCCGGACGAGGTGGCGGCCCCACCCCGGCTGCCGTGTGTACACCCCCGCTTTCCCGAGCCAGCGCCAGAGCAGGAGCAGGTTGAGGTAGCTCGCCAAGGCGCTGGCCATGCCCAGCGCCATGTGCAGGCCAGGGATCGTCGCGATCGCCTCCATCCACGAACCGGCCTTCTGCGCCGGACTGGCCCAGAGGAAGAAAAGCAAGGCGAGGAAGGCCACGTTGAAGACCATGTTCGCCACGAGGGACGCGACGCCCGCGCGGACCGGCGTCTTCGTGTCCTTGCGCGCGTAGAAGGCCGGCAGCACCACCTTCACCAGGGCGAAGGCGGGCAAGCCGAAGCTCAGCGCCGAGATCGAGAGCGATGCCATCTTCGTGTCGAAGGCGGTGAAGCGACCGTGCTGGAAGATCGTCGCCACGAGCGGCATCGACAGGATCATCAAGGCGAACATCGCCGGCACGGCGATCAGGAGGGTCGTGCGCAGGCCCCAGTCGAGGGCGCGCGAGAAGCCTTCCTTGTCCGTCGCCACGTGGTGGCGCGACAGCGAAGGCAGGATGACCGTGCCGAGCGCGACGCCGAACACTCCCAGCGGCAACTCCAGGAAGCGGTCGGCCTGCGAGAGCCAGCTCTGCGAGCCGGCGACCAGCAGCGAGGCTATCACGGTGTCCAGGAGCAAGTTGATCTGGGCCACGGAGGAGCCGAACAGCGTCGGCACCATGAGCGTCATGATCCGGCGCACGTCCGGGGAGCTCCATCCCCAGCGCGGCAACGCCAGCAGGTCGAGCCCGCGCAATGCGGGCAGCTGGAAAACCAGTTGCAGCACGCCCGCGAGCAGGATCGCCCAGCCCATCGCCATGATCGGCGTGTGCAGCCGCGGCGCCAGCCACAAGGCGCCCGCGATCATGCACAGGTTGAGGATCACCGGCGTAAGCGCCGGCAGGCCGAAGCGGTGGAAACTGTTCAGCGCCCCGCCGCTGAGCGCCGTGAGCGAGACGAAGAGCAGGAACGGGAACGTCAGGCGCAGCAGGTCGACGGTGAGCTCGAACTTCTCCGGCGCCTCGATGGCTCCCGGCGAGAACAAGGCGGTGACCTGCGGCGCGAACACGATGCCCAGCGCCACCACCACCAGCAACACGCCGCCGAGGGTGCCCGACGTGAGGGCCATCAGCCGCTTCAGGTCCCCATGGGGCCGGGTCTCCTTCACCTCGGTGAAAACGGGTACGAAGGCGGTGGAGAAGGAGCCTTCGGCGAACAGCCGGCGCATGAAGTTCGGGATGCGGAAGGCGACCCAGAAGGCATCGGTGGCGGCATTGGCGCCGAACGAGGCGTTGATCGCCATGTCGCGCACCAGGCCGAGCACGCGCGAGACCATGGTCATGCCGCTGAAGCTGAGCACGCCGCGTAGGAGGCTGGGGGTTTTCATCCGGTCGAGGGGTATCCTTGGGCCGATCGGAACGGCCCTGGAGGCCGTCACAAACTCCTAGTTTGACAGCGGGGCCCGGGCAGAGGACAGTCCGTCGGCTGGAAATCCGCGGGCGCTGCCACCCGCCCCCGCCACGGAGCCGCGCGAGCGGGTCCTAAGCTATTGACGCGACCCGGCTTTGGGCCCAAAATGGGCGTCTTTTTTAAAACCAACCGAACTCTGGAGCTTTACCTTGGCCAACATCAAGTCCGCGAAGAAGCGTGCGCGTCAGTCGGAGCAGCGCCGTCTGCGCAACGTCAGCGCGCGTTCCATGGTGCGTTCCGCACTGAAGAAGGTCGTCAAGGCGATCGACGCCAAGGATAAGGCCGCCGCTACCAGCGCTTACGCCGTCGCCGTTCCGGTGATGGACCGTTACGCTGCCCGTGGCCTGATCCACAAGAACAAGGCTGCCCGTCACAAGAGCCGCCTGAACGCGAAGATCCGCGACCTGGCGTAAGCCTGCGCGACATCGCTGCTCACGAAAAAGCCGGCGCAAGCCGGCTTTTTCGTTTCCGTGCCGCTACTCGGTGGGAGCCGTTATTCGCCGCGCATGCGGACGTCGTCCGCCGCTTCCGTCTGCTCGCGGCGCGCCGCGCGCTCGGCGTCGAAGAACTGCTGCACCTTCAGGCAGACGTCCCAGGTGCCGACTTCACCGGCGGCGGAGACCAGGAACCACGGCGCCGTCCATTCGAGGCGCGCGACGATGTCGTCCACCACGCGCTTCAGCTCGTCCTGGTCGTCGATCACGTCGGACTTGTTGATCACCAGCCAACGCGGCCGCTCGACCAGCTCCGTGTCGAACTGCTGCAGCTCGCTCTCGATGGCGCGCACCTGCTCCACCGGATCGGAGCCGTCGATCGGACGGATGTCGACCACGTGCAGCAGGAGGCTGGTGCGGGAGACATGGCGGAGGAACTGGATGCCGAGGCCCGCGCCTTCCGCCGCGCCCTCGATGATGCCGGGGATGTCGGCAATCACGAAGCTCTGGTCGGTGCCGATGCGCACGACGCCCAGGTTGGGATGCAGCGTGGTGAACGGGTAATCCGCCACGCGCGGCGTCGCCGCCGACACGGCACGGATGAACGTGCTCTTGCCGGCGTTGGGGAAACCCAGCAGGCCGACATCGGCCAGCAGGCGCAGCTCGAGCTTGAGGTCGCGCACCTCGCCCGGCGTGCCCGGCGTGGACTTGCGCGGCGCCCGATTCACCGAACTCTTGAAGTGGATGTTGCCGAGGCCACCGCGACCGCCCTGCGCCACCTTCAGGCGCTGACCGTGCGCGGTGAGATCACCGATGACCTCGTCGGTATCGACGTTGGTGATCACGGTGCCTACCGGTACGCGAACCTCGATGTCCTCGCCGCCCTTGCCATACATCTGGCTGCCCATGCCGCCCTGCCCGCGCGGTGCCTTGAACGAGCGCATGTGACGGAAATCGACGAGCGTGTTGAGACCCTCGTCCGCGATCAGCCACACGGAGCCGCCGTTGCCGCCGTCGCCGCCGTCGGGGCCGCCGAAGGGGATGAATTTCTCTCGACGGAAGCTGACGCAGCCGTTGCCGCCGTCACCGGCCGAGACTCTGATTTGCGCTTCGTCGACGAATTTCATGGACAGGAACCTGGATGGATGAGACGGGCCTTACAAACGAAAAGCCCCGCCTATGGCGGGGCCTTCGCTATCGCGTCGAGTGAGGCTTACGCCTGGACGACGTCGACGAACTTGCGGCCCTTGTCGCCGCGGGTCTTGAACGACACGGTGCCGTCGACCAGCGCGAACAGGGTGTGGTCGCGGCCGAGGCCGACGCCCACGCCAGCGTGGAACTTGGTGCCACGCTGACGAACGATGATGTTACCGGCTTCGACAGCCTGGCCACCGTAGATCTTCACGCCGAGGTACTTCGGGTTCGAATCGCGGCCGTTACGGCTGGAACCTACGCCTTTTTTATGTGCCATGACTTATATCCTCCGGCGACTCAGGCGTTGATGCCCGTGATCTCGATTTCGGTGTAATGCTGACGGTGTCCCTGCGTGCGCTTGTAGTGCTTGCGACGACGGAACTTGACGATGCGGATCTTATCTGCGCGGCCGTGGGCGCGAACCTTCGCGCTGACGGTGGCACCGGCGACCAGCGGGGCGCCAACGGTGATCGATTCACCTTCGCCGACGAGGAGGACCTGGTCGAACTGGATGGTGGCATCGACTTCGGCGTTGAGCAGCTCGACGCGCAGGACTTCGCCTGCCATCACGCGATACTGCTTGCCACCGGTCTTGATGACTGCGTAGCTCATGGGAATTTCCTGTTGCTGATTATGTAGTTCTTTTTGGGGTGTTGCGGGTGTTGCGAATCGCGAATTATAGCGGGGCGCAAAAGGCAAGGTCAATCAGGTGGTTGCGCCAAAACGCGGGCAAGGGGCCCCGGCGACCGGGGCTCCGCGCATTGTCCGCTAAATCAAATAGTTAAGCTTACTTTCGGGGCGCGGGCGCAGGCTTGGCCGGGGCTGGCGCGGGCTTGGCGGCGCCGCCGGTGGCCGGGCACTGGCCTTGCGGGTTCAGGGTGCCCTGGCTCTGCAGCTGGGCGATCATCTGCTTGCCGCGCTCCTGGCCCCACTGCTTGCCGATCTGCATGCCCTCGGCCATCGTGGCCGGCATCTGCGTGATCACCTTCTGGCCCAGGGGCGAGCGGTAGAACTTGAGCAGGCCGTCGATATCGTCGGCGGTGAAGTGCTTCTGGTAGACCGGCACCATGCGGCCGATCAGCTGGTTGGTGGCGTTGGCGTCCACGAAACCCTGCCAATAGCTCGCTGGGACGCAGGGCAACGCGTTCTGCATCACGCCGGCCATCTGGCTGTTCATCTGGCTGAGCATGCGGCCCATGCCCACGGCGTCCATCAGCTGGCGCACCTGTTGCTCTGAGGGCACTGCCGCCAGCGCCTGGCCCGCACAACCCGCCAGCACGAGGCCGGCGGCGATCCCTGTCCACTTACGCATGCGTGTCTTCCTCTTCGGATGATTGGCTTCGATCCCCTCCCCGGGGCGGGGCCATGGTAGCCCTGCGGGCGCCCGTGGGGTAAGCCTCGCCCGGCGGCGACCAATCCCTCATAACAAATGTGATGAATCGTCAAAAGTCGACGCGGAATGAAGGCTGGAAACCCTTGGTATAGTCAGCGACTTCCCCCATTTACGTCGGCACATGGACAGCATTCGCATCCGCGGCGCCCGCACGCACAATCTCAAGAATATCGACCTCGACCTCCCCCGCGATCGCCTGATCGTGATCACGGGGCTGTCCGGGTCCGGCAAATCCTCGCTGGCTTTCGACACCATCTATGCCGAAGGCCAGCGTCGCTACGTCGAGTCACTGTCGGCCTACGCCCGGCAGTTCCTCTCGATGATGGAGAAGCCGGACGTCGACACGATCGAAGGCCTCTCGCCGGCCATCTCGATCGAGCAGAAGTCGACCTCGCACAATCCCCGCTCCACCGTCGGCACGATCACCGAGGTGTACGACTACCTGCGCCTGCTTTACGCGCGTGTCGGCACGCCGCGTTGCCCGAACCACGGTATCCCGCTGGAGGCCCAGACGGTCAGCCAGATGGTGGACACGGCGCTGGCGCTGGACCCCGACAAGCGCTGGATGCTCCTGGCGCCGGTGATCCGCGAGCGCAAGGGCGAGCACGTGCAGGTCTTCGACCAGCTGCGTGCGCAGGGCTTCGTCCGCGCACGCGTCGATGGCGAGGTCTACGACCTGGACGCCGTGCCGCCGCTCACCTTGCGCCAGAAGCACACGATCGAGGCTGTGATCGATCGCTTCCGCCCGCGCGAGGACATCAAGCAGCGCCTCGCCGAATCGTTCGAGACCGCGCTGCGCCTCGGCGACGGCATCGTCATCCTCGTGGACATGGACGATGCGAAGGCGCAGGAACAGCTGTTCTCCTCGCGCTACTCCTGCCCGATGTGCGATTACTCGCTGCCGGAGCTCGAGCCGCGCCTGTTCTCGTTCAATTCGCCGGTCGGCGCCTGTCCGACTTGCGACGGCCTCGGTGTCACGCAGGTCTTCGACCCGGCCCGCGTGGTCGGCCATCCGGAGCTCAGCCTGGCTGGCGGCGCGATCCGTGGCTGGGATCGCCGCAACGCCTACTACTACCAGATGGTCGTTTCGCTGGCGAAGCACTATGGCTTCGATCCGGAAACGCCCTGGCGCGAGCTGCCGAAGTCGGTGCAGAACGCGGTGCTCAACGGCTCCGGCCGAGAGTTGATCCCGTTCCGTTACATCACCGAACGCGGCGGCAAGGTCACCCGCGAACACAAGTTCGAGGGCATCCTGCCGAACCTCGAGCGCCGTTACCGGGAAACCGAGTCCGCGGCCGTGCGCGAGGAACTGGCGCGTTACATCGCCGACCATCCCTGCCCCGATTGCGGAGGCCAGCGCCTCAATCCCTCGGCGCGCAACGTCTTCGTGGCCGACCGCGCGATTCCGGAGCTGACCTCGCTGGCGATCGACTCCGCCCTGGCGTTCTTCGAAACGTTGAAGCTGCCGGGTTGGCGCGGCGAGATCGCGGTGAAGATCGTGAAGGAGATCCGCGAACGCCTTACCTTCCTCAACGACGTCGGCCTCAACTACCTCACCCTCGACCGGCAGGCGGATTCCCTGTCCGGTGGTGAGGCCCAGCGCATCCGCCTCGCCAGCCAGATCGGCGCCGGCCTCGTGGGCGTCATGTACGTGCTCGACGAGCCGTCGATCGGCCTGCACCAGCGCGACAACGAGCGCTTGCTGGGGACCCTCACCCGCCTGCGCGACCTCGGCAACACGGTCATCGTGGTGGAACACGACGAGGACGCCATTCGCGCGGCGGACCATATCCTGGACATCGGTCCGGGCGCCGGCGTGCACGGCGGCGACATCGTCGCCGAAGGCACGCTCGAGCAGGTGCTGGCGTCGCCACGCTCGGTCACGGCCAAGTACCTCAGCGGCGAACGCGGCATCGAGGTGCCGGCGAAGCGTCGCGAGGCCCGCGACGACCAGTGGATCGAGCTCAAGGGCGCCAGCGGCAACAACCTCAAGGACGTCGACGTCCGTATCCCGGTCGGTACCTTCACCTGCGTCACCGGCGTCTCGGGTTCGGGCAAGTCCACGCTCATCAACGACACGTTCTATCGCCTCGCCGCGATGGAACTCAATGGCGCGGGCGAGCAGCCGGCCCCGTACGAGTCGATCGAGGGACTGGAATTGTTCGACAAGGTCGTCGACATCGACCAGTCGCCCATCGGCCGCACGCCACGTTCGAACCCGGCCACGTACACCGGCCTGTTCACGCCGTTGCGCGAGCTCTACGCGCAGGTGCCCGAGTCGCGCCAGCGCGGCTACACGCCGGGCCGCTTCAGCTTCAACGTGCGCGGTGGCCGCTGCGAGGCTTGCGAAGGCGACGGCATGATCAAGGTGGAGATGCACTTCCTCCCGGACGTCTACGTGCCCTGCGACGTGTGCCATGGCAAGCGCTACAACCGCGAGACGCTCGAGGTCATGTACAAGGGCCACACCATCGCCGACGTGCTCGACATGACGGTGGAGGACGCCTTCAAGCTCTTCGAGAACGTGCCGGTCATCGCGCGCAAGCTGGAAACCCTGCGCGCCGTGGGTCTCGATTACATCAAGCTCGGCCAGAGTGCCACCACGCTCTCCGGCGGCGAGGCACAGCGCGTGAAGCTCTCGAAGGAGCTGTCCAAGCGCGATACCGGAAGCACGCTGTACATCCTCGACGAGCCGACCACCGGCCTGCACTTCCACGACATCGAGCAGCTGCTCGACGTGCTGCACAAGCTGGTGGAGCACGGCAACACCGTGGTCGTCATCGAGCACAACCTCGACGTCATCAAGACGGCGGACTGGTTGATCGACCTCGGCCCCGAAGGCGGCGCGGGCGGTGGCCGGATCCTCGTCAGCGGTACGCCGGAAACGGTGGCGGCGACGAAGTCCTCGCATACCGGCCGCTTCCTCCTGCCGCACCTGAAGCAGGGCAAGCCGGCCGCGAAGGCCGCCGCCCAGGCCCCGGCCAAGGCCGCGGTGAAGAAGGCTGCTACGAAGAAGGCGGCCGCGAAATCCGCTCCCGCCGCGAAAAAGAGAAGGACCGCATGAGCACCGAAGCCTCGCAGACGCCCTCGCCTGTTCCGCTGTTCATCACGCCGATGGACGTGCGCTGGCAGGACCTCGACGCGTACAACCACGTCAACAACGCCAACTACCTGGTCTACCTCCAGGAAGCGCGCTTGAACTGGCTCAAGGACATTCCCGGCGACTGGTACAGCCCCGCGGCGGCGCCGGTCATGGCGCATAGCGAGCTCAACTACCGGCTGCCGATCGAGTGGCCGGCCGATATCCAGATCGAGCTGTTCGTCAACCGCATCGGCAACAGCTCGATGACCATCGGGCATCGCATCCTCGACAGCAACGATCCCACGCGCATCCATTGCGACGGCAGCATCACCATGGTGTGGATCGACACCCGCAGCGGCCGGCCGGTGCCACTGCCGCAGGCGATACGCGACGCGGTGGCGGAAGCCGAGCGGCGATAAGCGTCGTAAAAGATCGCGAACGTTCAGTCCGCCCCGGTATGATCCGCGAGGGCCTACATGGAGAGCACCATGCTGCAACGTTCCCTCGTCCTCGCGATCGCCTGCGCCGTCGCCCTCCCCGCCTTCGCCGCCGATGAGCGGACCGCGCTCACGCTGTACCGCGCGGACGGCGACCAGCTGTTCTCCACGGGCGGCGACGCCGTCTCCGGCGATGGCTATGCCGTCGTCCACGAACGCCGCACCTTCGACCTGAAGGGCGGCACGCAAGACCTCTCCATCGACGGCCTGCCCTCGGCGCTCGACAGCGAGGCGCTAACCCTGCGCTTTCCCGGCAAGGAAACCCGCGTCGTTTCGCAGCGGCTGCTGCTCGGCCAGGGATTCGACGGTGCCGTGGCGGGCCTCGTTGGCCGCAACGTCAGCGTGATCGGCGAGAGCGGCCAACCCATCGTCAACGGCACGCTGGTGCGCGGTGGCGACGCGCTCGTCGTGCGCGAAGCGGGCGGCCAGGCGACGCTCGTCCGCCAGTACGCCGCCCTGCGGGCCGCCGACAGCACCGACTTCGCCCGCGGCTCGACCTTGCAGGTCCGTGTCACCGGTGGCAACGCGGGTCACGCCAACGCCCAGCTCGATTACCCCACCTCCGGCCTCGGTTGGCGTGGCGCGTACGTCGCCACGCTCCAGCCAGGCAGTGCCTGCCGCATGACCTTCGATGCCGCCGCCAGCATCGCGAACCGTAGCGGCCGCGACTGGAAGGACGTCACGCTGAAGCTGATCGCCGGCGAGGCGCGTCGTGCGAAGACGCCGCCGCAGCCACAAGCGCAAGATAGGATGTTCGTGTTCAAGGCCAGCGCCACGGAGGCAACACCCTCCCAAGCCCCCCTTGGCGACCTCCGCACGTACACCTTGCCCGCTGCCGTGGACCTGCCGGACGGCAGCGTCACGCAGACGCCGCTTTACGACCGCCGCACGCTGGATTGCGAGCGCCAGGCGTTGTACGACTCGCAGGCCGGCGGCTGGTTCCCGCCCCGTCCCAACCTGGAGCGGCAGACGGTCCCGCCGGCGAACGGCGTCCCGGTCGTCTCCAACCTGCGCTTCAAGGCTTTCGACAGCCTGCCGGCGGGCTATGTCCGCGTGTTGACCACCGACCGCGACGGTAACGCCGAACTCCTCGGTGAAGGTCGCATCGACGACACGCCGAAGAACCAGGACAGCACGGTGTCGCTGGGCAATGCGTTCGACCTGACGGCCAAGCGCGAGCAGACGACCTTCGCAGCGGACGCGAACGCGCACCGCATCGACGAAGGCTTCCGTATCGTGCTCTCCAATGCGGGCGACACCGCCCGCACGATCACCGTGCACGAGCACCCGAACCGCTGGCGGGCGTGGAAAGTCACCTCGTCGTCGGTGAAGCCGACGAAGGTCTCGCCCGAACTGCTCGAGTTCAAGGTGGACGTGCCGGCCAATGGCAGCGCCACGTTGGACTATGCGGTGCAGTACACGTGGATAGATGCGGATATCGAGCGCTGACCGCGAGCACCCATCGCCGACAGGGTCGGCTCCCACCGGGCAACAATCCACGGCAAGCCACCACGCATCCAGGAACCAGCACATGCTCGATATCCTTCCGCACGACGGCGGCATCCATGAAATCCGCATGGCGCGCGCGCCGGTGAACGCGTTCGACATCGGCCTGCTCCAGGCGATGCGCGAGGCCATCGTCGAGGCGCCGTCCAACGGCGCGCGCGGCATCGTGATTTCGGGTGCGCAAGGCATGTTCTCCGCTGGCGTGGACGTGCCCGCGCTGATCCAGCGCGACCGCGCGGGGGTGAAGGAATTCTGGGACGCGTTCTTCGCGCTCTGCGGCGCCATCGCCGCCTCGAGTGTGCCGACCGTCGCCGCGATCACGGGCCATAGCCCGGCCGGTGGGGCGGTGGTGTCGCTGTTCTGCGATTACCGCATCATGGCCCACGGGGTGTACAAGATCGGCCTCAACGAAGTGCAGGTCGGCCTCTCGGTGCCCGAGCCGATCCAGTTCGCCATGCGGCGCATCGTGGGCGCCTATCGCGCCGAACGCCTGCTCGTGGCGGGGGCCATGGTCGACGCGGAACAGGCCCATGCCATCGGTCTCGTCGACGAGTTGACGGCCGTCGAGCAGGTGGTGACACGCGCCGTCCTATGGCTCGACGACCTGTTGAAGCTGCCGGCCAAGGCGATGCTGCGCACCCGTGCGATCGCACGCGCCGACCTCGTGGCCGTCTGGGGCGACACCACGAACCTGCTCGATCCCGGTTTCATCGACGACTTCTTCGGCGACGAAACGCAGACCGTCCTGAAGGCGCTCGTGGCCCGCCTGAAGTCGAAATAACCTCAGGCGTAACCGCTGCGCCGGCACAGCTCCGCGAGAATGGGACGGTCGGCCGGCGCCAGCAGCATCGGATCGATCGCCGCCGGTTCATGCCAGGCGATGGCCGCGGCGTCGAGTGCGGCGGGCGCTCCCGCCCACCGGCGCACCACGATCGCCTCCAGCAGCATCTCGCGCTCGTCGTAGCGCCAGGGCACGTGGATCAGGGCCTCGCAGGACGAGGGATCGACCGCGATGCCGAGTTCCTCGTCGAGTTCGCGCACGAGAGCGGTCATCACCGTCTCGCCCGGTTCGAGCTTGCCGCCCGGGAACTCCCACATGCCCGCCAGGTGCTTCCCGGCGGGACGCTGCGCGATGAGGATCTGTCCCCGGCCGTCGACGAGGACGCCGGCGACCACGTGCATCAACGGTGCCTGTGGTGTTCGACCGGGGTGTTCCTGACGTACTCGACCATGTCGAAGGGGAACGGGTGCTCGGCGTCGGCCGCGTGTTTCACGCGCGATACTTCCGTCCAGTCCTTGAAGTCGATGCCGGGGAAAAAGACGTCCGCGCCTTCCACGGCCGCATAGACCCAGGTGAGGTAGAGCGTGCTCGCCAAGGGCAGCGCCTCGCGAAATACTTCACCCCCACCGATCACCATCAGCCCGGCGTGGTCGCAGCGGGCCTGGGCTTCCTGGACCGACTTGACCGCGATCTGCCCCTCGTACGGCGCGTTTCCCTTGCGCGAAAGCACGTAATTGACGCGCTCCGGCAGCGCCTTGCCGATGGACTCGGCGGTCTTGCGGCCCATCAGGACCGAGCGGTCCCTGGTCAGCTTCTTGAAGTATTTCAGGTCGTCCGGAAGATGCCAGGGCAGGCCGCCCTTCTTGCCGATGGCAAAGTTTTCGTCGAGCGCGGCAACCAGGTGAACAGCCATGGACCTTCCTTCGAGGTGAGTTTGAGCGATCGGGCCCGTGACCCTGCGTGCGAATAGTAGTCCTCCGCGTGGGAGCGCGAAACCGACCGAAAGGCAGCCGGAGAGGTCATGGGCGCTGCCAGTACCGCGTCAACGGCGGCTGTGAACCGGTCACGGGATCGGTGTCGGGATACGGCAACGTCCTGATCCTCTCGCGCATGGCCTCGTCGGGCGCTTCGCGGCAGATATCCCACTCCTGGCCGTCCGGATACGCGCCCACCACCATGAAATCCTGCGAGGCGGCGAGGCAGCGGTGCCCCGTGCCCGCCGGAAGCAACACGACGTCTCCGCGGCTGACGGTGACCTCCTCGCCACCGGGGCCGCCGAGGACGAGGGTGGCCGAGCCTTCGCCGCATCCGAGGACCTCGTGCGCCGAGGAATGGTAGTGGTGGTAGTCGTACACGCCGTCACGCCAGCGCGGTACCCATCCGTTGCCGGCGAAGAGCCTTTCGAATGCAGCGGCCACGTCGCCTTCCGACAGCACGCCGCGGTAATGCAGCACGGGCAGCCGAGGGTTGTTCGGCACCCAGTCGCGCGGGGGCAGGAGCATGCTGTCCGGCGTCATTCGTTGGTCTCCGCTGCAGTGTCGTCCTGATGATGCGTCGCGCGCCGTGGATACGAGGTCATGGGGCGTGGAATCGTATCCTCCAAGACGACGACGGGTTTCCGAGGTGAGATTGCCCGCCAGGGACGAGCGGCCCACCCCACAGGACTGATGCATTCCCATCGAGGAGTCACGTCATGTCGGACGATTCCACGTCAGCCACTCGCTGGCCGTTGTTCACTGCTACCGCGCTGGCGGCGGCCTTCCAATGGGTCCTTCCCGCGCCGGTGCACGCCGCCCCGCCTCCGGCACCCGTGACTGCTGCGGCGATCGTCGACCAGGCTTCGCGCGTGGCCAGTGCCTCCGCATCGAACAACGATGCGCCGGCAGCCGCTCCTTCCCAAAACGATACGTCGATCCGACCATTCCCGAAGGTGCATGTGTCCGACGATGCGCTGGCCGACCTGCGCCGCCGCATCGCGGCGACGAAGTGGCCCGACCAGGAGACGGTGAAGGACACATCCCAAGGGGTGCAGCTGGCCACCATGCGCAAGCTGGCCGATTACTGGCAGTCCAACTATGACTGGCGCAAGGTCGAAGCGAGGCTCAACGCGCTACCGCAGTTCGTGACAACGATCGATGGCGTCGATATCCACTTCATCCATGTGCGCTCCAAGAACAAGAACGCCCTGCCCGTCATCATCACCCACGGCTGGCCCGGCTCCATCATCGAGCAGATGAAGGTCATCGAGCCGCTGACCAACCCCACCGCGCACGGCGGAACGGCCGCGGAGGCCTTCGATGTCGTGATCCCCTCCCTGCCCGGATATGGGTATTCCGGCAAGCCCACCACGACCGGCTGGGACCCGCAGCACATCGCACGCGCCTGGATCGTCTTGATGAAGCGGCTGGGATACAAGCACTTCGTGGCGCAGGGTGGCGACTGGGGCGATGCGGTCTCGGAGCAGATGGCGGTGATTGCGCCGCCGGAACTGCTGGCGATCCACACGAACATGCCCGCCACGATCCCCGACGACATCGCCAAGTCGCTGGCGGCAGGCGGCCCCGCGCCCGCGGGCCTCTCACCCGAGGAACGCAGCGCTTATGGGCAACTCGACTTCTTCTACAAGCACGGTCTGGGCTATGCCCAGGAGATGACCAACAAGCCACAGACGCTCTACGCGCTCGAGGATTCCCCCGTGGGGCTCGCCGCGTGGATGCTCGACCACGACATCCGCAGCTATGAGCTGATCGCTCGTGTGTTCGACGGGAGGAAGGAAGGCCTGTCGCGCGATGACGTCCTGGACAACGTGACGCTGTACTGGCTGACGAATACGGCGGTCTCGTCCGCGCGGCTTTACTGGGAGAACAAGCTGGCCTTCTTCGAACCCAAGCACCTCACGATTCCTGTCGCCGTCAGCGTGTTTCCAGACGAGATTTATGCCGCACCGCGGAGCTGGACCGAGAAGGCCTTTCCGAAGCTGATCCACTACAACCGGCTTCCGAAGGGTGGGCATTTCGCAGCCTGGGAGCAGCCCGATGCCTTCGTCAGCGAACTGCGGGCGTCATTCAAGTCGGTGCGGTAACAGCCAATCAGGCGTCGCTTTCTTTTCCGCTGTGGGCGGTGATGGGTTTGTCGGGCGTCGGTCGCGCCATCGCGCGGCCGAACGTTCCGACGGCGCGGGCGAGTGGGGTCAGGGTGCGCCAGAGTTCATCGTCGTTGAGCAGGCGGTAGACACCCCTCACACCGGGCGCCTCGTCGTCCGGCTCGCGTCGTGCGGCGTCCAGGGCCTGTGCCGCCTCGCGCGCGGCCTCGGCGAATTTGTACACCGCGCCGGGAGGAATCCTTCCCAACACCATCGCCAGCGCCGAGACGTTCTGCATGACGTTGCGTGCGCCTTCGGTTTCGAGCCCCTTTACGACGATGGCGGCGATATCCTGGTTCGCCGCGACAAGGTCGTTCGCCAGGCGCAGCACGCCATGCGCATGCAGGGTCTCCAGCAGACGTTCCCATTCCTCGCGCGCCGTCGCATGCGTGCGAACCGGCGTGGGTTTGAAGTCGAGGGGTTCGGCCATCACAGTGTCTCCGGATGCTCGATGTGTCGCGGGGGCTGCTCGTATTCCGGGCGCTCCCATTTCGCGCCCGCATCCGGCCCCGAGTTCGGCGTGCGCTTCCCGTAACGGAAATTGCGGTACGGCAAGGCCGGCTCGCCTTTCGGCCGCGGCAGTTTCTCGATACGTACCGCCAGCTCCTTGTATCCCGGTGTGTTCACGTCAGGATCGTGGTGCTCGCCCGTCAAGGCGTTCACGCCCGGCTTGGAGTGGTGGATCGGCATGAACAGGGTATTGCCTTGCACGCGATCGGTGACCACGGCGCGTACTTCCACGCTCGCGCGCCGGGACGTCACCTTCAGCCAGGTGCCGTCTTCGATGCCGCGCTCACGTGCGAGATCGCTGCCGACCTCGACGAACCATTCGGGCGACAGGTGCGTGATGCGACCGCCGCGTCCGGTCTGGTTAGTCGATTGGAAATGCTCGAGCAGGCGACCGTTGTCGAGCATGAGGTCGAACGCGTCGTCGGCCTGCTCGCCCGGCGGCTTCCATGCCAGGGGGTACAGCTTGGCCTTGCCGTCCGGAAACTTGAAGGTCTCCGTGTAGAGGAGCGACGTGTCCGTGCCGTCCGCCGCGACAGGCCATTGCAGCGATTTCCAACCTTCCAGTCGCTCATAGCTCACGCCGGCGAACATGTCCGCAATGCCCGCGCATTCGCGCATGATGGCCGCCGGGCCATCGTAGCCCCAGTCGTAGCCGAGGCGTTTCGCCACCTCGTTGAGGATCCACCAGTCGGGACGGCTGTTCCCCAGTGGCGGCATGACCTGATGGAAGCGCTGGATGCGCCGCTCGGTGTTGGTGAAGGTGCCGTCCTTCTCCACGCTTGGGCATGCGGGTAGCACCACGTCGGCGAACTGTGCCGTCCGGCTGAGGAACATGTCCTGGACCACGAAGAAGTCCATACCGGCAAAGGCCTTCTCGACGTTCGCGGTATCCGCGTCGGACACGGCGGTTTCCTCGCCGATCACCCACATCGCCTTGACCTTGCCCTTCCCTGCTTCCACGACCATGGCGAAATTATCGAGGCCCGCCTCGTTCGACAGGCGTTCCACGGGGACGCCCCACGCCTTCGCCCACTTGGCGCGCGCGGCTTCGTCGGTCACCTTTTCGTAGCCAGGATAGACGTCCTTGAGGCAGCCGAAGTCGCTGGCCCCTTGCACGTTGTTGTGGCCGCGCATGGGATAGCCTCCGGTACCGGGCCGGCCGTAGTTGCCGGTGACCAGGAGAAGATTGGACAAGGCCGTGCTGGTATCGGAACCGTGCGTGTGCTGGGTGATGCCCATCGCCCAGAGCAGGCAAACGCTGCGGGCGCCAGCGATCATCCTCGCGGCGTCGACCAGGCGCTCGCGCGGAACCCCCGTGATCGCTTCGGCGAACTCCATCGTGAACGGCTCCAGCGAGCGCCGGTAATCGTCGAGGCCGTTCACGCGCTGCTCGAGGAAGGCCGTATCGGCCAATCCTTCGTCGAGGATGTAGCGCGCGGTGGCGCTCGCCCAGACGAGGTCGGTGCTCGGCGTCAGCTGGAGGAAGACGTTCGCCCTCTCCGCCATTTCATGGCGACGCGGATCCACGACGAGCAGTTTCTGCCCGTGCAGCTTATGGGCGCGCTTGATCTTGGAGGCGATCACCGGATGGCATTCGGCCGTATTCGAACCGACCAGTACCACCAGGTCCGCCGCCTCGATGTCCTTGATCGAGCCGGCGTCGCCGCCATAGCCGACCGTGCGGAAGAGACCCATCGTCGCCGGGTTCTGGCAGTAGCGGGATGAGTTGTCGACGCTGTTGGTGCCGAAGATGAGCCGCGCGATCTTCTGCGTGAGGTAGGCCTCTTCGTTGCTCGCCTTGCTGGAGCCGATGAAACCCATCGCTTTCGGCCCGTGCTGCGCATGCACTTCGCGGAGCCGTCTCGCCACGAGATCGAGCGCCTCGTCCCAACTCGCCTCGCGAAACGCCCCGTTCTCGCGAATCAGCGGCTGCGTGAGGCGGTCCGGACTGTTGACGAAGTCCCAGCCGAACTTGCCCTTGACGCAGGTAGAGATGCCATTGGCCGGTGCATCCACCACCGGCTGGACTTTCAGGATGTGCCTGTCGCGCGTGACCATCTCGAACGCGCAGCCCACCCCGCAGTACGTGCACACCGTCTTGGTCCGGCGCACTTCGGCCTGCCGCATGGATGCATCGATTTCCGAAAGCGCCGTCACCGGCCGCGCGCCCGTCGTATTCTCCAGCGCCTTCACCAGGTCGATCAGCGGACGCTTCACCCGCTCCTCCATCGCGGTGAAGGGACCGGCGTCCGGCTGCATGGTCTTTTCCAGCAGCGCGTTGCACGGACAGACGGTGACGCAATGGCCGCAGGAGACGCAGCTGGACTGGTCGATGGGTCGACCGCCGTCCCAAAGCACGCGGGGATGCTCGGCCGTGTAATCGATGCTCAAGGTCTCGTTGACCTCGACGTTCTGGCACGCCTCGACACAGCGGCCACAGAGGATGCACTGGTCGGGATCGTATGTGTAGAACGGATTGCTGGTGTCCTTCGCAAAGGGTTTGCGCACGAACGGGTAGCGCTGGATCGGCATGTCCATCGCGGCAACGGTATTGTGCAGGGTGCAGTCGCCGAGGTTGTGCTCGCACACGGTGCAGTACAGCTCGTGCTTCGCCAGCAGGCGATCCATGCCTTCCTCGCGCGCCGCCACCGCCCGTTCGCCCCGCGTCTCCACCCGGCTGCCCGGCTGTGCGATGTGGTCGCAACTGCGCACCAGTTCGCCATCCACCTCCACCCAGCAGGTATCGCAGGTCTTCAACGGACCGAGGGCCTCGTTGTAGCAGACACGCGGCACGTCGATGCCGTGGCGTGTAAAGACGTCGACGAGCCTTTCGTCTTCCCCGACGAGGCGGGGAAGGCCGTCGATCACGACGGTCGGTGCGATGACGGACATGAGCCTCTCGCCTCGGTGGTTGCGTTGCCTTCCGACAGCGTGTGCGCGATACCGGCCACGTTTGGTGTACGTCACGCGTTCCACGGCTTCACGAAGCCCGCACGGGGTCGCGACTAGCGTGAATGTGTTACGCCGGGAATGACGAGGGAGATGGCCCAGATATTCAACCCGCGCTCCGGCCTCTACGCGAAGCTGGCGATGCTGGCGCTCTTGGTGTCGATTGCCGCCGCCGTCTTCGCCTGGCGCGGCGTCACCGCAGAGCCGGAAAGGGAAAACGAGGCCGTGGAACAACCGGTACCGTTCAGTCACCAGCACCACGTGGGCGAGGTAGGTATCGATTGCCGGTACTGCCATACCGGCGTCGAGACCGATGCGTTCGCCGGCATGCCGCCCATATCGACCTGCATGACCTGTCATTCGCAACTTTTTACGGATCAGCCGCCGCTGGCGCCGTTGGTGGAGAGCTGGCGAACCGGTATCCCGCTGCACTGGAACCGGGTCAACGACCTGCCGGATTTCGTGTACTTCGACCATTCGATCCACGTGGCGAAAGGCGTCGGCTGCGTCTCTTGCCACGGCCGGGTGGACCGCATGCCGCTGATGCGACGCGTCGCGCCGCTGTCGATGGAATGGTGCCTCGATTGCCACCGGCACCCGGAACGCTTCGTCCGGCCGCGACAGGACGTGTTCGCCATGGACGATCGCCAGCCCGGCGACGACGAGGCGCTCGGGATGCACCTCGTGGACGCCTATCGCATCGATCGGCGCCGCCTCACGGATTGTTCGGTATGTCACCGATGAGCGCGATCGACGCGCTTCGGCATGCGTTGCCGGCACCCGGCACGCCCCGCTTCTGGCGCGCGCTGGACGAACTGGTCGCCGATGCCGGCGGGCGCGCGCTGGTGACGGCGGCGTGGCCGTCGCTGGCCGAACTCGAGCCGGCCCTCGACCGGCGCGGCTTCCTTCGGTTGCTGGGCGCGTCCCTGGCCTTCGCCGGACTCGCCGCCTGCTCCGGCCCACCGCCCGAACGCATCGTTCCACAAGTGGGACGCGACGGCCGTTCCGTGCCGCGCTCATCGCGTTATGCCACGGCCCTCGCTACCGGTGGCGACGTCGTGGGCGTCGTCGTCGAGTTGCGCGACGGACGTCCGATCAGGGTCGACGGAAACCCGCGGCATCCCTGCTGCCTGGGCGGCAGTGACCCCCGCATGCAGGCGGCGGTGCTCGACCTATGGGATCCGGCCCGCTCCGACGCGCCGAGGAAGGGGGGCGCACCGTCCAGTTGGGCCGCATTCGAGGGCGAAGCGGCGGCGATGCGCCGGGCATTCGATGCCCGTGACGGCGGCCTGCGCATCGTTTCCGGCGACGTCGCGTCGCCCACGCTCGCACGCCAGCGGGACGCACTACTCGCACGCTATCCGGGCGCGCGCTGGCATGTGCACGAAGCGGCGCGAGGCCGGCCACTCGATACATGGCCGGATCTTGCCAAAGCCCGCACGATCGTCGCCTTCGACGCCGATCCGCTGGGCCGGTTTCCTGGCCACGTGCGTCACGCCCGCGACTTCGCCAGCGCGCGCGGCACACCGGACACGATGTCCCGCGTCTATGCGATAGAGCCGACGCCATCGCTCACGGGTCGCAACGCCGACCATACCTGGCCTGTGGCGGCACGTGACATTCCGGGCATCGCAGCCGCCCTGGCGGCCGCGCTGGGCGCGGAGGTGGAGGTGCCGGCGCTGGATCCGCTGGCTCGCGATCGCATCGCCGCCATGGCCGACGACCTGCGGGCGCACGCCGGTGCCTCCCTGGTCCTCGCCGGGCCGTACCAGCCCGCCGTCGTACACGACCTCGTGCGCGCGATGAACCGCGCGCTCGGCAACGGCGCCTTGTTGCGCGACCTCGCGCCCGACGACGCCGGTGACCCGGTCGCCGACCTCATCGCGGACATGGACGCCGGCCGCGTGGAGACACTCGTGCTGCTGGAGACGAACCCCGTCTACACCGCGCCGGGATTCGAGGAAGCCATGCGGCGCGTGCCGCGCACGGTGCACGTCGGCCGCTATCGCGACGAAAGCGCGGAGGCGGCGCAATGGCACCTGCCGGCACTGCATCCGTTCGAAGCCTGGTCCGACCTGCGCGCGCGGGACGGATCGGTAAGCATCGTTCAGCCGGTGCTCGCACCTTTGACCGATGGGCGCTCCGTGCACGACGTCGTGGACCTGCTGCTGGGCGGCGTGGCGAACGACCCGCTGGAGCGGGTGCGCGCCACCTGGCCGCAACTGGATGACGAGGCGTGGACGACGGCACTGCGCGATGGCCTATTCGAACCCGCCGCCGAACCCGCACGCCCTGTAGGAGCCGCTACAGCGGCGAGAAACCCGCCGAGCGGCGATAGGTTCGCGTTGACGCAGGCCGCCCTCGCCGCTGTAGCGGCTCCTACGGAAGGCGCGGCGGGTCCAGGAGGCGCGGAGGGCGACGTGCTGGAACTGCTCTTCCGCCCGGACGAGCACCTCTGGGACGGGCGCCACGCGCACAACGCCTGGCTGCAGGAACTGCCGCGGCCCGTCACGTCACTCACCTGGGGCAACGCCGCCTGGATATCGCCGGCCCTCGCCGCCGAGCGGGGGCTCCACGACGGCGACATCGTGCGGCTCGAAGCGAATGGACGGCACATAGAGGCACCGGTACTCATCGTGCCCGGGCAGGCGGAGCGCAGTGTCACGGTCACGCTCGGTTATGGCCGCCGCAGCGGCATCGCCGAGGGCCTGGGCTACGACGCCTATGCACTGCGCGACGCGGACCAACCGTGGCAGCAGGACGGACTCCTGCTGACGAAGGGCGATCGGCGCGCCACGCTGGCGACCACGCAGGCACAACAGGACATGGGCCGGCGCGATGTGGTCCGGGCGGGCACGCCGGATCACCCGCCGCGCGGCGGCGACGGCAAGCCGCCGGCAAGTTTTTATCCGGAAAGACCGGATGGCGAGTACCGCTGGGGCATGAGCATCGACCTCAACGCGTGCATCGGCTGCAATGCGTGCACGATCGCGTGCCAGGCGGAGAACAACATTCCCGTCGTCGGCAAGGAGGAAGTCGCGCGCGGGCGCCGCATGCACTGGATCCGCGTGGACCGCTACCACGAAGGGACGCCGCAGGCACCGAACACCTACCACCAGCCCGTGCCCTGCATGCACTGCGAACATGCACCATGCGAAGTCGTGTGTCCGGTGGAGGCGACCGTGCACGACAGCGAGGGCCTCAACCTGCAGGTCTACAACCGCTGTATCGGCACGCGTTTCTGCTCGAACAACTGTCCCTACAAGGTGCGCCGTTTCAACTTTCTCCAGTACGCCGACCTGGCGAGTGAAAGCCTGAAGGCGATGCGGAACCCGGAAGTCACCGTCCGCTCCCGGGGCGTCATGGAGAAGTGCACCTACTGCGTGCAGCGCATCGAACGCGCCCACATCGACGCGGACCGCGACGGCCGGCGCATCGCGGAGGGCGAGGTGACGACTGCCTGCCAGGACGCGTGCCCTACCCGCGCGATCGTCTTCGGCGACCTCGGCGACAGTACCAGCGAGGTAGCGAAGGCGGTCCGCTCCCCGCGCCGCTACGTCCTGCTCGAGGAACTGAACACGCGACCGCGCACGACTTATCTCGGCGCCTTGCGCCACCCGAATCCGGCATGGAGGGACGCGTGAACGACCGCGAACCCGTTCACCCCGCCACGCCGGCCGACGTCACCGATATCGTGACCGGCCTCGTGCTCGTGCATCGCGGTGGCCGCGGCTGGAAGCTGGCCTTCGGTACCGCCGGACTGCTGACGGCGGTGCTGGTCGCCGCCATCGTCGTGCTGCTCGCGCGGGGCGTCGGCATCTGGGGCGTCACCATGCCCGTGGCGTGGGGTTTCGCCATCGCCAACTATGTCTGGTGGATCGGTATCGGCATGGCGGGCACTTTCATCTCCGCCGCGCTATACCTCACCCGGCAAGGCTGGCGCTCCGCGTTGAACCGGTTCGCCGAGGCGATGACAGTCTTCGCCCTCGCTGTCTCGGCCTTGTTTCCGGTCCTGCACCTCGGCCGTCCGTGGTTCGCGTACTGGCTGGCGCCCTACCCCGATCGCATGGGTCTGTGGCCGCAGTGGCGCAGCGCGCTCGTATGGGATTTCTTCGCGATCGCCGCGTACGTCGTCGTGTCGGTGATTTATTTCTATGTCGCCCTCGTCCCGGACTTCGCCGCCGTGCGCGACCGCACCAGGTCGCGCGGCCGGCAGGTGCTCTACGGCATCCTCGCGATGGGCTGGCGCGGTGAGGCGCGCGAGTGGGAAAGGCATGCGACGCTCACGAAGATCCTCGCCGGGCTCGCCGTGCCGCTCGTGTTTTCGGTGCACAGCATGGTGGCGCTGGATTTCTCCGAAGGCTTGCTGCCGGGCTGGCACTCGACGATCTTCCCGCCCTTCTTCGTGGCCGGCGCGCTGTTCTCCGGCGCCGCGATGGTCATCGTGCTCGCCGTATCCCTTCGCCGCGCCTACGGGCTGGAGGACTTCATCACGCCGGAACATCTCGACAAGCTGGCCAAGCTGATGCTCGCCGTGGGCTGGGTGGTGACCTACGGGTACGCGGCCGAGATCTTCACCGCGTACTACGGCGGCGACCCTTACGACATCGCCATCCAGCGCCACCGCATGCAGGGCGCGTACGCGTGGCTTTTCTGGGCCACCATCGCCTGCAACACCCTCTCCATCCAGGCCCTGTGGTGGCCCCGCATGCGGACGAATCCCGTGGCGCTCGTCACCATCAGCTTGTTGGTGCTGGCCGGGATGTGGATGGAGCGCTTCATGCTGATCGTCACCAGCCTCTACCGCGACTTCCTCCCGTCGAGTTGGGGCATGTTCCATCCCACCGTCTGGGACTTTGCCTTCCTGCTCGGCTCCATGGGTTTGTTCGCGCTGTTGTTCCTGGTCTTCGTCCGGGTCGCGCCCGTGCTGTCGATCGCCGAGCTCAGGCGGCACGCCGCCCACCGCGTGGATCCCCGGCCATGAACGTCCACGGTCGCCTGCTCCAGGTGCACGACGCGCACGCACTCGCCGATGCGGTCGACGCGCTGCGCAAGCTCGGTTACACCCGGCTCGAGGCGTTCTCGCCGTACGCCGTCGATGGGCTGATGGAAAAGCTCGGCTCGCCGTCGAAACGTATCCCGCCAGCGACGCTTATCGGCGGCATCGTCGGCGGCGTCGGCATGCTTTGGCTGCAATACCATGCGGCCGCGGTGGATTACCCGCTGAACGTCGGTGGGCGGCCCGCGGCGAGCTGGCCGGCCTTCGTGCCGTCGGCCGTGGAGGTGGTCATCTTGCTGGCCGTGGTTGCCGGGTTCGTGGCGTTCCTGGCGGGCAGCGGGATGCCGGCGCTCTACCGTCCCGAGTTCAACGTCGCCTGGTTCGAGGAAGCAAGCCGCGACGGCTTCCTGCTGCTGGTCCGCGCGGACGATCCGCGCTGGGACGCGCACCAGGTAGCGCAGGACGTGGCCGCGCTGGACCCGATGCGCCATGCGGAGGTGCCGTCATGAGCCACGTGCGCCTCGCCATCCTCCTGGTGGCCCTGCTCTCGGCAGCCGGGTGTGAGCGCGGCATGCACCAGATGTACGACCAGCCGCGCTACGAGCGCGGCGGCGAGGCGCCGCTGTTCACCGACGGCGTCGCTTCCCGGCCGCCGCCTCGCGGCACCGTCCCGACGTCGGGACCGGAAGCCGTGCCCGCGCCACCGGCGATCACCGAGGCGTTGCTGGAACGCGGACGCGACCGGTACACGATCTATTGCACGCCGTGTCATGGAGCGGGTGGCGATGGCGACGGGATGGTGGTGCAACGCGGCTTCCCGCGACCGCCGAGTTATGACGAGCAACGGCTGCGCGATACCGACGACAGGCATATCTACGATGTCATCACCCACGGTTGGGGTGTCATGTACCCCTATGCCGACCGCATTCCGCCGGCCGACCGGCAAGCCATCGTCGCGTATGTGCGGGCGTTGCAGTTCAGCCGGCATGCGCCGGTGGACCGTCTCGAGCCCGACGACCTCTCGCGCCTTCGCGACCTGCCGGACGCCGGAGGCGGACGATGATCCTGCACGCATGGCTGGCGGCCTGGCTGATGGTCACCGGCGCGAGCGTCGGCGCCATCGCGTGGCAGGCGATCCATCGCCTGACCGGCGGCGCGTGGGGCGACATCCTCGCCGCTCGCTGGCGAACGCTGCGCCTGCTGCTCCCAGTGGCGGCACTCGCGGCCGTACCGCTGTTGATCGACGCGCCGCATCTTTTCCCGTGGATCAACGAGCCGGTGGAGGCATCGAGGGACTGGTACCTCGACTACGCCTTCCTTGTCTGGCGGACCGCCGGCTGCTTCATCGCCTGGGCCGTCGCGTGGCGGTTCGTCATCCGCGCGCCGGCTGCCAGTCTCATCGTGTGGCTGTTCGCCTGCGGGGTGTTCGCGAACGACTGGATCGTCTCGCTCACGCCAGCGTGGCGCTCCTCGGTCATGGGGCTCGTCGTCGCGCTGGGGCAACTGCTGCTCGCGCTTGCCGTGGCCCTGCTCATGCGTGCCCGTCGCGAATCTCCCGACGTCTCCCCCACTACTCACGGCGACCAGGGCTCGCTGCTTTTCGCCGCCAGCCTCGGCTGGGCGTACCTGGTCGGCATCGACTATCTCACCGCATGGATGGCCGACCTTCCATCCGAAACGATTTGGTACCTGCCCCGCACGCAAACGCCGTGGGCCGCGCTGGCGGTCGCGGCGATCGTGCTGCAACTCGTCGTGCCCACGGTGTTGCTGCTCTCGCGGACGGCCAAAACACGGCTTCCCGTGCTGCGCACGGCCGCGGCGTCCGTGCTGCTGGGCCAAGCCTGCCACGTCGCATGGATGGTGATGCCATGAGCCACGAAGCGCAGGGACTGGGCAGCCGGGGACTCGTGCGCCTGGCCGCGATCCTCGTGGGCTCCGCGGCGTTCGTCCTTGTCGCCTGCTACTTCCTCTGGCGCAGCTGGGTCACGGTGCCCCGGCCGGCGCCTCGCCCCGAGCAACCGGCATTGCAGTCCGAGCCCCGTCGCGACCTCGACATGTTCCGGCGCCGGCAGCGCAACGCGGACCAGTGGGGATGGGTGGACCGCGAGCACGGCATCGCCCGAATCCCGGTCGAACGTGCCATGCAGTTGATGGCAAAGGAACACAAGCCATGACGCGCGTGATCCTCGCCGCTTTCTCGCTGCTTTTCGTCGCCACGGCCTTCGCCGGGGTTCCGCCACCGCGCGACCTCGATGCACGCGCCGGCTTCGACCAGCACATCGGTGCGAAGGTGCCGATGGACGCGCCGCTGGTAGACGCCGACGGCGACGCGGCGTCGTTGGCGACAGTCGCGCAGGGCAAGCCGTTACTCCTCGCTTTCGGCTACTACCGTTGCCCTAACCTTTGCGACCTCACGCTGCACGCCATGGCCGCCGCCGTCACGCGCATGCCGCTCCGCGCCGGGGAGGACTACCGGGTGGCCTTCGTGAGCATTGCCGCCGACGAGACCGCGGCCGATGCCAGCGAGGCGCGGGACATGCTGGAACGCATGGCACCCCGGGCCCAGCCGAAGCACTGGCTGTGGGCGACGGCCCGTCCATTGGCCGTCGACCAGCTCACGCGAAGCGTCGGGTTTCGCTATTTCAGGGATCCGCGCGATGGGCAATACGTCCACCCGGCCGGCATCGTCGTCGTATCGCCCGATGGGCGCGTGGCGCAATATTTTTTTGGCGTCGACTACGATGCACGCGCGCTGCGGCTTGCGCTCGTCGACGCGTCCAAGGGCCAACTGGGCAGCGTCATCGACCGCCTTGTCCTGCTCTGCTGCGGCTACGACCCGTCCACGGGACGATACAGTCTGCTCATCTCGCGGCTCATGATCGCGCTGGGTTGCGCATTCCTGGCCGCGATGGCGGTCGGTGGCCTCTGGTTACGGCGGAGGACGCCATGACGTACCTGCCCGAAGCTTCCAGTGTCGCCGGCCGCATCGACGGGCTGTTCTACGCGATGCTCGGCCTGTCCGCCGTCGTGGTGCTCGCCGTCTTCACGACCATGCTGGTCTTCGCGGTGCGCTTCCGCCGTGGCCGCAACGTGGACCGGAGCGGCGAATCGCATCGCGACCTCGGTATCGAGATGGCCTGGACCCTCGTGCCCTTCGCCATGTTCCTCGCCATTTTCGTCTGGAGCATCCGTCTCTGGATCGACATGCGCACACCGCCGCCGGATGCGTCGACGATCCATGTCGTCGGCAAGCAGTGGATGTGGGAGTTCGAACATCCCGACGGGCAGCGCGAGATCGATACCTTGCACGTCGCCCTCGGCCAGCCGGTGCGCCTCGTCATGATCTCGCAGGATGTGATCCACGACGTCTACGTTCCCGCCTTCCGCGTAAAGCAGGACGTGCTCCCTGGCCGTTACACGCAGCTCTGGTTCACGCCCACCCGCACGGGTACCTACGACCTCTTCTGCGCGGAGTACTGCGGCACCGACCATTCGCGCATGGGTGGCGTGGTCGTCGTGCAGACACCGGCAGGGCATGCGCGCTGGTTGGCCAGTCACGCAAGCGGTTCGCTCGCCAACCAGGGCCGGGTGTTGTTCACGCGTTTCGGCTGCGCTGGCTGCCACGATGCCGGCTCGTCCGTCCATGCACCGCGCCTCGACGGCCTTTACGGGAGCACGGTGCCGCTTGCCGATGGACGCCAGGTCCTCGCCGACGAGCGCTACCTGCACGACTCGATCACCTTGCCGGACAGGGAAGTGGCGGCGGGTTACGCGCCGCTGATGCCCAGCTACAAGGACCGCATCGACGAGTCGGACATCCTCGCCCTCGTCGCCTACCTCAAGGTCCGTGGCACGGACCGGGAGACCCCGCATGCTGCCCACTGACCACGCCGGCCACAGCTACCTCGCGGACGGCACGACGCTCCGTTCCTGGTTGGCGACACACGACCACAAACGGATCGCGATCCTCTACGCCGTCTCGATCACGTTCTTCTTCTTTCTCGGCGGCATCGCCGCGGCACTCATCCGCCTGGAACTCGCCACGCCGGCGGGAGACGTGATGAGCGCGGAAACCTACAACAAGACCTTCACCTTCCACGGCGTCGTGATGGTGTGGTTCTTCCTCATCCCTTCCATTCCGACCACCCTCGGCAATTTCCTCCTGCCTATCATGATCGGCGCGCGCGACGTCGCGTTTCCGCGGCTCAACCTGTTCAGCTGGTATCTCTACGTGGCAGGCGGCATCTTCACGGTCGCCTGCCTGCTGCTCGGCGGCGTCGACACCGGTTGGACGTTCTACACGCCGTTCTCCACGATGTTCTCGAACTCGAACGTGATGTTGACCATCGTCGGTGTCTTCATCGTGGGCTTTTCCTCGATCCTCACCGGCCTCAACTTCATCGTCACGATCCACACCATGCGCACGACCGGCATGAGCTGGTTCCGGATGCCGCTCTTCGTCTGGTCGATGTACGGCGTATCGCTGGTGATGATGCTGGCGACGCCCGTGCTGGCCATGACCTTGTCGCTCATCGCGGCGGAGCGGCTGCTTGGGGTAGGTATATTCGATCCCGCCCTCGGCGGCGACCCACTGCTGTTCCAGCACTTCTTCTGGTTCTACTCGCACCCGGCCGTGTACATCATGGTGCTGCCGGCGATGGGCGTCGTAAGCGAGCTCATCACCGCCAGCGTGCGGCGGAAGATCTTCGGCTACCGTTTCATGGTGTATTCGATCATCGGGATCGCGGTGATCGGATTCCTCGTCTGGGGGCACCACATGTTCGTTGCCGGTCAGTCGATGTACGCGAGCATCGTGTTCTCCATCCTCAGTTTCATCATTGCCGTGCCCTCGGCGATCAAGGTGTTCAACTGGACGGCCACGCTCTACAAGGGCGACATCGCGTTCGGCGCGCCGATGATCTACGCGCTCGGCTTCGTCGGCCTGTTCATGCTCGGCGGCCTCACCGGCTTGTTCCTCGCCGCCACCGCGCTGGACGTCAACCTAACCGACACCTACTTCGTCGTTGCCCACTTCCACTACATCATGGTGGGTGGCGCGGTGATGGCCTACCTCGGCGGCATCCACTTCTGGTGGCCTAAAGTGACCGGACGCATGTACTCGGAGGCGTGGGCACGCTTCGCCGCGATACTCATGTTCCTCGGCTTCAACCTCACCTTCTTTCCCCAGTTCCTCGCCGGCGCGGAAGGCATGCCGCGCCGTTACCACCAGTACCCCGCCGAGTTCGGACTCCTGAACGTCCTTTCCTCGGCCGGTGCGGTACTGCTCGCGGCGTCGTACCTCCTGCCCATCGGCTATTTCCTGTGGTCGCTGCGCTTCGGCGAGCGGGCCACCGACGATCCCTGGGGGGCGGAAGGGCTGGAATGGAAGACGTCGTCGCCGCCGCCCACGCATAACTTCGAGAAGCCGCCGGTCGTGACCGATGGCCCCTACGCCTACCAGCACCCATGACCGCGCCCTCGCCACGCACGGCCGAACAGTTCGACGATCCCACGCAGCAGCGCGAGGCCGCGACCCTGGGCATGTGGGCGTTCCTCGCGACGGAGGTGCTGTTCTTCGGCGTGCTGTTCGCCGCCTACACGGTGTGCCGCGTGTTGTGGCCCGATGCCTTCGCGTCGGGCAGCCGACATACCGACCTCACGTTGGGCGGCATGGAAACCGGCGTGCTGCTCACCAGCAGTTTCACCGTGGCGCTGGCGGTCCGGGACGTGCAACTCGGCGGCAGGCGCATGGCGACGACCCTGCTTTGCATCACCGCTTTCCTTGGTCTCGCCTTCCTCGCCATCCACGGCCTGGAGTACTACGACGATTACAAGGCGGCCGTGATTCCAGGGATCCGCTACGAGGAGGTCGGCGGGCTGGCTGCGCAGGAACGGCTGTTCTTTTTCCTCTACTACGTCACGACCGCCTTCCACGGCCTGCACGTCGCGATCGGCGTGGCGCTGCTCCTCGTCATGGCCGCGCGCACGCATCGCGGCGAGTTCGATCCCGGATACCACACGCCGCTCGAAGTCTCGGCGCTGTACTGGCACCTCGTCGATATCGTGTGGATCTTCGTCTTCCCGCTCTACTACCAGGTGGGCCGCGCATGAGCGAACGGCCACCCTCGCTGCTGGCCCACGTCGGGGCACTCGCCGCCCTCGCGCTGCTCCTGCTCGCGAGCATCGCCGTGTCGCGCATGCATCTCGGCACCTGGAACACCGTCGCCGGGCCGGCCATCGCCGCGGCCAAGGCGTCGATCGTCGTTTTCTTTTTCATGAAGCTGCGCAAAAGTGCCCCGTCGGTGCACTTCGCCGCCTGCTTCGGCATCGCCTGGCTGGCGATCATGATCGTCCTGACGCTGAGCGACTTCCTGACGCGGTGGCCGGTGGTCGTTCGTTAATTCCTTACATTCCTTGATGTTGGCTGCACGTGCCGTTCATCCGGGTGATGAGAAACCATGGACTCCATCCGCGCTGTGCGGACACCACGGAGCCACACCATGAACCGCATGCCCCGCCGCCTCCTCGTTGCCGCCCTTGCCGCGGCCGTCGCCCTGCCCGCCGTCGCCGTGGCGCAGCAGTCCACTGAGTCGTCCAACGTCGCCGCCTCCGCGGATGCCGCGTTCGTGCGGAAGGCCAGCGCCTCCGGCCTTGCCGAAGTGGCACTGGGTCAACTCGGCGCATCGCAGGGTAGCTCCGCGGATACGAAGTCCTTCGGCGAGCGCATGGTGAAGGACCACACCGCCGCCAACGACGAACTGAAGAGCATCGCCAGCGGCAAGAACATGACCGTCTCGCCGGAGCCGATGGCCGCCGACAAGGAGGCCGCATCGGCCATGAGCAAGAAGTCGGGCGCCGAGTTCGACAAGGCTTTCGCGAAGAAGATGGTCGCCGATCACCAGAAGGCCGTCGCGCTGTTCACCAAGGAATCGAAGAGCGGTCAGGACGCGGAACTGAAGGCCTTCGCGACGAAGACGCTCCCGACGCTGAAGGAGCACCTCGACATGGCGAAGAAGCTGCCCGGCGCCTCGGGCTCGAAGTCGATGGCCAGCGACTGATCGATGACGCGTGGCCTGCGCCGCCACAGACGCGGCGCAGGCCTTGGGACGGGAATGCGGAGAGGTCCGCTTCGCGGCTCAGACCGCGACCGGCGCCTTGATCGCGGGATGCGGATCGTAGTCCACGATGGCGACGTCCTCGAAGCGGAAGTCGAAGATCGAGCGGACCTCCGGATTCAGCACCAGCTTCGGCAGCGGACGCGGTTCGCGTGCGAGCTGTTTCCTCGCCTGTTCCACGTGATTCGAATACAGGTGCGCGTCGCCCAGCGTGTGCACGAAGTCGCCCGGCTCCAGTCCCGTGACCTGGGCCATCATGTGCGTGAGCAGCGCGTAGCTGGCGATATTGAAGGGTACACCGAGGAATATGTCGCCCGAACGCTGGTAAAGCTGACAGGAAAGCTTGCCATTCGCCACGTAGAACTGGAACATCGTGTGGCACGGCATCAAGGCCATTCGCGGCAGCTCGCCCACGTTCCACGCCGAGACGATCAGGCGGCGCGAATCCGGATTGCGCTTGATCTCCTCCACCACCCATGCGATCTGGTCCACGACCTTGCCATCCGCCGTCGGCCAGGCGCGCCATTGCCGGCCGTAGACCGGGCCCAGGTCGCCGTTCGCATCGGCCCACTCGTCCCAGATGCTGACGCCGTGTTCCTTGAGGTACGCGATGTTCGTATCGCCCTGCAGGAACCAGATGAGCTCGTGGACGATCGACTTCAGGTGCAGCTTCTTCGTCGTGACGAGGGGGAATCCCTTCGCCAGGTCGTAGCGCATCTGCCAGCCGAAAACGCTGCGCGTGCCGGTGCCGGTGCGGTCGGATTTTTCGGCGCCATGGTCGAGGACGTGACGGAGGAGGTCGAGGTAGGGCTGCATGGGACGGGACGATATCAGGTGGCGGTCGCCGCCACCGGCGCGACCGGTGCGTACGGAGCGCGGCGCGACATGGCCAGGAGGAGGATGCCGACGGCGATCAGCGGCAGGGACAGGACCTGCCCCATCGTGACCCAGCCGAAGGCGAGGTAGCCAAGCTGCGCGTCCGGGACGCGAACGAACTCGATCGCGAAGCGGAACATCCCATAAAGCAGCGCGAACATGCCGGAGACGGCGTAGCGTGGGCGCGGCTTCATCGAGAAGAGCCATAGCACCACGAACATCACCACGCCCTCCAGGGCGAACTCGTAAAGCGGGTTCGGGTGTCGCGGGAGCGCGTCGGGTGCGTGCGGGAAGATCATGCCGATGGGCAGGTCGGTCGGCTTGCCCCACAGCTCGCCGTTGATGAAGTTGCCGAGGCGGCCAAGGCCCAGGCCGAGGGGCACGAGGGGGGCGACGAAATCGACGGCGTCGAAGAATTTCACGCCGTTGCGCCGCGACCACCAGAGGCCCGCGGCCAAGACGCCCAGGAGCCCGCCGTGGAAGGACATGCCGCCGTCCCAGACGCGGAAGATCGCCAGCGGGTCGGTCCAGATCCAGTCGATGGCCGTATAGAACAACATGTACCCGACGCGGCCACCCAGGACGGCGCCCATCATCGAGTAGAACATGAGGTCGCCGAAGCGGTCGGTGCTGACAGGCAACCGGCCCTGGCGCCGGCGATACTCGCCCAGCGCCCACCCGCCGAGGAAGCCACCCAGGTACATGAGCCCGTACCAGTGCACCTGGACGGGGCCGAGGGAAAACGCGACGGGTTCGATATCGACGACGAAAGGACTGGCCATGCAGGTGCCTGGATCGAGAGCAGGCGCCAAGTGTACCGTCCGCCATGACGCAGGTCGCCTTGTGGCGGACGCGCGGATCGGCTATATCGGCGCTCGGGGACCGTCCTTCGGGGCGGCGATAAAGGATCCATCGATCCACAGGGGAGAATCCATGACTTACCGCTTCGTGCGGCCCATGCTGGCCGTGCTGTGCCTTGCCTCGACCGCCGTCGTGGCCGGCGATCTCATACCCGTCGCCGATTTCGCCCGGCGGATGCCCCTGACCGGTCCGCGCCTGTCACCCGACGGGCAGTATGTGTCGATGGCCTATCACGACCCGGACGGGAAGAACCATGGCCTGGCGATCTACCGCGTTGGCGACATGACCAAGCCGGTGACGCTGATCAAGATGCCGCCGTACGAAATGCCGGCGGACATGGTTTGGGCAAGCTCCACGCGTCTCGTGGTCGCCCGCGGCAAGATCGACGGCTCGATCGGACAGGCTCGGTATACCGGCGAGCTGATGGCCATCGACGTGGACGGCAAGAATCCCGATTACCTCTACGGTTTCGAAGGCTATGGCAAACGCGCCGCCACGCGCGCCCTCGATCGCGGCTGGGGCACCATCGAGGGCACGCCGGTGCAGAGCAACGGCCACTTCTACATGCGCGCCATTGACTGGAACGCCCAGGACAAGAGCACGCTCTACGACGTGGACGCGAAGACGAGCGCTCGCAGGCTGATGGCCGACATAGGCCTCGGCGGCATGAGCTTCATGATCGATCCCCAGGGTAACGCCCGCTTCGCCTTCGGTACCGACGACGACTACAAGTGGGTGGTGTTCCATCGCGAAGGGAACGGGTGGAACAAGCTCGCCGAGAACAGGGAACGCCAGTCGTTCCTTCCGATCGCCGCGGTGGCGGGCAGTAACCGCATCTACGCCAGCTTCAGCCCGAACGGGACCGGCGGCGAGTTCGTCGAGCAGGACGAGGACGGCGGCAACCTCAAGGTGATCCGCAAGGACGACTTCAGCGAGGTCCATGCCTCGGGGCTTTGGACGCCCGCGCCGCTGCGGCCCTTCGGCACGGTATCCGCCACGGGCATACCCAAGGCAACCTACATCGACCTGCAGGCGCCCATCTCGAAACTGCACATGGCGCTGTCGCAGAAATTCCCCGGCGATTTCGTCAGCTTCGTGGATTTCAGCGAAGACGGAAGTCAGTTGATGTTCAAGGTGGCCGGCGACCGCGAGCCAGGTCGCTATATGTTGATCGACACCAAGACCTACAAGGTCTCGAAACTGTTCGACGCCGTACCCTGGCTCGACCCTTCGAAATTGTCCGAGCGGCGGCCGCTGCGCTTCAAGGCGAGTGACGGGCAGGAACTCGAAGCCATCCTCACCTTCCCCAAAGGAAAACCGGAGGCCAACCTCCCGATGGTGCTCGTGCCGCATGGCGGCCCGCACGGTATCTCCGACAACTGGTTCTACGACGCCGACGCCCAGTTCCTGGCCAACCGCGGGTACCTCGTGCTGCAAGTGAACTTCCGCGGTTCCGGCGGGCGCGGCAGCGACTTCGAGAGGTCCGGCTACCTCAAGTGGGGCACGCGCATCCAGGAAGACCTCATCGACGGCGTGAAGTGGGCGATCGCGGAGCACTACGCCGATGCCAGCCGGATATGCGTCTTCGGTGCAAGCTTCGGCGGCTACTCCGCCATGATGACCACCATCCGCGCGCCTGGCATGTTCAAGTGCGCGGTCGGTTACGACGGCATTTACGACCTCGACATGATGTACAACAAGGGCGACATCAAGGATCGCAAGAGCGGCCGCAGCTACCTGACCACCGTGATCGGCAAGAACGACGCCGACCTGGCCGCCAATTCGCCCGACCGGCTGGCAGACAAGATCGACGTGCCCGTCTTCCTGATCCACGGCGAGGACGACCAGCGTGCGCCCTTCGCCCAGTTCAAGGCCATGCGCGCCGCGCTCGACGCGGCGCACAAGCCGTACGAGACGCTGACGAAGCCGGATGAGCGGCATGGTTTCGTCAAGCCGGAGAACATCGAGGAATTCCTGAACCGGCTGCAGGCCTTCCTCGACAAGCACATCGGCGAGGGAAAGGCATCGGCTTCCGCCGCCCCGTAGGGCGGGATCGCCGACACCCCGTGTGGGAAGCGCGCTTCCCCGGATACACCCCGGATTCGCGGTGGTTGCGCCTCTCGGGTACAGGCGTTATGGTCGCGTGATCGTCGCGCCCGGGTGGGGTATGGCGGGGCTTGGGAGGCTTCAGGGTATGCACGTCAGTTCGGGGCAGAAGCGCCACGTCGCGCGGCGACGCGTGGCGCTGGCGACCGCGCTCATGGCGGCCCTGCCCGGCGCCGCGGTCCACGCGCAACAGACGGCACCCAGCGCCGAGATGCTCGCGCCGGTGAACGTGACCGTCACCGGTTCGCGCATCCGCGGCACGGACGTGGAAACGGCACAGCCGGTCTTTACGATGGACCGGCAGGCGATCCGTGCCACCGGCCTCACCGACCTGGGCGATATCGTCGCACGCATGCCTTCGGCAGCGACGCCGGAGGTGACGCCGCAAGACACCCTCTCCTCGAGCAACGACGCCGGCGGACGTTACGCCAACCTGCGTAACCTCGGCGCGGTACGCACCCTGGTGCTGGTCGACGGCCGCCGCTGGAGCACCAGCCTGGGCGGACTCACCGACCTGTCCACGATTCCGGTCTCGATCGTCGAGCGGATCGAAGTGCTGAAGGACGGCGCGTCATCCATCTACGGCTCGGATGCGATCGGCGGCGTGGTCAACATCATCACGACCGACCGCTTCGAGGGCGCGTCCGCCGATGTCCTCTACGGCGTGAACGGCCATGGCGACGGCGCGCAGAAGAACGGCACGTTCACCTGGGGCAAGAGCAGCCAGAGGGCGTCGATCATCCTCGGTGCCGGCTACGAGGACGGGAACGCGATACGCGACAGCAAGCGTTCGCTGACCCGCGCCGCGTATGGACCCCGTCACCCCGATGCCGGATTCGGCATGGGCCCGTACGGCGGCGTCGTCGACCCGCGCGCGCCGGGCACACCGGGTGCCGGCGCCTATGCGCCCGGTGGCATCTGGGTTCCCAATCAATACGTGGTCAACCATCCCGGCGGTGTCGTCGGCGATACCGCCAACCTCGCCAGTTTTCATCCGTACGACGTCGACAGCAACGACGACAAGTACTCGACCGCGCGGGACATGACGTTCCGCGCCGGCACGAAGCTGCGCAACCTGTTCGGCACCGGGCGATACAACCTGACCGATGACATCGCCCTGCGCGGCATGGCCAGCTATGCCGTGCGCGATACGCGCAGCCAGGCCGCCGGCTATCCCCTGCAGAGCGGTTCGGGACGCGCCGATGGTCTGTTCATCGATCCCGCCAACGCCTTCAATCCTTTCCCCGGTGACGAAACATCCTTCTTCCGGCGGACCACCGAGATGCCGCGCGTCACCTGGGCCAAGAGCAAGGCACTGCACGTGGACGCGGGTGCCGAGGGAACCTTCCCCTGGGCCGGCCATACGTGGAACTGGGATGTCACCTACGCGTACTCGGAGACGCGCGCCAGCCGGACGGCCAGCGGCAACATAAACCTGGTCAATGCCCGGAAGGCGCTGGGACCGACGACGGTGATCGACGGCCAGACGGCCTGCGCCGATGCCGCCGACCGCGCCGCGGGCTGCGTGCCCTGGAACATCCTTGCCGGTCCCGGCGGCACACCCGACACCGTGTGGCGCTATGTCGGCTCCACCACCACCGCGCGCCAGGTGACGCGTACGAACGACGTCATCGCGAACCTGACAGGCGGCCTCCTGGACCTGCCCGCGGGCACCCTCCGCGCCGCCGGCGGCATCGAACACCGCAACGAACACGGCCGCTACCTCCCCGATCCCGCGGACTCCGCCGGCCTCACCACGCAACTCGCGAGCGATCCCACCGACGGCGGCTACATCGCCAACGAGGCGTACCTGGAGTTCGACGTGCCCCTGCTCGCGGAACTGCCGCTGGCACGGGAGCTCGCCATCAACGCGTCCACCCGCTATTCGCACTACACGGCGTTCGGCGGGCGCACCAACAACAAGTACAGTCTCCGCTGGAAACCTTTCGACGATCTCCTGCTGCGCGCGACGTATGCCGAAGGATTCCGGGCGCCGACCGTGGCCGACCTTTACGCCGGCTCCGCCGAAAGCTTCGAGAGCTTCCTCGATCCCTGCGACAGCGCGTTCGGCGCGGCCGCAAGCGATCCTGCCGTGCGGGCGCGTTGCGCCGCCGCGGGCGTGCCGGCGAATTACCGGCAGGTCGATCAGTCCGGCGCCACCATCGGTTCGGCCACCGGCGGACAGAATCCGGCCGCGTTCCGCACCGGCGCCAATCCCGCACTGAAGCCTGAGTCGTCCATCACGCGGACGGCGGGGCTCGTGTACAGCCCGTACTTCATCGACGGCCTCGACGTCACGCTCGACTATTACAAGGTCGACATCAGCGACATCATCACGCCGATCCTCGCGGGCGACATCCTCAATTTCTGCTACGTCCGCAACGATCCCACCTGGTGCGGCCGCTTCGTCCGCGGATCGGACGGTCGCATCGCCGCGCTGGACGAAAGCCTCGCCAACCTGGGTTCGCTGCGCACCGAGGGCTACGACGTCGGCCTGCACTACCGCTTTCCCGAAACGCGGTATGGCGAATTCACCCTTATCTCCGACAGCACCTACCTGAAGGATTACACACAGGTCAGCGCCCCCGGCGCGGCGCCGCGTCATCTCGCCGGCTACATGAATGGCACGCAGGGCCTCTACCGCGTCCGCTCGAACCTCTCGCTGGACTGGTCGTGGCGCCGTTTCGGCGCGACATGGACCACCCGCTATTTTTCCGGGTTGAAGGATTCCTGCTGGTCCACGGACATCGAATGCAACCGGCCCGACGAAGTGAATGCGCTTTCAGGCGTGACCGGCGTCAGCCGCAAGGGCGGCGTCGCCTTCCACGACTTGCAGGTGCGCTGGCAGTCGCCGTGGAACGGCAGTTTCCGTCTCGGCGTGAACAACGTCTTCGGCCGCCAGGGGCCGCTGTACTACAACGTCTCCAGCGCGGGCAACGGCAGCCCGCCGTATAACCCGGCTTTCGACATCGACCGCTACTACTACGTCGGCTACCAGCAGCGGTTTTGATTGGTCAGAGCACCAGCGGACGATCCGGTAGTTCGTTCTTGCGTGGGTCGCCGTTGCCGGGGAAGTGCCGCGCGAGCAGCGCGCCCGCTTCCGCCACGCCCGTCTCCACCGCCTCTCGGAAACGTCCCTGCGCGAACTGGTCGCGCATGTGCGCCGTGATGGCTTCCCACTCCGCGGGCGCGACGACCTTCGCGATGCCGCGATCGGCCACGATCTCGATGCGGTGTTCCGCGAGCAACACGTAAAGCAGTACGCCGCAGTTTTCGTCGGTATCCCAGACGCGGAGGTGCGAGAACAGCATCGCCGCGCGGTCCCGGGCCGTCACGTTGGCCGCCACCGCCGCGAACGGCAGCCGTGATTCGATGGCCACGCGCAGCTCGCCGCGGTGCCTGCCCTCGCCTTCCGACACCGTCTTCGCGATGGCGTCGAGCGTCGCGGGCGGGAACTGCCTGCCCATCTGGAACCAGCCGGCGAAGAGGTTCGTCGTGATTCGTCCAAAGTCCATTACCAACTCCCCGACGCGCCGCCACCACCGAAACTGCCGCCGCCTCCGCTGAAGCCGCCGCCTCCACCGCCGCCTCCGAAACCGCCGCCACCGAAGCCGCCACCGCCGCCCCAGCCGCCGAAGCCACCCCAGCCACCGCCGCCGATCGAGCGACCCGCGCCGAGGGGAATCGCCATGAACAAGGCGCCGGCGACGAGGCCGAGCACGCCGCCCAGGAGCGAATGCAGGAACAGCCAGCCGAGACCGCCGGCTACCGCGCCGCCCAAGGGCATGCGCAGGCCGAGGGGTGCGCGGCCGAGGATGCCGCGCAGGAAAATCGCGCCGAAGATCAGCGGCACCAGGAGGTGCCCGCCTCCGCCGCGGCGGCCCTCGTGGCTGTCGTCAGGAGCTACCGGTGCGGGCAAGGCCTCGCCCTGCACGATCTGCGTGATCGCATTGAGCGCCTCGGTGATACCGCCGTAGTAGTCGTTGGCGCGCAGCTTGGGCGCCATGTACTCGCGAATGATCCGCGAGGCGATGGCGTCCGGCAGCGCGCCCTCGAGGCCATAGCCGACCTCGATGCGCACGCGCCGGTCGTCCTTTGCGAGCAGGAGCAGCACGCCGTCATCCGGCCCTTCCCTGCCTACCTTGTTCTTTTCCGCCACCTGGAGGGAATAGTCCTCGAGGTCGTCGGGCTGGGTCGTGGGTACCATCAGCACCACGACCTGCGCGCCTTTGGCTTTTTCCAGGTCGACCAGACGCGCATCCAGCTGGGTGACCTGTTGGGCGGAAAGCGTACCCGTCAGATCCGTGACGTGGCGCGCCAGTTTCGGCACGTCCACGTCGGCTCGTGCCGCCAGCGGCGGCACGAGCAAGGCGACGGCGAGCAGCAGGGCTGCCGCGAACCGGTGCATCAGCGGCCGGCCGTGGAAGCCGGGGCCGGGGTGGAACCGAAGTCGACGGTCGGCGCGGTGGAGATCGCCTTCTCGTTCTCGACGCTGAAGTTGGGCTTCACCTTGTAGCCCATGATCTTCGCGGTGAGGTTATTCGGAAACGAGCGGATCAGCGTGTTGTAGCTCTGGACGGATGCGACGTAGCGGTTACGCGCCACGGTGATGCGGTTTTCCGTGCCTTCGAGCTGGGCCTGGAGGTCCCGGAAGGACCCGTCCGCCTTCAGCTGCGGGTAGTTCTCACTGACCACCATGAGTCGCGACAGCGCGCTGGTCAGCTGCCCCTGGGCGGCCTGGAATTTGGCCAGTGCCTCGGGGTCGTTGAGCACTTCCGGCGTGATCTGCGTCTGGCCGACCTTGGCACGGGCGTTGGTCACTTCGGTAAGCACGCGCTCTTCGTGCTGGGCATAGCCCTTCACGGTGTTGACGAGGTTGGGCACCAGGTCGGCGCGGCGCTGGTACTGGTTGAGCACTTCGGACCAGGCGGCCTTGACCCCCTCGTCCTCGCGCTGGATGGCGTTATACCCGCAGCCGGAAAGAAAGGCGGCGAAAAGGACGAGAGCGAAAGCGCGGACGAGTGTCTTCATGGCGGCGGGTTCCTTGGGATATGCCGCAACAACTTACCCTAAAGGCGCCGACCGCGGATGACTGGCTCCTACAGGAACCGTGGCACCAGGATCAGCCCCCAGCTGACCATGACCATCACCAGCAGCAGGAACACGGCGGCGGAGCCCATGTCCTTGGCCCGGCCCGCGAGTTCATGGAACTCGGGACTCACCTTGTCCACCACGGCCTCGATGGCCGAATTCAGCAGTTCCGCCGAGAGGACCAGTACCGGGAAGGTGATCAGGACGATCTTCTCGACGGCGCCCTGCCCCAACCATAGCCCGAGGGGGACGACCACGACGGCGAGGAATACCTCGAGGCGGAACGATGCCTCATGCCGGAAACAGGCCTTCAGGCCTTGCATGGACCACTGGAAGGCCGCGTAGATCTGCCGCGGTCCGCGCCGCTCCGTCGTCGCCATGTCGCTCAGGCCGCCCGGGTCGGAAGCGAACCGGCGGTGCGGCGGTAGGTGTATGGGTTGCACTGCGGCATCGGGGCGGTATCGGGACGTCGGGAAAGGCCCGGTATCATGCCACAGCGGGCCTTGGCTCCGGCTTAGGGACGCGCGCCCGTGGCGTATCGCCGCGCCCCTCTGGCGCCGCAGCACAACCCGGCGGACCATTTGTATTACGCTTGAACGGTTGTGACTCCGTTCAGGGTCACGGCGACGGGAGCAGGGCCACCGGTCCTCTCGCTGTTTCCAACGCGACCGGAAAATACATGGCAATCCAGAACCCGCCGATCTCACAGACCAAGTCCTTCAGCACGGTCTTCCTCATCGAAATGTGGGAGCGCTTCGGCTTCTACGGCATGCAGGTGCTGATGGTCACCTACATGGTGAAGAAGCTCGGCTTCGCCGACGTCGACGCCAACCTCGTCTGGGGCGCGGCCTCGGCGCTCATCTACGCCACTCCCGCCATCGGCGGCTGGATCGGCGACAAATTCCTCGGTTCGCGCCGCACCATGCTCAGCGGCGCCGTGGTCCTGATGATGGGCTACGCGCTGCTCTGGATCCCGACGAACAACGCCTATTTCCTCTATGTCGCGCTCGGCGTGATCATCCTCGGCAACGGTCTGTTCAAGCCCAACGCCGGCAACCTGGTCCGCAAGATCTACGAGGGCGACGAAGTCCGCATCGACAGCGCGTTCACCATCTACTACATGGCGGTGAACATCGGCTCGACGATCTCGATGCTGCTCACGCCCTGGATCCGTGACTACGTCGGCGAGCACTACAGCGACGCACTCGGCTGGCATACCGCCTTCGGCGTTTGCTCGATCGGCCTTATCTTCGGCCTGGTCAATTACTACTTCATGCGCCGCACGCTCGCGCACATCGGCTCCGAACCGGACAACCATCCGCCGCGACTGAAAAACATCCTGGGCGTAGTCGCCAGCGGCATCCTGATCATCGCGGTGTCCGCGTACATCCTGCAGAACCAGAGCGTGGCCCAGCTTTGCGTCTACGCGGCGGGAATCGTCATCCTGGGCATCTTCGTCCACCTGATCCGCTCCAGCGAACCCGGCGAGCGCGCCGGCCTCATCGCCGCGCTGGTGCTCACGATCCAGACGATCTTCTTCTTCATCTTCTACCAGCAGATGTCGACCTCGCTGAACCTGTTCGCCCAGCGCAACGTCGATCTTTCCTTCGGTGTCTTCGGCTTCGAGATCTTTCGCTGGATCCCCGAGCAGTTCCAGTCGCTCAACGCCATCTGGATCGTGATCCTGTCGCCGATCCTCGTCTGGATCTACAACTCGCTCGGCAAGCACGGCAAGGACTTCCCGGTCGCCGCCAAGTTCGCGCTGGGCTTCGCGGCGGTGGCCGCCGGCTTCTTCATGTACGGCCTGGGTGCCACCACCGCGGTGAATGGCGCGATCTCGTCCTGGTACATGGTGTGGGGTTACGGCCTCTACTCCCTGGGCGAAGTGCTGGTCAGCGGCCTCGGCCTCGCGATGATCGCCCGCTACGTGCCTGCGCGCATGGGCGGCTTCATGATGGGTGCCTACTACGTCGCCTCGGGCGTGGCCCAATACATGGGCAGCGTGGTCGCCAATTACGCCGCCATCCCGGACAACATCACCGATCCGCTGCAGTCGCTGCAGATCTACACGAGCCTGTTCAACAAGCTTGGCTTCGTGGGCGTGGGCTGCACGATCATCGCCGTCGCGATGCTTCCTCTGATGAAGAAGCTGTCGGCCAACCACGCACTTTCCATGCTTCCGCCGATCCCGCCCGTGCACAACGAAGACCTGTGACCTGACGTAAGGCCGGCGCCTGGGCGCGCCGGCCTTGCGCCATGAAGAGACCCACCGTGAGCGACAACCTGCATACGCCATCGTCCCGCTCCGGTCCCTTCGCCCTCGCGCGCACGCTCGCCTGGCTGCGTCTCTGCGCGATCGCCGGGCAGAGCGTGGCGATCCTCTCCTGCGTCACGCTGCTGAAGCTCGACATCCCGCTCCTGCCGCTGATGCTTGGCGTGTGCGTGCTGGCCGTGTTCGCCGCCGCCGCATCGTTCCGCCTGGGCATGCCGTGGAAGGTCGGCGAAGGCGAGGCCATCGTGCACATCGCCGCGGACACCCTCGTCCTCGGTTACCTGCTCTACTTCACCGGTGGGGCCGCGAACCCCTTCGTGACCCTGCTCCTGGTGCCCATCGCGCTGTCGGCCGCGGCGCTGTCCATCGCCGGGGTGTCGCTCGTGGCGATCCTCACCGGCGTCGCCTACGTGCTGCTGGTGCCCTACCACCTCCCCCTGCCGACGTTGGGCGACAAGGGACTGGATTTTGACCTCTACGTCGCGGGCATGGGCGTCAACTTCGTCATCATGGCGATCCTCCTCGGCGTCTTCATCAGCAACCTGGCCAAGGCCATCCGCACCCAGCAGGGCGAGGTGCAACGGGTGCGCGAGCGTGCGCTGCGCGACGAGGGCATCCTGGCCATCGCCACCCAGGCGGCCGGTGCCGCGCACGAACTGAACACCCCGCTTTCGACCATGCGCACGCTCCTGCCGGAGATCCGCCGAGAGCACGCCACCGACAACGCGCTGGGCGAGGACCTGGACCTGCTCGATGGCCAGGTGGAACGCTGCCGCACGATCCTGCGCGAGATGGTGGCCTTCGGCCAGGCGCAGCTCTCGCAGGTGCCGGAACGACTCACCCTGGACGAATTCCTGCACGTGTGCCTGGAGCGCTTCCAGTTGCTCCGGCCGGAAGCGGACGTGACGCTCACGCTCGAACCCGGCGCGGGGCGTATCGCGCTGCGCTCGCCGCCGGGTCTGCGCCACGCCCTCATCAACCTGTTGAACAACGCCGCCGAGGCATCCGCCCTCAACGAAAGCGCGGCCGTGGACCTGCGCATCGGCATCGTCGACCGCTGGCTCGAGCTGATCGTCACCGACCAGGGCCCCGGCTTCGACGAATTCGACGAGCTCGGCACGCTGGGCCTGTCACAGAAGGCGACCGGCCTCGGCCTTGGACTGGCGCTGGCGGAAGCCACGGCCGAGCGACTGGACGGCGAACTCGCCGCAAGCAACACCGGGCACGGTGCACAGATGCGCCTGCGCCTGCCCCTTCGGGTCATTGGAGACCACGCATGAACGAACTCGTTCCGCCCTCGGGCCGTCCCCTGCTGATCGTCGACGACGATGCCACGTTCGCCCGCGTGCTCGGCCGGGCCCTGACGTCCCGCGGCTTCGAGGTCATCAGCAGCGGGAACGCCGACGACGCGCGCGCGCTTGCCCGGCGGCACCAACCCCGCTACTGCGTGCTCGACCTCAAGCTCGGCGACGAGAACGGCCTGCGCCTGATTCCCGAGTTGCAGGCGCTGGTCCCTGACATGCGCGTGCTGCTGCTCACGGGCTATGCCTCCATTGCGACGGCGGTGGAGGCGATCAAACGCGGCGCGCACGACTACCTTGCCAAGCCCGTCGATGCGGATGCCGTGGTCCGTGCGCTACTCGACGGCGACAGCGGACCGGCCGATGCGGACGACCTGATCGACGCACCGGATGCGCCCCTGCCGCTGCGCCGCCTGGAGTGGGAACACATCCAGCGCGTGCTCACCGAGTGCGAAGGCAACATCTCCGAAACCGCGCGCCGACTGGGCATGCATCGCCGGACCTTGCAACGCAAGCTGAGCAAGCACCCGGTTCGCGAACGTCCGGAAGACCATTGACCATGCGCCGGCTACTCGTTTTCGTTTCGCTCCTCGTCACCACGCTCGTCGCCCAGGCCCATGACGACATGGCCGGCATGGCGATGGGCCACGAAGCGCCGCTGGGCTTCGACGCAACCATCGATACGGCGGGGCGACTGTGGGTTGTCGACACCGTGGGCCAACACGTTCGCGCCCGGCGCTCCGATGACATGGGCCGCAGCTTCGCCACGTCCACCATCGTCAACCCCGTCGGCGAGCCGCTGTACGCCGAGGGTGAGAACCGCCCGAAGATCGCCCTGGGAACGAAGGGCGAGCTGTATGTGAGCTGGTCGCAACCGCGCAAGCTGCCCTGGACCGGCTTCGTCCGCTTCTCGCGCTCGCTCGACGGCGGCACGCACTTCGATCCGCCGAAAACGGTACATACCGACCGCGCGGAGATCACCCATCGCTTCGATTCCCTCGCCGTGGACGGAAAGGGCAACGTGATCGTCGCGTGGATCGACAAGCGCGACGTCGAAGCCGCGAAGGCGGCGGGTAAGGCGTATCTCGGTGCAGCCACCTACTACAGCTGGTCGACCGACCGCGGGGCGACCTTTGCGCCGGAGCGCAAGATCATCGACGAAAGCTGCGAGTGCTGCCGCATTGCGCTGGCCCGGGCGCCGGACGGGCGCATCGATGCGTTCTTCCGCGCGATCTACGGCGACAACATCCGCGACCATGCCTTCGCCACGCTCCCCGTCGGTGGCGGATCGCCGACGGTCGAGCGGGCCACGTTCACCCAGTGGCACATCGAGGGGTGCCCGCACCATGGCCCCGGTCTGGCCATCGATGGCGAGGGTACCCGACATGCCGTCTGGTTCAGTGCCGCCGACGGCAAGGCGACGATCTGGTACGGCCAACTCCAGCCGGGGCACGAGCCGGCGCATCTCGCGTCGGTTGCGGGCGCCGGAGCGGCGCACGCCGATCTTGCCGTGGACGGCAAGCATGTCTGGATCGCCTACCACCAGGTCTCGGCCAAGGGACTGGACCTCATGCTGCGCGAATCGACGGACGGCGGCAGCACGTTCCTCGAACCGCGAGCCATCGCGCATACCGACGGCGCGTCCGGCTGGCCGAAACTCGTGCTGTGGCGTCACCGCGCTTTCGTCGCCTGGAATCCCGGCGGACAGTTCCGCCTCGTGCCGACGGAGGCGCTGTGATGCGCTGTCTCACCTTCACCCTCGCGACGCTCCTGGCGATGGTGGCCTTGCCGGCCGCCGCCACCGCGCCGGTGGCCCTTACCGCGGGCGATGTCCCGAGCCTGGTCGCGCCGCCCGCGAAGGGCGTCAAGCTGATCGCGATCTGGTCGCTGGATTGCGCGTATTGCGAGGAGAACCTTTCCGCCCTCCTCGCTTACCAGCGCGCGCATGCCGACATCGAACTCGTCTTCGTCGCCACGGATCCCGTCGATCAGGCCGGCGCGCTGGAAGCGCGCCTGAAGGCGGCCAAGCTGGACACCGTTCCTTCCCGCGCCTATGCCGATGCGACGCCGGACCGGCTGAATTTCCTCGTCGATCCCGCATGGGGCGGCGAGACGCCGCGGACGATGGTGATCAAGGCCGACGGCACCCGCCGAGCCTTCAGCGGCGCACTAACCGCCGAGCGCATCGCGAAGCTGCTGAACTGAGGCGAGCCTCAGGCTTCGACGGGTTGCGGGTGCGGGAAGCGCACGCTCGCGATGCGATTCGCGCCCGGGAGGGAGCGCAGTTCCAGGGGCCACTCGAAACGATCCGATAGCCGCCGCGCAATCGCGAGGTCGAAGCCATGGCGGTCGACGGCCGCGTGACGGCGACTGCCCGCCTCGGGTGTATCCAATGCGGGATTGATCACGCTGACGCTGCCCGGCATCACCGTGACGACAATGGTCCCCTGGTCCGTCTGCTGCAGGGCATGGCGGATGAGCTGCCCGCAGAGCACGGCGAATACGCGCGGGGACGCGTGCAAGGCGAAGCTCGCCGGCTCGTCCAGCACCAGTTCCACCGGCCGTCCCGCGATCAGTTCGCGCGCATAGTCCACTTCCTGGCGAAGCACCGTGTTCACCACGAAGTCTTCCTCGGCCAGACCCTGGTCCGACTCGCGCGACAGGATGAGGAAGGCCTCAACCAACGCTTCGAGCTCGCGAGTGGACCGGCGGATGCGTTCCAGCGACCGGTAGCCGACGTCCGACAGATCGGTCTCGTCGGCCAGCATGTCCGAGGACATCTTGATGACCGTCAGCGGACTGCGCAATTCGTGGCTCGCATCGCGGGTGAAATTGCGTTCGCGCTCGCCGTAGCCTTCGATACGGCTGGCCAATCCGTGCAGGCCGCGGATCAAGGCGGACACATCGTTATCCGAACGTTTCCCGCTCTCGCGATCCAGTCCGGCCATGTCGGGACGCTCGGGATCCCAGTCGTCCAGCAGGCGCGCGAGCGCGGCCACCGGGAGCCACTCCCGGGACACGGCGATCCACGCCAGCCCGCCAGAGCACAGCATGATGGCGATGGCCGCACCCAACGGCGCCACGTTGTTCGCCGCCATCAACGAGGCGGTGATCATGACGACCGTCTGTAGTGCGAAGACCACGGCGACACGCACGCGGAAGGATCCGCGACGACGCCGACTGTCCTGCGTTGAACTGCCTTCCATCGATCAGACCCGGTGCGACTCCTGCCTCATGCCGTCTGCGACGCGGCGACTTCGGAATCGAGGTCCGCCAGACGATAACCGGCGGAATGGATGGTATGCAGCAGCGGACGATCGAACGGCTTGTCGATCACGCGACGCAGGTTGTACAGGTGAGAGCGCAAGGTGTCCGAATCGGGCAGCGTATCGCCCCAGATTTCGCGCTCGATATCGCGCCGGCTGACCACCCGCGGCGACTCGCGCATGAGGATCGCCAGCAGCTTCAGTCCGATCGGCGACACCGTGAGTTCCTGGCCGCCGCGCGTGAGGCGCAGCGTGGCCGTGTCGAGGGTCATGTCACCCACGTTGAGAACCTCGGAGGACACCTGGCGGCGGTCGCGGCGGATCAGCGCGCGCAGGCGAGCTTCGAGCTCGCGCACCTCGAACGGCTTGACGAGGTAGTCATCGGCACCGGCTTCCAGGCCGACCAGCTTGTCTTCCAGGGTGTCCCGCGCGGTGAGCATGAGCACCGGCGTGGACTTCTTGCCGTCCTTGCGGAGCTTGCGGCACACGTCCAGTCCGTCCATGCCCGGCAGCATGAGGTCGAGGACGATCACGTCATAGCTGTTCGAAACGGCGAGGTGCAGGCCGCTGACGCCATCGGCGGCATAGTCCACCGAATAGCCCCGGCGTTCCAGGAACTCGCCGACCATCTCGGCGATCTGGCGGTTGTCCTCTACGAGAAGGATCAGTCCCGCCTGTTCGTCGCGTGTGCTCATCGCTCCACTCCTCTGGTGATTCACAAATGTGAAGAGTTAACGGCCGGGCCGGTGAGAGCAACGTGAAGACCGAAAACAAGATTCATTGTGCGGACGAGAACGTCGAGACAGCGTCGTCTAACGCAGCATCGGACTAAGCGCTTTCCACACGTTCTCCGCCACGCGAGGCTCACCCGAAGCTTTCGGATGCAGGCCGTCGTCCTGCATCAGGGACGGGTCCAGGGCCACTCCTTCCAACAGGAAAGGCACGAGCGCCGCCCCGTGCTTCCGTGCCGCGTCGGCGTACACCTTGCGCAAGCCGTCGCGGTACTGCGGGCCGTAGTTCACCGGGAGCTCGATGCCCAGCAACAGCACCTTCGCGCCGGCCTTCGTCGCCGCGCCGATCATCGCGTCGAGGTTCTCGGCCAGTTGGCCCAACGGCAGGCCCTGCAGCCCGTCGTTCGCCCCGAGTTCGATGACGACCACGCCGGGGCGCTGCTTCGCCAGCAGGCCGGGGAGGCGGTTGCGGCCACTCAGGGACGTCTCGCCGCTGATGCTGGCATTGACCATCGCCCATGGCGTCGCCATCTTCGAGGTGCGCGCGTCCAGCAAACGCACCCAGCCGGCCTCCACCGGAATGTTGTGCGCCGCCGACAACGAGTCCCCGAGCACCAGCACCTTGCGCGGCCCATCCGCCGCGGAGGCGATGGCGCACCAGACGAACAGCAACAGGACCAGGCAACGACGCATGAGCGATTCTTCCCGTGTTCTTCTCGAAGTGGCGGATGTTAGCAAGTCGGTTTTCGGTCCGGAGGGCCGGCTGGACATCCTCTCGGGGGTGAACCTCCAGGTCGCGGCCGGGGAAAGCTTCGCCATCGTGGGCGCTTCCGGTTCCGGGAAGACGACCCTCCTCGGACTGCTGGCCGGGCTCGACGTTCCCACCTCGGGAGCCATCCGCCTCGATGGCCAGGGGCTCGAGGGCATGGACGAAGAGGCCCGCGCGGCCATCCGGCGCCGCCTCGTCGGTTTCGTCTTCCAGTCCTTCCACCTCCTGCCGGCGCTGACCGCCGAAGAGAACGTCATGCTTCCGCTGGAACTGGAGGGCGACGACACGGCGCGCGAGCGCGCCCACGCGGCGCTCGATTCGGTCGGCCTCGGTGCCCGCCGCCGGCACTATCCGGCCCAGCTTTCGGGCGGTGAGCAGCAGCGTGTGGCGTTGGCCCGTGCCTTCGTGCACCGCCCCCGCATCCTCTTCGCCGACGAACCCACGGGCAATCTCGACCAGCACACCGGCGAGCACGTCGGCGACCTGCTCTTCGAGATGAACCAGCAACACGCCACCACCCTGATCCTCGTCACCCACGACGCCCGTCTGGCGGCGCGTTGCGCGCGCTCGGCGGAGCTGCACGAAGGCCGGCTCGGGGTGCCGGCGTGAACGTCCTCCGGCTCGCCCTGCGCACGCTCCGGCGCGAGTGGCACCTGGTCGAACTGCGCACCCTGGCGGCGTCGCTGGTGCTGGCGGTCATTGCGCTCGGTGTCGTCGCCACCCTGTCCACCCGCATCGAGCGCGGCATCCTCGCCAGCGCCGCCGAATTGATCGGCGGCGACCTCGGCGTCTCCGCGCCGGCGCCCTTGCCGGAACCAATGCTGCGCTCTGCCCAGACCGACGGACTCGCCGCGACGCGCGGTGCCGCATTCCGCAGCGTGGCCTTCGTGGGCGAACGCAGCCAGTTGCTCGACGTGCTCGCCACCGACGGTGCCTATCCCCTGCGCGGCACGCTGGAGGTCCGCGGAGCGGACGGGCGCGATCGCGTCGCGCACGGCCCCGCGCGCGGCCAGGTCTTCCTCGACCATCGCGCCATGGTCGGTCTCGGGATACGTGCGGGGCAGACCATCCAGGTCGGCGGTCGCGACCTCACCGTCGCCGCCGAACTCCTGCGCCAGCCCGACGGCGGCGAACTCTTCGCACTCGCGCCGCGCGCGCTGATGAACCTGGACGATGCCAGCGATGCGGGCCTGCTCTCGGTGGGCAGCCGCGCGCGGCATCGCCTGCTTGTCTCCGGTCCGCCGGCCGCCGTCGCGGCATGGCGGGCTCGCGTCGAAGGAAGCGCCTTGCCCGCGGGCGCCGATCTCATCACTCCGGAAAAGATGCAGGAGCGCATGCGCACGGCGTTCGACCGCGCCAGCGCGTTCCTGCGCCTGACCGCACTGCTTTCGGCCCTGCTCGCCGGCGTCGCCATCGCGCTCGCCTCGGCGCGCTATGCGCGCCGCAAGGCCGGCGAGGTCGCCCTGCTGCGCGCCCTGGGCACGCCGAGGCGACGCGTGGCCGCGCTGCTCGTGACGACGCTGGCGGCGCTCGCGTTGCCGGCCGCAGCGCTCGGCATGGCGATCGCGCTCGGCCTTGCCCAAGGCGCGTGGTACTTCGCCCGCCAGCTGTTCGACAACATCCCCACCACCCTTCCGCTCGGACCCGCGTTCGCGGCCGCGGCGATGGGCCTGGCGGTGCTCGCCGGTTTCGCACTGCCGCCGTTGGTGCGTCTGGCCGAAGTGCCGCCGGTGGCGGTATTCCGCGAATCGATGCAGCGCCGCGTGCGCCGCTTCGACGTGCTCTACCTCGTGCCACTGGTAACCGCGGTGCTGCTTGTCTGGGTGCAGAGCGACTCGGCGAAACTGGCCGGCATCCTGGCCGCGACGCTCGCCGGTGTGGCGGTCGTGGCGGCGCTCCTCTCGGCGCTGCTGCTGGTGATCGCGCGACGCGTGGCGCCCGGTGCGCACCCTGCCCTGCGCCTCGGTCTCGCGGCACTGGCCCGCCGGCGTGGCCTCTCGCTCGTGCAGGCGACGGCGCTCTCGCTGGGGCTTTGCGCCCTCCTGCTGCTCGCGGTGATCGCACCGTCGCTGCTGGAAGGCTGGCGCCGCGAGCTTCCCGTCGACACGCCCAACTGGTTCGCGCTCAACTTGCAGGACGACCAGCGCGACGCCTTCACGCATGCGTTGGAGGGCATGGGGGCGACACGCACGAACATGATGCCGCTTGCTGTCGGCAAGCTCACCGCGATCAACGGGAAGCCGATCGACAGCATAGCCTTTACCAACGAGGACGCGAAGGACTCGGCGGACCGTCAGCTACGCTTGTCATGGGCCGCTGAATTGCCACCGTCGAACGAAGTCGTGCAAGGCACGTGGGCTGGGCCAGCGCCTGCTCAGGCGGAAGTGTCCGTCGACACCTCATGGCGCGACCGCTACCAGTTGAAGATCGGCGACACGCTCAGCTTCGAAGTCGGCGAAGGCACGCTCGACGCGAAGGTGAGCAGCGTCCGCAAGGTCGACTGGAGTTCGTTCCGCGTGAACTTCTTCCTCATGCTCGACCCCGCGCACGCGGATAGCCTGCCGCATACCTGGCTTACGAGCTTTTACCTGCCGCGCGGCCATGCCGACCAACTGGCGAAGGTGTCCCGCGACTTCGGCAACCTGAGCCTGATCGACGTCGACGCGCTGCTCGACCGCGTGCGCGAGATCGTGGACCGCGTGGGCGGCGCCGTGCGCTGGGTGCTCGGCTTCAGCCTCCTCGCCGGCGCGCTCGTGCTCGCCGCGGCGCTCGCGGCCAGCGCGCAGGAGCGGCGCAAGGAGGCGGCGCTCCTGCGCACGCTCGGCGCGACGCGCGCGCAACTGCGCGCGGCGGCAGCATGCGAATTCGCCTTGCTCGGTCTGGTTGCGGGCCTGACCGCCGCGCTCGGGGCGACAGGCGCGGGACTGTGGCTGGGCAATGCGGTATTTCGCATCGAACATTTCGTGCCACCGATTTGGCCGCTCATTGGCGCCGCGGCGCTTGCCGCGCTCGTCGTGATGGCGATCGGCCTGTTCGGCACGCGGAAGGTGGTGCGAACCTCGCCGATGGCATTGTTGCGGGAAGGATGAGGAAACGTACAAGGGAATCGCACTCAGGCCGCGTTGCACGCGGCCGTTTCCTCGGCATAGGTCGGGAAGTCGATGAAGCCGAGCTCGCCGTTTCGCGTGTAATAGACCGACCGATCGGCAACAGCCAACGGCCAGCCCTTTTCGAGGCGCTCGACCAGGTCGGGGTTTGCAATATACGGCCGGCCGAAGGCGATCAGGTCGACGAGTCCGGTGTCGAGCGATGCTTGCGCGGTCTCGCGGTCGGCGAACCCGCCGCACCAGATGAACGCGCCTGGGAACGATGCCCGTGCCTTGGCGAGCATCGCGTGGTCGAGGTGGCGAGCTTCGAACGTGGCCGATTCCATGTTTCCATCAGGCAGCAGCTCGTACAGCAGGTGCACATAAGCGGCGCCGCGGCGGCCGAGCTGCTCGACGACGTACAGGAACGTTTCTTCGGTCAACGGGTCGTTCGGCATCGAACCGTACTTGCCGAACGGGGACAGCCTGACCCCGACGCGCCCCGGTCCGAACTCGGCGACGACCGCGTCGACGATCTCCATCAGGAAGCGCGTACGGTTCTCAAGGGTCGAGCCGCCGTACTGATCGGTGCGCGTGTTGAGCGCCGAGTTCATGAACTGCTCGATCAGATAGCCGTTGGCGGCGTGGATCTCGACTCCGTCGAAGCCCGCCTTGCGCGCATTGGCAGCCGCCTTGGCGAACGTGGCCACCATGGCGGTCACCTCACCTGTGCCGAGCGCCCGAGGCTTATCCGCCGCCATGAACCTGAGGCGCCCGTCCGGACCATGCGCGAACACCTCCGAGCCGACTGCCTGCTGATCGGTGGAACTCACCGGTGCCTGACCGTTCGGCAGCAGCGACGAGTGAGCGAGGCGGCCGACGTGCCACAGCTGCATGAAGATCGTCCCGCCCTTGGCATGGACGCGTTCGGTCACCGGTCGCCACGCCTTTATCTGCGCTTCCGAATGGATGCCGGGAATCCTCGCGTAGCCGTGGCTGGACTGATCGATGTCATTGGCTTCCGAGATGATCAAGCCGGTACTGGCGCGCTGCTCGTAATAGGTGGCGACCATCGCGTTCGGTAAGTCGCCATCGGTCGGCAGGTCGCCTTCCGTCGTCCGGGTGCGGGTCATCGGCGGCATGACGACGCGGTTCCTGAGCTTGATTGGGCCGAGATCAAACGGGGCAAACAGGGATGCCATGGGATAGCTCCAGCGAGCAATTAGTGTTAGAACCGAGAATAATGCCGGCTAGCTCGTGTGATTAGCCGCCTCAAGATCCACTCACTGTTGCGTCAAGAGCTATAAAAACCCATGGAAGCGCACTTCGACGGTATCGCCGAATTCGTGGCGGTCGCCCAGCGGGGCAGCTTCACGGCGGCCGCGACGGACATCGGGATAACCAAGTCCGCGGTGGGTAGAGCGGTGACCCGGCTCGAGACCCGCCTGGGCACCAAGTTGATGCATCGGACGACGCGCCGCCTCACCCTGACTCCCGCCGGCGAGGCCTGGCTCGAGCATTGCGTGGCCGCGCTCGAAGAGCTCAAGCGTGGCGAGTCCGCCCTCACGCTCGCCCGCAACATGCCCGGCGGCGAGGTGCGCATCGATTTGCCCACCGCTTATGGCCGCCTGCACATCATGCCGGTGCTCCTCGATGTAGCGAAGCGCTACCCGGCACTCGGACTGAATGTCAGCTTCACCGATCGGCGGGTCGACCTGATCGGCGAAAATATCGATATTGCGGTGCGGATCGGAAACCTCGACGACTCAGCCGATCTGCACGCGCGTCAGATCGGCGTCCAACACATGGTGATCGTCGCCGCTCCGAGCTATCTGGTAGCGCGCGGCGTCCCCCAGTCCCCCGACGAACTCGCCGACCATGATTGTGTCGCCGGCCGTCGGCAGGGAAATCGCATCGCCTGGCTCATGAAGCAGCAGGACGGTTCAACCTCCCGCCAGGTTGTCCCGGTCAAGCATGAGCTGCAGGATTTCGAAATGGTGCTGATGGCCGTCCGTGCTGGACTCGGCCTGACGCAACTGCCGTTTTGGATGGTGCAGGACGACGTTCGCCGAGGAGCGCTCCAGATCGTCCTCGACGGGCGGTCCGGCGGCGAATGGCCCATCAACGTGCTATGGCCGCGCACCAAGGCGCTGCCGGCAAAGGTCAGGGTGATTATCGACGGTTTGGTTGGATGGGCCAACGAATCGTGACGTAGCTTTCGCCGCTACCCGCGCGGTGCGGGACCGCTCAGCCCTCCGCCAGCATCTCCAGCGACATCACGATCGCATCCTCGCGCCCGCCGCGCGCCGGGTAGTACGACGGCCTGCGTCCGATTTCCGTGAAGCCCAGGGAGTCGTACAGCGCCTTCGCCACGGGATTGGACGGACGCACTTCGAGGAAGATGCGTTCGGCGCCATACCAGCGCGCGAGGTCGAGCAGGCGGCGCATCATCCGCCGGCCGTAGCCGAGCCCGCGATGCGCGTCGCCGATGCAGACGTTGAGCACGTGCGCCTCCCCGGCGGCGACGGAAAGGATGCCGTAGCCCGCGATCTCGCCTTCGTGGACGATCACCCAGCAGTTGTGGCCGGCCTGCAGGCAATCGCGGAAGATGCCCGCGCTCCAGGGAAACTCGTAGGACGCGTGCTCGATCGCCACGACGGCATCGAGGTCTTCGCGGCGCATGGCGCGTACTTCCGTGGCGGGGCGAGCGACGGCGACCATCGACTCAGACCCCGCGTAGCGTGGGTCCGAGGGCGCGCAATCCGTTCCAAAGGCGCCGCTTTGCCGCTGGATCCGCAAGGATCTCCGCAGGCGTGTCCACGAGCACGATCTGCGCGGCGCTCATCACCGCGGAGGGGAGGTCGCGCCCGAGCGCCCTTGCCTGGGCTTCGCCGAATACGAGGTAGGCCCGGGCGACCGGAACCTGGCCCAGCCCACGGTCGCCCGCTTCCAGTCGTGGCGCACGACCAGTGGCCGGTCCATAAGCGCGGAGCGCACGTCCGACGAGTTCCAGTTCGCGCTCGCTCGCGCCGGCGGGAAGCACCACGACGCATGCCGCCTGACCGGCGGCCACCGCGTCGTTGGCCGGCGCCATATCCGGCGGCGGCGCCTCAGGGCCCGTACGCAGCCGCCAGGGCGTGACGCCCATGACCCTGAGCAGGCGCTGGCGGCGGTCGGTCGCGGCAGCCATCGGCGTTACTCCGCCACCTTGGCCCGGCGCGCACGACGACGGCGCGTGGCGCGGCCCCACAAGGTCATCACCGGGCCGGACACGGTATAGATCACCGCGACAGCGAACAGCACGCGTGCCGTATCGACGAGCAGGAGGACCACGATCAGCACGGCCGCGATCAGCCAGATGAAGGGGACGCGGTCGCCCTTCGGCCAGGCCTTAAAGCTGAAATAGCGCACGTTGCTGACCATGAGCAGGCCGGCGATGATCGCCAGCGGCATGGCGAAGAACGCCACCGTCGGCCCGGGGATGTCGAACTTCTCCATCGTCCAGACGAAGGACATGCACAGGCCCGCGGCCGCCGGACTGGCCAGCCCCTGGAAGTAACGCTTGTCGGCGACGCCGACCTGGGTATTGAAGCGGGCGAGGCGCAGCGCCGCGCACACCGCGTAAATGAACGCCGCCGCCCAACCGATCTTGCCCCAGACCGGACCGTAGGCCGCCAGCGACGAGAGCGCCCACGTATACATGACGAGCGCGGGCGCCAAGCCGAAACTGACCAGGTCCGAGAGCGAGTCGTATTGGACGCCGAACTCGCTCTGCGTATTCGTCAGGCGCGCGACTCGCCCATCCATGCCGTCCAGGATGCCCGCCACGAAGACGGCCAGGGCCGCGACCGCGTAATGCCCGTTGATGGCGGACACGATCGCGTAAAACCCGGCGAACATGGCGCCCGTCGTGAACAGGTTGGGAAGCAGGTAGATGCCGCGATGACGCGGCGCCCGGACTTGGATCGGATCGCTCATGGGCCATTCCGTGACATGGGCGGCCAGTGTAGCTTAGGCGCCGTGAAGCGTCAGTCCGGGGGGCCTTGCCGGAACCGCGACCTGGGTCCCTTGCACGGGCTCGTGGGCGGTGATACTTCTTCTCGACACTCCTTTCCGCAGGTTGGCCCGCATGCGTCGTATCGTCACCCTCGCCGTCCTCCTTGCGGCCTGTCCTCTCGCGCTTGCCCAGGCCTACAAGTGGAAGGACGCCCAGGGCGTCACGCACTACGCGGATTCGCCGCCGCCTGCGGGAACGAAATACGACAAGGTGAAGACCACCGGCACCGTGGTCCCGCCGGCGGGACCGGCTGCCCCGGCCCCCGCCGCGAAAGAACCGCCGAAAGCGACGGCCGCCGCACCGACGTCCGACACCCCTGAAAACCGCAAGAAACTCTGCACGACCCTCCAGTCGAACATGGACGTCCTGACGAAGCAGCAGCAGGTGTCGGTCGACGATGGCAAGGGAGGCCAGGTCCCGCTCGACGACGCTGGCCGTAAACGTCAGGTCGAAACCACGCAAGCCCAGATGACCCTCTACTGCAAATAGGCCAGCCTTGGTCGGGCAGTCCGGGGAATCCGCCTATAATCCCGCTTTTACCGTCCGGACCGCTCGCCGATGCGCCTCAGCAAGTTCCACCTCGCCACCGCCAAGGAAGTACCCGCCGACGCGGAGATCGCCAGCCACCAGCTGATGCTGCGCGCGGGCATGATCCGCAAACTCGCCTCCGGCCTGTACACGTGGACGCCGCTGGGCCTGCGCGTGATGCGCAAGGTCGAGAACGTGGTCCGCGAGGAGATGGTCCGCGCGGGAGCCGTCGAAATGCTCATGCCGTCCGTGCAGCCCCGCGAACTGTGGGAAGAAACCGGTCGCTGGGAGAAATTCGGCGGCCAGCTGTTGAAGATGAAGGATCGCAAGGAGCAGGACTACTGCTACGGCCCCACGCACGAGGAGGTCGTGACCGACTTCGCGCGTAACGAGCTGAAGAGCTACAAGCAGCTCCCGCTCAACGTGTTCCAGATCCAGACCAAGTTCCGCGACGAGATCCGCCCCCGCTTCGGCGTGATGCGCGCGCGCGAGTTCCTCATGAAGGACGCGTACTCCTTCCACCTGACGCCCGAGTCACTGGGGGACACGTACGACGTGATGTACGGCGCGTATTCGCGCATCTTCACCCGCCTCGGACTGGCATTCCGCGCGGTGGACGCGGACACCGGCGCCATCGGCGGCAGCGCCAGCCATGAGTTCCAGGTGCTGGCGGATGCTGGCGAAGATGCCCTCGCCTTCTCCGACGCTTCGTCCTATGCGGCCAATATCGAGAAAGCCGAGGCGCTCCCGCCCGCGGGCGAGCGGCCCGCTCCCACGGCGACGCTCGCCCGCGTCGACACGCCGACCCAGCGCACGATCGAAGAGGTCAGCGCGTTCCTCGGTGTGCCCGCCTCGCAGGTGGTGAAAACGATCCTTGTCCGTGGCCACGAAGGCCTCGTGGCCCTCTGCCTGCGCGGCGATCACGAGATCAACGAGGTGAAGGTCGTGCACCTCCCTGAAATGCCTGACGAGTCCGAACTGGCCAGCGAGACGGACATCGTCGCCGCCACCGGCACGCGCCCCGGTTTCATCGGCCCTGTCGGCCTGCCCGAATCGATCCCGGTGATCGTCGACCGCAGCGCCGCCGTGCTCGCCGACTTCGTCTGCGGCGGCAACCAGGACGGCACGCATTACACCGGCGCGAACTGGCAGCGCGACGCACGCATCTCCCGCATTGCGGACATCCGCAAGGTGGTGGACGGCGATGCGTCGCCCGACGGTAAGGGCACCATCCGTCTGGGTCGCGGCATCGAAGTCGGCCACATCTTCCAGCTCGGCCAGAAGTATGCCGAAGCCATGGGCGCGGGCGTGCTCGACGACCAGGGCAAGATGCGCACGATGTACATGGGCTGCTACGGCATCGGTGTCAGCCGCATCGTCGCGGCCGCCATCGAACAGCGCCACGATGCTTCCGGGATCATCTGGCCCGAAGCCATGGCGCCGTGGCGCGTGGCCGTGTGCGTCATCAATCCGAAGAACGACGCTGTCGTGGCCGAGGCCGCGGAATCGCTTTACCAAGCGCTTTCGCAAGCCGGCATCGACACCGTGCTGGACGACCGCGGCCTTCGTCCCGGACCGATGTTCGCGGACATGGAACTGATCGGCATTCCGCACCGCGTGGTGGTCAGCGGCCGCGGCCTCGAGGCCGGTACGTTCGAGTACCGCGGCCGCACCGACGCCGAAGCCCGCAACGTCACCCGCGATGAACTTTTCGCCCTGCTAGGTTGATTCGATGCATGGTGGGCATTGCGCTGATGCCGTCATTAGCGCAATGCCTTGTCCGATTAACCTGATAACTACGTCGGGATTAACAGGTAATCCTGCGGCGGGCTGACATCCATTCGCGGATTGGGTCACAATCGCCATTCGCACGCGTCTTAATGCGCGCCCTGGATCGACACCACGATCCATATTGAAAGTGACCGGAGATGCCAATGGCCGTCGATATAAAGAACCTCAACCACACCCAGCTGAACGAGCTGATCGCCAAGGCGCAGGTCCGGCAGAACGAACTGCGCAAGGAAAAGGTCGCGAAGCTTCGTGAAAAGGTCAATGCGCTGATCAAGGCCGAAGGATTCACCTTCGACGACGTCTTTGGAACACGCGCACCGAAGAGCCGCCGCACAGCCGCTCCCGTCGCCGCCAAATACCGCAATCCCGCCAATGCCGAGCAGACCTGGTCCGGTCGCGGCAAGCGCCCGAATTGGTTCAACGATGCATTGAAGGCCGGAAAGAAAGAGAAAGACCTGCTCGCCTGAGCAGTAGGCCTACCACCCCGGCGAAAGCCGGGGTTTTCGAAGACTCCGAGTGAGGCCGCGATCGCGCCTTCGACACCAAAGCCGGCGGGAGGTTTTCCTGGACATACCAGGGATACCACTCGCCGAAAATGTGAACCATGCAGGTTGGTGATCCCGGATTGTCCTTCCCTGTCGGCGCCGGAAACGGCACGGTTAGCGGCAGCTCTCGGTGATGGGCGTCACGCCCTTTGATCAGTGCGATGGCGGGAGCCAACGCTTTTCCATCCGTCGCTGCCGGTTGCGCTAGTGGCTGGTCGGCATGTGAAACTCGCCCCGGTATTCCGCTTCTGGTTCCAACGCCATGGATCTGCGGCGGACGTCCAGATTGCCAGGATCCTCTACAGGCAACATTTCGACCTTTCCGTCCATAGCCTTCACCTGAGTCCCATAGAGCTGGGGCTTGCCATCCGCGAGTCTCACCCGGTCGACGAGCATGGCGTATAGCGAACGAGGAAGTTCGCCACGCTCCAATAGGGATTTGGCCAGCTCCAGCGCATGTTTCTGGAATTCGCGATCCGCATCGGCATGCTGCGCGAGCAAGAAAGTCGCTGTGACGCCGCTCCTGCCTACCATCGCAACCGTCGGAAAACCGTACTTCGCGAAGATGGCCTTCAACGCCTCCAGGTTATGGCGGTCGACGTCCTGGATCTTTTTCCAGGATGGCGAATCCGGTTTCATCGCGGCTTTGAAATAGTCGCTCCTTGCCGCCTGGTCGGCAGCGGCCATGTCGGACAGTTGTTTCCGAAGCGGAAGGTTCGACAATTCCCTCGCGGGAGCGGAAAGCCGAGGAATGGCGTTTGCGCTGTCCAGCGACTGGCCGGCATCGACACGCGCCTGAACCGCCTTGAGGTAGTCCTGCAGCAATGGCAAGCCAGTGAAGTCCCTGGCCCTATTGGCTTCCAATTCCGGCGTAGGGGGCCACGGCACCACTCTGCCGCCGTCGAGCTTCAACAGCGTGCCGAATGGCTGGTGTCCGCCGTGAGCGGCCTCGATGTCGTCATCTAAGCGCGCAAACGCCAGACCATCGATATCGACGCTTATCCGATTGCCGATGATCTGCTTTAAAGCCACCTGCAGCGGATAGTCCGCCGTCGCGAAACGAGCCAGGTCGCCGGCTGCATCCACGCCGTCCCTGCCCGCCGCTGTCACCGTGGGCCAACCGCCTTGCAACATGAGGTCGCGGAATGCCGCCAGTTGCTTCGTATCGAGCGAGCCGTCCGCGGCCGCTCGCTGGCGGACCAGCGAGTCGTGCAGCTTTTGATCAAAGTGGCCGGCGCTGTTCACCCTGATGTCGTAGTGCGGTTGCGACTGCGCCAGGACCGTGGCCGTGCCACAAGCGAATACACCCACGACCGTCGCTATCCATAAGCTGCTTCGCATGAGATTCCTGCCGGAAGCGAATGCTGTCGCGACAGTGAATCGGTGACGAAAACTTGTCAAGCGCTCACAACGACCGGCGCGGCGCCACGATCAGGTCCCCGAACAGCAGGCCGGCCACTAGCGACACCAGCAAGGTGATACCTAGCAGCCCGGTGTCCATGCCGAGCGACGCGTCCCGGTCGAGCAGGTACGACACGCTGCGGAAGCTTACCGAGCCGGGCACCAGCAGGATGATCCCCGGCTCCCGCACCACGGCGCCGGGCATGTGCGCGTAGCGCGCGTACACGTTGCTGAGCGAGCCGAGCAGCAGGCCTCCGACGAACACGCCGAAGGGTGCGCCAGGTAAGGAGCCTGAGATGCTGCCGCCCCATGCGGTGGCGAGGTAGCCAATGATCACCGATGCCATCACCACGAGCCACGTACTTCGCGCGGCGCGGAAGAGGATGGCGAAGGAAAAGGCACCGAGGATCAGCGAGGGCCAGTCCGCCCAGGCCGGCAGCGGCGGCAAGGCGTAATTGCGCGGCACGATGCCGAACGCTTCGCACAGCTGGCTGGCGGCGACGGTGCCGAAGGTGAGCTTGAGCAAGGTCGCCACTGCCCCACCCATGCGCGCCACGCCGGCGACGAGGTGCTGGCTGGAGATCTCGCGAACGGCGGTCGTAAGCGCCATGCCCGGCAGCAGCACGATAAGGCTGCCGAGGATCACGGACTTCACCGCCAGCGGCACGACGTACGCGCTGACGATGGTGGCGATAGCGGTCGCCACCATGGCGCTGATGGCGTCGCTCGCCGCGCCGAGCCGCGGGCGGCTGGCGGAGGCGACGGTGATGACGCCGATGATCACGCCGATGACACCGGCCGTGACGAGGTCGGGCCACGCGCTATGCAGCAGCAATGCCACGACGCTGGCCGCGCAGAGTCCGTAGCTGGCGATGACGCCGAGCTGTGCGCGAAAGGTATCCGGTGCTCCCAGCTTGCGCAGGAGGTGGAAACCCTCGCGCAATTCCATCTCGCCATCGATCACGGCATCGGCGATGCGATCGGCTTCGCACAGACGTGCGAGGTTCACGTCGCCCGGTGGCAGGCGCATTACCTGGGTGACCTGGGCGACGCTCTCCTCGCCCTGGCCCAGATCGGCGAAGGAGACGATGATCGCCGTGGGGCTGGACCAGACTTCCGCCGACAAACCGAGTCGCTGTGCCGAACGGCCAATGGCCGTTTCGAGGCGAGGTGCCGTGGTGCCGTACTGATGGAGCCGGCGTGCCAGCTCGGTCAGGAAGGCGATGCGGGTGTTGATCGCCGTGGTGGCGAAGCTCACCGGTACCGCCAACGGCGCGGCTTCAGCCAACGTCCACCGCCTTCACGCGCAGGGTCGTGCCGTCGATGCCCACGACCTCCACGGCCGCGCCCAGGGGAAGGTCCGGTCCGTTGACCAGCCAGGTGCCGTCGCCGACCTTCGCTTTGCCACGGCCATTGACGATGGCCTCGCACAGCACGTAGCGCTGGCCGACGAGCTGCTCGCCGCGACGGTTGAGGCGCTCGTTACCGGCGGGCACGCGGTCCAGCCTCGGACGCACCAGTTTCCAGTACGCGAAGCAGGAAACGAAGGCGAAGGCCGCGAAAACGATGGCCTGTGCCAGAGCGCCCATGTCGGGCACGATCAGCAGGACGACGCCCATGGCGGCCGCGGCGATGCCGATCCAGAGCATGAAGTAACCGGGAAGGATCACCTCGCCGCCGATGAGGAGCAGCGCGACGATCCACCAGAGATAGTGCGTGGCGACCTGTTCCATGGCGTCAGCGCGGCAGAGGCGGGTTACGTACGGCCGTGGTGTCCGGGCCGCGCTGCTGCTGGGATGCCAGCGACTCCTTCGCCAGTTCCGCGATGCCGGCGAGCGAGCCGAGGATGCCCGTGGCCTCCATGGGCAGGAGCAACGTCTTCTGGTTCGGCGACTTCGCCATCTCCTTCAGCGCCTCCACGTAGTTGTTGGCGACGAAGTAGTTCAGCGCGTTGACGTCGCCGCCGGCGATCGCCTGCGAGACCATCGTCGTGGCCTTGGCTTCGGCCTCGGCGAGGCGCTCGCGCGCCTCGGCTTCGCGGAAGGCGGCTTCCTTTTTGCCTTCCGCCTGGAGGATGGCGGACTGTTTCTCGCCGTCGGCCTTGAGGATGGCCGCCTGCCGGAAACCTTCCGCGTCGAGGATGTTCGCGCGCTTCTCGCGCTCGGCCTTCATCTGCCTGGCCATCGCGTCGACGAGATCGCGCGGCGGTGAGATGTCCTTGATCTCGATGCGGGTGACCTTGACGCCCCAGGGGTGCGTGGCCTCGTCGATCACGCCCAGCAGCTTCGCATTGATGGCATCGCGCTGGCTCAGGCTCTCGTCGAGGTCCATGGAGCCCAGCACGGTGCGGATGTTGGTCATGATGAGGGCGAGCGCCGCGCCTTCGAGGTTCGCCACTTCATAGGCCGCCTTCGCGGCATCCAGCACCTGGTAGAACACCACGCCGTCGACACGGACCACGGCGTTGTCCTTGGTGATGACGTCTTGCGAGGGGACGTCGAGCACCTGTTCCATCATGTTCATCTTGCGGCCGATCGCATAGACGAACGGAATGAGGAAATGCAGGCCGGGCGCCAGCGTGCCCGTGTACTTGCCGAACATCTCCACCGTCCACTCGTAGCCCTGCGGCACGATGCGGATGAGCTTGGCCAGCACGATGACGGCCACCACCACGACGACCAGCGCAACGATACTTCCCATGGCCTGACTCCCCTCTCCCGATATGTAAGCAGGAGTATAGGCGAAGCGCCTCAGTGCAGACCGACAGGCAGGACCAGGGTGACGCGCAGGCCGCCGCCGTCGCGGTTGGCCAGGGCGATGCGCCCGCCGTGCGCCTCGGAAATCTCGCGCGCGAGGGCCAGTCCGAGCCCCGTGCCGGAGCGCTTGGTGGAATAGAACGGCAGCAGCGCCTGGGCCAGCACGACCTCGCTCATGCCGGGCCCACGGTCCGCTACCTCGATAAGCATGTCGCGGCCGACGTGGTGCACGGCGAGGCATACTTCCCCCGGATCGCCGCCGGCCTCGTGCGCGTTCTTGATCAGGTTGATCAGCACCTGTTCCACCTGGGTCGGATCGAACCAGCCGTGATGCTTGGGCACCGGCGCGGCGAGGCGGAACTGCGCGTGCAAGGCCAACGCCTCGAGGAAGGTCTCCCAATCCACTTCCCTGGACTGCGGCGTGGGCAGCTTGGCAAAGCTGGCGTATCCGGCAATGAAGCTGTGCAGGTGCTTCGCCCGGTCGCCGATCGAGGCGAACACTCCCGGAAGGCGGGCCAGGTCCCCGCGTCGGGCCAGCTCCGCGCCCGAGTGGGACAGCGACGAGATGGGCGCCAGCGAATTGTTGAGCTCGTGGCTGATGACCCGGATCACCCGCTTCCAGGTATGCACTTCCTGCCGTGAGAGTTCGCGCGTCATACGCCGATAGAGCTGGAGGCGATGTGGCCGGCCTTGCAGGCGGAAACCGCGCTGGGACAGATGGAAGGTTTCCTCGCTGCCCTCCATTTCCACCGAGAAGAGCGCATCTTCACCGCCCTTCGCCGCCTCCCGGAGGTTTTCCGGCATGTCGGCGAGGACCTCAGTGAAGTCCAACCCCGCCAGTGCGCGACCTTCGTTGAACAGGTGGCGCGCGGCGATGTTGGCGTAGGTGATCTTGCCCGACGCATCGGTCAGCACCAGGGCCACCGGCGTGTTCTGTACGACAGTATCGAGAAGGAGCTCGCGCTGGGCGAGGTGCTGGCGCTGGTCGCGCAAGGTCTGGCCCAGCGCGTTGTGCATGCGGATCAGATCGCCCAGTTCATCGCGGCGGGACGTGCCGATGGACATGCTGAAGTCGCCGTCACGGTAGCTGGCCACGGCGCTTTCGAGCGCGCGCATGAGCCGGCGCAGCGGTTCCACCAGCGCGTGGGCGATCCATGCCGACAGCGGCAGGAGCACGAGCAGGCAGATGACGAGGGCCGTGCCGCCGTCGAAGCTTTCGATCGCCGGCGCCGGCGGCAGCTTGCTTGCCTTGTCCGGCACGGTGCGCATCCACGCCAGCAACTGCGGGAACGGCCAGACGGAAACGCCGGCGAACACCAGCGCCCCGACGATGGCGGATCCGGCGACCACCAGCGTCATCCGTCCTTCGAGCGAAAGGGTCTTCATGGTGGCGAACGTATCAGACCGCCAGCCCGTAGCGCTCCATGCGCCGGTACAGCGCCTGTCGTGAAAGGCCCAGGTTGCTCGCCGCGCGACTGACCACGCCGCCGGCCGAGGCCAGCGCGGCCTCCACCGATTCCCGGCTCGGCTCGTCCAGGTTCCGCGCCACGTTCGGCGTGGGCGGCGGCAGGTTGAGGTGGGACGGTTCGATCCGTCCGTCGGCTGCCAGCAGCGCTGCGCGCGCGATGGCGTTCTTCAGCTCGCGCACGTTGCCCGGCCATGAGTGCGCCAGCAAGGCTTCGCGCGCGTCTTCCGTGAGCGACGCCTTCCCGTCCAGGAAGAACTCGGCCAGCGGCAGGATGTCGTCGCAACGCTCCGACAAGGGCGGCAGGTTCACGTCGATCACGTTGAGGCGGTAGTAGAGGTCTTCGCGGAAGGTGCCTGCGGCGATCATCGCCTTGAGATCGGCATTCGTGGCGCTGACGACGCGCACCTTGGCGTGCCGCGTGCGACCGGAACCGAGCCGTTCGAACTGCCCGGTTTCCAGCACGCGCAGCAATTTCATCTGCCCAGGCAGCGGAAGGTTGCCGATCTCGTCGAGGAACAGCGTGCCGCCGTCGGCCATCTCGAATCGGCCCTCACGCGCCTTGTTCGCGCCGGTGTACGCGCCCGCCTCCGCGCCGAACAGCTCCGCTTCGATCAGTTCACCGGGCAACGCGCCGCAATTCACCGCTACGAACGGCCCGCGGCGCACCGCGGAGTTCGCGTGGACGATGGCGGCGATGCGTTCCTTACCCGCGCCGTTCGGGCCGGTGATGAGCACCGGCACGTCGGATCGCGCGACCTGGCAGGCCAGTTCGATCGTCCGGCTCATGGCTTCCGAGGCGAAGACCAGGCCGTCGAGTTCGTAGCGGCTCTCGAGGGCCTCGCGACGGCGACGCCGCTCGACCCGGGCCCGGGTCACTTCACGCGTGGATTCGGACAGCTCGAGGAGGTTTTCCACCGTCGCGAGCAGCTTGGTGTCGTCCCACGGCTTGCCGAGGTAATCGGCGGCGCCGGCTTTCACCAGCTCCACGGCGGCTTCCAGGTGCGTCCAGGCCGTCAGCAGGATCACCGGCAGGTCGGAGTGGCGGGCACGAATCGCCTTGAAGAGGGCGGCGCCCTCCTCGCCCGAGGTGGTGTCGGCCGTGAAGTTCATGTCCTGGATGACGACGTCCACGCGCTCGCGCGCGAGGACAGCCAAGCCGTCCTCGGGCGTGAACGCGACAAGCGGCCGGATGTCACGCAGGCTGAGGGCAAGCGAGAGGGCCTCGCCCACCGCGGGGTTGTCGTCGATGATCAGTACGCAGCGCATCTGGTCTCTTCGCATGCAGCCATGGATGCCTCCCCCGGCGAAAAGGTTGCCTCCCCGCCGGCACATTTTTCCATTCTAGCCGCGGGTCGCCACCACAGGGGGCACCGACGCCGCGCGCAGGGCCGGCGCCAGGACGGCCACCTGCCCCAGGAGCCAGAGGAGGACCGCGCCGACCGGCAGGTACACCAGCGGCAGGCGCGGCAGTTCGTAGTGCCGCATCAGCAGCGCATTGATGCCGTAGGCCAGCGCCATGCCAAGGACGATGCCCATGCTGGCGAGCAGGAAATTCTCGGTCTGGAAATAGCGCAGGATCGCGGTACGGGAGGCGCCTAGCGCCCGGCGCACGCCGATCTGGCGGCGGCGCTGAGCCACCCAGAAGCTCGCGAGCCCCACGATGCCCAACGCCGTCACGATCAGCAGGGCGACGGATACCGCGGACAGGAGCACCGCCATCGCACGATCGGTGGCGAAGTACCGGTCTCGAATCTCCGGATACAGTCGCGCCTCGACGATCACCCGCCGTGGATCCACGGCCTTCAAGGCGGCGACGGCGCCCTTCAGCACGCGACCCGCCTCGCCCTCCCTCGCGCGGACGAAGTACCCGCCGCCATAGGCGGGCAACATCCGCCAGGGCATGACGACCGTGTTGTTCACGTCCTCGCGCGCCTCGACCTGCGCGGCGGGCAAGCGGTCGAGGACGCCCACGACCCGTACCGGCTCGCCGCCGATCACCACCTCCTGCCCCACCGCCGAGCGGTCGGGGAACAGGCGTCGCGCCAGGTCGCTGGTCAGCATCCCCACGTGGCTGCTGGTGGCTTTCCCCGCGACGAGGTCGTCGACCCAGACGTATTCGTCCGGGCGGATGGAACGGCCGGCCACGACCCGGCTCCCCAGCGTTTCAACGAGTGATTGCCCGTAGTACGTCGCCACGTTCAGGCTCGGCGATTGCTGTGACATGTCCCGCTTTATGCCGGCGCTCCAGGCGTTACCACCGAACGGCAAGGAGTTGCCGATCGTCACGGCCTCGACGCCCGCGACGTTGCGGATGGCGGCGAGGTCGGCTTCGGCGCGCGCATGGATGTCGCGGCGCGGGCCGATGTCGGACACCGTGATCCGCATGAGCTGGTCTTCGGCGATGCCGCTGGGCGTGAACATCCAGCCCAGGCGGTCGCTAATAAGAAATGTGGCGTTGCAGACGATCGCGCAGGTCAGGGCGATCTGCAGCACGAGCAGCGTAGCCGTGAGGCGGTGACGGCGTAGCGTCGAGACGATGGGTAGGACGTCGATCAGCATGTCACTGGCTCTTCAATTGCAGCGCCGGCGCGATGCGGCAGGTCCGCCAGGCGGGAATCAGTCCCGCCACCAGCGTGGCGACGATCGAGATGACGAAGGTGGTGGCGAGCATGGTCGTATCCAGGTGCGCCAGCTGCGCCAGCGCCCCCGGCTGCAGGCGGACCATCGCCAGGCCGATCATGGCGATGCCGAGTCCGCCGAGACCTCCTGCCACGCCGATGACGGCCGCCTCCGTGAGGAGTTGCGCGAAGACGCTTCGTCGCGACGCGCCGAGCGCGCGTCGCACACCCACTTCTCCGGCACGCCGCATGAATTTCGCCAGCATGAGGCCGACGGTATTGACGAGGCAGACCACGAAGAACCCGAATGCGAGCCAGACCTGGAGGCGCACGTCGCTGGGCACGACGCGCTTCTCGTCGAGGTATTGCATCACGTCGGGCAGCGCGGTCCGCACCGGCCGCTCGAAACGGCCGAGCGCCACCTGCTCACGCGCATACCCATCGAGGAACCGGCGGTAGGAAGCGACGGCCGCCGCGTCGTCCAGTTGCACCCAGAACTGCAGCCACGCGCAGTTAGCCGTCTCCATGCCATCCTCGTCGGAGGACTTGTTGCCCCAGCACTCGATGCCGCCGTTGCGCTTCAACTTCGCCGTGCGCGCCGTACCCAGCGGCACGAAGATTTCCTCGCCCACGCTGTAGTTGCCGGTGTTCAAGTCGTAGAAGTGCGGCACGGCACGCCACGGGTCGATCACGCCGACGATGCGCAGGTCCACGCCATCGGCATGCAGGGTCCGCCCCACGCTGTTCTGTCCATGGAACAGCCGGTCGTTCAGGCCCGCCCCGATCACCGCGACGCGCGCACGCGCCTCGTCGTCCGCGGCGCTCCACGGCTGGCCGTAGCGGAACGGGACGTTGAACATGGGAAAGAAACCGGTCGTCGTGTAGCGCGCGGGCACGATGAACGGATCGATCGCGAGATCGTCCGACTGCACCGGCGTGGCACCGGCCGTCATCAAGGCCTGCCGCCGCCCCCTCGCGGCGTGGAGGAGGTTGTTGCCGTCGGTCCAGGTCACCTGGGCCGGCAGTTCGTCCGTGGGGTCGTAGCCTTCCTTGTCGCGAGGATCCAGCCTCGGCATGAAGATCGACCCGCTGCGTCCCGGAAGCGGGTCGCCCGACAGCACGTGCAACACCGTCAGCGTGGTGATGCTCGCCCCGATCCCGAGGGCCACGGCGAGGATCATCAGCGCCGTGAGCGCCCTGCTGCGCCGGAGGCTGCGCAGGGCGAGTTCCACGTAATACCCGAACATGCGACGTTCCTTTACTGCTTCTACTGCGACGGCGTCAGACGCTGCGGGTGGCTTCGACGGGCGACACACGGGACGCACGCAGTGCCGGCGCGAACACCGCGGCCTGACCCAACCCGAGGAGGACGACGACGCCGATCAGCAGGTACGTGAATGACAGCCGCTGCATCTCGAACTGGGTGAGCATCCACTGGTTCATGCCCAGCGCCAGCACGATGCCGACCACCACGCCGGCGAGCGCGATCAGGAAGTTCTCGGTCATGAAGTAGCTGAGGATGTCGCTCTTGCGTGCACCCAGCGCGCGGCGCACGCCGATCTGCTTGCGACGCTGCCCCACCCAGAAGCTCGACAGGCCCACAATGCCGGCCGCGGTGATTGCCAGCAGGACGCCGCACACGATGCTCATGAGGATCGCCATGCCACGGTCGGCCTCGTAGGCCCTTGCGCGAACCATCTCGAACGTACGCACGCCCACCTTCTCCGGCAACACGCGCATGCGGCTCGTGCCATAGAGGGTATTCGCGATCGATTTGAACACGGCGTCCTGCTGGCCTTGCTTCGTCCGTACGACGAAGTGCTGGTAGCTGCTGTTGAACAGCAGGGGCATGATCGTCACATGGTCCATGAAGCCGAAGTCCGTCCAGGGCACCGTGAGCTTCTCGACGATGCCGATGATCGTGGACGGCTTTTCCTTCACGTAATAGATCGTCTTGCCCAGCGCATTCCCGTCAGGGAACAGCTTATCGGCGAGGGCCTTGGTGATGATGACCTGCGGCGGAGCGGGCGGTTGTTCGCGTTCGAATGACGTGACCTCGCCGGGCGTGAAATTGCGCCCGGCGATGAGCTTCACGCCGAGCGTGGCCAGCGTCTGCTCGTCGCCGAAGTACAGCGCCGACTGCACGCCATTCCTCGTCCCGCTGGCTTCGGAACTCCTCGATATGCTCGTGGACCAGCCGCCCTGGCGCAGCGGGAACGAGTTGGTCACGTACGCGCTTTGCACGCCCGGCATCGAGCGAATGGCCTGGAGATCGGTCTTCATCAGCGGGACGAAGTTGGGCGGCGAGCCCACGTAGCGGTTCTGCACCGCGATCACGTTGGACTCGTCCATGCCCGTCGTCCGCTTCACGCGCTCGACGCGCTCGTGGATGATGAAGAGCGCGTTGCAGACGATCGCCAGGGTCAGGGCGATCTGCAGTGCGATGAGGATGGTTCCTGCCTTGTGCCGGCGGAGCGCCGCGAGGATGGGTCGGATCTGCATGGCGGGTTCCTCAGTTGGACTTCAGCTGCCACGCCGGCTGCACCTGGGCAGCGCGCCATGTGGGATAGAAGGCGGCGATGACCGAGGCGGCGATCGCCACGGCAAGGGTGAGTAGCATCAGCATCGGGTCCAGCGTGGCCAGCCGCGCGATCTGCTCGGGAAACACGAGGCCGACACCGAGCACGCCGACGCCGGTGAGCAGCAGGCCCAGCACACCGCCCGCGACGCCGATCGTTCCAGCCTCGATGAGGAACTGTGCATAGATCTCCCTGCGCGACGCACCGAGCGCGCGGCGCACGCCGATCTCCGGAGCACGACGCATGAACTTCGCGAGCAACAGACCGACGGTGTTGACCAGGCAGATGACGAGGAAGCCGAGCGACACCAACAGCGAGACTTGCGACTCGCGCGGCACCACCTTTTCGACCGACAGCCAGTCCATGACGTCGCGAACGCGCACGTTCGGGGCCCAACTGAAACGCCCCGCGCGTTGCTGCTCGGCGGAATAGCCGGCGAGGTAGCTGCGATAGGCGTGGGCGTCTGCGGCCGAGGGCAATTCCGCCCACATCGAAATCCAGATGCATTCCGAGCGCAGGTAGTTGTCCCAGCCCTCGCCCGGATCCTTCACGCAGTTGTTGTTGCCGTTGTTCGGCAGCTTGAGGTCCACCGCGCGATTGAATGGCACATACACGGATGCGCCTTCGTCGAAGCCGCCGGTATTCCACACGTCGAAGAACAGCGGCTGCGGCGCCCAGTCCTCGATCACGCCGGTCACGCGGAAGAGGTGCCCGTCGAGGTTGACCTGCTTACCCACGCTGGGCCCGCCGTTGAACAACTTGTCGTTGAGCGACTTGCTGATGACGGCGACGTCGGCGTGCTTGTCGTCGTCTTCGAGGCTCCACCCGCGGCCCTGGAGGAAGGGCACGTCGAACATGGGGAAGAAATCCGCACCGGTGGCGTAGGCACCCTGGCGCATCGGCAGGCGGGACGCGTCGTCCGGAATCACCGAGATGCCGATGGGATAGGTGATCGTCTGCCGCTTCGCCTTATGCGCGCGCATGAGCGCCGTGGCATCGGTATAGCTGAGCGCCGGCGGCGGCTCACCCTTCTCGGTGTTCTCCGGCCCCCAGTTATCCAGCTGCACGTTGTACAGCACGTCGGATTTCTGCGGGATCGGATCGCGCGACGTCGCACGGTACACCGAGTAGGTGGTCATCGACGCCGCCACGCCGAATCCGATCGCCATCACCATGAGCGCGGTGAGCATCGGATTGCGGCGCAAGCTGCGCAGGCCGAGTTGAAGGTAGTAGCTGAACATGGGTGCCCCCGGGGGTGGAACGACGGGTTCAGGAATGAGCGGAGTGTGCGTGCGCGTGGAAGCGCGGCTCTTCCGCGAGGTCGACCACCTGGCCGTCGATCACGTGGACATTGCGTTGCGCGCGGGCCGCCAGTTCCGGATCGTGGGTGACCATGACGATGGTCGCGCCCTCACGGTGGATCTCCTCGAGCAGTTCCATCACGCCGCGGGCCATCTGCGTGTCCAGGTTACCGGTGGGTTCGTCGGCCAGGAGAAGGCGCGGCGAACCGGCCAGCGCGCGGGCAATGGCCACGCGCTGCTGCTGGCCGCCGGAGAGTTCCGCAGGGTAATGCTTGGCGCGCGACGCCAGGCCCACGCGTTCCAGCGCGTCCATGATCCGCTGCTTGCGCTCGGCACCCTTCATGCCGCGGTAGCGCAGCGGCACTTCCACGTTGTCGAACACGTTGAGGTCGGGGATCAGGTTGAAGGCCTGGAAGATGAAGCCGATCTTTTCGTTCCGAATGCGCGAGCGGGCGTTGTCGTCCAGCTGGCTCACTTCCACGCCGTCGAGGTGGTAGTGACCGCCGGTGAAGGTTTCCAGCAGCCCGGCGATGGTCAGGAAGGTGGTCTTGCCCGAGCCCGAGGGACCGGTCACGGCGACGAACTCGCCTTCCTTCACGTCGATGTTGAAGTCGCGCAGGGCGTAGGTCTCGACGACTTCCGTGCGGTAGACCTTGGCGAGATGGGTCATCTTGAGCATGGTGGTTCCCTCTATCAGCGGCTGATGGCGACGTGTTTCGCGTCACCGAAGGTGTCGGCACCGGAGATGACGATCTTGTCGCCCTCCTTCAGGCCATCCAGGATTTCGACCTTGTCGATGCTGCTCGCACCGACACGGATGTCACGGCGATCGGCCATGCCGTCGTTCACGACGTAGGCATAGCGCCCCGCGCTTTCGTCCACGAAGGAGCCGCGCTGCACGGTGAGCACGTTGTCGCGCTTGTCGAGCAGGATGCGTACGGAGAGGCGCTGGCTCTGGCGCAACTGCTTCGGCGTTTCACCGTCGAAGCGCAGGCGGGCGGCGACTTCGCCGTTCACGACCTCGGGCGACACGGCGCTGACCTTGCCGTCCCATGTCTTGCCGTTGCCGCTGATCTCGCCCGGCATGCCGATGGCAAGGTCGCGCGCGAAGCTTTCCGGCACCTTCATTTCGACTTCGAGGGCGGACAGGTCGATGACGCTGAGGAGCTGGGCATCCTTGGCGACGGTGGCGCGTTCGGCGATGAAGAGCTGGCCCACCTGGCCGTCGACGGGCGACTTCACATTGAGGTCTTCCACCTGGCGCTCGAGGTCCTGCACCAGGTAGACCTGGCGATCGTGCGCGAGCTTCTTCGACTGCACGTCGAAGGTCAGGCTGTCGTTGTCCATCGACAGGTCGGTCTTGGCATGCTTCGTCGTGATCTGCGCCTTGTCCAGGGCGGACTTGGCCTTGTCCACATCGGCCTGCGGCACGGCGCCCTTCCCGTAGGCGCTCTGGTAGCGATTGAGGTCGCGCTCGGCCGCCGTCTGATCGATGGTGGCGTTGTCGTAGGCTTTCTGCAGCTCGGAGCGCTTTTTCTTCGCGTCGATCTGCGCGCGCAGGTAATCCACTTCCATGGCATCGGCGGCGGACTTTTCCTGCGACAGCTTGCTGGTGAGTTCCGGGCTGGTGATCACCGCGAGGACCTGCCCCTTCTTCACCACGTCGCCCGCGTGCACCTTGAGCACCACGGCGCCGGACGACGCCGCGTACATCGTGGGACTCACCGCGGCCACCACCTTGCCCTCGGCCGCGATGTCGCGAACGAAGGGGCCGCGGCTGACCGTGCCGAAGCTGAGCCGCGAGGCGCTCACGGAGGTATCCGCCGAGAACATCGTGGCCAGGTGCGGCGCGGCCAGCGCAATCAGCGCCACGGCGGCGACGCCGCCCCCGATGAGGAGGAGCTTCCGGTTGCGGCTACGGGTCGGGCGGACTTCGACGAGACGGTCCTGGGCGGAGGTGTCACGGATCATGGTGGATTCCCTGGTCTACTTGCCGGGATAGTCAGCAAGTGCCGTGCCAAGCCAGGAAAATCTTTGAGATCAGCGATATAGCCGCGCGGCGTGGCTCAGCCGGGGGTGTCCGCGGACAAAGTGTCCGGACACGGAAGAGTCCGGACACAACGGCAGCGACTCGGAAAAAGCGATATCGCGCGCCACGCCGTGCCCCAGCGACGAGATGGGCGTTTCATAGGTGCCCAGCACCGTGAATCCGCCGAGACGACAAAGGGTGAAGCAGACCACCCGCGCCCGCGAAGCAAGAACCCAATCCCGGTCGGCCGCACGGCCCGATGGTGGCAACGCGGGCGTTGCATCGGCAAACAGCCCATCCCACGCGAGGTAGTCCGTATCCGGGAGCAAATAGACGCGCCCGAGGATGTCGCCCCGCCCGTCCACGCAATCGATCCACTCGCGCGGACCTTCCGCCGTCACGGCGCAGGTGAGCCCGACATGCCTCGTGCCCAGGAGCGGCGCCAGCTCCGAGGTTTCGACCAGACAGCCCGGCGAGGCCACGACTTCCGGCGCCTCGGCGTGCCGAGGCGCCAGGTACAGCACACCGCCAAGCTGGCCCAGGCCCTCGAACAGCGTGCGCGGCGAAAGGTCCAGCCACCGCGTGGCGGCGGTGGAACGGGCGCGCGAGGACACGCCGAAGCATGCGAGCCAGCCGAACATGGCGTCTCCCGGTGACGTGAGCGGTCGGAAGGATGCCTGGCTGGCGGCCTGGGGAGACCCGCGTGGCTTGGCGTCGGGGAGAAAGCGACGGTTACTTCGTCAGGATGAGCTTGTCGTTGCGGGTCAGGCGCAGATGGTATTCGCTGCCCTGGTGCTCGATGACAAGCTCCCTCGAGCCGTCGAGCAGATTCTTGCTTTCGATGCGCCGGGTGGCCGCCGGGACGGCACGAAGCGGCACGACCTTGTCGCGGCCGCCGTTATCGGTCAGGGGGAGCGTTCGAAGCAGCATGGTCTGGACTCCGCGGTTGGGTGCGGAGTTGATGATAATGATTCTCAGTTACGAGTCAAGCCTTGCGACGGCCGGTCGGTCAAGCAGCCGCCAGCATCTCCACCAGCGTGCTTTCCAGCTGCTCCAGATCCGGAATCACCGCCGTATCGTCACGCACCAGCACACGGGCGCGTACGCCGAAGGGCAGTTCGTTGCCGTCGTGCGTGGGGAGCAGGAGTTCCGCGTTCAGCGTGGTCAGGCGCGGGAAGCCGTGGGTGAGGACGGCGAGGTACGGCATGGCCGGATGCTGGCCCACGCCCTTCAGCACCGCGACGCGCGACGCTTGCGGCGGCGCGTCTTCCGGCAGGCTCGCGACATGGTCGAAGTTGAGCAAGGGAATGCTCCAGCCGCGCCAGGCGATCTGGCCCAGCAGCCAGGAAGGCGCATTGGCCACCGGCTCGACGCCGGCAAGCGTGATCACTTCAGCGACGGCCGCGTTGGGAAGCAGCAGGCGGACGCCACCGCTGGGGATCAGGACGCAGCGGATCTCGCGCGGTAACGGCTCGCTCATGGGAATTCCTCGATCAGTTTCTGTGCCAGCGCGTGGGCGTCTCCGGCGAAGTCGGCTACCCGCTCCTCGCGGATGCCGGCCACCATGTGGCCTGTTTCGAGTTCCGGCGGCACGGTCTCGACCCAAACGCGGCCACCCGCATCGTAGACAGCCTGCGAGCCGGCAACAGCATCGTTGCCGTGGCCCGCGAAGATGATCGCGAGCGCGTCGGCCCCGAAACCGCCGGCGAGCGTGCTGAGGATGCCGTCGATCGAGGGGCCGTCCGCGGTAGCGGCGCTGCCGTCGTCGCGGAGCGAGACGCTGCCGTCGCGGCGAACCTGTACATGGGAACCGCGCGGCACAACCAGGCAGTCGCCGTGGACGGCGTGGCTGCCATCGGAGGCGACCTTTCCCCGCCCCAGGCGCGTCACCAACGCCTGCGCATCGTCATGGTGCGCGACCACGAGCAGCAAGGCCGGCACGCGGTCCGGGAGCGCGGCGAGGAACGCTGCGATCGAGGCTTCGCTTTCCTGAGTACCCCCCAGGGCGACGACGCGACGCACTGCACGCGGCGCCGCTTCCAGGAACATCTCGTGGGAGAAATCGCCGTCGGTGCGCGGAGCAACCGCTTCCTCGATCGATACGAGTTCGAGCGAGAAGCCGGCCTCGAGTCCGTGGCTGCCGTCATCGACGACATCCTGCGCCAGGTATTCGGCGGCACTGATGGTCTCGATGCCGAACTCCGCCGGCTCGGGCCGGGGAACCGGTTCCACGATCACGGCGTCGTGGTCGACGAGGTCCCATTCCGGTACCGGCGGTGGCACATATTCCGTGGCGCGCGATTCGATCTGGACGGAAGGAACCTCCGGCGACCCGCCAACGTCATCCTCCAGCGACGCGAGACTGAAGTGGCTGGCGTCGAAGCCCTCTTCCGGTTGCACCACCGGGGGCGGCCCATCCTCGACGACTTCGAAGCCGGACAGGTCGAGCGAGGCGAGCTCCGTTAGTTCCACCGGCGCGGACGGCAGCGATTCCAGGTCGTCCTCGGCGAGCGGTCCGGAGTCGGCAAGCAGGGCCTCCAGTTCGGCGGCCAGTTCGGAGGGATCGGCGCCCTCGCCTTCTTCGTCATCGTCGCCGGCCAGCGGCGTGGAGAAGCTCAGTTCATCCGCGACATCGTCGGCCATGGAAGGCGCCTCGTCGAACGAAGCGTCGACCGGTGCAGCCATCGGCGATTCTGGGTAGCCATGGCTTCCGGTGATCGCGAGGTCCTCGACCAGCGGTTCGTCGAGAAACTCGTCGGCCGGCGCGGACAGGCCCGCGAGCGCGGCAACACGTGGCTCGATCGCACGCGCGTCCTCGGGACGCGGCGGATCGAGCGCCATTTCTCCGACCAGCTTTGCGGCGAGATGGCGAGCCCAACGCGCACGATCCCATCCCTCGAGCTTGCGGCTGGCATCCGCGTCGTTGAAGACGAGACGCGGGTGCCCGCCCTCGACCGTGTCGTACAGGCGGTCCAGGTCATCGTCGCCCGGGTTGTCGAGATCGACGACCACCACGTTGGCCGAGGAGCCGACGAGTTCCGCCGGCGCGAACGAACGGAGGTCCGACTCGTACACGATGCGCGCGCCCTGTGCGACGAGCGCTTCCCGCAGGTGGGCGGAAAGACTGGCGTCGTCGAACAGCAGCGCGACCGCCGCCTCGCGATCACCCATGGTGGACTCCGAGCACGTCGTTGATCTGCACGATGAGGTCGTTCTCCTGGTACGGCTTGCCGATGTAACGGTCGACACCGATGTCGAACGCGCGCTGGCGGTGTTTGTCGCCCGTACGCGAGGTGATCATGATGATCGGCACCCCGGCGAGGCGCTCGTCGGCCTTCATCTGCGTCGCCAGTTCATACCCGTCCATGCGCGGCATCTCGATGTCGAGGAGCATCAGGTCGGGCACCCGCTCGTTGAGCTTCTCGAGCGCGTCGATTCCGTCCTTCGCCGTCATCACTTCGAACTCGTGGCGCTCGAGCACGCGACCCGTGACCTTGCGCATGGTGATCGAATCGTCGACCACCATCACCAGCGGTTTCACGCGAATCTCGTCCTGCGCGCGCGGCGCGTGCGGCACCAGCGCTTCGGCCTCGAAGGCGCGGCGCGCCACGCCGTGGCGGACCAGCGGCGCGAGGTCTAGGATCATCAGCACGGAACCGTCGCCCATGATCGTCGCACCGAGGATGCCCGGCACCGAGCTCACCTGCGGACCGACCGGCTTGACCACGATTTCGCGCGAGCCGAGGACGGCATCGACGCGGATCGCGGCGCGCAGGTCGCCCGAGCGGGCGAGCAGCAGCGGGATGTCGCCTTCGTCGGGTGACGAGATCACGTGCACGCCGAGCAGCTGCGGCAGGTCGTGGATACCGTATTCCTCGCCCAGGTAGTCGAATGCCGGCTCGGCATCGGCCATGCGATGGGCCAGTTCGTTCGGCGCCATGCGGGCCACGCCATGGACCGAAGTCATCGGGATCGCGAAGTTGGTCTCGCCGATGCGAACGATCAGGGCCTGGGTCACCGCGAGGGTGAACGGCAGGCGCATCACGAACGTCGTGCCGACACCCTTCTGCGACTCGATGCCCAAGGTGCCGCCGAGCTGCTTGATCTCGTTCGCCACCACGTCCATGCCCACGCCGCGTCCGGCCACCTGGGTGACCTTTTCGGCGGTGGAGAATCCAGGCACCTGCGTGAGCTGGTAGATCTGGTCGTCGGACACACGCGCATCGGGACGCAGCAGACCGCGTTCGATGGCCTTGGCGCGAATCGCGTCGCGATCCATGCCCGCACCGTCGTCGGACAGGCGCACCACGATCTCGGTAGCCTCGCGGGCGACCTGGATGCGCACCGTGCCTTCCGGATTCTTGCCCGTCGCTTCGCGTGCTTCCGGCGGCTCGATGCCATGGGCCACGGCGTTGCGCAGCATGTGCTCGAACGGCGCCTTGATGCGGTCGAGCATGTTGCGATCCATTTCGCCGTTGGCACCTTCCACCACCAGCTGCGCGCGCTTGCCCACATCGGAGGCGGCCTGGCGCAGCGTGCGGCGAAGGTTCGGCACCATGGCGTCGAAGGGCAGCATGCGTGTCTGCATGAGGCCTTCCTGCAGCTCCGCATTCACTCGCTGCTGCTGGAGCAGGAGGTTCTCGGACTGTCGGGTCAGCTCGTCGAGGATGGTCTGCAGCGAGACAAGGTCGGATACCGACTCGGCCAGCGCTCGCGAGTACTGCTGCAACTGCGAGAAGCGGTCGAGTTCCAGCGGATCGAAGCTGGACAGGCCGGTGTCGCGATGCTCCTGGTGATAACGCGCGATGATCTGCGCTTCCGTTTCGATCTCGAGCATGCGCAGCTGGCTGCGCAGGCGGCTGACCGTCTGCTCGTGCTCGGTAAGCGCGGCACGGAAACTGGCGGTCTGCTGCTCCAGGCGCGAACGGTAGATCGACACCTCGCCGGCATGGTTCACCAGCGTGTCGAGCATGTCCGCGCGGACGCGGATCTGTTCCTGCGACGCGCGCTGGAGCTCTTCTTCCTCGAACTCCGGCAGGAGTTCCGGCAGCTCGCGTTCGATGACCGGTTCCGCGTGCGCCTCGGGCTCCGGCAGCGGTTCGAAGACCGGCGCGTGCTCGATGATGGCGGCCTCGCGTTCTTCCCGGTACGCCTCGGCGGTCACGGTATCCGGCGCGATCGGCGAGCCCGCGAGGCGCGCGAACGGCTCGATGTCCGCCTCCGCCAACGCCACCGGCTTGTTCTGCGCGATGCTCTGGATCATGCCGTGCAGGCGGTCGAAGCCCGCCTCGGTCGCTTCGATGGCCGGACGATCGCTCTCGCGCTGGCCACCGGCCACCGCATCGAGCAGCGCTTCCATGGCGTGCGACAGGTCGCCGACCGCCGAGATGCCGGCCATGCGCGCGCTGCCCTTCAGCGTGTGCAGGTCGCGTTGCAGGGCGGCGACATGCTCCGCCTGTTCCGGTTCGGTACGCCATGCGGCGAGCGCGGCGTCGGCGTGGTCCAGGATCTCGCGGCCTTCCTCGACGAATACCTCGAGCAGGTCGGGGTCGATGTCTGCGTAAGGCGACAGCTCGGGAACGAGCGCGGGAGCAGGTGTCTCGACCGGCGTATGCACCGGCGGCGCGACCGGCTCGTGCGACTGGTCCTCGATGACGACCGGCTCGTCCACGACGCCCTGTTCGTCGAGCTCGGGAGCGGTGTCGACAATCTCCGGCTGGGCCGGAACATCCAACACCTCGAACTCCTCCTGCTCGGAGGGAGCGGACCCTGTCAGCGATTCATCCGAAGCGAGATCGACCAGCCCCTCGTCGACGTGCAATACCTCACCGTCATGCGACATCGGCTGGGGCAGTGCCTCGTCCGTCGCGGTCGCGGTCGCGGGCGACGCGGTGCCTTCGAGCTCGCCCAGCAGCGAACGCCACGCGGCATCCTCTTCGGCGTCGTAGGCCAGGATCGGCCGCACGTCGCCTTCCGGCTTCTCTATGTCCGCCTTCTCGATCTCGAAACCTTCGAGCGAGGCCATGAGCTCCGCGGTGAATTCGTCGTTCGCAGCGACCGATTCCAGCGGCGCCTGTTCGATAGGCGGCAGCTCGCCTTCTTCCGCGAACTCGTCCGCAAGCAGCTGCTCGTCGAGCGACGGAACGCTGGCTTCCACCGGCTGTTCCGGCAGGTAGGCTTCGACATCCTCCGACGCCGGTTCGGACACCGGATCGGACGCCATGTCCTCGTCGCCCGCATCGAACACCAGTTCGTCGTCGAGCGGCAGCGGATCGGGTTCGTAAAGGATATGCGCGACCGTCGCTTCCGGCTGCTCGTCGCGCAGCGCGACGATGCGTGCGGCAAGTGCCGCCACGTCCGGCACGCGCGGGTCGGGCGCGTCGAATTGGGCCATCACGTGGTCGACCAGGTCGGCCGTGTCGGTGAGCGCCACGACGCCTTCGCGGCGCAACGGCAAGCCCGTGGCGCGAACGCGCTTGATGAGCCCTTCGAGCGGCGCCAGCACCTGGATCAGGACCGGGATATCCACCATGCCGATGGCACCGTGCAGTGTATGCACGGCCCGCAGCAACGCATCGTCCACCGGCAGTTCGCCATCGCCCGCCATCGCGAGGTTTGCTCGAATGACCGTGAGGTACTGCGAGACTTCCGCGCGCAGGATGTCGAGCAGAACGGCGTCGACCGGCGGCAGCGGCGGTGCGACGTAAACGGGCTCGGCCGCTTCCGGGGCGTCGTGCGTACCGGTGCCTTCGCCCGGCGACACGTCGACCGGCAGGACAGCTTCCGGTGTTTCCACCGGCGCCTGACCGTACGCGGCGAAGCCGGCGGTCGGCACGGCCGCGATGGTGTCGCGCGGCACGCGGCGCTTGACCTTGCTGCGCACGCGGTGGATCGAGCTGCGTGCCACGTCCTCGACGAAGGCCATGTCGCCCATCGCCAGGCGATCGGCCGTCTCCATGATGGCCGCGATCGGCGCGGCCGGCGTGGCATCGCCTTCGAGCGCGGACTTGAGTTGCGGCAGCGCCTCGACGGCATGACGCACCAGCGCCTGCACGCCTTCATGCGGACCGATGGTGCCATCGAGCACGCGGTTGAGCATGTTCTCCACCTTCCAGGAGAACTCGCCCAGCAGGCGAGCGCCCACGAGGCGGCCCGAGCCCTTCAGGGTATGGAACGAGCGACGGATGGGTACCAGCGCATCGCTGCGCTCCGGCTCGGCGAGCCAATGGCCCAGCGCGGCGCGCAGGTTGCCGATCTCTTCCTCGGTTTCCTCGAGGAAGATTTCGCGGATCTCGTCATCGATGCCGTCGACGGTGATCTGGAACCCGGCGAATTCGGCCATGCCGAGACCGCCCACTTCCTGTTCGACTTCTTCCTCGATCTCCACCCAGTCTTCGTCGCTGGCCGGAGCGGCGGGCGCTTCGGAGGCGACGGGAACGGGAGACGCGACGACCTCGTCGGCGTCCGCCGGCGGTTCGTCGATGAGGTCGAAGCTGTCGGCGAAGCTGGCGACGGTCTCGCCCTCGTCCACGCTGGTCGCGGGGACGGCGATGTGTTCGATCGCGGCTGCCTCGATTTCCTCCAGCGCGGCATCGCCGAGGGCTTCGCCCTCCTCGTCCGCATCGGTCGGCACGGGCCAGTAGCCCAGTTCCGCCAGGCTCTGTTGGGTCACGTCGAGGATGTGTTCCAGGCCGCCGCGATGCTCGCGGGCGGCCTCGAGGTAATACTCGAGCGCGGCGAGCGCGTCGGCGAGGCGGTCCATCTGCGTGCCGTTCGGCACGCGGCGATCGCCAAGCAATTCGCGGTGGATGAACAGGCCGATGCCGTCGGCGAGTTCCGCCGGACGGCTGGCGCCGAGCATGCGCATGGCGCCGCCGATCTCGGCCATCTGCTCCGGCGCACCGGCGAGCTGGTCGTGGTCCCACGCGGATTCGACGAAACCGACGATGGCGTCCTTCACCTTGGCGGTGTTGGCCGTCGCCTCGCGCATGAGGGTGGACAGGATGTGGCGCGCCTCGCTACGCGGCAGCGGGGACGGGCCGAGCTCGCTGGGTGCCGGCGCTTCGCCGTCCGCGCCCAACCGTTCGATGTGGTCGTCGAGCGACGCTTCCACGTAAAGCAGCGCGCCTGCGACGTCGAGCAACGATTCCTCGTCGGGCTCACGCGCGCCCGTGGCGATCTCGCCGAGGATACGGCGCTGCTCGCCGACGACACGGCGCGGCACGCCAAGCGCGAGCATGCCCAGCGTATCGCCCACGCGATCGAGCACTTCGGTCTGCTGGCCTAGCTGGGCCGGATCGCCATCGGGACGGCGCAGGAAGAGGTCGAGCGATTCCTTCACCCGCAGCAGGTCGTCCTTGATCGCCGCGGAGACCGTGTCGAGGAGCGCACGGTTGTGGCCGGACATCGACCCCCGCGCATGCTCCAGCTCCGACGCCTGCGGCAGGAGCCCTTCGAGGCGGTAGGTCTGGCGCAGTTCCTCGATGCGGTCGCTGCCCGGCTTGGCCTGGGCCACGTAATAAAGCAGCTTGCGCGACAGCTCGTCGGCGTCGCCGCCGAGCAAGGCTTCTTCGCCGCCATCGACCAGTTCGCGGATGGAGCGGTCGACGCGACCAATGAGCTGGCGCACGTCCTTGTCGTGCGCGCGCAGCACGCCGCGCTCGAGGCCTTCGAGCACACCGGCGGCGATCCACCACAGGCGACGGCCCGCGATCGTGTAGCAACGCGCCGCGATGCCGTCGAGCGTCGCCCGCATGCCCAGCAACTGGCGTTCGTTGCCCTGGCCACGGAACCAGGCCAGCAACTGCTGCTGGAAGCGCACGCGCAGCTCGGCGAGTTCGCCGCGCTGCGCTTCCGCCGCGGCCGGATCGCTCGCGCCGGGTGCCGTTGCCGGCAGCATGGTGTCCAGGTTCGGCGTGAACAGCGCGGATTCGTGCAGCGACTGCTCGCCGCGGCTCGCGCGCAGGTCGTTCAGCAGCGGCAGCAGCACGATGGGCACATCGCGATGACCGCTCTGCAGGCGCTCGAGGTAATCGGGCATCTGCATCATGCCGCGCATCAACGCGGCATACGCGTCGTCGCGCTGGGCGACGCGGTCGTCGATCAGGGCCGCGACCAGCTGCTCCATCTCGCCGACGACCATCGCGGCGCCGTAGAGCTCGACCATACGCAGCGTGCCGTGCACCTGGTGCAGGTCCGCGGCGCAGGTGTGCATGACATAGGCGTCCCGCGAGTCCTCCACGTACGACTCGAGGGCCTGGCGTGCCTTGGACAAGGCGTCATCGAGCTCGGCCTTGACCCAGTGCAGCGTGGTGAAATCGGTATGGTCTTGGAGTCTCACTGCATCAGCCCGGCAGCTTGAAGTTCGCGACGGACAGGCGCAGGTCGTTCGCGAGCTGGGCCAGGTTGCCGATCGACTCGGCCGTCTGGCTGGCACCCAGCGACGTCTGCGAGGTGATCTCCTGGATGACGTTCATCGTCGCCGACGTGTCGGTCGCCGCGGCGGACTGCTGGCGTGCCGCGGCCGAGATGTTTTGAATCAGCGCCGAGAGGTCGTTCGAAACGCGCTCGATGTCCCCGAGCGCCGTACCGGCGTCCTCCGCCAGGCGGGCACCGGCCACCACTTCCGCGGTGGTCTGTTCCATCGAACTGACCGCTTCGTTGGTATCGGACTGAATGGTCTGCACCAGCGTTTCGATACGCTTCGTCGCGCTCGCCGAGCGTTCGGCGAGCCGCTGGACTTCGTCCGCCACCACCGCGAAGCCACGGCCCGCCTCACCCGCCGACGCCGCCTGGATGGCCGCGTTCAAGGCGAGGATGTTGGTCTGCTCGGCGATGTCGTTGATGAGTTCCACGATCGAGCCGATCTCTTGCGACGACTCGCCGAGGCGTTTGATTCGTTTCGAGGTTTCCTGGATCTGGTCGCGGATCGAGTCCATGCCCTGGATCGTCTCGCGCACCACTTCCGCGCCGCGCGAGGCGATCTGCACCGAGCGCTGCGCCACGTCCGCCGATTCCGCGGAATCTTTCGACACCGTGTCCATGGAGGTCGCGATCTGGTTGATGGCCGATGTCGCCGAGGTGATCTGCTGCGCCTGCTGCTCCGCCGCGTCGGCGAGGTGCATGGCGGTGGCCTGGGTTTCCTGGGCCGCCGCGGAGACGCGCACCGCGGTCTCGTTGATCGTGGTCACGAGGTTGCGCATCTCGTCCACGGCGGAGTTCATGGCGTCCGCGATGGCGCCCGTGATGTCCTCGGTCACCGTGGCCTTGATGGTCAGGTCGCCTTCGGCCAGCGTGCCCATCTCGTCCAGCAACCGCATGATCGCGGTCTGGTTACGCTGGTTCAGTTCGGACGTGGTCTCGAAGCGGCGGCGCTGGTCGCGCACGAGGTTGTAGACCAGCAGCAGCGCGAAGAGCACCGCGCCGATGGCGCCTAGCAGGCCCCACCACACGTTCGGGAACAGGCGGGTCAGCGGCAGCTTGGCGATCTGGTCGGCGGACTCGTTCGCGCGGAGCAGCACGGTCTGCGAATCCAGGGAAGCCTGGTTGCCCGCGCGCTTCACGTCCTGCAGGTTCGGCGACGCCGTGACCAGCTGGTTCACCGGGTCGACCAGGTCGTTCCAGGAGGTCTGCATGCCCTCGAGGATCTTGCGCGCATTCGCGTCGCTGATGGCACGGACGCCGCCGTCCGGATTGCCGTCGACGAGGCCCTTCAGCACCGCGCCGTACAGCTGGGCGTCGCGGGACAGGCCATCGGCCGCCGATTGCGCACCGTCGCCACCCTGCAGGATCTCCTGCACGCGGCGGATCATGCGGTCGGCCATGAGCATCCAGCGGGCGATGGTGAAGGTCTGCTCCACCGACGCGTTCTTCTGCTGGACGATGTTCAGTACCTCGTCGGTGCGCGCGTTCAGCAGCGGCATTTGCTTGGCGAAGAGGTCGGCGCGCTCACCCGAGGACAGCACGAGGTCCTTGTTCGAGAGGATCTTGCCGATGTCCGCGTCGAGCTGGTGCCACGCGTTGGACAAGGCACCGATGGCGCGACCCGCCTGGGTCTTGTTGCCATCGGCATACGCCGGCATGCGCGTCTTGTCGTCGCCCTTCACCAGGCGCTGCACGGCCGAATCGATCGTGTTCCTCGTGGCGGCGAGCTCGCGGAAGGAGTCGCGATTGCCGTCCGACGCCTCGAGCGCGTACTTCGCGGTCTGCTGCGAAAGCACCTGCACCTGGGTCGTCAGCGCGATGGCCTCGCGATCCTCGCCGTTCTTGTTGTTCAGCCACCAGAAGTCGACCGACGCCAAACCGATCGCCAGGAGCAGGAACACGATGACGATCGTGTAGCCACGTTCCCGGCCTGCGCCGCCTGCTGTCGTGCTCATATCCACCTCACCCAAACCTGGCAAAGCTAGCCGCCGGGGCCTCGATGGCCACCGGCATGACGAAGCGATCCGAGGACCGCCCCTCCGTTCCCATCGCGGAGCCGGCCAAGCCGCCTCCGCCCATCCTGTAAAGGGGCGGCCACCCGGCCGTCCCCTCCCCCTATGGAGGCGCTTAGAGCGCCGCCTGCCGGAAATCCGGCGCACGAACCAGACGGCTCATGCTGAAAAGCCCGAACGCCTGCTCACCGAGCTGGACGTTCTCCGCGACGAAGCGCGCCAGCCGCGGATCGTGTTCTTCCTCGCCCGTGCCGCGTTGCGCCTCGTCCATCGTACGCTGGCCGAACACCTCGTCCACCAGCAGTCCCACCGTGCCACCGTGCTGGCGGACCAGCAGCAGGCGAGCGCGTTCCGACGCGGGCGTGCGCTCGTCGAACAGGAACCGGCCCAGGTCGATCGCCGGCACGAGATTGCCGCGCACGTTCGCCACGCCCATCAACCAGGGCTGGGTGCCCGGCACGTTGGTCAGCGGCGGGACGGCCAGCAATTCATTGATCTCTTCGATGCCGCTGACGAAGGCGCGGCGCCCCACGCGAAAGCCGATGCCGCGCCACAGGCCCAGCGACTCCACCTGCTCGGGAGCGTCGGCGGAATGCGCGAGGCATGCCCGCTCGTAGTGCGCAAGCAGTTCGAAAGGCGTGAGTGACGCGTTCTCGCTCATGGCGTTCTCAATGCGTGGTGTTCGGCAGGAGGCTCGCGATGGTCGAGAGCAGCTCCTTCTCGTTGACCGGCTTGGTGATGAAGGCCTTCGCGCCCTGGCGCAGACCCCACACACGGTCGGTCTCCATGGACTTGGTGGTGATCATCACCACCGGCACGTCCGCCGTGTTCGGGTCGCGGCTCAGCGTGCGCGTGGCCTGGAAGCCGTTCATCCCCGGCATGATCACGTCCATGATCACGAGGTCGGGCTTGTTCGCGCGGATGCGGTCGAGGCCAGCCTCGGCATTGTCGACGCTGGAAACGGAAAAACCCGCCTTCTCGAGCAGCGTGGTGAACACGCGGACGTCGGTGGGCGAGTCGTCGATGATCAGGATATTTGCCACACGTCCCCCTGGACGTCGTATTGCGTGGGTGTCGGTCAGCTCGCCTTCGCGTACCGGTGGATCGCGCCGAGCAGTTCGTCGCGCGTAAAAGGCTTGGTGAGGTATTGCTCAGCGCCGACGATGCGGCCGCGCGCCTTGTCGAACAGGCCGTCCTTGGACGACAGCATGATCACCGGCGTGCCCCGGAACTGGGCGTTGTTCTTGATCAGCGCGCAGGTCTGGTAGCCGTCCAGCCGCGGCATCATGATGTCGACGAAGATGATGTTCGGCTTCTGGTCGGAGATCTTGGCGAGCGCCTCGAACCCGTCGACGGCGGTAAGTACGTCGCAGCCTTCCTTCTTCAGCAGGGTCTCTGCCGTGCGTCGGATGGTTTTCGAATCGTCGATGACCATGACCCGCAAACCGCTCAGGTCGTTACCCCGTCCGTTTTCGTTCACTGCGCCCCCGTCCCACGAAAAAAACCGCAAATACCGTCGCAGGATAGCCGGTTTTGGCCGACTATTCCGTGCGCCAGGTCGATGTCCGGAACCGAGGTCCCGATGGCCCGCTCTTCGGCGGTCCTCCCGATGGCTGTTTAATGGTTGGCCGGGCAGCCGTCAAGATGAATTGTTCTTAAAGAAAAGGCTTCCTCTGCCGAACCCGCCCCCATTCGGGGCCGTGTTGACTAGACTTGGCACCTTTCCTGCCTGCGGGACGCTCCCATGCCACTCTCCGTCGCCGTCCTGATGGACCCGATCCGCGCCATCAAGATCGCCAAGGACACCACCTTCGCCCTGTTGCTGGAGGCGTCCCGTCGCGGACACGCCCTCCTGTACATGGAGCAGGGAGACCTGGCCTTGCGCGGCGGCGAGGCGTGGGCCCGGTTGCGTCCGCTGACCGTGAAGGAAGACCCGGCCAACTGGTTCACCCTCGGCCCGTCCCAATGGCGCCCGCTTGCCGAGGTCGACATCGTGCTGGCCCGGAAAGACCCGCCGGTGGACGCGCAGTTCATTTACGACACGATGGTGCTGGAGCGCGCCCAGCGCGAAGGCTGCAAGGTGGTGAACGACCCGCGCTCGCTGCGCGACTGCAACGAGAAGCTGTTCGCCCTCGACTTCCCGCAATGCATCGTGCCCACCCTCGTCTCCCGCGATCGCGACGAACTGAAGGCGTTCGTGGCCCAGCACGGCGAGGCCGTGCTCAAACCTCTGGACGGCATGGGCGGCCGTGGGATCTTTCGGGTCAAGGTCGGCGACAGCAACCTCAATTCGATGCTGGAAACGCTGCTCGACGGCGGTCGCCACTTCACCATCGCGCAGAAGTACATCCCGGAGATCACGTCCGGCGACAAGCGCATCCTGCTCATCGACGGCGAACCGGTGCCTTATGCCCTGGCGCGCATACCCCAAGGCGACGAATTCCGCGGCAACCTCGCCGCCGGCGGCCGCGGTGAGGGCATTCCCCTCTCCGACCGCGACCGCTGGATCGCCGCCCAGGTGGCGCCCGAGCTGGTCCGCCGGGGTCTGCGCTTCGTGGGCCTTGACGTCATCGGCGACTACCTGACCGAGATCAACGTCACATCTCCAACGGGACTACGCGAACTGGATACCCGGTTCGGCATTAACATCGCCGGGCTGCTGTTCGACGCGATCGAGGCCCGATGACGACCCGCACCACCGGCGCCGACCTGTTCGGCGCGACCCTGCTGTTCTCGCTGCTGCTGCATGGTGTCGTCATCCTCGGCATCACCTTCGAGGCGGAAAAGCCCCGACCGAGCGTGCCCACGCTCGACGTCACCCTCGTGGACGTCGGCAACCAGGAGCAGCCGGACAAGGCGGATTTCCTTGCCCAGGCGAACAATTCGGGAGGTGGTGACAAGGACAAGGCGGCACGGCCGTCCGAGCCGGTGTCCGGGCTGCTGCCCACGCCGCAGCGGAGCCTCGCCGCGGAACCGAAAGAAGCCCAGGCACCCGCGCCGCGCGAAGCCAGCCCGAGCCAGCTGCTGACCAGTTCGGGCGAAACCGCCTTCGCCGTGAACACGACGCAGGAGCAGACCGAACGGAAGGAACGGCCGCTCCCGGAGTCGAACGAGGAGGTGCAGCGACGGATGGAAATGGCGCGCCTGGCCGCCGAGGTTCGCGAACAGTCGCAGGCGTACGCCAAGCGACCGAAGAAGAAGTTCATTTCCTCGAATACCCGCGAATACGCCTACGCCGCGTACATGAAGGGCTGGGTCGGCCGCGTGGAGCGCGTGGGCAACCTCAACTATCCCGACGAGGCACGGCGGCAGGGCCTGTACGGCGAACTCGTGCTCACGGTGGGCCTCAATCGCGACGGCACGATCAAGAGCATGGACGTCATCAAGAGTTCCGGCCGGAAGGTCCTGGACGAGGCGGCCAAGCGCATCGTCCGCCTCGCCGCGCCCTTCCCGGCCCTTCCCGCCGACAAGAACCGGGTGGACGAGCTGTACATCACGCGAACCTGGCAGTTCCTGCCGGGGAACGTCCTGCGGAATTATTGATCTCGCCATGCCCGGCTTGGTGAGAGCCGACCCTTTCATTTCGTCGGTAGCAGTTGGTCCGCTTCGCTCACGTACGCTTTTTCGGCCTTCCGATCCCACACGCACAGCTCGCGCCCCGGCCGGTTCTTCATATGCTTCTGCGGGTAGCGGCCTGCCAGCACCAGGGCCGTGACCGGCACGCGGTCGTCATAACGGATCGGTCCGCCTACCGGCTTCACGTCCTTCAATCCGCTGGCCGCGACGCAGGCCTTCATCAGCCGTTGGTCGTAGTCCTTCCAGGCGCCGGGCGTCGAGGCCGAGGCGGTCGCCGCGAAGCCCATCGCGATGAGGATGATTCCCTTTGTAAACATGACCTTGGGCATGACGCTCTTTCCTTGTGACCGGGCGCACAACCTACCCTCGCGGCGCTGAACGTTCGCACACGGCTCATGGTCGTAGCGGCTACAATCGGGTCATGACGATCGCCAACACATTCGCGGGCCAATTCCTCATCGCGATGCCCTCACTCGCGGACCCGCCGTTCGCCCGTGGCGTGGCCTTCCTTTGCCAGCATGGCGAGGATGGTGCGGTCGGCCTGCTGATCAACCAGATTTCCGAATACCGCCTCGGCGACGTGCTCGCTCAGATGAAATTGACGTGCGACGACCCGGAGATCGCGGACTATCCGGTACTCATTGGTGGGCCCGTGCAACAGGAGCGCGGCTTCGTGCTCCATCGCGAGCCCGGCAACTGGGACTCCAGCTACCGGGTGAACGAGGACTGGTCCGTCACCACCTCCCGCGACATCCTCGTGGCCATGGCCGCGGGCGAAGGCCCGCGCCGTGCGATGGTCACCCTCGGCTACGCCGGGTGGGATGCCGGCCAGCTCGAACAGGAAGTGATGGACAATGCGTGGCTCACCACGCGCGCGGACGAACGCATCGTGTTCGACACCCCCATCGACGAACGCTGGATCGCCGCCGCGCGCAAGCTCGGTGTGCACGATCCGTCCCAGTTGACCGGCTACGCCGGTCACGCCTAGCCACCACCGGACGATGAGCTGCCTCTTCGGCTTCGACGTCGGGACGAAGATCGTCGGCGTCGCCGTCGGTAATCGCCTGACCGGCACGGCCCGTGCGCTGGCTGCCGTTCCCGTACGCGACGGTGAACCGGACTGGGTCGCCCTGGACACGCTGCGCCGCGAATGGCTCCCGGCGGAACTGGTCGTGGGCCTGCCACTCGACAACGAGGGCAAGGAACAACCCATGACGAAAACCGCCCGCCGCTTCGCCGAGCGCCTCGGCAAGCGCTACGATCTGCCGGTTGCGTTCGCGGACGAGCGCATGAGTTCGCAGGAGGCGGCGCGGCGCTTCGCGGCCGGCCGCGCCGCGGGCACGCGCAAGCGCTCCGATGCGAAGTCGATCGACGCGGAAGCCGCGGCGGTCATCCTCGAGTCGTACCTCGTCCAGGCATGACGAGCGCGCTCCTTCGAAATTCTCCCTGCACCTTGAGGACGTCATGTCACACCGCCTGCGCCACCTGACCACCCTCGAGAACCTGCCCCGCGAAACCATCGAGCGCCTCCTCGACCGCGCGAACAGCATGCGCGAGGCAACCGCACACGGCACCCGGAAGCTCGAGTTGCTCGCGGGACGCACGGTGCTCAACCTCTTTTTCGAGCCGTCGACGCGGACGCGCACGTCATTCGAACTGGCGGCTCGCCGGCTCGGTGCCGACGTGGTCAACTTCGACATCGGCTTTTCCTCCACCAGCAAGGGCGAGGAACTGTTCGACACGCTGCACACGCTCGAGGCGATGCACCTCGACACCATCGTCGTGCGGCACAAGGAGTCGGGCACGCCCGAGTCGCTGGTCCGCCACGCGATGAGCGGCGTCGCGGTCGTCAATGCCGGCGACGGCAACCGGGCCCATCCCACCCAGGGCCTGCTGGACGCACTGACCATCCGCAACCACCATCCGGATTTCCGGAAGCTGCGCATCGCGATCTGCGGCGACGTGCGCCATTCGCGCGTGGCCCGCTCCGACGTGCACGCCTTCACCGCCCTCGGGGCGCGCGACATCCGCATCGCCGGCCCTTCCGCCCTGCTTCCGGCCGAGGGGGAGCTCCAGGGCGTGACCTACCACGAGGACTTCGACGAGGCGATCGAGGGGGCGCACGCGGTTATCATGCTGCGCCTGCAGAAGGAGCGCATGGCCGCCACGGACCTGCCCGACGAGGCCGCCTATTTCGAGCGCTACGGCCTGGACTGCCGGCGCCTCGCCCGCGCGGCAAAGGGCTGCCTGGTGATGCACCCCGGCCCGATCAACCGCGGCATCGAGATCGCCACCGACGTCGCGGACGGGGCGCAATCGCGCATCCTCGAACAGGTCGGTAACGGGGTGTTCGTGCGCATGGCCGTCCTGGCCGAAGTCATGGGGCGGTAATCTCGCAGGAATTTGCGCCAGACCCGTCATGGGCCCGCCTTCGCGCCCGGCGGTTCCGGCATAATGGCGGCACCAAGGGACCAACCGGACAATGGGATACACAATGCGACCGACGAAGCGACTCATCGCGCTCGGCGTCGCCAGCGTTTTGCTGGCGGCCTGTGGCCACAAGGACAAGGATGCCCCACTGGCCTTCGCGCCGGCCGACACGCCGTACGTACTGGCGAACCTCGACAAGCTCGAGGACGACGCGTATGAAGCCCTGCTTGCGCAGGCCAATAGCGAACTGCCGGGCGAAGTCGCCCAGATGAAGTCCCTTGCGGACGATCTGGAAACAAAGGGCAATGCCGAGGGCGCTCGCCTGCTGAAGGCATTCGCCGCCGAATTCGACGGCAAGACGGCCGAGGCCGCGCTGAAGAACATGGGCCTCGACATCAAGACCGGCTCGGCGATCTACGGCATCGGCCTCAGCCCCGTCGCACGTGTCGCCCTGGCCGATCCCGCCGCGTGGGAAGGCTTCGTCGGCCGTCTCGAAACCGCCTATGGCAAGAAGCTGGAGAGCGCCGATGCCGGCGGCCAGGCCTATCGCCACGTCACCCTGTCCGATTCCGGCCTCCAGCTGGTCATCGCCACGGTCGGCAAGCAGGCGGTGGTGTCGCTGCTGCCCGCGGATGCAGCGCAGCCGGCGATCCGTCAGGCGCTTGGCGTCGACCGTCCCGAAAAGAACTTGCAGGAAGACGGCCGCCTCGCCGACCTCGCCAAGGACAAGGGCTATAAGGATTACGCGGTCGGCCAGGTCGACCTCGTCCGCCTGCTGCCGCTCGTCGCCGCCGGCAAGGACCCGCTGTTCTCGACCTTCCTGAAGCACCAGTCGGCCAAGACCGGCGAACCCGTGCCCGTGCCGCCGCCGAGCTGCGTGACCGAGGCCAATCGGATCGCCGCTCGCGTGCCGTCGCTCAGCTTCGGCTACACCCGCCTCGATCTGCACCACCAGGAGCAGCGCGTGGACGTGGCCCTCGCCGACGACATCGCCAAGGCGTTCTCCGGGCTCAAGGTGGAACTGCCCGGTCTCGGCAACGATGCATCGGGCCCGTTCGACGTCAGCCTCGCGCTCCCCGTCGAGCAACTCCGCGCCTTCTTCACGGCCCAGTCGGACGCCGTGGCCGCCAAGCCGTTCGAATGCCCTGCCTTCGTCGGCATGAACGACAGCTTCGCCAAGCTCGGCTCGACCATGCAGCAGGCGGCGATTCCGCCGTTCGGCGACATCCGTGGCGTGCGCATCGTCCTGGATTCGTTCAAGCCGGCCGTCGGCGGGCAGCAGATGCCGACCTTCACCGGTCGCGTGCTGCTGGCCACGCGCAACCCGTCCGGCCTGCTTGCGATGGGCCAGGCGATGCTCGGTGGCGACTTCAAGCTCGCCGGCGACGGCAAGCCGGCGCCCCTGCCGCAGAACATCACCACGATGCTCGGCATGCCCGGCTGGGCGGCCATGAATGGCCAGGCCATCGTGGTCGGCGTCGGCGAGGGCGAGGACGCCAAGCTCGACGAGATGCTGATGGGTGCGATGGGCGATGCCGGCCGTCTCAACCGCCTGCACCTCAGTGGCGACATGTATCGCGCCTGGATTGACGTCATGGCCGACAAGGCACAGGCCTATGCGAAGTCCATGAACGAAGCCGCGGGCGCCGAGGGCGCACCGGACGACCAGGCGGCACAGGCCGCCAGCGCGGAGCGTTCGAAGAAGCAGTTCGAAGCCATGAAGGCGCAGGCCGCGCGCGTCGTCCAGATCTCGGGCGAGGTGCACGTGGAAGACAAGGGCCTCGTCGTCTCCGGCGCGGCCGAATACAAGTAACGCTCCGCGTTACCTGGTGGAAAAAGGCGCTCTTCGGAGCGCCTTTTTTCTTTGTGCATCCTGCCGCGGGGCAGGAGCGCGAGGTCTCGTACCGCGCTCCTGCGAACCTGAACGGAACCGCTTTTTCGGCACGAATCGTTCACGGATGCGCTGTTTCCATGGTCCCCGCGAAACGGCAGCCACAGTGCGTGGCGCCATCGCCAGACCCATTCAGTGCGAGATAAAGGAGTTCACCATGAACCACGCCAACCTCCGTAAGGCCCTGTTCGCCGCCGCCCTCGTCGCCGGTCTCGGCGCGGCTCCCTTCGCGCAGGTGTATGCGCAGGACTCCGCCGCGGCCACCTCGAAGGGTGACAACCAGACGGTCGCCGGCAAGGCGGACGACACCTGGATCACGACCAAGGTGAAGTCCGAGTTCGCTACCGCGAAGAACGTGAAGGCCACCGACATTTCGGTGAGCACCAGCGACGGCGTCGTCACCCTGACCGGCTCGGTCGCCACCGCGAAGGAAAAGAGCCACGCCGAGAAGCTTGCCAAGGGCGTCAAGGGCGTTAAGAGCGTCGACGCCAGCGGCCTGACCGTCTCGGCTGCCGCCAAGTAATCGCATCAACACGCGATAGTGAAAGGGAGCCCTCGGGCTCCCTTTTTTTAGGCTTACTCTCGCACCACGGCCTCAGCGGTGCAGCATGCCGCCGAAGGTGTTGCGGTCATTGCTCGAGTCGATTTCCACGCCTTCCAGGCCCTGCGACAGCGTATGCGCGTCGCCACCCTGGGCGAGCTTGATGCGCAGGCGCACTTCGTTGGAGCTGTCCGCGTGGCGGAGCGCGTCCTCGTAGGAGATCTCGCCGGCGTGGTAGAGCTCCACGAGGCTCTGGTCGAACGTGCGCATGCCGAGCTGGTTGGAGTCGCGCATCAGTTCTTTCAGCTTGTGGACATCGCCCTGGCGGATGTAGTCCTGGGCGAGCGGTGTGCCAAGCAGCACCTCCACCGCCACGCGTCGTGCTTTACCGTCCGGCGTGGGGATGAGCTGCTGGGCGACGACGCCCTTGAGGTTCAGGGACAAGTCCATGAACAGCTGCTGGCGGCGGTCTTCCGGGAAGAAATGCAGGATGCGGTCCAGCGCCTGGTTGGCGTTGTTCGCGTGCAGCGTACAGAGGCAGAGATGGCCGGTTTCCGAGAAGTTGATGGCGTGCTCCATCGTCTCCCGCGTACGCACCTCGCCGATCATGATCACATCCGGCGCCTGGCGCAGGGTGTTCTTCAGGGCGTTCTCCCAGCTGTCGGTGTCGATGCCGAGCTCGCGCTGGGTGATGATGCAGCCCTCGTGCTTGTGCACGTATTCGATCGGGTCCTCGATCGTGATGATGTGACCCGTGGAATTCTGGTTGCGGTAGCCGATCATCGAGGCCAGCGAGGTGGACTTACCCGTACCCGTACCGCCGACGAAGATGATGATGCCGCGCTTGGTCATCGCCAGCTGCTTGATGATCGGCGGCAGGCTGAGTTCTTCCGGCGTCGGAATCTTCGACTCGATCCGGCGCAGCACCATGCCCACGCAATTACGCTGGTAGAAGCACGACACGCGGAAGCGGCCGATGCCCGAGGCACTGATCGCGAACTGGCATTCGTGGGTCTTCTCGAACTCCTCGCGCTGGGCGGGCGTCATCACGTTGAGCACCATGTCGCGCGACTGTTGCGCGGACAGCGGGCTCTGCGTGATCGGCACGATGCGCCCCTGCACCTTCATCGAAGGTGCGACGCCGGCGGTGATGAACAGGTCTGAGGCCTGTTTGTGCACCATCAGCTTGAGGAAGGAGGTGAAGTCGAAGTCGCTCATGGCGTTGTATCCCAATGCCGGACCGGGCCGGCGTCCCCTGTGTGGGAATCATATACCCGCGCCGGGCCGGGCACAGGGACCCCGTTCACTGTCCGGAAGTCGGTTCCCACCAAGCCGGCTCCCTTTAGCGGAACCCTTCCTTGTTCTTGGCGTAGGTCGAGGCTTCCTGACGGGTCACGAGGCCACGCTTGACCAGGTCGGCCAGGTTCTGGTCCAGGGTCTGCATGCCGTACTGCTGGCCGGTCTGGATGGACGAGTACATCTGCGCGACCTTGTCCTCGCGGATCAGGTTGCGGATGGCCGGGATGCCCACCATGATCTCGTGCGCCGCCGTACGGCCGCCGCCCACCTTCTTGAGCAGCGACTGCGAAATCACCGCGCGCAACGATTCGGACAGCATCGAGCGGACCATCGGTTTCTCGCCGGCCGGGAACACGTCGATGATGCGGTCGATGGTCTTGGCGGCCGAGGACGTGTGCAGCGTGCCGAACACCAGGTGGCCGGTTTCCGCGGCGGTAAGCGCGAGGCGGATGGTTTCCAGGTCGCGAAGCTCGCCAACGAGGATGTAGTCCGGATCTTCACGCAGCGCGGAGCGCAACGCCTCGTTGAAGCCGTGCGTGTCGCGGTGGACCTCGCGCTGGTTGACCAGGCACTTCTGCGAGGTGTGCACGAATTCGATCGGATCTTCCACCGTGAGGATGTGGCCGTATTCGTTCTTGTTCACGTGGTCGACCATGGCCGCAAGCGTGGTCGACTTGCCCGAACCCGTGGGGCCGGTGACGAGGATCAAACCCTGCGGCTGCTCGATCAGGTCGCGGAAGATCTTCGGCGCGCCGAGGTCTTCCAGCGTGAGCACTTCCGAGGGAATGGTACGGAACACGCCGCCCGCACCACGGTTGTGGTTGAAGGCGTTGACGCGGAAGCGCGCCAGTCCCGGAATCTCGAACGAGAAATCGACTTCGAGGAATTCCTCATAATCGCGCCGCTGCTTGTCCGACATGATGTCGTAGATCAGCGAATGGACCTGCTTGTGCTCCAGTGCCGGAATATTGATGCGCCGGACGTCGCCGTCTACGCGGATCATCGGCGGCAGGCCCGCGGAGAGGTGCAGGTCGGAGGCCTTGTTCTTCACGGAGAAGGCAAGGAGTTCGGCGATGTCCATGGGGGTCCCCTATCTTGGTCGGCATAGGTAACCATGCCCGGGGGTCGGCGGCAAGGCGCCTCTCCATATATGCTTCGACGTTGTGAACGAGGTCGCCAACGGAGCGAAAACCCCATGAACCGGATCGCCTTCATCGGTGGAGGCAACATGGCCACCGCGCTGATCGCCGGGATGATCCGCCACGGTGCGCAGCCGGGCGGGATCGCCGTGGCCGAGCCCCGCGCGGAAGCCCTGCACGAGCTTTCCCGCGAATACGGCGTGGCGACGTACACGGACAACCTCGATGCGGCCGAGGGCGCCGGCATCCTTGTCCTGGCGGTGAAACCGCAGATGCTGGCCGAGGTATGCCGCGACCTGCGACCGGCCGTGCAGAAATACCGGCCCCTGGTCATCTCGATCGCGGCCGGGATCCGCATCCACCAGATCGAGCGCTGGCTCGACGCCGCCCTGCCCGTGGTCCGCTGCATGCCCAACACCCCGGCCATGTTCGGCGCGGGCGCCACGGCGCTGTATGCCAACGCGAGGGTCAGCGCCCCGCAGCGGGCGGAGGCCCAACACGTCCTCGATGCCGCCGGCCTCACCGTCTGGGTACCGGAAGAGGACCAGCTCGACATCGTGACGGCCTTGTCCGGCTCGGGACCCGCCTATTTCTTCCTGATGGTCGAAGCGCTCGAGAATGCCGCGTTCTCGCAAGGCCTGTCGCGAGAGACGGCTCGCGCCCTCGCCGCGCAGACCGCCTTCGGTGCAGGACGCATGCTGGTGGAGAGCGGGGAAACCGCGTCCACGCTGCGCCAGAAGGTCACTTCCCCGCATGGCACGACCCAGGCCGCGTTGGACAGCTTCCGCACCGACCATTTCGCCGAGGTCGTGGCGCGTGCGGTCGATGCGGCGCGCCAACGAGGCATCGAACTTTCCGAAGACATGGAATCGAAGACGTGAATTACCTGACCAATGCCGGCGCACTGATCCTCCAGTTCGCCTTCGGCGCGATCGTCACCCTGTTCGTGCTGCGGCTGCTGGCCGAGGCCCATCGGGCGGATTTCCACAACCCGATCTGCCAGTTCCTCTACCGCTTCACCAACCCGGTGTTGCGGCCGTTGCGCAAGGCCTTGCCGAACGTACGACGGGTGAACACGGCGGCGCTGTTGATCATCCTGGCGCTGGAATGCCTGAAGGTGCTTCTCATCGCCGCCCTCGCCGGCGTGGCGCCCGCACCGCTTGGCATCCTCGTGGCGGGCATCGCCGAGACCCTGGATTTCTTCCTGCTGACCTGGATCGTGCTGGTCTTCGTCTGGTCGCTGATGAGCATGCTCTCGACCGACCGCCACCACCCCGTCGCCCGGCTGGTCTCGAGCCTGGCGGAACCCTTGGTGCGGCCGTTGCGCGGACGACTCACGATCGGCGGACTGGATTTTTCGCCGACCGCGGTGCTGCTGGGCTTGTTCCTGGCGCGCATCCTGGTCGCGCAGCCCCTGGCGGACTGGGGTATGCGGCTGCTGCTGGGGGTCTGATGGGGGACCGTCTCGCCGCTATAGCGGCGAGTACGAACGTGCCAGGCCTTACTTGCCGCCCAAGCGTCGGACGTCCGTCACGTTGGGCAGGGCCCCCAACCGCCCCAGCAATGTCGACAGCTGCTCGTAATCCTTCACCCTCAACGTAAAGCGCATCTCTACCTCGCCGGTACGCACATGCACGCGGCTCGACGAGGCGACGATATGCGGGCCGACGTTGTTGATCGTCGTGGCGACGTCCTTCTGCAAGCCTTTGCGGTCGTAGCCGCGCAGTTCCACGTCGACCTCGTAACTCTGCACGTCGACCCTGCCCCAGCCCACCTCGATCACCCGGTCCGGATCGCGCCGGGCCAGGCGGGCCAGCGCCGCGCAATCGGCGCGATGCACGGACACGCCGCGACCGCGCGTGATGAAGCCGCGCACGGCGTCGCCGGGCAGCGGCTGGCAACAGCGCGCGAGCGTCGTGAGCAGGTTGCCCACGCCCTCGATAGACAGCGCGCCGCGGTCGTGCTGCGCGGCGCGCGACGTGACGGGGCTGCCCGACTGGGTGACTTCCGGCTCCGCCGGTTCCTGTAACGAGCGGGCGACCTGGCCAAGGGAGACTTCGCCCAGGGCGATGGTGACGTACAGCTCGTCCACGTTCTTGAGGCGGAAATGCGCGGCGAGACGGGCGAGGTCCACGTCATCCAGCGCCAGACGGCGCAGCTCTTTCTCCAGCGCGGCCTTTCCCGCGAGGATATTCGCCTCGTGCGTCTCACGGCGGAACCAGGCGCGGACCTTTTCTTTCGCGCGTGACGTGTTGAGGTAGCCATGGTGCGCGGAGAGCCAGTCGCGGCTCGGCTCCGACACCTTCGTCGTGAGGATTTCGACGCGATCGCCACTGCGCGGCTGCGAGGTCAGCGGCACGATGCGCCCATTCACCTTCGCACCGCGGCAGCGGTGACCTACCTCGGTATGGATGTGGTACGCGAAATCGAGCACGGTGGCGCCGCGCGGCATGTCGATGACCTCGCCCTTGGGCGAGAGCACGTATACGCGGTCTTCCATCAATTCCGTTTCGAACCCCGCGACCAACTCGGATTCGTCTTCGCCGCGCGGTTCCAGCAACTTGCGCATCCAGGCGATCTTCGCCTCGAATTCGGCATCCGCGCCGCCACCCTCCTTGTAGCGCCAGTGCGCGGCCACGCCGAGTTCGTTCGCGCGGTGCATCTCGTGGGTGCGGATCTGCACTTCGAGCGTCTTGCCCTCCGGGCCCAGCACGGCCGTATGCAGCGAGCGGTAGCCATTTCCCTTCGGCCGCGCGACGTAGTCGTCGAATTCGCCGGGCACGTGCGGCCACAGGCTGTGCACGAGACCGAGCGCGGCATAGCAGTCGCCCACGCTGTCGACCAGGATGCGCACCGCGCGGATGTCGTACAGGTCGGAGAACTCGAGACCCTTCTTCTTCATCTTTTTCCAGATGGAGAAGATGTGCTTCGGCCGGCCCGCCAGGTCGGCACGAATACCCGCGCCGTGCAGCACCGTGCGGAGTTCCGCGAGGCTGGAGGCGATGAAACGCTCGCGATCCGCGCGGCGCTCGTCGAGCAGGCGTGCGATGCGCCGGTACGTGTCCGGCTCGAGGTAGCGGAAGGCGAGGTCTTCCAGCTCCCACTTCAGCTGCCAGATACCGAGGCGGTTGGCGAGCGGCGCGTGGATGTCCGACGTGAGTTGCGCGAGTTCGCGGCGCTCGTGGTCGGGCAACGCCATGGCGGTGCGCATCGCCGCGAGCTGCCGCGCCAGCAGGACGAAGACCACGCGAAGGTCCCGGATGATCGCGAGCAGGAGCCGTCGCAGCCCCTCCGCGCCGCTTCCGGAACCGCGTTGCGCGTGCAGCGCCCAGACCTTCTCGGCCTCGCCCTGGCCGTCGACGAGTCGGCGCAGCGTCGGTGGCCACGCTTTCGCTGCCTCGTCCACCGCGCCGGGAAGCCCGCGCTGCAAGGTGAACCAGAGGGCCGAGGCGCAGGTCTCGTCGTCGCAGCCCAGGAGCCTCAGCAACTCGATGATCGTTTCGCCTTCCGCGCGGGCGGTCGCGGGCAGCACGTCACATGCCGCGCGCGCGCGCTCGGTCAGCGGCATGGGCTGAAGCTTCGACCCTGTGGCCGCTTCGTCGCTCATCGCTTGTCCTCGGCCTGCGCCGTTTCCAGAGCGCGCGCGAGCCGCTTCGCGGACACTGGCTCGGCTGTCTTCAGTTCCTGGGCGAACAGGGACACGCGCCATTCCTCGAGCAACCAGCGCAGCTCCAGCCATGTCGTGTCGTCCAGCGCGGTCCCGCCAGCGTTGAGCAAGGCACGCCAGTACGGCAGCACCTGCAGCATGCGCGACTGGTCGCGCGCCGGATCCTGGCGCAAGCGTTCGGCGCGAAGCCGCATGGCTCGCAGGTAGCGGGGATAGTGGGCCAGCCGCTCGCGCGGCAGTTCACGCAGGAACCCGGGCTGCAAGAGCGCAGCGAGCTGTTCGCGCAGGTCGTCGTAGCTCGCCTTGGCGAAGCCGATGAGTGGCGGCTCCATCCACGGCTTCAGTTCGGCCTGGGCCTCGATGATCGGCTCGGCGAGTTTCTGCCGCGCCACGGCCGCGCCGAACAGCTCCCGCGCCAGTTCCGCGCGCAGCGCCTCGAAGGCTGCCTGCGTGCGCGTATCCAGCCGGCGCTCCGCGAGCAGATCGGCGAAGCCGCCTTCGACCAGGTCCTCGCGCAAGCCGTCGACGCTACCCAACGGCGCGTACTTCAGCGAAAGCGGGTTGCCGATGGGCAACTGTCGCCGCGCGCGCTTGAAGTCGGGTGCCAGGGCTTGGCGCAGCAGTCGCTCGACGCCGGCGACATGCGCTTCCGCGGCCTCGTCCGCGCGCTCGAAGACGCGCAAGGCCACGGCCTCGCCGAGGTCAACCAGCGCGGGATAGGCCGTGAGTCCGCCTTCGGACCGGACTTCCGGCGGAATCGCCTCGAAGTCCCACGCGACGATGCCTTCCCGCGTCAATTCGACGTCGGTCTTGCGCGAGAACGCCTCGCGCGCCTTGCCTTCCCATTGCGCGCGAATGGCCGCGAGGTCGCGGCCTTCGGCAACGGAGCGACCGTCCTCGTCGTGTACCCGGTACCGCATCAGCAGGTGCGGTGGCAGTTCCGCATCGGCGAAGGCCGCGGCGTCGACGTCCACGCCGGTCGTCCGCTTCAGGAAACCGGCGAGCGCCGCGACGAGTGGCGTGTCGCGCGGCGTCTCGGCCTCGACGAAAGCGCGGGCGAAGTCCGGCGCCGGCACGAAGTTTCGCCGAAGCGCCTTCGGCAACGAGCGGATCAATTCGGCCACCTTGTCCGCCAGCAGTCCACCGACCAGCCAGTCGCCACGTGCTTCCGGCAAGGCATTGAGGAACGCGAGCGGCACCTGGATCGTGACGCCGTCGGCGGGATCGCCCGGTACGAAGCGGTACTCGAGACGGTAGCGGTGCTGGCCGATGTCCAGCGACGCGGGGAAGGCCTTGGGATCGAGCCCGGCACCGCTGTCCATGACGTCGGCCAACGTCCAGCGCAGCGCCGCCTGCTCCCCGGGCGCCGCCTTGCGATACCAGGCGTCGAGCGCGCGGGTGTCGGAAATGCTTTCGGGCAACTTGCCCGTGAAGAACGCCGCCAGGTCTTCGTCGGAACGCAGCAGGCCGGCGCGCCGCTGTTTCGCCTCGATGTCGTGCGCCTGCTCGAGCACGCGCGCGTTCGCGCGGACGAAGTCGGCGCGGCTGTCCAGGTCGGCGCGCACCAGCGCCTCGCGCACGAAGATCTCGTGGGCCAGTCGCGGATCCTGGCGCTGGAAGGTCACCGGACGCCGCTCGACGAGCACCAGCCCGAACAGGGTGACCTGCTCGTAGGCGACGACGGTGCCGCGCTTGCGCGACCAGTGCGCATCGCGCGCGGTCGCACGGACCAGGTGGCTGGCTTGCGACTCGACCCAGGCCGGGTCGACACGCGCACACATCATGGCCCAGATGCGGCCGCCGATATCGAGGATCTGCGCGGCGAAGATCCAGGCGGGCGGCGCCTTCGCCAACGCGGAGCCCGGGAACACCTGGAACCGGCGCTCGCGCGTGCCGCGGTACACGCCTTTTTCGTCCTTGTGGCCGACCTGCGTCGGCAAGCCTGCCAGCAGGCTGAGATGGACGGCTTCGAACAGGGCCTCGCCCCCGGGACCGGAAGCCTCGGGGGATGTGTGGGAAGGAGCGGGTTGGACCTCCGGGGCCGATGACGACCAACCAATGTCGCGCGCGACGAGCACCAGCTGCCGGTGCAGCTCGCGCCATTCGCGCATGCGCATGAAGCTGAGGAAATGGCGTGAGCACCAGTCGCGGAGTTTAGACGAGGTGAGCTCCTCGGCGGCCGAGTGGTAGGCGCGCCACAGGTTCAGCACGCCGACGAAATCGGACTTCGGATCCGCGAACTGCGCGTGCGCGGCGTCGGCCTGCCCGCGCGCGTCGGCGGGACGTTCGCGCGGGTCCTGGATGCTGAGGAACGCCACGATGGTCGTGAGTTCCGCGAGGCTGCCCAGGCGGCGCGCCTCCACCAGCATGCGCGCCAGCTGCACGTCGATCGGCAGGCGGGCGACCGTGCGGCCGACTTCCGTGAGCCGGCGGTCGTCGTCGATCGCCCCGATTTCCGCGAGACGGCGATAGCCGTCGGCGACCACGCGCGGGTCCGGAGCCTCCAGGAACGGGAAGTCCTCCACCTCACCGAGGTCCAGCGCGAGCATGCGCAGGATCACGTTGGCCAGCGACGAACGGAGCAGTTCCGGGTCCGTGTACTCAGGGCGCAGCGCGAAGTCCGCTTCCTCGTAAAGGCGATAGCAGATGCCTGGACCGACGCGTCCGCAGCGGCCCTTGCGCTGGTTGGCGGCGGCCTGGGAGACCGGCTCGATATGCAGGCGTTCGATCTGGCTGCGCTGGCTGTAGCGCTTCACGCGCGCCGTGCCGGAATCGATCACATAGCGGATGCGCGGGACCGTCAGCGACGTTTCCGCGACATTCGTCGCCAGCACGATGCGCCGCTTCGGCCCAGGCCGGAACACACGGTCCTGCTCGTTCGTCGAGAGCCGCGCATACAGTGCGAGGACCTCGGTCTCGCGGTACTGCCGGCGCGACAGCAACAGGTGCGTGTCGCGGATTTCGCGCTCGCCCGGGAGGAAAACGAGCACGTCGCCACGCGGATCCTCTCGCGTGACCTCGTCCAGGGCGTCCGCCACCTGTTGCGCGACATTGCCTTCGACGCGCTCGCCCGGCGGGCGGTAACGGACCTCCACCGGGTAGGTGCGTCCTTCCACGGTGACCACGGGCGCGCCTTCGAAGTGCTCGGCGAAGCGCTCGGTGTCGATGGTGGCGGAGGTGACGACGATCTTCAGTTCAGGGCGACGCGCGGCCAGGCGCTTCAGGTACCCGAGCAGGAAGTCGATGTTGAGGCTGCGCTCGTGCGCCTCGTCGATGATGATCGTGTCATACGCCGAGAGCCAGGGGTCCGACTGCGTCTCCGCGAGCAGGATGCCGTCGGTCATGAACTTGACGAGCGCCTGGTCGGATACCTTTTCGGTGAAGCGGACCTGGAAGCCCACCTTCTCGCCGATCGGCGTGCCGAGTTCCTCGGCGACGCGGGTCGCCACCGAGCGCGCGGCCAAGCGCCGCGGCTGGGTACAGCCGATCATGCCTGCCTCCCCGCGCCCGGCGGCGAGGCAGAGCTTCGGCAGCTGGGTCGTCTTGCCGGAGCCTGTTTCGCCCGCGATGACCACGACCTGGTGCTCCCGGATGAGCTTCACGATGTCATCGGCCCGCGCCGCGATGGGCAGCGCGGCATCGACCGCGATGACGGGCTTCGCGGCGACGCGTGCGGCGCGCCGGGCGGCGGATGCCGCGATATCGGCGGCGAGCACCTGCAGCTTCGCGGCATCGGGCTTGCGCGAGAGCGCGCGCCAGCGACCGAGCAGGCGACCGAAGTCGCGGCTGGCGACCTGCGCCAAAGCGTCGCGCAGCTCGCGCAGGCGCGGTTCGGGGGAGGAGGAACGCGAAGGGCTTGTGGAGGTGCTCATGGGGACCCCAATAATAGCGTGTGCCTATCGACGGCATCGGAACGTTTCATTTCACGTCCACCCCACGGATCGTTAGGATTCCATTCCTGCGAACGAAAAATCAGGAGACATGCTCGTGGCCATTGACATCGGTATCGCCAAGAAGGATCGGGAAGCCGTCGCGAAACAGCTCGCCCGCCTCCTCGCGGACACCTATTCCCTTTACCTGAAGACCCACAATTTCCACTGGAACGTCACCGGCCCGCAGTTCAACAGCCTGCACGCCATGTTCGAGACCCAGTACAACGCCCTCTGGCTGGCCGCCGACGAGGTCGCCGAGCGCATCCGCATCCTCGACGTGTTCGCCCCGGGCTCGTATAGCCAGTTCGCCAAGCTGACCTCGATCAAGGAAGAGCCGGGCGTGCCGGAGTGGAAGGAGATGGTCGCCCAGCTCGTGGAAGGCCATGAGATAGCCGCGGCGACCGCCCGCGACACCATCAAGGCCGCCGACTCAGCAGGCGACGAAGGCACGGCCGACATGGTCACCGGACGTTTGAAGGACCATGAGAAGACCGCCTGGATGCTGCGTTCGCTGCTGCGGTAAGACGAAGCCCCGGTGTCGGGGGGTCCAATATCGATGCCCGACACCCTGCTCAGCCTCCCCCTACGCTGAGTTCAGCCTGACCGGTCGGGGCGGCTTGGCGTTGAGCCGTCACGCGCCGTTCGTTAAGCTCCCCCGGTTACCTCACTGATGCCACACGGGGGCCGACCGGTCCGGGGATTGTTTTGAGCGCTGCCGCCACGACCGAACGAAGCCATCCGATCCTCGCCGCGCTGATCCTCGCGATCCTGGTCGCGGCCCTGAATTTTGGGCTCTGGCTCGTCGCGAACCTGCCCAATGGTCCTGACGACTGGCACGGTCCCGTGCCGGGCTTCGCCTTCACGGCGTACCAGCGCTACCAGAACCCGATCAAGGGCGACGTCTCCACCGACCCGGAAATCGACAGCGACCTGCGCCTGATCAAGCGCTACTCGCCCCGCATCCGCACCTATTCGATGCTGGAGAATCCCCAGGTCATCCGCCTGGCCGACAAGGAAGGCCTCGACGTCATGGCCGGCGCGCTGATCGATGCGCGCCTGGAGAACAACGAGCGCGAGATCGCGGCCCTGATCGCCCAGGCCCGCCGCTACCCCAAGACCATCAGCCGCGTGATCGTGGGCAACGAGGTGCTGTTCCGCGGTGACCTGAAGCCCGAGCAGGTCATGTCCTACCTCGACCGGGTCCGGGCCGCGGTACACCAGCCGGTCTCGGTGGCCGAGCCGTTCCATATCTGGTTGCAGAACCCCGAACTGGCGAACCACGTCGATTTCATCACCGTCCACCTCTTCCCTTACTGGAACGGCATCGAGGCGCGCGCGGGCGTCAACGACTCGATCCAGAGCTACAAGGCCCTGCGCGCCCAGTTCCCCGGCATGCACGTGTCCATCGGCGAGATCGGCTGGCCGTCCAATGGCGACCGTTTCAAGTACGCCTACCCCAGCGTCTCGAACGAGGCGATCTTCCTGCGCACGTTCTTCAACCAGGCCAAGGCCAACGGCATCGACGACTACTACGTCCTCGAGGCCATCGACCAGCCCTGGAAGGAAAACCTGGGCGAAGGCCGCACGGGTGCGTACTGGGGCATGTTCAACGCGGATCGCCAGCTGAAATTCCCCTTCACCGGCCCGGTCACCGAGGACGTGGGCTGGCCGTGGAAGGCCTTCGCGGCATCGATCCTGGCCTTCTTCCCGATGCTGTGGTTCGGCATCCGTTTCAGCCGCTTCAAGCTGATGGGCCGCCTGTTCTTCATGGCGCTGATCCAGCTCGCCTGCGGCCTGATCGTCTGGTCGGCGACGCTGCCGTTCAACTTCTACCTCAGTCCATTCGACTGGGCCATGCTGATCCTGCTATTCCCGGCGCAGATCGCAATCCTCGGCATCCTGCTGATCAACGGCTTCGAGTTCACCGAGGTGTTGTGGCGGCGCAGCTGGGTGCGCTACGCAGGCATGTTGCCGCCGGATCCTGTCGAGAAGCAGCCCTTCGTTTCCATCCACCTCGCCTGCCACAACGAGCCGCCGGAGATGGTGCAGATCACCCTCGACTCGTTGGCCGCGCTCGACTACGAGAACTTCGAGGTCCTGGTGCTGGACAACAACACCAAGGATCCCGCGGTGTGGAAGCCGGTGGAGGACTACTGCAAGCAGCTGGGCCCGAAATTCCGCTTCTTCCACCTCGAACCATGGCCCGGCTACAAGGCGGGTGCGCTCAACTTCGGCCTGACCGCCACCGACGAACGCGCCGACGTCGTGGCCGTGATCGATGCCGACTACGTCGTTCGCGAGGACTGGCTGGCGTCGTTGACCGGCTATTTCCACGACGCGAAGGTGGCCGTGGTGCAGTGCCCGCAGGCCCATCGCGACTTCGAGAAGAACCGTTTCCGCCGCATGACGGCATGGGAATACGACGGCTTCTTCCGCATCGGCATGCACCACCGCAACGAGCGCAACGCGATCATCCAGCACGGCACCATGACGATGGTCCGTCGTTCGGCGCTGGAAGGCACGGGCGGCTGGTCGGAGTGGACGATCTGCGAGGATGCCGAGCTTGGCCTGCGCCTGATGCACGCCGGCTACGAGCTGGTCTACGTCGACGAGCTGATGGGCAAGGGCCTCACGCCCGCCGACTTCAAGGCGTACAAGAGCCAGCGCTACCGCTGGGCCTTCGGCGCGATGCAGATCCTGAAGGGTCGCTGGAGCTGGATGACCCGCAAGGGCCCGCTGTCGGCCGGGCAGCGCTTCCACTTCCTCACCGGCTGGTTCAGCTGGTTCGCGGACGCCCTGCACTTCGTCTTCACGATGATGGGGCTGTTGTGGACCGCGGGCATGATCTACGCGCCCGAGTACTTCAACCTGCCGATGCAGCTGTTCCTGATTCCGGTCATCGGCTTCTTCTTCGCCAAGGCGATCTTCGGCGTTGTGCTTTACCGCGCGCGCGTCCCGTGCGGCTGGTACGACACGATCATGGCGTCGGTCGCGAGCATGGGACTTTCCCATGCGATCGCCCGCGGCATCCTGCACGGACTGACACGCGAGAAGACCGCCTTCGTCGTTACCGCCAAGAGCCGGCGCATGGGCGGTAGCAGCTTCGCGGCGTTCGCGCCCGTGCGTGAGGAAGGTCTCATGGCGATCGCCCTGCTCTGCGCGGTCGTCGGCATGGCGCTCCACTACGGAACCAACTACATCGAAAGCGAGTTGTGGATGTTCATCCTGGCCGCCCAGTCGATTCCGTACGTCTCCGCGCTGGTCGGCGCCTGGATCGCGCACCGCTCCGGCGACGAGGCCGGCTAGGTCCGACCGAAAAGGCGTGACGAAACCGGCGCCGCGTTCACATTCGTGTATCGACCTCGCGCGCCGCGCGCGGTAAGTTACGGCAAGACCCGGCGTTGGAGGTGTGCTTTCGCCTCCCGCTGCTGGCCGAACCCCCGGCCCAGGATCACGAACGGAACAGGACGCTCATGCGCCGAACCAGACGCCATGGACTGCTGCTTCTGCCGTGGTTCTTACTTCCCACGATCGCCCACGCCGGCATCGTGCTGCGCGTGGACGGCGTGGACGAGAACCTGCAGAACGCGGTGGTCGCCGGTGTCGAACTGAGCCAGTACGCGCACCGTGACGTCACGGCCGCCCAGGTCCGTCGCCTTTATGAGAAAGCGCCCGACGAAGTGCAGACCGCGCTGCGGCCCTACGGCTATTACGAAGCGACCGCTACCGGCGACCTGAAGCAGGTCGGCACCGATTGGCAGGTGACCCTGCACGTGGTGCCCGGCCTCCCAGTGAAGGTCACCGCGGTGAAGGTCGACATGGATGGCGACGCCGGCAAGGTACCGGCCGTGCGCCGCGCCTTGCGAGGCGTGGAAAACCTCAAGGACAAGCCGCTCAACGACGGCGCCTACGACGGCGCGCGCGACGCGGTGAGCGGCGCGCTGACCGCCACCGGCTTCCTCGATGCCCGCTTGCGGGTCCACACGGTCGAAGTGAACCGCGCGGAACACAGCGCGACGGTGAACCTGGCATGGGACACCGGGCAGCGCTACCGCTACGGCCACGTCAACTTCAAGAATTCGCAGTTCCGCAAGGATTTCCTCGACCGCTATGTGCCGTTCAAGAGCGGCGACTACTTTTCGCAGAACCAGCTCCTGGAATTGCAGCAGGCCCTGAACGGCGCCGACTACTTCGCCGTCGTCAACGTCATTCCCGATACGGACAATGCGAAGGACGGCACGATCGACATCGACGTCGACCTCGCACCCGCGAAGCGCACCATCTATACGGGCGGGCCCTTCTTCGGCACCGATACCGGCGCGGGCCTGCGCGGAGGCATCGAAAAGCGCTGGATCAACGATCGCGGGCACAAGTGGAAAAACGAACTCGTGCTGGCACAGCGCCTGAAGACGCTCTCCACGCTCTACCAGATCCCCATGCCCGGGCCGAACCAGCGCAGCTTCAACTTCGGCGCCAACTTCCGCGACGCCGACACCGTCACGTCGCAGTCGCGCACCCTGCAGCTTGTCGCGAACGAAACGCGCCTGTGGCACGGCTGGCAGCGAACCATCGGCGTCAATGTCCTCTCCGGCACGTTCACGGTAGGCAAGCGCGGTGGTGAAGGCGACAACGTCGAAGGCCTCGAGCGCGGCCGCAGCACCCTCCTCTATCCGGAAGTCACGCTCAGTCGGAAGAAAGGCGACAATCCCATCTTCGTGCGCAACGGGTGGTCGTTGACCTTCACCGGCCGCACCACCGCCGGCCCGCTGCTCTCGGACGCCAGCTTCTCGCAGGTCATCGCCGACGTGAAGTGGATCCGTTCGTTCTGGGGCCTCAATCGCCTGATCCTTCGCGGTAGCGCGGGCAAGATCTGGACCAGCGACTTCAGCGACCTGCCACCACAACTTCGCTTTTTCGCGGGCGGCGATCGTTCCGTGCGCGGCTACGACTTCGAAAGCATCGGTCCGCGCAACGCGTTCAATCGCGTGATCGGCGGCGAGGGCCTGCTCGTCGGTAGTACCGAGGTGGAGCACTATTTCACCCGCAACTGGGGCATGGCGGCCTTCGTGGATGCAGGCAATGCGTTCACGGGGACCGATTACAGCCCTCGCGTCGGCGCGGGACTGGGCGTGCGCTGGCTGTCGCCCGTAGGGATGATCCGCGCCGACGTGGCGGTGCCGGTCGGCGACAAGAACGAACACGGCATCCACCTGCATGTCGTCATCGGGCCAGACCTATGAATAGCGCCGGCATGAAGTGGACGATTCGTATCGGACTAGCGCTGGGCGCGCTGCTCCTCGTCGTGGCGTTCTTCCTGTGGTGGCTCGTCGGGACCGCGTCGGGACTGCGCTTCGCATTGGCCCGCGCGCAAGGATTCACCGATAACGCATTGACCGTCGGAACGGCAGAGGGCCGCCTCGCGGGTCCGTTGGATCTGCGTGGCGTGCGCTATCGCGACGGCAAGGGCATGGACGTACGCGTCGCCACGGCGCACCTGGACTTCTCGTTCGGCTCGCTCCTGCGCAAGCGAGCGCATGTGTACGAGCTCTCCGCGGACGGCATCGATGTCGCGCTTGGCCCTTCACAACCGGAACCGGAGACGCCGTCCGAGCCGTTCTCGTTGAAACCACCGCTCGACATCGTGCTCGACAAAGCGAAGATCGGGCATGTTCGCGTCACGCAGGAAGGCAAGCCGCTGTTCGAATCCAACTCGCTCGACCTGGCCGGCTCCTGGACCGGCGACGGCATCGCCGTGAAGTCGCTGGCCTTGCGCGCGCCGGACGGCAACGCGGACCTCGGCGGCACCCTCGCCGTCGGCAACGGCTACAAGGGCGACGGAAAAGCTCGTTTCCGCTGGAAGGTCGGCGATGTGGACTATGCGGGTGACATCGAGGCGCACAGCGATGGCGCGAAGGCGCATACCGTCGTCAAGCTCACGCTGCCGTTCGTGGCGCAGGTGGACGCGAACCTGACGCAAGGCGGCGACTACCCATGGACGGCCAGGATCGACGCGCCGCGCTTCGACCCGAAGCCGCTGCTCGGGGAAGGTAGCCTCGAAACCTTGGGGCTCGCCTTGCAAGGCTCGGGCGACCGCTACGGCGCCAACCTCACCGGCGACGTCGACCTCAACGACTACCGCGTACGCCTGGCCCCGATCAAGGCGACGTTCGACCACGAGTACAAGCGCCTCACGCTCGACGAACTCACCATCGGCTCGCCCCAGGTCAAAGGATCGCTGAGCGCGAAGGGAACGGTGGAGATCGCCGCGCAGCCGGTGTCGGCCGACCTCGCGCTCGCCTGGAAGGATGTGCTCGTCCCGGCGAACGTCGCCGGACAGGACCTCGCGAGCACGGGCCGGCTTACGTTCAAGGGAAGCGCGGAGGCGTACCACGCGGAAGGCGATGTCGACGTCGGGCCACCCGGCCGATTGGGCAAGTTCACGCTCGATGTCGATGGTTCGCCCAAGCTCGTCACGCTGCACGACATTCGACTGGAGCAGCCCGGCGGCAACCTCGCCGCCAGCGGCACACTCACGCTTCAGCCCGCTCTCGCGTGGACGCTCGACGTGAAGGGGCAGCGCTTCGACCCGGGCCAGCTCTTCGCCGAGTGGCCCGGCGCCCTCGCCATCGACCTGTCCACCGAGGGTCGCATGGAGCGTGACGAGCCGCTGGGCACGCTCGACCTGCGCAAGCTGGACGGGACCCTCCGCAAGCGCGCCCTGCGCGGCAGCGGCAAGCTCACGCTGAAGCCACGGGAAGTGATCAACGGCCAGCTCGACCTCGCGTCCGGCGGCAGCACGATTCGCCTCGATGCGCGTGGCGACACATCGAACGATGCCACGCTCAAGCTCGCGATCGCGTCGCTGGGCGACTGGTTGCCGGACGCGGGTGGCCGCGTCGCCGGCGACGTCTCGGCCAAGGGCAACTTGCCGAAGCTGGCGGTGAAGGCGAACCTGCGTGGCAACGGCATCGTGTACGCCGACCAGAAGGTCGACGCACTCACAGTCGATGCCGACATTCCCGATATCAGCGCGCCCGGAGGCAAGCTCGATGTCGTCGGCACGGGCGTTGTGAGTGGCGGGCTCGTGTTCGACCGCGTGACCGTCGCCGCGAACGGCAACCAGGAGCGCCACCAGCTGAATGTCGATGCCAGGGGCCGCCCGCTGTCGGCCGACCTGCGCCTGTCCGGCTCGCTGAAGAACGAGGCATGGAACGGCACGCTATCCGCCCTGGACATCGACTACCAGGGCATTCCCCCCTGGCGCCTGCAGAACCCCAGCCAGCTCACCTGGAACGATGGCGCGGCGAGCCTGGGTGAGCTCTGCCTGACGGCGGGCGATCCCATGCTTTGCGTTGCGGCGAAGCAGGACAAGGCCGGCAACCTGGATGCCAGCTACCGCCTGCGCCGTGTCCCCCTGGCGCTGATCATGACGGCGGCCGAGGCATCGAACAGTCCGATGCGCGCCGAGGGGATGCTGGAAGGAGACGGCAACGTACGGCGCACGGCGGCCGGCGCCCTTTCCGGGCAGGCCAATATCACGTCGGCGCACGGCTGGGTCGCCTACGCCGACCGCACCGACCGTCCCCTGCTCGTCTACGACGATCTTTCCGCGAACGCTCAGCTCACGCCGGGGAATCAGCGCGTCACGATGCGTGCATCGCTCAATGATGGCGGTACGGTCGACGGCAGTGTCTCTGTCAGCGGTGCGCAACAAGCCTTGGGCGGCAACGTGTCGCTGCACCTGAAGAACCTTTCCGTCGTCGAGCTCTTCACCGCCGAGCTTGCCGAGGTCAAGGGTGCCCTCGACGCCAACTTCAATCTCGGTGGCACGGTGGCCTCGCCTGCCGTTACGGGCCAGGCCGTGGTCGGAGGATTCGCGGCGGAGGTGCCGAGCGCCGGGCTGAAGCTGAAAGACGGGCGGATCAGCATCGATACGAAGGACGCGACGAACTATCTCGTCGACGGCACGATCCGCTCCGGTGACGGCACGTTGTCGATCAAGGGCCATGCCGCCCTCGGTGCGGGCGCGCAAATGCGGCTTGGTGTCGAAGGCTCGAAATTCACGGCTGTGGATATCCCCGCGGCAAAAGCCGTGATCTCGCCGAACCTCACGATCGTGCAGGACGCCAAGGGCATGAATGTGAGCGGCAAGGTCGGCGTCGACATGGCCGATGTCGACGTCGAGCGACTGCCGGGTGCAGGCGCCACCAAGGCCTCGCCCGACGTGGTCGTGATCGACGACAAGCAGCGCGAGGCGGCCGAGGCATCGGCGCCGATCACCGCGGACATCCGCGTCGACCTCGGCCACAAGGTCCACCTGGTCGGCTTCGGCATCGATGGCCGCATCACCGGTCAACTCGACGTGCGCGAACGTCCGGGACGCGCCACGACCGGCCAGGGCCAGATCGGCGTCGACGGTACGTACAAAGCGTATGGCCAGGACCTGCGCATCGAACAAGGCCAGCTGCTTTTCGCGAGTACGCCCATCGACAATCCGGGTATCAACATCCGCGCGGCGCGCACCCTCAATCCGAACGCGACCGTCGACGAGGGTCAGAAAGTCGGCCTCTACGTCTCCGGCACCGCGCGCCGGCCCATCCTCACCGTGTTCTCGAACCCGGTGATGGAGCAATCCGACGCCCTGTCCTACCTCGTCACCGGCAAGCCGCTGTCGCAGGTGAAGGGCGGCGAAGGCAACATGGTCGGCGCCGCCGCCCAAGCGCTGGGTTCCGCCGCCGGCGACCTGCTCGCCAAGAGCGTCGGCTCGCGCATCGGCATCGACGACATCGGCGTCAGCAACAACGATGCCTTAGGCGGCACGTCGGCATTTACGGTGGGCAAGTACCTCTCGCCGCGCCTCTACCTCAGCTACGGCGTCGGCCTGTTCGACCCGGGACAGGTCATCACCCTGCGCTACCTCTTCAGCAAGCGGTGGAACTTCGAGGCGCAGAACGCGACGGATTTCAGCCGGGCTAGCCTGAATTACCGGTTGGATCGATGATCGCCGGAAACCTTAGGGGAGGTGTAAGGCATGTCGCAGGGGCAGGACCAGCAGCTCGAACGTCTGACTTTTTTTTCCGACGCCGTATTCGCCATCGCGATCACCTTGCTGGTGATCGAGATCCATGTCCCGCATCCCGAGGACACCAGCAACGGGGCATGGTTGCAGGCACTCCTCCAGCTCACGCCGCATTTCGTGGGCTTCGTGCTCAGTTTCATCGTCGTAGGGGCGCTATGGGCCGCCCACCACCGAGTGTTCGGACTGCTGCGCCATTACGACCCGGGCATCGTATGGCCCAACCTGTTCCTCCTGATGTCCATTGCGTTCATGCCCTTCTCGTCGGCCTTGATGAGTGAGCACCCGACGGAACGTGTGCCGGAATGGTTCTACACCGGCACGCTACTGGTAGCGGGGTTGCTCCAGTATCGCCTCGTGAAACGCGTCCTCCGCACGCCCTTCCTCAAGGAAGGCGTCTCCGACGAGGAGATCGTCGTGCTGCGACGCCGCGCGCTGGCCCTGCCCGCCATGGCCCTGCTGTCGGGCATTCTCGCCACCTGGTGGCCGGGGCCCAGCAACCTTCCGTTGATGCTCATGCCGCTGATCGTGCTTTTCGTCGCACGCATGACAAAGACCCGCGGTGTCGAGCCCACGCCCGAACCGGAATAAGTGCGGTTGCGGCGACGACGCTCAGGCCAGCGTCGTGAGTTCCACCGGCACGATCGCGTCGCCGCTGATTATCTGGGCGTGGCCGTCCTGCACCATGAACTGGATTAGCATCGTGCGCTGCGTGAGCGCGGCCAACGCCTCGACCGTCGCCGGAGCGATGTCGACGACGGAAACATTCTTCGTCCGCGCGACGGCAGCTGACGTTTTCTTCCACCAGACTTCGGCGCTTCGTCCGCTGTAGCTGTAGACGATCACCCGGTTCGCGCGACCGGCCGCACGCCGGATGCGCTGTTCATCCGGCTGGCCGATCTCGATCCACAGGTCGACCTCGCCGGTCAGCTCCTTCCGCCACAGGTCGGGTTCGTCTTCCGAACTCAGGCCCTTGCCGAATACCAGCGCCTCGTCGGCGTTCAGCGCGAACGCGAGCACCCGGACCATCATGCGGTCGTCGGTTTCCGACGGATGCTGGGCGATCGTCAGGGCGTGACCCTGGTAGTAATGCCGGTCCATGTCGCTGACCTGGAGGTCGGCCTTGAAGACCGTGGATTTGAGTGCCATGGGTGTCGCTCGAGCTCGATGCCGGCCGCAAAGCCTACAGGAAGACGGTGAGCCGTCGCAGCCGGTGCGCTCAGCGAGGCGCGTGCAGGCGGTGCAGGAGCTCTGCCTCGGTAAGCGAGATACCGCAGGTTTCCGCGATGTTCTGCGGCGAAGCGCCCTGGCGCGCGAGGCGCTGGGCCAGGACCAGGGCGCGGTCCGTCGTGGCGCCCTGGTCGCTCGTCGCGCCGAGCGACGGCGTCCGACGGACCTGGTCCTCGATATCGCCCAGGCGGTGGTCGAGACGGCGGAGCATGTCGGCGAGGGCGTCCGCGGGTATTGGCGCTTCGGAGACCGCTGGTACAGAAGCGGACGACGTCGGAGCAACCGCCTCCGTCCCTACGACCGCTGGAGCCGCATGACCCAGGCGGCGGAACAACAGCAGCAGGCCGACCAGGTTGAGGACAGCGAGGGCGATCAGCACGTATCCGATGGCGGCGTTCATGCGGGAGGGACTCCATGGATTCGCGCTACACGGTAGCGGCGATACGGGGGCGCGGCAAGCGCGCCCTCGGAGTTCAGGCGCGGCAGAGTTTCTGCACGTCCACCAGCGCGATGAAGCCGTCGTCACGGGTGAGGACGCCGCTGACCGGATCGTCTCGGCGTTCCGCACGGCCCGGCGGTGGCGGGGCTACATCGTCGGGTTTGAAGGTGAGCATGTCGCCGATGACATCGATACGCATGCCGACGACGGTGCCGTCATCGTCGAAGACGATGACGCGGCGGGCGTCTTCGGCACCCTCTTCCAGCGTGCCGTCGAGTCCGAAGCGGCGGCGGCCGTCCAGCACCGGCACGATCTGGCCGCGCAGGTTCACGACGCCGAGCACGTCGTCTGGCGCGCCGGGGACGGGCGTGATGTCGCCGGGGCGGATCACCTCACGCACGCTCGCGAGCGACACAGCGTAACGCTGCCCCTTCAGGGAGAAACCGAGCCAGGCGGCGTGCCCATCGTGTTGGGGTTGGGTCATGGGCCCAGCTCCTTTTCCAGCCATTCGATCAACGCCGTGGTGTCGACCACGCCGCACTTGGGTTCGGGGGACATGCCGGCCAACCAGGGGCGGTTCGCGGCACCGCGACGCCACTGGATCGTATCCGGGGAGAGTTCGACAGGCTCCTCGTCGACGACGCATGCCAGCGCCCAGTTTCGTCCTTGCAGGATCACCAGCGTCATCACCGGCGCGCCGCTGAGGTCGGGCGAAAGGATCGCGGCGAGATCCGCCACTCGCGCTTCGCCGCTCGGGTGCCGCCATCTGCCGAGGCAAACGGGATTGCTCGAGCTCGGCGCCGTCAATGGCGGCATCGGGATGACGTGGGTGACATCCGCCATCGGCACGGCGAGCTTCACGCCCGCGGCGACGCACAGCAGATAGCGACAGGCGGCATCCCGCGAGGGGGCCGATGTCGGCGTATTGCGCCAGGGCTCGAACGCGACGACCTTGACCTCGGCCGCGGGTGCCTCCTTGGGTACGGCCGCCGGCGTCAGCAGGTCCGCGAGGTAGTCCGCGACGATCTGCTCGGCGTCCTGCATGGCGCGCATCACGCGGCGGCGTCCGTCACGGACGGAACGGGCATCGCCAACAGCTCGTCGAGCAGTTGCCGGTACGCGAGGCCGCCGCGACGCGCGGCGGGCCACGCAGCCAGCGGCACGCCGGCCGCGCTGGCTTCGCGAATCTGTGTGTCGGTAGGAACGACCGCCTGGCTCACGTCGTCGCCGTACTGCTCGCGCAATTGCGCGAGACAGGCGCGTGAAGCATGGGTGCGCGCGTCGTACAAGGTCGGCACGATCGTGCGCGGCATCGGCTTGCCGCGCGAGCGCTCGATCATCGACAGGCTGCGCAACATGCGTTCGAGACCTGCCAGGGCCAGCGCCTCGGTCTGGGTGGGCACGAGCAGACGATCGCTCGCCGCCAACGCGTTCACCATCAGCACGCCGAGCGTCGGCGGGCAGTCGAGCAGTACGTGCTCGAAGTCGGACGCCAGCTCGGCGAGTGCCTGGCTGAGCACGAGACCCATGCCGGGCCGGGTGCCAAGCTGGCGATCCAGCGTGATCATGGCGGCAGACGCCGGCAGCACGCTGAGCCGGTCCCATGGCGTTGCGTGCACCAGTGTGCGCACGGGCAAGGGATTGCCGCCGATGCCGAACAGGTCGTACACGCTGCCGTGCGCGCCGCCTTCGACGCCGACATAGCCGGAGAGCGACGCATGCGGGTCCATGTCGACGAGCAGGGTGCGTTTGCCGGCATCGGCGAGCAGGCTGCCGAGCGCCACCGTGGTCGTTGTCTTGCCGACGCCGCCTTTCTGGTTGGACACCGCCCAGACGCGCATCAGCGAGCCTCCGCGACGGGGGCAAAACGAGCCGCGCCAGCGGTCGGCGCGACGACGCCGTGCGGCATGGCGGCCACGGGCGCCCCGCCTCCGGAAACAGCCGGCTTCTCGGCCAGGTCCACGCGATCGGCGTCGCTATAGAAGCGCGCGGGCGCCGCCTTGTCGCTCATCACGACGATCAGGACGCGGCGATTGCGGTTGCGACCATCTTCGGTGGCGTTGTTGGCGGTGGGTCGAAACTCGCCCCAGCCGATAATGCCGACGCGATGCGGATCGACGCCCGTCGTGGTGATAAGGCGCGCCACGGTGGCCGCGCGCGCCGCCGAGAGTTCCCAGTTCGAGGGAAACGTGCTCGTCGCGATCGGCGTGTTGTCGGTATAGCCCTCGATGCGCATGGCATTGGGGAACGGCGCGAGGATACCGGCCAGCTTGCGCAGCACGTCTTCCGCGGGCGACTGCAGCTTTGCCACGCCGACCGGGAACAGGATGTCCGTGCGCACCTCGATCTCCAGCCAGTCAGGCGTCTGTCGCACGCTCACGAGGCTCTTGTCGATCAACGGCTTCATCGCCCGCTGCACTTCCGTCGAAATCTGGCTGAGGCTGGCATCTTCGGTCTTGCCGATCGAGGTGTTCGCCGCCGGCGCCGTGTTGACGCTCGACGATTCCTGGCGCTCGGGCGCGGCGCCCTCATGTCCCGGCAGCGGCAGGTTGCGCGGCGGAATGGGCACTTCGATCTTGGCGATCGGCGCGGCGCTGGGCGCACGCGACTGGTTCGGCAACGGCACCTGGGCCGCTGGCGTGGCCTCGCGGATGGGCTCGATCACTTTGCCAGTGCCATTGAATGCTTCGTTGATGGATTGCGCCATCACGCGGAACTTCGACTCATTCACCGCGGACACGGCGTACATCACCACGAACAACGCCAGCAGCAGGGTGATCAGGTCCCCGTAAGGGATCGCCCAGCGCTCGTGGTTGATGTGTTCTTCGTGGTGGCGGCGCTTCACGACAGGAACCCCTGCAGCTTGCTCTCGATATGCCGCGGGTTGTCGCCCTGGGCGATGGAGACGAGTCCTTCGACGAGGATTTCGCGCATCTGCGAACGGCGCCGGGCCAGTCCCTTCAGGCGCGACGCCATGGGCAGGGCCAGCAGGTTGGCGAGACCGATGCCGTAAATGGTGGCGACGAATGCCGCCGCGATGCCGTGCCCGAGCTTGCTCGGCTCGGCGAGGTTCTGCATGACCGACATGAGGCCCATCACGGCACCGATGATGCCCATCGTCGGCGAATAGGCGCCGGCGTTCTCGAACACCTTCGCCGCTTCGATATCGGTGTGCTCGCGGGCGAACACTTCCACTTCGAGGACGGAACGCATGGCGTCCGGCTCGGTACCGTCCACGAGCAGTTGCAGCCCCTTGCGGATGAAGGGATCCGTTTCGCGCTCGATGGCGGGCTCCAGGCCGAGGAGGCCGGTGCGCCGGGAGATTTCGCTCCAGCCGACGATGCGGCTGACGAGGTCTGCGGATTCGATATCCGGTGGCCGGTACACCCAGGGCAACATGCTCCACGCACGCTTGAGCACCGCGCCCGGGGTCTGCACGAGCAGGGCCGCGAAGGTACCGACGAAGACGATGATGAACGCGGCCGGGTTCCACAGGGCGTCGAGGCTCGAGCCCTTGAGGATGGTGCCCAGGATGATGACCACGAAGGCCAGGATCGTTCCGACGACGCTCACGATATCCATGTCAGACAGCCATCCTCAGAGTCGGCAGGACCTGCCCCCCATCGTCGGCGAGGCCAGAGAGATCCAGTACGAGCGAGATCCGTCCGTCGCCCGTGATCGTGGCGCCTGCCACGCCCGGTACGTCCTTCAGGAAGGGGCCGAGTGGCTTGGCCATGACGTCTTCGCGGCCGAGCACTTCGTCGACGAGGCAGCCGAGCGTCTGGTGCCCGATCTGCACCACGACCACGTGTCCGCCCTTCCCCGTCGCACCGGCCCAGCGGCCCAGGTCGGCGAGCGGCAAGGCACGCTGGCGGTGCGAGGCGACGATGCGGCCGTCGAGTTCCTGGATCTGCCCCGGCACGAGCTCGAAAACCTCGGCCACGTTGGACAGCGGCAGCGATAGCAGCCGGTTGCCGACCCGTACCATCAGCACGCGCAGGATCGCCAGCGTCAACGGCACGGAGAGTCGCACCGTGCTGCCGTGGCCGACGCGCGAATCGATCGACAGCGTGCCGCCGAGTTCGACGATCTTCGTCTTGACCACGTCCATACCGACGCCACGGCCGGAGATGTCGGACACCTGGCTGGCGGTGGAGAAGCCGGGACGGAACACAATTTCGTAGCACTCGCGCTCGTCGAGACGCGCGGCCTGCTCCTCGTCCATCAAGCCCTTTTCGACCGCCTTGCGGCGCAGGACTTCAGGGTCCATGCCCTTGCCGTCGTCGGTGACGGTGATGACGATGCGGTCGCCGAACTGGCCCGCCGCGAGGCGCACGGTGCCAGCGCGCGACTTACCCTCGCGGGCACGCACGTCAGGCATTTCGATGCCGTGGTCCACGGCGTTGCGCAGCAGGTGCACCAGCGGATCGGCCAGGGCCTCCACCACGGTGCGGTCGATATCGGTGTCCTCGCCTTCCGTGACGAGTTCGATCTCCTTGCCGAGCTGCCGTGCGAGATCGCGCACGATGCGCGGGAAACGCGAGAACAGCTTGCCTACCGGCTGCATGCGCATGCGCAGCACGGCGTTCTGCAGGTCTTCGGCCACGCGCTCGAGCTCGCCGATGGCGCGTTCCATCGGATCGTTCGTGCCACGCGGCGCGAGGTTGCTCAAGCGGTTGCGAACCAATACAAGTTCGCCGGCCGCGTCGACGAGGCCGTCCAGGCGCTGCGTGTCGACGCGCACGGTGGTGTCGGCGGTGGAGGCGGCGCGCTTCTCGGTCTGCGGCTTCGCGGCTTCCGCCGCGGCGGCCGGGGCCGGCGTGGAAGGCCTTGCGGGCTGGTCGGCCGCCATGGCGGGAGCCACGGGTGCACTCGCGGACCCGGGAGCGGCCGTACCGTGCAGGCTGTCGAGCAGGGCCTCGAATTCGTCGTCGCTGATGCCGTTGCCATCCACGGACACGGCCGGAACTGCCGCGGCGGGCGCTGGCGTGGACACCGCCGCCTCCGGCTCGGCGCCGGGGGCGCCCGTGCCGTAGAGCGAGTCGAGCAATGCCTCGAATTCGTCGTCGGAAATGGTCCCCGACGCGGCGGGCGCGGGCTCGCGGTCGCTACGTGCCGCGTCGAGCATCGCCTCGAATTCGTCTTCGATGGGGTCGTACGGACGCGACGGCACGGTCGACGCCGAGCTCGCGACAACCGGTGCAGCCAACGCCACCGGCGGCGCCGATACGGCGCGGCCCGGGATCAACAGGCGGTCCAGCAGCGAACGCGGGGCGGCGTCGATCGGCACGCCGCCATCGGCGGCACGCATCATGTCGTTGAGGAGGTCGAGCGACTCCAGCAGCGCGTCCATGAAGCCCGCATTGAGCACGACGGCCCCGTTGCGCGCTTCGTTGAGGAGGTCTTCGGCCCGATGGCACAGCTCCACCATCGGATTGAGGCCGAGGAAACCCGCCCCGCCCTTCACCGTGTGGAACGCACGGAACACCGCGTTCAACAGGTCCGTGTCGCCCGGCGACGACTCGAGGTCCACGAGCTGTTCGCCCAGGCTCTCGAGCAGTTCCCGCGCCTCGATGAGGAAGACGTTGAGCAGCTCGTTGTCCAGCTCCACGCTCATAGGGCGCTCAGAAGCCGAATTCGCTGAGGAGGCGATCCACTTCGTCCTGGCTGACCTTGTCCGCGGCCGGTGCCGCGCCACCCGCCAGGGAGCCGGTCAGGCGCACCAGTTCCACCAGCGACGACTCGACCTTGGCCATGAAGGCCTCGACCTGGGCCACGCGCTGGCCGGAGAGGTCCTGCCAGGACTGCGCCTCGACCATTTCGCCGAAGCCGATGTCGCAGCTCTGCGCGAAGTCGCCCACACGCACGGCGAGGGCCGTGGCGTTGGTGGCGAAGGCGGGATCCGCCTGGTCGAGCACCAGCACCTCGTCGGCCTGGCGGGCGAGCGCCTGGGCCTGCGGGCGCAGCTTTTCGCTGAAGTCGAGCGTGCGATGCGCGGCCTGCGAGCTCATCTCGAGCACGTCGCGCAGGTGCTTGCGCGCGTCGCTCATGTTCCCCGGCACGCCATCGTGGGAAATGTCGGCCGCCAGGCGACGCGCGGATTCGTGCAGGTCGCGCGCGAGGTGGCCCAGCGCCAGGAACAGGTGCTGTTCGCGCGTGCGCAGCAGGCGGTCGAGCGCCTGTTCGAAGGCGGCCGGGTCGTCGGCGTCGAGCAGCTCGCGCAGTTCGGGAGCCACGTCGTGGCCGGTCGTAAGCATGGTGTTCATCGTCGTTCCTTAGCCCGCGGCCGCGGCGAGTCGTTCGAAGATCTTGTCGAGTTTTTCCTTGAGGGTGACCGCGGTGAATGGCTTGACGACGTAGCCGTTCACGCCGCTCTGGGCGGCCGCGATGATCTGGTCGCGGTTGTTCTCGGCCGTGACCATCAGCACCGGCATCGCCTTCAGCGCCGCGTCCGCGCGGATCGCCCGCAACAGGTCGATGCCGGTCATGTTCGGCATGTTCCAGTCGGTGACGACGAGGTCGAACGGTTGGGCGCGCAACATCGCGAGCGCGGCGTTACCGTCTTCGGCTTCCTGGATCAGGGTGTTGGTGAAGCCCAGTTCCACCAGGAGGTTCCTGACGATGCGTCGCATGGTGGAGAAATCGTCCACCACGAGGATCTTCATGTTCTTGTCCAAACTATTTCTCCGCCTTGCTACCGCGCGTTCGTCAATGCTTGTCTTTCCAACCCGACATGCGTGCCCGGAGGCGAATGAGGGCCTGGCCGTGGATCTGGCACACCCGCGATTCGCTCACGCCCAACACCGCACCGATTTCCTTCAGGTTGAGTTCTTCATCGTAGTACAGCGACATGACCAGCTTTTCGCGCTCCGGCAGTCCGTCGATCGACTGCGCCAGCGCGTCCCGCAGGCCTTCCTTCTCGAACAACCCATCCGGACCGGCGGCATCCGGGTCGGCCACGTCGATCGCCGCACCCTCGTCGCCTTCCGGCGCCGTGAGGCTCAGCAACCGCGCGCTCGCCGCGTCGGCCAGGATCTGGTTGTATTCCATGGCGTCGATGCCCAGCCGCTTCATCACTTCCGCGTCTTCGGCGTCGCCACCCGTCTCGTTTTCGATCTGCCTCGTCACCTCCGCGACCTCGCGCAACTTCCTGTGCACGGAGCGCGGTGTCCAATCCGTCTTGCGCAGTTCGTCCAGCATGGCGCCACGTATGCGGATGCCCGCATAGGTTTCGAAGCTGGCCGCGCGAGTCGGCGAGTAATTTCTTGCGGCCTCCAGCAGTCCGATCATTCCGGCCTGCATGAGGTCGTTCGCATCCACGCTCGGCGGCAGCCTGCCCATCAGGTGATAGGCGATACGGCGCACCAGCGGCGCGTGGGTTTTTACCAGTTGATCCGCCGGGATACGCGTGATCTCGAGATATTCGGTCGCGACGCTCACAGTGGCAGCCCTCCTCCCAAGTGGGACCGCTCGGCGAAAAAGCCGATGCGGCCCTGTGCCCGGGGTTCGGGTTCACCCCATGTATCGACCGACCTGGCCAAATTCTTGAATCCGACCGCGGAGCGGCTGCTCGGCCAGGCGTCGACCACGGCCGCCTGGCGGCGGATGGCCTGGCGCAGGTATTCGTCGTGCGGAACCATGCCCATGAAATCCAGGGACACGTCGAGGAAGCGATTGGTCACCCGGGACAGCTTCTCGAACAACTGCCGGCCTTCCTGGGCGTGGCGGACCATGTTGGCCACGATGCGGAAGCGGTTGACCGCGAACTCGCGGCTCATGACCTTGATCAGGGCATAGGCGTCGGTGAGCGAGGCGGGTTCATCGCAGACCACGACCACCACCTCGTCCGAGGCCGCCGCGAACATCGACACGCTGTCGGAGATGCCGGCCGCCGTGTCGACGATCAGGTACTCGGGCGCCAGGGGGTATTCGTCGAAGGCGCGGATGACGGCGGCGTGTTCGATGTTCGGCAACTGCGCCATGCGCCGCGTGCCGGACGTGGCCGGGATCACCTTCAGCCCGTGCGCCGCCTCGAGGATCAGGTCCTCGATCCGGCATTCGCCCTCCAGCATGTGGCCGAGGTGGCGGGTCGGCTGCAGGCCGAGCAGGACGTCGATGTTCGCCATGGCGAGATCGGCGTCGAGGAGGAGGACGTCACGGCCGCCCATGGCGAGCGCCATGCCGAGATTGACCGCCACCGTGGTCTTGCCCACGCCGCCCTTGCCGCCCGCGATCGCGATGCTGCGTGTGGGGCGACGGTCGGCGAGCCAGTTGAGACCGGCGGCCTGGGTGGATTCGACGTGTGTGCTCATGAAGGAAGTCACTGCCGTATAGATATGTCTGTGTCGGAGGCCGGTCAGGCCAGGGCCGCGGTCGCCGTGCCGAAGCGTTCGGCAAGCAGGGCGTCGTCGGGTTCTTCGTTGCGCTGCTTCAGCAGCTGTGCCGCGAGGCAGACCAGCTTGCGCGCGTCAGCCGTGGCGATGTCCTCGGGCACCCGCTGCCCGTCGGTCGTGTGGTCGAGCGGCAGGTTGTGGCGGATGAGGGCCGAGAGAGCGCCGCCGATCAGCGGCGCTTCGTCGAGCTTGGTGAGGATCGCGCTCTGCGGTGCCAGCGGCGCATAGGCGCGGATCGCGTTGTCAATGGCCTGGGCCTGCGCGTTGGCGGCGAGGACGAGGCACACGCGCACGTCCGAGGTGGCCCGCAGCGTGTCGAACTGCTGTTGCAGCTTGGGATCGTTGCCGGCCAGCCCGGCCGTATCCACCAGCACGGTGTGCTTGCCGCGCAACTGGAGCAGGACGTTGCGCAGGCTGGTCGCGTCGTTCGCGTTGAACACGCGCACGCCCAGCAGGCGGCCGTAGTGCTCGAGCTGCGCGCCGGCGCCGATGCGGTACTGGTCGGCGCTGATCAGCGCGACGTTGGAGGCGCCGTGGCGCAGGACGGCGCGCGCGGCGAGCTTTGCGATCGTGGTGGTCTTGCCCACGCCTGTGGTGCCGACCAGCGCGGTGACGCCGCCGCCGACCGTATCGAAGTTGCGGCCGCTCGTGCGGATGTTGCGCGAGAGCAGGCCCAACGGCAGGTAACGCGCCTGGTCCGGCGTCATGCCAGGCGGCAGTTCGGCGCAGAGTGCGCGGGCCACGTCGCCGTCGATGCCCAGGCGGGTCATCTCGCGGAGCACGCGGGCGCGCAGCGGCTGCTCGCGATCCATCTGGTTCCACGCGAGCGTCGAAAGCTGGACCTCGAGCATCTCGCGCAGGTTGTTGATTTCCGCACGCACGCCATTTACCGCGGCGTCGTTGTTCGGTACCACGGTGGCGGCGCGGACGACGTCGGCCACGCTGGCGGCCAGCGCGGCGCTGGACTGGCGCTGCGGCGCGTTCTCGTTTGCCGGCGCACCGGACTTCGCGGCGCGCTCGACGGCGGCGGCGGTCGCGGCGCGGGCCTGGTCGATGCGGGCGGCACGCTCGGTTTCGTCGCGCAGCGCACGCAACGGCGTTTCCTCGCGCTTGGGCGCTTCGAGGCCGAAGCCGGCCTCGCGCACCAGCGCTTCGTCATAATCGAGCGCGGCGATGATCTCTATGCCGTCGTCCAACCGGCGGGTGGACAGGATCACGGCATCCGGGCCCTGTTCGTCCCTTACCTGGCGCATGGCCTGGCGCATGTCCGGCGCAACGAATCGCTTGATTTTCATCTCTGTCCTGTCCTCGTCCTGGCGCCCTCATCCCGGAACGCCGCATGCCTTGGTAGTTCGCGCCCCGATCCGCGCGCTGTCTCTTCGCTTACCGCCCGAGGGCCGTCACCAGCTTGACGCGTCGGTTGTCCGGAACCTCGTTGTACGCAAGTACATGCAGGTTTTGGGCCACATGGCGGGTGAAGCGTGAAAGCCATGGACGGAGTGCCGGCGAGACCAGCAGCACCGCCGGTTCGCCCGCCGCTTCCTGGCGGCGCGCCGCGTCCGCGACGCTTTGCTGCAGGCGATCGGCAAGCCCCGGCTCGACGGCCGCGCCCGCCGGGCCGCCGCCTTGTAGGGATTGCAGCAGGATCTGCTCCAGTTCCGGCGCCAAAGTTATGACGGGAACTTCCGAACCGAGTCCGGCGATTTCCTGCACGATCTGTCGGCCGAGCGTCACGCGCACGGCTGCTGCGAGGACACCTGGATCCTGGCTCTGTCCCGCGTGCTCGGCAAGGGACTCGACGATGCCGCGGAAGTTGCGGATCGGCACGCGCTCGGCGAGCAGGTTCTGCAGCACTTTGACCACGGCGCCAAGCGAGAGGCGCTTCGGCACCAGGTCTTCCACCAGCTTCGGTGTCTGCTGGGCGAGGCGGTCGAGCAGCTGCTGCACGTCCTGGTGGCCGATGAGCTCGTGGGCGTGGTTCTGCAGGATGTGAGAGAGGTGCGTGGCGATCACGGTAGCCGGGTCGACCACGGTGTAGCCCAGCGTCTGCGCGTGCTCGCGCATGCCCGGTTCGATCCACACCGCGTCCAGGCCGAAGGCGGGATCGCGCGTGGCGATACCGTTGATGGTGCCGTGCACGCGACCGGGATCGATCGCGAGCATGCGCTCGGTGTGGATCTCCGCCTCGCCCATGGGCACGCCCATCAACGAGATGCGATAACCGTGCGGAGCGAGGTCGAGGTTGTCGCGGATGTGCACCGACGGAATCAGGAAGCCCAGTTCCTGCGAGAGCTTGCGGCGCACCGATTTGATCCGCGCCATCAATTCGCCACCCTGTGCCTTGTCCACCAGGGGAATGAGGCGATAGCCGACTTCCAGGCCGATGGTGTCCACCTGGGCGACGTCCTCCCATGACAGTTCCAGCCGCTCGGCCGGCGGGGCCGATTCCAGCGCCAGCTCGGTGCCCGGCGCGCCCGCACCGGCGGCGGGGCCAGCGGCGGCTTCCAGTTGGTGCTGGTGCAGTTTCCAGGCGGCGAAGCCGGCGATCCCGGCCAGGATCAGGAACGGAAGATTGGGCATCCCGGGAATGAGTCCCATCGTACCGAGCACCGCGGCGGCGACGCCCAGCGCCTTCGGCTGGCCGAAGAGCTGGCCCATCACGTGCTTGCCCATCTCCTGCGACTTCGACACGCGGGTGACGATCACGGCCGTGGCGATCGAGAGCATGAGGCCGGGCACCTGCGCCACGAGGCCATCGCCGATGGTCAGCAACGTATACGTGCGCGCGGCTTCGGCGGCCGAGAGGCCGTGCTGGAGCATGCCGATGAAGAAGCCACCGATGATGTTGATCGCGAGGATCAGCATGCCCGCGGTGGCGTCGCCCCGGACGAACTTGGACGCACCGTCCATCGAGCCGTAGAAATCCGCTTCCTCGCGCACTTCCTGGCGGCGCTCGCGCGCCTGCTCCTGCGTCAAGAGGCCGGCGTTGAGGTCCGCGTCGATCGCCATCTGCTTGCCGGGCATAGCGTCGAGGGTGAAGCGGGCGGTCACTTCGGACACGCGGGTCGCACCCTTCGTGACGACCACGAAGTTGATGATGGTGAGAATGGCGAAGACGACGAAGCCGACGGCGAAATTGCCGCCGATGACGAACTCGCCGAAGGCCTCGATGACCTTGCCCGCGGCGCCGGGTCCGTTGTGGCCGTGCAACAGCACGACGCGGGTGGAGGCGATGTTCAACGCCAGGCGGAGCAAGGTGGCGAACAGCACCACCGTGGGGAACGAGGCCAGTTCCAGTGGCCGCATCACGTACATCGTGGCCAGCAGGATCACCAGGGACAACGCGATGTTGAAGGTGAACAGCAGGTCGAGCACGAACGGCGGCAGGGGCAGCATCATCATGCCGAGCATGATCAGCATCGCCACCGGCGCCGCGATGCCGCGGCGGCCGATCTGGCGGAACGTGCCCATGAGGGTGGTGGAGGCTGCCATCGTCAGTTGTCCATGCGGTAGGGACCCATGAGATCAGGGTCGATGTCCTGCTTCGGGAGATCGGGCGGGAGGTCGCCCATGGCGATCGCCTGCTTCAACCGGAACACGTAGGCCAGGATCTGGGCCACGGCGATGTAGAGCGCCGAGGGGATTTCGCGTCCGATGTCCGTCGTGTGATACAAGGCGCGTGCCAACGGCGCGGCTTCGACCACCGGCACCTTGGCGCCGCCGGCCACGTCACGTATCTGCTGGGCGATCAGGTCCACGCCCTTGGCCACCACGCGCGGCGCGCCCATGCGGTCTTCGTCGTATTTCAGGGCCACGGCGAAATGGGTCGGATTGGTCACGATCACGTCCGCCGTCGGAACGTCTTCCATCATGCGGCGCCGGGACATCTGCTGCTGCATCTGACGGATTTTCGACTTCAGTTCCGGACTGCCCTCGTTTTCCTTGTGCTCGTCCTTCACTTCCTGCTTCGTCATCTTCATCTTCTTGGTGAAGCTGAATTTCTGCCACGGCGCATCGACCAGGGCGATCGCGCCGAGCGCACAGGCGAAGACGAGCGAGGCATGCCCAAGGGTGCTGAGGGCATGGGCAATGCCATTGGCGACCGGCCCCGTACCGGCGGCGTACATCTCCTGCGTGGAGCGACGCAGGAACCACACGAGCGCGCCGCCGATCAGGATCAGCTTGAGCAGTGACTTGCCCAGTTCCACGAGGCCGTTCATGGAGAACAGCCGCGAGAATCCCTTGATCGGGTCCAGGCGGTCGAACTTGGGAATGAGCGCCTGGCCCGAGAAGTTCAGCCCGCCCATCAAGGCAGGCGCCGCGATCGCGGCGACCATGGTCACGGCGAAGACCGGACCCAGCAGCCTCAAGGCTTCCAGCGCCGCCGACATCAGGGCGTGGCTGAGGCCATTGGCGGCAAAAAGATCGTCGCGCGAATAGCGCAAGCCGACGTGCATGATGTTGGCGGCATGCAAGGCCATCTGTTCGCGCGAGGCGATGATCGTGGTCACGCCCGACAGCACCACGACGGCCGTCGAGAGATCACGCGAACGCGGCAGGTCGCCCTTCTCGCGGGCTTCGCGAAGGCGTTTGTCACTAGGAGCTTCGGTGCGGTCTTCCTTATCGGTCTCGCTCATGGCGACGCGCTCCCGATAAGCCCGCGCATGGTTTCCCAGGCGTCGGTCTGCAATGAGTCGAACGCGCCAGGGAGGGCGCGCAGCGCGAGCCATACGGCCAACAGGCCGAGGCAGATGGTGATGGGAAAACCGACGGCGAAAAGATTCATGGACGGCGCCGAACGGCTGATCGCCCCGAAGCCGAGGTTCACCACCAGGGTGGCGGTGAGCGCCGGAAGCGCCACGCGCACCGCGCCCGCGAAAAGGTGGCCGGCGAAGCCAAGCACGCCCCACACGCCGTCCGCACCGACGCCCTGGGTGCCGACGGGCAAGCTGCGGAAGCTGTCCGCGAGTAGCGAGATGAGCTGCAGGTGGCCGTTCATCACCAGGAAAAGCAACGTCACCAGCATCGTGTAGAACTGGCTCAGCACCGGCGTCGTACCGCCCACGCCCGGGTTCACGGTCTCCGCGAATCCGAGGCTCATGGCCTGGGACACGATCTGCCCACCGAACGACACCGCCTCGAACACGAGCTTCAGGATGAAACCTAGGGAGGCGCCCACCAGCACTTGCTGGGCAAGCGTCGCCACGCCCTGCGCGGAGAGCGGACGGATGTCCAGCGGTGCCAGCGGCGCGAGCGCCATCGTCAGCAGCAAGGCAAGGCCGACGCGGATCCGGGTCGGGATCATCGTGGCCCCGAGCACCGGCGCCACGAGCAGCAGGCCGGAAATGCGGGCGAGCGCCCAGCACGCGCTTCCGACCCAGGCTTCGAGCTGGCCGAGGTCGAACGGCATCAACGCACCGCCTGCGGCAGGTTCTCGATGAGGGTCCGGGTGAACTCCACCAGGGTGCGCAGCATCCAGGGCCCGGCGATGATCATCACCAGGGCCATGGAAATGAGCTTCGGGATGAAGCTCAGGGTTTGTTCGTTGATCTGCGTGGCCGCCTGGACCATGCCGATGATCAGGCCGACGGCCAGCGCGGTCAGGAGCAGCGGCGCGCCAATCAACATCGCGATATGCAGGGCCTGCTGGCCGAAGCCGATGACCGATTCGGGCGTCACTGGAAGAAGCTCCCCGCCAGGGTACCGAGCAGCAAGGTCCAGCCGTCGACCAGCACGAACAGCATGATCTTGAACGGCAGCGAGATGATCATGGGCGAGACCATCATCATGCCCATCGACATCAGCACCGAGGCGACGACGAGGTCGATGATGAGGAAGGGAATGAACAGCAGGAAGCCCATCTGGAACGCGGTCTTCAGCTCACTGGTGACGAATGCCGGCAACGCGACGCGATAAGGAACGGCATCCTTGTCGGCGTACGGCTGCTCGCCGGCCAGCCGGGTGAAGAGCTGCAGGTCCGGCTCGCGGGTCTGCTCGAGCATGAAGTGGCGGAACGGCGCGGCGGCGAGCGGCAAGGCGTCCTGCACGCTCATCTGCCCGTCCATGTACGGCTTGATGCCGGCGTCGTACGCCTTGTTCAGCACCGGCGTCATCACGAACAGCGTGAGGAACAGCGACAGACCGAGGATGACCTGGTTCGGCGGCGTGCTGTTGGTGCCCAGCGCCTGGCGGAGGAAGCCCAGCACGATGATGATGCGCGTGAACGAGGTCATCATCAGCAGGATCGCCGGCAGCGCGGTCAGCGCCGTCATCAGCGCCAGCATCTGGATCGACAGCGACCAGGTCTGGCCGCCGCCCGTACCGGGCTGCACGTTCAGTACCGGGATACCCGGCGGCGGCTCGGCGGCGAAACCGACGACCGGAAGGAGCAGGAGCAGCGGGAAAAGCAACCAGGCCCAACGCTTCATGGACGCTTCCACTGCGAGAGCACGTCGCGGAAGCCGCGCATGGCGGGCACCTGGGACGGGGCCGACGGATCGTCCTGCACCGGCGTGTCCAGGACATGCAGCGTACGCAGTCCGCCCGTGGGCGAGGCGCCGACCAGGAGCTGCGTGCCGCCGACTTCGAGCAGCATGATTTTTTCCTTGATGCCCACCGGCATCGATTCGATGACGCGGATCTTCCGGCCGCCCGGGCGCACGCGCGCCTGTGCGCGCCGACTCAACCAGCCGACGAAGAAGATGAGGGCCACGACGCCGAGCAAGCTGACCAGGACGCGGAGCAGTTCCGCGCCCGAATCGACGGCCGGCGCGGCGACGGGAGCCGCCATCAGGGCGCAGGGAAGGAAGCCGCCGGTGAAGGCGGCGACGATACGGCGCATGGGAATCACCGCAGCTTGCGGACGCGCTCGGCCGGGCTGATCACGTCGGTCAGCCGGATACCGAATTTCTCGTTGATGACGACGACTTCGCCGTGGGCGACGAGGGTGCCGTTGACGAAGACGTCGAGCGGCTCGCCGGCGGCCCGGTCGAGTTCGACGACAGAGCCCTGGTTGAGCTGGAGCAGGTTGCGGATGCTGATCTTGGTGCGGCCGACTTCCATGGCCATGGTGACCGGCACGTCGAGGATGACGTCCAGGTTCACTTCGCTGCCGAGGCCGATGGAGGATGACAGGGAGGCGTCGCTGCCGGCTTCCAGTTCTTCGAGGGTCGTTTCGTTCATGTCCGTTCCAGTAGAGGCGGTGCTGGGTGCGAAGCCTCTGAAGCAAGCGGCGTGCCATGGGATCGGCGTCATGTGACGGCGCGATTTCCATGGCGTATCAGCCACTTGGGATGGCGATCCAGACGAACGGAGGAAGGTGACGCGGGAGGTCAGACGGAAAGCTGACGCACGACGGCAGTTAGTCGCCGTGACGGGTCATTGACGGGCGGCGGCGCAGGCGCCGCCTCTCCTCAGGCCAGTTCCGGAATGGACTGGCTCGGCACCATCGTCGACCGCGGGGCGGTGCGGCGAAGCAGCGAGTCGAACTGGATGGCCTTGTTGCCGTTGGAATTGGCCATGCGACCACGGAAGATCGGGACGTCCTCGGCGAAGACGGTCGCCGTCTCGGGCAGGCTGATGGGGATGACATCGCCCTTGCGCAGGTGCAGGAAGTCGCCGATGGTCAGCCGGGCCTCGGCCAGCATCGACGTGATCTCCACCTCCGCGTCCAGGATTTCCTCATGGAGGTTCTGGATCCAGCGGTCGTCCCGTTCGGCGCGGTCGCTCTGCACGCCCGCGTCAAGCAGTTCGCGGATCGGCTCCACCATCGAGTACGGCAAGGTCAGGTGCACTTCCCCGCCACCGCCGTCCAGTTCGATATGGAAGCGGGACACCACGACGGTTTCCGTGGGGCTCACGATGTTCGCGAACTGCGGGTTGATCTCCGAGTTGAGGAACTCGAACTGCATCTTCAGCACCGGTGCCCAGGCTTCCGCCATGGCGCCGAACGCCTCCTGCAGCACGATCTGGATCACGCGGTTCTCGGTCGGCGTGAAATCGCGGCCCTCGATACGCGCGTGGTAGCGGCCGTCGCCGCCGAAGAAGTTGTCGATGACGGTGAAGACCAGGCGCGGCTCGAACACCATCAACGCAGTACCGCGCAGGGGCTTGATGCGGATGAGGTTGAGGTTGCTCGGCACTGCCAGCGAGTGCACGTACTCGTTGAACTTGGTCATCTTCACGCCGAGGACCGATACCTCGCACGCCTTGCGCAGCACATTGAAGAGGTTGGCGCGGAAGTAGCGCGCGAAACGGTCGTTGACCATTTCCAGCGTGGGCAGCCGACCGCGGACGATGCGATCCTGCTGGGTGAAGTCGTAATCCAGGATGCCGCCGGGCGGCGGAAGCTCGACTTCGGTCTCGACCGCGCCGCCTTCCACGCCCGCCAACAGCGCGTCGATTTCTTCCTGGGTGAGGATGTCGCTCATGGTCGCGAGCCCGTCACTGCATGATGAAGCTGGTGAAGTAGACGGCGTCGACGCCGGGCCGGCCGATCTTTTCCTTCAGCACCCGCTGGATCTCGGCCAGCGCGGCCGACTGGAGCTTCTGCTTGCCCTTCACGTCGGAGAGGCTCTTGATGTCCTGCGCCGAGAACAGCATCAGCAGCGCGTTGCGGATTTCGGGATCGGCCTCCTTCGCGGCGGCAATCGCTTCCGGATCGTGCGACATGACGTTCACGCCCACCTGGAGGAAACGCAGCGCGGCGGCGTCCTGGAAGTTCACCACGAAGGCCGGATCGAGCTGGAGGTAGATGCTCGGCTTGGACTTGGCCGCTTCCGTGGCGCTCTCCGCGCCCTTGCCGCCCTTCATGAGGACCCAACCGCCCACGCCACCGGCCACGAGCACGGCGAGCGCGCCGACGAGCAGCAGCTTGCCTTTCTTGCCCTTCTTCGGGGTGGCTTCGGTGGCTTCCTTCGGTACTGCGGCCATGCGGGGTAAACCTCTTGCGAATGCGTTGATGCGATATAGGAGTGACTGGCGAGTGACGTGCAATCGTCGTGCCAGTCAAAACGTCGAAAGTTTGACGTGTTCGCCTCGTGCTCCTACACAAGGCCCAACGTCCAGGTCAGGCGACTTCGTCGACCAGACCGCGGGAGACGCGCGAGGTCGCGACTGTTTCGATGCCCGCCGTCGTGCCGGCATCGCCCTGCTGTCCCGACGCGCCACCCTCGCGGCCCTCGGCTCCCCGTTCCGCCTGGCGCTGTCCGACATCAGTCTGGCCGAGCGAGAGGCCATGGTGGGCCAGCATGCTGTCCAGCTGCGAAAGCGTTTGCTGTACGGCATGCACGGCGGCGGGATGCTGGGCGATGACGGCGACGTTCACCTTGGCGCCGTCCATGCTGACGCGCACGTCCATGCTGCCGAGTTCTTCCGGATGGAGTTTGATCCGCGCCTCTTTCACCTGGCCCGAGCCCATCCATGCGATCTGCTCGCCCAGTTCCTGCGCGAACTGCGGCGACGTGGCGGGTTGGGTGGCCTGCAGCTGCATCAGCGACGCGCCGCCCTGCCCGAGGCCTTGCGCATGCGCGAAGGGCATGGGGCTGCCGCTGGCGGCATCGCTGGAGGGGCCCGCGTCGTCTTTCACCACCTTCGCATCCACCTGGGTGGCGAGCAAGGCGGCGAACGAAGGCGGTGCGACGGCGCCGGTGCCGGCCAATGCCCCCGACGGCAACGCACCGGGCGTCACGCCCGGGGACGCGGCGGCCGCGTCCTTCAGGCCCGCCACGTCGGCAATCGCCGCCGCCGTGCCCGGAAGGACACCCGCAAGCGCACCCGAAGCCCCCACGGTGCCACTCGCCGCGCCGGCATCGGCGACGCCGCCCTCTTTCGCGACACCCAACGCCTTTGCCGCGATGCCCGCGACGTGTGCCGGGACACCGATCAGCGAAAGCATCGTCGTGGCGATCGACGTGCCGTCGTCGGCCTCGTCATCCTTCTTCGCGGGCTTGTCGTCCTGCTTATCGCCCGCCTTCGCGTCCGCCGGTTTCGCCTGGGGCGAGGTGTCGCTCTTCTTCGTGGCGTCGTCCGCCGATTTGCGCGGCGCCCGCGTGTCGGCGCGCGCGGCATCGAGCGCGGCATCGAAACGCTTCGTCGGCTGCGTGTCATCCGGCGCGTGGCCAGCCGCCGCGGGCGCGGCAGGTGCGGGCGGCCGGGCGACGTTGAGGGTTACGGTGGCGTTGTTCATGCGGGTTACCCGGGTCGATACATTCGTTTGGAGGTGCCGGCGATCGGACACGTCAGCCTTCGCTCCGCGGCGGGCGGCGGTATTGCGAGCGCTCGTCGGCCTGCTCCTGCTCGCGGCGGTCCTGTGTCTTGCGTTCCTGCTCGCGGTACTTCGTGGTTACCGAGTCGAGGGCCTTCGCGCGTCCCCGCGCATCCGACCAATCCTGCCGGGCACGGTCCAGCGCGCGTTCCCGACGCTGGACCTCGCTCAACTGCTGGACGATGGCCATGTCGATCTTCTGCAGGAACTGCTGCCGGTTGAGCAACGCGCTCACGCCGATGCCGCTCGGCATCTCCGCGTACTCGTTGCGGTAACGGCGCAGTTCCACCAGCTGGTGCTCCGCATCGGCAAGCGCGCGCTGTTGCGTGGCGAGCGCGCGCGTGGCGTCCTCGGCCTTCTCGGCGGCGAGGTCCACGACGGGTTGCAGGCGGTCGGCGCGTGACGGCATCAGGCCACCTGCGTGGTTTCGACGAGGCCGGCTTCCGCGTCCTCGAGATTCACAGGGACGTCGGTTTCCTGCTGGAGGAAGGCCGACAGGCGCGGATACAACGCGATGGCCTCGTCGGTCCGCGGGTCGCTACCCTTCTGGTAGGCGCCCACCGCGATGAGGTCGCGCTGCTGGCGGTAGGCCGAATAGACCTGGCGGAAACGCTGCGCCGAACGCATGTGTTCCTTCGTGACCACCGCGGGCATGACGCGGCTGATCGAGGCCTCGATGTCGATGGCCGGGTAATGCCCGGCTTCCGCCATGTCACGGGAAAGCACGATATGACCGTCGAGGATCGCGCGCGCGGAATCGGCGATCGGATCATGGCGGTAATCGTCGCCCTCGGTCAGCACGGTATAGAAGGCGGTGATGGAACCGCGCCCCTCGGCGTCGTTCCCCGCGCGTTCGACCAGGGCCGGCAGCATCGCGAAGACGGACGGCGGATAGCCCTTCGTCGCCGGTGGCTCGCCGATGGCCAAGGCGATCTCGCGCTGGGCCTGGGCGTAGCGGGTGAGCGAATCCATGAGCAGCAGCACGCGTTTGCCCTGGTCGCGAAAGTGCTCGGCGACCGCAGTGGCGACCTGCGCACCGCGCAATCGGGACAACGGCGGCGCGTCGGCCGGCGCGGCGATGACGACCGCGCGGCGGCGCCCTTCCTCGCCCAGCGTGTGGTCGACGAATTCCTTCACTTCACGGCCGCGCTCGCCGATCAAGCCGACGACGACGACATCGGCATTGGTGAAGCGGGTCATCATGCCCATGAGCGTGGACTTGCCCACGCCGGAACCGGCGAACAGGCCGATACGCTGACCGCGTCCCACCGTAAGCAGTGCATTGATCGCCCGCACGCCCGTGTCGAGCGGCGTGTCGATCGGCTGGCGCAGCATCGGGTTGATGGGCTCCCGACGCAGCGGTACGCGTTCGCGCGCCAGCAGCGGCCCCAGGCCGTCGAGTGGCACGCCATCGGAACCGATCACGCGGCCGAGGAGGGAATCGCCGACGGGAATGCCGGAGACGGCCGCCACCGGCGTAACACGGGCATTCGGCAGCACGCCATGCATCTCGCCGGTCGGCATCAGGAGCAGCCGGCCGTCGGAAAATCCGACGACTTCGGTTTCAAGCTGTTTGCCGTCGGCACCGGCGACCATGCAACGCGCGCCCACGGGCGCCTCGCATCCGACCGCTTCGAGGGTCAGACCGACGACACGGCGCAGCTTGCCCTCCGCCTGCAGCGGCCTGACATGCTCGGCGCTGGCCCGCTGCGAGGCGAGCATCTCGCGCCAGTGCGCATTCCGTGCCGATACGTGGCGGTCGGCGCTCACGGCGCCTCTTCCGGATCGTCTCCGACGACGTCGCGCCCCTGCAGGACGCTGTCGATCACAGCGGCGAGGCGCGTGCGCACGCGGGCGTCGAGGCGCGAGTGCTCGCTCTCGAGACGCACGTCGCCGCGCTCGAGCGAAGGATCGTCGACGACGGTGCCCTCGTGGTCGAGCGAGGAGCGGTGCTCCCGCACGATGGTGGCATCGGCGGGGTTGAGATGGATTTTCAGGTGGCGGGTCGCGGCGGGAAGCGCGTCGACCGCCTGGCGCACGACCTCGACGATCTTCTCGGGCCGCGTCGCCAGTTCGTAACCGAGCACGCGCTCGGCGATGACCGTGGCGAGCACGGCGAGGTCGCTCGCGACGTCGTGATCGAGATCGGCAAAGGGTTTTTCGACCGCGACGAACAAGGCTTCGAGCCGAGCTACCTGGGCCGTGAGCTCGCGCTTCGCCATCGCCCTGCCCTCATTGAGGCCGGCGTTGAAACCTTCTTCCCGGGCCTGTCGCTCGATCGCCTCGAGCTCGGCCACGGTCGGTCGCTGCGGACCTTCGTCGTGTGCGTCGTCGGCATCGCGCGCATCCACCGCGCCGACAACGGGAAGTTCCCATCGTTCGAACTGCGCGACGCGCTCGCGCGCGAGGATCGAGGTGAGGCTCATCAGACGAACTCTTCCCCGCCGCCGGCGAGATTGATCTGGCCGGCATCAGCAAGGCGCCGAGCCGTGGCGAGCACTTCCTTCTGCGCCGCATCCACCTCGGAGAGACGGACCGGGCCCTTGACCTCGAGGTCGTCGCGCAGCATGTCCGCGGCGCGCTTGGACATATTCGCGAAGATCTTCTCGCGGATCGCGCTTTCCGCGCCCTTGAGCGCGGTGATGAGCCGGGCCGACGGCACCTCGCGCAACAGCGTCTGCATACTGCGGTCGTCGAGCTCGGCGAGGTCGTCGAAGACGAACATCAGCTCCTCGATGCGCTCGCCCAGGCCCGAGTCGATGCCGCGGATGGAGGCCATCAACTCGGCCTCGCGCGCGGTTTCCATCGCATTGAGGATGTCGGCCGCGGCCTTGAGGCCACCAACCGTCGCCGACTTCAGCTTGGTGGAGTTGCCGGAGAACTGGCGCTCCATGATTTCGTCCAGCTCGTTCAGCGCATGCGGCTGCACGCCGTCCAGCGTGGCGATGCGCATCACCACGTCGCTGCGGGTGCGCGCCGGCAGGTAACCGATGACTTCCGCGGCCTGGTCGGCTTCGAGGTGCGCCATGACCAGCGCGATGATCTGCGGATGCTCCTGGCCGATCATTTCCGCGATGGCGCGGCTCTCCATCCACTTCAGGGATTCCAGGCCCTTGCTGCTGCGGCCGAGGAGGATGCGGTCGATGAGTCCGCCCGCCTTGTTCTCGCCGAGCGCGTTGACCAGGATGCGGCGGATGTATTCCTCGGTGCCGACGCCGATCGACGTGTGCTGGCCGACGTCTTCCTGGAGCTTGGTGAGGACCTGGTCCACCTGTTCCTTGCTGACATTCTTCAGCGCGGCCATCGCCGTGCCCACGGCCTGCACGTCGCGTGCGCCGAGGTGCTTCAGGATGGACGCCGCGTCCTCCTCACCGAGGGTGAGCAACAGGATCGCCGCCTTCTGTGCGCCCGTGAGGGCCTCTTTCTGCTCAGCCGCCATCTTCGGATACCCAGCTCTTGACGACCTGCGCCACCTGCTTCGGATTTTCGGCGGCCATGCGCTTGGCAAGGCCTACCTTCTGTTCGTAGGCCAGCAGCGCGGGCGAACCCAGCTGTGCCTGCGAGGTGGACACGCGGTCCGGTGTCATGTCGTCGTCGTCCACCATCACCGATACGGTCGGCATGGGGCCGGCGAGCGCGACGTTATTCATGACGAGCGGCGCCGGCTTCAGCAAGCCCTTCAGGATCGGGCGCAGCACGAAGAAACCCACGATCAGCGCGATCATCACGCCAAGTCCCTGCTTGATCAGGTCGAGCATGCCCGGGCGTTCCCAGAACGGCGTGCCTTGCGGCGTGTCCTCCGCGAGGGTGCCGCGGAACGGCTCGTTGATCACGCTGACGCTGTCGCCGCGATCCGCGCTGAAGCCGACGGCGTTCTTGGTGAGTTCGGTCAGGCGCGAGAGTTCTTCCGGCGTGAACGGCACGCTCTTGAGCTTGCCATCCTTGTCGGGCACCTGCTTGTTGTCGACCACCACCGCCACGGACAGGCGCGCGACCTTGCCGGCCGGGTCGGTGACGTGGCTCACGGTGCGATCGAGCTCGTAGTTGCGCGTGGCGCTCTGCGTCTGCTGCGTGGGCGTCTGTTGCGCCGTCTGCGTCGTGGCGGCCGTCGCGCCGGGCTTGCCGCCCGCGGCAGGGTTCGCCGCCGTCGCATTGGCGCCCGTGTTCGGCGGCTGGTTGCTCAACGCACCCGGCACGCCACCGTTGTTCGCCGGATCGGTGCGCGTGTCGCTGCTGGTCTGCTCGCTGCGCAGGGCCGGGTTGTCATGGTTGAAGGTTTCGCTGGCCTTCTCGGTCTGCGAGAAGTCGAGGTCGGCAAAGACCTGTGCGCGCACCTTGCCCGCGCCGACGAGCGGCGTGAGCAGGTCTTCCACGCGCTGCGTGTAGGTCGCCTCGATGCGATTGGAGAGACGAAGGCGGCTGTCGCCAATGGCCGACGCGCTATCGGGATCGCTGACCGTGAGGAGGCTGCCACCCTGGTCGATCACGGAGACTTGGCGCGTGTCGAGTCCTGGCACGCTGGCCGCGATGAGGTGGACGATGGCGGCGACCTGCCCCTGGTCGAGCTGACGACCTGGGTAGAGCGTGACGACGACCGACGCGCTCGCCGGTTTGTTGTCGCGAATGAAGGCGGACGGCTTCGGGAGGGCCAGGTGCACGCGTGCGGCACGCACCGACTGCAGGCCTGCGATGGTGTTCGAGAGGTCGTTCTCGAGCATCGACTGGTAGCGCGTGCGCTCGGCCATGTCGCTCATGCCGAATGGCGAGTCCGTCTGCGGCATTGAGCTGGCGGCACTGCCTTGCGGAAGGCCCTGCCCCGCGAGCTTCAGACGCACGCCGGCGACGTCCGCCGCGGGAACGAAAATAGAGCTTCCGTCGGCGCTCAGGGTGTAAGGCGTGTTGCCCGCTTGCAGCGCCTGGGTGACGGCGGCGGCGTCTTTCTGTTCGAGGCCGCCGTAAAGCAGACCATAGTTCGGCGCGCGGGACCACATCACCGCGGCAATGCCGATGGCGACGGCAGCGGCGATACCGGCAAGCATGAAGAGCTGCCGTGCAGCGGGGGTTTGCGCCAGCGACTTCAGCGAGTGCATGCGCGAAGCCGCATTGCTGTCCGTGGTGGCGACGCCGTTATCTGCCATGGTTCGACTCGAATCCTGTCATTGCGCTCATGCCGATCAGATCGACATGTTCATGATTTCTTTGTAGGCATCGACCATCTTGTTGCGCACTTCGGTCATGGCGCGGAACGAGAGGTCGGCCTTCTGCCCCTGGATCATGACCTGGGCGAGATCGATGCCCGGGTCCCCACGCTCGAAAGCCGAAGACATCTTCGCCGCCTTCGCCTGGGTCTCCGCCACACCCTCGATCGACTGCTTCAGCAGGTCGCCGAAGGCGCCCTTCCCCGCCGGAGCCGCTTCGCCGATACCGCGCAGCGCCGGCATCTCGGTCTGCGCGCTGATGCGCCGCATCTGGAGGAGGAGGCTGTTGACGTCGATCGTGGTCATGACGGTTTTCCAACGCGTTATCGGGTTCGTGACACCCCGATGCACGTCCTGTGCCAATCCGACCGGAGTCAGCCGGCCTGGACGGTCTCGGAGAGGCCGTACTTGCGCAGCTTCTCCACCAGCGTGGTGCGCTGGACACGAAGCAGCTTGGCCGCATGGGCGACGACACCGTTGGCCGAGTTCAGCGCCTGGCGGATCAACCCGATCTCGATGCCCGCGAGGTGGTCCTTGAGGTCCAGGCCACCCTGCGGCAGCACGGACGGATCGCCTTCACCGGCATAACCGAACGACTCGGTGACTTCGGGCTCGGCTTCCATCATGGCGATGAGCGCCGCGCCGGAAACTTCTTCCATCGGCAACGCCCCGCGGTACTTCTCCGGCAGGTCGGCGCCGCGGACTTCACCGTGCGGCATGAGGATGGCCATCCGCTCGACCAGGTTCGACAGCTCGCGCACATTGCCCGGCCAGCCGTAGCGGCACAGGGCGCCCATGGCGCTGGGCGAGAAGCGCACGGACGACAGGCCGCGCTGGACGAGGCGCTGGTTGAACTCGGAGATCAGCGCCGGCAGGTCTTCCAGGCGCTGGCGCAGCGGCGGCATTTCCAGCGGGAACACGCTGAGGCGGTAGAAAAGGTCTTCGCGGAAGCTGCCGCGCTCGATGGCACCTTCGAGGTCGCGGTGGGTGGCGGCGATGATGCGTACATCACAGCGCTGCGGACGATTGCCGCCGACGCGCTCGAACACGCGCTCCTGCAGCACGCGGAGCAGCTTCACCTGCATCGGCAGGCTCATGTCGCCGATCTCGTCGAGGAAGAGCGTACCGCCTTCGGCCATCTCGAAACGGCCCTTGCGGGTACTGATGGCGCCGGTGAAGGCACCCTTCTCATGGCCGAACAGTTCGCTCTCGAGCAGTTCGGCGGGGATGGCGCCGCAGTTGATGGCGACGAACGGCTTGTCCCGGCGCGGCGAGCATTCGTGGATGGTGCGTGCAACCAGCTCCTTGCCACTGCCGGACTCGCCGAGGACGAGCACGCTCGAATCGAACGGCGCGACCTGGCGGATCAGCGCGTTCACCCGCTGCATCGGACCGGACTGGCCGACGAAGCGGCGGCTCGCCGGGACCGGCTCCATGCGCGACTGCAGCGCGCGAAGGGCTTCGGAGAGCCGCTCGTAGCGCAACGGCATGTCGATCAGTTCGACATGGTTGCTGCGCGTGTCGTCGGCGATAAGCAGCGTCGCGAGCGGGGAATCCGCGGCCACCAGCATCGGCAGGCCTTTGCCGGCGCGGTCGACGGCCGAGAGGTAGCCTTCCAGTTCGTTCTCGTCTTCCACCGTCCCGACGTACACGCCGCGCCAGCTCTCAGCCACTTCGGCAGGCTGCATGCGGTTGGCGAGCACCGGGCGGTAGCCCAGGAACGCGAGCGCGGAAACGACGGTTTCGGCGCGGGATGCGTCGGATTCGACGACGAGAAACTGAGAAGACTTCACCGGAATACCTCGCTTTGGGCGTTTGGCCGAAGAGTTCGAGCGGGTCCCCCGCTGGAATCCCGTCGGCTTCGATGCAAGGTATCAATCAAGGAGCGTGCCAACGCCGGAATTCCGACGCACGTGAACGGAAATTGACGTGGTGGCGCGGCGTCCAGGCGCGTCGGGCAAGTGTGAGGAGCCAGTCGCCGGACGCTCGCGTGGTGTGGGTTCCGCCCGCCGTGACGGACGGTGTCACGAATGTGACGCGGGACGCCACGCGTCGTTCTTACGTCACGTGACGTAAAAGGTCACATTGCCTCTTGGCCACCGTCCGCAGGCCGGGCCTGGGCCCGCGCCTCGGCCACCTGGCGCCGGTGCTGGCGGAAAACCAGCCGCTCGATACCGTCGCGAACGGCCTCGGAGAGCCCTTCGAAGGCGACGAACCCCTTGCCGTCGCTAGGTCCCGCCATGCGCATGCCGGGCAGTTCGAGGGGCAGCGCCCGGCAGCTGTCGAAGTGGATCTTCAGCATGACCGACTGCCCGACGGGCGGCAGGCCGGCCCAAGACAGCACCGCGCCGGCGGCGTTGAAGCGCAGGGGAATCCGCGGCGGCAGTCCAGACTGCGGAAGCAGTAGCCGGTTCACGATTTCCATCAGGACGTTGAGCTTGGCGTCCAGTCGGGCCACTTCATGGGAAAGCGGACTGTCGTCTTCCGCGCTGTCCGTACGGCGCTCCATGAGGGCCGACACGGCGACGAGGACGCTGGCGTTGCGATCGTTGATCAGCCCCAGGGCCGCGGCATCGGGCCGTGAGGTGGTTTCGCACGTGGCGTGGAACGCGGCGTCCCAGGCGACCCGTTCGGAAAATGCCTTCCAGCCTTCGTCGCCCATGCGCCCTACCCCCACCGCAGAAGGATACCGCTCAGAAGGAACTATACGCGGCCACGGCGCGGCGCACGCGACGCGATGCATCCCAGGCCGCGGCCGCTTCGTCGCGCGCCACGGAAACGAGGTCCTTGATGAGACCGTCCAGCAGCATGATCGACTTCAACGCCTCCAGGGCCTCCGGCGCCGGTCGCATGCTGCCGCGGCGCAGGATCGGTTCCCGCTCGGCCTCGAGATCGGTCAGGTCGTCCCAGCGCCCCTCGCTCGCGGCGGCGTGCATCGCCTCGGTCAGGTCCAGCACGCGGTCGAGGTCGCACCAGACCTCGGTCACGCCCCGGCTCCGGCGGGTTGGCGCGCCTCGACGGGAATAGCGACCCAGCTGTCGCGGATCTGGACGAGCAGGCGGTTCACTTCCTCGATGGCGTCGCTGTCGCTGTGCAGGTTGGCGTGCAGGAGCCGGCGCGTCATGTAGTCGTACAGTGCCTCGAGCTGTCCGACCAGGGGCGTCCCCACCTCGTGGTTCAGGGCGGACTGCAGGGCGCCGACGATCTCGATGGCCTTGGAGATGGCCTCGCCCTTGCCCGCGACGTTTCCCGTCGCGATGCAACCCCGGGCGACGCGCATTCGCTCGAGGGCGCCATCCATGAGCATGGTGATGAGGCCATGCGGATCGGCCGTTTCGACGCCGCCTTGCGTGCGGACTTGCTGGTAGGCGCCTGCGCCCTGGGAGTATCCGAGTGCCATGTCTTTTTTCCTGGGACGGCCGTTACTTGTTCGCGGTCAGCGCGTCGAACTGCTGCTGGAGGTAGCTGCTGGTACCGGCGAGCTTGGTCATCATCGCGTCGAGCGCCGTGTACTGCTTCGTCAGGCGGTCGCTGTAGTCCTGCATCTGCTTGTCGAAGTCCGCGGCCTGATCCTGCAGGTCCTTCGTCTTCTGGTTCAGATTGTTCTGGCGCTGGGTAAGGATGCCCGTGGTCGACGTCCAGCTGGTGATCAGCTTGTCCAGTTTGGGCGCGATGCCGCTGTCCCCGCTGAGCAGGTTCTGGGTCTCCTTCGGGTTGTCTGCCAGCGCCTTGTTGAGCTTGGTGGTGTCCAGCTTGAGGCTGCCATCGACCTGGAAGGCGACGCCAAGGTCGCTCAGGGACGTCGGCCCACTGGTGTTGCCCGTGAACTGGGATCCGAGCAGGGTCGAGACCTGGTTCTTGATCGAATTGACCGTGGCGTCGCCAATGAGGGCGCCGACCTGCTGGTTGGTCGCGTCGTACTTCGTCAGCTGCTGATAGGTGGAGATGAACGAGTTATAGGAGGTGACGAGCGAGCTCAGCGCGCTGGAGACGGCGCTGGTGTCATTGGTGATGGTGACAGCGGTGGGAATGGCAGCAGGAGGCGTGCCGTTGTCCTTGGCGCTGACCTTGGACAGTGTCAGCGTTACGCCGTCGATCGCTTTCGTAACGACATTGGTCGGACTGCTGGCGGCGAGCCCGTCGATGGTGAATTCGGCGTCCTGCGCCGCGACCGTCGGGGTACCCGTGGCAGGGTCGAAATCCAGCTGCGAAAGTTTGCCGTCGCCTCCGCTGGTGACGACCTTGAAGGCATTGTCCTTGCCGGTGACCGACGACGTGAGCACGAGGTGCGCGCCATCCTTGCCAGTCACGATACTGGCAGTGACACCAGGGTTGTCCTTGGCCTTGTTGATGATGTCGCGGATGTTCTCCAGCGTGTTCGCGCCGGACGCGATGTCCACGCTCATCGACTTGTCGCCGATGGAAATCGTGAGGTTTCCGGTGCCGAGCGCGGACTTGCTGTCGGTGAAAGCACCGGAAGTCGTCTTCTGCGACGTCGCCAGCTGGGTGACCGCGACGTTGTAGACGTTGGGCTGTGCCGTGCTGTCGGCGGCGGCCGAGAGGATCGTGGAGTCGCCCACGGAAGTCTTCGTTGTCGTGAACGCGGTGCCGTTGGTCAGCGCCTTGATCGCGCTCTGCAGGCTGGTCAGCGACGAGGTGCAATTGCCTACCGCGGAAATCTGGGTGGCGTTGGCCTGCGAGTCGGCCGTGTTCTTCGCATCCTGCGCCTTGCGCTTGTTGGCGACAAGGTTGGTGACGATCGATGCGACGTCGATGGAACTGGAACCGAGATTGACGGGATTCGTGGCCATGAAGCTTCTCCTTGAAGACGCCTCACTGCCCCGGGCGCCAATTTGTCGACGGCTGGCCACCCTCGCGGGCGCCAGCCGTGACAACTAAGCAATTACCCTGCCAAGGCCCGGCGTATCCGGGCCCGGCGGTCTTACATCTGTTACTGGAGCAGTTTCTGGACGATCTGCTGGCTCTGGTTCGCCTGGGCGAGGACCGAGACGCCGGCCTGCTGCAGGATCTGGGCCGAGGACATGTTGGCCGTTTCCTGGGCGAAATCCGCATCCGTGATGGCCGAACGCGAGGCCGTCAGGTTCTGCGAGATGTTCTGCAGGTTGGAGATCGTGGACTCGAAGCGGTTCTGCACGGCGCCGAGGTCCGAACGGAGGTCCGAGATCGACTGGAGGGCGGCATCGACCCGGTTGATCGTGTCGTTGGCGCCGTCGACCGTCTTGATGCTCGAGTCGGCGAGCGTGCTCGTGGTGGAGACGTCGATCGCACCCGCCGTCAGGCCGGCAGCCGTGATGTCGGCGGCGGTACCACCCACCGTGATGGTGGAGGCCGAGGCGAACTTCACCGCGCCGTCGGAACCGACGTAGGCATTGATGCCGTCACCCGACTTGGCGTTGACCGCATCGGCCAGGTCCTGGGCCGTGTTGAACGTGCCGGAGATGCTGAATGCGGCGTTGCTGCCGACCTGCAGGGTGACGTCACCGATCGTGAGCGGAGCGGGCGAACCCGCATCCACACCGGCAACATCCTTGAGCGTGCCGAGCTGGGCCACGTCGGCGCCAGCGACGACCGGGGCGGCGGAATCCTTGCCCGTGGTGCCGCTGGTGATGACCAGGTGGTTCGTGGCGTCGAAGCTGGCCGTGGCGCCGGAGGTGCCGCCAGCCAGGGACGCGTTCAGCGCGGTGAGGAAGCTCGCCTGGTCGGTGGCGCCGGTGACGCTGGCAGCCTGGCCGTCGACCGTGATGTCGAAGTCGGCCGTGTAGTCGGCGATGACGCTGGAAGCGGTGGTGGTGCCCGCCGTGTTGGCGGCAGCCTTGAAACCGCCCACCGAACCGGTGGCCAGCTGGCCGACCTGGTTCGCCTTCACGCCCTTGTCGAGGCCCACGGTGATGACTTCACCGACGTTCGCGCCGACCTGGAAGCTGAGTTCCTTGGCCGAACCGTCGAGGACCTTCATGCCGTTGAAGTTGGTCTGCGTGGCGATACGGGTCACTTCCGACAGACGCTGCTGGACTTCGGCGTCGAGAGCGGCACGGTCGCTGGCGGAGTTCGACGCGTTGGTCGACTGCACGGCCAGCTCGCGGATGCGCTGCAGGTTGTTGGTGACTTCGTCCAGCGCCGACTCGGTGGTCTGCGAGAGCGAGATACCGTCGTTGGCGTTGCGGACAGCCTGGGTCAGGCCGTTGATCTGCGTGGTGAAGCGGGTCGAAATGGCGAGGCCGGCGGCATCGTCCTTCGCGCTGTTGATGCGGTTACCCGACGACAGGCGCTCGATCGCCGACGACAGCTTGGTCTGCGAGGTGCTCAGGTTACGCTGAGCATTCAGCGACATGATGTTGGTGTTGATGGTCAAAGCCATGATCTTGATCCTTGGTAAGCGGAACCGAATTGCCGGAGGTTGTGCGGCGTAGTCCGGCGGGGTTCCGTTAGGGAAGCCTTCCGCCTCAGGGAGGTTTACGGCACGCCGGGGACAAACTTGAGGACTTTTTCTTCCTGTCAACAACTTTCTTGATCAGGGCCAGGTAGGCGTGAAGCCCGTGGCTCTGTCGGGGAAGTTATCGGCCGCTCCTCCACGGGGTTTAGGATCAATTTCATGGCTCTGGACGAGAGCCGTGGCCAAAAGGAAAGGGAACCTTTCGGCTCCCTTCCCTGGCGACGCGACTCCACCCGCAGGGCGACTCATTCGAGTAGCTTGAGGACCAGCTGTTGCGACGCATTGGCCTGCGCGAGCACGGCCATGCCCGATTGCTGGAGGATGGTCGCCATGGTCTTCTCCGCACTTTCCTCGGCCATGTCCGCTTCCCTGATGGCGGTACGGGATTCGGTGAGGTTCCCCCGGATGTTGTCGAGGTTACGGATCGTCGACTCGAGTCGATTCTGCACGGCGCCGAGCTTGGAGCGCGTGGTGCTCACGGATTCGAGACTTGCATCGATGCGAGCGATGAGCGCGTAGGCATCGTCCTTGGTGAGGACGGAACCGTCCGCGAGCGAGCCCGCGGCATCCACATCGTAAGTCGTCGCGAAACCCAGACTCGCCGCCTTGGCACCTGAAACGGTGGCTGCCGATCGGGCATTGAACTGTAACTTACCGTCGGCATCGACGAAGGCGGACACGCCAGTCTTCGCATTGGCGTTCAATGCGTCAGCGACCTGTTGTGTGTTGCGGAACGAACCCACGATTTCGAACTGCCCGCCGTCCGCGGTACTGAAGCTGAGGTCGCCCGCCTTGAGATCGAGGCGGGCTCCGCCGACGCGCTCGATATCCAGATCGTTGCCATTGGCATTGATCGTGACCTTGTACTCCGAACCGAGCTTGGCCTGGAGGAAGCTCTGGGCATCGTTCGCAGTGCTGCCCTTGTAAGTCGACCAATTGACGTCCGCGCCGCCATAGTCCTTCACTCCCAGCGCTTGGCCGCTGGCTTCCATCCAGTCGGGATTGGCAGCCTCGCTTCCTTTGTAGGGATTCGCGACGAACGCAGCCTTAAGGTCGACTGCGCCACTGGCGAGATGACCCACCTGATCCGCCCGCATGCCCTGCTCCAACTGCATGTCGATGGTATCGCCAATGTTCGGGCCGACCTGGAAGGTCAACCGTGCACTGCTGCCGTCGAGGACTTTCATGCCGTTGAAGCTTGTCTGCGTAGCGATGCGCGTGATCTCCGCAAGGCGCTCCTTCACTTCCTCGTTCAGCGCACGACGGTCGTTGGGAGAGTTCGAGCTGTTCAGGGACTGCAGTGCCAACTCACGAATTCGCTGGAGGTTCGCCGTCATTTCGTCGAGCGCCCCCTCGCTGGTCTGCGCCAGTGAGATGCCATTGCTCGCGTTGCGCTTGCCCTGCGCGAGGCCGTTAATCTGCGTCGTGAACCGGGTCGAGATGGCAAGACCCGCCGCATCGTCCTTCGCGCTGTTGATACGCATGCCTGAACCCAGGCGCTGGTAACTCGTCGCAAGCCTGCCCTGGGTGAGCCCAAGGGACCGTTGCGCATTGAACGAAGCGATATTGCTGTTGATGTTGAACGCCATGCCGATGTCCTTCCTTGTCGTGGCGAACACGCCGCGTGGTCGCGACGGCGGTGCGTGTCCGCGGCTACGTGATTGCCGTAGAAGGTGATCGACAACTTGGCGACGTGTTGTTGACAGCGCGGACTGACGTGTGCGTCGGGGATGATGGAAGTCGGCGTAGGCTTTCCCGGTGGACAGGCACAAAAAAAGGCGGCCCGTGGGCCGCCTGGATTAACGCACTTTCGCTAGCACCCATCGCCGCTCTAGCGGCTCCTACATTACCTTCTTGTCACTTGAGGTAATTGAACAACGTCAGGTTCTGCATCTTCACGTACGCCTGCTGCGCGGCGGTCAGCGCCGACTGCTGCTGCACGAACTGGCTCGTCGCGCTGGCGTAGTCCAGGTCCTGCAGGTTCGACAGCGTCGTCTTGTACTGCAGCTTTACGTCGTCGCCGATCTGCGCCTGCTGATCGAGCGTGTTCATGCGTGCGCCGATCTTCGTGCGCGTGTTGAGAAAGCTGGTCGATGCCTGGTCCAGGTTCTGCAACTGCGCGTTGATCTGGTTGCTCATCGGCGCGCCGCCGCCCGGCGCCTCGAACGCATTGATGATGCCGGCGACGGTCGAGAAGACATCCTGCGACGACGACGGCCCCACGGCGAAGGTGTCGCCCGCGGCCGGCGTGCCGGTGATATTGAGCTGCGCGCCCTTGAAGTTGATCGTGCCGGTCTCGCCGGTATAGGTACCGGTGCCGAGCGGCGGATCCGTCGGTAGCGCGGCGGCGTCGCGGATCTCGTAATCCGTCGCCGTGGTGAAGGTGATGGTGTAGTTGCCGCCGTCCCACGCCGAGGCGTCGGTGACCGACGTGGCGCCCACGACGGCCGTGCCGGTGTTGGTCGCGCCGGCACTGGTGAGGAACGTGCCGTTGCCCCCGCGGATGGCCATGAAGACGTCGGAGCCGCTGTCACCGGTGGCTACCTGGAGGCCGGCTGCCGCGGCGACCATGCGCTGGTTCTGGTCGCCGCCGTAATTCACGGTCAGGCCGTCGATGGTGAACGGCTGGGTGGTGGTCCGGCTGCCAGCGAAGATGTATTCACCCTGCCCGTCCCGGGTGTTTCCCAGGGCGACGAGCTGCTTCAGCGTCTGGCGAAGTTCGGTGGCGATCGACTGGCGCGATTCGTCGGTCTGCGTGCCGTTCACGCCTTGCAGCGTGAGCGAACGGATGCGGTCCAGGATGTCGCCTGCCGAGTTGAGCGCCTGCTCTTCGACGGAGAGTCGGGTCGTCGCCGACTGGATGTTGCGGGTGTACTGGTCGTTCTGCGCGCTCGCCGAACTCGTGTCGATGGCGCGCGCCGCCGCGGCGGGGTTGTCGGCAGGCGTCTGGATCGCCTTGCCGTTGCCGAGCGCGAGCTGGGTCTGCGACAGCGAGTACTGCCGGTCCAGCATGGTGTTGACGGCCTGCTGCTGCCCCCAGGAGGTGGAAATGCGCATGATCAGCCCCGCACCGCGCTGAGGAGGGAATCGAAGATGGTATTCGCCGCGTTGATGACTTGCGCCGCCGCCGCGTAGGACTGCTGGAACCGCAGGAGGTTTGCCGCTTCTTCGTCCATGTTCACTCCGGAAAGGCTCTGCTGGGCGGACGTGGCCTGGTCGAGGATGCTTTGCTGCGCGTCGAGCGCGGTGTTCGCCTGCGCGCCCGCCGTGCCCACCTGGGCGATCAGCTGGCTATAGGACTTGCCCACCGTCGTGACGCCGTTGTCGAGCACGCCCTTGTTGGCGACATCCGCCAGGGCGAGCGCGTTCCCGTTGTCACCGCTGGCCGATCCCGCCGGCTTCACGCTAAACGTATCGTTAGCGGCAGGTACGCCCGAAAGCTTGAGCGTCCAGCCATTGCCGGTGATCGTGTCACCGTCGGCATAGGTCTGCACGGGTCCGCCACCCACCTGATACGTCGTCGGCGAAAGGAAGACGATGTTGGTCGGGGTATTGAACGCTGGATCCGCGGGATCGGTGACGGTCAGGTTGCCGAGGGTCGCCTTACCAGTGTTGAGCGCACCCTTGCCGGCCGCCAGCGGGCCGGACGCCGCAATCTTGTTCGTGTCGCTGATCGCGACGCTCAACGTCGACGCCACGTTCCGGGTCGGCTGGATCTGGAAACTGTCGCCGGCCGCCGGCGTACCGGACGGCACGGTGATCGCCAGGCCATCGATCAGGATCGGATCGGCCGCCGTGCCCGTGCCGCTGGACGGCACGGCGACGCCGGCGGTGGTCGTGACCGACCAGTTCGTGCCATCGAACCGCATGATGTAGTCGGACGGGCCCAGCTTGCCGACGTCGGTGACCTTGGCCACGACTTGCGCATTGCCCGTGTTCCCCGTGCTGTTGAAGATCGCCGAGTCGTTGATGTTGAAGAACTTGCCGCCGGCGTCGCCGTTGAGGTCGATACCTTGCGCATGCTGCTTGTTGAAGGCGTCGCTGAGCGCGATGGCCGCGCGGCCGAGCTGGTTGCGTGCCGGATCGAGTACGTTCGTGCGGAAATCGAAAGTCGCGCCGAGTGAGCCGGAACCGAGCTGCCCGCTGATGACGGAGCCGGTGGGCCCAACCACCTCCAGCCGCGAGGCATCGTACGGGTTGCGCGCGGTCGCCAGCTGGGTGGCATCGGTACCGTTCACCAGCGGCTGGCCGTTGCCAACCGAGACCGTGACCATGTTGTCGCCGCCCTGGGAGACGTTCACACCGACGATCTGCGAGAGCTGCGAGATCGCCTGGTCGCGTGCATCGAGCAAGTCGTTCGGCGCGGCACCGCCTACCGAGGCCTTCTGGATCTGGCCATTCAGGTCGGCGATGCTCTTCGCCAGGCTGTTGATGCTGTCGACCGAGTTGCTGATCTCCTGGTTGGTCTGCTGGTCGATCTGCTGGAACTGCGACGATAGCGTGCGGAAGGTCGAGACCAGCGAGTTGGCCTTGCCAAGCAGCGCCTGGCGGCTGGCCGTGTCGACAGGGGCGTTGGCGACGTCGCTCACGGCGCCGAAGAAGCCATCGAGGGCGGTCTGCAGGTTGGCCGAGCCACTCACCGCGTTGTTGGCCGCGGCGGTGAGGCCTGCGTATTGCAGCGCGCGGCTCTGGCCGGAGTTGGCCGACCACACGGACTGCGTGAGGAACTGGCTGTAGGCACGCTGGACGCTGACCGCGTCGGCACCCTGCCCGACGTAGAAGCCGCCATTGAACTGCGGCGTGCGCGCGTTGAAATTCGTGATCTGCCGCGTATAACCGGCCGTATTCACGTTGCTGATGTTGTGGCCCACGGTCGCCAGGCCTACCTGCGAAGCAAGCAGTCCCGAGATACCTGTGGAGAGCAGATCGGCCATCGTCGTATTCCCTTCTAATCCCTGGTCGGTTCGCGGGTCACAGTTCCGCGGCGATGTTCTTCAACGCGGCGAGCGCCTGCTTCATTACCGGGCCGTTCGCAATATCGGTGAGCTTGCGCGCGTAGCTGGGATCGGTGGCGTACCCGCCTTTCACCAGCGCATGCGCGAAGCCGGCCACATCGTCGCCGCGGCCCACCGCGGCCGCGTAGCGGGGGCTGCTGGAAACCATGTCGGCATAGTCCTTGAACGAGTCGGACGGCGAGTCGTAGGCGCGGAAGCTGTCTTTTCGCCGCACCGCCACGCCGTCTTCGTATTCGAGCGTCGGCACGTTCACACGCTTGCCGTCCCAACTGCTGCCGGCCTTGATGCCGAACATGTTGAAACTGGACGTATGGCCCTGCGCCGGCATGTGCTTGCCCCAGCCTGTCTCGAGTGCCGCCTGGGCAAGGAGCGCTCGGACGGAGACGCCGAGCTTCTTCGCCGCTTCAATGGCATGCGGGGCGAGCTTCTGCACGAATTCCTCGGGGCTCGACACGGTGAGCTTGCCGACCGCCCCGGCGACCGCATCGGCACCCTCGCCCACGGCGCGTCCGGCGCGCCCAAGCATACGCTCGAGCGAATCCATGAGTCCGCTTTGCTGGTCCGACGGCGAAGACACGGCGGCAACAGTGCTGGCGTCACCCGTGACGTCCGCGAAAGGATCGTTGGACGCCGAGGTCTGCGCCGGCGTACCGCCCAACTGGCGGATGAGCATGTCGGCGATGCCGATGCCCCGGCCTTGCGAAAGGGTCAGCGAAAGCTGGTGGTCGAACATGTCGCGATAGGCGTTGCCCGCCTGCGAACCCATGATGTCGTCGCCCAGCGCCGAGCTCGCGTCGCGCATGGACTTCAACATCATCTGCGTGAAGATCGATTCGAACTGCTTCGCGACGGTCGGCAGGGCCGCCTTCGAGTCCTTCTGCGCGGCCGCACGCAAGCCGGCGAACGCGGACATGTCCGTGTAGGTGCCGAGCCTTTGGTTGTCGACCGGCGCGGCCATGTCAGATCACCACCAGCTCGGCATGCAGCGCGCCGGATTCCTTCAGGGCCTGCAGGATGGAAATGAGGTCACTGGGCGAGGCACCCACCTGGTTCACCGCACGCACGATGGCGTCGAGGCTGGTGCCCGGTCCGAACTTGAACATGTGGCCGCCTTCCTCGCTCACCGCCACCTGGCTGCTCGGCACTACCGCGGTCTGGCCGCGACTGAACGGGGCCGGCTGGCTCACCTGCGGCTGCTCGCTGATGGTGACCTGGATGGCGCCATGCGCCACCGCGGCGGCACCGACCTTCACGTCGGAGCCGATCACGACCGTGCCGGTGCGCGAATTCACGATGATGCGCGCGGGCGCGTCGCCCGGCGTGACTTCCAGCGCCTGGATGGTGGATAGCCAGGAGACGCGCTGCGACGGGTCCATCGGAGCGCGCACGGCGACCGACGCGGAATCGAGGGCATTCGCCGTGCCAGCGCCGAAGGACTGGTTCACGGCCTGCGCGATACGCGCGGCCGTGGTGAAGTCCGCAGTGTTGAGGTTGAGCATGAGGTCGCCGCCCTTGTCGAAAGACGAGGCGACGCTGCGCTCGATGCTGGCACCGCCGGGAATGCGGCCGCTGGCGGAGATGTTCACCTGCACGCTCGAACCGCTCTTGCCCTGCGCGCTGACGCCACCCACGACGACGCTGCCCTGGGCAATGGCGTAGACCTGACCGTCGGCGCCTTTCAGCGGCGACATCAGCAGCTCGCCACCGCGAATGCTCTTGGCGTTACCGATCGACGCGACGGTGACATCGATACGCTGCCCGGGCTTCGCGAACGGCGGAAGGTCGGCGGTGATCGTCACCGCCGCGGCGTTCTTCAGCTGCGGCCGCACGTTGGCCGGGACGTTCACGCCGAACTGCTGGAGCATGTTCTCCAGGCTTTGCGTGGTGAACGGGGCCTGGCTGGTCTGGTCGCCGCTGCCATCGAGGCCAACGACCAGGCCGTAACCGATCAGCTGGTTGCTGCGGACGCCACCGACCTGCACGAGGTCGCGGATGCGATCCGCGTGCGCGGGCAGGACGGCGCCCAGCGCGAGCACCGCGATCGACGCCTGGAGGATGCTGCGGAAGGAACGGAAAGCGTTCATCAGAACGGCATCCACTTCGAGTCGAAGAAGCGCGACAGCCAGCCACGCGTGTTGGAATCGGCGAGCGTGCCTTTGCCGACGTACTCGATGCGTGCATCGGCGACGCGGCTGGACGGCACGATGTTGTCGTTACCGATGTCCTGCGGGCGGACGATGCCGGAGATGCGCACCAGTTCCTCGCCCTGGTTGATGGTGAGCCACTTCTCGCCCCGGACTACCAAGGCACCATTGGACAGGCGCTGCGCGACGGTGACGGTGATCTCGCCGGTGAGCTGGTTGCTCTGGCTGGACGAGCCGTCGCCGTCGAAGGCGTTGTTGCTGGAGAGCGAGCTGTCGGCCGTCTTGCCACCGATGCGCAAGCCCTGGCCGAGCAAGGTCGGCGACGAGATGGTGTTGCCGTTCTTCTTGGTCGTGCTCGTCGCCGCCTTCTTGCTGGCCTGGGTGGCTTCGACGAGGGTGATCGTCAGGATGTCGCCGATGCGATGCGCGCGCGGGTCGGCGAACAGTTCCATGGATTGCTGGTCGGCGTAGATCGACCCCGTGGCCTGCGGCTGTGCGGCCGGCTCGACGGGCAGCGTGGCTGTATACATGGGCTTCGGTGTCGGCGGCACCATGGCGCAGCCGCCGAGCGCAAGGAGCGGCAGCGCGGCGACGAGGAGGCGGGCGATGATGCGGTTCATGGGGTGTCTCAGGTCTTGTTGGAGATGAACTGCAGCATCTGGTCGGATGCGGAGATGGCCTTCGAATTCATCTCGTAGGCGCGCTGCGTCTCGATCATGTTCACCATTTCCTCGACGACGTTGACGTTCGACGTTTCGAGGGAGTTCTGTTCGATCGTCCCGAGGCCGTTGAGACCGGCGGTGCCGGTTTGCGGCGCACCGCTGGCGGCCGTCTCCAGGTACATGTTGTCTCCGCGCGGCTCGAGGCCGGCGGGATTCACGAAGTCGGCGAGCTGGATGGTGCCGATCTGCTGCGACGCCGGATTGGCGGCGGTGGTGACACTGACCGTGCCGTCCTTGCCGATCGTGATCGTCTTCGCGTTCGCGGGAATGGTGATGGCCGGTTCGATCGGATAGCCGTCGTTGGTGACGATCTGACCGTCCTGGTCCTGCTTGAGAGCGCCGTCGCGCGTGTAGCCGACCGTGCCGTCCGGCATCGTCACCTGGATGAAGCCCCGGCCCTCGACGCGCATGTCCAGCGGATTGCCGGTCTGCTGGACGCCACCCTGGTCGAACATCTTCTGCGTACCGACCACGCGCACGCCGGTACCGATCATGTAACCGGTGGGCGACTGCGTCTGCTCGGTCGTCTGCGCGCCGGCCTGGCCACGGTTCTGGTAGGACAGGTCCTCGAACTCGGCACGGGAGCGCTTGAAGGCGGTCGTGTTGGTGTTGGCGAGGTTGTTCGACACGACGTCCATGCGCGTCTGCTGCGCATCGAGGCCGGTCTTGGCGATCCAGAGGGACGTGAACATCGTTGACTCCTGCGCGCTGGCGCTTTACGTGCCGGCGACGGAATTGCGTCGCGCGGCGGTGGTTACCCCACCTGTAGCAATTTCGATGCCGACTGGGCGTTCTCGTCGGCGGCCTTGATCGAGCGGACCTGCATCTCGAACTCGCGCGAGAGCGAGATCATCTTCACGAGCACGTCGGACGGGTTGACGTTGCTGGCCTCGACGGCGCCGGAGACAAGCTTCACGCCCGCGTCTGCCGGGGCTTGCGTGCCGTCCCTCATGTGCATGAGGCCGTCGGGGGCGTACGCGAGCTGGTCGTTACCGGGATTGACCAGCTTGATGCGGTCCGTCGTGGCGATCGTGGCTGGCGATTCGCCGAGCGGCACGACCGAGATCGTGCCGTCCGAACCGATCTTCACGCTGGACGCCTGGGGAATGGTGATCGGACCGCCGCCGCCGAGGACGGCGTTGCCCTTGGCGTCCGTCAACAAACCGTCGGCGTCTATCCGCAGGTTGCCAGCCCGGGTGTATCCCTCCGTGCCGTCGGGCGTCTGCACCGCGATCCAGCCGTCGCCCTGCACCGCCACGTCGAGGTCGTTGCCGGTTTCCATCTGGTTCCCGGCCGTGGTGTCCCAACCCGTGCCCTGGGCGATGCCGTTGATCCGCGTCTGCAAGCCGTCGCCCTGGACGGGCAGGCTCTGGAACGCCGACAGTTCCGCCTTGAAGCCGATGGTGTTGGCGTTGGCCAGGTTGTGGGCCACCTCGGCCTGTGCACGCATGATCTGCGTGGCACCGGTCATCGCGACATATACGGAGCGGTCCATGGCGGGCTCGTTTAGTTACGAATGTTGATGATGGTCTGGGTCAGCTTGTCGTCGGTCGAAATGACCTGCGCGTTCGCCTGGTAATTGCGCTGCGCCTTGATCATGTTGACTAGCTGCGCCGTCAGGTCGGCCGTGTTCGATGCCTCGAGCTGACCGGCCTGCACGGTGCCGACATCGCCGGAGTTCGCCACGCCGCGGATCGGCTGGCCGGACTCGGACGACGGCACCCAGTTGGTGTCGTTGAGCTGGCGCAGGCCCTGGTTGTTGGCGAACGTGGCGATCGCCAGCTGGCCCAGCGGCGTCGATACGCCGTTGGAATAGATCGCCGAGACCGTGCCGTCCTTCGCGACATCGATCTTGGAGAACTTGCCGGCGGCGTAGCCGTCGGTCGGCGCGGCGGTGGTCGCGTAGTTGTCGCCGAACTGGGTGATTTTGTTGATGTCGACGGTGACGTTCAGCGGATCGGCGCCCGGATTCGGCGAGGCCGCACCGAACGTGAGCTGGCCGTTCGCCGGGGTGACGATCGCGCCGCCCGAGCTGAAGGCGATGGGCTGTGCCACGCCGACCTGCGTGCCGTCCATGGTCATGTACGCGCTCCACGTGTTCGGGTTGGTCGCGTCTTTCACGTAGTAGATGTTCGTCGTGTGCGTCGCACCCAGCGAGTCATACGACTGGAAGGTGGACAGGTAGTTGTAGGTCTTGTCGTTCGTCGCGTCGAACGCGCCACCCGTCGGCGCCGTGGCGCTGGCCGAGAGGTTGGCGGTCAGCGTGACCTTGGTGCTGGCCTTCGCCGGGCTGGAGCCGCTGGTGATCTTCAGGTCGGTAAGCGCGCTGATGTCGAAGCCGCCCGCCGCCGACGGCGGATAGGCCTGCACGAACTGTCCGGTCGCCGTGACGATGTTGCCCTGGTCGTCCGGATGAAAGTTACCCGCACGCGTATACGAATAGCCCGCGCCGTCGCGGATCGTGAAGAATCCCGCGCCGCTGAGGCCGAAGTCGTACGAGTTGCCCGTCTGGGTGAGGTTGCCGTCGCTGAACTGCTGGGCGATGTTGGTCAGGCGCACGCCGCTGCCCGCGGCATTGGCCGAGAGGTTCTCACCGGCGACCGAATAAACCTGGGAGAACTCGGCGCGCGAGCCCTTGAAGCCCACGGTGTTGACGTTGGCGATGTTGTTGGCGGTGACTTCCAGGTCGGAAGACGCCGCGTTGATGCCGCTGAGGGCGATTTCGAATGGCATGGTGGGGTTTCCTCGCTGGACTTACAGGATTTGCGCGATCTGGCTGAGCAGGGCGCCGCCGTAGCCGGCCACCTGCAAGTACGTACCGTCGGTGCCCGAGGCACCCACGCCTTCCACCTTTCCGCGAACGAACGTGTCGATCGCGGTCCCGCCGGAAGTAGCGGAAATCTGGTAAACGCCGTCGTTGAGCTGCGTGCCGTCGTCGGATTTGCCGTCCCAGGTGAACTTGACGAGGCCCGCATCCGGCTGGCCGAGCGCCAGGGTGCGAACCACGTTGCCTGCCTGGTCCTTGACCTGCACGTTGACGTAGGTGCCCGAGGTGCCGACATTCACTGCGCCGTTGAGCGTGCCGTCGGCCAGCTTGCCCGCCGAGGAGGGCACCAGCACTTCCTGGCCGACGAGCGAGGCGGCACGCACGAACTGGTCGCCGCTGAGGTTCGTGGCGAGCGAGTCGAACGACTGCTGCAGTTCCTGGGTGGCGGCCACCTGGGAGAACTGCGCCATCTGGGCCACCATCTGCGTGGAGTCCATCGGCTTGGTCGGATCCTGGTTGGTCATCTGCGTGACCATGAGCTTCAGGAAATCCGACTGGCTCAAGGTCTGCTGCTGCAGCTGGCTGGAGGACGACTGCTGATTCGTGGAACTACCGTTGATGGAATCGACTGCCATGGGAGGGGCCCTTACTTGCCGAGGTCCAGCGTCTTCTGCATGAGCTGCTTGGCGCTGTTCATGACTTCGACGTTGTTCTGGTAGGAGCGCGACGCCGAGATCATGTTGACCAGTTCGTCGACCGGGTTGACGTTGCTCGAGTACACGTAGCCGTCCGCGTCCGCGAGCGGATTGGACGGCTCGTAGCGCGACTGGATGGGGGCTTGGCTTTCGGTGACGCCCAGGGCGCGTACGCCGGCGTTCTCCATCTGCCCGTTGACCTGCTGTTGCACCGCCGAGAACAGCGGCTGCTTCGCGCGGTATGCGGTGGCTTCGCTGCTGGCGAGGCTGTCGGCGTTGGCCATGTTGCTGGCGGTGGTGTTGAGGCGCGCCGACTGCGCGGCCATGCCGGACCCCGCGACATCGAAAATCTTGAGCAGGCTCATGAGGCGGATCCGGTGATGGCCAGGCGCATCGTGTGGATCTGGCCGTTGATGAAGCCGAGCGACGCCTGGTAGTGAATGGCGTTCGCCGCGAACTGGGCCTGCTCGACCTGGGTGTCGACCGTGTTGCCGTCCATCGTCGGCTGGGTCTCCGCGCGGTAGGCGAGCTTGTCGGCGTCGGCGAGGGCGACGGCGGGGTTACCGCCGATATGGCCCGGCTCGGTCGCCGTCATTGGCAGCGCATTGCCTTCCACCGCACCGGTGGCGGCCTGCATTGCCTTGCGGAAGTCGAGGTCGCGGGCGAGGAAGCCTGGGGTGTCGGCGTTGGCGAGGTTCGAGGAAATGACCTCGGCACGGCGCTGCCACAGGCCGAGGGCCTGCGCGTGTACGCCGAACAATGCATCGGGTTTGTCGATCATGGGCTCTATCCCCCTCGTGACCTTGGCGAGGGGTTCGAGCAATTCGCGTGCCACGACCGGGGCACGGGCGGGAAATGGCGCCCTGGCGCGGTTTCCGGCGATCCACGACGCGCCGAGGACGGTAAGCGCCGGAAATCCGACGCCTCGTGAGGTCGCCAGACGTCAGAGAACCGCCTTAGGCCGGCAGGAGCTCCAACACCGCCGTCGCCAGCACGTCTGGCTGGAACTTCGCGATGAATCGGTCCGCGCCGACGCGCGCCACCATGGCCTCGTTGAAGACGCCGCTCAGGGAACTGTGCAGCAGGACCTTGAGGTGACGCAGTTGCGCGTCCTCGCGGATGGCGCGGGTGAGCGCATAGCCGTCCATCGACGGCATCTCGATGTCGGAGACCACCAGGGCGATCCGCTCGGGAACGGGTCCCATGGTCAGCGTGCGAAGGACGTCCAGCCCTTCAGTACCGTCCTTCGCGACCACGCATTCGAGGTCCATCTTGCGGAACAGGTCGACGAGCTGGGTGCGCGCCACCAGGGAATCGTCCACCACGAGCACTCGCCGGTTACTGGCGTGTTGCACCTGGGCCGCCTGCTGCACGCGGTCGGAAAGCTCGACGGCCCGCGGATCCACGCTGGCGATCACCTGCTCCACGTCCACGATGGCGAGCAGGTCGCCGTCGAGGCGGGTGACCGCGTTGACCCGGGCGCCGTAGCCGAGCGCCGGCGGCGGCGCAGCCATCTGCGCGCCGTCCACATGGACGATCCGATCCACGTCGGAGACCAGGAAGCCCTGCACCGAGCGGTTGAATTCCGTGACGATGAGGTGCGCGGTATCCACCGCCGCGAGTGCCGGGTAGCCCATGGCGGCGGCCAGGTCGATCACCGGGATGGTGTTGCCGCGGTAATCGAAACTGCCCGAGACCAGTGCGTGCATGCTCGGCATCCGCTCCAGCCTGGGGCGGCGCAGGACCTCGCGCACCTTGAACACGTTGATGCCGAACGCCTGCCGATCGCCCAGGCGGAACAACAACATGGCCACGCGGTTGTGGCCGGCGAGGCGGGTGAAGGTATCCACGGTGTCGAGGAGCGGTCGGGCCATGGGCTGCGCGTGCGTCGTCAGGGGGTGTCGCGAACCGTATCGGCCGGCCCACGACTTTCTGTAGCGGCACCTACGTGCGCCATGGCACATGGATTGCATGATTCAAGAAATCACGGCCCCGACCGATCTTAAGGGCCGACCATCCGTAGAGCGAAAGCGAAATCATGACCCTCCTCTGGAGCCAGCACGTCCGCCTCCTCGCCCATGCCGCCGCCAGCGGCGACGCGGCGCGCGTCCGCACCCTGGCCGCCCAATACCCGGCCGCCGCCAGCGCGCTGGGCGCGCTGCTCAAGCCCGCCGCGCCGCGCACCGTGGCGGCGACGACGATCCAGGCGATCGAGCAGCAGGGCATGGCGCTGACCAACGCCCAGGCGCTCGGCACGACCTTGCTGGAGCTCGGCACCGCGGTCGAAGGCGCACGCGATACCGCCGGACGTTTGACGGAAGCCAGCGCCAGGATTTCGACGGCGCTCGACCAGGCGCATACCGGCGTCGCCGGCATGGCCGACGCGGGCAGCCAGGGCCAGGCGACCTCGGCCGACCTCGATGGCCAGCTGCGCCTCCTGCGCAGCGCCCTCTCCGGCATGAGCCGCAACCATGCCAAGTTCTCCGAATATTTCACCGCCATCCGCAAGCTCACGGCCACTGTGCAGGACATCGCCCACCAGACGAACCTCGTGGCATTGAATGCCGCCATCGAGGCCGCGCGCGCTGGCGAAGCCGGTCGCGGTTTCGCGGTGGTCGCCGACGAAGTGAAACAGCTGGCGGAAAAAACCACGCAAGCCACTGCCGAGATCGATGAAGTCACCCAGGCGGTCGGCGAGTTCTCCGGCCACCTCGACGACGCCGTGCAGACCAGCCTCCGCCGCCTCGAGCAATCGCAATCCGGTATCGCCGGGATGCAGGCGTCGCTGGGGCGCGTCGACGATGCCGTGCGCGGCGCGCGCGGCAGCCTGGAAGCCGCCCGCGAAGGCATGGGCATGCTGCAGGGCCGCGTCGCCGCCATCCAGGCCACTCAGGCCACGCTGGGCCGCGTAAGCAACGAGGCACGCCGCCAGGCAGACGCCGCCGCGCGTGCGGTGGTGCTCGCGCATCGCCTGAGCCTCGCCCGCCTCGAAACCGAGGGCAACCTCGACGCCGCCAGCCTCAGCCAGATGATCCGTGAAGCAAGCCAGGGGCTGCGCTATGCGCTGGAACTCGCCTCGCGCGATCCCTCCAGCCTCGATCGCCGCTGGCTCGACACGACGCCCATGATGCGTTGCATCGACCACCTGCGAGCGCTTCGCCCAGATGGTTCGGCGGACGCCGTGCGTGACGCGGGTGAGCGTTTCTCCATGCAGGCCTCGCAGTACGCCATCACCCTCGGCGAAGGACGCCATGCCGACGCCAGCCACATGCTTTCCGGCCTGACCCGTGAGCTGGACGCGATCACGCAGGGTCTCTCGGCGTCGATGGCTGAGCGCGCGGCGTGATCCACCGGCTCGTCACCCGCCTCGCCCTCTTGGGCCTGCTCGCCTGTCCGCTGTGCGCGGCGGCCACGCAGTCGCTCGAGGTCGTGCGTGCGACGGCGGTGGACTGGCTGCAGCACCATCGCACCCTCCCGGGTGCACGCATGACGGCGGAAGCCGCGCCGCTGGACAGCCGCCTGCAACTGGCCGATTGCGCCGCCCCGCTGGAAGCCTCGCTACCGGCCAACCGACGGCTGACCGCCCGCGTCAGCGTGGCCGTCCGCTGCCCCGTCACGGGTGGTTGGACGGTGCGCGTGCCGGTCCGGGTGAAGATGTTCACCAACGTGCTGGTCACCAGCCGGCCCCTGGCTCGCGGCGACGGCATAGGTGCCGCCGACGTGCATATCGAGGAACGCGATGTGGCCGGCCTGGCCTATGGCTACGTCGCCGCGTTGGACCAGGTCGACGGCCGCTCCCTCGCCCGACCGCTCAACGCCGGCACCGTGCTCACCCCCGGGATGCTCGCCGGCCGCCAGGCTGTGCGCACCGGGGATGCGGTGAGCATGGAAGCCAGCGTCGAGGGCGTGACGATCCACGCGGACGGCGTGGCCATGGGTGCCGGCGATACCGGCGCCCGGATCAAGGTCCGCAACGCGTCGTCGGGCAAGGTGCTCGATGCGATCGTCAGCGGCCCGGGCACCGTCGCGGTCCTGCCATGAACGAAATACGGCACCTGTCACACTCCGGGGCCGAGGGCCGGTTAAAGTTCGCCGGCCAGCCGCCGATACAGGGTCTGACGGAACAAAAGCTCCGAGGGATACAGCGATGACCACGACGATCAAACCCGGCCTACAGGCTCCGCAGCCGCAGGTCCAGCTGCGCACCCAGAACCCCGCCGGTTCGGCAGGTTCCGCCCAAAGCGCGGGCGCGGTGCGCCCGAGCGACGACAGCGTGAAGATCACCGACTCGGCCAAGGCGCTCGATGCCGCCAGCCGTGGCGACGGCGTCGACACGAAGCGGGTGGAAGACATCCGCGCCCGTCTCGCCGACGGTACCTACAAGCCCGACGCCCAGGCCATCGCCAGCAAGTTTCTTGCGCTGGAAGGCCAGATCGGTGGCGCCAAGGCATGAACCCGCCGCTGGGCCAGGACTTCGACACGGCGCTCGTTGCCGTCATGGGCGAACTCGCCTCTGAGGTCGACGCCCTGCACGCCAGCCTGATTGAAGAGCGGATGGCGCTCGACCAGGCCGACGTCCAGGCACTCGAAGTCGCGGGCCGGACCAAGGGCGACCTCCTCGACCGCATCGAGAAGCTGGACGTCGAGCGACGGCAGCTGAGCGACGCGGCCGGCGTGGACAGCCTCGGCGACCCGCGCTGGACAACCACCATCGATCGCCTGCGCGAGTGCAGGACCCTCAACGAGGTGAACGGCCGCATCGTCGGCCAGCGGATGAGCCACGTACGCCAGGCGCTGGCCCTGCTTTCGGGCGATGCGCCCGGGGGTTCCACCTATGGCCCCAACGGCGTGTCGAAGGTAAAGCTCCGTTCCGCGACGCTTGCACAGGTTTGACCGCTGCGAAACAGCGACACTCACGATTCACGAAGACGGTGCAAGAAGAAGGCAATGGCAGTAACTCCCCAGCTGACCGCGGTGAATGACGACGGCATCCTTCCCATCGTCCGCGTGCCGATCCTGGACAGGAAGCAATCGCTGTTCGCCTATGAGTTGCTTTTCCCACGGCCGATCGGCAGCGACATCGACGCCGCCGCGCTCGCGCACACGCAGGCGACGCTGAGCGCCATCGCCGATGGCAGCCTCAAGCGGCTCGTGCGCGACAACCGCGCCTTCCTGCACATGTCGCGCGACCTGCTCCTGCAGCACGCCGACATCCTCCGTCACAACGCGCGCCTCGGCGCCAGCATCAGTGCCGACGTCGGCACCGACGAACAGTTGCTGACCAAGCTGCGCGAGCTGAAGGGCCACGGTTGCCTGTTCATGCTCGAGGACTTCAACCTTCCCGCCGACCCGGAACACCGCGCCGGCGTGGACGCGTTGCTGCGCATCGTGCAGTTCGCCAAGGTGGCGGTGGACCATCGCCACCCGCTGGCGGCGCGCGCGCATATGGACTACGTGCACGCATTCGGCGTCAAGGTGATCGTCACCGGCGTCGATACGCACGAAACCTTCGTCGACTACGCCGACCAGGATGTCGACGGTTTCCAGGGCAAGTACCTGCTCCGTCCGGAGCGGGTCGACATGCCCCGCCTGACGCCGAGCAAGCTCGGGGTGCTGCGCCTCATGGGCGCATTGCAGGATCCCGACAACGGGCCGGTGGAGCTCGGCAAGATCATTCGAGACGACGCCATCCTCAGCTACAAGCTGCTGGGTTGCGTGAACTCCGCCTACTTCGCCTTGCCCCGCCAGCTTAAATCGGTGGAGCAGGCGGCGGTGTTCTTCGGCGTCAATCGCATGCGCAACTGGATCTTCACCATGGCCGTATCGGGCATGGACGAGCGTCCGCCGGAACTCCTGCGCCTCGCGCTCATCCGTGCGCACATGTGCGAGAAGCTGGCGCGCGCAGTGAAGCCGGAGCTACAGGAAATGGCCTTCACGGCCGGGCTCTTCTCGCTGCTCGACACGCTCATGAACGTCTCGATGGCATATGTGCTGGAGCACCTGCCGCTCGCCATCGAGATCCGCGAGGCGCTGCTCGACGGCACCGGTCCGTTCGCCGCGATCCTCGACCAGATCCGCCACTGGGAACAGGGCGAACTGGAATCCGATTCGGCGCTGCGCGAGCAGCACGTCGCGGCCATGGCCCAGATCTATGTGGAAGCCGCCAGCTGGGCCGACCACGTTTACGCGTTCGCGGACGGCACGGCGACCGCCGAAGCCTGAGGCATCCCCATCGCGGGCGCGGTCCGCGATGGGTGCTCGCGCTGGCTAAGCGGGATGCGTCCGCTGCTGCACGCGCCAGATCGCCAGGCCGGCGCCCAGCACCGCGAACAACAGCCACACACTCGCGGACATCGCATCGCTTGCCAGCCACATGACGCCCGCGACAGCGGGCACCACGACCGCGCCGATACCGATCGCGAACAGCACGTCGCGCTGCAGCCGGCTGGTGTAGGCGAGCAGCCAGGCACCCAGCGCCGCCAGCAGGAACGACGCGAAGCGCAGGGCCAGCACCGCCTGCGGCGGCTCGGGCAAGGCCGGAAGCACGTCGAGCAGGCTGCGCTCCCCGACCTGGACGTCGAAACCCGCGCCTGCGTCGCCTCCCGACGTCGCCGGAACCAGCGTGTCGCCGTCGATGCGCGCGAGCACGGTCATCGCCTGCACAGGGACCGCTTCCCAGGTGATGCGCAAGTCGCCCAGCCGGGGATGTGCCGGCTTGCTGCTGGTGACCAAGGCGTCGTCGGAACGCTGGAAGGTGGCGGCGAGGTTCGGCGGCAACGCCTTTTCATCGGGCGGCACCGTCACCCGGCCGGGGAAGGCACGCAGGATGGGCTCGGACAGCTTGAAGTTGCCCAGCTTGACTTCGCCGGCCTCGAACTGCCGCCCCTGGATCGGGAAAGCACCTGGGTTCACGTGACCGGCGGGTTTCGCGAAATCCGAGGCGTCGACGGGACGATCGACCCAGTCGAGCTCGTAGTGGGTGGCCCCGCCGACCGTGATCTCCCGCCACTGGAACATCTCCACGTGCCGGATGAGGATCGGCGCATTCGCATGGACGTTGAACTCCGCGTCGCGCGGTGCCTCGACGATCTGCGGCATGCCACTGACGCGGGTCAGCGACCCGTACTGGCCGGCTGAGGGACGGCCGCCCGCGCCGAGGTCGAGGACAGGCGCCCCGTGCCGCGCGAGTGCCGCCGCGTAATCCATCACGCGACGCTCGTTCCAGGCAATGAGGCCCAGGCCGGCGAGCAGCAGGACCGCTCCGGCCAACCGGGCGCCCAGGGCCATCCCGGTATGCTTCATTTTGTATGTCGACGTCATCCAGCCCCCGTCATGCACCCGCCCAGGCATCGACCCCGGTCATTCGTTCAAGCTTATCGGCCACGATGTACCGACCTTTATCGTCCGTCGCCACCGTGGCCACGGCGCAGCCATGGTCATGGGTGAAAAAGAGCCGGATGCCGCGGGCGATCTTGTCGTCGAGGAAGGTCTTCTTCTCGTCGATGACCTTCTCCGGCCAGCGGTCGTAACCCATCGTCACCGGCAGGTGGACCCAGGCACGCCCCGGGATCAGATCGGCGCAGAAGGCCACGCCGCCGACTTCCGCCAGCATCAGCCCCGGGGTATGGCCCTGCGAAAACGAGAAACGCACCGCGTCGCCCAGCGACGAGCCCTTGCCCTCTTCCACAAGTTCGAGCCGGCCGCTCTCCTCGAGCAGGCGGACGATATCGGGTACGAAGGACGCCCGGTCGCGCGGGTGCGGGTCGCGGGCACGTTCCCAATGCGCGGCCCCGACGATGAAGCGGGCCTTCGGGAACAGCAGGCGCGCCGGCTCGCCGGCCGCCCACGGCGCCAGCAATCCCCCTGCGTGGTCGAAATGCAGGTGCGATAGCACCACGGCGTCGATGTCCTCGTGCCCTAGCCCGGCCTCCGCGAGCGAATCGAGCAGCACGTGGCGGTCCTCGACCACGCCGTAGCGCTCCCGCATGGCGGGGTCGAAGAACGCGCCGATGCCGGTTTCGAACAGCACGTTGCGCCCGCCGAGTCCGGTGACCAGCAGGCAGCGGCACGCCAGCGGGATGCGGTTTTCCTCGTCCGGCTCGATCCAGCGGGACCACATGGCGCGCGGCGCGTTGCCGAACATCGCCCCGCCGTCCAGCCGTTGCGAGTTGCCGATCAGGGACCAGAGTTTCATGCCGCTTGCCTCACTGCACCTTGCCGAGACCGGACGGACGGCGCGGATCGCTCGCCGCGTCCAGCGTGTTGGTGCGATGGTCCCACGTGACGACGTTCATGAAGCCCCACGGCGAGCGGTTGCGCAGCACATGGCCCATGTCGGTGAGGGTCTTCGTCGTGGCGGCATCGAAGACGCCCGCTTCCACGTCCACGCGGTCCGGCAGGTATTGGTGGTGGAACCGCTTCTGCGCCGTGATTTCCGACGCGTTCTTGCCGTCGACGAAAGCAAGGATGCCTTCGAGCACCTGGGTGATGATCGTGGAGCCGCCCGGCGAACCGATCACCGCCGTACGGTCGGCGCCGAAGACGAAGCTCGGCGACATCGACGAGAGCATGCGCTTGCCCGGCTCCGGCGCGTTGGCGAGCGCGCCGCGCAGGCCGAAGGCGTTCGGCTGGCCGGGAACCAGGGCGAAGTCGTCCATTTCGTCGTTCAACACCACGCCGGTGCCCTTGGCGACGAACGCCGAGCCGAACTCCAGGTTCACGGTGAGGGTGGACGCGACCATGTTGCCCTCGGCGTCGATCACCGAGAAATGCGTGGTGTGCATGCCCGGTTCCGGCGCCATGGCGGCCGGCAACAGGTCGGAAGGCGTGGCCTTGTCCGGCGAAATGGTCGCGCGCAGGCCGTCCGCGTAGTGTTTCGACAAGAGCATGTCGAGCGGCATCTTCACGAAGTCCGGATCGCCGAGGTACTCGTTGTGGTCGCGGAAAGCGCGGCGCATGGCTTCGATGGTGAGGTGCGCGGCATGCGCCGGATCGAGCTTGGCGAGGTCGAAGCCGGACAGGATGTTGAGGATCTCGGCGATCGCCACGCCGCCGGACGACGGCGGCGGCGCCGTGACGATGCGGTAGCCCTTGTAGTCGACGCTGAGCGGCTCGCGCTCCTTCGCCTTATAGGCCTCGAGATCGGCGGCCGTCCAGTTCCCGCCCGCGCTCCGCGAAGCGGCGACCAGCAACTTCGCCGTCTCGCCCTTGTAGAAGCCGTCGGCACCGCCGGCGGCGAGGCGCTCGAGTGTCTTCGCCAGGTCCGGCTGGCGCAGCGTCCATCCCTCCGAAGGCACCTTTCCGCCGGGCAGGTAGATCGCCGCGGAGGCCGGATAACGCGCCAGCACGTCCTTGCGGTCCTCAATGGTGCCGAGGAAGCGCTTGTCGGGCTGGTAGCCCTCCTTCGCGATGCGTATCGCGGGGGCCAGCGACACCGACAGCGGCAGCTTGCCGTAGTGGGAAGCGATCCACGCCAGCCCCGCCGGCTCGCCCGGAATACCCGCCGAGAGCGGGCCGTTCGTGGAAACATCCCGGTTCGGCTTGCCGTCCTTGCCGACGTAGACCTTCATGTCCACGGCCTTCGGCGCGGTTTCGCGGGCATCGATGAAGATGTCGCGCCGGTCGGACGCGCGATGCAACAGGGCGAGGAAGCCGCCGCCGATACCCGAACTCTGCTGCTCGACCACCGCCAGGGTGGACGCTACCGCGATGGCGGCGTCGAACGCGTTGCCGCCCTTGCCCAGCACCTCGAATCCGGCGTTCGTGGCGAGGTAGTTGGCGCTCGCAATGGCGGCATGCCCGGGGCCCTTGTCAGCCGCGGACGGAGCGGACGGCCCGGCGACCTTGGGAGCATCGGCGGGCGCCTCGAACGCGGCGGCCTGGCCGGCGCCGACGACGAGGAAGAAGCTCGCGGCAAGCACGCGCCACGACGGAGCATGGACCATGGGAATCTCTCCGGAAGGGATATCGCAACCCCGAAGATTAACCGATGCCAGCGATCGAAGCTTACGACGCGCCCTTGGCCATCAGGTGCTCGTACTTGAGCATGAGCTGCTCGCGGCTCTCGACGCGGTCAGGGTCGTTGGGGATGCACTCGACGGGGCACACCTCGACGCACTGGGGATTGTCGAAGTGGCCGACGCACTCGGTGCAGAGGTCGGGGTCGATCACGTAGTACTGCTCGCCCAGCGAGATGGCCTTGTTCGGGCACACGGGCTCGCAGACGTCGCAGTTGACGCAGGTGTCGAGGATCATCAGGGACATGCGGGGCATTTTACACCCGCCCAGCAAAAAGGGCGCCGCTCATCGCGGCGCCCTTCGCTTCGGCCCGCTGGGGCCGGCGGTATTACATCGCGACGAAGCGGAAGGTCGCGCCGCTGGGGTTCACGGCGTCGGCAACGCGCTGCTGGTCGGCCTGGTCGCCGATGAAGAGCACGATCACGTTCTTGAACGAGCCCGGGTTCGCGCCCTTGAAAGCCTCGATCATGAGGTCGGCGGTCTTGGCCGATTCCGGGCCGCCGAAGACGAGCATGTTGCCCGGCGTGACGCCGCGGGCGACGGTGCCCTGCACGTTTTCGAGCTGGCGGGCGCGGCCGTCCTGGCCGGCCTGGTCGTCGCCGGCGGGCACGAAGTACGGGAACGGACGATCGGCCGTCATGCCCTGCATGTTCTTCCGCACGATCTGGCCGAAGTACTGGCTCCAGGCCTTGGTATCGGTCGGATTGGTCGGCTTGGCGACCTGGGCTTCCTGCTGCGTGGCAGCCTGGTCGGTGTCTTCGGACTTGTTGCAGGCCGAGAGGGCCAGCGTGGCGGTCAGGGCCACGGACGCGGCGAGGATGAACTTACGCATGATGATCACCTGTTTGGTTAAGAGTTGCGCCAGCGTTGGCGCATGGCCTGCTGCACCGCCGGATGCACGAATCCGGAAATGTCGCCACCGAGGCGACCGATTTCGCGCACGAGCGAGGAAGAGATGAAGCTGTATTGCTCCGCCGGTGTCAGGAACAGCGTCTCGGCCTGGGGAATCAGGTGACGGTTCATGCTGGCGAGTTGGAACTCATATTCGAAATCCGATACCGCGCGCAAGCCACGCAGGATCACCCCCGCGCCGATCTCCGTCACGAAGTGGGCGAGCAGGCAGTCGAAGCCGCGCACTTCCACGTTCGGCAGGTCGGCGAGCGCCAGACGGGCCAGCGCGATGCGCTCGCCGAGACTGAAGCCCGGCCCCTTGCTCCGGCTCTCCGCCACGGCGACCACGATGCGGTCGAACAGCGGCGCGGCACGGGACACGAGGTCGGCGTGACCGTTCGTGATGGGATCGAACGTGCCGGGATAGACGGCGAGACGCGGATTGGCCGGCAAAGAGGTCATGAACGGGCAGTTGGACGAAACGCGGGCTAGCTTAACGGATCGGCCGGTGTGCGGCGATAGAGGGCGTAGTCCACCTCCCCGGCGTGCCCCTGGCGATGCGGTAGCCACGTGTCCGGCAGCGCGAACGCGGCGCCGCGCGGCGCTTCCACGTAGATCCATGCTCGCGGCGCCAGCCATCCCCCGTCCTCGAGCGCCTTCGCCGTTTCCGCCCACGCATCCAGCGCGAACGGCGGATCCAGCAGGACGAGGTCGTAGGGCTGCGCGCCGTTGCGCAACCAACGCCCGGCGTCGTCACCCCGCACTTCCGCGACGACTTTGAGCCTCGCGAGGTTGGCCTTCAGTGCCGCGACGAGGCGCGGCTCGCGCTCGACGAACGTGACCGCGGCGGCACCGCGGGACAGCGCCTCGATCCCGAGCGCGCCGGTGCCGGCGTACAGGTCCAGGCAGCGGGCGCCCTCCAGCATGGGCTGCAGCCAGTTGAACAGCGTTTCGCGGACGCGGTCAGGCGTCGGCCGAAGGCCCGGCAGGTCTGGGACTTCGATCCGTGAATTGCGCAGTGATCCGCCGATGACGCGGATGCGGCCAGGAGCGCTCATCGCTCAGCGGCCAGTGAGGGCGAGGGTGATAGCATTCGCCTATTGTCTTTGAATCCCTCGCGCAATGCTCAAGTTCTGGAAGAAGAAGACCACCGAGCCGGCAGCCACCGAGTCCACGGAGCCCGTGGAGTCCGCCGTACCGGAAGACCGCGCCAACCGGGCGGCCGACCCCGCGTCGGCTGAAGCCGGGGCGGGCATCGCCGAGGCGCTGTCGGAAACGGCGGCGCCAGAGCCCGAAACGCCCGAGATCGAGGCCGAGGTCGAGGAAGCCGAGGTGGTCGAGGCCGCGCGCGACGCCCAACAGCCGGCGAAGCGCAGCTGGCGCGAGCGCCTGTCCGGCAGCGGTTTCGCGAAGAGCCTCACCTCGCTCTTCGTCCGCCACCCGAAACTCGACGACGACCTGCTCGACGAACTGGAAACCGCGCTGATCACCGCCGACGTGGGCGTCGATGCGAGCACGCGGCTGGTGGAAGACCTGCGCAAGCGCATGCACAAGCGTGAGTTCGCCGATGCGGGAGTGCTGCTGCAGGCCCTGCGCGCCGAACTCGTCGCCATGCTGAAGCCCGTCGAGCAGCCGCTCGATGTCGCCACGCCCTCGCCGTTCGTGATCCTCACCGTCGGCATCAACGGCGTCGGCAAGACCACCACCATCGGCAAACTCGCCCGGCGCTACGCCGACGAAGGCCGGAGCGTGATGCTCGCCGCCGGCGATACGTTCCGCGCCGCTGCCGTCGAACAGCTGAAGACCTGGGGCGAGCGCAACAAGGTTCCCGTGGTGTCCCAGGGGCAGGACGCCGATTCGGCGAGCGTGATCTTCGATGCGTTGCAGGCGGCACGTTCGCGCGGCGCGCAGGTGCTCGTCGCCGACACGGCCGGTCGCCTGCACACGCAAGGCGGACTGATGGACGAGCTGGGCAAGATCGTCCGCGTCATGAAGAAGCTGGACGCCAGCGCGCCGCACGAAGTGCTCATGGTGATCGACGGCACCACCGGGCAGAACGCGATCAGCCAGGTCCGCCAGTTCCGCGATACCGCGGGCGTTACCGGACTCGTCGTCACCAAGCTCGACGGCACGGCCAAGGGCGGCGTGATGTTCGCGCTGGCTCGCGAATTCGGCCTGCCGATCCGTTACGTGGGCCTGGGCGAAACGGCCACCGACCTGCGCGTGTTCGATGCCGAGGCGTTCGTGGACGGCCTGTTGCCGGCCAGCATCGGCAGCTGAGTGACGCGGCGGATGCGAGGAACGCGGCAATGAAGCGGCCCGTGCGGATCGGGCTCTACGTCGTCGGCGGCCTCGTCATCGCCGTGCTGTTGGCGGCCTTCGTCGCCACCTACGTGATGCTGCAGCCGGAACGCTTCACCTCGCTCCTGCAATCGCGCGCACGCGCCGCCGGACTGGAGCTCACGCTTGCCAGCCCGGCCAGCCCCACCCTCTGGCCCAAACCCGCCCTGGCACTGGAAGGCATGACGGTCCGCGCCAGCGGTGCCGACACACCGCTGCTCGTCGCTTCCCGCGGCAAGCTCGTCCTCCCCTGGCATACGCTGATCGGCGGCGAAACCCGCATCTCGCGGCTGGAAGTGGACGGCGCGCGGATCGACGTCGACGCACTCGCAGGCTACCTGGACACCCTGCCCTCTCGTCCCTCGACCGCGGGCGCGATCCTGCCCACCGTCGACGCCGGTTTTCGCATCGAGCGCGGCACGCTGCTGCGCGGGAACCAATTGCTCCTGTCGAACGTGGACATCGACGCCGGGCGTCTCGCGAATGGCCTCCCCTTCGCGCTTGCCCTCGCGGCCAGCACCGCCGACGGCACGAGCTACGCGCTCGAGCTGGAAACGACGCCGAGACTGTCCCGCGGCGTGCTCACGCTCGACGACGTGGAGCTCGGCCTGTCGAGCGAGCCGCGGTTCGCGGCGTCCCTGCGCGGCAACGCCACCTGGCGCGGCGGTGCCGACGCGGGGGCGTCCCTGTCGGGTCGCGTTACCCGCACCTCGGGACCGCCCTACAGTCTCGTGCTCAAGATCACGCCGGCGAACCAGCAGGATCCGCTCTACGTCGCACTCCGGCTCGACGGCGAGAACGACCGCACCGACATACGCATTCCGCCGATCGGGTTCACCGAATGGTGGAGTGGGATCCAGGCCGGCGGTCCGCCCACGCTGCCGCCGCTGCTGGGGACGATCGAGGCGAAGGCGCTCGACATCGGCAACGTGCACGTGAAAGGCCTACGCATCCGCGCGACGCCGTCCGTGCCGGCCGCCGCGTCGTCCACCGCGAGTGCGCCATGAACGTCTTCGCGCGCGAACTCCTGCGCTGGTACGACCACCATGGACGCAAGGACCTGCCCTGGCAGCATCCCCGCGACGCGTACCGGGTGTGGCTTTCCGAGATCATGCTGCAGCAGACCCAGGTGGTCACGGTCGTCGGCTATTTCCAGCGCTTCGTGGAGCGGCTCCCGACCCTCGCCACGCTGGCGGCGGCCGACGAAGACACGGTGCTGGCACTCTGGTCGGGGCTTGGCTATTACCGTCGCGCCCGCTTCCTGCATCGCGCCGCGCAGCTGTGCGTCGAACGGCACGGCGGCGAGTTGCCGCGCGATCTCGATGACTTGGTGGCCCTGCCGGGCATCGGTCGCTCCACGGCTGGCGCGATCCTCGCCCAGGCCCACGGGCTGCGCTTTCCCATCCTGGACGGCAACGTCAAACGCGTGCTTTCCCGTTACCACGGCGTCGCCGGATTCCCCGGCGAGAGCGCCGTGGAGAAACAGCTCTGGCGTCACGCCGACGACCACACGCCGGCCGAGCGCACGGCGGATTACACACAGGCCATCATGGACCTCGGCGCCACCGTCTGTGTGCGCACCAAGCCGCTGTGCCTTCTTTGTCCGCAGGCGGCCACGTGTGTCGCCCATCGCGATGGCCTCACGGCTGTGCTGCCCACCGCCAAGCCTGGCAAGAAGATCCCGACCCGTTCGCTGGCGATGCTGCTCCTGCGCGACGCGCGTGGACGCGTGCTCCTCGAGAAGCGCGGGCCGCAAGGCGTCTGGTCGGGCCTGTGGAGCCTGCCGGAGGCCGTGGACGCCGATGCCGCGGGCACCGTCGCCTCCGCGTTGGCCCGCGTCGGCGCGCCGGATCCCTTGCCCGCCTTCACCCACGTCTTCAGCCACTACAAGCTGGACGTTTCGCCCATCCTGTTCGACCATGCGGCCCCACTCGCCACCGTGGCGGAGGGCAGCGACCGACGCTGGTGCGATGCCGGCGAACTCGCCTCGCTCGGCCTTCCGGCCCCGGTGCGCACGCTGCTGGCCAATCTTCCGGAGAAAACCTCATGACGCGCATGGTTCATTGCGTGAAACTCGGCCGCGACGCCGAAGGCCTCGACTTCGCGCCCTGGCCCGGCGACCTCGGCAAGCGCATCTACGAGAACGTGTCGAAGGAAGCCTGGGCCCAGTGGCTGGCCCACCAGACCATGCTCATCAACGAGATGCGCCTGTCCCCGCTCGATCCGAAGACACGCACCTTCCTGAGCGGCGAGATGGAGAAATACTTCTTCGGCGGCGACGTGGTCCAGCCCGCCGGGTACGTTCCACCCGATTCCGACGCTTGACGTCGGCGCCCGCACCCGATTTAATACGCGGCTCCACTCGCCGCAACGATCGTTGCAGGCACCCGTGGCTCGGTAGCTCAGTTGGTAGAGCAGGGGATTGAAAATCCCCGTGTCGGCGGTTCGATTCCGTCCCGAGCCACCATCTTGCGAGGCTTCCAGCGATGGAAGCCTTTCTTGTTTCCACGCGTCTTACTGATCAGACCGTGCTCGGCCGGGCGACGACCATCCAACCGCCGGAAAGCGTCTCCTTCAACACCTCGACGCGGCGCATGCGCCCCGTCACCGTGGACGCCGATGCCAGGGCGAATTCGACGGCCCGGCCCTCGGTGGGAAACAGGTGCTTGGCACCGCCCGGCAGCACGACGCGCCAGATCCGTTCGTTGATGCCGGGATAGAAAATAAAAATACGGAACGGTCGGCCTGCGTCGTTCATCGACGGCGCCGGCGGCGGAGTTCCGCCCTCACGTCCCAGGAATGCTCGCCGACATTCTTCACCGCGCTGCGCAACACGTGCTCGCTGACGCCAAGTGCGCGCGTCCAGTAACGAATGTCCGATCGAAGGGTAACGTTCACCCTCGTCAGATCGGTTGGCGCGGCGACGTAGATCTCGTCGTTCATGCAAGACACCTCTTCCGAAGGACCACGGTTAACACGAACCTTGTTACGCCGGCGTAAGGGTGAAACCGCGCACCGTGACGACGCCAACGGAACGTCAGATGGTGACGTCCCTGCCCCGCGTGACCTCGCATTCGCGCAAGGCCGAGTCGAGCACGGAAGACTCGTCCGTGTTCGTCTCACCCGACTCACCGCGCAGCAGGGCACGCGCGCGTTCTTCCATCGTCCGCACCAGTCGGTCGCGCGCTTCCTGACCGCAGGGCGTGCGCGGCTTCCAACTCGACAAGCCCTGGGTGAGGGTGACGAGCCGATCCAGGTACGGCTGACGACTTTGCTCCGGGGCCTTCAGTGCGTCGCCCAACTGCGCCTTCCAGCTGACCAGGTCGCCACGCAGGTCGGCGGTGTCGGCCGCCAGTGCTTTCGCGTCGGCCTCGCGGGCGCGATGTGAGGCGGTGAAGGCGAGCATGGCGGTGGTCGCCGACGCGATGAAGGCAACGGCCACGACGAGCAGCACGACCTTGCGGCCGTTCGACGATTCATTGCGGTCGGTCCGATCGTTCATGCAGCCTCCGGGCCGCGCCAGTGCGGCCTACAGTTGCCGATGATACGTGCGAAACGTCTCCTTTCCTCAGCAACGGACCGCGCGCCGGTCATGCGGGAGGCGTCACGACAGCGACGTTCGTGCGGCGTTATAGTCGGAATCCCGTTCAGCAGAAGCCGATGCCCATGACTCGTCTTTCCCGGATCGCCCTCACCGTCGCTCTCGCCGCGTTCGCGTTGCCCTCGGTCGCGGCCGACCTGAAGGTCATGACCTTCAACGTCCGCACGATGACCGGCAAGGACGGTCCGAATGGCTGGGAGTTCCGGCGCGACCTGTTCGCCGATACCATTCGGAAGCTCCACCCCGATGTCATCGGCACGCAGGAGCTGTACAAGCAGCAGGGCGACGATACGGTGGAGCGGTTGCCGGAATACACCTGGTTCGGACGCGACCGGTACGGCAAGCACACCGACGAGCACATGGGCATCTTCTATCGGAAGGACAGCCTGAAACTCATCAAGTCCGGCGATTTCTGGTTTTCGAGCGAGCCGGACAAGCCGGCCAGCATGGACTGGGGCAACATCATGCCGCGCATGGTCAACTGGGCGCTGTTCGAGCGCCTCTCCGACCACAAGCGTTTCTACCTGCTCGACACCCACCTGCCCTATCGCGACCAGGACGAAGACGTCCGCACGCGCTGCGCGAAGCTGCTCGAGTCGTTCATCGCGAAGCTGCCGAAGGGTGTTCCCGTGATCGTCACCGGCGATTTCAACACCGGGCCGGACGGCGAGTCGCACAAGGTGCTCACGGCGGTTCTGAAGGATGCCTGGGAAACGGCGCCGAAGCGCGAAGGACCGGCGGAAACCTTCCACGACTTCACCGGGAAGGCGACCAAGCGCATCGACTGGATCCTTTCGAGCGGTGTGTCGGCGACATCCGTGCAGACTGTCACGACGTCGAAGGACGGGCGTTATCCGTCGGATCATTTCCCCGTCTTCGCTGATTTCGACCTTTAATCGATGATGCTGCACACCTCCAGGGGATTCGCCATGCGCCGCCTGCTCACCGCCGCCCTGCTCGCCTTCGCCGCCTTTTGCGCCCATGCCGCCTCGCCGGCGACGACATCACCGTCTTACTTCGACAACACCGGCCGTGACGACGTCCTGTCCGGCGGCCAGAAGTCCATCGTCGTCGACACGCCCAAGGGGAAGTTCCGGGTCTGGACAAAGCGGGTCGGGAACAACCCGACGATCAAGGTCCTGCTCCTGCACGGAGGCCCGGGTGCGACGCATGAGTATTTCGAGGCCTTCGACAGCTACTTCCCCGGCGCCGGCATCGAGTATTACTACTACGACCAGCTCGGCTCGGCCTTCAGCGACAAACCCACCGATCCCTCGTTGTGGGAAATCCCGCGCTTCGTCGACGAAGTGGAACAGGTGCGCAAGGCGCTGCACCTGGACAAGGACAACTTCTTCCTGCTCGGCCATTCCTGGGGCGGCGTGCTTGCGATCGAGTACGCGCTGAAGTATCCGCAACACCTCAAGGGGCTGGTCATTTCCAACATGATGGACAGCATCCCTGCGTACAACGCGTACGCCAGCAAGGTGCTGATGCCGTCGATGGATCCGAAGAAGCTTGCCGAGGTGAAGCGGCTCGAGGCGGAGCACAAGACACAAGACCCGGCCTACATGGCCATCCTGATGCCGATGCATTACGAGAAGCACATCCTGCGCATGCCGGCGGCGCAGTGGCCTGAGCCCGTGGAGCGGGCGTTCGGGCATATCAACGAGCAGATCTACGTCTCCATGCAGGGCCCCAGCGAGCTAGGCGCCAGCGGCAAGCTGCTGCACTGGGATCGTAGCCAGGCGCTGAAGACGATCAAGGTCCCCACGCTGGTCATCGGGGCCCAGTACGACACCATGGATCCGAAGTACATGGAGGCCATGGCGAAGAAGATGCCGAACGGCCGATTCCTCCTTTGCCCGCAGGGCTCGCACCTGGCGATGTACGACGACCAGAAGACGTACTTCACGGGGCTGATCGGCTTCCTGAAGGACGTGGACGCGGGTAAGCCGTTGAAGTGATGACCAAAGGGTGGGAGCTTGACTCGTCGGTGATAGGCCGGCGGCCGCAAGCTCCCATCGCCGACAGGGTCGGCTCCCACCGGGCAGGTGCCTTACCGTCCGATTCCGGTCTTCGCTCCTGAGACGCCTTTCTGGCAACATCGTCCGGTTATCGACGCGCCGTGGCGCGCCTGCCGGATGCTCAAGCCCATGAATTTGCAAGCCAATTACGAACAGATCCCGCTCAAGGAGTACGCCGAGCGGGCTTATCTCGACTATTCGATGTATGTGGTGCTGGACCGAGCCCTGCCCTTTGTGGGTGACGGGCTGAAGCCGGTCCAACGGCGCATCATCTACGCCATGAGCGAACTGGCGCTGGGCGCCACCGCGAAGCCGAAGAAGTCGGCGCGCACCATCGGCGACGTGATCGGCAAATTCCATCCGCACGGCGACTCGGCCTGCTACGAAGCCATGGTGCTGATGGCCCAGCCGTTCTCCTACCGCTACCCGCTGGTGGACGGGCACGGCAACTTCGGCTCGCCGGACGACCCGAAGAGCTTCGCGGCCATGCGCTATACGGAGTCGCGCCTGACGCCCATCGCGGAGGTGCTGCTGTCGGAGCTCGGCCACGGCACCACCGACTGGGTGCCGAACTTCGACGGCACGATGGACGAACCGTCCTGGCTGCCGGCCCGCGTGCCGCATGTCCTGCTGAACGGCTCGATGGGCATCGCCGTGGGCATGGCCACCGACATCCCGCCGCATAACCTGCGCGAGATCGCCAGCGCCTGTATCCGCCTGCTTGACGATCCCGACGCCACGATCACCGACCTCTGCGAGCATGTGCAGGGTCCGGACTATCCGACGAGCGCCGAGATCATCACCCCCCGCAAGGAAATCCTTGCGATGTACCAGAACGGTGTGGGCTCGGTGCGGGCCCGCGCCGTCTACGAACGCGACGACGGCAACATCGTCATCACCGCCCTCCCCCACCAGGTCTCCCCGTCGAAGATCCTCGAGCAGATCGCCGCGCAGATGCGCGCGAAGAAGCTGCCGATGCTGGAGGACCTCCGCGACGAGTCGGACCACGAGAACCCGATTCGCCTCGTGCTCGTGCCGCGCTCCAACCGCGTGGACGTCGACGAGATGATGCAGCACCTCTTCGCCACTACGGATCTGGAGAAGAGCTTCCGCATCAACCTGAACATGATCGGCCTCGACGGCCGTCCGCAGGTGAAGGACCTCAAGACGATCCTCAGCGAATGGCTGCGCTTCCGCACCGACACGGTCACCCGGCGCCTGAACCATCGCCTGGGCCGGGTCGAGCGCCGCCTGCACCTGCTCGAAGCGCTGCGCATCGCCTACCTCAACATCGACGAAGTAATCCGCATCGTCCGCACCGAGGACGAACCGAAGCCGGTGCTGATCGCCCGCTTCCGCCTCGACGAGGAGCAGGCGGATTACATCCTCGAAACGAAGCTGCGCCAGCTGGCCCGCCTGGAGGAAGTGAAAATCATCGAGGAGCGCGACAAGCTCGAGGAAGAGCGTGCGCGCATCAACGTCCTGCTGAAGTCGCCGGCCAAGCTCAAGGGCCTCATCAAGGAAGAACTGCGCGGCGACGCGGAGAAGTACGGCGACGAGCGCCGCTCCCCGTTGATCGAGCGCAGCGTCGCCCAGGCCCTGGACGAGAGCGCGCTGGTCGCCTCGGAGCCGGTCACCGTCGTGCTGTCGCAGAAGGGCTGGGTCCGTGCCGGCAAGGGCCACGACGTCGACGGCGAGGCGCTGTCCTACCGCGATGGCGACAGCCTGCTGGCCGTTTCCCGCGCACGCACGACGCAGCAGGTGGCGTTCATCGACTCGACCGGCCGCGCCTACGCCACACCGGCACACACGTTGCCGTCGGCGCGCGGCAATGGCGAGCCGCTCACCGGCCGCTTCAGTCCGCCGGCGGGCGCGCGCTTCGACGCGGTGGTCGCGGCGGACAACGACACCCGCATCATCCTGGCAACGGACTTCGGCTACGGCTTCGTGACGCGCTTCGAAGCGCTGACCGGGCGGCAGAAGGCCGGCAAGCAGATCATCTCGCTCAGCGACGGCGCGCGGGTGCTGGCACCGGCGATCACGCCGGACCCGTCGCGGGACCGCATCGTCGTCGTCACCGGCGAAGGGCACCTGCTGATGTTCTCCGTGGCGGAGCTGCCGGAACTCGACAAGGGCAAGGGCAACAAGCTCATCGAGATCCCCAAGGCCAAGCTGGTCTCGGGCGAGGAGCGCGTCGTGGGCGTGGCGGTCGTTGCGGAGGGCAAGGGCGAGGTCACGCTCTATGCCGGCCAGCGCAAGCTCACGCTGAAATGGGCCGACCTGGTCGAATACGGCGGCAGCCGCGCCACGCGTGGCGGCGTCTTGCCACGCGGACTGCGTCGCGTGGAGCGGATCGAGACGACAGGCTGACGCCGCCCTCGCTCCTACAGCCGCGTCACGTTCCAGGACACCATGCGCCCGTCCTTGTACGGCATTACGCCATGGAACGGACGGGGATCGGCGTCGAAGACCAGCGGCAGGAAGTGGCGGTCGCCCTCCCACATGGGCAGGGCGTCCAGCGACTCCAGCGGCACCCATTCGAGCGCGCCTTCATGGTTCGACGTGAACGGCGTGCCTTCGAAGCGCGTGACCACGAAGATGAAGCCCAACCAGTCTTCGCCATGTTTGCCGAAGCCTGGCCAGTTGAGCGTGCCGCGCAGGCTCATCTCGTGGCATTCGATGCCCGCCTCTTCGCGAATCTCGCGCCGCATGCACGAGGCGATGTCCTCGCCAGGCTCCATCTTTCCGCCCAAGCCGTTGTATTTCCCGAGGTGCTGGTCGTCCGGACGGGCGTTGCGATGGATCATGAGGACGCGCTTGCCGTCGGGTGACAGCACGTAACCGAGCGTGGCGACGATGGGCGTATAGGGCATGGCGAGGGGAGGAAGGGGGAAAAACGCTGGAGTTTACGCGCTTGGGCCACGTCCCGCGCCACCGCCGCTTGCACTGTCGGGCTCCCCCGGCGAACATCAACACATGCTCCATCCCCGCCTCCCCTCCCTGCTCCGTCATTCCGCTGTCCGTCTCCTTGCCGCAGGCCTCGTCGCCGCGCTGACCGCCGGTTGCGCGGACACCGCCGACGCGCTCGATGGCCGCGGCGTCGTCTTCGACAGCCAGTCCTACTTCACCGTCACCGTCGACACGCGCGACGAGGACATCGAGCTTTACTGGCGCAACCCGGACACCGGCCAGCCCTTCGGCGGCATCGAGGCGTTGAAGACCTGGACCGCCGGCAAGGAGCGCCCGCTCGCCTTCGCCACCAATGCCGGCATTTACGACCGCGAGTTCAGGCCGCTGGGCCTTTACGTGGAAAACGGCAAGACCATCGTGCCGCTCAACCTCGTGCACGGTAACCCCCGGTCGGGCAATTTCTCGCTCCTGCCCAACGGCGTTTTCGCCGTCTACGACGATGGCAGCGCGCAGGTACGCACCAGCGACGACTTCCGCGCCGCCGGCCGCAAGCCGCGCTGGGCCACGCAGTCCGGGCCCATGCTGGTGATCGACGGCGAGATCAATCCGCAATTCGACAACGGCTCCGACAGCATGAAATGGCGCAGCGGCGTCTGCGCGAAGACACCGCACGAGGTCGTGTTCGTCGTCAGCCGGGCGCCGGTGAATTTCCACAGCTTCGCCCGGCTGTTCCGGGACGAGATCGGATGCCGGGACGCGCTATTCCTGGACGGCACGATCTCGCAGGCGTTCACGGCCGAGGCCGGCTATGTCGGCGCGCCGGCCTTCATGACCCAGCCGTACGCCGGCATGATCGCCGTTTTCCCCAAGCGCCAGCGTTGATCGCCGGAGCTTTTTGTCAGACTCGTGAGGCGAGCATGCGCTCGCAGATCGCCGCGTAGAGATCGGGCAGGCGCTCCAGGTCCGCCAGGGATACGCACTCGTCCACCTTGTGGATCGTGGCGTTCACCGGCCCCAGTTCGATCACTTCGGCGCCCATCGGCGCGATGAAGCGACCGTCCGACGTACCGCCGCCGGTACTCTGTTCCGGATCGATGCCGCACAGGTCGCGGCAGACGCCTGCCACCACGTCGCGCAACCTTCCCCCCTGTGGCGCAAGAAAGGGCATGCCGGAGAGGTGCCAGTCGATGGCGAAGTCCACGTCGTGCGCACGCAGGATCGCTTCCGTCCTCGCGCGCAGCTCCTCGGCGGTGCTCGCGGTGGAGAAGCGGAAGTTGAAGAGCGTCACCAGCTCGCCGGGGATCACGTTGTTCGCGCCGGTGCCAGCATTGAGGTTGGAGACCTGGAAAGACGTCGGCGGGAAATCGTCGTTGCCCTCGTCCCAGCGCTCCGCGGCCAGCGCCGCTAGCGCGGGAGCGAACGCGTGGATCGGATTCCGCGCCTTCTCCGGATACGCCACGTGCCCCTGCACGCCGTGCACCGTGAGCGTGCCCGACAGCGAGCCGCGACGCCCGACACGCATCAGGTCGCCCAGTCGTTCTTTCGCCGAGGGCTCGCCGACGACGCAGGCGTCGATGCGCTGGCCCGTGCGCCGGAAATGCTCGACGACCTCGCGCACGCCGTGCAGCGCCACGCCTTCCTCGTCGCTGGTCAGCAGCAGGCCGACGGTGCCGGCGTGGCCGGGCTGGGCTGCGACGAAACGCTCCAGCGCCACCACCATCGCGGCGACGGAACCTTTCATGTCCGCCGCCCCGCGGCCGTAGAGCAACCCGTCGCGCTCGGTCGGCTCGAAGGGCGGCGAGGCCCAACGGTCTTCCGGTCCGCTCGGCACCACGTCGGTGTGGCCCAGGAACGCGAGCACGGGGCCTGCGTCGCCATGCGTGGCCCAGAGGTTGTCGACGTCCCCGAAGCGAAGGTGCTCGATACGAAAGCCGAGGCGCTCGAGCCTCGTCGCGATCAGTGGCAGGCATCCCGCGTCCTCGGGCGTGACGGAGCGGCGGCGAATCAGGTCGTGGGTGAGTTCGAGTACGGGCGACATGGTTTCAGATGGCCGTTACTTGCCAAACCGCTTCTTGAACGCGTTGTCGGAAAAACCGACCGACACGTCGTCGCCATGCACGACCACCGGGCGCTTGATCAACGCCGGGTACTCCTTGAGCAACAGCGTCCACTCCGGGTCGGACCGCGGGTCCTTGCGCTGCGGCAATAACGTGCGCCACGTGGTCGACGCCTTGTTTACCAGCTTCTCCCATCCGCCCAGCTGTTCCGCCCAGGCCTTCAGCGTCGTCGCGGGTACCGGATGCGCCCGGTAGTCGACGAACTCATGGGCGACATCGAAGCGCGTGAGCCAGTTGCGCGCCTTCTTGCAGGTATCGCAGGTGGGCAGGCCGTAAACGGTGATCGTCATGGCTCAGTCGCCGCTGCGCAGGAGTTCGTTGATGCCGGTCTTCGCGCGGGTCTTCTCGTCCACCTGTTTCACGATCACTGCCGCATAGAGGCTATGGCTGCCGTCCTTGGCCGGCAAGCTGCCCGACACCACGACGCTGCCCGCCGGTACGCGACCGTAGCTGACCTCGCCGGTCGCGCGGTTGTAGATGCGCGTGGACTGGCCGAGGAACACGCCCATGCCGATGACCGAGCCCTTCTCCACCACCACGCCTTCCACGACCTCGGAACGCGCGCCGATGAAGCAACCGTCCTCGATGATGGTCGGATTCGCCTGCAGGGGTTCCAGCACGCCGCCAATGCCCACGCCGCCGGAAAGGTGCACGTTCGCGCCGATCTGCGCGCAGGAACCGACGGTGGCCCAGGTGTCGACCATCGTGCCGGACCCGACATACGCGCCGATGTTGGTGTAGCTCGGCATCAGTACCGCGTCCTTCGCGATGTGCGCCCCACGGCGCACGAGGGCGCCCGGCACGACGCGCGCGCCGAGGTTCGCGTACTCGGTCGCGTCGCCTTCGGTGAAACGCAGCGGCACTTTGTCAAAGGCGCTGGACGGACCACCATCCATCACGCGGTTGCCGTTCATGCGGAAATAAAGCAGCACCGCCTTCTTCAACCAGGCGTTGACCGTCCAACCGCCCTTGCCGTCCGGCTCGGCCACGCGGCGCTCGCCGGACTCGAGCAGGTTGAGTACTTGCTCAACCGCCTCGCGCAGGTCGCCCTCCATTTCGTTCTGGCTGAGCGCGGCGCGGCGCTCGAAGGCGTCGTCGATGAGGGATTCAAGCGTTTGCATCTGCATGGGGAGACGTCCTGGGGCTTTCGGAACCGATGTGGCGTAGCAGGCAGGCCCGCAGGACGTCCCGGTGACCGGACGAGAGCGGCGCATTGCTGCGATCGGTGAGTTGGAAGAAGTCCTCGACACGTTCGCCGAACGTGGCGATCCGCGCATCATGCACGCGTACCTCCGCTTCGGCCAGCGCCTGCGCCACCGCGGCGAGCAGGCCCGGCCGGTCGGTGCACACGAGCGCGAGCTGCGTCCGGTCGCCGGCATCCACGAACTCGATGCGGGGCGCCATCTGGAAATGCCGCAGGTGGCGCGAGAGCCCGCGCTTGGCCGGGCCGTGGCCCGCGGGCTGGTCGAGCGCGCGCAGCATCCTCGCGCGCAACTCCTCCGCGCGCTGCAACGACGCCGGCGCCTGCGAATCCGATTCCAGCAGCAGGAAGGTGTCCAGCGCCTTGCCCGTGCTGGAGACGAGGATGCGCGCCTCCATCACCGAAAAACGCAGGCGATCCAACACCGCTGTGACCGTGGCGAACAAGCCATCGCGATCGGGGGTGTAGATGAAAAGCTCGGTGCTGCCGCGCACGGAGAACGGATGCACTTCCACGAGCGGCGTTACACCGCGCGCGCGCAGGATCGCCGCGGTCTGCCAGGCCACCTGTTCGGGACGATGGCGCAGGAAACTCGTGTCGGGGAATTCGGCCCACACGCGGGCGATGTCGCCGGCGTCCACATGTTCCGCCGCCAGCATCTGGAGCGCGCGCTCGCGGCACTCGCGCACGCGGACACCGGCATGTCCGGGAGGCGTGAGGTCGCTGCGCAGCGCGAAGCGCGTGGCCGTATAGAGGTCCGCCAACAGGCGATCCTTCCAGGCGTTCCATAGCTTCGGGCTGGTGCCGATGATGTCGGCGATCGTCAGCAGGTAGAGGTGGTCGAGATGTTCCCAGTCGCCGACCTCCGCGCCGAACCGGTGCACCACGTCGGGATCGGTGATGTCCTGGCGCTGCGCCGTGGTGCTCATCGAGAGGTGGTGGCGAACCAGCCAGGCGACCAGCTCCACCTGCTCCTCCGGCAAACCCAGGCGCGTGCAGAACGCACGGGCCTCCTCCTCGCCCAGTACCGAATGATCGCCACCCCGGCCCTTCGCGATGTCGTGGAACAGCGCGGCCAGCAGCAGCAGTTCGGGCTTCTCGAGATGCGGCCACACCTCGCAGGCGATGGGGAACTCGCGGCGCGCCGCCGGATCGGCGAAGCGTGCCACCGTGCGCAACACGCGGGTCGTGTGCTCGTCGACCGTATAGACGTGGAACAGGTCGTACTGCATGCGCCCCACCACCTTGCCGAAGGCCGGCAGGATGGCCGCGAGCAGCCCGTGCCTGTTCATGCGCCACAGCGCGTCGACGGCGGGCGCGCCACGACGCAGCAAGGCGAGGAAGGCGCCGAGCACCTGCGGATCGTCGGCCAACGATTCGCCGTGCTGCGAGACGGCGTGCTGGATCCGGCGCATGGTTTCCGCCGTGAACCCGGTGATGCCCGGTTCGTCGAGGCGGGCGATGAAGATCTCAACCAACGCCGAAGGCCTGCGCACGAACAGGTGCGAATTGCGCGGCGCGATGCGCGACCCGTAGCGGACGTAGTCGCTGCCGACCGCCTGCGGCTCCGCGACCGGGTCCAGCATCTCCTCGAAGCGCTCCACCAGCTGCGTGCCCGAACGCTCGATCTGGGTCGCCGCGCGGTAATAGCCCTGCATGAACTGCTCGACGCCGAGGTTCTTGGCGTGCTCGTCCTCGAAACCGAGGCGAGACGCGAGCGCGCGCTGGTAATCGAACAACAGGCGCTCCTCGGCCCGACCGGCCTCCAGGTGCAGTGCATAGCGATACCGGCGCAGCGTTTCCTCCGCGCGGGTCAGGCGCGCGGCTTCCACCGGTTCGAGCAGGCCTTCGGCGACCATCGCGTCGAAGTCGGGAGCGTTGGCGAGGCGCCGGCCCAGCCAGCGGATGGCGTCGAGCGTGCGCAGGCCGCCGGGGCCGTCCTTGAGGTTGGGTTCCAGGTTCTGCGCCGTGTCGTCGTAACGGGCATGGCGGGCGTCCCGCTCGGCGAGGCGCGCCGCGAGATACGCGCGCGGCGGCCAGATCGCCGGATCGTCGAGGATGCCGCGCAGGCGCTCGCCCAGGGCGGGCTGGCCGACGAGGCGGCGCGCATCGAGCAGGCTGGTGAAGACGCTGGCGTCCTTCATGGCGAGTTCGCGGCACTGCTCCACGGTGCGTACCGCGTGCCCAGGCTTCAGCCCGATGTCCCATAGGCAGCCGAAGAAATGCTCGAGCGCCCGCGCCAGGGCGGGGGCGTTGCCATCGACCAGCGCCAGCAGGTCCACGTCGGAGCGGGGAAACAGGAGCCCCCGACCGAACCCACCGACCGCAAACAGAGCAGCCTCGGCGGAGTCGCCGAGGCTGGCGTGCCATGCGTGGACGACGATCCGTTCCACGATGTCGCCCCGCCGCCGCGCCAGCGCCGACGCGTCTTCGCCCTCCTGGAAGGCGACGGCCAGTGCACGGTCGACGTCGCCGAGCAGTTGGCGAAGCGACCGCCGCGCCTCCGGCGACACGCCCGAGCGGGGCACCACCTTCGGAAGGCGCGGAAGCGATGGCAGCGTCACGTCGGCATCCTACTCAGGAAAACTGTGGTGGAGCGCCTTATGTGGGAGCCGCTATAGCGGCGAGAAGCCCACGAAGCATAGAAGCGGCACGGTAAGGCGCTTGCCGCTATAGCGGCTCCTACAGGGCATGTCCTCAGGCCGCGTCGGGCCAAGGCGTCAGGATCTCGAAACCGTCCTCGGTCACGGCCACCGTATGCTCCCACTGGGCCGACAGGGAATGGTCCTTCGTGACCACCGTCCAGCCGTCCGGCAGGGACTTCGTCTGCGGCTTGCCGGCGTTGATCATGGGCTCGACGGTAAAGGTCATGCCTGGCTTCAGCTCCAGGCCGGTGCCCGCGCGGCCGTAATGCAGGACCTGCGGCTCGTCGTGGTAGACCTTGCCGATGCCGTGGCCGCAATACTCGCGGACGACCGAGAAACCCGCCGCCTCGGCGTGCTTCTGGATCGCGGCGCCGACATCGCCGAGGGTGGCGCCAGGTTTCACGGCCTGGATGCCCTTCATCATGGCCTCGAAGGTGGTCTCCACCAGGCGCTTCGCCAGGACGCTGGGCGTGCCCACGAAATACATGCGGCTGGTGTCGCCATGCCAGCCGTCCTTGATGACGGTGACGTCGATGTTCACGATGTCTCCATCCTTCAGGACCTTCGTCGGGCTCGGAATCCCGTGGCAAATCACGTGGTTGACCGACGTGCAGGTGGTCTTCGGATAGCCCCGGTAGCCGACGTTGGCCGGGATCGCCTTCTGCACGTTCACAATGTGGTCGTGGGCGAGCTGGTCCAGCTCTTCCGTGGTCACGCCCGGTTTGACGTGCGGGACCAGCATGGCCAGCACCTCGGCGGCCAGTCGGCCGGCCTCGCGCATGGCCTGGATTTCTTCGGGGGTTTTCGGTACGACTGCCATCGATCTCTCTCTTTTCCTTTGCCCGTCAGGGGATTGGGCCTCCCATCCAAGATGGGGGCGCCCCTGCCGGTTGCCACCCTCGACTTGCGGTCGGGAGACTCCGGAGGCTACAATTAGCGAGTTTTGCTGTCCGGCGAAGTCACCCATCAGGTGGCCACGGCGGCGATTCGAAGCGCGATTGTAACCGCACGGCGCCACCCTTGGCCCGGTGCGAGGCAATCGCTTAACGCCACACACGCATCGGCACCGCCTTCGGGGTGCCCGTCCTTTCCAGGCCGGGTCGAAGCCGGGGATGCGTGGAGGTCCCAACCCCCATAGAACCGCTCGAGCGGTTCGCCCAGGAGTATTCCATGGCACAAGTCACCATGCGCGAGATGCTGGAAGCCGGCGTCCATTTCGGTCACCAGACGCGTTACTGGAACCCCAAGATGGCTCCGTACATCTTCGGCGCCCGCGGCAAGATCCACATCATCAACCTCGAGAAGACGCTCCCGCTCTTCACCGACGCAATGAACTTCCTCTCGGGCCTGGCCCAGAAGGGCGGCACCATCCTGTTCGTCGGCACCAAGCGTTCGGCCCGCGAGGCCCTCGCCGAGGAAGCCGCGCGCGCCGGCCAGCCGTTCGTCACCGCCCGCTGGCTCGGTGGCATGCTGACCAACTTCCGTACCGTGAAGCAGTCGGTCGCCCGCCTCAAGGAACTCGAAGCCGCCGAAACCGACGGTTCGTTCGATCGCCTGGTGAAGCACGAAGTGCTGGCCCGTCGCCGCGAGCGCGACAAGCTGCAGAATTCGCTGGGCGGCATCAAGGACATGAATCGCCTGCCGGACGCCCTCTTCATCGTGGACATCGGCCACGAAGATATCGCCGTCCAGGAAGCCCGCAAGCTCGGCATCCCGGTCGTCGCGATCGTCGACACCAACTACGACCCGGCCCTCGTCGACTACGCCATCCCGGGTAACGACGACGCCATCCGTGCCATCCAGCTCTACGCCCGCGCCGCCGCCGATTCCATCCTGGAAGGCAAGGCCGCCTCGCCGAACGCCGCCCGTGGCGACGCCAACGAGTTCGTCGAGCTGGACGAGGAAGGCAACCCGGTCGCCAAGGACGACGCCCCGCGCGGCGATCGTCGTGGCGCCCCGGCCAAGAAGGGTGCGCCGCGCCGCGAAGGCGGCCGTGAAGGTGGCCGCGGCGCCCGCGCTTAAGCGCTCGCCCGGTTTCCGTATCACCCGGCGCCGCGGCACCACCGCCGCGGCGCCCATCAATCATTGAGGAATTACCATGGCTGAGATCACCGCGGCCCTCGTCAAGGAACTGCGTGAGCGTTCCAGCGTCGGCATGATGGAGTGCAAGAAGGCGCTCGTCGAAAACAACGGCGACATCGAAGCGGCGATGGAATGGCTGCGCAAGAACGGCATGGCCAAGGCCGACAAGAAGGCCGACCGCGTCGCTGCCGAGGGCCTCATCGCCGTCGCGCAGAAGGCCGGCAAGGCCGTCCTGGTCGAAGTCAACAGCGAAACCGACTTCTCCTCGCGCAACGAGCAGTTCATCCAGTTCACCAAGGACGTCGCCAATGTCGCCCTCGAGTCCGGCGCCGCCGACGTCGAGGCACTGAAGGCCGCGAAGCTCGGTGACGGCACGGTCGAGGAAGGCGCCAAGGCCCTCACCCTCACCATCGGCGAGAAGTTCGACGTCCGCCGCATGGCCAAGGCCGAGAACGACGGCCCGATCGGCGCGTACTCGCACAGCGGTCGCATCGGCGTGCTGGTGGCCCTGAAGGGCGGCACGGAAGAGCTGGCCAAGGGCATCGCCATGCACGTCGCCGCGATGAACCCGAAGTTCGTCAGCGAGAAGGACGTGCCCGCCGACTTCCTCGAGAAGGAAAAGGAAATCGAGCTCTCGAAGATGTCCGATAAGGAAAAGGCCAAGCCGGCCGAGATCCTCGAGAAGATCGTGTCGGGCAAGGTCAACAAGATCCTCGCCGAAGTGACCCTCGTCGGCCAGCCGTACGTGCTCGACGGCGATGTCACCGTTGGCGAGGCCCTGAAGAAGGCCGGTGCCGAGATCGTCTCGGTCGAGCGCCTCGCCGTCGGCGAAGGCATCGAGAAGGTGGTGGACGATTTCGCCGCCGAAGTGATGAAGCAGGCGGGCCTGGCGTAAGCCGGTCTTCGCTGGAACGAAAGGCCGCGAGCGATCGCGGCCTTTTTTTTGGGCGCTTTTCACATTCCTGCCATAACGCCGTGCAGGTTAGACTACGCCCGTTTTGCCCCACACAATCTGGAGATCCCCCATGAGCAACTCGCTGAACCACCGCCGCATCCTGCTCAAGCTCTCCGGAGAGGCCCTCATGGGTAGCGAGGACTACGGCATCGATCCGAAGGTGATCGGGCGACTCGCCAAGGAAATCCTGGAAGTGCGCGAGGCAGGCGTGCAGGTGGGCGTCGTCATCGGTGGCGGCAACATCTTCCGCGGCGCCGGCCTCGCCGCCGCGGGCATGGACCGCGTCACGGGTGACCACATGGGCATGCTGGCCACCGTCATGAACGCGCTGGCGATGCAGGACGCCATCGAAAAGCTCGGCGGCGAAGCCCGCACCATGAGTGCCATCAAGATCAACGAGGTCTGCGAGGACTTCATCCGTCGCCGCGCCATCCGCCACCTCGAGAAAGGCCGTGTGGCCCTGTTCGCCGCGGGCATCGGCAACCCCTTCTTCACCACCGATTCCGCTGCCGCCCTGCGCGCCGTGGAAGTCGGTGCCGACCTGCTCCTGAAGGCGACCAAGGTCGACGGCGTGTATTCGGCGGATCCGAAGCGGGTCCCTAACGCGGAGCGCTACGAACACCTCACTTACAACCAGGTGATCGAGCGCCGCCTCGAAGTGATGGATACGGCGGCGATCGCCCTCTGCCGCGAGAACAAGCTTCCGCTGCGCATCTACGACATGACCCAGCCGGGCAACCTCATGCGGATCATGCGCGGCGAGCCGGTGGGCACCCTCGTCGACGCCGGCTGAACGGCCCGACCCGCACTCCTGGCGCAGCGCGGCACGGCCGCCGCCGGCCTCGCTGCTATACTCGCTTGCTGACCCGCTCCACCGGACAATCCCATGATCAACGACATCAAGAAAGATGCTGAGACCCGCATGGGCAAGAGCATCGACTCGCTGAAGCACGACCTGAAGACGATTCGCACCGGTCGCGCCAACCCGTCGATCCTCGAGAACATCGTCGTGCCTTATTACGGCGCGCCCACCCCTCTCGCCCAGGTTGCGAACATCACGACGCCGGACGCGCGCTCGCTTTCGGTCAAGCCCTTCGACAAGAGCATGGTCGGTCCCATCGAGAAGGCCATCATGGCCTCCGACCTCGGCATCACGCCGACGACGATGGGCATGGACATCCGCCTGAATTTCCCGCCGCCGACCGAGGAGCGCCGCAAGGAGCTCGCCAAGAGCGTGGCGAAGGAAGGCGAGGCCGCCAAGATCGCCATCCGCAATGTCCGCCGCGATGCCATCCAGCATGTCGACAAGCTGCTGAAGGACAAGGCGATCACGGAAGACGACAAGAAGCGCGCCGACGACGACATCCAGAAGCTGACCGACAAGTTCGTCAAGGAAGTGGACGACGTGGTCAAGGACAAGGAGAAGGAGCTGATGGCGCTCTGACGCGCCATCGGCCGCCTCCATGGCAGCGAAGCCCGCCGACCGGGTTCCCCGCCACCTCGCCATCGTGATGGATGGAAACGGCCGCTGGGCGAAGCAGCGCCTGCGCCCGCGCACGTTCGGTCATCACGCGGGCCAGAAGGCCGTGAAGGAGGCGGTGGAGTTTTGCCTTCGCCGCGGGATCGGCTCGCTGACGCTGTTCGCCTTCTCCAGCGAGAACTGGCAGCGCCCGGCCACCGAGGTGTCGGCGCTGATGGAGCTGTTCCTGAAGGCGCTCGACAAGGAAGTGGACGAACTGCACGGCAACGGCGTGCGCATCCGCTTCGTGGGCAACCTCGATGCCTTCGCCCCCGAGCTGCGCAACCGCATGCTGGGCGCGATGGAACGGACGGCGGGCAACACCGCGCTGAACATGAATGTCGCCGTGAACTACGGCGGACGCTGGGACATCGCCCACGCGGCTCGCCTCGCGGCCGAAGCCGTAGGCCGCGGCGAGTTCCGGGCCGAGGACATCGACGAGCAGCGCCTGCACGGTTACACCTGCCTCGCCGACCAACCGCCGCTCGACCTCTTCATCCGCACCGGCGGCGAGCACCGGGTGAGCAACTTCCTGCTCTGGCAGATCGCCTATGCCGAGCTTTTTTTCACCGACACCCTGTGGCCCGACGTCGACCAGGCCTGCCTCGCCGAGGCGCTGGAAGACTATGCCCGCCGCGAGCGCCGTTACGGCCGCACCGGCGAACAGGTCACGGGCTGACGCCGGAATCCCATGCTGAAGCAACGCATCACCACCGCCGCGATCCTCATTCCGCTGGTCCTGGCGCTCATCCTGCTGCCACCCACGACATTCTTCGCGGCCATCATCGCCGTCGTCTTCGTCGGGGCTGCGTGGGAATGGAGCCTGCTGGCTGGCTGCCGTACGCCGGTCGGTCGCGGGATCGTTGCCGGCGCGGCCGCCGCGATCTTCGCCGCCCTGCTCATCGTGCGCACGCCTGGCCTGCTCCTCATGCTGACGCTGATAGGCGTGGCCTGGTGGATCGGCTGCTGCTTCTGGCTGCGCCACTTCACGTTCGCCGCGGCACCGAATGCCGAGAACCGCATGCTGAAGCTCGGCACGGGCGCGCTCGTGATCGTGCCGACGCTGGCGTCCGCCATTCTCCTGCACGCCAGCACACGCGGTAACTGGTGGACCCTCGTGGCCCTCGTCATCGTCTGGGCCGCGGACACCGGCGCCTATTTCAGCGGCCGCCACTTCGGCAAGCGCAAGCTTGCCCCGCGCATCAGCCCGGGAAAGACCTGGGCGGGCGTCTACGGCGCCGTGCTGGCAGGTGGCTTCGTCGCGGTGCTGGGCGGCTTCCTGCTCGGCGTTCGCGATGGCGGCCAACTGCTCGGTTTGTTGCTGCTCGGCGTCGTTACCGTCGCCATCGCCGTCGTGGGCGATCTTTTCGAGAGCCTGATGAAGCGCCACGCCACGGTGAAGGATTCGGGCACGCTCTTCCCGGGCCATGGCGGACTGCTCGACCGCCTCGATAGCGTCTTCGCGGCCTTGCCGGTGTTCGTCGCCGGCAAGCTCCTGCTGGGTCTCTGACCGTGGCCGTGCGGCGGGTCGCGGTGCTCGGCGCCACCGGTTCCATCGGCGGCAGCACGCTCGACGTCATCGCCCGCCATCCCGACCGCTTCCACGCCAGCGTCCTGGCGGCGAATCGGGACACCGCGGGCCTCACCGCGCTCTGCGAACGCTTTCGGCCGGACCTCGCCATCGTAGCCGATCCCGCGATGGAAGCCGATCTCGTCCGCCGCCTCGCCGCCGCGGGCGTGCGCTGCGCGGTCGCCAGTGGCGCGGATACCGTGACCGCCGCGGCCGCCGGCCCCCTTTGCGACACGGTGGTCGCCGCCATCGTCGGCGCGGCGGGCCTGGAGTCCACCCTGGCCGCCGCGCGCGCCGGCAAGCGACTGCTGCTGGCGAACAAGGAATCCATCGTGATGGCGGGCGCCCTGCTGCTCGATGCCCTGCGCGAAGGCGGCGGCGACCTCATCCCGATCGATTCCGAGCACAACGCGATCTTCCAATGCCTGCCCGGCGGGCGGCCCGACCTCGGTCGCGCCGGCGTCCGGCGGATCATCCTCACCGCGTCCGGCGGTCCGTTCCGCGGCCGCACGCGGGCCGATCTCGGCCGGATCACGCCCGACGAAGCCTGCGCCCATCCGAAGTGGTCGATGGGGCGGAAGATCTCGGTCGACTCGGCCACCCTGATGAACAAGGGACTCGAGGTCATCGAGGCCCACCACCTGTTCGCCGCCCCCGTCGACGCCATCGAGGTCGTGGTGCATCCGCAGAGCCTGGTCCACTCGATGGTCGACTACGTCGACGGGTCGGTGCTGGCCCAGCTCGGCAACCCCGACATGCGCACGGCCATCGCCTGCGCCCTGGCGTGGCCCGAGCGGATCGACGCCGGCGTGACGCCGTTGGACCTGGCCGCGCACGCGCGGCTCGACTTCGAGAAGCCGGACACCGACACCTTCCGCTGCCTCGCCCTCGCCTTCGCCGCCCTGCGCGAAGGTGGCGACGCCACGGCCATCCTCAACGCCGCCAACGAGGTGGCCGTGGAGGCCTTCCTCGCCGGGTCCCTCCCCTTCCTCGGCATCGCCGAGCTCGTGGAACGTGTTCTTGAGGAACTGCCGGCCCAAGACGTGGTCGATGTCCAGACCCTCGTCGCCCGTGACGCCGAGGCGCGCCGGGTCGCCCGGGGCGTGCTCCACCGCGCTTACTGCTAAACTCGCTCCACCCAAACGTTTTTTTGCCGAGACCCGCCCTCCCCGATGAGCCCTGTCCTAGGTTCTGTCTTCTGGCTGCTAGTCACGCTCGGCGTGCTGGTGACCTTCCATGAATTCGGCCATTACTGGGTCGCGCGCCGCTGTGGCGTGCGGGTGCTGCGCTTCTCCGTGGGTTTCGGCCGTCCGCTCTGGCGCCGCGTGGCGAAGGACGGCACCGAATACCAGATCGCCGCCATTCCGCTCGGCGGCTACGTCAAGATGCTCGACGCCCGCGAGGGCGATGTGCCCGCCGCCGAGCGCGGCCAGGAATTCACCGGCAAGTCCGTGTGGAAGCGCATCGCCATCGTCGCCGCCGGGCCCGCGTTCAACCTCATCTTCACCATCGCCGCGTTCTGGGCGATGTACATGGTCGGCAAACCCGACGTGGCGCCGATCGTCACCGCCGATCCCGGCACGGTGGCCGCCACCGCGGGCATCCGTCCGGGCGACCGCCTGATCGCCATGAACGGCGATCCCGTGGGCAACTGGAGCGACGCGACCGAGGTCCTCGCCAACGGCCTGCTCGGTAACGAACCCCTACCGGTGCGCGTCAAGGGTGCCGACGGCGCGCAGCGCGACATCGTCCTGCCCCTGCAACGCCTGGATGCCGGCGGCGACATCGGCAAGCGCTTCACCCAGCTGGGCATGGGCCTGCAGGTGCCGCCGGTCGTCGGTGAGGTGGTCAAGGGCGATCCCGCTTCGCTCGCCGGCATCCGCGCGGGCGACCGCATCCTCAGCGTCAACGGCAAGCCGGTGTACGACTTCGAGGACTTCACCAAGCTGGTCCCGGAGCAGGCCGCCATCTCGCCCAAGCTCGCGGTCGCCATCCAGCGCGACGGCCAGACGAAAACCTTCGAGATCACCGCCCGGATGAAGTCCGAGCAGGGCCAGCCCACGCGCTGGCTGATCGGCGTGGCCCGCCAGCCGCTGGAAGAGGCCACGCTGCGCTACGGCCCGGTGCGCGCCTTCAGCGAATCGCTGCGATCCACCTGGACCGGCGCCGCTTCGACCTTCAACCTGATCGGCAAGATGCTTTCAGGCGAGGCGTCCACGAAGAACCTGTCCGGCGTCATCGGCATCGCGCAGGTCGCCAACGATTCGGCGAACCGCGGGCTCGGCTGGTTCCTCAACTTCCTGGCCCTGGTGTCGCTCAGCCTGGCCATTCTGAACCTGCTGCCGATCCCGGTCTTGGACGGTGGACACCTGCTGTATTACCTTATCGAGTTGATCAAGGGCAGCCCGGTCAGCGAACGCACCATGATCGCTGGCCAGTACGTGGGGATCGTCCTGCTGTTCACGTTGATGGGGCTGGCGTTCTTCAACGACATACAACGCATGCTCGTCTCGTGAGCCGACAGCTCACGGGCGCGATCGTATTACCAAGGCTCCTGGCGCTTCCGCGCCCTGCGCCGAACGACGCAAGGCAAGAGTCTTGCGCGTGCTCCTCTTCGGTTGCCGGCCTCGTCCGCCGTCGACTGGAATTAACCCAACGGAATCGACGATGAAGCGTATCGCCGCCCTGATCCTGCTTGCCTCCTTGTCTGCAAATGCGCTTGCCGCTTTCGAGCCGTTCGTCGTTTCCGACATCCGCATCGATGGCCTGACGCGTATCGCGCAGGGTACGGTGCTGAGCTACCTGCCGATCGAGAAGGGTGAAACCCTTAGCGACGACAAGGCGCAGGCCGCCATTCGAGCCCTCTACCAGACCAAGTTCTTCAGCGATGTCGAACTCGATCGCCAGGGAGACATCCTGGTCATCAAGGTCATCGAGCGTCCCGCCATCGCGAAGCTCACGCTCCGCGGCAACAAGGACATCAAGGAAGACGACCTCCGCAAGGGGCTGAAGGAGATCGGCCTGGCCGAAGGCGAGACCTTCGACCGCCTCTCGCTCGACCGCGTGCAGCAGGAGCTCATCCGCCAGTACTACAACCGCGGCAAGTACAACGTCTCCGTCGAACCCCACGTGACGCGGCTCGACCGCAACCGCGTGGCGATCGACATCGAGATCCGCGAAGGCAAGGCGGCGAAGATCAAGGAGATCAACGTCATCGGCAACAAGGCCTTCGCCGACAAGGACATTCGCGACGGCTTCGAGTCGAACACCACGAACTGGCTGTCCTGGTATTCCAAGGACGACCAGTACTCGCGCGAAAAACTCTCGGGCGACCTCGAGAAGCTCAGCAATTACTACATGAACCGCGGCTACGCCGACTTCGGCATCGATTCCACGCAGGTGGCCATCAGCCCGGACAAGCGCGCCATGTACGTCGATGCCAGCGTCAAGGAAGGCGAGGTCTATACGGTTTCCGACGTGAAGCTGCTGGGCGAGCTCATCCTTCCGGAAGACACCCTGCGCAAGCTGGTCTTCATCCATAAGGGCGACACCTTCAACCGTGGCGCCATCGAAGCCAGCACGGACGCGATCAAGGGCATCCTGGCCAACATCGGCTACGCGTTCGCCAAGGTCACGCCGATTCCCAAGCTCGACAAGGACAAGCGCACCGCCGACCTCACGCTCTTCATCGAGCCGGGCAAGCGCGTTTACGTCCGCCGTGTGGTCTTCCAGGGCAACACCCGCACGGAAGACGAAGTCCTCCGCCGTGAAATGCGCCAGCTCGAAGGCGCCTGGTATTCGCAGGGTGCCATCGACCGTTCGAAGACCCGCCTGCAGCGCCTCGGCTATTTCAAGACCGTGGACATCGACAAGGCCCTCGTCCCGGGCACGGTCGACCAGGTGGACCTGACCGCGAAGGTCGAAGAACAGTCGGCGGGCTCGCTGATGTTCGGCGTGGGCTATTCGCAGTACTCCGGCATCATCCTCTCGGCCTCGGTGTCGCAGAACAACTTCCTGGGTACCGGCGACCGCTTCTCCATCGCGGCTGAAACCAGCACGTACTACAAGCGCATCAATGCGAGCTACACGAACCCGTACCTGACCGATTCGAATATCGCGATCGGCTACAACCTGGGTTACAGCAAGCTCGACTACGGCGATACCGACCTCGCCAACTACACGTACAGCACGAAGTCGTTCGAGACCACGGTATCGATCCCCATCACCGACTTCGACAACGTGTCGACGAGCCTGGGTGTCAGTTCGAACCTCATCAACACCTCGTTCTATACGCCGCAGGAACTGGTGGCGTACCAGAACGCGCTGGGCAACAAGACGATCCACTCGTGGACGTCGAGCCTGGGTTACTCGCACGACACCCGCAACAGCTATTGGGCACCCACCCGCGGTGGTCAGCTCACGGCCTCCATCTCCGGTGCTCTGCCGGGCTCGACCGTGCAGTTCTACAAGCTGTTCGGCGAAGCCAACCACTACTGGCCGATCGGCAAGGGCTTCGTGCTCTACCTCGATGGTCAGGTCGGTTACGGCAAGACCTACGGACAGACCTACGACAACGACGGTTACATCATCAACGCGGACGGTACTCGCGGCGCGCAGATCTACAAGAAGGGCGACAAGATCGACTTCCCCTTCTGGGAGAACTACTACGCGGGCGGCGTGCGTGACGTGCGCGGCTTCCAGGACAACACGCTGGGCCCCCGTCTCTGCGACGGCCTCTCCACCACGCGCGAACCGGACAGCAAGGGTCGCTGCGCGGGCGGTGCGTACACCTACGGCCAGCCTGTCGGTGGCGCGTTCAAGGTGCTCGGCACGGCGCAGGTCTTCCTGCCGCTGCCGTTCCTGAAGGACGTGAACACGGCCCGCGTGTCCTGGTTCGTCGACGTCGGCAACGTGTACAAGAACTACGCCGCCTTCGACGCCAGCGAACTGCGCGCTTCCACCGGCCTCTCGCTGCAGTGGCAGGCGCCGATCGGTCCGCTGATCATCAACTTCGCCGTGCCGTTCCGTAAGAAGGATGCCGACAGCCGCTTCGTCGAGCGTATCCAGTTCACCTTCGGCAACACGTTCTAAGCCGGGGGCGACCTCGGGCTCCGCGTCAAGACACTGTAGAATGAGAGGGGTGGCCCAGTGCCACCCCTTTCTATTTGGGAGCTTTCCGTGAGCGGAAATCCGCAATTCACTCTTGCCGAACTGGCCGAACGGTTCGGGCTGGACGCGCACGGCGACCCGGCCACGACCGTGGACAGTGTCGGCACGCTGGCCGCCGCCACGCCCAACCAGTTCACCTTCCTCTCGAACCCGAAGTACACCTCGCAGCTGGCCGAATCCAAGGCGGGCATCGTAGTGCTCCATGCCGATGCCCTGCCCCTGCGCAGCGGCGCCGCGCTGGTGGCGAAGGACCCGTACGTCGCGTACGCGAAGATCGCCGCCCTGTTCGAGAAACACGCGGCCGCGCCGCACGGCATCCACATGAGCGCCGTCGTCTCGCCCTCTGCCCGCGTGCACCCGACCGCCAGCGTCGGCCCGTGCTGCGTCGTCGAGGACGACGCCGTGATCGAGGAAGGCGCGATCCTCGGCCCGCATTGCACGATCGGCCCGGGCTGCGTCGTCGGCGCGGGCAGCCGGCTGGTCGCCCGCGTGACCCTGGTGATCCGCGTCACCCTGGGCAAGCGTGTCCTGGTCCATCCGGGCGCCGTGATCGGTGCCGACGGCTTCGGCATCGCGTTCGACCGGGACCACTGGGTGAAGCTGCCGCAGCTGGGTGGCGTGCGTGTCGGCGACGACTGCGAGATCGGCGCCAACACCACGATCGACCGTGGGGCGCTGGAAGACACGGTGCTGGAAGAGGACGTACGTCTCGACAACCAGATCCAGATCGCCCACAACGTGCACATCGGCGCGCACACCGCCATGGCGGGCTGCTCCGCCGTCGCCGGCAGCGCGAAGATCGGCCGGTATTGCCTCATCGGGGGCAACGCCGGGATCCTTGGCCACCTCGAATTGGCCGACCGGGTTACCATCACGGCGAAGAGCCTCGTGACCGCTTCGATCAAGGAACCCGGCGAGTATTCGTCCGGTTCTCCGCTGCAGGAAAACCGCCTGTGGCGGCGCAACGCGGCCCGCATGAAACATCTCGACGAGTACGCGCGCCGCCTGGCGGCGCTGGAAAAGGACAAAGGGCAATGACCGAAATGAAAGCTGCCGTGACGCTCCCGGTGGACGTGGAGCAGATCCAGCGGCTCCTGCCGCACCGCTACCCGTTCCTGCTGGTGGACAGGGTGATATCGATCGAGCCCGGCAAGACCATCACCGCCATCAAGAACGTCACCATCAACGAGCCGTTCTTCCAGGGCCACTTCCCGGGTCATCCGGTGATGCCGGGCGTGCTGATCGTCGAGGCCATGGCCCAGACCGCCGGCCTGCTCACCCAGATCACCAGCCAGGTGGACGGCCAGTCCGGCAGCCCGCTCTTCTATCTCGTGAAGGTGGACAACGCCCGCTTCTCGGCGGTAGTCGCACCCGGCGACCAGCTCGTGATGGAGGTGTCCCTCAAGCGCCTGATCCGCGGCATGGGCCTGTTCGAGGCGAAAGCCAGCGTGGACGGCAAGGTCGTGGCCTGCTGCGAACTGATGTGCGCCGCGAGGAGCGACAAATGATCCACGCCACCGCGCAGGTCGATCCGTCCGCGCGCGTCGCGGACAACGTCAGCATCGGTGCCTATAGCGTGATCGGTGCCGACGTGGTGATCGGCGAGGGGACGACCATCGGCCCGCACGTGGTGATCGATGGTCCGACCACCATCGGCCGCGACAATCGCATCTCGCAATTCGCCTCCATTGGCGGCCCGCCGCAGGACAAGAAGTGGCAGGGCGAGCGCACCGAGGTCGTCATCGGCGACCGCAACCTCATCCGCGAGTTCGTCACGATCAACCGCGGCACGGGCGACGGCGGCGGTGTCACCCGCATCGGCAACGACAACTGGCTGCTGGCCTACGTGCACATCGCGCATGACTGCCAGGTGGGCAACAACGTCGTGTTCTCGAATTACTCGGCGCTCGCCGGGCACGCGGAAATCGGCGACTGGACCATCCTGTCTGGTTATTCGGGCGTGCACCAGTTCTGCAAGGTGGGTGCCCACGCCTTTATCGGCATGGGCTGCCTCGTCGGTTCCGACGTGCCGCCCTTCGTCATGATGGCGAACGAGACGCGCGGCCGTCCGCGCGGCATCAACAGTGAAGGCCTGAAGCGCCGCGGCTTCGACACGGGGCGTATCGCCGCCATCAAGCGCGCGTACCGCACCCTGTACATGGCCGGCCTGCCGTTGGCCGAGGCACGCGAGCAGCTGGTATCGCAGGCCGAAACCAGCGAAGACGTGCGCCAGATGCTCGACTTCCTCGACCGCAGCGAGCGCTCGCTCGCGAGGTAACGATGCAGCAGACCCGGCCCTCCTCCGATGCGCCACTGATCGCCTTGATCGCGGGCGAGGACTCCGGCGACCAGCTCGGCGCCGACCTCATCGTGGCCCTGCGCCATCGCTTCCCCGCGGCCCGCTTCGTGGGTATCGGCGGCCGGCGCATGCTCGCGCAGGGCTTCGAGTCCTGGTACGACATCCGCGAACTGTCGGTCATGGGCTTCTCGGAAGTGGTCAAGCACCTGCCGCGCCTGCTCCGTTTGCGCCGCGGGCTGCTGGAGAAACTGGTCGCCAGCCGGCCCGCGCTGACCGTCGGCATCGATGCGCCGGACTTCAACCTCGCGGTGGAACGCAAGCTCAGGGAGGCCGGGCTCCGTACGGCGCACTACGTCAGCCCCTCGGTCTGGGCATGGCGCGAAAAACGCGCGGAGAAGATCGGCCGCTCCGCCGAACGCATCCTCTGCCTTTTCCCCATGGAGCCCCCGATCTACGCGAAACACGGCGTCGACGCGCGCTTCGTGGGCCACCCGCTGGCGGACCGTTTCCCCATGGTGTCCGGACGCGAGGGGCCGCGCGACGCGCTCGGCCTGCCGCATGACGCGCCCGTGTTGGCGGTGCTGCCCGGCAGCCGGCCCAGCGAGATCGAGCGGATCGGAGCGATCTTCATCGATGCCGCGAAGCGCGTCTCCGCCGCGATGCCCAGCCTGCGTATCGTCGTCCCTGCGGCGAACGAACGGGTGCACGCGCGGCTCACGGCCCTGCTCAAGGACTTCCCGGGCGCTCCACCCCTGTTGGTGGACGGCCACGCGCACGAAGCCATGCTCGCGGCCGACGCGGTCCTGCTCGCTTCCGGCACCGCCACACTGGAGGCCATGCTCGCGAAGCGCCCGATGGTGGTCGGTTATCGCGTCTCGCCCACGAGCTACCGGATCGCCAAAGCCCTGCGCATGCTGAAGACCGATGTCTACAGCCTGCCGAACATCCTCGCGCGCGCCTGCGGCCTCGGTCGGGAACGCCTGGTTCCGGAATTCATGCAGGACGAATGCACGCCCGACAACCTCGCCCGGGCGACGCTCGACCTGCTCGCCGACAGCGAGCGGCGCGGCGCCGTCGTGGCGGCGTTCGAATACCTGCACCAGGAACTGCGCGGCGGCCTCGAGGGCCGCGCGGCGGACCACGCGGCCGACGCGCTGGCCGATCTCATCCAACCGTTGCCCCGCTAGGGCCGCGACAGTACCCTCCCAGGCATGCCGCGTCGTCGTAACGTCACTTCCCAGCTCGCCCGCGACCTGATCATCGCCGGCGTGGACGAGGCCGGACGCGGGCCATTGGCCGGCCCCGTGGTGGTCGCGGCGGTGATCCTCGACCCATCCCGCCCTATCCGCGGACTGGACGACTCGAAACAGCTCGCCGAGGCGACGCGCGAGAAGCTGTACACGCGGATCGTCGAGCGGGCGCTCGCTCATTGCGTGATCTTCGTCGAGCGCGACGAGATCGACCGGATCAACATCTTCCAGGCGACGATGATCGGCATGACCCGGGCCCTCATGGGCTTGTCGCTTGCCCCGCACATCGCGCTGGTCGACGGCAACCGCCTGCCGCGCACCCTGCCCTGCGAAGGCCGCGCCGTGATTGGCGGCGACGGGTCGGAGCCCGCCATCAGCGCGGCCTCCATCCTCGCGAAGGTCAGCCGCGACCGGCACATGACGGCCCTCGACGCGCTCCACCCGGGCTATGGCTTCGCCCGGCACAAGGGCTATGCGGTGCCCGAGCACCTGGATGCCCTCGACCGCCTCGGGCCGTGCGAGGTCCACCGGCGCAGCTTCGCCCCGGTGCGTCGCTGGTTCGAGCCGGAGGCCGAGGTGGCGCCGATGGACGACCTGTTTGCGGGGGCCCTTGAGCCGGACCTGGGCGAACTGCCGGCCGAAGCCGCGGCCTGACCTGGCCATTCGGCCTAGCCTAAAGTCCGTCCGGAACCTGCCGATACGAAGGCTAACGCCCTCCTTCGCGGAAGGGTGTCGCCCTTTCCCTATCGCTCAGGTAACGCCCCATGAAGAAGCTCGCCATCGCCATCGCGCTGTTCGCCGCCGCCCCGCTGTCCGCACAGGCTGCCTGCGCCGCCAAGGACTTCACCATCGACGGCTTCGCCGTGAAGCTGCAGCAGGGTTCGGGCCAGCCCCGTTTCAGCATGAAGGGCAACCTGGTCAACAAGTGCGGGGAAGCCGCGGCCGCGCAGATCCGCATCGACGCGAAGGATGCCTCGGGCAAGGTCATCGCGAGCAAGCAGGGCTGGCCCGCGGGTACGTCGAACATCGAGCCGGGCAAGAGCGTCGACTTCGACCTCGGTCGCCTCTTCCGCTACTCCGCCGACATGCAGGACTACACCGTGGTCGTGTCCGACGTGAAGGCCTGGTAAGAGCATCACCTGTTCCGAAGCCGCGCGCCTGCCGATGCAGGCGCGCCCGGTTTACCGGGAGGACCTTCCATCCCGGCTCAGAGATAGAGCCAGTCGACCTTCTCGCCCGCGGCGAACGGCATGGCTCGACCGGGCAACCAGACCAGGGCATGCGCCGAAGCCAGGTTGCTGAGCATGTGCGACTCCTGGCGCGGCAGCAGCTCGAGTGTCGGGGTGCCTCCCGTCATGTCGAGGCGCATGCGCACCAACCTGTCGCGGTGCGGGTCGGCGTCCACCGGCGCGGCAAGCACGCCGCTACGCCACGCGGGTTGCTCGCTCGTCTCGCCCTCGAGTCGCGCAAGCACGGCCCGCGCATGGACCGCCAGGCAGACGAGTACCGCCCCGGGATTGCCGGGCAGCCCTAGGAGTACCTTGTCGTCGCGCATGCCGAACCACAGCGGCTTGCCCGGCTTCTGCGCCACTTTCCAGAAAATCTCGCGCACCCCGAGCCGATCGGCCACCACGGGCACGTAATCCCGATCGCCAACGGAGATGCCACCGCTCGTGACAACGAGGTCCGCGCTGTCTAGCGCGGCGCTCATTGCTTCTTCCAACGCCGTCTCATCGTCGCGCACGTAGGCGACGACGGGTTCGCCGTAGCCGTTCTCGACGAACCATGCCCGCAGCAGCGGCCCGTTCGCATCGTAGACCTGGCCCGGCGCCAACGGCTCGCCCACGCGCCGCACTTCGTCGCCGGTGACGAGGACGGCCACACGCGGTCGCCGATAGACCTCGACCGAATCGATACCGGCCATGGCGAAAGACGCGATGAGTCCGGAGGTGATGCGCTGTCCCGGTGCCGCGAGAGTGGTACCTTCCCGCAATTCCTCGCCTTCGCGGCGTATCGCCTCCCCTTCCCTGACGGCTTCGCGCAGGGCGATGCCGTCGCCCGTGCGCTCGACGATCTCCTGCCGCGCCACCGCGTCGGCGCCGGAAGGCACCATCCCGCCGGTGAGGATGCGCACGGCCTGGCCCGGCCCCACTGTCACCGACGCAGGCGTCCCTGCGGCAGCCGTGCCGATCAGTGTCCTGGCCGCCTGGCCATCCGCGGCCCGCACGGCGTAACCGTCCATGGCGCTTTGCGTGAAGCGCGGCAGTGAAATCCTTGCCTGGGGTGCTTCGGTCAGCACCGCGCCGAGTGCGAGTTCCAGCGGGACCCGGTGCGTAGGCAACGCGCGGACGTTGGAACGGTAGCGTTCGAGCGCGGCAACGATGGGTAGCAGCGCCATCAGGACGGCTCCCCGTAGCCGCCGGGATGCCTGCCGCCGCCGCGGCCCGTTTCGAGCAGATGGATCAGCCCCGGAAGCGTCGCGGCCAGCGATTCGCTGGCGCCACCGCGGCTACCGGGGAAGGTGAGCACGAGCGTGTCGCGGATGTAGCCCGCCACGCCCCGGGAAAGCATGGCGAACGGCATACGTTGTTGACCGAAGGCGCGCGCGGTTTCCATGATGCCGGGGATCTCGACCTCGAGCAGGGGACGAACGGTGTCGACCGTGATGTCGCGCGGGCCGAGACCCGTGCCGCCCACGGTGATGACGAGCGAAACGCCCCCCTCCACCAGCGACCGCAGCAGGTTGCCCAGCACAGTCGCGTCGTCCGCGATGACGGCGTATTCCACCGGGTCGAAGTTCGCTTCGATCAGGGCATCGCGTACATACGCGCCCGCGGTGTCCGTCTTGGCACCACTGGCCACCGTATCCGAGAGCACGACGACCGCCGCGCTGCGTGATTGTGCGAGTGCGCGCCGGTAGTGCGACTTGCCGCCCGTCTTCCGCTCGAGCCGGCAATCCTGGATATGCAGTTCATCGGGCTCCGCGTACGGCTTGAGCATGTCGTAAATCGTGAGCGCCGCCATGCTCGCCGCCGTCAGCGCCTCCATCTCCACGCCGGTGGGGCCGATGGTCTGCACTTCGGCGAGGATGCGCACGGACGTCTCGCCCAGCTCGTAACTCACCTCGGCACGGTGGATCGGCAGCGGATGGCACAGAGGGATCAATTCGTCCGTGCGCTTCGCCGCGAGGATGCCCGCGACCCGCGCGGTTTTCAGCGGATCGCCCTTCTCCGTCTCACCGCTGCGCAGGAGATCGATACAGGCGGCCGGTGCGTGGAGCGTGGCGGTGGCGCGGGCAGCGCGCAGGGAGTCCGGCTTCTGGCTGACGTCTTTCATCCGTGGCTCGTGTGCGAGTGGTGTCGATGCGTCGGCTGGACATCGCCTTCCAGATCGTCGCGGATGCAGCAACCTTCCACGAAGGCGCTGCTCCCGTCCGTGTAGAACTCTTCCTTCCAGATCGGCGCGCCATGTTTCACGGCATCGACGGCGTAGCGGCATGCATCGAAGGCCTCCGCGCGATGCGGTGCACGAACCACGCAGACGATGGCGATGTCGCCGATCGCGAGGTCGCCAAGACGATGCACGATACGTACATACGGTACGCCGTAACGCTCGCGCGTTGCGTGCTCCACCTCGCGAATCACCTTCGCCGCCAGCGGTTCGTGCGCCGTGTACGCCAGATGGCGAACCGACCGCCCCTCGTGGTGATCGCGTACGGTGCCGACGAACAGCGCGAGGCCGCCACATTCCGGATGGGCGTCGAGTTCCAGCAGCGGCTCGACCGCGACAGGGTCGTGGGAGAGGACGTCGTGCGCCATGTCAGCCTCCCGCCACCGGTGGGAGCAGACCGAGGCGCCCGTCCGGCGGCAGGCTGTCGGCGCGGCGGACGATGGTATCGCCCGACACGCAGGCGCAGCGTTCCAGCGAACTGGCCAGTTCCGGGCGATGGCGTGCCAGCAAGGCGAGCGCATCGCCGACGGTGGCGACATCGTCGCCGGCATCGACGCGACATTCCTTCGCGCCGGCCAGGCGCTCGAGATTGGCGAATAGTTCGAACACGATCGGTTTCATGGACATCCTGGCGAAGGGCGGCGACTCATCCGCCCATGGCGTGCATGGTCAACGGGCGATCCACCGGTCCGGGACGCGATGCGTATCCGGCGTCCTTCAGCCATACCGCCTTCGCGACCTGCGCGGCGAGCACCGCGTCGTCGACACCTTCCCGCATGCGCGCGCCCAAGGGAACACCTATCGGGGAGAACAGGCAGGTGAAGAGTTCCCCGGTGGCGGTGATGCGCAAACGGTCGCAGGTGGAACAGAAAGGATTGGACACGGTGGAAATGACGCCGAGGGAATAGTGGCCGTCGACGAGGTAAGGGGTGGCGGGGTCGTGGCCACGCGGCACGGAATCCACCGTGTGCGCCGCGCGGACGGCTGCGAGGATCTCGGCCTCGGAGACTACCGCGTCGCGCTTCCAGTGCCCCGGCGCGTCCAGCGGCATGTATTCGATGTAACGGAGGGGAATGCCTCGGGCCATGGCCCACTCGAGCAGCGGAACGATATCTTTTTCGTTGTCCCCGCGGATCACCACGGCATTGAGCTTCACCTTCGCCCCGGCGTCGACGAGGGCGTCGATGCCATCCAGCACCGGGGCGATCTCGCGCCGGGTCAGTCGCCGGAACGTGTCGGGATCGATCGCGTCCAGGCTGACATTGAAATCGTCGACGCCGGCGGCGACCAGCTCGTGCGCCTTCGGCGCGATGCGCGACGCGTTCGTGGTCATCGACAGGCGCGACAGGCCGCGCTCGCGAAGTGCGCCGATCTCGCGCACGCAGTCGACCAGGTCGCGGCGCAGCAGCGGCTCGCCGCCAGTAAGGCGGATCTGGTCGATGCCGTGGTCGACGAACAACCCGGCCAGGCGCACGATCTCGTCCCGCCCGAGCAGGCTCGCCCGAGGGAGCCAATAGGGATGCTCCGGCATGCAATAGGTACAGCGAAAGTTGCAGCGGTCGGTGAGCGATATCCGCAGCTTGCGCTTGGTACGTCCGTGGCGGTCGATGAGGGTTGGCATGGTCGCTTCAGCAAAGCACACGAGGCGTGAGACGGGTGTTGTGGACCCGCCACGCCCCTACTCCCGCAATCGTGCCAGACTTCGCCCATGAGTGCCTTGGATCCCTCCGTCGCTCCCGCGTGGCCGGCATGGCCGGACTACGCCCTGGTGGAAGACCTGCTGCCGTCCCTGCGGGCGTTTGCCCATGCGGGGCGGGTGGCGCTGGCGACGCTCGCGCGCGTCGATGGCCCGTCGCCCCGGCCCCTCGGCAGCGAGATGGCCATCGCGGCGGATGGACGTGTCGCGGGGTATGTGTCCGGCGGCTGCGTCGAAGCCGCCGTCGCCCATGAAGCGGCGGGCGTGCTGGCGGAAGGACGTCCACGGCTGCTCGATTACGGCGTGGGCAGCGACGTCGTCGACATCCAGCTCACCTGTGGCGGGCGGATCGGGATCTTCGTGCGGGAACTGCACGAACCCTCCGCATATGTCCAAGCGCTGGGCCTTGCCCGTCGCGAGCGGCGGACCGTCACCACCCTCTTCGATGCAGCGAGCGGTCGATGGCGCCTCGAGGATGGCGTGCAGGCGGCCACGGCCGCCGAGTATGCCGTCACGCACCGGCCCCCTGTGCGGCTCGTCGCGGTGGGCGGTGATCCTGTCACGCTGGCCGTTGCGCGACTGGCGCCGATGCTGGGTGTGGAAGTCATGCTGCTACGTCCGCATGGGCCGGCGCTGCCCCCGCCCGATGTGACTCTGGCCGGCTACGACCCCCGTGCGCTTCCGGTCGCGCTGGCCGACCTGGCGCTCGACGACCGTACGGCCGTCTATTCGTTAAGCCACGATGCGGAGGTGGACCACGCGGTCGCTTCGCGCGCACTGCGCTCCGAGGCTTTCGCCGTGGGCGTGCTGGGCAGCCGGAACAAGATCGATGCCCGGCTAGAGCGCCTGCGCGACGAGGGCATTGCCGACGCGTCCTTTACTCGCCTCCACCTGCCTGCGGGCCTGCCCATCGGCGCGCAGACGCCGCACGGCATCGCTTTGTCGATCCTCGCGCAGGTCTGCCAACGCGATCGCGCGCGCCAGGCATGACCATGCCGCACGACGCGGTAATCCTCGCCGCGGGCGGTAGCCGTCGCCTGGGCCGGCCCAAGCAACTGTTGACCCGCGGCGGCGAAACGCTCGTGGCGCGGGTCGCCCGGCTGGTGCTCTCGACCCGACCCGGGGAAGCGATCGTCGTCGTGGGCGCGCATGCCAATGAAGTAGCCACCGTGCTCGGCGCCATCGACGTGCAAGTGATCGTCAACGAGCTTTGGCAAACGGGCATGGCGTCCAGCCTGCGCCTGGCCGCCGACGCGCTCGCCGGACGGGGTCGTCCCACGCTCGTGACCGTCGTCGACCAGCCGGCGCTCGAAGCGCGGCACTTCGACGCGCTGATCGCGGCACACGATGACGGGCAGGATACGGTCACTGCTTATCACGAAGCCGCGGGAGTTCCGGCCATCCTCCGTGCGTCGACCCTGTCGCGGGCGATGGAACTGGAAGGCGACGTGGGATTCCGCCGCCTGTGGAGCGGCACGACACCGCGCAGCGTGCGTGCCGATGAACTTGCCGACGACCTGGACAACGAGTCCGACCTGCGCCGTGCCGTGGCGGCCGGGTGGCTGGATGATCCTGGCGAATAGCAACTCAGCGCTTCGCCTGCGGCTTGTGCGCATCGATGATCGGTGCGAGCGACACGAACCAGATATTGTCGGTGCCGTTGTCCCAGCTTTGCATGCGGGCCAGGTCTTCGCTGGCCCGCACCGCTGTCCGCGGATACGCGATGCGAACGGCGCGCGGACTGCTGAAATAAAGCGTGCGATGGTCCGAGCCGAGGTGGGACCCCCACGGGCTGCGTACATTGATCGTCGGGCCGAGATCCTCGGGCTTGCTCCATCCGTCGCCCTCGCGGAAGGCGATGTAGAGGCGATCGGGGTCGTCCTTGCCGCTGAAATTGGCGTCGAACACGATGAACGATTCATCCGGTGCGATCGCCGGGTCCAGCTTGTGCGCGCCGGCGTCGCCCAGTAGCACCGGCACGGGTGACTGGTACCGGCCGTCGCGGTACTGCGAACGGAACAGGCGGAAATCGTCGTCGTCACCGGGACGCTGGAAATAGACGCTACCGTCGGCAGCGACGCTGGGTGCAAACGTGCGCGTGCTGCGATTGACGCTTTCCGGCAGGAGCACGGGTGTTCCCCATCCGTCTCCCTTGCGGTCCACGCGCCACAGGTGCCCCCCGAAGCCCGGCATCACCTTGCCGTTGGCCATCACCGCGTCGATCGGCTTGCCGCCTTCGGTGTCCGGCCGGTTGGACGTGAAGACAAGGAAGGAACCGTCCGGCGACATCGCGGGATCGTGGTCCAGCCACTGTCCCGAGAAGGGAGCGATCGTCGGTTTCGTCCACTCGCCATGCACCTTGTGGGAAACCAGGATCGCCGCGTTGGGCCAGTTGATCCGGTCGAAGAAAACCGTCTTCCCATCGGGAGAGAACGCCGCGGAGTCTTCGTTCGCGGGGCCGGAAACCACGCCGGGCGCGAAGACTTGCGGCGCGGATGGCTCCGTCGTGGCAGCCATGGCGGGAATGGCGAAGCAGGAAACGAGTGCGGCGATCCAGCTCAGGCGCTTGGCGCGGGTCATCGGATGGATCCTTCTCGGTTGCCCGCGGGACGGTCCCGCGCGTCGCGCATTCTTGCGCCGGCATCGATATACCCGCCACGTGCCTGAAGTCACCGCCCGGCGAGGCGGCTGCAAGATAATCCGGTCCGGCACGGTCATACTCCATGTCAGCCGCCCGGGAGCCCGCATGGCCACCACCCGCCTCGTCTATCGCCACCGTTGGCCCGTGCGCCTGATGCACTGGATCAACGTCGTGTGCCTCTTCGTTCTGCTCGGCAGCGGCCTGCAGATCTTCAACGCGCATCCGGCGCTGTACTGGGGCAATCGATCCGATCCAGGCAAGGCGGTGCTTGCGCTGCAGGGCGGTGTCGACGCCAAGGGCAATCCTCGCGGCAGTACCCGCATCGGCAAGCACGTGTTCGACACCACCGGCGTGCTCGGCGCCTCCAAGGTGAACGGCGAGTGGCGGAACCGCGGCTTCCCCTCCTGGGCCACGATTCCCGGTCCGGGCTGGCTGGCGATGGGCCGGCGCTGGCACTTCTTCTTTGCGTGGCTGTTCGTCGCCAATGGGCTCGCCTACGTCGGCTGGTCGCTCTTCAGCCGGCACCTCGCGAGGGACCTCGTCCCCACCCGCCGCGACTGGCGCGGCATCGGGCGATCGATCGTCGATCACCTGCGTTTCCGACATCCGCGGGGCGCTGAGGCGGCACGCTACAACGTGCTGCAGCGGCTCGCCTACCTCGTCGCCATCTTCGTGTTCGGCGGCGGCATCGTCCTCATGGGGATCGCCATGTCGCCGCGCATGGACGCCGTCCTCCACGGGCTGGTCGACGTCGTCGGCGGCAGGCAGTCAGCACGGACGATCCACTTCATCATCGCCACCGCCTTCGTCGCGTTCGTGCTGGTCCACGTTTTCGAAGTGCTGGTGACCGGCCCCCTCAACCAATTGCGCGGCATGGTCACGGGCTGGTACCGGATACGCCACGAGGACAAGGAGACCGCTTCCCATGAGTGACCGCCGCGGTTTCCTGCGCAATTCGCTGCTCGCCCTGGGCGGTGCGGTGCTGACGGGGTGCGATCGCATTTCCGAGAGCGACACGGGTACGAAAGTGCTCGAATCGGCCGAAGCGGTGACTCGCCGCGTCCAGCGCTTCCTTTCGCCGTCGCGCGCCCTGGCGAAGGAATACACCGAAGCGGACATCTCGGCCGTGTTCAAGCCGAACGGCACCACGATGCCCGACACGCCGCTCTACCAAGCCCTGCTGCGCGGCGGCTTTGCCGATTACCGGCTGGAGGTGGACGGACTCGTCGAGCGGCCCGCGCGACTCTCCCTGGACGAGCTTAAAGCGCTGGGCGCGCGTACGCAGATCACCCGGCACGATTGCGTCGAAGGCTGGAGCGCCATCGGCAAGTGGACGGGAACACCGCTGGCTGCCCTGCTCGACCACGTCCGGCCGCGGAACGACGCCCGTTACGTCGTCTTCCACTGCTTCGACAACGACGAGGACGACACCGCGTACTACGAGAGCATCGACATCGACGAGGCGCGGCACCCGCAGACCCTCCTCGCCCATGCCCTCAACGACGCGCCGCTGCCGGTCGCCAACGGGGCGCCGCTACGGCTGCGTGTGGAGCGGCAGCTTGGTTACAAGCACGCCAAGTACCTCCGCCGCATCGAACTGGTAGCGAGCTTCGCCGACATCGGCGAGGGCAACGGCGGGTACTGGGAAGACAACGGTTATGAGTGGTATGCCGGTATCTGACCCCATTTTTCCGCAGCGCGTCACGCGGACCCTGAAAAAAAGGCTCCGAAAATGCGAAAAATCTTCGTGGACCCTATTTTCAGCGGACGAAAGCAACGCTAGAGTGAGTCGCCCGCTGGGCATCGGCCGGTAAGGCCGCCTCATTCGATCAAAGTGACAAGGATAACCATGGCCAAGACCACCAAATCGGCGGCGAAGAAGGCTGCCAAGGCTCCCGCCAAGGCTACGAAGGCGCCTGCCGCCCTCAAGCCCATCAAGGATCCGCTGTCGAAGTCCTCGCTCGTCTCGCACATCGTCGAGCAGAGCGGCGTGGACAGCAAGAGCGTGAAGGCCGTGCTGGCTTCGCTCGAAGGCGCGATCTCCGCGTCGGTTCACAAGAAGGGCGCCGGCACGTTCACGCTGCCCGGCCTGCTCAAGATCACCTCGGTCGCTGTTGCAGCGAAGCCGAAGCGCAAGGGCAAGGATCCGTTCACGGGTGAAGAGCGCTGGTTCGCTGCCAAGCCTGCGTCGGTCAAGGTCAAGGTCCGTCCGCTGAAGAAGCTGAAGGACGCCGCCGCCTGATCTTTCGCGGTGGACCATCCACCGCGATCCAGGAGGTAAGCGAAAACCCCCGCCCATCGGCGGGGGTTTTTTATGCCGGAAGTCATGCTTGACTACAGTTGTCGTCAGGCGCACTCTGCCTACAGTTGTAGTCAGGAGTGGCGGCATGAGCAAGAAGACGATCGGCGACCAGGAGCTCGCGCTCCTGCAGTACATCGAGGAAGCGCCGAAGAGTTCGGTTGCTGACGTTTGTGCGGGTTATGGCGAGCCACGAGGGCTGGCCCGGTCCACCGTGCTGACGATGATGGAACGCCTGCGCGCGAAGGGGTACCTCACCCGCCGCAAGATGGACAACAGCTTTCGTTACAGCGCCACCAACGGCGCGGCCGAGGTCATGACCGGTGCCGTGGCGCGCTTCGTCGAAAAGACCCTGCAAGGCTCGGTGTCGCCCTTCGTGGCCTGGATGTCGGAACGCGGCCAGGTCAGCGACGCGGAGCTGGCGGAGCTCGAGGCGCTGGTCGGAACGCTGCAATCGCGGCGCAAGGGGCGCTGACATGGACGCCTTCCTCGATACCCTCCTCTCCCGCCTCGCCTATGCATCCATCCAGGCGATCCTGCTGGCCGTCGTGGTGTATGTGGTGTGCCGCTTCGTTCCCGTGCTGTCGGCCTCCGCACGCAGCGCGTTGTGGTGGCTGCTGGGTGCGCAACTTGTGCTCGGTCTCGCCTGTCCGTCACCGGTCGCGCTTCCGCTGTTGCCTGCGCCGGCGGCTCCCGCGCCTGTTGTCACTGGAAGCTTCATTGTTGCCGCCACCGAGGCGCCCATTGCGGCGGAACCAGATGCCTCGATATCGTGGACCGCCGTCCTGCTCGCGCTGTGGGTGGCTGCGATCCTTGTCCAGGTGGGCATCGCCGTCGTACGCGGTTACCGCCTCGCTGGTGTCGTCCGTCGCGCCATGCACCACGACGACGTTCGCGTCGATACGCTCTGCGCCCGGCGTGCACGGGAGCTCGGCTTGAGTCGTTCGCCGCGGCTGGCCGTATCGGCGGAGGTGGATTCGCCGCAGGTCATCGGCCTCTGGCGGCCCACGATCCTGCTACCCCTCGAGGACCGTCTCGACGACGAGGAACTCGACATGGCACTCATGCACGAGTTGGCCCACGTGCGTCGCGGCGACCTCCTGCTGGGATGGGTGCCGGTAGTGGCGCGCACCCTCTTCTTCTTCCACCCCGTCGTCCACTTCGCGATGCGCGAGTATGCACTCTGTCGCGAAGCGGCCTGCGATGCCCTGGTGGTGTCGCGTGGCCGCCAGGCGCCGCGGACATATGGACGTCTGTTGCTACGCCTCGGCGTGGCGCCGCACCCGCACCATGCGTTGCCCGGCGCGTCGCCCACCTTCCGCACCCTGAAAAGGAGAATCGACATGCTCGGCCAAGCCACCGACGCGCCGCCGCGCGTGCTCACCCTCTGCCTCCTCGCCGTCGTCGCGGCCATCGGCGTCACCCCCTGGCGCGTGGTCGCCGCGAGCGACAGCCAGGACAAGCCGGTAGCGGCGGCACAAGCCACGGCGCCAGCGGCTTATACGGTGCCGGAACCGGCGCCCGCACCCGCGGCGGCGTCGGCGGCGAAGCCCGCGGCACCCGCCCGACCCGCGGTCCTGGCGGCGACTCCGCGCCTGTCGCCGGCACCCATGCCACCCACGCCGCGACTCTCGCCGCTACCCATGCCGGCCAAACCCCCGATGCCGCCGACACCGGCGACCCCACCGGCGTATTCCGTACCGGAACTCGGCGGCCTCGGCCGTGACCCCTCCGACCAGACCTTCATCTTCTTCAGCGACTCCATGACCCGCGTCGTCAACGGCAGCGATGACGACATCCGCCGGGCGCGCGGGGAGCGCACGGGCGCGGGCGACTACGCGTGGTACCGCGACGGCAAACGGGCCTGGGTGCTGAAGGACCCGTCGTACGTCAAGCGCATCCGCGAAGCTTACGCTCGCGGCTACGTGCCCGTGGAGAAGGTGCGGGAAAGTGATGAGAAGCAGGCCGAAATCGACCAACGCCAAGCCGTGCTGAACGACCAGATGGCGAGGCTATCGATGAAGCAGGCGCAACTGGTATCCCGGCAATCCAACCCGGACGGATCACGCGATCCCGCGGCATACGCCGCCGGGCATGAAGCGATCGGCAGGGAACAGGCGGAACTCGCAAAGCAAATCGCGGAGCTCGAAAAGCAACGCGCGGTCATCGGCCAGGCGCGTGCGGCCGAGGCGCGTCGGCAGGCGGAAGCCGCACGCAAGGAAAACGAGGAAGTGCAGGCGATCATGGCCGAAGCCGTTCGCAACCACGCGGTGGAAGCCGCGCACTGAACATCGAGCGGTAGGCGGTGCTTACACCCCGGCGGGAACCCCGGTATCTTGGAGGGCTTCGTACTCAAGCGCTTCAACCTACCGGGAGGCATCATGCGACTCGAATCAGGAACCGTGGTCGAAGCGAAGGCCCTGCTCTTCGACATGGACGGCACACTGGTGGATTCGCGGATCGTCGTGGAGAAGATCTGGAAGCGTTGGTGCGAGGAAAACGGCATTGACTGGCATGACGTGCTGCCGCGACTCCACGGCGTGCGCATGCTCGACTCGGTGAAGATGTTCGTGAAGCCGGGCATGGACGTCGACGTGGAATACGAGCGCCTCTACCGCGAAGAGCTGGAGGATGTCGACGGCATCGTTCCCGTTCCCGGCGCGCCCCGACTCCTCGCGGATCTCCCGCCCACGGCCTGGACCATCGTGACATCGGCCGACACGCCACTGGCGGAAGCGCGCCTTCGGGCGGCCGGCATCGTTCCGCCTCCGCGCATGGTCACCGGCGAGATCGTGGTCAACGGCAAGCCCGATCCCGAGGGTTACCTCCTGGGCGCCGAGCGCATGCGCGTGGCGCCCGAAGAGTGCGTCGTCTTCGAGGACGCGAGGGCCGGTATCGACGCGGGACTGGCGGCCGGCGCACGCGTGATCGCGATTGCTGGCGACCATCCGGACGAGGTGCCGGTAAACGTCGAGTGGATCACGGACCTGACAACGCTGCGCTTCGATGGCATGCGCGACGGCAAGGTTCGCCTGCTCGCGCTCTGACCTGTCGCCTCGCGTCAGTAGACGTCGCGACGGTAACGACCGCTCGACGCGAGATCGTTCACCGTCGCATCGCCCAGCACCTCGCGCAATGCCGCGTCGACACCGGGCGCCATGCCGGCCAGGCTTCCGCACACGTAGACGCTGGCGCCTTCCGCCACGACACCGCGGACCTCGGCGGCCGCCATGCGTAGCTTCTCCTGCACGTAGCGCGGGCCCCGCCCTTCGCGCGACCACACAAGGTCCAATCGCTCGATGCCGCCCTCGGCAGTCCACTGCTCGAGTTCGTCCACGTGCAGCCGGTCCACCGCGGCATGTCGCTCGCCGAAGAGCAACCAGTTGCGGACGTGCCCGCGCGCGATCCGCGCCTTGAGCAGTGCACGCAGGCCGGCGATCCCGGTCCCGTTGCCGATCAGCAACAGTGGCCTGTCGTCTGGCGGCGCATGGAAGCCCGCATTGCGCCGCACGCGCACATCGATCGGGTCGCCGATCCGCGCGTGTTCGGTGAGCCATCCGGAGCCCATGCCCAGCCTGCCGTCGGCATCGCGCATCTGCCTCACGACGAGATGCAAGGCGCCGTCGGACGGGAGCGACGCTATCGAATATTCGCGGTGCGGCAGCACCGTGGCATCCGTGCGCGCGTGTCGCGGCCCCACCTCGGCGATGTCGCCTGCCTCCCACGCGAGGTGTGCCGCGTCGTCGGGAGCAAGCGCGAGGTGGTAGCACGGACGACCTGCGCTGCCGGCATTCAACAGGCGCCTTTCGACGATCCGCCACGATTGGTAGGCGGGTCGTGTCCAGTCGGCCATGCCGACGTTGCCGGCGAGATGCGTCACGTGGTGCTGCCAGTGGCGCAGGCTCGCCGCGTCGCCATTGTCCACGTCCACGCGGTCGAAGAGCGGTGTCGCCCCACTCGCGCGTAGCCAGGCGTCGAGCTCGCGCCCGAAGGCGCAGAAGTCGTCGTAGTCGCGGTCGCCGAGCGCGAGCACGCCATAGCCGAGGCCTTGCAGTGCCACCGGCGCACGCATCGCCAACGTGCGAAAACCGGTGGCGGCGTCGGGTGCATCGCCCTCCCCCGTCGTGCTGGCGACGAACAGGGCGCGCGAAGCGCGTGCGAGCGCCTCCGGCGACAACTGGTCGATGGCGCGCACGTCGGCTTCGAGGCCGCCTGCGCGCAACGCGCCCGCCGTGCGATCCGCGAGTTCCGTCGCGAACCCGGTCTGCGAGGCATGGATCACGAGGATGCCACCGGCGTCCTGCCCGCCTCCTCGGACGCCGCGGCGCGCGAACGCGACGGTGAAGACGACCCAGGCGAGGACGAGGCCACCGGCAACGCCGATGCGTAGCGCTTCGACGGCAATCACGGCGCGGACGGTCCTTCGGGGATGCGCGCGGCGATCGGTCTGGCCGCTCGACGCGCCAACGCGGCGAAGGCCGGCGACATGCGTTCCTCGAAGCTCCCGTCGACGCCGTGCAGGATGAACAGCACGGCGAGTCCACGGCGCTTCGCGTACGCCATGCCATCGTCCGGTCCCAACACGGTCATCGTGGTGCCGAGCGGGTCGGCGTGCATGCAATCGTCCGCAACCACACTCACCGAGGCCACGCGATGGGCGACCGGATAGCCGGTGCGGGGATCGATATGATGCGAGACGAACCTGCCGTCACGCACGAAGTAGTGCCTGTAGTCGCCCGAGGTGGCGACGGCCTTCTCCTCGAGGGAAAGGACCAGGCTCACTTCATCGGGGTTGTCGACCGCGCCTGCCGCCGCGCCGGGCCGCTCGATGCCGACGTGCCATGGGGAACCGTCCGGCTTGTGGCCATGAGCACGAAGCTCGCCACCGACCTCCACGAGGTAGGCTCGCACGCCGGCGCGATCGAGGAAGCGGGCGACCTGGTCGACGCCAAAGCCCTTCGCTACGGCCGACAAGTCGACGTACACGCCACCGGGCTGGTACGCGCGACGATTCGTTTCGTCGAGGCGGATCTTCTGCCAGCCGACGCGCTTTCGTGCCTCCGCGATCGCGCCTTCATCGGGCCGCGAGGGCGCGTCCGTCGCGGCCTGCTGTTTCGGGCCGAAGCCCCATAGATTGACCAAGGGGCCCACGGTCGGGTCGTAGGCGCCGCCGGAGTCCTTTGCGAGCGACAGCGCGTAGCGCAGCACGGTGAAGAACTCCGGCGGCAGCGTCTGCCACGTACCGGCGGGCGCCCGATTGAAGCGGCTGAGATCGGAATCGTGCTCGTAGGTACTCATCTGCGCGACGACTCGGTCGACTTCCGCCTGGATGCCGCGGACGATCGCGCGATCGTCCGCACCATCCGGCAGCACGGCATTGACCGACCAGGTCGTACCCATCGTTTCGCCTTCGAACCGACGAACGTCCTTGGCGGAGGCGACGCCCGCGAGCAAGAAAAACAACGAGGCCAGCATGGCGCGTCGAACTTGCCCGCTGCCGCGGGATCGTCGGAGCGGCTCCCACAATGGATCGAAGAAGTACGGCACGGACTGGCTTACTGCGGCAGTACTTCCAGCGTCGCCGTGTAGGCGAGCCGGCGGCGCTTCGCTTCCTTCGCGGCGGTGTGCCCGTCCTCGGTGGACGCGTTCACCCAGTACATGCCGGCCGCCGGCCAGGTGAAGCTGAACTTCCCGTCCTTGTCCGTGGTGGTGTCCATCTCATCCTGCGCGTTGCGGTAGCGCGTGGCGCCGTTGATCGCCACGACCTTGAGGTCCGGCGCCGGCTTGCCGTCGAGCAGCAGCTGGAAGGTAGCCTTCTCACCGGCCATGAGGTCGTTGGGCTGGGTGACGGGAACGAGTTCCAGGCCTTTGCCAGTGGGCTTCAGGGCGCCGTCGCTCGGCGAGCCCTGGGTGACGAAGGTTTCCACGCGCGAAGCCATTTCGCTCACTTCCACGTTCTTCGCACCGGCAGGGATGGCTCCCTTGAATTCCGCCGGAGAGCCGCGCCAGCGCTTCTTCTGGCCGTCCACCTCATAACTGGCGAACATGCCCTGGTTGACGAGGGCGAGACGATACGTGCCCTTCTGCGGCACCGCGAGGTCGAATGTGCTGCGGTACTTCCCCGTCGACGCGTTCTCCGGTTTCGCCGTGGAACCGTCGGGCGCGGTGATGACCAGTTGGTCGAGCTTCGCCGGGAAATGGTCGGGGTAGTACAGATCATTGGATACGGCGGCATCGACGGTGACCCAGGCCTCGTCGCCGGAGATCACGGTCGCCGACGGCAGCATCCACATCTTGTGCGCCTGCGCGGCGACGGGCAGCAAGAAGGCGGCGCAAAGGGCCGCGCGGACGAAAACAGGCTTCATCGGGAGGACTCCGTTCATGGGTTGAGGTCGAGGTCGATCTGGCCGAGTTCTTCGCTGCCCTTCGCGGACAGGTGCACCGGTGCCTTCGCCGGCCAGTCGAACGGAATGCGCTGTGCTTCGCGGCCACCGACTTCGCGCGCGGCCTCCACGACCAATTCGTAATGGCCCGGCGCAAGCGTGCCCAGCGGCGGCTTGCCGTCGATGAAGCGCAGGCGATGCTGTCCCGCGGGGCGCGTGGCGCCGGACACGCCGTCGATCGGCATCGTCTGCTCGCGGCCACTGCGACGCCACCACTGGCGCATGTCTTTCAACCACTTCGTGCCTTCGCCGTCGGCCTTCTTCATCTCGTACCAGACAGCGAGGTTGGCGGCGACGCCATGGTCCTCGCGCTCGATCCACATCGCCACGTACGGACGATGGTATTCCGCGACCTTCAGTGCAGGAATGTTCACGGTGATGGTCATGTCGGCCGCGAATGCCGGGGCGATACACGAAAGGCAGAGGGCGAGGGGGAGGGTCCGGCGCATGGAGCGTTCCTTCAGTGGATGAAGATGAGGGCGATGACGGCCGGCAGCACGAAGCCCAGCGCGACCATGGGCCAGGTCATGCCGCGCTGGGCGGCATGCATCTTGAGCAGGACCAGGCCGGTGACGGTGAAGACGAGGCAAGCCAGCGCGAACACGTCGATGAACCAGCCCCATGCGGTTCCGGTGTTACGCCCCTTGTGCAGGTCGTTGAAGTACGCCAGCCAGCCGCGCTCCGTAACCTCGTACTGCACCTCGCCGGTCTCGCGATCGACGCTGACCCAGCCGTCCCCGCCCGGCCGCGGCAGCGAGACGTAGACCTCATCGTCGCTCCAGTCGCCGCCGCGGCCGTCGATGCGGGCACCCGTATGGTCGAGGATGTACGCGGCGACCGAAGCGGGCACGGGAGCGGACTTCGTCGATGGATCGGCAAGCTGGCGCAACAACGGCGCAGGCAAGGTGGCGACGTGCCGGGACACGTGCGGGGAGGCTTCGATCGCCGCCGCGTGGTTGAGCGTAAAGCCGGTGATCGAAAAGAGAAGCAACACCACGAGCGATACGGCAGAGCTGATCCAGTGCCAGCGATGCAGGTGTTTGAGCCAGAACGCGCGGCGTTGCCGGTCGACGGTGTCGCGCATGTAATGGAAAGCCCCTGGTGTCGGTAGGTTCTTGCGGACAGGCATGGTAAACCACAATGCGAATCGTTCGCAATTGAGTTTGCCGGCACGAGAGGGAAAGCGGCCTGAAAGCCTGCCACGACAGGATGCGCGGGTCCGTTTCCGGAGCGTATCCTTGTCCCTCATGCGCATCCTCCTGGCTGAAGACGATTCCTCCATCGGCGCCGCCGTACGCGCCTCGCTCGAACAGGGCGGCCACGCCGTGGACCACGTGACCGACGGCGCCAGCGCCGACCACGCCCTCCGTGACCACGACTACGACCTGCTCGTGCTCGACCTCGGCCTGCCCTTGCTCGATGGCAGCGACGTGCTGTCGCGCGCGCGCAAGCGAGGCGCCAGCCTTCCGGCGCTGGTGATCACCGCGCGCGAAGGCCTCAAGGAGCGCGTTCGCGTGCTCGACCTCGGCGCCGACGATTACCTGGTAAAGCCGTTCGCGCTCGCTGAGTTCGATGCCCGGGTACGTGCCCTGCTCCGCCGGCGCACGAGCCAGGGTGCCCCGGAGTTCCGCATCGGCAGGTTGCGCCTCGACATCCCGGGGCACCGCGCCTGGATCGGCGAGTCCGCGCTCGACCTCACCGCGCGCGAGTTCGGGCTGGTGGAGGCACTGGCCACGCGCGCGGACAAGGTCACCAGTCGCGCGCAACTCGTCGAGGCACTGTGCAACTGGGACGAGGATCTGACCGACAACGGCCTGGACATCGCCCTGCACCGTTTGCGCAAGAAGCTGCAGGGCTCCGGGACGAGCGTGCGCACCATTCGCGGGCTGGGTTACCTCCTCGAAGAAACCGCGGATGCCTGAACGCCGCCCCGCGGCGTCACGACGCCCGCCGCGTCCCAGTCTCCGCCGGCGGCTGCTCACCTTCCTGCTGGTGCCGGTGCTCGGCGTACTCATCCTCGACGCCGTCATCGGCTATTTCGTGGCGCTGGCTTACTCCAACCGCGTCCATGACGCCACACTCACGGACTCGGCGCTCACGCTGACCGAGATGATCGGCAGCGACGCCTTGCAGGGCGAGCTGAGCGAGCAGGCGCGCTTCCTCCTCGAATACGATCCGAACGGTCGCAATTACTACACGGTGACGAGCAATCACCACGGGCGGGTGATCGGTAACGCGAACCTCGAAGGGCCCGACGTGCCCGTCGATGCCCCGCCCAGGCTCTACGACACCGAGCTGGGCCATCGTCCGTTGCGCGCGGCGACCATGCGTGTGCCGAACCGCCACGATCCGAACGACGTGCTTACCATCACCGTGGCCGAGAACCTGCGCGACCGCCACGCACGCGCTCGCGAAATCCTGCTGCTGACCTTGCCGCAGCAGGCGCTGCTGATCGTGGCCGTGCTCTTCCTCGTCTGGCTGGGCGTCAGCCACGGCCTGGGCGTGCTGGAACCGCTGACGTCGCGCCTGGCCCGGCGCGAGCACGACCTCGGGCCCATCGGCGAAGAAGACGTACCGGTGGAGATCCTCCCCCTCACCCGCACCATCGACGACCTGTTCGCACGCATGCGCAACATGCTCGGCCTGCAGGAGCGCTTCATCGCGGACGCGGCACACGAGCTACGCACGCCGCTGGCCGGCATTCGCCTGCATGTCGAACGCCTCGGCGATACGACCGACCCCGCCCACCGGGCGGACGCGCTGGCCCACGTGCAGCGACTGGCCGCGCGCGCCGCCCGTACCTCGGCGCAATTGCTCGCGCTCACCCGCACCCAGTCACCCGACCTGCCCGACCGCGACGGCATGGCCGTCATCGACCTCGCCACCGTGGTACCGGAAGCCGTCGCGATGCGCGTGCACCAGGCGCTGGCCGCGGGCGTCGACCTCGGTTACGAAGGCGTGGAAGCCCCGTGCTTCATTCGCGGCGACGCGCTGCAGGTGCAGGAAGCGATCGACAACCTGGTGGACAACGCCTTCCATTACGCGGGGCGTGGCCACGCGGTGACGGTGTCGCTGGCCTGCGACGAGAGCGATGTGCTCCTGGTCGTGGAGGACGACGGGCCGGGTGTGGACGACGCCTTCCTGGGTCAGCTTGGCGAGCGGTTCTTCCGCGTCCCGGGCGTGGACGAGGACGGCACCGGCCTCGGCCTCGCCATCGTCGAAAGCATCGCCGAGCGGCACGGTGCGCAGGTTGCCTTCCTGCATGCCGCATCCGGCGGGCTCCGTGTGGAACTGCATTTTCCTGCGAGCGCCCCTCCCCCGCCGGTCTAGGAAAGGCGGCTGAAACGGGTCGTGCGCACCATGTCCTCCTCATGAAGGCGATGACGAGGGTCGATGTGGGCAGGTCGCCGGCATTCCGGTTCGAGGGCGGACGGGAAGGCGTGCTGCTGGTGCACGGCCTCGGCCGTGGCGCCGACGAGATGCGCCAGCTGGGCAAGGGACTGAACCGGGCCGGCTTCACCGTCGTGGGCATCGAACTCGCCGGGCATGGTGGGACCGAGGACGAGCTCCTCGCGAGCGGCTGGCGCGACTGGTATGCCAGCGTCGAGGCGGCAGCCGACGAACTGCGCGGTCAGGTCGACCGCGTCTTCGTCGCCGGTTCGTCGATGGGCGCGCTGCTCGCCCTGCGGCTCGCCGCCGTGCAGCCGGCGTGGGTGGCCGGTGTCGGCGTGTTCGGCGTGACCTTCCGCTATGACGGCTGGTCGGCCGGCTGGGCGGCTCGCATCTCGTTCATGCTGCCGCTGTTCAAGCGGCTGGGGATCGGGCGGCACCGCCGCCTCCTGCAAGGGCCGCCACAGGGATTCCGGGAGGATCGCCTGCGCGACCAGTTCGGCCGGACGGCACTTCCGGGAGCCGTCGGGGTGGCGGACCGCTCCGGCGATTCATGGCATGCACTGGCGGAAACGGTGGAGCTTGCGCGCGACGTGCGCCGGCGGCTGCCGGCCGTCACCGCGCCTTGTTTCATCGCCCACGCGCTGGACGACGAGATCGCCAGCACCGGCAACGCGGACCTCGTGGCGCGGCATGTTCGCGGTCCCGTGGAGATGCTGCTCCTGGCGGACAGCTACCACATGATCACGGTCGACCGCGAACGCCGCATGCTGATCGAACGCAGTGCCGACTTCTTCGACCGCATCGCGCGCGAGGCCCGGGCGTCGCGCGTCGCTGCGTGACGCAGGCACGCGGCAACGGGTTGGTAGTCAGGCCTTGCCTTGCTCGACCAGGGTCAGCGCCACCTTGTCGCGCAGGTACACCGGCAAGGCCAGTTCCGGTGCCACGGCTTCGCCGTCGCGGAACCGCCGCGCGGCGACCTCCGCGACATGCCGGGCCTGCGGATAGCGGGCGCCGTCCGCCGACCTTACCGGCGCATGGATGCGCTCACGCAACGCCGCTTCGTACGTGGCCCAACCCGTGCCTACGACATGCCATGCGAGCGCCTCCGGCAGCACCAGTGCCGCCGCGGTGTCCACGCGCTCGCGATCGATGAGGGTCACGCCGCCGTCCGCTTCGCGCCGCCAGGCGGCGACGTAGATTTCGCCCATCCGCGCGTCGATGACGGAGAGGATCGCGCCGTCGTCCTCCGGTGCCTCCAGGGCCAGTGCCTGCAGCGACGACACAGTGACGACTGGAACATCGAGGGCCATCGCCATGCCTTGCGCCAGCGACACACCCAGGCGTACGCCAGTGAACGCGCCAGGGCCACGGCCGACGGCGATGCCATCGAGCGCCTGGCGGTTCAGGCCCGCCTCGGCCAAGAGTTCGTCGGCCATCGGCAGCACCAGTTCGGCATGCCGGCGAGGCGCCACTTCGCTGCGCTCGATCACCTCGTCGCCATGGACGAGCGCAACCGAGCAGGCTTCCGTTGAGGTTTCGATGGCGAGGAAGTTCATGGCGTATCCGGCGGAGTGGGCGGCGTGGTCTGCGCGTACCAGTCGATGCGGCGGGTGAGGTACATCAGCAGCGCGATCACGGCCACGAGCACCACCGAGCCGATCAGCAGCGCGTACTGTTCGGCACCGATCAGGCCATACAGTATGGCGTAAACCAGGGCGAGGACGCCGCCCAGCGCCAGGCCGGCAGCCCGGGCCCGCAACGCCGCCATCGCATAGCCGCCGACGATCAGCACCACGGTGGACGCCGCCACCGTATACGCGGGACCGAAGCCGATCTGTTCGGACAGCGCCAGCAGCAGCACGTAGAAGCTCGTCATCGCCGCGCCGACCAGCAGGTACTGCACGGGATGCAGGCGCAATCCCTTCAGGACCTCGAACAGGAAGAACGCGACGAAGGTCAACGCGATGAACAGCAACCCGTATTTGCCGGCCCGGTCGTTCTGTTGGTAGACGCTACCCGGCTGGTAGAGCTTAACGCCGAAGGCGGACGCAGCGAGTCGCCCGGACACATCTGAATTGCCGGCATCCCAGTGCTGCCCGTAATCGCGATTGAGGTCGAGCACCTGCCACGACGCATCGAAGCCGCGCGCGTCGATGCTGCGCTTGCCCGGCAGCAGCGCACCGGTGAAGCTCGGGTCGGGCCACGGTGCGCGAATCCGGACCGTGTTGGTGCGGGCCAACGGCAACACGGAGAAGGTCTCGGTGCCGGCGATGCGCAGCGTCACGGCGAAGTCGATCGGCGTCCGTCGCTCCGGGTCCAGCTCCACCGGCGTGGCGAGGACGGTATACGGACCCATGCGCGCCGCCGAGGAGGAAAGCCTCGCCGTGCGTCCGTCGACGGTCAGTGCCGTGATGGCCTGCAGGCCGCGGGTGTCGGCGATAAGCAGGCGCAGCTCCGCCTTGGCGGGATACCACGTGGCACCGGTGTCGGCGGCGAAGTGGCGCAGGTCGTCTGGAAGGATGCGCCCGCGCAGCGTCACTTCGCCGGTGTAGACGGGCACCTCATACATGCCCACGTGGCGACGCTCGACGGTCAGGTCGGCGACGGTGTTCAGTTCGTCGGCGAGCACGATTTCGGTGCCGTCGCGCACGCTCGCGACCTTGCCGTCGCTGTCGCGGACCTCATGGCGGGTGGGTACGCCGAGGACGAACCCGCCGATGGTCTGGGCCCCGCCCCAGCCCTCCGCGACGCGCGCCGAGGCGGCATCCCGCATCGCCTGCCGTTCGCGAACGAGGCCGTCGGTCTGCGACAGCGGTATGAGCATGATGAGCGCGAGCATGCCGATGCCGAGCACTTTCGCGGTGATGGATTGCATCCAGCGGAACATGGCATTCCCCGTTTCTCTCCTGTGGTACCTGCATCCTCCTGGGCGGAACGGCGATGCACGTGGTCCGATTCTGGCTCCACGCGGGCAAGCGCTGGCGAAAAGCGGCGTCGTAGGCCCCGTTGCGGAGTGAGAGTGTTCTCATGACGCGCGGCCCCGTTCCGTGGAGGATGGGACGACCACTCCACCGAGGACTGCATGATGCTTCCCGTCCAGCTAGCGATGCCCCTGGCCATGATGGTCGGTGCGGCCATCGCCGCCACGACCGCTCCGCCTCGCCACGAACCGACACGAGGCGAGACGCCGCAGGACCGCGCCGATCATGCGCGCGTCGGCCTCCTCGACCATAGCCACCATGACGCGCACGTGCGCATGCACGAACGGCGCTGGCAGCACCGCCCGCGGCCGGGCCATCCCTAGGAGAAGAAGCGCACCACGTCCGCCAGCTCCCGCGTGCGCGGCATCGGCGGCAGGCTGGCCAGGAAAAGCCGGCCGTAGCCTTTCGTGCTGAGGCGCGGGTCGCACAGCACCAACACGCCGCGATCGTGCACGTCGCGGATCAACCGTCCTGCGCCTTGCTTCAAGGCAATCACCGCGGTCGGCACCTGCCATCCCATGAACGGGTTGATGCCGGCCTCTTCGAGCGCTTCCAGGCGGGCCTGCAATACCGGGTCGTCCGGCATCGCGAAGGGCAGCTTGTCGATCACGACGACGCTCAACGCCTCGCCCGAAACATCCACGCCTTCCCAGAAGCTGGCGGCCCCCAGCAGGACGCCCCGGCCGCTGGCACGGAAATCTTCGAGCAGGCGATGGCGTGGCGCGGAGCCCTGCACGAACAGCGGCCAGGGCACGCGGCCCTCCAGCAGTTCGGCTGCGCGGCGCAGCGCCCGATGCGACGTGAACAGGAGGAAGGCGCGGCCATCCGACGCGTCCAGTACCGGGCGGATCGCCTCGACGACGCGGTCCGTGTAGTCGCGCGCGGCTGGGTCAGGCAGGTCCTTCGGCAGGTAGGCGAGCGCCTGGCGCTGGTAATCGAAGGGGCTTTCCACGTGCAGCGTATGCGGATCCTCGAGCCCGAGTTGGCGCGAGAAATGCCCGAAGTCGCCGGCGATCGATAACGTCGCGGAGGTATGGATCCACGCCGCGTCCGTGGCCATCCGCATCGCCCGCAACGGCGAGGCGAGGTCCAGCGGCGTCGCATGCAGCGCGAAACCGCGCGGCCACGTTTCATACCAGCGCACGTCGCTCGCCGAATGCTCCTCGGCGATGCGGTCGAGCCGGAGGCTCAGCATCTGCGCGCGCTCGAAGACGTTGGCGAGTCCGCGCGAGCGCTCGCCAAGGGCGGCGAGCAGGTCGGCCATCGCCGCCATCACGTCGCGCAGCTCGCCCAGCAGGTCACGCACGCCCGCCTCGCGGTCGAGGGCACCGAAGGGGCCACGCGCGGGCAACGGGTCCATCGCGAGGCGCAGGCGCTTCACCAGCTCCTGGATCGCCTCGACCGGCTCGAGGAGCTGGCTCATGGCGCCGGTGACGCCTTGTGCCTCCGCCAGGGCATCCTGGCCGAGGTCGAGGATCTGCCGCGAGCTGACGCTCTGCGAAAAGAACTGGCCGGCGAGCTCGGGGATCTGGTGCGCCTCGTCGAGGATGAAGGCATCCGCGCCGGGAAGGATCTCGCCGAAACCTTCCTGCTTGAGCGCGAGGTCGGCCATCAGCAAGTGGTGGTTGACCACGACGAGGTCGGCTTCCATGGCCTCGCGGCGCGCCTTCACCACGTGGCAGTCCTCGAAGAACGGACACTCCGAGCCGAGGCAGTTCTCCGGCGTCGACGTCACCCGCGGCCAGACCGGCGAGTCCTCGGGAATATCCGCCATCTCCATGCGATCGCCGCGGCGCGTGCGCGCGGACCAGGCGCGGATGGCGGAGAGCTGCGACACCAGCTGGCGGTCGGGGTTGCCCTCGCGCACGGCGTGGTCCAGGCGATACAGGCAGAGGTAATTGGCCCTGCCCTTGAGCAGGCTCAGCCGTGCCCGGCTACCCAGCACGGCATGCACGCGCGGCAGGTCGCGGAAGAACAGCTGGTCCTGCAAGGCCTTCGTTCCCGTGGAGACGATGACCTTGCGCCCCGACAGGAGGGCGGGTACCAGGTACGCAAAGGTCTTGCCGGTGCCGGTACCGGCCTCCGCGACCAGCAGGTCGCGTTCGGCGATGGCGGAGGCCACGGCCGAGGCCATGCGCTGCTGGGCCTCGCGGGGTGCGAAACCCGGTACTTCACGGGCGAAAGGGCCTTCCGCGCCGAGGATCGCGGACGCTTCGAGTTCAGTCATCCGCCAAGTATCGCCTACAATGTCGGTCTTTACGCCCTGAGCCCACGCATGGACAAGAGTTTCGAGCCCAGCCAGATCGAGTCGAAGTGGTATGCCCACTGGGAGTCCAACGGCTATTTCAAGCCGTCCGGCAAGGGCACGCCCTACACGATCATGCTGCCGCCGCCCAACGTGACGGGCACGCTGCACATGGGCCATGCGTTCCAGCACACCATCATGGACACGCTGGTCCGTTACCACCGCATGCGCGGCTACGACACGCTGTGGCAGCTGGGCACGGACCACGCCGGCATCGCGACGGAGATGGTCGTCACCCGCCAGCTCAATGCCGAGGGCAAGCAACGCTCCGACTTCGACCGTGACGCCTTCATCGCCCGCGTGTGGGAATGGAAGAAGGAGTCCGGCGGCACCATCGGCCGGCAGATGCGCCGCATGGGCGTGTCGGGCGACTGGAGCCGCGAGGTCTTCACCATGGACGAGGGCCCCTCGAAGGCCGTCGTCGAGACGTTCGTGCGCCTGCACGAGGAAGGCCTGATCTATCGCGGACAGAAGCTGGTCAACTGGGACCCGGTGCTGAAGACCGCCATCTCCGACCTGGAAGTGGTCAGCGAAGAGGAAGACGGTTCGCTGTGGTCGATCCGCTACCCGCTTGCCGACGGCTCGGGCGAACTCGTCGTCGCCACCACCCGTCCTGAAACGATGCTGGGCGACGTGGCCGTCGCCGTGCATCCGGAAGACGAGCGCTATGCGCACCTGGTCGGGCGGATGCTGACGCTGCCGTTGTCGAACCGCGAGATCCCGATCATCGCCGACGACTACGTCGAGAAAGACTTCGGCACCGGCTGCGTGAAGATCACGCCTGCGCACGATTTCAACGACTACGCCATCGGACAGCGCCACGACCTGCCGATGATCAACATCCTCACGGACGACGCGAAGATCAACGACGCGGCGCCGGAGAAGTACCGCGGCCTCGATCGCTATGTCGCCCGCAAGGCGGTGCTCGCCGACCTCGAGGCCGAAGGCCTGCTGGTCGAGACGAAGAAGCACAAGCTGCAGGTGCCGCGTGGCGACCGCACCGGCCAGGTCATCGAGCCCTACCTCACCTGGCAGTGGTTCGTGCGGATGGACACGCTGGCCGCGCGCGGCATGGAACTGGTCGAGCAAGGCCACGTGAAGTTCGTGCCGGAGAACTGGATCAACACCTATCGCCACTGGCTGGGGAACATCCAGGACTGGTGCATCAGCCGCCAGCTGACCTGGGGCCATCAGATTCCGGCCTGGTACACCGACGCCGGCACCGCGATCGTGGCGCACGACGAGGCCGAGGCGCGAGCCAAGGCCGCCGCGCAGGGCTACAACGGTCCGCTGCGACGCGACGCCGACGTGCTCGAAACCTGGTTCTCGTCGTCGTTGTGGAGCCACTCGACGCTGGGCTGGCCGGACCCGCAGGCGCAGGCCGAGCGCGGCTTCGACCGCTACCTGCCGACCAACGTGCTGGTCACCGGCTTCGACATCATTTTCTTCTGGGTCGCCCGGATGATCATGATGACCGACCATTTCACCGGCGAAGTGCCGTTCAAGGACGTCTACGTCACGGGCCTCATCCGCGACAAGGACGGCCAGAAGATGTCCAAGTCGAAAGGCAACGTGCTCGATCCGCTCGACCTCATCGACGGCATCGGCCTCGACGAGCTGCTGGCGAAGCGCACGCGCGGCCTGATGCAGCCGAAGATGGCGGAGAAGATCGAGAAGGCCACGCGCAAGGAGTTCGCCGAGGGCATTCCCGCCTTCGGCGCCGACGCGCTGCGCTTCACCTTCGCGTCGCTCGCCACGCACGGTCGCGACATCAAGTTCGACCTCGAGCGTTGCGGCGGTTACAAAGCCTTCGTCAACAAGCTGTGGAACGCGTCGCGCTTCGTGCTGATGAACCTCGGCGAAGGCGAGCTCGCGCCGACGAAGCCGTCGACGGAAGCCGAGCGCTGGATCCTCACCCGGCTGGGCCAGACCCTCGCCACGGTGAAGGAACAGCTTGCGCTGTACCGCTTCGACCTCGCTTCGCAGGCGCTCTACGAATTCACCTGGAACGAGTTCTGCGACTGGTTCCTCGAATTGTCGAAGCCGGCGCTGAATGGGGACGACGGCGTCGCGGCCGCGTCCACGCGCTACACGCTGGTGCACGTGCTCGAAGCGCTCCTGCGCGCGCTGCACCCGATGATCCCGTTCGTCACGGAGGAAATCTGGCAGCACGTGCGTCCGCTGCTCGGCATCGAAGGCGACACGATCATGCTTCGCCCTTATCCCGAAGCCACGGATGTCGCGACCGACGACGCCGCCACGGCGGAAATCGAGTGGGTCAAGGACGTGCTCACGGGCGTGCGCCGCATCCGCGCGGAAATGAACATCTCGCCCGGCAAGGTCATTCCGCTGCTGTTCGCGGACGGCGATGCCGCCGATCGCGCGCGCGCGGCCAAGTTCGCCGCGCAGATCGCGTTCCTCGGCCGCGTGGAGTCGCCGACGTGGGTCGACGGCGAGGAGCCCGCCGCGGCCGTCGCCGTGGTGGGCGCCATGCGCGTGCTGATCCCGCTCGAGGGCCTCATCGACGTGGGCGCCGAGAAGGCGCGCCTCGCGAAGGAAATCGCGCGCGTCGAGGGCGAGGTTCGCAAGTGCGAAGCCAAGCTGGGCAACGCGAACTTCGTCGCCAACGCGCCGGCCGAGGTGGTGGAACAGGAACGCCAGCGCATCGCCGACTGGACGCGCCAGGCCGACGCGATGCGCGAGCAGGCTCGCAAGCTGGGCGGCTGACGATTCCTGTAGGAGCCGCTATAGCGGCTCCTACAGGAATAGCGCTGAGGACCACCTCGGCGCGATTACATATCGTGCTTTTTGACCTCGAAGCCTGCCTGCTTGTATTGCGTCCAGCGGGCGCGTGAGCCTTCGCGTTCGGCGGGATCGGCCGCGACCACTTCCAGCACGCGGTCGAACTGGCCGGGTGCGCAGGTGTCGCGCAGGTTGATCACCATGGGCCGGTCGGGGGTGTCGACACCCGGCGGCACGATCAGCACGGCCGTGTTCGCGTCCTCGTCGTCACCCGCCAGCTGGTGCGGGATGAACGCGTCCGGCTCGAACGACCACAGGTAATCGTCGATCGCCTCGGCCTGCTCGAAATCCCGCGTGAGGATCAGCGTCGGCTGCTCGGCACCGAACGCGCGCTTGGCGAGTTCGCAGACCAGCAGCAGCGGATCCTCGCGGAAGCGCGGCTTGTCGATCAGGTAGAAATCGGCGCGCGGCATCGGAGCGGAATCAACCGGCGGAGGCGACGCGATCGAGCAGCCACTGCGTCAACAGCGGCACCGGACGACCGGTGGCAAGACCCTTGCGGCCCTCGTCCCACGCGGTGCCCGCGATATCGAGGTGCGCCCAGCGGCGGCCTTCCGTGAAACGCGCGAGGAAGCAGCCCGCGGTGATCGCGCCCGCGTACTTGCCGCCGATGTTGGCGACGTCCGCGAAGCCGGAATCGAGCTGGCTCTGGTAGTCGTCCCACAGCGGCAGGCGCCACGCGCGGTCGAGAGTGGCTTCGCCGGCGGCGAGCAGCTCGGCGGACAGGGATTCGTCCTTGGTCATCAGGCCGCTGGCGTGCTTGCCGAGGGCCACGACGCACGCCCCGGTAAGGGTCGCGGCATCGATGATGGTGTGCGGGTCGAAGCGCTTGCCGGTATAGGTCAGCGCATCGCAAAGGATCAGGCGGCCCTCGGCGTCGGTGTTCAGCACCTCGATGGTGATGCCCGATAGGCTGGTGAGCACGTCGCCGGGGCGATACGCCGCGCCGTCCGGCATGTTCTCGACGGCAGGCACCACGCAGACGAGGTTGACCGGCAGGCGGAGCTTCACGGCCGCCACGAAGGCACCGAGCACGCCGGCCGCGCCGCACATGTCGAACTTCATCTCCTCCATGCCCGGGCCGGGCTTGAGGCTGACGCCGCCGGTATCGAAGGTGATGCCCTTGCCGACGAAGGCATATGGGCGCTCGCCGTCCTTGCCGCCGTTCCACTGCAGCACCACCAGGCGCGGCGCGTTGGCCGAACCGCGGGCGACCGCGAGCAGCGAGCCGAAGCCTTCGCGCTCCATGTCGGCGCGGTCGAGCGACTCGAAGGTCACGCCCTCATGGGCGTCGGCGAAGGCGCGGGCCTGGTCGGCGATGTAATCGGGATTGCAGATGTTCGGCGGCAGGTTGCCCAGTTCACGGGCGTAGCGCACGCCCTCGGCGATGGCGCGTGCCTGGTCCAGCCCGGCTTCACCATCGGCGGGGCCGACGAGGGCGAGCGATGCCAGTTCCGGCTGCGCCTTGTCGCGCGGCTTCACGGTGGCCGTGTAGCGGTAGGACACATGGTCGGTGGCCAGGGCGGCGACGCGGAGGCGCCAGGCGGCATCCCGACCGGGCACGTCGACTTCCGGCAGCCAGCTCACCGCCTCGGTGACCGGCAGGCGGCCGATGGCGCGGGCGGCCTCCGTGGTGACGCGCTGGTAGCGCGCGGCGTCGAAGGTCTTTTGCGCGCCCAGCCCCACGATGAGCACGCGGGCGGCGGCCACGCCGGCCGGATGCAGCAAGGTCACGACATTGCCGACCTTCCCGGTGATGTCCCCGGCCTCGACCAGCCGCTTGATGGCGCCGTCCGCCGCGGTGTCGATCCGCGCCGCGGCGCTGGTCAGGACACCGTTCTCGTAAACGCCGACCACGGCCACGGGGGTGGCGGTCGTTTCGGGAGCATGGGAACCGAGGCTGAACTGAACCGTCATAGCTAACTGTCCTGCGAAAGCCCGCCGGGGCCCGGACAGGCTAGACTTATGGTTTGCCGGCAGGGACTGACGCGGCACGAACCGCCAATTCTATCAAATGCTCAGCATCCTCGACCGTTATTTCCTGCGCGAGCTGGCCTACGGGATCCTCGCGACGGCCATCGTGCTGCTGGTGATCTTCGCCGGCGGCGCGTTCGCGACCGTCCTGCAGAAGGTGGCCAACGGCAGCATCCAGCCGAGCGTGATGTTCGAGGTGCTGGGGCTGCAGATGGTGGACCTGCTCTCCACCCTCCTGCCCATGTCGGCCTTCCTCGGCACCCTGATCGCCCTGGGCCGCATGTACCGCGAAAGCGAGATGCACGTCCTGGCCTCCTCCGGCATGGGCCCCCGGGGCATGCTCCGACCGGTCACCCTGCTCGCCGTGGGCGCCACGATCGTGGTGGGCATGGTCTCCCTATGGCTGGGCCCCCTCTCGGCCCGCACCGCCGACCAGGTCATCGCCGCCGCCAACAAGTCAGTGATCGCCGCAGGCCTCGATGCCGGCCGCTTCACCGAACTGCCCGGCAAGGGCGGCATCATCTTCGTCGACACCCTCAGCCGCGACGGCACGGTGCTGGGCAAGACCTTCCTCGCCACCGACCGCACCGACAGCGACGGCAAGCCGCAGGTCCGCGTGGTCAACGCGAAGAACGGCCGGATGTACCAGGAAAGCGACGGCCAGAGCCGCTTCCTCGCCCTGTTCGACGGCTGGCAGTTCGAGATTCCGCTGGGCAGCGACAACTGGCGGCGGATGAAATACGAGCGCAACGACATCTCCCTCTCGAACATCACGGATGACGACGAGGACACGGACCCGGCGCACGAATCCTCCACCGGCGACCTGTTCAAGGCGGGCACCAAGGAAAGCCTCGGCGAGTTGGTCTCCCGCTTCGCCGCTCCGGTCAGCACGCTCGTGCTGATGATGATGGTCCTGCCGATGTCCCGGCAGGCGCCGCGCGACGCCCGCTATGGACGCCTGCTCATCGCCGTGCTGGCGTACTTCGTCTATGTGGTCTGGCAGCTGATCGCGCGCGCGCAGATCCTGAAGGGCAACTTGCATACCTCCGCTCCGATCTGGCTGCTGCACATCATCGTGTTTGGCGTGGCGGCCTGGTACTTCTGGCGACAGAACGCCCCGCGCCGCGTGAAGGGAGCCCATTGATGGCCACGCTGACCGTCAAGCGCGCCGACCGGCTGATCGGCGCCAGCGTCCTGGGCACCCTGCTCCTCGTGTGGCTGGTGCTCACCGGTTTCGACGCGCTCACACAGTTCGTGCGCCAGCTCGGCAATATCGGCAAGAACGGCTTCACGCTGTACGACGCCATCGCGTACATCATGCTCACGGTGCCGCGCCGCCTGTACCAGATGTTCAGCAACGCGGCGCTCATCGGCGGCCTGCTCGGCCTCGGTGGCCTCGCCGCCACCGGCGAACTCACGGCGTTGCGAGCGGCCGGTATGTCGAAGCTGCGCATCGCCGCGTCAGCGGCGGGCGTGGTGGCGGTGCTCACCCTCGCGGTGGTCGTCATGGGCGAAACGGTGGCGCCTTACGGCGACCAGCACGCGCAGGCCATCCAGGTGCGCATGCGTTCCAGCAACCTGGGCTCCACGAGCAGCGGCCTCTGGGCGCGCGACGGCGGCAAGATCATCAACGCGAAATCCGCCATCGCGACGCAGGACGGCGACCGCGCCACCGTGAAGCTGGTGGACGTGCGCGTCTACGACTTCACGCCGGACGGCCAGGTCAAGACCTTCTCGCACGGCGACAGCGCGATCCACGACGGCAACCACTGGGTCATGGCGAATGTTCGCACCACGACACTGGACGCCGCCGGCACGCATTCCTCGCATGAACACACCCAGACCTGGGCGTCGCGCCTCAACCCGCACGTACTCGAGCAGTCGGTGATCCATCCCGAATACCTCTCGATGAGCGACCTCCGTCGCAACATGCGCTACCTCGAGGCGAATGGGCAGAACCCAGGCGCCTACGCCGTCGCCTTCTGGGGCCGCGCGCTGTTCGCCGTGAACACACTGGTGCTGGTGCTCTGCGCCATGCCCTTCGCCTTCGGCTCGCTGCGCTCCGGCGGCCTCGGCAAGCGCCTCTTCATCGGCATCATCCTCGCCATCGGCTGGTACTTCCTGCAGGGCGCGATGGTGAACTTCGGCACGGTGTACGGCATGCCGCCCTTGTTGGCGAACCTGTTGCCGACGTCGTTGCTGGTGGTGGGGGCTTTGGCGTATTTCAGGCGGTTTGGGTAGGGCTGGCAATCAGCACGCCGGCACCGCGCAGACACTCTCCAGCACCGCATCCAGATCATTCCCCGTCATCGGCTTGCGCAACAGCGCGTCCATGCCGGCCTCGCGGATCGCCGCCAGTTCATCGCCCGCCGAGCGTGCCGTGACGGCGACGATCGGGATATCGCCCGCCGACTCCAGCCGCCGGACCATTCGCGCGATCTGGAAGCCGTCGACCACGGGAAGGTCGAGGTCGAGCAGGATCGCATCGAACGACCCGCGCGCGAGTTCCGTCATCGCGGCAAGGCCCTCGCCCACCGCGGTGACCACGTGGCCACGCTCGCGCAATAACCCGGCGATCACGTCACTGACGACCGGATCGTCCTCGACCAGGAGCAACCGCTTGCCTGCTATGGCGGATGCTGTCAATGCGCTGAGTTCGCTGCATTCACCGCAATGGCATGGCGCGAGCGGCAAGGTCACGACGAAGGCCGTGCCCCGGCCTAGTTCGCTGCGCACGCGGATGGTTCCGCCCATCAACGTGCAGAGTTCGTGGCAGATGGCTAGGCCGAGTCCGGAACCCTGCGCGCGCTGCGGCGATCCGCCCTGTTCGAAGCGCGAGAAAACACGCGCGCAAAGTTCCGCCGACATGCCCGGGCCGGTATCGGTGACGGTCATGACGAGGGAAGCGCCCTCGCAGCCTATGTGCAGGGAGATGCCACCGCTCTCCGTGAACTTGACCGCGTTGTTCACGAGGTTCTGCAGGATCTGGCGGAGCCGGATCGCATCGCCACGAACCGACGCTGGCACGTTCACGTCGAATGCCGAAGTCAGGTTCAGACCTTTTTCCGAGGCGGTCCCCGCGGCCAGCGCGATCACCTCGGCGGCGGCCGAGCGAAGGGAAACGCATTCGGACTCGAGCACGAGCCGACGAGCTTCGATGCGGGTGATATCGAGCGCGTCGTTCACCAGGCGCAGCAAGGTCGTGCCGGAGCGGCGCACGGCTTCGATATAGGCGCGCTGCGTATCGTCCAGCGACGTGCTCGCCATCAGCTCCGCCATGCCGAGCACGCCGGTCATCGGCGTGCGGATCTCATGGCCGAGCGTCGCCATGAATTCGGTCTTCGCCGCATTGGCTTCCTCGGCGAGTCGTCGCTGCTGTTCGGCCAGCTTCAGTCGCACGGACTGTCTTACTCGTCGGCGTGTACTCACTACCAGGGCGACGCCGATGGCAACCAGGAGCAACGCATAGGTGAGCCATGCCCACCAGCGTAGCCACGGTGGCGCAGCGACGACGACCGTCAAAGGGCGCGCCAGCGTCCCGCTGACTTCGTCGCGCCCCGCACCCGAGACCGACAGCCGGTACACGCCCGCTGCGAGCGGCCCGAAATTGCGCTGGCCATCCTTGCCCGTGCGCAATTTCGTGGTCTCGCCGTCGTGTTCCAGCGAAAAGACCAGGTGGTTCCGATCCGGATTGACGTACGAGAGGGCTCGCGCACGCACGGCCAGTTCCCGGTCATTCCACGCGAGGCGCAGGCTGTCTCCCTCGATGGGCAGGGGCCAGCGAACACCGCCGCGCGACACCGTGGCGCCGAGCACGACGATGGAGGGCTTGCGCGTGTGGTCGCGCTGCCTGTCGGGACGGAACCCCACGAGGCCGCCCAGCGTGGCGCCATACATGGTGCCGTCGTCAAGCAAGACGGTGCTGGCGTTGGTGAATTCGCCACTCGCGAGGCCGTCGGCCAATCCGAAAGGACGGAACTTGTCCGTGCCGGGGTCGAAGCGCCACACGCCGGTCTCCCCGTAAAGCCAGAGACGTCCGGCGACGTCACGCCGCACGTTGAGGATGTCCGCCGAAGGAAAGCCGTGCACGCCCTTCACGCAGCGATCGCGCTGCGCGATGCGCCCGTCCCAGCGGTAATGCTCCAGGCCGTCCGGGCGGACGATCCAGAAGCCGTCCTCGTCCGGCTCGAACGCGTTGACCCGGCCCGGGGCGACGCCGGCTATGAAACGCATGTCGCCCGACGCGCGGTCGAGTCGCGCCAGACCGGCGAGGCTGGCTTGCCACAGTTCGTCGCCGACGACTTCGATCTGTCGCGTGTCGGTCACGCCGCGGCGCGCCGCGGCGAAGGGGATCGCTTTGGCGCGCGTCAGGTGGGCATCCAGCGCGAACAATCCCTGTCCGTGCGCGGCGACATAGACGGTGCCGTCCGGTGCCGGCGCCAACATGGTGACCGGATGGTCGATGGCCCCGCGCAGGAGCGGGCGCGTCTGGCCATCGCCGCCGATCGAGAGGCCTCTCACCGTGCCGATCAGCAAGCCCTTCGGCACTTCCAGCAACGACTGCACGCGCATGGTCTCGATGTCGAACCCCTCCGAGGTCCTGCCGGTCGCCGGGTCGAAGCCGCGTATCCATCCATGCAACCCACCCACCCAGAGTTTCGTGCTGCCCTGCGCGGCGACGGCGGTGACGGTTCGCCCCGGGAAGCTGAAAGGATCCGTGGCGACATGGGCGAAGCGGGTGAAGTCTTCCCAGGCGGGGCCGAGGTAGCCGAGGCCACCGTCGCTGAGGGCGAACCAGAGACCGTGCTCTCGGTCTTCGAGCATGCCGCGGACCGTGCGTCCGGGCAGCCCGCCCTGCGCCGTCCATGCGCCACGCACGGCATGCAACCGGCCGTAGCGGTCGAGCATGGAAAGGCCGTCGGAGCCCGCCACCCACAACGTGCCGTGGCTGTCCGACAACGACGCGTAGATCGGCGCCCCCGCGAGACGCCGGTCGCGATGCAGGAGCCCATCCGGCGCGAGGCGGAAGAGTCCGCGCTCCGTCGCGAAGCGCAGTTCCGCGGCATGGCCGTCGATCCGGAGGACGCGCGGGTGGCTGCCATCCTCGAACGGCACGGGCGCGATCGCCCCGGTGGCGTCGACGACATCGACACCGGCGTCGGTGCCGATCCACACACGGCCGTCGTCGGACGCGTGCAGCGCGCGGATGGAGGATGAGGACGGACCATCCGGGCCGGGCGCGATATCGCGCATGCCGCTGCCGTCCGCCCGCATATGCACGAGCCCGCCGCCGGTGCCCACCCAGATGGAACCGTCGCGGGCTTGAGCGATGGCACGCACATTGTCGTCCACCAGGCCGTCGCGCCACTGCGCGAAGGCACCGGTGGCGGCGTCGTAACGTCCGAGGCCGAAGTCGGCGCCGCCAATCCAGACGCGGTCGTCCGCATCCACGAGCAAGGCGGACACGCCGCCGGCGGGTAGCGCATGCGCACGATCGGAGCCGATCCCCGGGGTCACGAACTGGACGCCGTCGAAGCGCGAAAGCCCGACGGAGGTGGCGACCCATATGAAACCCCGGCTGTCCTGGGCCACCGCGTGGACCTGGCTGCTGGGAAGCCCTTCGGAGAGGCCGTAGCTTCGGAACTGCGGCGTCGGGACCGGCGGCATCGTCGCGGCGGGGACGGGAAGCGGCATGACCGAGCCGATCATGAACGCGAGGATCCATCTCGTGATGAGCGTGTAATGCATACGCGGGTTCCTGGTGCGCTCCCGATCATGCCATGCACTCCCGGAGGGCAACACGTCGAGATTCGATGGATCTCGTAGGCCTCCGCCGACACGGTGCGTTCCGCACAGGGCATGTCCTCTAGAATGCGGCCATGTCCTCTCGGCTTCGTTTCCTCCTGGCGGCTGTCGGGCTCCTCGCCCTGGTGTGGCTGCTGCTGGCCGCCCTCGACCGTGCGCTGGCCCTGGCCCAGCGTTTCATGGGCCTGCCGACCGGCATGCGCTGGCTGCTCGGCACCATCTTGCTGCTCGTGGCGATGGCCGGCGTGGCCGTCGGCGCATGGTGGCTGCGACCGCGCAAGGCACGCGCCCCCGTCGCCGCCCCGGATCGAGCCTCCCTCGAAGCGCGCATCGAAAAGCTCCGGGAGGCGGCGACTGATGTTGAGGAACTTCGCAAAGAACTCGGCGAATTGGACCGTCGCCGGGACAGCGCACGTACCTACCTGGCCGTGTTCGGTGAAATATCCACCGGCAAATCGACCCTCATCGCGGCGCTGGTGCCCGGCGCCACGCCTGAGCGCGATCCCCGCGCCGGCACAACGCGCGACGTCGTCACCTACGACACATCGGCCTGGGGCGACCCCTGGACCGTCGCCGACGTGCCGGGCTCCTCCGAAGCCGACGGCGAAACGCGCGAGCGCCTCGCCCGCGAAGAAGCGTTGCGCGCGCATGCGGTGATCTATGTGTGCGCGGGCGATCTCACCCGAACGCAAGGCGCAGAACTGCGCTGGCTGGGCGACTTCGGCAAGCCCCTGGTGCTCGCCGTCAACAAGGCCGACCAGTGGCTTCCCGACGAACTCGAACGGATCCTCACCCGCGTCCGCGAGCAGGCCGGCGGCATACCGGATGCCGTGCTCGCGATAAGCGCGGGGGGAGAGGAGCGTTTCACCCGCCAGCTGCCCGATGGAAGCACGGAAGACGTCACGCGTCGCCGCGCCGCCAACGTACAGCCACTGATGGAGGCGCTGCGGCGCTTGCTGGCGCCGGGCACCGCCGCGCTGGAGGCGCAACGGGAAAATGCCGTGCTGGCAGGTCTGCACGAACGGACGGGCGAGCGCGAACACGCCTACCGCAGCGAGGAGGCGGAGCGCATCGTCCGCCGCTACGCGCGCCGCGCGATTGTCGGCGCCATGGCGGCGGTCGCGCCCGGCACCGACCTGGTGATCCAGGGGGCGCTGGCCACGGGCATGGTGCGCGCGCTGGCCGGACTCTACGATGTCCGCGTGACCGATGTGGAAATCGACACCCTCCTGCGCCAGGCTCGCATGACCTTGCGGACCGGTACGTCGGTGGTGCTCGCCGTGGCGGGCAACGCACTGAAGGCCTTCCCTGGCCTGGGCACCCTTGGCGGCGGTGTCTTGCACGCCTTTGCCTATGCGTTGATCTTCGACAGCTTCGGCCGAGCGCTCGCGGCCACCCTCGCCGAGCGGCGGACGCTGGACCAGGCGGACGCCGGCGAACGCATGCGCGAACTCCTCGGTGACGCGGGCGCGTCCAGGCTGCGCCGCCTCGCCGAATTGACCGGCGAAGCGCTTCGGGATCGTTGAGCGAACGATGCGTTCGCCGCCGGCGGGCTGACAACGCGGGGCGGTCGGGCCACACTGTTGGTCATCGGCCGCCTTGCGGCTCCTCAGCGACAGGCCACACGCATGCGTCTCGCCCGTTTCCTGTTTCCCTCGATGTTGGCGCTCTCGCCCGCACTGGCGGCTGCCGAGCCGGTCACCTACCGGATGGACCCCGTCCACAGCCAGGTCGTGTTCAACGTGGACCACAACGGTTTCTCGCGGTCGTTCGGCCGCCTGCGGATCAGCGAAGGGACGGTGGTCTTCGACCGCGACGACTGGTCAAAGTCGTCGGTGCAGGCGACGATCGACCTCGCTTCCGTCGACATGGGCAACGCCGAGTGGGACAAGGCGGTGCGCGGTCCGAACCTGCTCGACAGCGACCGCGCCGGCACCGCGCGCTTCGTGAGCGAGTCGGTGGAGAAACGCGGTGAGGACCAGGGCATCGTGCACGGCAAGCTCACCTTGCGTGGGGCCACCCTTCCCCTCGACATTCCGTTCCAGGTGAACCGTGTCGGCAAGACCATCTATGGCCTGCACACCGTTGCGGGCTTCTCTGCACAGATTTCGCTGGACCGCACGGCCTACGGGATGACGTCGAACCGCGGATCGATCGGTACCGACGTGGCGGTCTGGCTCGAGATCGAGGCTATCCGCGAGGGCGAAGCCGGCCACGACAACGACAAGGAACCCACCGATGCCCCTGCGCAGTAAACCGACCCACTGGAGCACCGTCGCCAAGACGTTCCATTGGACGATGGCGCTGCTGATCCTCGGCAATGGCGCGTTCGCCTTATGGATGGACGGCCTGAAGCCATCGCTGCACAAGATCAACATGTTCGCGCTGCACAAATCGATCGGCTTGACGGTGCTGGCGCTTTTCTTCCTCCGCGTGTTGTGGCGTGCGATCGACCGCCGTCCACCGGACGAACCGGCGCCCGGCTGGCAGCGGCTCGCGGCGCACACCGTGCACGGGCTCCTCTATCTCCTGATCGTCTGCATCCCGCTCACCGGCTGGGCCTTCAACTCCGCGCATGGCTTCCCGCTGCAGTATTTCAAGATGTTCAACCTGCCGGCCCTGGTGCAGAAGAACGAGGAGCTCTCGCAGATCCTCGGCACGGTGCATGTGTATCTGTTCTGGTTCCTGCTCCTCGTCCTCGTCGCCCACGTCGGCGGCGCCATCAAGCATCATGTCGTCGACGGCGACGACACCCTCCGCCGCATGCTGCCATTCGGCCGCGCGAAGCGGAACATCCCCACCCCTCCCGGAGAAACCCCATGAGTCCGACGATCCGCCGCCTGTCCGTCCTCGGCCTTGCGCTTGCGCTGCCCTTTGCTGCTTCCGCGGCGGATTACAAGGTTGGCCCTGGCAGCACGCTCGGCTTCAGCGGCAAGTTCCAGGGCCAGCAGTTCGACGGGTCCTTCGGAAAGTTCGATGCGGCCATCAGTTACGACCCCGCCAATCTCGCCAGTGCGAAGTTCGACGTGACCGTGGACATGTCCACGGCGAAGACGGGTGACGGCGACCGCGACGGCGCCCTCCCCAGCGCCGATTTCTTCGATGTGAAGAAGTTCGCGACGGCGCACTACGTGACGACGGGCTTCAGCAAGGATGCCAGGGGCAACGTCGTCGCCAACGGCAACCTCACACTGCATGGCGTGACGAAGCCGGTGGCACTCAAGGTGGCGTTCTCCCCGAATGCGGGCGGTGCGCGCCTTTCGGTCACCGGCACGCTCAAACGCCTCGACTTCGGCGTGGGCAGCGGCGAGTACAAGGACACGTCGACGATCGCCGACGAGGTGCTGGTCAACGGTTCGTTGAACCTGCTGCCGAAGTAAACGGCGCGTGGCGCAGTGGCGCGAACACCTTCGTGGCATCGCCGCGCGCTTCCGGCGCGGCGATAGTGGTTCTCCTGCGCGTGCCTCCGACGCGCGCGGCGGTCCGGTAGCCGCCAGCCTGCGCGACCTGCTGGCGGACCCGTCGATTCCCAGCGACGTGCGCGAGGCGATGGCCGCGGACTTCCAGCGCGTCGAGCGCATGCTCGACCGGTTGGAAAACGAGGAACTGCACGTCGCGGTCTTCGGTCGCGTGTCGGCGGGCAAGTCCGCGCTAGGTAACGCCCTGCTCGGCCGCGACGCCTTCGCCGTCGGGGTGCTCCATGGCACCACCACGGAGGCGGACGCGGCACGGTTGGACGAGGCCGCCAACGCGGGTCTGGTGCTCATCGACACCCCGGGGATCAACGAGCTCGGCGGCGAGGCACGGGAGAAGCTCGCCTTCGAGGTGGCGGAGGTCAGCGACCTCGTCGTTTTTGTCGCCGATGGCGACCTCACGCGTGAGGAGCGAGATGCATTGCGCACGCTCGCCACCACACGCCGTCCGCTGCTGCTGGTACTCAACAAGGCCGACCGTTACGGCGACGACGAGCGGGAGGGCCTGCTGGCGAGACTGCGCGAGCACGCGACCGGGCTTGTGGCGGCGGAAGACGTCATTGCCGTGGCGGCGCGGCCCGCCGCCGCCGACGTCGTCGAGGTGGATGCCATGGGACACGAGCACCGGACCAGCCGATCGCGCCCCGCCGACGTCGGCGCGCTGAAGGCGCGTCTCCTCGCCATCGCGGAGCGTGAAGGGAAGACGCTGTCGGCGATCAACGCCGGGCTGTTCGCTGGGCGACTCACCGACCAGGTGAGTGAGCGCATCGCGGCGACGCGGCGGGACGTCGCCAGCGGCGTCATCCGCCAGTACTGCATCGCCAAGGCCGTGGGCGTGGCGCTCAACCCGGTCCCGGTCGCCGACCTGCTCCTGGCCGGCGGCCTCGACGCCGCGATGGTCATCCAGCTCGGCCGCGTGTACGGACTACCGCTCACGCGCGGCGAGTCGGGCCGCCTCGTCGCCGTCATCACGACGCAGCTGGCGGCTTTGATGGGCGCGGTATGGGGCGTGCAGTTGGTGGCCTCCGCGTTGAAAGGATTGAGTGGCGGCCTCTCCGTGGTGGTCACCGCCGCGGCGCAGGGCGCTCTGGGCTGGTACGCCACCGTGTTGATCGGCCGCGCGGCGGAGCATTACCTGGTATCCGGCAAGTCCTGGGGCGAGCACGGCGCCAAGCGCGCCGTGGCCGGCATCGTGGCGACCCTCGACCGGGATTCGATCCTCCGCGAGGCGCGGGAGGAGATCCTGCGGCGACTGCGCAAGTAGATCGCTAGCAGAGTCGGCGATTCATGTGGCGAAAGCGCTGGCGGCGGCCGCGTCGAACGGCCAGTCCAGCTCCGCCCCGTCGCTACGCCGCAGCACCGGCACGCGCGTGCCGTAGCGCGCCTCCAGCGCCTCGTCGTCATCGATCCAGACCGAGTCGAACTCCGGGAACCGCGCCTCGGCCAGCAAGGCCAGGGCCTGGTCGCAGAGGTGGCAGTCGTCGCGCTGGAAGAGGATGAATACGGACATGCGGGGATGTATGGGGTCGGGCGGCATGGGAGCGTAGAATAACCGGTCATCCCCTACGGCCACCCTTCCCCAAAGCCATGGCAGTCAGCGTCTTCGACCTCTTCAAGATCGGCATCGGTCCGTCCTCGTCGCACACGGTGGGGCCGATGCGCGCCGGGGCGCGCTTCGCCGAACACTGGCTGGAAGAGAAAGGCGTGCTGGAGCGCGTGGCCCGCGTGCGCTGCGAACTCTTCGGCTCCCTGGCGATGACCGGCCGTGGCCACGGCACCGACAAGGCCGTCCTGCTCGGCTTCGAGGGCGAATGGCCCGACCGCGTGGACCCGGACACCATTCCGGCGACGCTCGAGCGCATCCGCTCCAACAAGCGCATCCGCATCCTCGGGCGCCACGAGATCCCCTTCGACGAAAAGGGCGACCTCGTCTTCAACAAGCGGCAGAAGCTCCCGTTCCACACGAATGGCATGCGCTTCTCGGCCTACGACGCCGAGGGCAACGAACTGGCCACGCGCGACTATTACTCGGTGGGCGGCGGCTTCGTCGTCAATCCCGACGAGGCCGCGGAAGACCGCATCGTCGCGGACACGAGCGAACAGCCTTACCCGTTCTCCACCGGCGACCAGCTGATGTCGCTGTGCAAGGAGCACGGCATCACCATCGCGCAGCTGATGATGCGCAACGAAGGCATCTGGCGGCCCGAGGCGGAAACGCGTGCCGGCCTGCTGCGTATCTGGAAGGCCATGCAGGATTGCGTCGCCCGCGGCCTGCGTTCGCCGGGCGTGCTGCCCGGCGGCCTGAAGGTCAACCGCCGCGCTCCCGCCATGGCGGCCGAACTGCGCGCGCAGCCCGAGGCGGCGCTGCGCGATCCGCTCACCATCCTCGATTGGGTGAACCTCTACGCGCTGGCCGTCAACGAGGAGAACGCGGCCGGCGGCAGCGTCGTCACCGCACCGACCAACGGCGCGGCAGGCATCGTCCCGGCGGTGCTGCACTACTACCGGCATTTCTGCCCGGGTGCGTCGGAAGACGGCGTGGTCGAATTCCTCCTCACCGCCGGTGCCATCGGCATCCTCTACAAGGAAAACGCCTCCATCTCCGGCGCCGAAGTCGGCTGCCAGGGCGAAGTCGGCGTGGCCTGCTCGATGGCCGCCGGCGGTCTTACCGCCGCGCTGGGCGGCACCGTCACCCAGGTGGAGAACGCGGCAGAGATCGGCATGGAGCACAACCTCGGCCTCACCTGCGACCCCATCGGCGGCCTCGTGCAGATTCCCTGCATCGAACGCAATGCCATGGGCGCAGTGAAGGCGATCAACGCGAGCCGCATGGCGCTCAAGAGCGATGGCAAGCACCACGTTTCGCTGGACAAGGTGATCGCCACCATGCGTGACACCGGCCGCGACATGAAGGACAAGTACAAGGAAACCTCGCGCGGCGGCCTGGCTGTCAACGTCATCGAGTGTTGATCGATCCCCGTTACCTCGCCGGGCACAGTCTCGGCAGGCGGTCCACGGTCTCCACGCGGACCGGCTCGTCCTCGCCCCACCAGTTCGCGACGGCCGAATAGCAGATACGCAATTTTCCGCGTCGGGTGTCGAAGCGCTGCTTGCTGGTGTACGCGAAGCACGACACCGAGGCGAGGTGGCCCATCTCGCGCATGGCTATGGCGCAGCGCCGCACGGCTTCCACGGGATCCTCGCCGGGGTAGAGCGTGAAGTAGAAACCCTTGGCGGTACGGTCGTATGACTCGGAATCGATCAGCCGGCCCTTGTCGTTCCACTGCTCTTCCGCTGCGGCAATGCCGCATACCGAAAGGGCAAGGAACGACATGCCAATGGCGACCCACTTCGAACGCATTCGAACCCCTTCATCCCTACCGCGTCGATCAGTGTATATCGACGCGACGACAGTTGGGGACGATAGGCACTGGCTGACATGACGGGCCGGGGCTGTCATTATCCGGCCCTTGTGCCGCCCTGGGCCGGGGTACCGCCTCGTCCCGTTCGACCGGAGTCACCATGTCTCATAGCGCTATCCGCCGCGACGTCGGCGCCTTTGCCCTCATGCTTACCGGCCTGGGCTCGATCATCGGCTCAGGCTGGTTGTTCGGCGCCTGGCATGCCGCCCAGCTCGCCGGCCCGGGCGCCGTCTACGCCTGGATCATCGGTGCCGTCATCATCCTCTTCATCGCCCTCACCTACGCGGAACTGGGTGCGATGTTTCCGGAATCCGGCGGCATGGTCCGCTACGGGCATTACTCGCACGGTTCGCTGGTAGGTTTCATCGCCGGCTGGGCCAACTGGATCGCCATCGTTTCGGTGATCCCGGTGGAAGCCGAAGCATCGGTCCAGTACATGGCCTCGTGGCCGTGGGAATGGGCTGCGTGGACGAAGGACCTGTACGTCGTCACCAACGGCCACGGCGAACTCACGCCGCCGGGTCTCGCGATCGCCGTCGTGCTGGTGCTGGTCTACTTCTTCCTCAACTTCTGGAGCGTGAAGCTGTTCGCCAAGAGCAACACGGCGATCACGGTCTTCAAGCTCGTCGTGCCGGCGGCTACCGGCATCGCGCTCATCGCCACCAGCTACAACCCGGGCAACTTCGACATCGGCGCGCACGGCGGCACGCACGCGATCGACATCTCGTCGATCCTCACCGCGGTGGCCATCTCCGGCATCGTCTTCAGCTTCAACGGCTTCCAGAGTCCTGTGAACCTCGCCGGCGAAGCGCGTAACCCGGGACGCAACGTCCCGCTGGCAGTGATCGGGTCGATCCTGCTGGCCACCGTGGTCTACGTACTGCTGCAGATCGCCTTCATCGGTGCCGTGCCACCCGACCAGCTGGGCAAGGGCTGGGCCGGCCTCGAATACGCTTCACCCTTCGCGCAGCTCGCCACCGCGCTGATGATCAACTGGATGGCGATCCTCCTCTACGCCGACGCCTTCGTCAGCCCGAGCGGCACCGGCGCGACGTATACCGCCACCACCGCGCGCATGATCTACGCGATGGAGCGCAACGGCCACCTGCCCAAGATCTTCGGCCACATCCATCCGCGCTTCGGTATCCCGCGCCCGGCGATGTGGCTGAACCTCGTCGTCAGCTTCATCTTCCTGTTCTTCTTCCGCGGCTGGGGCACGCTGGCAGCGGTGATCTCGGTCTCGACGATCATCTCCTACCTGACCGGTCCGGTTAGCGTCATGACGTTGCGTCGCACCGCGCCGGAACTGAAGCGTCCGTTGCGCATTCCCGGTCTCCCCATCCTCGCCGCGCTCGCCTTCATCTTCGCGACCGAACTCCTGTACTGGGCGAAGTGGCCGCTCACCGGCGAGATCATCCTGCTGATGGTCGTGGCGCTGCCCCTGTACTTCTACTACACGGCCAAGACCGGCTGGGACGAATTCGGCAAGCACCTGAAGGGTGCGTGGTGGCTGATCGTCTACCTGCCCGTCATCGCATTCGTCTCCTGGGCCGGTAGCGAGACCTTCGGCGGGCACGACTACATCCCGTACGGCTACGACCTCGCGCTGGTCGCCGTGATCGGCGCCGTCTTCTACTTCTGGGGCATCGCCACGGGCTGGCGCACGCCGATGGTGGAGGCCGCCCGCTTCCATCACGACGAGCTGGAGCCCGGCGAGCCGGACCTGCCGCCCAGCGCGGAAGAGGCCGAGAAGGTCACCGGTCACCGGTAAAAGCAAAACCGCCCCAAACGGGGCGGTTTTTTTTTGCGCCAGCACGATGGCATAGCGAGCTCGGTGGTGTAGCCACCGAGCCATGCGCCGCGCCGCTACAGCGGCTCCTATAGGGCCAAGACGTCGCCCAGCAGCGCCTGCGCCGTGATTTCGGGGCCCGCGCCGGGCCCCTGGATCACCAGCGGTGTCGCGTGATAGCGCGTGGTGGTCAGCGCGAACTGGTTGTCGGTGCCGCTCAGCCTCGCGGCGGGGTGGTCCGGCGGAACTTCCACGAGCCCGACACGCGCTCGCCCACGCTGGTTGAGGCGGGCGAGGTAGCGCAACACCTTGCCGTTGGCCTTTGCTTCCGCCTGGCGCTGGCGCAGCGGTTCGTCGAGTTCGTCGAGGCGATCGAGGAACGCCGCCGTGTCCACGTCGCGCAGCGCAGCCGGCACCAGGCTCTCCACTTCCACCTCGTCGCTGCCCAGCGCGAAACCCCCGTTGCGCGCGATGATCAGGAGCTTGCGCGCCACGTCTTCGCCGGAGAGGTCGGAGCGCGGATCGGGCTCCGTGAAGCCCAGGCGACGCGCGTCGCGCAACAGGCTCGAGAACGGACGGCTGCCGTCGTACTGGTTGAACAGCCAGGACAACGAGCCCGAGAAAACGCCTTCGAGGGTGAGCAAGCTGTCGCCGCATTGGCGCAGCCGGCGAAGGGTGGAGAGCACGGGCAGTCCCGCGCCCACCGTCGCCGCGTCGCCGTAGATGGCACCGCCGCCCGTCGCCTTGCGCAGTGCGCGCCACCCCGAGAGCTCTCCACCGGCGAGCGCCTTGTTCGCCGTGACGACGTGGTATCCCGCCTCGAGCCATTCGGGATGGCGGCTCGCCTCGACGGCGCAAGCGGTCGCATCGATCACCACCTTCCTCGTGGCACCGCTCTCGTCGAGGGCGGCAAGGAGCGGCGCGTCGTCCCGGTCGCCGCTGCCGCGTGCCAGGCGCTCCACGATGTCGCCGGGCGACAGGCCCTGCGCCAACAGGTGCTGACGCTTCGAATTCGCCGCCCCGACCAGGCGCAGCGACTGAGCTGCGGGCGTCGCGAGCAGGGTGAGCAGCGCCCTCCCCACGACACCGGTACCGAGCAGCACGACGGCGGTACGCGGCACCGCTTCCGCGAGCGGCGCGATGACCACCGCGCTCATGCGCCGACCTTGCGTTTGGAAACCGCGGACGCCACGGTGGCCGCGCGCGCCAAGCCGGCTTCGATATCCTCGATGAGGTCGTCACCGTCCTCGATGCCGACCGAAAGGCGCAGGAGGTTATCGGCGATCCCGGCGACACGGCGCGCCTCGGGAGCCATGGCCGCGTGGGTCATCGTCGCCGGATGGGCAACGAGGCTCTCCACGCCACCCAGCGATTCCGCCAGCGAGAAGTAGCGCAGCCCGTCCACGAAAGCCTCGATGGCGTCGGTACCGCCGGCGATCTCGAAACTGAGCATGGCGCCGAAACCGTACTGCTGACGCTGTGCCAGCGCATGCCCGGCGTGTGAGGCCAGCCCGGGATAGAACACCTGGTCCACCGCGTCATGCCCGTCGAGCAGCGTGGCGATGCGGCGTGCGTTCTCCTCGTGCGCGCGCAGGCGCACCGCCAGGGTGCGAACGCCGCGCAGCGTGAGGTAGCTGTCGAAGGGCGAGCCCGTGACGCCGTTGCAGTTGCCCCACCACTTCAGCTGTTCCGCGACGGCCGCGTCGGCAGCGATCACCGCGCCCCCGACGACATCGCTATGGCCGTTGATGTATTTCGTCGTGGAATGCACCACGATGTCCGCACCGAGCTTCAGCGGCTGCTGCAGCGCGGGCGAAAGGAAGGTGTTGTCGACGACGGTGAGTGCACCGGCGGCACGGGCCGCCTGGGCGACATGACGCACATCGGTGATACGCAGCAGCGGGTTCGACGGTGTCTCGACCCACACGAGCGCCGGCTTGGCGGCGAGGCCGTCGGCCAGCGCGGAGGGGTCGGTGAAGTCGACGAAGCGGACCTGGAAGCGCCCCTTCCTCGCCCACGCGTCGAGCAGGCGCCAGGTGCCGCCGTAGCAATCGTGGGCCGCCAGGACGAGCGCGCCGGCGGGCACGAGTTCCAACGCCAGCGCCACCGCCGACATGCCCGTGCCGGTGACCACGGCACCGGCGCCCTCTTCGAGCTCCGTGAGCGCCTCTGCGAGCAGGTCGCGCGTCGGGTTGCCGCTGCGCGAGTAATCATAGGCGCGCTTGCGCCCGAAGCCCTCGAATGTGTAATTGGTCGACAGGTGCAGCGGCGGGACTACCGCGCCGTGCTGCGTGTCGCATTCGATGCCGGCGCGCACGGCGCGGGTACAGGGACGGGAATCGGTCATGGTCAGCGGTCTCCGCAACAGTCGTTGAGTGCCTGACGCAGCACAGGAGCGAGCTGCACGGTTTCTTTCAGGAAGGCGTCGTGGCCGTAAGGCGAATCCAGCACCTCCAGGGTGGCGGTGCCAGCGAGGCGGCGTTGCAACTCGCAGAGGTCGGCCAGTGGCACGAGGCGGTCGGACGGGAACCCCACCAGGGTCGTCGGCGCGGCGATCCGCTCCGGCTCGATGTCGTGCAGGTCGATCGACTCGGACAGGGCGAGGAAACGCTGCGGATCGAAGCGTTCAACGAAACGGCGACCCGCATGCTCGAGGTAATCTTCCACGGGGAAATGGAAGCGGCCGTCGCGCAGTTCCGGGCCGGCGGCGAAGCGGCGCGAGAACTCCTCGCTCCCGCGGTAGGTGGTCATGGCCAACTGACGGGCGAGGGCCAGGGCCTCCCCGGTACGGCCCGTCGAGAGGCCCAGCCTGACGATGCCGCGCTGCACGGAGCGCTGTGCCGTGGCCAACGGATGCGGCCGGTGGGCCCCGGCGAGCAACACCAGCGCCCCGACCTTGCTCGCATACGCGGCGGCGAAAGCGAGGGCGACCATGGCGCCATAGGACGAGCCGACGAAGGCCTGCACGCGACCGATGCCCAGTTCATCCACAAGGGCGCTGAGCGCCGCCGCCTGGTCCTCGCTGGACACCGAGGAAACGCCGTCGATGTCCTCCGGTACCAGCCAGTCCATGGAGAGAACGCGGCAGGTGGCGAGGTCGATTGCGGCACCCTCGGCCACGAGGTCCTCCCACCAGCCCGCCGCACGCTCGCGGCCGGCGCAGACGTCACGGTCGGCGGAGATGCCGCCCTGCACGATCACCGTCGGCGCATCGGGTGCACCGCACCAGAGGTACCGGACTTCCACCTCGACGGTGTCGCTGCCGTACTTGGGCGTGAAGGCGACACGGCGGGTGCCGCGCTGCTCGGTGAGGTCGGATGCGCGGCGGACCGCGAGGGGGGCGGCCGCTTGGGGGGAGGAGATCACGGTGGCGGGCTCTGCTGGCATGTCCGGGTTCCTGCTGCGGGATCGAGCCCCTGCGGATACCGTGTCGGATTGCCGGCGCCACGGGTGCGCGAACGCACGCCCCGGAACGGACATTCCCATCTATCGGCTGGCGCGAAAGCACGCCCCGCAGGAGTTGGCACCGTCGCGGAAATCCGCAGGTTGCCCCGGCTTCAAAGGGCCTGTCCCTCAGCCGGTCTCGATGAGTGCAACCGACGATACGTGTGGATCGGCGGCGTGTCAACAGACGTTTAGACGTCCAGATGTCTATTCCGACCAAGTGGGAGCCGCCATGGCGGCGAGGAGACGATGAGGCGGCGAGATGGGAGCCTCTCGCCGCTATAGCGGCTCCTACACGAGCGGGACGGGCGGTCGGGGGCTGATCGGCCGGTCGGGGCGGGCGGCAGCGCCGCCCTAACTCCTGTTAGAATAGTGAGTTAGCCAGCATCAGCGACTCGAGACCCATGTCCGCACACCTCTCCGAAACCCGCCGCAGGCGCAGCTTCGCCATCGTCAGCCATCCCGACGCCGGCAAGACCACCCTGACCGAAAAGCTCCTCCTGTTCGGCGGCGCGATCCAGATGGCCGGCTCCGTGAAGAGCCGCAAGGCCGCGCGGCATGCCACGTCGGACTGGATGGCGCTGGAGAAGGAGCGCGGCATCTCGGTCACGTCTTCGGTCATGCAGTTCCCGTACAACGAGGCCATCGTCAACCTGCTTGACACCCCCGGGCACGCGGACTTCTCCGAGGACACCTACCGCGTGCTGACCGCGGTGGACTCGGCGCTCATGGTCATCGACTGTGCGAAGGGCGTCGAGGAACGCACGATCAAGCTGATGGAAGTCTGCCGCCTGCGCGACACGCCGATCATGACCTTCATCAACAAGCTCGACCGCGAGGGCCGTTCGCCGATCGACCTGCTCGACGAAGTGGAGTCCGTGCTCGGCATCGCCTGCGCGCCGGTCACCTGGCCCATCGGCATGGGTTCGCGGCTCAAGGGCGTCTACCACGTGCTGCTCGACGAAGTGCACGTGTTCGAGCCAGGCAAGAACTTCACCCGCCAGGATTCCACGATCTTCAAGGGACTGGACCACCCGGACCTGGCGGCGAAGATCGGTCAGGCCGCTCTCGACGAACTTCGCGAGGAGCTGGAACTCGTGCTCGGCGCGTCCAACCCGTTCGACGTCGAGGCTTACCTGGCAGGCAAGCAGACGCCGGTCTTCTTCGGCTCGGCGGTGAACAACTTCGGCGTGCAGCTGCTGCTCGACTTCTTCGTGGAGCATGCGCCCTCCCCGCGCTCGCGCGACACACTCAGCCGCGAGGTCAAGCCGGAGGAAGAAAAGCTCACGGGCTTCGTCTTCAAGATCCAGGCGAACATGGACCCGGCCCATCGCGACCGCGTCGCCTTCATGCGTGTCTGCTCCGGCACGTACACCGCCGGCATGAAGATGCAGCAGACGCGCACGGGCAAGGAAGTCCGCATCGCCAACGCCCTCACCTTCATGGCGTCCGACCGCGAGATCGTGGAGCGCGCCTATCCGGGCGACGTGATCGGCTTGCACAACCACGGCACCATCACCATCGGCGACACCTTCACCGAAGGCGAACCGTTGTCGTTCACCGGCATCCCTAACTTCGCGCCGGAGCTCTTCCGCCGTGCGCGCCTGCGCGACCCGATGAAGATGAAGGCGCTGCAGAAGGGCCTCGCGCAGCTGTCCGAAGAAGGCGCCACGCAGTTCTTCCGCCCGCTGATGTCCAACGACCTCATCCTTGGCGCGGTGGGCGTCCTGCAGTTCGACGTGGTGGCGTACCGCCTCAAGGACGAATACAACGTGGACGCCAGCTTTGAACAGGTCGGCGTCGCGACCGCGCGCTGGATCCACTGCGACGATGCGAAGAAGCTCGAGGAGTTCCGCGAGAAGAACGCAGCGCATCTCGCGATCGACGCTGCGGGCGAGCTGGTCTACCTCGCACCCACGCGAGTGAATCTGCAACTCGCCCAGGAGCGCTGGCCGACGGTGCGTTTCTCGGCGACGCGCGAGCACGCGGCGTCCGTCGAAGTCTGAGGCAGCTAGTTCACCGTAGGAAGCACGCCAGCGCGCTTCCTACAACGTCAGATCGGTGACGGGTTGAGGAAGCGATGGATCGCCTGCACCACCACCGAGCCCTCGCCGACGCCTGACGCCACGCGCTTGATCGACCCCGAGCGCACGTCGCCCACCGCGAACACGCCGCGCAAGGTGGTGGCGAAAGGCGAAGGCGTCGCATAGCCGTCGGCATCGCGCCCCGTCAGGACGAAGCCCTTCCTGTCGAGGTCGAGGCAGCCGTCCAGCCAGGCCGTGTTGGGCTCGGCACCGATCATCACGAAAAGGCTGCCTGCCTTGATCCGCGTCGCGGTCCCGTCGACGCACTTCCAGCCGACCTCTCGCAGGTAGGCATCGCCGTCCAGGTGATCGACCTGGCAACGCGGATGCAGTGTGATGCGCGGCGACTGCGCGATGCGCTGTACGAGGTAATCGGACATCGTCGATGCGAGGCCTTCGCCGCGCACGAGGATGTGCACGTGCGCCGCCGTACGCGCGAGGAAAACGGCCGCCTGGCCGGCACTGTTGCCGCCGCCGACCACCACCACTTCTTCGCCGGCGCAGAGGGTGGCTTCCATGGCCGTTGCCGCGTAATGGATGCCTTGGCCCTCGAAGCGTTCGTAATCGACGAGGTCGAGCTTGCGATAGCGCGCGCCGGTGGCGACAACCACCGCGCGTGCGCGAACCGAGGTGCCGTCATCGAGCAGCAGGCGATACGGGTGCTTCGTGCAATCCATGCCCTGCGCCGATCGCGCGATGGCCATGTGCGCACCGAACTTCATGGCCTGCACCTGCGCCCGCCCGGCCAGCGCCTGCCCAGAGATCCCCGTGGGAAAGCCGAGGTAATTCTCGATCTTGGAGCTCGTGCCGGCCTGCCCGCCCGGCGCGAGCGCTTCCAGCACCAGCGTGTCCAGCCCTTCCGACGCCGCGTACACGGCCGCGGCCAGGCCCGCGGGCCCGGCGCCGACCACGGCGACATCGTGCACATGCTCGCTGTCGAGGACGATGGTGATGCCCAGTTCGTCGGCCAGCTGGACCGTGCTGGGGCAGCGCAACACGCGCCGGTCCGGCATGACCACGACGGGGCACTCCGACGGACGCAGCCCGAGGCAGTCGAGGAGGTGCATGGCGTCCTCGTCGACGTCGGTATCCAGCAGCCGGTACGGATAGCCATTGCGGATGAGGAAGCTACGCAGGCGCACGGTATCGGCGGCATGCGCGGAGCCGGCCAGGATGACGCCGCCCTGTCCGCTCTGGATCAGGCCCACGCGACGCAGGATGAAGGCGCGCATGATGATTTCGCCGATGTCCGGCTCGCCGGACACCAGTTTGCGGAAGGCGACCGGGTCGACACGGACGAGCCGGCTGTCCGAACCGGTGCGGCCGTTCACCATGGCCTGCCTTTCGCTGAACAGGTCCACCTCACCGGTGAACTGGCTCGGCCCGTGCACGACGAAGACGTTCGGCTGGCCTTCCTTGTCCTGGTCGTAGATCTCGATGCAGCCTTCGATCACGAAGAAATAGTCGATCCGGCGATCGCCCCGGCGGAACAACACGGTGCCGGCGGGAACGACTTCCTCGACGCCGTACTTCACGAGGCGCCCCGCCATTTCCTCATTGAGAATCGGGAAGGTCTGCTCGCGCCGGTTCTGCGGGCTGGAGGGGTCGTTGTCGGGAGGGATGGCCATCGGGTCGATCCAGGGCAGGCAGGGAGTCCGGCGTCGCGACGGTAGCGGACCGCGCCGTCGCGATCTTGTATCGGAACACCATCATGCCTGCGTAGACTGCGTCTGCAAGCCCACCGATGAGGCCTCCATGTCCGCTGAACCCACCGTTGCGACGTCTCCGTCCCTGCCCCTGCGCCTGCTTCGTTCGCCCCTGGGTCGGATCGTCGCCTTCTTTGCCACGATGACGGCCCTGTTCTTCATCGCCGGTCGGATCTATGCAGGGCTGGGGCTCCCGAAGGGGAACCTCACGTTCGACCAGATCACGCCGCTGATCGAGGCCCTCCGCCTCGCGCCCGTCGTGCTCGCCTACTGGCTACTGGTCCGCACCATCGAAAGGCGACGCCTGGACGAACTCGCCGCGCGCAAGGCCGTGCCCCACGTGCTGCTGGGCATCGCCGGCGGCGCCATCGTCTTCTCGCTGGTCGTCGGCGCCCTGTGGGCCCTGGGCGCCTATGTCGTCGACGGCGTGAACCATGACGTGCACTGGCTCGGACCGATCCTGGCGATGGGTGTCGGGGCCGGCGTCGGCGAGGAGATCGTGAGCCGCGGCGTGATCTTCCGCATCGTGGAGGAAGGCCTCGGCACGTGGGCCGCATTGCTGCTTTCGGCCGCCGTGTTCGGCGGGCTGCACATCTGGAACCCGCACGCCACCACCTGGAGCGCCCTGTCCATCGCGCTGGAAGCGGGACTGCTTTTCGGCCTCCTCTTCCACGTCACCCGGTCCCTCTGGGTCTGCATGGGCGCGCACGCGGCGTGGAACGTGGCGCAGGGGCCGCTCTATGGCATTCCCGTGTCCGGCTTCGAACAGAAAGGCCTGCTGGCAGCGCACATGCAAGGCCCGGACTGGCTGACCGGCGGCGCCTTCGGTGCCGAAGCGTCGGTGGTCGCGCTGGCGCTGTGTTCGATCGCCACTGCCGGCTGCCTCGCCATCGCCGTGCGCCGCGGCAGCCTGGTCGCCCCCTCGTGGCGACGGAAGCGCGTCGCCACCGCGTGACCGGATTCCCATAACGGGCCACCTCCCATGGAAGGAAACGCCCGTTGGGTGTACCAACGAAGCGAACCCACCCTCACCGCATCCACCGGCCAACGCATGCCCCCTATCGTCAAGCGGAACACCTGGCTGGCCGATCAGCCACTGCAGCGCAAGATCGTCCTCGCCATTGGCGCGTTGCTCGCCCTCTTCGTGGCGACGAACCTTGGCAATCTCCTATCGATCGGGCGGGAAGAGGACAGTCGTGCCTGGGCTTCGCATACCTACCAGGTGCTGCTGACCCTCGCGGACGTCAGGGAGGCCGCGCAAAGCCGGCAAGCCGCGGTACGGGGCTACCTGCTGAGCCGCGCGCAAGACGAGCAGGCCGCCTTCCGGGCCGCGGACACCGAGCTGTCGCGCACCCTCGCGGACCTGCGCGGGCTCGTTGGCGACAACCCGCTCCAGGAATCGCGCCTGGACCGCCTGCAAGACTTGCTCGACCGCTGGAAAGCGGAAGCCATGACGATGGGCATGGAGCCCATCGGTGCCACGGGCGACGCCACCACGCCGGAGGCCGCAGCCGAACGGGAGCGCATCCGGCAGGCGTACGCCACGCAGCGCTCGGTCCGCATGGACGATATCGCCAAGGCCATCGACCAGATGTCCTCCACCGAACACGGGCTGCTGGAACAGCGCAGCGCCACGGTCGAACGGCAACTGGCGATCACGCGATGGGTGGATGTCGGCTCGTTGCTGGCCTGCCTGCTCTTCGGCTTGTTCGTGATCCGCATGACCTTCCGCCTCATCACGCGTCCCATAGTGAAGATGACGGAACTGATGACCGCGCTGGCCAATCATGAGCACGACATCGAAGTACGCCAGCTCACCCGCCGCGACGAGATCGGCGAAATCGCACGCGCCCTCCAGGTGTTCAAGGAGATGGCGGTCGAAACGGATGGGCAGAACTGGCTGAAGTCGTCGGTAACCGCCATCTCCGCCCGTCTCCAGGAAGCCACGACCTACCGTGAGTTCGCGAGCACGCTCATGTCGGAGCTTGCGACCTGCCTCCATGCCGGACTGGGCGTGTTCTACGTCCGGCGCGGCGAGACCGGGAAGCTGGAACTGCTTGGAAGCTACGGCTATCGGGAACAGCGCCAGGCGCCACGAAGCTACGAGCCGGGCGAAGGCCTGGTCGGTCAGGTAGCCGTCGAGCGCCGCTCCCTCGTCCTGCACGACGTGCCGGAGGATTACGCACGCATCCATTCCGCCAGCGGAGAGGCACCGCCGCGCAGCGTCGTGCTGGTGCCGGTCCTTTCGCGCGATCGCCTGCTGGGAGTCATCGAGGTCGCGAGTTTCGCGCCACTCACGGGGGTCCAGCAACGCCTGCTCGAAGAACTGGTGCCCATCGTGGCGCTGTCGCTGGAAAACCTGCGTCGCACCGCGGAACTGCAGGAACAGTCGCAGCGGCTCGTGGCATCGGAAGAGGAGCTGCGCGTGCAGGCCGAGGAACTGCATGCCTCGAACGAGGAACTGCGCGAGAAGGGCATCGCCCTCAATCGCCAGAACGAGGCGCTGGAAGCCTTGCAGCGCGAGACCCAGGAAAAAGCGGAAGAACTGGCCCGCGCCAGCCAGTACAAATCCGAGTTCCTCGCGAACATGTCGCACGAGCTGCGCACGCCGCTCAACAGCCTGCTGATCCTGTCGCGCAGTCTCGCGGACAACGACGAGGAGAACCTCAACGCGGAGCAAGTGGAATCCGCCCGCATCATCCACGACGCAGGTTCCAACCTCCTCCGTCTGATCAACGACATCCTCGATCTGTCCAAGGTCGAGGCTGGAAAGATGGAACTGGTGGTGGCGCCGTTCGCGCTCGCCGACCTCGCCCGCACGCTGGGCCGCACCTTCAACCACGTCGCGCGGGAGAAAAAGCTCCGTTTCGAGGTGCGGCTGTCGCCCGACCTGCCCTCCACGATCGACACGGATGCGGGCAAGCTCGAACAGGTGGTCAACAACCTGCTGAGCAACGCTTTCAAGTTCACCGCCAGCGGCGGCGTCGAGGTGGACATCGTCCGCCCGCCAGCGGACGCCTCCTTGCCGGAAGGACTCGACCCGGCGCACGCGATCGCGATCATCGTCAAGGACTCGGGCATCGGCATCGCTGAGGACAAGTTCCAACGCGTCTTCCATGCCTTCGAGCAGGTGGACGCAAGCACCAGCCGCCAGTACGGCGGCACCGGCCTCGGCCTCGCGATCTCACGTCGGATCGCCGGCCTGCTCGGCGGCGACATCGCCCTGCGCAGCGAGGCGGGAGAAGGAAGCACCTTCACCCTCGTGGTGCCTGAGCAGACGCCGGAGAGCGGCGCGCGCCCGGTGCAGGTGTCCCGGCAGCAAGCCGCCGCCGAGGCCACCCTGCCCTTGTCGCCGGGACTGGCCCCGGAAGGCATCGTCGACGACCGCGCCTCGCTCGAGCCCGGCGACACGGCCATCCTGGTCATCGAGGACGATCCGGCCTTTGCCCGCATCCTCGCGGACATGATTCACCGGAAGGGGCATCGCGTCCTCGCGGCCGCCGACGGCGAGTCCGGTCTCGCCCTTGCACGGCGCTATCGGCCCACCGGGATCCTGCTCGACGTGATGCTGCCCGGCATGGATGGGTGGACGGTGATGGAGCGCCTCAAGGCCGACGCTGTCACGCGCGCCATACCCGTGCACTTCATCTCCGCCACCGACGATGCCACCCGAGGGCTGGAACTCGGCGCCGTGGGATTCCTCACCAAGCCCGTCAGCCGCGAAGCGATCACCACGGCCTTCGAGCGCCTGATGCATTTCGCCGAAGGACGCACGCGTCAGTTGCTCGTGGTGGACGACGACGCCAGCGCGCGCGCCGCCGTGCGCACGCTCCTGAAGGACGACGCCGTGGCCATCGACGAGGCGGCGTCCGGCGAGGAAGCGCTGGCGATGACGACCCAGAAGCCCTACGACTGCATCGTCCTCGACCTCGGCCTTCCGGGCATGTCGGGTTTCGACCTGCTGGAACGCCTCTCCCAGGGCGAGCATGCACCGCCCGTCGTGGTGTACTCCGGTCGCGATCTTTCCCGCGACGAAAGCATGCGTATTCGCCAGTACACCGACAGCATCGTGGTGAAGGGTGCACGCTCCCCGGATCGCCTCCTCGACGAGGTGAGCCTGTTCCTGCATTCCATACGCCACGGCAATGCGTCGCCGACGGAGGCACCACACGCGAAGTCGGGCGCCGTGGAAGGCGACCTGCATGGCCGGCGCGTGCTCCTCGTGGACGACGACATGCGCAACCTGTTCGCTCTCTCCAAGGTCCTTCGCGCCAAGGGCATCGAGGTGGCGATGGCGCAGGACGGCCGCAAGGCGCTGGACATCCTGGACCGGGACGAAGGCACGGAGCTGGTGCTTATGGACATCATGATGCCGGTGATGGATGGCTACGAAACCATGCGAGAAATCCGCGCGAGGCCGGCCGTCGCGACCGTGCCCATCATCGCGCTCACCGCGAAGGCCATGCGCGGGGACCGCGAGCGATGCCTCGAAGCCGGGGCCAACGACTACCTGTCCAAGCCCATCGACATCGACCGCCTCCTCTCGATGATCCGCGTCTGGCTGCCACCGCGGAACTGACATGGACGTCGAGGACATCGAGATCCAGCTGTTCATCCGAGCCATGCAGCTGCGCCATGACTACGATTTCAGCGGCTACGCCGCCGCGTCGCTGAAACGGCGGCTACAGCAGATCGTGCGCCTCCACGACACCGGCACGATCGGTGGCATCGTGCAGCGTGTGCTGCATGAGGAAGGCTTCGTCAGGAAGGTCATCGAGGGGCTGTCGGTCCCGGTGTCGGACATGTTCCGCGACCCGCCGGTGTTTCGCGCCTTGCGCGAGAAAGTGCTGCCCGTGCTCGCCTCCTACCCGCAGGTGAACATCTGGCAGGCCGGCTGTGCGCACGGGCAGGAGGTGTATTCCCTGGCGATCCTCCTGGAGGAAGAAGGGTTGTACGACCGCGCGCACATCTATGCCACCGATTTCAACGACGCAGCGCTCGCCGCGGCGGCGGAAGGTATCTATCCCACCCGCGAAGCCCGGGAATGGTCGCGCAGTTACCTCGACGCAGGTGGCCGCCGGTCCTTCAGCGACTACTACAGCGCTCGCTACGAGTTCATCCGGCTCGACCAGCGCCTGCGTCGCAACGTCACCTTCTTCAACCACAACCTCGTGACCGACAACGTCTTCTGCGAGGCGCACCTCATCCTCTGCCGCAACGTGCTCATCTATTTCGACAACGCCCTGCAAGACCGCACGTTGCAGCTGTTCCGCGACAGTCTCGTCCGCGGTGGCTTCCTCTGCCTGGGTTCGCGGGAAAACGTGGACTTTTCGCCGGTGGCGTCGGAACTGTCGGGCGTGGAGCCCGCACTGCGCATCTACCGCCTGGCCGGCACACCCGGCAAGGGCACCGCGTCGTGAGTCGTTACGATGCCATCGTCATGGGATGCAGCGCTGGCGGCCTGAACGCCCTCCAGCGCATGCTGCCCGCGCTGGACGACCAGCTGCGTGCCCCGGTGGTCGTCTGCTGCCATACCGGCTCCTCGAACGTGTCCTTGCTGGTCGAGCTGCTGGGGCGCGTCTCCGCGTTGCCGGTGGTCGAAGCGCGCGAACGCGCTTCCGTCGATCCAGGCACGGTCCACGTCGCGCCGGCGGGCTACCATCTGCTGGTGGAAGACGACTTTCGCTTTTCCCTCAGCGTGGACGCGAAGGTGTCCTTCGCGAGGCCCTCGATCGACGTGCTATTCGAGACGGCAGCCGCCGCATGGGGCGACCGACTCGTGGCCGTGCTGATGACCGGCGCCAATGCCGACGGCGCCGACGGCCTCGCCGCCATCCGGCGTGCCGGCGGCTACGCCATCGTGCAGGACCCGCGCGACGCGGAAGCCGACGCCATGCCTCTGGCGGGGCTGCGCGTCGCCGGCGCGGATGCCTGCCTGCCACTCGACGCCATCCCGGCGCTGCTTAACGACTTGTGCCTGCCATGAATCCGACCCGTCCCAAGATCCTCGTCGTCGACGACACGCCCGCCAACCTGGTGGCCATGCGCCGCCTCCTGGCACGCGCCGACGCCGAGCTTTTCGAAGCCTCCAGCGGCAACGAGGCGCTCGCGCTATGCCTCGACCATCAGTTCGCCCTCGTGCTGCTGGACGTGAACATGCCGGAGATGGACGGCTTCGAGGTGGCGCAACTCATTTCGGAGGCGGACCACCTCCGGGAAACGCCGATCATCTTCGTCACGGCCGCCTATGCGGACGACATCAACCGACTCAAGGGCTACACGTCGGGTGCCGTCGATTACATCGCCAAGCCGATCAACGACGCGATCCTGCAGTCCAAGGTGAAGATCTTCCTCGAACTGTACCGCGCCCGCGCGCTGTTGCAGCAGGCGCTGGACGAGCTTTCGCTGCGCAACAGGCAGCTCACCACCGAGATGGCGGAACGCATCCGCATGGAAGAGCTGGTCCGTCACCAGGCCACCCACGACGCGCTCACGGGGCTGCCCAACCGCGTGCTGTTTCGCGAGCGGCTGGAAGCGGCGATCGCATCCGACGATCCCTCATTCGCACTCGCTTATATCGACATCGACGGCTTCAAGGGCGTGAACGACACCGAGGGTCACGCGGCGGGGGACGAGTTGCTCAAGGCCATCGCCGGACGGATCGACACGCGCACGCGCGACAGCGATACCGTGGCGCGCCTCGGCGGGGACGAATTCGCCGTGCTGCTGCACGGCACGCCGGATGGCCCGACCGCCCTCTCACGCTGCCAGGTGCTGTGCGACGCCGTGGGAGAGCCGTATACGCTGGACGTCGGCGGACAGAGCCTGCGCGTGAACGTCGGCGCAAGCATCGGGGTCACGCTGTACAAGACGGGCGCGGATTACGACGACGTGGTCATCGCCGCGGACGTGGCGATGTACGTGGCGAAGCGCAGCGGGAAGAACCGCTGCGTGCTGGGTTGATCCACGGATGCTTCAAAGGCTAGCCAGGAACGCTTCCAGCAGCGCCCCGCGGTAGCGTTGCCGATGCAGCACGACTGAAAGGGTCCGTCGCAGGTCAAGGAATGGCGTCGGGAGGACCGCCAGGCGCCCCGCGTGCACGGCGTCGCCGATCGCCACCTCCGGCAGGCAGGCGATGCCCAGTCCCGCGATGACGGCTTGCTTGATCGCCTCCGACTGGTCCAGTTCGAGCACGGTCGTGCCCTCCGGCAACTCGGCGAGCGCACGCTCGCTCAACGCGCGCGTGGCCGAGCCGCGTTCCCGCAACACCCAGCGCTGTCCGGCGAAGTCTTCCCGGCGCAGGCGCTTCTTCGCTGCCAGCGCATGGTCCGGGCGCGCGCAAACCACCAGGCGATCGTCCCGCCACGGCCGCACCTCCAACGCCGGATGCGTCACCGGCCCTTCCACGCAGCCGATATCGAAGTCATGGTCGAGCACGCCTTGTGCAATGCGCGCGGTATTGGCGACGCCCAAGCGCAGCGACACCCCCGGATGGGCAGCGGCGAACGGACCCAGCAGGTCTCCCACGAGGTAATTACCCACCGTGTTGCTCGCGCCCACGCCGATCTCGCCGGACAAACCGGCCAGCGTTCCTTCGGCCATGCGCGCGAACTCGGCGTGCCGCTCGATCAGCTCGCGCGCGAGCGGCAGGAGCTCGCGCCCCCGATCGTTCAGGCGAAGGCGGCCGCGCTCGCGCGCGAAGACCGGCGAGCCGATCTGCCGCTCCAGTTCGGCCAGCGCCATGCTCGCGGCAGGCTGGCTCATGAAGAGTCGCTCGCTCGCCGCGCGCACGCTGCCGGCGGTGGCAACGGCAACGAAAACGTCGAGCTGGCGCGGGCTGATGGTTTGCATAAGTTCCACTTATACACCGCATAAGTCATTTTCAATATCCTTATAAGGTGGCCGCAGCGACAATGGCGCACGTCTCCAGGGAATCACCCCGTGTCCACCGTCGCCGCCGTCCCCACGCCTAACTCCCGTCTGCCCGGCATCGCCCTCGCCTTTGCCGTGGCCGCGGTCGCCTTCGTCCTCGGCCGCCTCATGCCGCTGGTCGGGGGCGCCGTGTGGGGCATCGTCCTCGGCATCGTCGTTCGCCAGTTCGTGCCGCCGCCCGCGCGCTTCCTGCCGGGCATCCGCTTCGCTTCGAAGCAAGTACTGCAGTGGTCGATCATCGCGCTCGGCTTCGGGCTCAGCATCACCCAGGTGGCGCATACGGGCCTCGAGTCGCTGTCGGTCACCCTCGCCACGGTGGCCGCGGCGGGACTGGCCGCGTGGATCCTCGGACGCATCCTCCGCGTGCACGACACGCTCAAGCTCCTGATCGGCGTGGGCACGGCGATCTGCGGTGGCTCGGCCATCGCCGCGATCGTGCCGATCGTGAAGCCGGACGAACACGACACGGCCTTTGCGATCTCCACGATCTTCCTGTTCAACCTGGTCGCCGTGCTGCTCTTCCCTGCCCTCGGGCATTGGCTCGGATTGTCCGACCTCGGGTTTGGCCTCTGGGCCGGCACGGCGATCAACGACACGTCGTCCGTGGTCGCGGCCGGCTACAGCTACAGCCATGCCGCCGGCGACTATGCCACCATCGTGAAGCTGACTCGCGCGACGCTGATCATTCCCATCAGCCTCACCATCGCCCTGGTCGTGGCATGGCGCGAGAAGCGCGGCGGTGCCACCGACTTCAGCCTCGCGAAGATCTTCCCCTGGTTCATCCTCTGGTTCCTCGTCGCCTCCGTGATCCGCACGACCGGCGTGATCCCGGCGCCCGTCCTCCCGGCGATCCATTTCCTCGCGGAGTGCCTGATCATCGTCGCCCTCACCGCCATCGGCCTCTCGGCGGACCTGCGCCGCATGGCCTCCACCGGTCCGCGGCCGATCCTCCTGGGCCTGGGCGTCTGGGCCGCCGTGGCGCTGACGAGCCTCCTCGTGCAGCACCTGATCGGACGCTGGTAGGTGGTCCGTCCGGGGGACTCAGGCCGGGTCGGGATGCAGGCCTTCGCGGTCGAACTGGGTTGGCAGGGCGAACAGCAGCCCGAGCATGACGAGGTGCGCGCCGGCGGAAAGCAGCGACGACCACACCGGCGACATGACTTGGTAAGGCAGGATGTCGCCGATCAGCACGTTCGCGAGGTTCCATCCCCAATGCAAACCCACGGCAAGCCATAGCGAACCGGTGCGCACGACCGCCGTCGCATACGCCAGGCCGAAGCAGAACAGCATGATCCACTCCGCTGGACCGGCGCCCAGTCGGTAGATGTGGTTCAGCACGTACAGGACGCTGCTGGCCACGGCGAAGATCCACGGCACCCATTGCACGCGCAAGGCGCGATAGAGGAAGCCGCGCGTGAGGATGTCCTCCGCGATCGAGGGCACGAAGGTCGCGACCAGCGCCCAGGGAATCGATGAAAGGAACGATACCGCCGCAACGGATGGCACGGCCGGCGCACTGGCCGCGTACACGTTGACGGCCATGCCGACGCACACGGCCACGTACTTGACCAGCAAGGCCAGGGCAAGACCGCCGGACAGCAACACCGGGGTCGATCGCTGCCACTCCAGCGCATACGCGTCGTAGCCGCGGAAGCCCAGCCAGCGGCCCACCGGCCAGGCGACGGCGACCATCGCCAGCATGAAGGCGGCCTGCACCGCGAAGTTATCGAGGAGGCGCGCGCCGACGCCTTCCGCGCCCTGGTACAGGATGAACAGGAGCACGAAGGCGACCGCGGCACGTCGACGGTGGTCCTGGAGCATGGATGTCCCGATGGGTCTGGTGGCGCCCGGAAAGCTTAGGGCCGGCCGGGATCGCGCGCCAGAGCCATTCCGTTTCCGCTTACGGTTCAGCGGTCGTCGCGGGTCCAGATGGTGCCGTCGTGTTCCTTCACCGGGAAGGTGGCGACGGGCTCATACGCCGGCGGGCAGGTCACCTCGCCCGAACGCAGGTCGAAACGGGCACCGTGGCGCACGCATTCGACCTCGAAACCGACGACCGGGCCACCGGCCAGTTCGCCGCCATCGTGCGTGCAGACGTCCTCGATGGCGTAGAGGTCGCCGTCGATGTTGTAGACGGCAATGGCCGTGTCCCCATCCCAGACGACCTTGAATTCGCCTGGAAGCACATCGCTGCGCGTGCCCACCCTCACCCAACCGTTCATCGCGTCATTCCTTCACCAGGCCCCGAGGCTCAGAGCAGCAGCTTGCGCACCTTCGCGATGGCTTCGATGAAACCGTCCACTTCGGCCTTCGTATTGTAGAAGGCCAGGGAGGCACGCAGGGTCGCCGGCACGCCGAAGAACTGCATCAGCGGATGGGCGCAGTGGTGGCCCGAGCGGACGGCGACACCCTGGAGGTCGAGCAGCGTCGCCATGTCGTTCGCATGTGCGCCCTCGACCAGGAACGAGATGACCGGCTCGCGCTCTTTCGCACGACCGAAGATGCGTACGCCGGGCACTGCCTCGAGCGCGTCGGTCGCATAGGCGAGCAACTCCTGCTCCCTGGCGTGCAGCCGGTCGAAGCCGATGCCTTCGAGGTAGTCGATGGCGGCCGGAATGCCGGCGAAGCCGGCGATGTTCGGCGTGCCGGCCTCGAAACGATGCGGTGGATCGGCGAACACGGTGCCCTCGAAGCGCACCTCGCGGATCATTTCGCCACCGCCGAAGAAGGGGGGCATGCCCATCAGGTGCTCGCGCTTCGCCCACAGCGCACCGGTGCCGGTCGGGCCCAGCATCTTATGCCCGGTGATGGCGTAGAAATCGCACCCGAGCGCCTGCACGTCGATGGGCCGATGTGGCGCTGCCTGCGAACCGTCCACCAGCAACGGAATACCGCGCTTGCGACATTCGCGAGCGATGTCGCGCACCGGATTCACCGTGCCGAGCACGTTCGAGACGTGGGCGACACAGGCCAGCTTCACGTCGGGCGTTAGCATCTCGACATACTTCTCGAGGATCAGCTCCCCGTTCGCGTCGATCGGCGCGGCCTTGACCGTCGCCCCTGTGCGCTCGGCCACGAGCTGCCACGGCACGATGTTGGCGTGGTGCTCCATGACGGTGGTCAGGATCGTATCGCCGGCTTTGAGCCGCGGAAGCGCGTAGCTGTAAGCGACGAGGTTGATGGCCTGCGTGGTGCCGGACGTGAGGATGACCTCGTCGCGCGATGGGGCACGGATGAACCGCGCGATGGCATCGCGCGCGCCTTCGTAGGCGGCGGTCGCTTCCTCGCCGAGCTGGTGCACGGCGCGCGCGACGTTGGCGTTGTGTTCGCGGTAGTGCCGGTCGACCGCTTCGATCACCGACAGCGGCTTCTGGCCCGTGTTGGCGTTATCGAAATAGATCAGCGGCTCGCCGTGGACCGTGCGCGACAACAGGGGGAAATCGGCGCGGATGCGTTCGACATCCAGCGGCGACACGGCTGGCGCGGGCTTGGCGTTCATGGCTTGGCTCCGGATGTTAGGCGGCGGGCTCGGTCGGCAGGTGGGCGACCAGCAGCGCGCCAAGGTGTTCGCGCAAGGCGTCGTTCGGCAGCGAGTCCATCGCCGCGCGGCAGAACGCCACGGTCAACAGGCTGCGCGCGCTCGCCAGCGGTATCCCGCGCGAGCGCAGGTAGAACAGCGAGCGCTCGTCGAGCTGGCCGATCGTCGCGCCATGGGCCGCCTTGACCTCGTCGGCGTAAATTTCCAGCTCGGGCTTGGTGTCGATCTCGGCCATGCCGGACAGGAGTAGGTTCTTGTTGCTGAGCGCGGCATCGGCTCCGTCGGCACCTTCGGCGACGACGATCGCACCGCGGAACACGCCGCGCGAACGACCGTCGGCCACGCCGCGCCAGAGGGCATCCGACGCAGTATCCCGGGCCTTGTGGCGGACCTCGAGCTGGGTGTCGACGTGCTGGCGCCCTGCCAGCGCGAAGACGCCACGCGAGTCGAAGCGCGCACCGTCGCCGTCGAGGTCGGCGTGCAGCTCGTGGCGCACGAGGGCGCCTCCCAGTTCCAGCGCATGGACGGTCGCCACCGCCCCCGCGTCGACGCGGACATGGCCGCGCCGGACCAGAGTGGTCGCCGCGGAGGCATCCTGCAGCATGACGAGGCCGAGGCGCGCGCCTTCGCGCAGCGCGATATCGGAAACGACCGTACCGAGCTGGACGGCGTCGCCGGCAGAAACGAAATGCTCGACGACGTCGACGGCGGCGTCCTTGCCCACTTCGAGCAGCAGGCGAACATGCCATGCCGTCTCCGCCTGCGCACCGCTGGACACGTGCACGACATGGACCGGCCGATCCACGACGGCGTCCTCCACCACCCGCAGCACGAGGCCTTCGGTGGACAGCGCCGCGTTCAGGTGCGCGAACGCGTCGGCGGCGCCGCGCCGATAACGATTGGCCATCGCGAAGCGCAGCGGCTCCGGGTTGGCGGCCAACGCAGCGGAAAGCGGCGTCAGCTCGACGCCCTCGAGGTCAAGCACCGATAAATCGGCGCGAAACGTTCCATCGACGAATACGAGACGCGCGCCGTCGACCCCAGGCAGCGCGTAACGTGCCGGATCGATGGCGATCGCTGCCGCCACGGTCCGATCCGCCAGCGCGAAGGCGCGCTGCGACAGGGCGCGCAGCGGGGTGTACTTCCATGCTTCGTTACGCCCCTCCGGCAGGCCCGCATCGGCGAAGGCATCGAGGTTCTCGCGACGAGCGGCGTCGAGCCATGCGATGCCGGTGGCCGGCAGCGCGTCGGCGGCATCCAGTGCCGCCCGCACGAACGGGGACGGCACCTGGCTCATGCCGGCGCTCCGGCAAGGTCGGCCTTGCGCAGTTCCGGATGCGTGTCCGCCAGCCACGCGTAACCCTGCTCCTCGAGCTTGAGCGCGAGTTCCTTGTCGCCACTTTCGACGATGCGGCCGCCGGCCAGCACGTGGACGAAGTCCGGCTGGATGTAGTCGAGCAGGCGCTGGTAGTGCGTGACGATGACGAAGGAGCGATCCGGCGAACGCAGCGCGTTGACGCCCTCGGCCACCTGCTTCAGCGCGTCGATATCGAGACCGGAGTCGGTCTCGTCGAGGATCGCGAGCTTCGGCTCGAGCACGGCCATCTGGAAGATCTCGTTGCGCTTCTTCTCGCCGCCCGAGAACCCTTCGTTGACGGCGCGGTGAAGCAGTTCGTCGGAGATCTGCATCACCTTCAGCTTCTCGCGCACCAGCTTCAGGAAACGCATGGAATCCAGTTCGTCCTCGCCGCGGAACTTCCGCTGCGCGTTCAGCGCGGCACGCAGGAAGTAGGTGTTGTTCACGCCGGGGATTTCGACCGGATACTGGAAGGCGAGGAAGACGCCGACGGCGGCGCGTTCTTCCGGCTCCAGCGCCAGCAGGTCGCGTCCGGCGAAGTCGACGCTGCCCTGGGTCACCTCGTAGCCATCGCGGCCGGCGATCACGTTGCCCAGCGTGGATTTGCCGGCACCGTTCGGGCCCATGATGGCGTGCACTTCGCCCGGATTCACCGTGAGCGAAAGGCCTTTGAGGATCTCCTTGCCTTCGACGCGGGCGTGGAGGTTGTCGATCTTGAGCATGTGCATGGGACGGTCCAATCAGGGCGTGAGGTGCGAGAGCGCATCGAGCGCGTCGTCGCGGCGTTCCCAGGGCACGAAGATGTGGTCGTGCAGGAACGCGGATACGGGATTGCAGGGAATGTCGCGCTTGGCGAGGGCGGCGGACACGGCGGCCATCATGCCGACGGCGGTCAGGCTGGACTGGACGCGCAGTGTGATGCGGGCCCAGAGCAGGCGCTCGCTGCCGGCGGCGTCGGCGTCTTCCACGTCGACGATGAGCGTGGTGCCCTCGGCTTCGCGAAACATCATCAACGCGTCGCCCATGCGCTCGCGCGCCTTCTCGTGCGACACGTGCAGGAAGCGTTTGGGGATCGGGTCGATGTCCGGATCCAGCGCGGCAAGCAGCACGCGCAGGTCGGTCAACCCAGGGGCGGAACCGATGATTCCCATCAGCCGACCGCGCCTTCGAGCGAGACCTCGAGCAGCTTCTTCGCCTCGACGGCGAACTCCATCGGCAGCTCGCGGAACACCTGCTTGCAAAAACCGTCGACGATCATCGACACGGCGTCTTCCTCGCCGATGCCGCGCGAGAGGCAGTAGAACAGCTGGTCATCGGAGATCTTCGAGGTGGTGGCCTCGTGCTCGACGATGGCGCTCGGGTTCTTCACTTCCATGTACGGGAAGGTGTGCGCGCCGCACTTCTTGCCGATGAGCAGCGAGTCGCACTGCGTGTAGTTGCGCGCGCCGTCGGCGCCCTTTTCGATCTTCACGAGGCCGCGGTAGCTGTTCGAGCTGCGGCCCGCACTGATGCCCTTGGACACGATCTTCGACTTCGTGCCTTTGCCGATGTGGATCATCTTGGTGCCGGTGTCCGCCTGCTGGCGATGGTGGGTCAGCGCCACCGAATAGAATTCACCGACCGAGCGGTCGCCGCGCAGGACGCAGCTGGGGTATTTCCAGGTGATGGCCGAGCCGGTTTCCACCTGCGTCCAGGAAATCTTCGAATCCGCGCCGCGGCAGTCGCCGCGCTTGGTCACGAAGTTGTAGATGCCGCCGACACCGTTCTCGTCGCCCGGGTACCAGTTCTGCACCGTGGAATACTTGATCTGCGCGCGCTCCAGCGTAACCAGTTCCACGACGGCCGCGTGCAACTGGTTCTCGTCGCGCATCGGCGCCGTGCAACCCTCGAGGTACGAGACATAGGCGTCGTCCTCGGCAACGATCAGGGTGCGCTCGAACTGGCCCGTGTTCATCGCATTGATGCGGAAATAGGTGGACAACTCCATGGGGCAACGCACGCCCTTGGGGATGAACACGAAGCTGCCGTCGGAGAAGACGGCCGAGTTCAGCGCCGCGAAATAGTTGTCGCCTGCCGGGACCACGCTGCCGAGGTATTGGCGAACGAGGTCGCCATGGTCGCGGATGGCTTCCGACATGGAGCAGAAGATCACACCGGCCTCGGCCAGTTCCTTGCGGAACGTGGTGCCCACGGACACCGAATCGAAGACCGCGTCCACGGCCACGCCGGCAAGGCGCGCGCGCTCATGCAGCGGCACGCCCAGCTTCTCGTAGGTCTCCAGCAGCTTCGGATCGACCTCGTCGAGCGACTTCGGTCCGGCCTTCGGTGCCGAGTAGTAGCTGACCGCCTGGTAGTCGATCGGCGCGATGTCCAGCTTCGCCCAGTCCGGCTCGGGCATGGTGAGCCAATGCCGATAGGCGGCGAGGCGCCACTCGGTCATCCACTCCGGCTCGCCCTTGATCGCCGACAACTGGCGGACGGTGTTCTCGTCCAGGCCCGGCGGAAGGGTGGTGGATTCGATGTCGGTGACGAAGCCGGCCTCGTAACGGCGGTTGAGGGCCGCTTCGACTTCGGCGTTGTCGCGCACCGGCGCGGCCACTTCGCGTGTCATGTTCTCGCTCTCGTTCATGCGTTTGCCTGTAGGGGGCGCGCAGCCAGCATCTGGGCCAGGGTCATGGCGCGCAGCACGCCATCGATGGTTCCGGAGACGGACTGCCAGCTGCCGCTGACCCCGCACGTGGACTGCCGGTCGCACTGGCCCTGGGCCATGCTGCATTCGGTCAGGCCGATGGGGCCTTCCATCGCTTCGACGATCTCGGCAAGGCTGATCGCCTCTGCCGGCCGCGCCAGCCGATAACCGCCATTGACCCCGCGGAAGGATTCCACCAGTCCCGCATGGCCCAGCAGCTTGAGCAGCTTGGACACGGTGGGCAACTCCAGGCGCGCCTCCTCCGCGATCTGGGCGGTGCTCAGAACGTCGGCAGGATGGGCGGCGATGCAGGTCATCACCACCGTCGCGTAATCGGTCAGTCGGCTGACACGGAGCATGGGGAAAGGGGAAACCTCGATATAGGACCGAAATGGTACTGTTTTCCTGGCCTGCGTGCAACGCAGCAAAAGCACCATCATGGTGCATTCGATGCCCCATGTAGGAGCCGCTACAGCGGTGAGGGGATTGTGGGGTGACGACGCGGGGGCCGCGTCTCGCCGCTATAGCGGCTCCTACAACGGTTCGGGCTACGGACCGGGGGCATGGCACGCATCCTGCTCACTGGCTCACAGGCCATGCGACGGGAGCGCTCCATGAAGTGGATCCAGGCGATCATCAAGCCGTTCACGCTCGACGACGTCCGCGAAGCGCTTGCCGAGGCGGGTGTCCAGGGGATGACGGTGACCGAGGTGAAGGGCTTCGGGCGCCAACACGGGCACACCGAGCTTTACCGCGGCGCCGAGTATGTCGTCGACTTCCTTCCGAAGCTGAAGGTGGAGGTCGCGGTCACCGACGAGCAGCTCGAGCGCGCCGTGGAGGCCATCGGCCAGGCCGCGCGTACCGGCAAGATCGGCGACGGCAAGATCTTCGTCTGCGAACTCGAGCAGGCCATCCGCATTCGTACACAGGAGATCGATGCCGATGCGCTCTGACGTGCTCCTCAACTCGGGCGACACCGCCTGGATGCTCACCGCCACCACGCTCGTGCTGTTGATGACCCTTCCCGGGCTCGCGCTCTTCTACGGCGGCATGGTGCGTGCGAAGAACCTGCTGTCGGTCCTGATGCAGTGTTTCGCGATCACCGCCGTCATCACGGTCTTGTGGATCGTCTTCGGCTATTCCCTGGCGTTCGACGATACCGGCATGACCGCCGGCGTGACCGGGTGGCGCTCCTTCATCGGCGGCTCGACGCACGTCATGCTCGCGGGGCTCACGCCGTCCAGCCTGCACGGCACGATACCGGAGGCGCTGTTCGTGATGTACCAGCTGACCTTCGCGATCATCACCCCGGCACTCATCGTCGGCGCCACCGCCGAACGCATGAAGTTCTCCGCGTTGCTGGTCTTCGCGGCCCTGTGGTTCACGGTCGTCTACGTGCCGCTGGCCCACATGGTCTGGGGCGGACCGGGTTCGTTCCTCGGCGACCTGGGCGTCATCGACTTCGCCGGCGGCACGGTCGTGCACATCAACGCGGGCATCGCCGGTCTCGTCGGTTGCCTCGTCATCGGCAAGCGCCGCGGCTTCCCGCACACGCCGATGCCTCCGCACAACCTGGGCTATACGCTGATCGGTGCCAGCATGCTCTGGCTGGGCTGGTTCGGATTCAACGGCGGCTCGGCTGTCGCGGCGAACGGCAGCGCGGCCATGGCGATGCTCGTGACGCAGGTCGCCACCGCCGCCGCCGCGCTCGGGTGGACAGCGGTCGAGTGGATCGTGCACCGCCGCCCGAGCGTACTGGGCATCGCCTCCGGCGCCGTGGCCGGGCTGGTCGCCATCACGCCGGCCGCCGGAACCTGCGGCCCCGGCGGCGCTCTCGTCCTCGGGCTGGCCGCCGGCGTGGTGTGCTTCTTCTGCGCCACACGGCTCAAGCGTCGGCTCGGCTACGACGATTCGCTCGACGTCTTCGGCGTCCATGCCGTCGCCGGCATCCTCGGCGCACTCCTCACGGGCCCGCTCGCGTCGCCGGGCCTGGGTGGCTACGGCACCGTGACGAGCGCCCTCGGGCAGCTGTGGATCCAGTTCGAAGGCGTGGCGTTCACCGTCGTCTACAGCGCCGCCTTGAGCTACGTCATCTTCAAGGTCATCGCCCGGACGATGGGCCTGCGCGTGGACGAGGAACAGGAGGAACTGGGCCTCGACCTCGCGTTGCACGAGGAGCGCGGCTACAACCTGTCCTGAGTAGCGTCCCGCCGTCCGACTGTACCGGGGGCGACCCACACGAGTCATGGAGGAAGCGGGACAGTCGGTCGGACGTCCAGTCTTTACCGTTCCCTGATCAAGCCACCACCGCATGATCAAAGGACGATGGATGCACTCGAAGAACCTGAGGACGCGACTCGCGGTCGCTACCACGCTGTTTCTCACCACCCCGCTGTGGCCCGCCGCGGAGGCGGTCGCCAGCACGACCGCCGCGCCAAGGACCGCGTCGGACGACCCGCTTTCCCTCATCGCGGCGCCTGACGATCGGACCGCGCTGCAAGGCATGCTTGCCACGGCACACGCGCTGCCCGCACCGGACGCACGCGCGGTGGCCCGAGCATTTATCAGCGAGCGCCTTGGTGTCGACGGTGACGCCTACGTCGTCGCGCACTTCGCTACCGCGGCGGACCGGGCCCTCGGCGCGCCCGACCACACCGTCTCGCTCACCGACGCCTTGCTGGAGGCCTTTCCCGGCCACGCCCGGCATACGTTTTTCGCGGAACTGGCGGACGGCGTGGGAGGCATCAGTGCCGGCGGCGCGGAAAGTGCCAGCATCCCGGCAGTTGCCGAAGCCGCGGCAAAGAGCAAGGACGCGGGCGCCTTCTTCCGGACCATGGGCAGGTTCCTATGGAGCCGGACCGGGCCCGGCTATCTCTACAACACCTTCTTCGCCGACGGCAGCGTGATCGCGACGGTAGGCGAAGACCAGCGCGCGCTGGACGAGGCGTTCGGCATCTATCGGGCAGGCGGCTTTGGCGATACGCATGCCAGTGCCTTCACGCTGTCAGCGCTCGTGCGGGAATTCGGCGCGCCGGGCACCTTCGCCGAGCTACCACTGGTGGCAAGACTCGACAGGGAACTCGAGACGTACTGGATGGAACGCGGTTCCGATTGGTCGCTGCTCGCGCGCCTGCAATTCGTGCGACAGGCGCGCCGCGCCCGTGACGATTGCTCGAGTGCGAGTTGTGCGCTGACCCAGTCGCAGTACAGGCAGATCATGACCGCCGCGGCGCCGAACGTGCCCCTCGACGGTCTCGTGACCCTGGCACAACTGCGGCAGGACGCGCCGGGGAACACGAGCATTCGTCGCTTCGACATCAATGGTTATCCGTCCAGCGACATCGTCCGCTTCATCCTCGGCGACAAGAGCGAGGTGCTCTACGTCCCTGGACACCAACCTTCCCTCCTTGTGTTCCAGAACGAGGCCAAACTCAGGGAGTGGGTGTTCGAGCAGGCCAGGGATCCGAAGACGCTCGACTCCCTCCTCTCCCATTTCTCTATCTACAACGCGCAGGACAGCGTGCTCTGGACCGGCGTCAGGCATGGTCTGGAGAAGCTTGGAAAGGGCGAGTGGTCGGCGGACGCGGACAGTATCGACTACAAGGACGCCATCGTTGCCGGTGACGTCTTCGAAGACATGCGCGCGCAGACGGAATCGCGCCTGCGCGACGATGCCCGCATGCGGACCAGCACCGCGTGGGAAGCGTGGCGCGCCACCATCAATCGCACCGCGACCCTGCTCGGCCCCTTGGGCTATGTGCCTGCCCTCGCCATTCCAATCCAGACCAGTACCGCGCTCGTCCAGGCCGGCACCGGTATCGAGCAGGCCGTGGATGGCAGGACGGAGGACGAACGAAAGCAGGGCGTGGAACAAGCCGGGATGGTTGCGGTCACGACACCCATCTCCGCTCCGGCCTTCGCGGGCTTCAAAACTGGGAATGCCGGCACCGGTACCGGAGACGCCGTGGAATACGAGACGACAGGCGGCCCGGAAGGAACGGCGGCATCGCAGCCAAAGGGGTTCGTGCCTCTGCGCGAAGTGAACGGCAAAGTAGGTTATCCGATGAGCCCGACCCGTCCGCCGCGACTGCCGATCAGCCGGTTTTACCTGCGACCCGACGGCTCCATCGCCCGCTTCCTCGAGGCCGATGTCGTCCGCTTTACACGACTGCAACTTCCTTCGGGGGCATGGCCGAACGTCCGCGGCATCATCCAGGCGCGTGGCGGCACGTTCGTGCGTTGGCTGAATGCGCCGCACGCGCGAGGCGCCCGCGTGATCGTCGGCGATAACGACGTGAGGCTCGATGTCTCCGCAGGCGGCGAGCGTCTTGCCGGCCCTGTCCTTTCGCGGCAGGCAGACGGCACCTGGGACTTCGCTACGGTCGAACAGAACGACGTGAAGGGAAGCGTCATGGACCGGCTATTGGAAACCGACCGCGGTGCGAACCCGCGAGCGCCCGGTGACCCCATCTTCGCTGACGACATGCGCCTCACCCGCCATGCGCCGACGATCCATCGCGCCGCGGGGATATTGGAGGAGCTGGGGTCGACCGAAGGCGAGCTGCGCGAAATCGATCACATCACGCATTCGCCGGTGGCGATGCTCACTCTCGCGCATGCCTTCCTTGAGACCCTGCCGAAGCGGTTGCGCGACACCACGTCCACCGAATGGAGCGAAATGGAAGTACGCGTGATCGCGCCGCTGCTGGCCGAGCACATCCGTCGGCCGATCGCCTTCTTCCGTGGGGATGTGTTCGACTACACCGCCTTCCCCGACGGCCACATCGAGGATGCCTCGCCCAGGAGCGCCGGGGCACCTGCCGCCATCCCACGCCCCCTGCGGACGCCCCCCGACGCGGCCCTGGACCTGTCGTTGATCGACGGCAGGTATCGCAGCTTCGACCACACAGGCTTCCCGCGAAGCCACGACCTCATCGGCGCCGCGCTGTGGGGGAACAGAACTGAGGGACCGGCCGTAGGCGACGTCAACCCCGAGGAGGTTCGAAGCCTTCGCAATGCCATGGCGGCCAGCCTCGACACAAGATCGACCCTTCCTGAGTTGCAACGGATCCACGCCGCCTGGTTTCCGGGCCGTCCCCGCACGTGGTCCGCCCTGTGGAAGATTTCCCTGCTCCGCCATGCGTTGTTCGATTCGGCCCAGCGGCTCAGTGCCGAACAGCTAGAAGCATTCAACAACGCGACAGGCGGCACTCTGGCCAGCGCATTTGAGCCCAGCGTCAGCGACGATGACAGGACCAATTTCGTCAATGCCGCGCTGTCGCACGTCATCATGCTCGAGAGCGCCCTGTTACCCGAGACGCTGAGCCATCTCGCCGTGACGGACCCGGAGGTCCTGACCAGCCGGAACAGGTGGGAAGGCGATGCGTTGATCTTCCGCCAGCGGCGGTACGTGCGCTTGAGAGATCTCTACGGCCGAACGCAAGTGGTGGAAACGACGCTGCCGGGCGTGGGTTCCCGTCGAGCGATCCGGATTCCGGGAACAGACCTCGCGAGTGGCATCACGAGCTACGAAGTCTTCGCAGCGGGTGGCCGGTGGTACCCGACGACGTCGCCGATGGCGCGCAGGCCAGCGATGTCTGCGATCCTCGGCTTCCCGCTGCCCGATAGCGATGCATCGCGCGGCGACTGAGGCACGGCACAGTTAACTTCGGACAAGCGGAAACCGCGGTTCAGGGACGAACCGCGGTCACCTCGATCTCCACCAGGAAGCCGGGCGCCGCGAGCGCGGCGACCTGCATCGCCGAACGCGAGGGCAACGTCGGTTGCTCCTTCGTGCCGAAGAACTGGGTATACCCCGCCATGAACCCGGCGAAATCCATCTTCCCACCTTTCGCGGGATCGCCGACCAGGAACACCTGCATCTTCACCACGTCGCCCATGGCGAGGCCCATGCCCTTGAGCTGCTTGTCGATCGACGTGAGCACGCCAATGGTCTGCGTCTTCGTATCGCCATAGGCTTCGAGGCTTCCCTTCGCCGCCTTGGCATCGGCGACCGGTGGCACGACGCCGCTGAGGAAGACCAGCGTCTTGCCTGCCGGCACTTCAACCGCCGCGGAGATCGGGAAGTCGCTGCCGGGAATCTTGTGTCGCACGACGTCCGAGGCGAAAACCGGTGCGACGGCGGCGGCGAGCAGTAGCGCGAGGAGCGTGGGCTTCGGCATGTCAGTGGTTCTCCCGTGGGTTGGCAGGTGGCCGGAAGGCCTTTACGTCGTCCGGCTTCAGGACATCGGTATAGGTATTGCCAAAATGCGTCCTGACAAAGTTGACCACGTCCGCGACTTGCGCGTCGGTGAACATCGGACCGAAAGCGGGCATGTTGCCGCGGCCGTTGATCACCATGGCGGCGGGATACGCTGCCGAAGCGAGCTTGCCATCGGCCGCGAGCGCGGGATAATGGCCCGCGCCGACGGCGCCCTTCGCGTCGGGCATGTGGCAACCCTGGCATATGTGTGTGTAGATCTGCTCACCGGTCAGATGCGAAAGGTCCTTGCGCCCGATCGTGCCGAAGCGCTGTTGCGCCTGGGCTGTCCCGACGCATAGCAGGCAGATCGACATGAGAAACATCTTATTCATGTCCTTGCCTCCGCCAGTGCGCGGCGATGCAAGGCATCGATCGCTGAAAGCGACGAGAGGATGGCGCCCTCCTGCCATGCCGGAAGGTACGAGGCATGCTCTCCCGCGAGGACGATGCGCCCGTCCATCGAGCAGATGTCGGGGTAGTGCTTCGCCCTCGCCTCGTCCGTCCACCAGCCGAAACAACCGAGCGTGCCCGGCGCGCGGTGCCATGCCACGGCCACGCCGCTCTCGAACTCGCCGGCGTACTGCGGGTGGATCTTCGCGCCGTCCTCCACTGCCCTGCGAACACGCTCCGCCGGTTCCATCGCGGTGAACTCGTACGCCTGGAGGAACAAGGTGTACGCACCGAGCAGCACGCCCTTCTTCGTACCGAAGCCGTGGCTCGGGTAAGAAATCATGCCCACCGGCAGGTCGGTCGTCGTGATGCCGCCATAGATCGCTTCGTCTTCTTCCCAGAAGCGCCGCTTGAACTGCAGGCCGACCTTGACCGAGCCCCAATAAGGAACGGCCGCGATGGCCGCCGTTTTCGCGGCCGATACCTGAAGGGGAATCTGGCTGAGGATCGAGAGAGGGATGGTGCACACGCACCAGTCGGCGGTCGCCTGCCGCACCTGTCCCGGCCTGTGCGCATCCTCGTAGTCCACGGTAACGCCGCGTTCGTCCTGCGCGATGCGCGTGACCTTCGCGTCGTAGCGGATCACGTTCGGACCGATCTCGCGGACGAAAGCCTTGCCGATGGCATCCATCCCTCCGACCGGCTGCAGCAACGTCGTCTGGAACTCGTACATGCCGCTCATCCCCAGCGACATCCAGAGACGGCTGCCGAGAACATCGGACAGTCCCACGGGCTGCGAAAACGCCGGCACCCCGTCGGGACCCGCCGAGGCGTCGCGCGCGTAGCCGCGGCGCGAACTGCTCGCCGGCCCGGCCACGTAACGGAAGTTGTCGTCGAGGCCACCGAGTCCTCGCAAGGCCTCGAGCAGGATTTCCTTGTCCTCGGTGGTCACGAGATCGTCGAGGCGTCCTTTCCCGGCCGCCTTCGCCAGCAGTTCCGCGACGCCACCATGGAAATCGGCCTGCACTTCACGCATGCGCTGCGGCTTGCCGCCCATGGCGCCCGAGCTGTGAACGTAGGCGTTGTGGTTCACCTGCACGAACGGTTCCAGCGCGACACCAAACTGCCGGCAGTAATCGAGCACCGCGTGATGGTGGTACGGAATACGCCACGGGCCGGGGTTGAAGTACTGCCCGTCGTCGAAGCGGCATCGCTGCGTGTAGCCGCCGAGTTCCGTGTACTCGTCGCCGCCGCGCAGGGTCCAGTTACGTCCGCCCGGACGTGCGTTGTACTCGAGCACCTGGACGGTGTAACCAGCCTTCCGCAGCTCGAACGCCGCCACCAGCCCGGCGAGGCCGGCACCGAGCACCAGGACGCTGCCGCGACCGCTGCCTTGCAGCGACGGGGGTCTCCGGTACGGCGATTCGGCGGCGAACCCGAGGCCGGACATCGCCTGGTACATCAGCGCCCCGCCCCCGGCGAGGCCGATCATCCGCAACAGTTCGCGACGCGTCAGCGACGCCATTCCGCCGTTGCCCATGCTGTCCCCCCGGTTCAACGCCTGCTGCCGTCGCGAGCATAGGCACATGTTGCGGAACACAACAACAGGCGGCGCGCCAACCGCGCCATGACAGGCCCGGGCAAAGGCTCTAAGCTCGCCGAAGACCGATTCGCAGACCCGGCATGACTTCCACCGACCGCTCCTCCGCCCGCCTCGCATGGGCCCGCCAGGCCACCGGCCAGCCCACCCTCGCACTCGAGCCGGCTTCCGCCGACGCCAGCTTCCGGAGCTATTTCCGGGGCTATGTCGACGGCCAGCCGGTCATCGTGATGGACTCCCCGCCCGACCGCGAGGATCCGGCACCGTGGGTGGAGATTGGCAGCCGTCTCGCTGCAGCGGGGCTGCATGTCCCTACGGTGATGGTCGCCGACATGACCCAGGGTTTCCTGCTGATCGAAGACCTCGGCACGCGCACCTACCTGCCCGAGCTCGACGACACCACCGTAGACGCCTTGTACGGCGACGCGCTCGACGCGTTGCTGCGCATGCAGGCACGCGTGGACACGAGCGGCCTCCCTGCCTTCGACCATGCCTGGCAGACCATGGAGATGGAGATCATGCCGACGTGGTTGCTGCAGAAGCACCTCGGCGTGACCGTCGCGTGCGAGGAATGGGACATCGTGGAGATCGCGTTCACCGCGATCATGCACGTCATCGCCGAGCAGCCGCGCGCCTTCATGCACCGCGATTTCCACAGCCGCAACCTGCTCGTCACCGCGGAGCGCTCGCCGGGCATCATCGATTTCCAGGGGGCGATGTCAGGCCCCATCACGTACGACCTCGCCTCCCTGCTGCGCGACGCGTACATCGTGTGGGACAACGAACGCGTGGAAGGCTGGGTCGAGGCGTATCGCCTGCGTCTGCTGGATGCGCGCCTTCTCGACGAGACGGTGGACACCTACCGCTTCCGCCGCTGGTTCGACCTCACCGGTCTGCAGCGACACATCAAGATCCTCGGCCTCTTCTGCCGTCTGTGTTATCGCGATGGCAAGCCGGGCTACCTCGCCGACCTGCCCCGCGTGCTTCGCTACGTGCTCGACACCGCGCGCCGGCACGCCGACGTCGCGCCGCTGGCGGACCTCATCGAGGTGAAGATCGGCGACCGCGACATTCGCGTGGCGAATGCTTCGTGAGGCACGCCCTGATCCTCGCCGCCGGTCTCGGCGAGCGCATGCGGCCGCTGACCACGCACACGCCGAAGCCGCTGCTCGAGGTGAACGGCAAGCCGCTCATCGGCCATCACATCGAGAAACTCGCGGCCGCGGACGTGCGCTACATCGTCATCAACACGTCGCACTTGGCCGAGCAGTTTCCCGAGGCCCTGGGCGACGGTGCGCGATGGGGTGTGCGGCTGCGTTATTCCTATGAAGGCCCGATGCCACTCGAAACGGGCGGCGGAATGCTCGCTGCGTTGCCCTTGCTGGGCCCGGAGCCGTTCATCGTCGTCAGCGCGGATGTCTGGAGCGACATCGATTACGCGGCGCTGCCGCGGGAGCCGGCGGGGCTCGCCCATCTGGTCATGGTTCCCAACCCCGACTTCCATGCGGCGGGCGACTTCGCGCTGGCCGACGGGATGCTCCACGAAGGTGAGGGACCGGCCGGTGCGGAGCGGCTCACCTTTGGCAACGTCGGCGTGTATCGGCGCGATATCGTCGCGCAAGAGGCGCCAGGACGTTTCAAGCTCCTGCCGATGTATCGGCGCGCGATCGCCGAGGGGCGCCTCACCGGCGAACGTTTCGACGGCTTCTGGCGCAACGTCGGCACGCCGACCCAACTCGAGGCACTACGTGCGGAGACGGCGCGGACATCCTGACGTGGTTACTGAACGGTGTCGACGCCCATGGCACGCAGTCGCTCATGGCCGAGCGCGAAGGCTTCGTTGAACGCGCTGGTGATGTCCCGGTAATCGTTGGTGCCCGTGCTTGATTCGATCTCCTCGCCGATGTGGTCGAGGATGCGGTAGCTGGCGCGGTAGACCTGTTCGCCGGCATCGCCGTGATGTTTCACGGCTTTGGCGACCACCCTGTACTTGTTGTGATTTTCCACGACGTATTTCCCTCCCCTGTCCTCTGGATACTGACGGCGCGGGATGACCGTTGCAAGTGACTCCCGTGACGCGACGTGACCAGTGGATGCCTGTCGCCGGCTTGGTGGCGTGAAGAGGGCTGGTGTCGTCAGCCGCGCTTCAACACGCGAGGCGTCTGCACTGCGCTACCTACCTCGGAGGTTTCCGGCGCCGCGGGCACGTCGGGCACGCCGGCGCCGACGTGCTCCTGCTCCGCCGAATGCAGGTTCGCGGCCTCCGGCTGCCCCGGCTCGGTGACGACGTCCCGCGAGAGTGCGGCCCTGGCGGCCTCGCGCGTCATCACCACGATGCTGATACGGCGGTTGATCGCCGCCGCCGGGTCGGCCTTGTCGAGCGGAACCGACGCCGCGAGCCCGACGATCCGGGCCACCTTAGCCGGCTGCATGCCGCCCTCGACGAGGGTGCGGCGTGCGGCATTCGCCCGGTCCGCCGAGAGCTCCCAGTTACCGTACGCGCTATCGGCGCGAATGTATGGCGCACTGTCGGTATGGCCGGAGATACTGATCGAATTGGGCACCTGGTTCACGAAGCCGGCCAGTTCGTGCAGGATCTGCACGGTGTAGGGCTTCATCACACCACTGCCGGTGTCGAACATGGGGCGGTTCTTCTTGTCGACGATCTGGATGCGCAAGCCTTCCGACGTGATGTCGAGCAGCAACTGGTCCTTGTAGGGGGCCATCGCCTGGCTCTGGGCGATCGCTTCCTTGAGGTCCTGCATGAGCTGCTCGAGACGCCGCTTCTCCTGTTCGCGGGCGAGCTTGTCCACCTCGGCCGCGCTCGGCTTCGCGAAGGCCTGCTGGTCGCCCGGCCCCTTGGGCAGGTCGAGCGCGCCGCCGAGCTTGATCATGCTCGTGCTCGCCCCACCGGGGCCCATCTTGCCCGATGGCGACATCGTGGACTGTCCCGGCGTCATGCTCGGGTTCTTGAAGTACTCCGAGATCGCGGCACGCTGCTGCTTGGTGCCGGCGCCCACCAGCCACATGACCAGGAAGAACGCCATCATCGCCGTCACGAAGTCCGCATAAGCGACTTTCCAGACGCCGCCATGGTGGGCATGGGCGGCTTTTCGTCGTTTCCGGACGATGATGACCTGCTTCAGATCGCTCATGACGGCTTACCGGACGGCCTTCAGGTGCGCTTCGAGGTCCTGGAAGGTGGGACGCGCCGAGGACTGCAGCGACTTGCGGGCGAACTCCACGGCCACCATGGGGTTATAGCCGCGCAGGTTGGCGAGCAGGGCCACCTTCACGCACTCGAAGGCCTTGCCGTCGGTACCGACGCGCGCTTCCATCGCCGCCGCGAGCGGCCCGACGAAACCGTATGACAGCAGGATGCCCAGGAAGGTACCGACCAGCGCACCGGCGATGTGCTCGCCGATGACTGCCGCGTCGCCGTCGATCGACTTCATGGTGATGACGATGCCCAGCACCGCGGCGACGATGCCGAAACCCGGCAGCGCGTCGGCCATTTTCTGGACCGCCTGCGCCGGGACGAGCGCCTCGTGGTGGTGCGTTTCCAGCTCCACGTCGAGTAGTTGCTCCAGTTCGTGCGGGTCCATGCTGCCGCCCACGATGAGTCGCAGGCAGTCCGTCGTGAAATCGATCAGGTGGTGCTCGGCCACCAGGCGCGGATACGCCGAGAACAGCGTGCTGTTCTCGGGGTCCTCGATGTGCGCCTCCATGCCGAGCTGCCCTTCCTTACGCATCTTCACGAAGATGTCGTAGAGCAGCGAAAGCAAGTCGACGTAGTCTTGCTTGCGGTATTTCGGACCCTTGAACAGCGCGACCATGTCACGGCCGGCACCCTTCACCACGTCCATGGAGTTGCTGCTGACGAACGCACCCAGCGCCGCACCGAAGATGATGAGCAGTTCGTAGGGCTGCCAAAGCGCGGCGAGCTCGCCGTGCGAAAGTACGTAGCCGCCCAGTACGGATACCAGGACGACGATCGAGCCGATGATGACCAACATGACTTGCTTCCTCCAGTCCTTTTGCTTATCGGCCGGACGGAGCACAAGTTGAGGAACTTCGTCACATTTTCTGAACGCTATTCATCCAGCGCACAGGGTCCCGGATAGCGGGGAAACACCAGTCTGAAGCGGGTTCCGACGGCTGTTTCGCTTTCGATCTCGATCGCCCCACCTGCTTGCGCGACCATGCCGTACACCTGGGCGAGGCCGAGGCCTGACCCGCCTTCCTTCGTGGTGAAGTACGGCTCGAAAAGTCGCTGCCGAACTTCCTCCGTCATGCCGCCACCGTTATCCGTCACGCTGACGAACACCTGGCGCAGGCCACCGGCCTCGTGGGCAAGGCCCGGCAGGGACGCGTCGCCGATTCGCTCACCGACTTCGATCACGATGTTTCCGAAGCCGTCCATCGCGTCACGCGCGTTGAGGCAGACGTTCATCAGGGCCTGTTCGACACCATGCCGGTCCAGCCAGACAGGCAACGGGCCGGGCTGACGCAGGACGTCCACGACGATCCGGGCACCCAGCGCGTGGCGGGCGAAGTCCGCCAGCGCCATGACGAGGTCGCCCAGATCCACGGCCTCCGGCTGTGCGTACTGGTTGCGGGCGAAGGCAAGCAGGCGTCGCGTCAACGCCGTGGCGTGCCGGGCACCCTCCACCGCGTAAGTGATCATCCGGCGATGCCGCGGCGAGAGTTCGTCCGAATCGTCCTGCAGTCCCGACAGGCTGACGATCACGGTCTGCAGCATGTTGTTGAAGTCGTGGGCGATGCCGCTGACCAGCTGGCCGATGGCCTGCTGCTTCTGGGCCTGCCGTGCTCCGGCCTCGGCCAGATCACGCGCCCGGTTGGCCATGTCGAGGCGTTCCCGGACACCAGCGAGGCGCATTTCCGCATCTCGCCTGGCACCGTGTTCGGACTCCAGGCGCTCCATGAGCGTGCCGTACCGGGTCGTCGCCGTCGCCGAGTTGGCCACGGTCTCGTTCAGGCGGTTCTGCAGCAGCTCGATGATGGCCTCGAGCGAGGCCTGCAGTTCGACCTGTTCCGTCACGTCCCTGCTGATGACGACGAAGTGGTCGAGGATGTCGTCTGCGACCACGGGCGCTACCGTCACCTCCCACCAGCGCGACGGACCGTCGCCGGATCGGCGCGCACCGACGAAATCCACGCGCTCGCCGGCGGCGGCGCGATCGAGCACCCGCGCAACCATGTCGCGCGCTTCCAGCGGCCACAGGTCCAGCCAGCGCATGCCGACCAGCCGCTCGACCCCGGCAGGGGAGAGCGCCGCGCATCCCAACCCGGAAACGAAACGAATGACCCCGTCGGGGTCCAGTTCCTTCATGCAGTCCGACGAAGCCTCGACGAACTGCCGGTACCGCCCCTCCCCGTCGCTCATGGCCGTCGCGGTCCCTTTGTCACGCCTGATGGGACGCTATGACGCGCCGCGCCAAGGCGTGCTGTCAAGCCATACCTATGGTCGAGGCTCGGATTCCTCGTCGTCGAAGCCCGTTTCGCCCTCGGCGAACACGGGTGCCCCGTCCTCTTCCACGCCCAGAACCAACGCCAGGGCTTTGTCGGCCGCCGCGGCGGCGCTGGCCTCGTCGCGGAAACTGCGGTTTTCGTAGACCGCGAAGTAACTGGGATAGCTACCGTCGGCCGGGTGGGCCGACAGCAGTGCCGTGTAGCGGGAGCCCTCGCGGGTGGCGCCGCTGCGCAGGGTGAAGCCGGGGAATTCGCGTTCTGCCATGGATCCGATCTCGAAGGAGGTGGAAAGTCTAACGTAGCCGGGAGCTTGCCGATCCTCTTGCAGGGAAGTCCTTATGATCGTTGGGAAAACCTCGCCAACTGGCACTTGCTTGGCCCCGGGTTTGTAGGGTATTTCCTACACGCAAGCGACCCCACGACAGCTTACGAAGGTCGCGAGTCAGGGGAACACAGGGGCTATAGCACCATGAAACTTATCACCGCCGCGTCGCCGTCACGGCGCCTCGCGTGGATCGTCGCTACCGTATTGGCTGTCGCCGGCATCGTCGGCCTGGCGCTGGCACCTCGCGTCGCGGCCGCCATACCGAGGACGGCGATCCAGATGATCTACGCGTGGCTCTGCGCGTCCCTGGTCGGCTCCGCCTACGTGGTGGTGACGCTGGCCAACGATGCGGAAGGCGCCACCGAGGACGGCGACGACTTCTGAGCGATCCCGGGGGATGGTCGTCTCGCGACGCATAACATTCGAAACGGACCGGATTAGCGCAAAAAAAAGCCCGTCGGTGACGACGGGCCTTCGATGACCTCCGAGACGCGAGCCCTGTTTACGGCCGGCGCGCGAGTTCCGGATCTTCCTTCGACTTCGGCATCAGGTCCTGCTTCGACACGCCCAACCACAAGAGAATGGGGCTGGCGACGAAGATGGACGACAGCGTGCCGACCAGGATGCCGATCAGCATCGTGATCGAGAAGCCGTGCACGACGGGACCGCCGATGAAATACAGCGCGGCCATGGTGATGCCGGTGAACAGCGAGGTGATGATCGTTCGCGACAGCGTGCTGTTGATCGAGCGGTTCAGCACTTCTTCCGGCGTGGCGTTGCGGCTCGTGCGGAACAGCTCGCGGACGCGGTCGAACACCACCACCTTGTCATTGATCGAGTAACCGACCACCGCCAGCACCGAGGCCAGCACGGTCAGGTCGAACTCGCGCTGGGTGATGGCGAAGATACCCAGGGTGACCAGCACGTCGTGGATTTCCGTCGCCAGGGCCGCGATCGCGAAGCGCTTCTCGAAGCGGATCCACAGGTAACCCATGATGCCGACGATGACGAAGATCACCGCGACGATACCGTCGCTGCGCAATTCCTCGCCCACCTGCGGACCGACGAAGGACTTGCTCTTCATCGCGACATCGGGGCGGGTCGCCTTCAATGCCGCCATGATGTCGTTCGCGACCTTGGTGGCCGCCTCGTCGTTCGACAGGTTACCGGCGGCGCCGACGTCGCCCTTCGGCTGCAGGCGCACGGTGAACTCACGGGTGCCGCCAACGGCCTGCACCAGCGGGTTCTCCAGGTGCGCCTTCTCGAGCGCCGCGCGGACGTCGCTCGGCTCGACCGGCGTCTTGTACTCCACCTGGACGGCCACGCCGCCGAGGAAGTCCTGCCCGTAGTTGAAACCGCGCGTCATGATCAGCGCGATGGAGCCGATCATGAGCAGCACGGCGAGGCCGATGCTGAACTTGCGCAGGCCGAGGAAGTTGAAGTTCGAATTGTGGTTGAAGATTTCCATGGCGTCCTCCCGTCAGACCGACAGGGTCTTGAGCTTGCGGCCGCCGTGGATCAGCGCCGTGATGGCATGCGTCACCGTCACCGAGGTGAACATCGAGGTGAGGATACCGATGAACAGCGTGACGCCGAAGCCCTTGATCGGGCCAGAACCCATCGTCATGAGACCGAGCGCGGCGAGAAGGTGGGTGACGTTCGCATCGAGAATGGTCGCCCACGCCTTGTCGTAGCCGGTGCGGATCGCCGCCAGGGGTGACGAACCGTTGCGCAGTTCCTCTCGGATGCGCTCGCAGATCAGCACGTTCGCGTCGATCGCCATGCCGAGGGTGAGCACGATACCCGCGATGCCCGGCATGGTGAGCGTGACGCCGATCATCGACATGACGGCGACGAGCAGCACCAGGTTGAAGAACAGCGCGACGTCGGCGACGAGGCCGAAGAGCTTGTAGTAGATCGCCGCGGCCACGAGCACGAGGCCGAGGCCGAGCATCACCGCCTTGAAGCCCTTGTCGATGTTGTCGGCGCCGAGGCTGGGACCGATCACGCTTTCGCTGACGATGTCCACCGGGGCGGCGAGCGAGCCGCCGCGCAGCAGGAGCGCCAGTTCCGAGGCTTCCGCGTCGCTGGGCAGGCCGTTGGTGGAGAACTGCTTGCCGAACGGCGAGCTGATGTTGGCGTAGTTGATCACTTCCTCGCTGATCTTCGGCGTCTTCACTTCCTTGCCGTCGACCATCTTGGTCTCGACCGTCCGCGTGATGTAGAGCACCGCCATCGGCTTGCCGACGTTGTCGTTGGTGAACTCCTGCATCTTGCGCGCGCCGGCGCTGTTCAGCGTGACGCTGACGTTCGGCGTGCCGTTCTGCTGGTCGCGGCCGGACACCGCGCTGGTGAGTTCATCGCCCTTGGCGATGACCTTCTTGCTCAACAGGTAAGGACGGTGGTCGCGACCGTAGTAGAGCTTCGCATCCGGCGGCACGCTACCCGAGCGGGCGGCATCCACCGCCTGCTGCGGCGTGTACAGGCCCGCGCGATATTCGAGGGTGGCGGTGGCGCCGATGATCTTCTTCGCTTCCGCGGTGTCTTGCACGCCGGCGAGCTCGACGATGATCTGGTTCGGGCCCTGCTGCTGGATCAGCGGCTCGGACACGCCCAGGGCATTCACGCGCTGGCGCAGCGTCGTCACGTTCTGGCTGATCGTACTCTGCGCGAGTTCACGCAGCTTGTCCGGCTTCACCGTGGCATTGAGGATGAAGCGATTGCCCGTGGTGGGGCCGTCGTTGATCACCAGATCCGGGTAATCGGTGCCGATCAGTGTCGCCGCCTGCTGGCGATCGGCCTCGGAGCGAAGCACGACGCTGACACCCTTGCCGCGGGCATTGCGATTCACCGCGTCGTAGGAGACGTTCTTGTCGCGCAGCAGCGCACGGATGTCGTCGGCGTAGCGCGTCTCCTGCGCATCGATGACGGCGTTCTGATCGACTTCCATCAGGAAGTGCACGCCGCCCTGCAGATCGAGGCCGAGCGGCATGGAATTGGCGTTGATCGCGCGCAGCCACGACGGCACCGTGGACGCCAGGTTCAGCGCGACCGTGTAGTTGTCGCCCAGGTCGGTGCGCAGTACATCCGAGGCCTTCGCCTGAGCGTCGACGTTGGCGAAGCGGGCGAGCAGGCGCGTGCCTTTCTCATCCAGCGTGACCGACGAGGCCGGCACCTTCGCCGTGGCGAGGAGGCCTTCGACCCTGCTCTTGAGGGCGGGATCGACGGCGGCGCCGCGGTTGCCCGAGATCTGCACGGCGGGCTGCGGCGGGAAGACGTTCGGCAACGCATACAGGATGCCGAACAGCAACACGATCACGACCAGCGCGTACTTCCAGCGTGGAAAATCACTCATGCCTTACATTCCGTGGGAGCGGCCGTGCGCCGGCCGCGGCTGACGCATTGTGGGGTGGAAGTCTTACGACTTCTTGAGGCTGCCCTTGGGCAGCACCTGGGTGATCGAGCCCTTCTGGACCTGGACGACCACACCCGGCGCGATCTCGACACGGACGAAGGACTCGCCCACGTCCTCGATGCGGCCGGCCATGCCGCCGCTCATGACCACCTCGTCGCCCTTCGCCAGGGCGGACAGCAGGGCGCGATGCTCCTTCTGCCGCTTCATCTGCGGGCGGATCATCATGAAATAGAAGATGCCGAACAGCACCGCCATCATGATCAGCGGCGAGAACCCGAAGGCGCCCTGCGGAGCGGCGCCGGCGGCGGGAGCAGTGGCCTGTGCGATGGCGGCGAATGTCATGAGGCTCATTGGATTTCTCGCAAGTCATGGAACGGGCTGGAAAAAGCGACCGTTCACGGAAAAAGATCGTGGATTATGCCACGCACCCCGGCGCATATGTCATGTGGGCAGGTCAGCCGTCGACCTGGGCCTTGCTCCGCGCCGCATAGAACGAAGCCACGAAGTCCTCGAGCCCACCCGCCTCGATGGCGGCGCGCAGGCCGGCCATCAAGCGCTGGTAATGGCGAAGGTTGTGCATCGTGGCCAGCTGGCTGCCCAGGATCTCGTTGCAGCGGTCGAGGTGGCGCAGGTAGGCACGGGAGAAGCCGTTGGCGCAGGCGTAGCAGTCGCAGCCCTCCTCGATCACCCGGGTGTCCGTGGCGAACTTCGCGTTGCGGATGCGCAGGGTGCCCTCGGCGGTGAACAGGAAGCCGTTGCGGGCGTTGCGGGTGGGCATCACGCAGTCGAACATGTCGATGCCGCGGCGCACGGCCTCCACGATGTCCTCCGGACGGCCCACGCCCATGAGGTACCGGGGACGGTCCTTCGGGAGCATCGGGAGGGTGAAGTCGAGCGTGTGGTTGCGCTCCGCCTCGGGCTCGCCCACGGCGAGCCCGCCGACCGCGTAACCGTCGAAGCCGATCTCCACCAACCGCTCGGCCGACCGTCGGCGCAGGTGCTCGAAGGTGCTGCCCTGGACGATGCCGAACAGGGCGTTCGGATTGCGCAGGTCGTCGAACGCCTGGCGAGAGCGCTCGGCCCAGCGCAGGCTGAGCTCCATGGAATCGGAGGCGACCTTCTCCGTGGCGGGGTAAGGCGTGCACTCGTCGAAGATCATCGCGATGTCCGAATCCAGCACTTTCTGGATCCGCATCGACTCCTCGGGCGACAGGAAGACCTTCGAACCGTCCACCGGGGACGCGAACGTGACGCCTTCTTCGGTGATCTTGCGCTTGTGCGCCAGGGAGAACACCTGGAACCCGCCGGAATCGGTGAGGATCGGCTTGTCCCAGCCGATGAAGCGGTGCAGGCCGCCGAATTCGCCGACGATCTCGAGGCCCGGGCGCAGGAACAGGTGGAAGGTATTGCCGAGGATGATCTCGGCGCCCGTGTCGAGGACGTCGCGCGGGGTCATCGCCTTTACCGAGCCGTAGGTACCGACGGGCATGAAGGCGGGGGTTTCCACCGTGCCGCGGCCGAAACGGAGACGGCCGCGCCGCGCCGCGCCATCGGTGGCGAGGAGTTCGAAGGGAAGCTGGGTCATCCGCCTATTCTACCTCGTCGCAGACGACGGCCGACTCCTGCCCGGCCCAGGGCGCGCCCTAAAGTTTCGCAAGTTTCCGCCGATTCCTAGCTCACAGGAGCGTACCCAACCGGGTCCGCCAGGCCGTGGGAGGACATCCCCTTGATCATCCAGCCGACCAGTCTCGCTGCCCAGTTGTGGGCTGGCGCGGCCGCGGGCACCACTGCCGCGGCGGATAGCTGGCGGGTCGGCACCCTGCTCACGGCGCGGGTGATGGGCCAGAACGACCTCGGCAAGCTGTTGCTGGAGATCGGTGGGCTCACGGTGGAGGCCGACGCCGCAGGCACCCAGCTCCCTCCGCAATTCCAGGTACGCGTGCTCACCCAGGGCGCGCAGCCACAGCTGGAAGTGCTCCCCGGCAACGTGGACGAGCGCGTCGCCATGCAGGGCCTGCGCGAACGCCTCCCCCTGCAAAACGGCTACGCGCCGTTGCTCGGCGTGCTGGCCGCACTGGGTCGCCGGCCTATCGCACGGCTGCTTCCGGCACCGTTGCGCGCCGCCCTGGCGACCCTCGAAGCCGCGATCAACAAGCCCGCCGACGTCAGTTCGCCCATGGGCATGAAGGAAGCCATCGCGCGCAGCGGCACGTTCCTCGAAGCGCACCTGGCCGAGCCGAAGCAGGCGACGCCGGCGGCGGACGATTTCAAGGCCGCCCTGCTCGCCCTGCGCCGCACGCTCGCCGATCTTCCCGCGTCGCGCCCCGGTGCGACGACGCCCCGCCCCACCGCCGATACGCCACCGCCGCTGGCGCAGCGCCCGTTGGTTGCGCAGGCTCGCGCACCGGAACTGCCCGTGACGGAGGAAGAGGTCGACGGCCTCGTCGGCCAGCTTCGCGTCGATACCCGCGCCGCCCTGTCCCGTGTCGAGATCGCCCAGCTGGAATCGCAGCCGCAGGCGGGCCTGTGGATGATCGAGATCCCGCTGGCCGGCGTCCGCGGTTACGACGTGCTCCAGTTGCGTATCGAGGAAGGCAAGCCAAGCCCTGGCGAACAGGAAGGTCCGTGGACCGTGGGCTTCGCCATCGATCCCCCGACATTGGGACCCGTGCAGGGCGAGATCCAGCTGCGCGTGCCGCGCGTCTCCGTGCGCCTTTGGGCGCAGCATGCCGCTACCGTCATGCGTCTCGAGAACGAATTCGTTTCCCTGCGCCGCCTGCTCGAGATGAACGGCCTGGTGCTGGACCATTTCGCCTGCATGCACGGCTTGCCGGTTCCGACCAGCGCCTATAGCGCGGTGCTGCTGGAGGCGCGCGCATGACGGCATCTCTACCCTCGCCGAGGCGAAGCGTCACGCTCCGCCTCGCGTCACCCACCAGCAACGGCAATAGCCAACGCGTCGATGCGGAAGGCGTCAAATCGATGCTCGAACGCGCCCAGGCGCTCGGCCTCGCGCCGCAACTCGATCCACAGATCGCCACCCTGCTCGCCGCGGTCCGCCTGCGCGACGATGTCCCCCCCGAACTCTACGCAGCCCTCGCAGCGGTCGTCGGCACACTGCTGGCCGCGGTGGAAGACTGAGCCCCTCATGCCGTCACGCCCGCTGATTGAACCATCGACGGGCTCCTGACAACATCCATGTACCCGCCCGTCGGTTTCGGTCGCCGGATCGCACGCCACCCTCCCATCGAGGGTGGCGTTGCATTTTCTCAAAGACGGAATTGTGCGCACTGTGACCAAGGCGCCATTACGCCCACAAGTCCTCGCGCAGGATAGAGCCGCGCGTGGTCTGCACCTCTCCGGACCCGTCGGGCCGTACGACGTACTGCGTTATCTCTCCGACAATGTAGCTCTGCACGAGCCTTCCACCCAATTGGTAACGGGAATTCTCCTTCATCCACCAAGGCAGTTGTGCGTCGTTGACGTCACGCAATAGCGATCGAAACTTCACTGACTCGTCGACGGACTCATGCAGTCCCGCATAGTCGATGGCAGCGCCCCCATCCGCCAGGAAGCCCGTGCGCGCCAAGAGATCGCCGTTTTCGTTGCGCGTTCCATGGTCGGTTTCATAGGAGCGAACGACTTGACGGTTGAATGCGTTAGCCAACCCGGCAAGCCGCCGTCGCGATTGAGCTCCGTTTCTATCCAGTCACGGTCGGCCTGATCGAGATCCGTGTCAACGACCCGAAGCCGCCCTCCCTGGCTGACCAAATCGAATGATTGCTCCATCACGTGAGGCCGTTCGCGTTCAAGCCGCTGTAGTGCTAACTGAAATGGGCTTGCGAGCCGGACAAAAGCATCCTCAACATCGCGCACGCCCCTTATCCATCCATCGATCGTCGCGCTTGGATCAACCCTGCATTCAGGCAACGTAATATTCGCATCGGGCAGCGCATCTGCTTCGGATGGAGCGTAGTCACGCAACCATCTTTTTTCGATCGGGAATGTCGATACCCGCATCATGGCCGGAGTCCTCGATAAGTCTCCTTGCAGACATGCTGGAAGAAGCTCGGCCTCGCTACCGAGCGCTTATCATCGAGTGTGGCCACGACATATGCCGTAGGAACGTATGTGATATCCCAATACTCGGGACGATTGGAGTGTCGATGCATGCGGACAGGACCCACGATCCCCGGCCCTCTGCAGTCTCCGATGCGGAGTTTTGCGGTGAAGTGCCCTGCGGCGTCCGTGTAACCATCCGCCTCCGCGAGGATGACTTTGTGCTTTGTCTCCGGGTCGTAATCTACCGCAAACAGGGTCACTTGCTCTCCCGCTGGTGCCAGCATGTCCCCGTCACTGTCGTAGACGGCAGCCGTCACATTGATTTCCCGCGCTGCGTTGGACCCGCCAGGCACCAGGCGAACATCCTCGGTGCTGGGAAAAGGCGCCATATGGGTGATATTTTCGTCGGACCATTTCCTCTCGATAACCGTATGCGCCGCGGGGTCGGACGTGTGAACTGTATAGTTCGTCTTCGTTACCATCTTGCCTTCGCGAGACCGCACGCGCAGTACAAGCGAAGATTTTTCAGAGGTCGGATATTCCGTAACGCCTGAGGAAGGCAAGGATCGCCAACCGGAAGGAGTGAGCACTTCACATATGACATCATGCGGGGCGGTGAAGCGAATCCTGGCATGCGTCTGCTTCGAACCTACCGCTACGATGTAGTGATCAACATCGAATGCGGAATCCAATGACCCTACGATGTGTTGGTTCCCACGCAGTATGGTGGCTGATTTGATCGTATCATTGGGCTCGTATCGATCCGGACTGATAGCCGTACGCATGCTCGACTCCCTTTCCCATGAATGTCGTTTCAGGTTAGGGAGCCAATGGAGGCGACTATGCCAGCTATCGCAGACAGGCAGGTTGGGTGCCGCGCGGCTCGATCGCGAGATGGACCCTACTGGACGTAGGCATGCTAACCATTGGCACGGCACGTAGCCAACGATGCGAGGCGAAGAAGTGCAGAGGCCCGTGGTCCCTGCGCAGGCACCACGGGAGGTTACGAATTACCGGTCAAGCTATGCCAATGCCTTGGATGCTCGCGCTGCTCGCCTCGAAACCCGCGATTTCGGCGAACCGTTTGCCGCGCTCGGTGTAGTCGTGGAACTGGTCGAAGCTGGGGGCGCCGGGGGATAGCAGGACGCAGCCCTGCCCCGCGAGCGCCGCACGGGCGGCCGCGACGGCGGCCGACAGGTCGGTGGCGCGGTACACGCCTGCTATGCCCGCATCCTCCAACGCGTCAGCGATACGCGGTCCGTTCGCGCCCTGGCAGACGATCGCCTCGGGGGCATGCACGCGCATCGCCTCGACAAAGGGTGTCCAGTCGAGGCCGCGGTCGTGGCCGCCGACGATCAGCGCGGTCCGTTGCGCCCCGACACTTTCGAGTGCCGCCAGGCTCGCCAGCGGCGTGGTGCTGATCGAATCGTTGATCCACGCTAGGCCATCGCGCTCGCCGAGAGGTTGCAGGCGGTGCGGTAGCGGCAGGAAGGTCGCGAGGGCCGGCGCCGCGGCATGCGCGTCCAGGCCCATGATGTCCAGCGCGGCCAGGGCGGCACAGGCGTTGACGGCATTGTGCAAGCCCGGCGCGGCAACCGTCGCGGCCTCGATGACGCGTTCGTCGCCACAGCGGATCCAGCCGTCGGCCACGTGCCACCCTTTCGCGTCACCAAACGTGTGCAGACCGGGGTGGTCGTAAGCGCGCTCGAGCAGCAGCGGCTGCATCGCGTTCACGAGGACCATCTCCGAGGCGGACAGCAGCTTGAGCTTGTCGTCCACGTAGCGCTCGCGCGAGCCGTGCCAGTCGAGGTGTTCCTCATACAGGCTGGTCACCACGCCAAGGTTCACACCCATGGCCTCGCCGGTCTGGAAACTGGAGAGCTCGATCACCCATAGATCGGCCCGGCCGTCGTCGAGTTCGAGCATCGGCATGCCGATGTTGCCCGCGAGGGCGGTACGCACGCCTAGCGAACGCGCCAGGTGCGCGATCAGCGCGGACGTGGTGCTTTTCCCCTTCGTCCCGGTGACGGCGATGGTGCGGGCATCGACATGTTCGCCGAACCACAGGGCACTGCCGGAGGTGAAGCGCGTGCCGCGAACCTGCGCGTTGAGCACTTCCGCTTTGTACGCGGAAATGCCGGGGGATTTGATGACGATGTCGTACGCGGCCAGGGCATCCGCGTCGGGAGCCATGCTTCGCACGTCGACCGCGGGAAACGCGGCGCCGGCCGGATCCATTTCGTCCGCGCTGCAGAAAAGTGTCGCCCGCTGACCGGGTAGGTGACGGGCGAGCGCGGACAAGGCAGCGCGGCCTTCGCGACCGAAGCCCCAGACCGCGACACGCTTGCCTTGCAGGTCAGCCCAGCGCATCCAGCGCTCCCAGCAGTCGCCGCGGCACGAGGTGCGACGCTCCCGGTTTGAGCCACGGGGCCAGCGCCAGGTCGTCGTGGGTGAGTTGCGGAAGGATTTCCGTGCGGAAGCGCGCGACGAGCGCGTCCTCCCGCCATTCGGGACGTTCCGCCAGGGCAACCATCGCGGCACGCGCCTCGGCGCCCTCGCCCACGCACTCGAACGGCTTGTGATCCTTGTACTCGAGCAAGGCGTCGAAGGCCGCGGCGAGCGCATCGTCGTCGAGCAGGTTGCGGCCGAAGATCGACAGCAGGCGCGGCTTCGCCATGAACGGCGCGAGTGCGAGGAACACGAAGTGGCACTTCGGACACTGCCCGCACCAGCGATCGGCCGGCTTCGGCCCGAGGATGCGGAAATTGCGATTGCAGCTGGAGAACACGTTGAAGTACTCGCCACCCATGCGCGCGAACGCACTCGTCACCGCCAGTTCCGACCACGGCCGCAGCAACGAGCAATAGTCGAGGTCCGCCGCCACGTGGGTATGCAGGTAGTCGTGCAAGGTCTTTTCGAAGCCGAAGCCCTTGCTCCACTGGTGGTTCACTTCCTGGCCGTCGTATTCAAGCGTGGCCACGGATGCCGAGCGCTCGTTGGCGAAGACGATGGAATCGTAGCCGTAGAGGATCGCCGCCACGGCGAGGATGACCGAATTGATGGCCGTGACGGGGATATGACCGTTCCACGCGCCCATCCGGTTCAGTTCGAACAGGCCCGGGGCGAGCTCGCGCGAAATATTCAGGGTCGGGAGCGCCGTGCGCGCCGCGCACTCCGCGATGAGCGGCGAATTGCCCACCCACGTGGCCGTGGCTTCGGCACCGATCGACTTCACCGCCTCGACCGCCACGACCGAATCCTTGCCGCCGCCGATCGGCAACAGCGAACGCGGCGGCAAGCCGATGGCCGCTGCCGGTGCTGTCGCGCGGCGCTCGAACGGAAACGCGATCCGTCCGCGCAGGTCGAGCCGGTTGCGATACGCGAACTCGGCTAGCCCGTGCAGGTAGAGCGCGTCCAGCAGGTACGCCGTCGCCTCGTCGAGCGCCTCGCCCTCGACGACGATCGTCCCGGGTATGCCCGCCTTGTAATAGCTGACGCCGGCGACGAGATGCAGCAGGCGCAAGGCCGCCGCGAAGGCGGCCTCGCGTTCCGCCGGCACGGCCGGCGCACCCGGGAAGGTCACCCGCTCGACCAGTTCCGGACCGTCGTCGAACGCGTAGACGAGCTCGGCCACGCCGTCGGCGAAGCCGTGACGAACGAAACGGAAGCGTGTGCTCTCGCGCGGATCGGTGAGGATGTCCGTCACGGCAGGAGCACCTCGTCGGCTTCGTCGCGGAGGTTGTAATGCGATGACATCACCGCGCCATACGCGCCGCCCTGCGCCACCAGGACAACGTCGTCTTCCTTCGATTCCGGCAGGCGGCGATCGGAACCCAGGATATCCCCCGATTCGCAGATCGGCCCGACCACCTGGTACATCGTGGTCGCCGGTTCGTCGAAGCGGGAGAGGTTGGCGATCTCATGCCAGGCGTCGTAGAGGGCGGGGCGAATCAGGCTGTTCATGCCGGTGTCGAGGCCGAGGTAGCGCGTGTTGGCACCCTTCTCCTTCTCCTGCGTGACCTTGGCCAGCAGCACGCCGCAATCCGCGACGAGGTAACGACCGGGCTCCATCCACAACTGGAACTGCGGATAAGCCTGGCGCACCGACGTGAGCACGCGATCGAGCGCGATCATGTCCAACGGTGTCTCGCCAGGGTGCGAAGGCACGCCGAGGCCGCCGCCGATGTTCAGCACCGTGATGGTACCGATGCGTTCGGCCAGCGCCGCGAGTTGCGAGTACACCTCGCCCCAGTGCACGGCATCGAGGATGCCCGAGCCGAGGTGCGCGTGCAGGCCGATCACCCGCGCGCCAGCGGCGTCGGCGAGACGCAGGAAGCGGTCGATGTGTTCGATCGGCACGCCAAACTTGCTGCCGGTGCCGCCCGTCTTCACCTTTTCATGGTGGCCGAGGCCGCGACCGAGATCGACGCGCAGCACGATGTCGCGTCCGGCGAACATCTCGCCCCAGTGCTCGATCGGGTGCAGCGCGTCGATCGTGATCGTGGCGCGCGTCCGCAACGCGGCGGCGAAGTCGCGGCGCGAGGCGAAGTTCGGCGTGAACAGCAGCGGCACGTCGTCGGGCACCGCGGCGGAAACCGCCGCGAGCTCGCCAGGCGAGACGCATTCGAAGGCGAAGCCCTCTTCCGCCAACACCTTCAGGATGCCCGGATGGGTATTCGCTTTCACGGCGTAGTGAGCGCGGTCCACCGCCTTCAGCGATTTCACCTGCCGCGCCTGCGCGCGCACGGTGGGCAGGTGATAGACGTAACGCGGCGTCCGCTCTTCCGCGAGACGAAGCAGCACCGGACGTTCGCCATGCCACCACGCGGCGCCCGGCGCGGCGGGATCGCCCTTGCCGTAGAGCGACTGCCAGGAAGGACCGAACACCATGCTGTCGTCGGTGCGCAAGGCACCGGCGCCGATGAGCAGTTCATGCAGCCGAGGCAACATATCGTCCACCACGTCTTCGTCGACCACGAAGGTCAGGTTGAGGTTGTTCGAGGACTGCGAGATCAGGTGCACGCGCAGCTGGCCGAATTCCGCCAGGACGCCGGAGAGCTTGTGCAGCATCGAACGCATGCCGCGACCGACGAGGGTGATCGCCGCGCAGGGCGCGATGACCTTCACCCGGCACACGCGCGCCAGGTCCGCGGCGAGCGCGGCGATGGCATCGGAATCGAGCAGGTTTTCCGTGGGATCCAGGGACACGGTGACGTTGGTCTCGGCCGAGCCGATCAGGTCCACCGACAGGCCATGGCGCTTGAACGCGTCGAACACGTCGGCGAGGAAGCCGACCTGTTGCCACATGCCGACGGACTCCATCGACACGAGCGTGATGCCCTTGCGCGCGCTGATCGCCTTGATGCTCGGCGCGTGCTCGCGCACTTCCGGACCGATGGACGTCCCGTCCAGGTCGGGCCGGTTGGTGTCCTTGATCAGCAGCGGCACGCGCGGCTCGCGCAACGGCGAAAGGCAGCGCGGATGCAGGACCTTCGCGCCGGTGGAGGCGATTTCCTGTGCTTCCTCGTAATCGAGGCGCTGCAGCAGGCGCGCGCCGGCCACCTGGCGGGGATTGGCACTGAACATGCCGGCGACGTCCGTCCAGATCTCCACCCGCGCGGCCGCGAGCAAGGCACCGAAGTACGCCGCGGACGTATCGGAGCCGCCTCGGCCGAGCAGCACGGTGCGGCCCGCGTCGTCCCGGGCGATGAAGCCCTGGGTGATGAACACGTCGCCGCGCGCGGCGAGGGCTTCGGTCAGGGCGGCGTCGTGACGCGGCTCGACCATCGCCGACAACAGGCGGGTGCGCTCGTTCTGGTTGGGCAGCACGACGGAACGCAGGCAGTCGCGCGCGTCGACCCAGGTGGTCGGCAGCCCGTTCGCCGAAAGGAAAGCGGCACCCAGCGCGCTGGACATCAACTCGCCGTGCGCCTGCACGCAGGCCTGCCAGGCGAGTTCGCCGAGGTCGGCGGCGCCATCCTCCGCCAGCCTCGCCATGTCGGACAGGCGCGCGCCCAGCGTCTCCGGCATCGCCAGCGACATCTCTGCGAGCAGGGCATGGTGGCGATCGGCCAATGCGGCGGCCGCGTCCGAGCGACGTTTGGATTCCGCGTGCGTGCAAAGCTGTTTCAACCCGTCGGTGATGCCGGACAGGGCCGAGACCACGATCAGCACGCGTGCGCCTTCGGCGCGGCGGCTGGCGGCCAGCTCGAGGATGTTGCGCCAGCGTGCGGCGGTGGCTACGGATGTGCCGCCGAACTTCATGACGATCCAGGGCGCGTTGACGGGCAACGGCGCGTTTGCGATTTCGCTCACGGGACTCTTTGGGCTGGTGGGGAAGCAACGACTGCCGGGGACCCCGGCACAATCAGGAAAGTGTTGCGCCGCAATGGGAAAAAGGCAAACTGCATCCTTTGCCGCCACTGCGACCGCTCATGGAAAACCCAGGCTACGCGCGACGCCTCACCCTCATGGACGCCGCGCTCATCGTCGTCGGCGGCATCATCGGTGGGGGCATCTTCCTCAATCCGGGCATCGCCGCGCAGCGCACCGACTCCGGGGTGGTGCTCCTGTCGCTCTGGGTGGGGGGCGGCCTGCTCACCCTCATCGGCTGCCTCTGCTACGCGGAACTGGGCGCGCGGCGGCCCGAGGCGGGCGGCAGCTACGTCTACCTGCGCGAGGCGTTCGGGCGCCTGGCCGGCTTCCTGTTCGGCTGGACGATGTTGCTGGTGATCTACAGCGGCAGCAGCGCCGCCGTCGCCACGATCTTCGGCAGCTATGCCACCTCCGTCTTCGGCCTTTCGCCGACGCTGGTGAAGCCGCTCGCCGTGGGAGCCCTGGTGTTCGTCACCGGGCTCAACCTGTTCGGCATCCGCTTCGGCGCCCAGGTGCAGAACGTCTTCGCGATCCTCAAGCTCACCGCCATCGCGGTGCTCGTGGTCACCGGCCTCGCCTTCGCGGGAGCGGGCACGACGCAGGCACTGGCGCCAAGTCCGAGCCAGGCCGTCGGCGGCCTGGCCGGCGCCTTGCTCCCCGTGCTGTTCGCGTTCTCCGGCTTCAGCTACCTCAACAACCTCGCCGGCGAGGTGCGCGATCCGCAGCGCACGCTGCCACGTGCCCTGGTCCTCGGGATGCTCGTGGTGATTGCCGCCTACGTGCTCACCAACTACGCCTACCTCGCCGTGCTCGGCCACGACGGGCTCGCGGCCAGCAAGGCGCCGGCGGCGGACGTCATGAGCCGCGTGTTCGGCGACACGGGCGCGAAGATCATCGCCATCGGCATCGCGATCTCGACCCTCGGCTTCTGCAACATCACCCTGGTCGCCGGGGCGCGCGTGCTCCAGGTGATGGGCGAGGACGGCCTGTTCTTCGCCAGCGTGGCGAAACTGCACCCTCGCTACCGCACGCCGAACATCGCCCTGATGGCGTTGTCGCTGTGGGCGATCGTGCTCGTCCTGGCCGCGAACTACGGACAACTGCTCGATTTCGCCACGTTCGGCGACTGGGCCGCGTATGCCGTCACCATCGCCACCCTCTTCTGGTATCGCCGCCACGCGACGACGCGCCCGGCCTTTGTCACGCCGGCCTACCCGCTGCTGCCACTGGCCTTCCTCGCCACGGTCATCGCCGTGGTCGCGGCCTATGCGTGGGACAAGCCGCTGAGCGCCGGCGTGGTCTGCCTCGTCGTGTTCGCCGGCCTCCCCGTCTACGCCGTGTGGCGACGCCTGTTCAGGCCAGGGACACCCTGAGGCTCGCTGATCCCCGGCCTGGATGCCACAATGCCGGGGATACCCAGAGACACTGTGGAAAGCAGATGGCACAGCAAGGCCCGACGTCGCCCGTTCCCGTTCCGCCCCGGCAAGGGGCCAACCAGCCCACGCCCGCGCCGGTACGCGAAGGGATCGACGTCATCGTCAACGGCAAGCGCTATCGTCACACCGGCGACGAAGCCATGCCCCTGCTGTGGTACCTGCGCGACGTACTGCGCCTCACCGGCGCCAAGTACGGCTGCGACCAGGGCGATTGCGGTTTCTGCACGGTGATCGTCGACGGCAAGGCCGTGCCGGCCTGCCAGACGAAGATGGAAAAGATGCGCGGCAAACGCGTCACCACCGTCGAGGGCCTCGCCGCCGACGACGGCACGCTGCATCCCGTGCAACAGGCCTGGATCGACGAGGACGCGATCATGTGCGGCTACTGCCAGCCCGGCCAGATCATGGCCGCGGTGGATCTCCTTTCCCGGCAGAAGAATCCTTCCGACGCGGACATCGATAAGATCGGCAACCTCTGCCGCTGTGGCAGCTACGGCCGCATCCGCAAGGCGATCAAGCGCGCCGCCGGCACCATGAAGGACGGCAAGGCATGAGCGGCGAGGTCCGCCTTTCCCGACGCCGTTTCCTGAAGTACGCCGCTGGCGCCGCGGGCGGCCTGGTCATCGGCGTCGGCACGGTCGGCGCGGTCGATCGCCCGCCGCCGCTCGGCCTGCTCGGCGATGCCTGGACTCAAGTCGGTCCGTACCTTCGCATCGCCGCCGACGGGCGCATCTTCATCGGCGTGCGCGATCCGGACAATGGCGAAGGCACGTCCACCTCCCTGGCCCGGATCATCGCCGAGGAACTCGACGCCGACTGGACCCGCGTGGTCGTGGAACCGCTCGGCCTGGGCGTCAGCATGGGCAATGGCGAGCCGAAGTTCACCTATGGCCGCCAGCGCAGCGGCGATGCCACCAGCATTCCCGCCGCATGGGCCGACCTGCGCCAAGCCGGCGCACTGGGGCGCTGGCTGCTGCTGCAGGCCGCCGCACGACGCCTCGGCGTCCCCGCGGAAAGGCTGCGCGGCGAGAACGGCATGGTCATCGCCAGCGACGGCCGGCGTATTTCCTATGCCGACCTGGCATCGACCGCCGCCGGCATCGACGCCCCTGCCACCGCACCACCCCTCAAGGCGCCCGATCGCTACGGTCTCGTCGGCCAGCCCGCCGGCGATGTCGACGCGCGTGGTGTCGTCACCGGCACGCTGCGTTATGCCTTCGACGAGAACATCGGGGACAACGTGATCGCGGTCCTCGCGCGCTGCCATTATCCGGGCGGCGCGCTGGACACGGCCGACCGGGACGCGGCCGGGAAAGTGACGGGCGTCTACGCCGTCATCGACATCGCGCCGGAAGCGAACCAGCCCCCCGGCATGACGGCGCAGGCACCGGCTATCGCCGTGCTGGCACGCGACACCTGGTCGGCGCTGCGCGGGCGCGCTGCGCTGCAGGCCACCTGGAAGCCGGACGCGAACCCCGAGCCCGCCGCCTCCGCACTCGAACAGCAGGCGGTCCAGGCGTTCGACGACGAAACCGTCGTGCCTGCCACCGTGCGCAACGACGGCGACATCGCCGCGACGCGCAAGAAGGCGGCGCGGGCGCTCGAGGCGACGTATTTCCAGCCCTGGGTGGCCCATGCGACGGCGGAAACGCCAAACTGCGTCGTCCGCCTGGATCCCGGCACCAGCGTCACCGTGGTCGCGGCCACGCAGTCGCCGCGCCAGGTCTACACGGTCGTGCAACGCATGACGGGCTTCCGGCCGGACCAGATCGACATCCAGGTGCCGCGTGGCGGCGGCGGTTTCGGCCGTCGCCTGGAATCCGATTACGTCGCGGAGGCGATGGCGATCGCGCTGGCGAAGAAGCCGGACGAGATCCGCAACCGGCCGGTGAAGGTGCTCTGGACGCGTGACGACGACCTCGCCCGCGACTACTACCGGCCGCTGGCCGTGCACCGGCTGAACGCGTCGCTCGATCGCAAGAAGCAGATCGTCGGCTGGCACCAGCGCATGGCGAGCCCTTCTTCGCTGGCCGGCCGCGGAACGCCGGATGATCGACTGTGGCAGTCCGAGCTCGTGGCCGACGCCCTGCCGGCCGGCCTCGTGCCGAACTTCCGCAGCGACTGGTATCCGCTGTCGTCGCGGCTCGCCCGTGGCGAATGGCGTGGCTCGCCCCACGTCACGCCAACGTTCGCCAGCGAGAGCTTCATCGACGAACTCGCGCATGCGGTCAAGGCGAATCCCCTCGATTTCCGCCTCGCCCTGCTGGGCGATCCGCGCCAGCTGCCCTACGGCGGTCGCGGCGGCCCGATCGATACGGCGCGCCTGGCCAACGTGCTGAAGCTCGCGGCGGAGAAGCTGGACTGGAGCCGCTGGTTGCGCAGCGAGAACGGCCTCGGGATCGCCTGCGCCTACGTATTCGGCGCGTATGTCGCGCACGCGATCGAGGTGGCTCCCACGACCGATGGCATCGACATCCATCGGGTGGTCTGCGTCGCCGACGTCGGCCGCGCCATCAACCCGCTGGGTCTCGAGGCGCAGTTGCAGGGCGCCACGATGGACGCGCTTTCCACCGCCCTCAACCTCGCCATCACGGTGAAGGACGGTAAGGTGCAGCAGACCGGCTTCCGCGACTATCCGCTCGCCGCGACCCGGCCCCTCCCTTATGAGGTTGAAACGCTGATCGTGCCGTCCACGGCGGCGCCCGCGGGCGCCAGCGTGGTTGCCGTGCCGTCGGCCGCACCGGCGCTCGCGAACGCGGTCTTCCGTGCCACCGCGGTGCGCGTGCGGCGCCTTCCCCTGCTGCGTGAGCTGGCGCGGTTGCGCTAGTCCGTTTCCCACCCCGAGGTATCGCATGACCATCGCATCGTTCACCTCGGACCCGCCGGCACCGCGGACCGACGCCGACCTCATCGGCAGCAACAAGCGCTTTTACGACGCCCTGTGGTCGGAAGCGAAGCTGTTCGCGCCGGATCGTTTCAATACCTGGCCCCTTGTATCGGAGCTGGTCGCCGAGACCACGCGCCGGCTCGAAGTGGCGCCGGGACTGCGCCCGCGCCTGCCCCTGGCGGACACCCAGTTCGTCGACCTCAGTCGCCCCGCCCTCGCCGAACTGGGCCGGCACGGAGCGCGGGTGGCGAACGCGATGATCGGCGCCCTGCCGTTCCGCGACGCCAGGTTCGACTTCGTCTGCGCCTTCGACATCCTCGAACACGTCGTGGACGACGAAGGCGCCCTGGGCGAACTGGCACGCGTGGCGGAGCCCGGCGCGCGGCTGCTGATCTCGGTGCCCCTGCATCCCGACGCCTGGACGCCCTTCGACGATTTCGTGGGCCATTACCGGCGCTATGAGCCGGAGGCCATACGGGCCCTGCTCGCCCGCCATGGGTTCACCATCGAGCGCAGTGCCGTCTACGGCATGCAGCCCAAGTCGTCCAGGCTGCTGGACCTGGGCCAGTACTTCCTGACCCACCACAGGGCTCGGGCGATGTGGTGGTACAACCGCGTCTTCATGCCACTGGGCGTGCGTTTCCAGAAGGCGCTGGCCTTCACGCCCGGCTTCGCGCCCGGCCCGGGCGTGGACGAAGTTCTGCTGGTCTGCCGCAAGACCGGGATTTAAATCGAGCAAAAACAGTGGCTTTACACATGGCGCGCTGCAACTGGTTATGATGCGCCACCTCCTCGTCCCGGATGCAGCGGCATGCTCTACCTCATGCACGAATGGCAACGCTCGATGCTCAGCCCGCTGTCCTACTGGGCCGAAGCGGGGGCGAAGATGTTCGGGGACATCGCCAGCCCGTTCGCCCGGGTGCCGGGGGCTGACAGAGCTGCGGCTGGATGCGAGCTGATGTTTCGCCTCGGCAAGGCCTACGAGAAGCCCGAGTTCGACATCCATACCGTGCACGCCCATGGGCACGACGTGGCGATCGTCGAGCAGGTCGCCATGGCCAAGCCGTTCTGCACGCTGAAGCGCTTCAAGCGCTTCTCCGACGACCAGGCCACCGTCGACCGCATGAAGCACGACCCCGCCGTGCTCGTGGTCGCGCCGCTATCCGGCCACCACTCCACCCTGCTGCGCGACACCGTGCGCACGCTGCTGCGCGACCACAAGGTGTACATCACCGACTGGGTCGACGCGCGCATGGTTCCGCTGGACGAAGGGTCGTTCTCGTTGGCGGACTACGTCACCTATATCGAGGATTTCATCCGCCACGTTGGCGTGCATCGCGCGCACGTCGTGTCGGTCTGCCAGCCGACCGTGCCGGTGCTCGCGGCGGTGTCGCTCATGGCGGCACGCGGGGAGTCCACGCCGGCCACGCTGACGCTGATGGGTGGTCCGATCGACACGCGCAAGAGCCCGACCAGCGTCGACAACCTCGCGACGACGCGACCGCTGTCCTGGTTCCGCAACCAGCTCATCCACAAGGTGCCCTACCAGTATCCGGGCGCGGGGCGCGACGTGTATCCGGGCTTCCTCCAGCACGCGGGCTTCATCGCGATGAATCCGAGCCGCCACGTCATGTCGCACTGGGACTTCTACGAGAACCTGCGCAAGGGCGACCTCGACGACGCCGACGCGCATCGCAAGTTCTACGACGAGTACAACGCCGTGCTGGACATGCCGGCCGAGTACTACCTCGACACGATCGAAACCGTCTTCCAGGAGCACCGCCTGCCGAAGGGCACCTGGGAAGTCCATGGCGAACTGGTGCGCCCCGCGAAGATCAAGGACACCGCCCTGCTCACCATCGAGGGCGAACTCGACGACATCTCCGGCCTGGGCCAGACCGAGGCCGCCCACGGGCTGTGCAAGGGCATCGCGAAGAAGCGCCGCAAGCACGTCACGGTGGAGGGCGCGGGCCATTACGGCATCTTCAGCGGCCGCCGCTGGCGCGACGTCGTGTATCCCGAGGTCCGCGATTTCATCAAGGCGTTCGACAAGGGCAACAGCAACACGGGTGCGCAGGGCACGCGCAAGGCGTGACTTGTCTTATGTAGGAGCCGCTATAGCGGCTCCTACAACAGCAACCAGCCCACGAGGCCGACCACCGCGAAAAACGGCACGGACCACAGGTGGAACGTGCCCCAGGCGCCGCGCTCGCCGAGCAGTCGCAATGCGATGAGGTTGGCCAGCGATCCCAGGACGAAGCCGAACCCGCCCACGCTCACGCCGAAGGCGATGCTCCGCCAATCGTGTGAATACTCCGCCAGCAGGATGGCCGCCGGCACGTTGCTCACGGCCTGCGAGGCGAGCGCAGCGGTAGCGTAAAGATGCGACGCCTGGTGCAGGCCCAGCCCCGCGACGAAGTCTTTAACCGCGCCCAGCCCCGCCAGCAGGCGCAGGTCGATGAACATCAGTACGAAGGTGAGCAGCAGCCCCCAGTCGATCGCCGCGACGATGCGCCGGCGCAAGGCGAGGAACACGACCAGCACGCCCAGCAAGGCATAACCAACGTGGCGCAGGTCGGTGAGAACGAGGAAGGGCGCATACAGTACGGCGGCGACGATGAGCATCGTGCGGTCGACGTTTTCGTCGACACGCTCGTGGACTTCCAGCGACGTCCCGGGGAACGCGAGCGCGGTGAGCACGAGCAACAGGCCCAGCACAGCCGCGGAAAGCGGCAGCATCGCCCAGACGAAATCGCCGAAGCCGTTATTCCATTGCTGCCAGAGGAAAAGGTTCTGCGGGTTGCCGATCGGCGTGAGCATCGAGCCCGCGTTCACCGCCAGCGCCTCGAATACGACGATCCGCGTCGCCGGCATGCGCGCGATGCGGCACATGCGCAGGGTCAACGGCACGACGACGAACAGCGCCACGTCGTTCGTCAGGAGCATGGAGAGCAGCGCCGTGGACGCGACGAGCCCGAGCGCGGCGACGCGTCGCGTGGACGTACGGTCGATCAGCCAGCGACCGGCAACGTCCAGTGCACCGCTGGTTTCCACCGCCTTCGTCAGCACGAGCAAACCGGTCAACGCGGCGATGGTCGGCCAGTCGACCAGGTCGAGCCATCCCGCTACGCGCGACGGCGCGGCGATCGCGAACAGGATCGCCATGCCGAGCAGCACGAGGAACAAGATATCGCGGCGCAACTGGCGCAGCGATTCGGGCAACCAGGTCATGAAAAAATCCCGCCGATGGTGGCGGGATCATAGCGGCTCCTACAGGTTTTTTTAGTCGTCGTCGCGCGGGACGTCGACCTTGCCGGAGACGCCGCGATGGTTGACGTCGCCGCTGCCAACCGTGCGCACGGTGAGGTCGCCGCGGACGTTTTCCACGTTGAGGTCGCCCGACCCGATCGTCCCCACCTGCACGTTGCCCTGGGCGTCGCGAACCGAGGCGTCGCCCGAGCCGATCGTTCCGATATGGACGCGGCCGGCACGCTTCGCGCCGAAGTCGCCGGAACCGACGGAATCGATATCCACGTCGCCGGTATCCTCGAGCTTGAAGTCGCCCGAGCCGACCGTGCCACGCACCGCGCCCTTGACGTCATGGGCCTCGAGGTCGCCGGAGCCAACCGCGGCGTCGAGCGACGCGACGTTGCGCACCTTGGCGTCGCCGGACCCGACATCGAGTTTCACCGGGAGGGTGGCGGGAATGGTGGCTTCCACCTTGAGGTCACTGTAATGGTTGCCGAAGCCGCCGAACCAGCCGTGTTCGCGCTTGTCCTTCAGCTCCACGACGAGCGTGCCGCCATCGCGTTCCTGGGTGACGACGAGATTGTCGACGGTCTCCTGTTCCGACGCGCAGGCCTTGCCCCGCACCGTGCCCTTGTCGGCGGAGGCACCGCCGGACACGAGCAGGTCGTAGGAATTCGTGATGAAGCGGATGTCGTGGACGCCGCGGAGGTCGAGATCGAGGTTACGGTCCGCGTGGAACTTGCACTGGGCGTCGTCGGCCATGGCGACCGCGGGTAGCAGGAACAGCGAGGCAAGGATCAGTTTGCGCATGGAGTCTTCCCTTCGTATGGATGCGATGGACCGTTCATGGATGCGGCCCGGAGGCAAAAGGTTGCAGGGCCGCGTCTTCACGCGAAGCTGACCGGATGGCAACGGGCCCGTCAACCGTCGCCGGGCCGGCACGTTTTTCCCCGTGCAACACCCAACCGGAGACAACCCTATGCAACGCAAGACCCTCCTCGCCAGTGCCGCTTCCCTCCTCCTCGCCGGCTCGGCCGCCTTCGCGTTCGCGCAGGATGCCTCGCCCAAGACCCCCACCGCCCCGGCGGCCCAGTCCAACCAGGCCCATGACCATCAGGGCATGAAGTGGAACCGCGGCGATCGCGACCACGGCCACGGTCAGCACGGCGGCTGGGGCCAGCATGGCCGCGGCGGCATGCGCAACGCCGGCGTCATCGGCGACCTGCGCGCCCTCGAGCGCGTGTACGTGATGAATGGACGGGCGAAGGAACTGCCGGCGCTGTACAACGAGGTCCTCGCCAAGTCGCAGAACCCGATGGTCCGCGACTACGCGTACCGCCACCTGGCCCGCGCGCAGATGCAGCCGCAGAACGTGGATGCCGCCATCGCCACGTTGCGCAAGAGCCTCGACGAGAGCCTGGCGCAGGACCAGAAGCGGCACCAGGAGATGGAAGCGTTCAAGCAGCGCATGCAGCAGCGCGCGGCTGTGAACAAGTAAGGCCTTACCGCAAGCACCCATCGCGGACAGGGTCCGCTCCCACCAAGCCGGCGCAGTATGCGTCTGTGCGGTAATTCGGTGGGAGCCGACCCTGTCGGCGATTCAGATCCCCTCGCGCTTCACGCGCGTCCACAGGGCTTCTTGCTCTTCGAGCGAATACGACGACAAGTCGCGTCCTTCCGACGCGGCAACGGCTTCCATCGCGCGGAAGCGTCGTTCGAATTTCGCGTTCGCCCCGCGCAGCGCGCGCGAGACATCCACCTTCGCGTGGCGCGCCAGGTTCGCCGCGACAAACAACACGTCACCGATCTCGTCGGCGAGGCGGTCCTCGTCGGCACCGTGCTCGAACTCGTGCCTCACTTCCTCGAGCTCCTCCGCGAGCTTGTCGAGCACCGGACGATGATCCGGCCAATCGAAGCCGACGTTGGCGGCCCGCTTCTGCAACTTCACGGCACGCTGCCACTCCGGCAGCCCGCGCGAGATGCCGGCCAGGGCACTGGTGTCCGCCGAGCCTTTGGCGGCCCGCTCATCGGCCTTCAGGCGATCCCAATCGCGGGAGCGCTCGGCATCGCTGGCATGCGTCACGTCCGCGAAGACATGCGGATGGCGGCGCAGCATCTTGTCGCAGATCGACGCCACGACATCGCCAAACGCGAACGCTCCCGCCTCCTCCGCCATGCGCGCGTGGAACACCACCTGCAGCAAGAGGTCGCCCAGCTCGTCGCGCAGGTCGTGCATGTCTCCGCGATCGATGGCGTCGGCGACTTCATAGGCTTCCTCGATCGTGTACGGCGCGATCGTGGCGAAGCTTTGCCTTACGTCCCAGGGACAACCGGAGTCGGGGTCGCGCAGCCGCGCCATGATGGCGAGGAGTTCCTCGACGTGTCGCGTCACGCGCCGTCCTCCGGGTCGATCAGCCGCGCGGGCCAGTCGATCGTCGTGTCGCCGCAGGCGATGAATTCGGGATTGATGAGCGAATCGCGGGTGTTGTAGCGGAAGGGGCGCCCGGCGAGGTCGAGCACCGCGCCGCCGGCTTCCTCCAGCACGCATTGCGCCGCCGCCGTGTCCCACTCCGACGTCGCCCCGAGCCGCAGGTAGATATCCGCCTCGCCGCGGGCGATCACGCAGAATTTCAGCGACGAACCCAGGGCGAAGGTCTCGTGTTCACCGAGGCGGTCGAGCAGGGCCATCGTGCGTCCTGTGCCGTAGGAGCGGCTGCCCGTCACCATCAGCAGGCCGTCAGCGCGCCGCGTGCCGATCCGCTCGCGCGCCGCGTCGGGTGCCCTCTGGCGCCATGCGCCTTCGCCGGCCGCTGCCGCGTAGAGGTCGCCGGTGACCGGTGCGAGCACGACGCCGAGTACGCTGCGGTGGTCTTCGATGAGGGCGATGTTCACGGTGAACTCGCCGTTACGCTTCACGAATTCACGGGTGCCGTCGAGTGGATCGACGAGCCAGTGGCGGCGCCACGTCCGCCGCTCCGCCCACGGCGCCGCGAGCGCCTCTTCGGAGATCACCGGAATGCCTGGCGCCAGTGCGCGCAGGCCTTCCTCGATCACGCGCTGGGCCGCGAGGTCCGCCGCCGTCACGGGCGAGTCGTCGTCCTTGCACACGACTTCGAAGTCCTGTGCGTACACCGCGAGGATCGCTTCGGCCGCGCGCCGCGCGATGGCGCAGACGGGGTCGAGCCAGTGGCCGGGCGGGGCCTTCATGCCGGGCGGAAGCGGCCGGCGAGGTACTCGCGGGCCATGAAGAGCGCCGCGATGGAGCGACCTTCGGTGACGTCGTCGCGCGCCAGCAGCTCGTGCAGCTTGTCCATCCGCCAGGGCACCACTTCCAGCTCTTCCGGCTCGTCGCCCTGGAGGCGTTCCGGGTAGAGGTCCTCCGCGAGGACCACGTGCGCGAGGTGGGTCATGTACGAAGGGGAAAGCGACAGCGTGCCGAGGATCTTCAATTTCCGCGCACCGTAGCCGACCTCTTCCTTGAGTTCGCGGTTCGCGCCCTGTTCCGTGGTCTCGTCACGATCGAGTCGACCCTTGGGTACGCCAAGTTCGTAACGGTCCACGCCCACGCCGTACTCGCGCACGAGGAGCACCGTTTCCGGGTCGCGCATCGCGACGATCAGCACGGCGCCGAAACCGCTGCCCTTCAGCCGCTGGTAGGTGCGGCGCTCACCGTTGGAGAACTCCAGGTCCACCTCTTCCGCGCGCCGGAGGGGGCTGTCGGGCGCATCACGTGTCGCCAGGATCGTGGGACGTTTGTTCATCGGTCGATTGTAGCGCCGCCGAGGCGGGCGAGCGCCTCGGCGTGGATGGCCGGTGTACCGGCTAGCACGCCACGCGTGTCGAGGCCCGGTGCATGCCCCTCGAGGTCGGTGAACACGCCCCCCGCCTCTCGTACGATGACGGCGAGCGCGGCCACGTCGAGGATGTTCACGTCGGACTCGATCACGAGGTCGAGCCCGCCCCGCGCGAGCAGGTGGTAATGGCAGAAGTCGCCGTAGCCGCGGATGCGATTGCTGTCGCGGATCATCCCGCCCAGCGTGTGCCAGCGCGCGTCCGTGGTGAGGCTCTTCACGTTGCCCAGGGAGATCGACGCGTCGCGCATCGCCGTGGTCGACGCCACGCGCACCGGTTCGCCATCGAGGAAGGCGCCGCGTCCACGCACGGCCCACATGCGCTCGTCGTAGACCGGCGCGGAGGACACGCCGAGCACGAGTTCCCCGCGATGCATGAGGGCAATCTGCGTGGAGAAAAACGGTGTGCGACGGACGAAGCTCTTGGTGCCGTCGAGCGGGTCCACGAGCCACAGGTATTCGCGGGTGGTGTCGTCGGCGCCGTATTCCTCACCGTAGATACCGGCCTCGGGCAAGGCCTGGGCGAGGATGCCGCGGATCGCGAGCTCCGCCTCGCGATCCGCGACGGTGACCGGGGTATCGTCGCCTTTCACGATCACGTCCACGCCGGCGCGCCAGTAGTGCAGGATGATCTCCGCGGCCGCGCCGGCCGCGTCGCGCGCGGCACCCAGGGCCTTGTCGAGGATATCGGTCATGGCGTGATCGAGGGCGCGAGCCCCGCCTTGCGCTGAAGGTTGACGGACCCGTCGCGCCCCACCGGGCCGAAACGAGCGATGAGGTGCGAGAGCGCGCTATCGGAGAGGCGCGGCGCAAGCCTGCCCTCCATGCGCCAGCCGAGCGGCGAGGCGGCGAGCACGGCGTGCACCGCGAGGGACCCTTGCCCGTCGTCGCCCAGCGTGGCGCGCAGCACGCCCCCGATGCTGGCCGCCTTCAGGCCCAGGCCCCCCAGCGCGATGTAGCCCTCGGGCGTGCGCAGCGCGGCCTTGCGCCAGGCGATGTCCGCGTCGAGGACGAGCGGCCAGTTACCCTGCAGTTCGGCCCGCGGGATGCGCCCTTCCACGACGCCGCTGGGCACGAGGTCCGGCGGAAGGCCCAGACCCACCAGCGCCACGGCGTCGAGGCGGAAGTCCACGCCCGTCCAGGTGGTGCGATCGTCGGCGCCGCGCTCCAGGTGGCCATCGAAGCGCCCCGCGCGGCCATCGAGATGGAGGTCGAGGTTTGCCCGGCCCAGGATCGCGTCACGACCGAGCCGCCATGTGGCGGTGCCCAGCTCACGGCCATCGGCCAGCGCGACACGACCGGCGCGGCCGTTCCACAAGGTGCCCGAGAGGTCTTCCAGCACGAGGCCATGCGCGCGCCGGGCAAGGACGGGCACCGCCACCGATGCCGGCAGGAACCAGTAGAACAGGCCCGCGGCGGCGACCAGCACGGCCAGGGCAAGGGCGATCCAACGAAACCACTTCAAACCATCACCTCATTCCCAGGGGCGGATATCATGGGCGGATGACCGATGCCCTTTTTGCCACCACGGCAGTCGACACGCTGGTCGCCCGCGACCTCGCCATCCTCTGGCATCCGTGCACGCAGATGCACGACCACGAAACCTTGCCCATGGTACCCGTCGTACGCGGTGAAGGGGCGTGGCTGGTCGGTGCCGACGGCAAACGCTACCTCGACGCCGTCAGCTCCTGGTGGACGAACCTGTTCGGCCACGCCGAGCCACGGATCGGGGCGGCCCTGAAAGACCAGCTCGACACACTGGAGCACGTGATCTTCGCCGGCTTCACGCACGCACCGGCGCTTGAGCTGGCCGAGGAACTCGTCCGCATCACGCCCCCCGGACTGGAACGCGTCTTCCTCGCCGACAACGGCTCGGCCGCGATCGAGGTCGCGCTGAAAATGAGCTTCCATTACTGGCTCAACCGCGGCCACGGCGAGAAGACGCGGTTCATTGCGCTGACGGGCAGCTACCACGGCGAAACCCTCGGCGCGCTCTCCGTCAGCGACGTGGCGCTGTACCGCAAGACGTACGCACCGCTGCTGCTCACGCCCGAACTCGCGCCGTCTCCCGACGCTTACGAAGGCGAACCCGGTGAGTCGCCGAAAGAGGTCGCGAACCGGCGCCTCGGGGAGATGCGCGCGATCCTCGAGCGCCATGCGCACGAAACCTGCGCCGTGATCGTCGAGCCGTTGGTGCAGTGTGCCGGTGGCATGCGCATGTACGATCCGTCCTACCTCTCGGGACTGCGCGCGCTCTGCGACGCATTCCAGGTCCACCTGATCGCGGACGAGATCGCCGTCGGCTTCGGCCGCACCGGCACGATGTTCGCCTGCGAGCAGGCCGGTATCTCGCCGGACTTCATGTGTCTCTCGAAGGGGCTCACGGGCGGCTTCCTCCCGCTCTCAGCGGTGCTCACCACGCAAGATGTCTATGCGGCGTTCTATGCGGAATACGCCTCGGGCAAGGCGTTCCTGCACTCGCACAGCTATACCGGCAATCCCCTCGCCTGCCGCGCCGCCACGGCGACACTGAAGATCTTCCGCGACGATCCCGTGCTCGAGCGCAATCGAGTACTCGCCGCGCACATGGCCGCGCGCATCGCACCGCTGGTCGATCATCCGCACGTGGCCGACGTGCGCCAGACGGGGATGATCGCCGCCATCGAACTGGTCGCGGACAAGGCACGCCGCACGCCCTTCCCGGCCGCGGACCGGCGCGGCCTGCGCGTCTATCGGCATGGCCTCGAAACGGGTGCCTTGCTGCGGCCCCTCGGCAACATCGTGTACTTCATGCCGCCGTACGTGGTGACCGAAGCGGAGATCGACTTCATGGTCGACACGGCGGTCGCGGGTATCGAAAAAGCCGTCGCCTAGAAGCGGGAAATACCAACGGGCAAGGCGCCGAGCCTAGCCATCTCGCCCTCCGCGAACAGGTCCGGATGGACGAGGAAATCCATCGCGAACGCGTGCGCGTCAGAGCCCCAGAACAGCTCGTCGCCGATCGCCAGCGTCGGCACGCCGAACACCTGCTGACGCATCGCCTGCTCGAAGTTCGCCTGCAACGCCGCCTTGACCTCGGGCGTGCCCAGCGCGGCGCGGACATCGACGATACCCAAGGACACCGCCAGCGGCTCCAGCGCTTCCGCCGTGTCGGCGGCGCGCCCGTGCGCCCATATCCATTCGAAGATCGCGCCGACCGCGTCCACCGTCGTGCCCGCCGCGATGCAGAGGCGCAGCGCGGGTAGCGGATTGAAGGGATGCGAGGGCGGGAAGCGAAGAGGGATGCCTGCCTCGCGGGCGCGCCATTGCGCATATCGGTAACTGAATTCCCGCTTCCGGGGGATCTCCGCGGGACCGCGCTGCTCCATCTGCTTCAGCAAGGCGCCGAACAGCATGGGCCGCAACGACACCTCGCGCTGCGCTGCCAGTGCGCGTATCGACGGCCATTGCAGCCAGGAGAACATCGAGACGAAATCGAAGTACCAGGCGATCGGCATGCGGCGGCTCCTCGGTGACCCTGCGGACGATAGCGGCCCCGGCGGATCGCTACAATGCATGTTCCGTGACACGAGGCACATCCATGCGCACCATCCGCATCCACGTCGACTCCCCGCTCGCCAGCGGCAGCGATATCGTCCTGCCCGCCCAGGCCGGGGAACACGTGGCTCGTGTGCTGCGGCTGGAAGCCGGCGCGCCGGTGGTGCTGTTCTCGGGTGAGGACGGGATGGAATACGACGCCACCCTGGTCAGCGTGGGCAAGCGGGAGGTCGTCGCGGCGGTCGGGTCCGGCCGTTCGCCCGGCAACGAATCACCGCTGGCGCTCACCCTCGCGCAGGGCGTGGCACGTGGCGAGAAGATGGACCTCATCGTCCAGAAGGCGACCGAACTGGGCATTGCGCGCATCGTTCCCCTGACGACCGAGCGGTCGGAGGTGAAGCTCGACGCCGCGCGCGCCGAGAAGCGCCTTGCGCACTGGCGCGCCGTGGCGGCGAGCGCGTGCGAACAGTCCGGGCGGGCGCGCGTGCCGGCGATCGAGCCTGCCGTTTCGCTCTCGGCGTGGCTGGCGTCGTTGGGCGATGGCGGGCCGATGCGCCTCGCGCTTCTACCGGAAGGCACGAAGCGACCGAGCGAACTGGCAGTCGCGGATACCGCGATCCTCGCGATCGGCCCGGAGGGAGGATTCGGTTCGCGCGATCGCGCAGCGCTCGAGGCGAGGGGATTCACCGGGCTGAGGCTCGGGCCCCGCATCCTGCGCACGGAAACCGCGGGACTTGCCGCCATCGCGGCGCTGCAGGCCCTGTACGGCGACCTCTAGGAGCAGGCCCTGCGCTCCTACGAGAGGGCGGTCGCGATCCGCCGCATCACACCATCGTCCAGCAACGGCACGGCATCGAGGGCTTTCAGGTTTTCCTCCAGCTGCGCGACCTTGCTTGCGCCAAGGATCACCGTCGAGACGTTGGGGTTCTTGAGGCACCACGCCAACGCCATTCGCGACATCGGGATGCCCAGCTCGTCGGCGATCGGCGCCAGCGCGCGGACGCGCTTGAGCCGTTCGCCGTCGTTTTCCAGCAAGGCGTCGCGCAGCCACGCGTAGTCGGGGTGACCGAGCCGCGAATCCTCCGGCACGCCGTTGTTGTACTTGCCGGTGAGCAACCCCGACGCCAGGGGGGACCAGATCGTGGTGCCCATGCCGTAGCGCTCGTACAGCGACGCGTATTCCTGCTCCACGCGTTCGCGATGCAGCAGGTTGTACTGCGGCTGCTCCATCGACGGGGCGACCAAGTTGCGCTCTCGGGCGACGCGGTGCGCTTCCTCGATCGATCCCGCATCCCATTCGCTCGTGCCCCAGTAGAGCACCTTGCCCTGGCGCACCAGCGTGTCCATCGCCAGGACCGTCTCTTCCACAGGCGTCTCGGGATCCGGCCGGTGGCAGAAATACATGTCGAGGTAATCGACGCGCAGACGCTCCAGCGCCTGGTGACAGGCGTCGAAGACGTGCTTGCGCGAGAGGCCGCGCTGGGTCGGACGCGGGTGTTCCGTTGCGCCGAAGTACACCTTGCTCGAGACGCAGTACGCGTCGCGCGGCAGGCGCAGGTCGGCGATGACGTCGCCCATCAGGCGCTCGGCGTCGCCGGCGTTGTATGTCTCGGCGTTGTCGAAGAAATTGATCCCGCGGTCATACGCGAGCGCGATCAACTCGCGGGCCGCGCTACGCCCGACCTGGCGTCCGAAGGTGACCCAGGCACCGTAGGAAAGTGCGGAGACCTTCAGGCCGGTCGAGCCAAGGCGGCGGTATTCCATGGGAATCACCTGGAGACGTGGAGGATCAGGAAGAGGACGACGGCCGCGAAGAGTCCGGCGATGACATCGTCCAGCATGACGCCCAGGCCGCCTTTCACCCGGCGGTCGAACCACCCGATCGGCCAGGGCTTCCAGACGTCGAACAGCCGGAACAGAACGAAGCCGCCGAGCACCGCCCACCACGGTGCCAGCAACGCGGGCAGCAAGGCGATCCACTGGCCGACGAACTCGTCCCAGACGATGCTGCGATGGTCGGCGACGCCGAGGATGCGCCCGGCCACTTCGCACGCCCAGACGCCCACCGCGAAGGCGACGACGATGATGGCGACCCACGCCGGCACGGAGAGATCGCGCAGCAGCAGCCACGGCAACAGCGCCGCGAGCGACCCGAACGTGCCTTGGGCTTTCGGTGCCAGTCCGGAGCCGAGGCCACACGCCAGCCAGCCTGCCGGCGAGGCGAGCAGCCGGCGCCGGTCGGCGGGGTCGAGGACGTATTTCGTGCTCATGCGGCGAAGTGGTTCCAGCCTGCGCGTGCCGTCTCGTAGACCTGCCCATGCGCATCGAGGACGCGCACGCCCGCGCCCTCGACGATGCGGCCCACGCGAGTCGCGCCACAGCCGAGGCGGGCGAGCGTCGCGCCGACCTCGCCCGCGCGGTCGGCGGGAACGGTGAAGCACAGTTCGTAGTCGTCGCCACCCGCCAGCGCGAAATCCAGCGCGTCGGCCTCGGCGAAATGAGTGAGCAACGCGGAGGACCGCGGCAGCATCGCCGCGTCGATGTCGGCGCCGACGCCGCTCGCCGCGCAGATATGGCCGAGGTCGGCGACGAGGCCATCGGAGACGTCGATACAGGCCGTCGCGATGCCCCGCAGCGCCTGCCCCGCCGATACGCGGGGCGTGGGGCGATGGAGGCGCTCCACCAGCGCCGCATAGACCGAGGCGTCGGGTTCGTCGAGGCAACGGAGACCGGCGGCGGCGTCGCCCAGTGTCCCGGTGACCATCACGACATCGCCCACCCGCGCACCCGAACGCAACAAGGCTTCACCAGGGGCGCTGAAGCCGTGCACGGCCACCGTCACCGTCAACGGGCCGCGCGTGGTGTCCCCGCCAATGAGCGCGAGCCGGTACGGCGTGGCGAGTTCCGCGAAACCGCGCGCGAGCCCGTCGAAGAAGGCCTCGTCGCCGTCAGGCGTCGTGAGCGCGAGCAGGGCCCAGGCCGGCGTGGCGCCCATCGCGGCAAGGTCGGAGAGATTGACCGCGAGGGCTTTCCAGCCGATATCGGCGGGCGCGGTGCCCGCTGGGAAATGCACGCCTTCGACGAGCGTGTCCACCGCGATGGCGAGTTCACGACCCGCGGGGACGGCGACCACCGCGGCATCGTCGCCGATGCCTTCGATGACGTCGTCGCGATTGACCTCGGTGTGCCGGCGGATCCGTTCGATCAGGTCGAATTCCATGCGTTTCCCTTCAGGAGCGAGCCTGGTGGACTGTTGGAAGCGCGCTAGGATCGCTTTTCGGACGTACGCCAATGTGTCGCGAGTTTGTCGAGCACGCCGTTCACATAGCTGTGCCCGTGGTCCGCGCCGAACCGCTTGGTGGCTTCCACCGCCTCGTTGATGACGACGCGGTAAGGCACGTCCGGGCGGTACTTCAGTTCGTACGCGCCCATGCGCAACGCGGCGCGCTCGATCGGATCGATCTGCGCCACGTCGCGGTCGACGAACGGCTTGATGCCATCGTCGAGTTCCTTCACATGCTTTTCGACCCCGCGCAGGATGTCCTCGAAGTACTCGAGGTCGGCCACTTCCATGTCCTGCTCGTGGCGGAACTGATCGATGACGCTGGTCATCTTGCTGCCGCCCACCTGCCACGCGTACAGCGCCTGCAAGGCGCGGCGGCGGGCGCGCGAGCGCGCGGCGAGGTCGATACCGTGCGGAGGCGTGGCGTTCATCGGTCGAGCTTCGCGTAGAGGTTGACCATCTCGATGGCCACCATGGCAGCGTCGGCGCCCTTGTTGCCGGCCTTGGTGCCCGAGCGCTCGATCGCCTGCTCGATGCTGTCGGTCGTGAGGACGCCGAAGCACACCGGCACGCCGGAGGCGTAGGCCGCCTGACCGAGGCCCTTGGCGGCCTCTCCCGCGACATAGTCAAAATGCGGTGTCGACCCGCGGATGACCGCGCCCAGCCCGATGACGGCGGCATAGCCGCCGGAGGCGGCGAGCTTGTGTGCCGCCTGCGGGATTTCCCAAGCACCGGGAACGCGGATCAGGTCGATCCCGTCGTCCTTCACGCCGTGACGAACCAGCGTGTCGCGCGCGCCCTGGACCAGCGCCTCGACGACGAATGCGTTGAAGCGGCCCGCGACGATGGCGAAGCAGCCCTTGGGAGTGGCGAAATCGCCTTCGATGATCTTCATGCTCGGAAAGTCCTGTGGCGGATCGGCCGCCGCGCGACCGGACATTTTACGGGGTTTTCGGCCGGGGGTGGCCGTTGAAGCGAAGCGTGGCATGGCCGTCCGCCACCGCGAGGCGGGCGGCGGCGCCGAACGGCAGGGTGAACTTGGCCGGCCCGTGGCCGAACGGCAGCCCGCGCACCAGGGGGATGCCCGCGGCAGCGGCGATGCGGTCCAGGGCAACGCCCACCTCGTAGCCGTTGTCATAGGCGGACATGCGATATCCGGTGAAGTCGCCCACGATGAGCGCCTTCTGGCGCCCCAGCACGCCCGCATGGAGCAAGTGGTAGAGCATGCGCTCCACCCGGTACGGCGGTTCGGCGACGTCCTCCACGAAGAGCAGCCCACCCTCGATGCGAGGGAAATACGGCGAGCCCACGAGTCCGGCGAGGATGGCGAGGTTGCCGCCCCAGAGGGTGCCTTCGAGGGCCAGTGCCGGGGTTTCCGGCGCGGCCCATTCGGCATGGCCGTCATCGTGGCCGAGCGTGTTCCAGAAGTGCTCCCAGGTGAGCGGGTCCAGTTCGGCGGCACCGAAGTCGGCGCCGAGCATCGGCCCGCCGTAGGTCACGATGCCGCTTTTCGCGTATAGCGCGCATTGCACGGCGGTGAAGTCGCTATGCCCGACGAGCGCCACGGGAGCATGGCGCAAGCGCACTTCGAGACCGGCGTAATCGAGCATCGGCAGGATCGGGTGCGCGCCATATCCGCCGCGGATCGCCAGCGCGATGTCCGGCAGCGGGCGCGATGCATCGGCGAGCGCATTGATGTCGGCTGCCCGCTCGGCGTCCGTGCCGGCGAAGCGCAGTTCGCGGCGGTCGAGCACGTCCTTGCCGCTCACGCGATGTCCCGCCCCTTCCAGCCGCGCGATGCCGCGCTGCATCGCTTCGGGGGCGTGCGGGTAACCGGAAGGGGCGATCAGGCGGATGTTGTAACCGGGGTGCATGCGTTGCGCCGTCATCCTGCCTGTTCCACCACCTCGAGGCCGAAACCGGCGATACCGACGAACTTGCGCGGCGTGCCCAGCACGCGCAGGCGGGTCACGCCCAGGTCGGCGAGGATCTGCGCGCCCAGCCCGAGTTGGCGCCATTCCTGGTCATCCTTCGGTGCCGGCATCGGCAGCGCGTCGCGCTTGAGACGGGCCAGCAGGGCGTCGGGCGTGTCCTCGCCTGACAGCACCAGCAGGACACCGCGATCCTCGGCGTCGATCCGGCGGAGCGCGTCGGTCACGGTCTGGCCCAGGTCGTCGCGGCGCAGGTGGAGCACGTCGGAAAGCGTGTTCCGCACGTGGACCCGCGTCAGCACCGGTTCGCCATCGGCCACGTCGCCGCGGACGAGTGCGAAGTGCAGGCCATTGCGGATCGCATCGCGGAACGCCACGAGGCGGTAGCGACCGAATTCGGTGACCACGTCTTCCTCGTGGACGCGCGTCACCGTCTTCTCCGTTTCCATGCGGTAACGGATGAGGTCGGCGATGGTTCCGATCTTCAGCCCGTGCTTTGCCGCGAACACCTCCAGCTCGGGGCGGCGGGCCATGGAGCCGTCGTCGTGCAGGATCTCGATCAGCACCGAGGACGGCTCGAGGCCTGCGAGGGCGGCGAGATCGCAGCCGGCCTCCGTGTGGCCGGCGCGGGTCAGGACGCCGCCGGGCTGCGCGGTGAGCGGGAAGACATGGCCGGGCATCGTGATGTCGCCCGGGCCGGCGTTCTTCGCCACGGCCACCTGGACGGTGCGTGCACGGTCGTGGGCGGAAATGCCGGTCGTGACGCCTTCCGCCGCCTCGATCGAGACGGTGAAGTTGGTGTGGTAGGGCGAATTGTTGTCGCTGACCATGGGCTTCAGGCCGAGCTGGCGCGTGCGCTGCTCGGTCAGCGTGAGGCAGAGCAGGCCGCGCGCCTCGCGGACCATGAAGTTCACGTCCTCGGGCCGCACCTTCTCGGCGGCCATGACGATGTCGCCTTCGTTCTCGCGGTCTTCGTCATCGAGGATCACGACCATGCGCCCGTTGCGCAGGTCCTCGAGGATCTCGGGAATGGTGTTGAATGGCATGTTCCCGCGTCCTCTCAGGCGAAACCGTGCTGCTTCAGGAACGCCTCGTCGAGGCGCGGACTGTCGCCGCTGGCAAGGAGGCGTTCGACATAGCGCGCGACGACGTCCACCTCGATGTTCACGGCGTCGCCGGGCCGGCGCGCCGAGAATGCCGTGTGTTCCACCGTGTGCGGGATAAGGTTCACCCCGAAGCGATGACCCTCGACCTCATTGACCGTGAGGCTGGTGCCGTCGATGCAGATCGACCCCTTGTGCGCGATGTATCGGGCCAGGCTGGCAGGCACCTCGAAGGTCCAGCGCAGCGAGCGGCCGTCGGGCACGACGGAAACGACCTTGCCCGTGCCGTCCACGTGGCCGGAGACGAGGTGGCCGCCCAGGCGATCCGCCAGGCGCAACGCCTTCTCGAGGTTCACGGGATCGCCCGGCTTGTGTTTGCCGAGGGTCGTGTGGGAGAGGGTCTCATTCGACACGTCGGCGGCGAAGCTGGCGGTGTCGAAGTCGATCACGGTAAGGCACACGCCGGAGACGGCGATGCTGTCGCCAAGGGCGACGTCGGCCATGTCGAGGCCCGCGGTATCGACGGTGAGGCGGACATCGCCGCCACGCGGTTCGAGCCGCGCGATGCGCCCGACGGACTGAATGATGCCGGTGAACATGTCAGTGGCCTCCCTGGCCGGACGCCGTGTGGTGCTGGTTTTTCATGGTCGTTTCCCGCGGTGGTGAGCGAAAAACGCCCCAAGGCATGGCATCGCTTCGCTCGACGAGGAGCGAACGAACGCCGTCTTCTTTCATCCGGACTGTGACCGTCGGCTCCGGCATCGGACCGGATCTGCTGACCTCCCGGTGTCACCGGGAGCGCTCGCGGGCTCGTTCCCTTGCGGGAACCTACCGCCGGTGGGGAGTTTCACCCCGCCCTGAAGACGCTGTGGAGGGCCGGCTCCCGGGAGGGGGCCAGCCACGGCAGGATACCATGTGCGCCAGCCGCCTCAGCGGCAAGGCGAGCAGCCCTACTTCAGCACCTGGTCCATCACCCAGCTGGTGCGGGCACCCGTGCGGGCCGTGGAGGGGCAGGTGCCCTTGCCCGTCAGTTCGGCCACGATGGACTCGATGAGCGGCTGCTGGATGTGCTGGGGATTCGCGATGCGGATCTCCTCGCGACGGTCGCCCGCATCGAGGAGGATCGGGCCGTCGCCGAAGGTGGCGAAGACGAGGCGGCCGCGGTCGCCGATGACTTCCACGCGGTCCTCGCGGCGATCGGCGGCGAAGTTCCAGAGGCCGGTGCCGAGCACGCCGCTCTCGAAGCGGAACGCCATGGCGACCGTGTCTTCCGCTGGATACGCCTTCGCCTGGTTCGTCGTCATCCCGCGCGCGCGGGCGATCGGACCGAGCAGGAAGTCCAGGATGTCCAGCGTGTGGCAGCCGATGTCGACGAAGATGCCGCCGCCGGAAATCTCCGGACGCACCGTCCACGGAAGGTTTCCGGGATCGCGGTAGCGATCCTCCAGCGGATGGTGCAGCAGCACGTTCGCGATCCGCGGGGTGCCGATGGCACCGTCGCCGAGCAGCCTCGCGATGGTGCGGAAGCGCGGCAGCATGCGCCGGTAATACGCCACGAACACCGGCACGCCGGCAGCCTCACCGGCGGCGATGATGTCCAGGCATTCGTCGTGATCGATCGCCATGGGCTTCTCGACATAGACGGGCTTGCCGGCGGCGATCGCCATGAGGGCGTATTCGCGGTGGCTGGACGGAGGCGTGGCGACGTAGATCGCGTCCACGTCGGGATCGGCGATCAACGCGGCGGCATCGTCGTACCAACGGGGCACACCGTGACGCTGCGCGTAATCGCGCGCTTTCTCGCCATCGCGGCGCATGACCGCCACGAGTGACGAGTCGGGGACTTTGGAAAACGCCGGTCCGCTTTTCACCTCGGTCACGGCGCCGCACCCGACGATGCCCCAGCGAACGCGAGGAAGCGCGGGAGTCACTGGACCCCAGGCTTCGCGGGGACGACGGCGTGCGGACGCAGTTGCAGACGGGTGTCGTCGCCGACCTGGCGGCGGTCGACCGTGTACAGCTTCCAGCGCGAGGCCATGTCGTCGAGCGGGGGGAGATGCAGCATCGGGCGCGCGCTGTCGCCAAGCAGGACCGGCGCGATGTAGACGAGCAGTTCGTCCGCGAGGCCGGCAGCAAGCAGCGCGCCGCACAGGGCGGGCCCGGCTTCGACGTGCACTTCGTTCGCGTCCTGCAGGGCCAGCCAGTGCAGGACCGCGGCCAGGTCGAGGCCGCCGCGCTCGTCGCGGCGGATGGCCACGCGCGGAACGTCGGCGAGATGGGCAGGCACCGGCACGTCGGGTGCGTGCAGCAGCACGCTCGGCGCCGTTCCGTCGAGCACGTGGGCGCTTGCGGGCGTACGAAGCGTCGTGTCGACGATCGCGCGCAGGGGCGGCACGAAACGCGCCTCGCCCGGCAAGCGCACGGTGAGGTGCGGGTCGTCGGCCAGCACGGTGCCGCTGGCCGATAGGATGGCCGATGCCCGCGCGCGCCAGCGCTGCACATCGGCGCGTGCGGCATCGCCGGTGATCCATTTCGACGAACCATTGGCGAGCGCGGTGCGTCCGTCGAGGCTCATGGCGAGCTTCACCCGCACCCACGGACGACCGCGCTGGATGCGGCTGAAGAACCCGATGTTGAGTTCGTGCGCGGCGTCGCGCATCAAGCCGACCTGCACGCCGATATCCGCCGCGCGCAGCTTCTCGATGCCGGCGCCGGCGACCTTGTCGAAGGGGTCTTCATGCGCGATGACGACACGCCCTACCCCCGCTGCGATCAGGGCGTCCGCGCAAGGCGGCGTGCGACCGAAATGCGCGCAGGGCTCCAGCGTGACGTAGGCCGTCGCGCCGCGTGCCGCGGTGCCCGCTTCGCGCAGCGCATGGACCTCCGCGTGGGGTTCCCCGGCGCGCTGGTGCCAGCCGGTGCCGAGCACGGTGTCGCCACGCGCGATGACGCAGCCGACGCGGGGATTGGGTTGCGTGGTATGCAGACCTTGCTCGGCCAGGCGCAGCGCGTGCGCCATGTGGACATGGTCCATCGCCGGGAAGAACGGTCGCGACATCAGGGCTTGCGGCCGCGCCGGGCCGCGTCGAGCAGCGGCAGTTGCAGGCCTTCCAGCGAAGGCAGGTCGCGCTCGAGCTTCTCGATTTCCTCGCGGAACGCGTGCACGTCCTCGAAGCGCCGGTAGACGGAGGCGAAACGCACGTAGGCCACCTGGTCGAGTTTCTTGAGTTCGCGCATCACCAGCTCGCCGACTTCGCGCGAAGGCACTTCGCGCTCGCCGGATCGACGGAGATCGTTGATGACCGCGCGCATCGCCGTGTCCACCGCGTCGCTGGCGACAGGGCGTTTCTGCAAGGCACGTTCGAAGCTGACGCGCAGCTTGTGTTCGTCGAAGGGCTCCCGGCGATCGCCGGATTTCACGATCGCCGGGAGCTTCAGTTCAGCGGTTTCGAAGGTGTTGAAGCGCTCGCCGCACTGCGGGCACTCCCGACGGCGGCGCACCGTGCTCCCATCCTCGGTGAGGCGGGAGTCGATGACTCGCGTGTCTTCGTGCTGGCAGAAAGGGCAATGCATCGAGAGTCGGTTCCTATCCGTAGACCGGGAAGGTCGCGCACTGCGCCGTGACCTTCTCGCGCACCGCGGCGATGACCGACTCGTCCGCCGGAGCGTCGAGCACGTCGCAGATCCACTGCGTGAGCTCCACCGTCGCCGCTTCCGTATAGCCGCGGGTGGTGATCGCCGGCGTGCCGACGCGCAAGCCGGACGTGACGAAGGGCGAGCGCGGATCGTTCGGCACGGCGTTCTTGTTCACCGTGATGTGCGCCTTGCCCAGTGCGGCCTCCGCATCCTTGCCGGTGACCTCGCGACCGATCAGGTCGATCAGCATGAGGTGGTTTTCCGTGCCGCCGGAGACGATCCGGTAACCCCGCTCAATGAAGGTTTTCGCCATGGCCTTCGCGTTCTTCACGACCTGCTTCTGGTAGTCGGTGAACGAGGGCTCCAAGGCTTCCTTGAAGGCGACGGCCTTCGCGGCGATGACGTGCATCAGCGGACCGCCCTGGATGCCCGGGAACACGGTGGACTGCAGCTTCTTCTCCAGCTCCTCGCCCAGGCCCTTCGCCACGATGATGCCGCCACGCGGACCGCGCAGGGTCTTGTGCGTCGTGGAGGTGACCACGTGGGCGTGGTCGATCGGGCTCGGATACACACCCGCGGCAACGAGGCCCGCGATGTGCGCCATGTCGACGAACAGGTACGCGCCCACCTTGTCGGCGATGGCGCGGAAGCGGGCCCAGTCGAGCACCTGCGAATAGGCCGAGAAGCCGGCCACGATCATCTTCGGCTTGTGCTCGACGGCGAGCTTCTCGACCTCGTCGTAATCCACGAGGCCGGTGTCCGGATCGATGCCGTACTGCACCGCGTTGAACAGCTTGCCCGAGAGGTTCACCTTCGCGCCGTGCGTGAGGTGGCCGCCGTGGGCCAGGCTCATGCCCAGGATGGTGTCGCCCGGCTGCAGCAGCGCAAAGTACACCGCCTGGTTGGCCTGCGAACCGGAATGCGGCTGCACGTTGGCGTAGTCGGCGCCGAACAGCTTCTTCAGGCGCGAGATGGCCAGCTTTTCGGCGACGTCGACGTACTCGCAGCCACCGTAGTAGCGCTTGCCGGGGTAGCCCTCGGCGTACTTGTTGGTCAGCGAGGAGCCTTGGGCTTCCATGACGCGCGGGCTGGCGTAGTTCTCCGAGGCGATCAGCTCGACGTGATCTTCCTGGCGACGGGACTCGTCGGCGATGGCCTTGGCGAGTTCGTCGTCGTAGCCGGCGATCGTTGCATCCTTCGGGAACATCTCGACCTCGTGCGGGGATGGGTAAGAAGACCGAAAGTGTAGCGCCCATCGGGGCTTGCGGCCACTCACGGCGCGGCCCGGGGCGACGTCGCACCGCCGGGCGCGGGCCGCGCCCGGGCCCACTCGTGGGCAATTCCGGCGTGACTTACTTGAATCACGGGCGAGGGCTTACAAGGCCGGCGAAGGCCCTGCGCTAGGTTTCACACGGGCCGTCGGCCCTCCCTCCCCCGCAAGGAACCACCCCCGTGACGACGAAAATCCTGACCCTGGCCCTCGCGCTGGGCCTCGCCTCCTTCACCCGCCTCGCGGCAGCCGCCCCGGGAGACCGGCTGTCGACCTTCGACGCGCACGCGAACGCTGCCCTTCCAACGACTTTCGCGCTGCCATCGCCAGGGGGCGGCGAGCAACGCATCTCCCTCCTGGAGGAGCTGGGAGCAGAGGTCGAGGTCGACGGTCGGCGTGCCGCCATCTTCCTAGCCGAGATCGATGGTCGGCCGGGGACAATCGTGCGCCTTGGCGACGCCCTGGACATCGCCCTCGATGAGGAAGCATGGGAGCTCCCACGTTCCGGCTACGCCATCGATCGCGAATCGGATGCCCCCTCGACCGCCCCGGCGCCGCCTGGCGCGGCGCGTAAGGCCGCACAGACCAACGCCGTCGATGTCCGGATCTTCCTGCACGACGAGTCCGGCGAATCGGACCGTGCGAAGTTCCTGAACTGGTACGTGGTCTGGTGGCTCAAGGACATGCAGGAGAACGTGACGCCCGGCGCGCCCGTTCGCGTCGCCGTGCATGAACATGTCCCCGGCCTTACCGACCTCGACTACCACGTCGGCACCATCGAGGATCGTATCCGAGACGTAGCCCGTCGTGGTCGCGAGTTCATGGGTTCCTGGGGGGATCGGGTGACTCCCTTGACCGAGTACGTCTTGTTCGTCGGTTCCGCCGGAAGTACCTGGAAGCCGGGCGTCGTCGGCGGCGCCGTGGAGCTTGCGGGCGCGGCCATCGCCAGCAGGCAAGGCCCAAGGCATGTCGTCGCCCATGAACTGGGGCATTTGCTCGGCGCCCGTCACGAGGACGCCCAGCGCGACCTTTTCTGCGTCACGAACATGAAGGACGACACCCTCACCGCGGGTGCCTGCAAACGGTATTCGGACGCCAACAAGGAACGCATCCGCCGATACGTGTCGCGCCGAAGCGGCGACTGAACCCGGGATGGCGGGCGCGGGCCGGAGCCAGGTGCCCCGGCCCCGCCCGGCAAGGCGAAGCACCCGTTATAATTGGCATTTGCCCCCCGGCGCCACGCCGGCGGCACGCCATCCGACGGAGCGTCCATGCAGTACATCTACACCATGAACGGGGTGAGCAAGATCGTTCCCCCGAAGCGCCAGATCATCAAGGACATCTCGCTGTCGTTCTTCCCCGGCGCCAAGATCGGCCTGCTGGGCATCAACGGCGCGGGCAAGTCGACGGTCCTGCGGATCATGGCCGGCGTCGACAAGGACTTCCAGGGCGAGGCTCGCGCCAACCCCGGCACCAAGATCGGCTACCTCGCGCAGGAGCCGGACCTCGATCCGGAGAAGACCGTCCGCGAGGCCGTCGAGGAAGGCGTGTCCGAGGTGCTCGACGCCCAGAAGCGGCTGGACGAGGTCTATGCCGCCTATGCCGAGGAAGGCGCCGACTTCGACAAGCTCGCCAAGGAACAGGAGGCCCTGGAAGGGATCCTGGCCGCGAACGACGCCCACGCCCTGGAGCGCCAGCTGGAAGTCGCCGCCGACGCGCTGCGCCTGCCGCCCTGGGACGCGAAGATCGGCCCTCTGTCCGGTGGCGAAAAGCGTCGCGTGGCGCTGTGCCGCCTGCTGCTGTCCAAGCCGGACATGCTGCTGCTCGACGAGCCCACCAACCACCTGGACGCCGAGTCCGTGGACTGGCTGGAGACCTTCCTGCACGACTACCCCGGCACCGTCGTCGCGGTCACCCATGACCGCTACTTCCTCGACAACGCCGCCGAGTGGATCCTCGAGCTCGACCGCGGCCGCGGCATTCCCTGGAAGGGCAACTACACCGAGTGGCTGGAACAGAAGGACCAGCGCCTCGCGCAGGAAGCCAACCAGGAGAAGTCGCGCCAGAAGGCGATCAAGAAGGAACTGGAATGGGTGCGCTCCGCGGCCAAGGGTCGCCAGTCGAAGGGCAAGGCGCGCCTGAACCGCTTCGAGGAGCTGAACTCGGTCGAGTACCAGCGCCGCAATGAAACGAACGAGATCTTCATCCCGCCGGGCGAGCGCCTGGGCCAGGAAGTCATCGAGTTCAAGAACGTCACCAAGTCGTTCGGCGACCGCGTGCTGATCGAGGACCTCTCGTTCAAGATCCCGCCGGGCGCGATCGTCGGCGTCATCGGCCCGAACGGCGCGGGCAAGTCCACCATGATGAAGATGATCATGGGCAAGGAAACGCCGGACACCGGTGAAGTGAAACTCGGCCACACCGTCAAGCTTGCGTACGTCGACCAGTCGCGCGACGCGCTGGATGCGAAAAACAACGTGTGGCAGGAAGTTTCCGGCGGTTCGGACATCCTGACCATCGGCAACTTCGAGATCCAGTCGCGCGCTTACATCGGCCGGTTCAACTTCAAGGGCACCGACCAGCAGAAGATCGTCGGCCAGCTGTCGGGCGGTGAGCGCGGTCGCCTGCACATGGCGAAGACCCTGCTGCAGGGCGGCAACGTGCTGCTGCTCGACGAACCGTCGAACGACCTCGACGTGGAAACGCTCCGCGCGCTCGAAGACGCGCTGCTGGAATTCCCCGGCTGCGCGGTAGTCATCTCGCATGACCGCTGGTTCCTCGATCGCATCGCCACGCACATCATCGCGTTCGAAGGCGACTCGCACGTCGAGTTCTTCCCGGGCAACTACAACGAGTACGAAGCCGACAAGAAGCGCCGCCTCGGCGACGACGCCGGCCCGAAGCGCGTGAAATACAAGAAGCTGGTCTGACCGTTACACCGGGAAAACCAGGCAAGCCGGAAAACATGTAGGAGCCGCTATAGCGGCGAGAAGCCAGCGAAGCGATGACGTGACGAGGGCACCTCCCCTCGCCGCCATGGCGGCTCCTACACGAGATTCGCCCAACGAAGGCATCGCCACCATGACGTTCATGACAGCCCTCGAGGCCGCTTGGCAGCGAAACGATTCGCTCGTTTGCGTCGGCCTCGATCCGGAGCCCGGCCGCTTGCCGGCCGGCCTGACCGGCAATGAGGGCATCTTTGCCTTCTGCCGCGACATCGTGGACGCCACGGCCGATCTCGTCTGTGCCTATAAGCCGCAGATCGCACATTTCGCCGCGCAGCGGGCGGAAGATGTCCTCGAGCGACTGATCGCGCACATCCACGACCGGCACCCCGGCATACCCGTCATCCTCGATGCCAAGCGCGGCGACATCGGTTCCACCGCAAAACACTACGCGGCCGAAGCCTTCGATCGCTACGGCGCCGATGCCGTCACGCTCAATCCCTACCTGGGGCACGACTCCATCGCGCCTTTCCTGGAGCGCGCCGACAAGGGCGTCATCCTGCTGTGCCGGACGTCCAATCCAGGCGGCAAGGACTTCCAGGCGCTCGATTGTGGCGGGCAGCCGCTCTACCTGCGTGTGGCGGAGACCATCGCCCGCGAGTGGAACGAAAACGGCAACTGCGCCCTCGTTACCGGCGCCACCTGGCCGGAAGAGCTGGGGCGCGTGCGCGCCGCCGTGGGCGACATGCCCCTGCTCGTGCCGGGCATCGGCGCACAGGGCGGAGACGTGGCGGCGGTCATGAGGCATGGGCGGACAGCCGCCGGCACCGGGCTCATGATCTCTTCCTCGCGCGCGATCCTCTACGCTGGCGGCGGTCTCGACTTCGCCGACCTAGCACGTCGCGCCACGGAAGAAATGAGAAAATTGACCAATTCTTACCGCCAATGAGCGATAAAGTTAAACGCAGTCGCAAATTGGACGATTCAGCAACAGCAAAAGGCTCGCCCTCGCGTTCCACGCTATCGAACAATACCGGACTAGTTAAAGCGCCTAAGCGTTCCACCGGAGTTGTTATGGCACCCAGTACCCGAGGATTCTCCCAACGCCTGCACGTTGCGCTGGACATGGCCGGCGTCAAGAAAGGTCGCGGCCGCATCACGCAGCTGGCCGATCTCTTCGACGTCAGCCGGGAAACGGCTCGGAAGTGGCTGAGCGACCTCGGCCTGCCGGAACTGGAACGCCAGATCGACATGGCGGTTCGCTTCGCGGTCAATTTCGAATGGTTGGCCACGGGCCGCGGTGCGCCCCACGGTGCGACCGGCGTGCGCGAAAGCCCCGCGCTCTACCGCGCCGATTCCCGCGAGCAGCTGCGCCTCGTGGGCCTGGTCAGCCGCATGCCGAAAGAACGGCGCAAGGCGCTGCTGGTCATCATCGAAGCGCTGGCCGACGCGGACTGATCCTACGGTTGTAGGAGCTGTCACTCTTGTAGGAGCCGCTATAGCGGCGAGGGGGATTCACCTCGCCGCTTCATCGCTTCGTGGGCTTCTCGCCGCTATAGCGGCTCCCACAGTTTCGACGATTCTCAATCGTCGCCCACGTCCATCCCCGGGAACAGCACGTCGGTAAAGCCGAACCGGGTGAAATCCGTGATGCGGGATGGATAGAGGCGGCCGATGAGGTGGTCGCACTCGTGCTGCACCACACGCGCGTGGAACCCCTCGGCGGTCCGATCGATCGGCTGGCCCAGCGGGTCGACGCCGCGGTAGCGGATCAGCGAATAGCGGTTCACCACGCCACGCAATCCGGGCACCGACAGGCAACCCTCCCACCCCTCTTCCATGTCCTGGGACAGTGGCGTGATCTCCGGATTGAGCAGGATCGTACGCGGAACCGCCGGCGCGTCCGGATAACGCTCGCTGCTTTCGAACCCGAAGATCACCAACTGCAGGTCGACACCGATTTGGGGTGCGGCGAGACCCACGCCACCCGCGTCGGCCATGGTGTCGAACATGTCCGCGATCAGCTCGTCCAGTTCGGGCGAGCCGAACAGCGCGTCGGGCACGGGCGGGGCGATACGCAGCAGGCGCTCGTCGCCCATCTTGAGGATCTCGCGAATCATGCGCGTTCCGGGGAGCGGGGATACCTCCAGCATGGCGGCGGAGGGCCGCCGGCTCAAGCCTGGGACGGGCTTCCCGCCACCTTCCGTCGCGCCCTGCCATTCGACCAATGGCTAATACGGGAAAGCCCCCGCGGTCATTGACCCCCAACGCGGCGGGGACGACCCTTGGAGCATCCGCGAGGGGAGTTCCCACCATGCACAGCGCCATTCCGAAACCCAGCCCGGCCGGAAAGATCCTCTGGGCCGCCATCGCCATCGTCGGGGCCTGGTGCCTCGGCGTCATCGCGTTGCGACGGGGCGAGCCGATCAACGCCATCTGGCTGGTCACCGCCTCCATTGCCGTTTTCCTCATCGGCTACCGCTTCTACAGCCGGATGATCGCCAACCGCGTGCTCCAGCTCGACCCCTCGCGCGCCACGCCATCGGTCCTGCATAACGACGGACTGGATTACGTGCCCACCGACCGCTGGGTCGTGTTCGGCCATCATTTCGCCGCCATCGCGGGCGCGGGTCCGCTCGTCGGCCCCGTCCTCGCCGCCCAGATGGGCTACCTGCCGGGGACCCTCTGGATCCTCGTCGGCGTCGTGTTCGCCGGTGCCGTGCAGGACTTCATGATCCTGGGTCTCTCCCTGCGGCGCGATGGCCGGTCGCTCGGCCACATGCTGCGCGAGGAGCTGGGCGAGGTCCCCGGCGTGATCGCCATGGTGGGCGTCCTGGTCCTGATGATGATCGTGCTGGCCGTGCTGGCGCTGGTCGTGGTCAAGGCGCTCACGCATAGCCCGTGGGGCACCTTCACGGTGGCCGCGACGATTCCCATCGCGCTGCTGATGGGCGTGTACCTGCGCTTCATCCGGCCGGGCCGCATTCTCGAGGTCTCGATCATCGGCCTCGTGCTCCTGCTTGCCTCGATCTGGTACGGCAAAACCGTCAACGACACGCCGGCCCTGGCCGCGCTGTTCGATTTCGACGCCAAGGCACTGGCCTGGCTGCTGATCGGCTACGGCTTCTTCGCCTCCGTCCTGCCGGTGTGGCTGCTGCTCGCGCCGCGCGACTACCTGTCCACCTTCCTGAAGATCGGCACGATCGCCCTGCTCGCCCTGGCGATCTTCCTCGCCGCCCCGACGCTGCAGATGCCGGCGGTCACGAAGTTCATCGACGGCACGGGGCCGGTTTTCGCGGGCAACCTGTTCCCGTTCCTGTTCATTACCATCGCGTGCGGTGCCGTCTCCGGCTGGCACTCGATCATCGCGTCGGGCACGACGCCCAAGCTGCTCGCCAACGAGGGCGAGGCGCGCCTGGTCGGCTACGGCGGCATGCTCATGGAAGCCTTCGTCGCCATCATGGCGTTGATTGCCGCCGCGTCGCTCCACCCGGGCGTGTACTTCGCCATGAATTCGCCGGGGGCCCTGGTCGGTACCACGGCCGAGCAGGCCGCGCAGACGATCAGCACCTGGGGCTTCATGGTCACACCCGCCGAGCTGACCGACACGGCCCGGAACATCGGCGAAGGCACCATCCTCGGCCGCGCCGGTGGCGCTCCGACCCTTGCGGTCGGCATGGCGCAGCTGCTCCACGGGATCATGCCTGGCGAAGGCATGATGGCCCTCTGGTACCACTACGCCATCCTGTTCGAAGCCCTGTTCATCCTGACCACGGTCGACGCGGGCACGCGCGTGGGCCGCTTCATGATCCAGGAACTGGCCGGCATGGCCTGGGCGCCGCTGAAACAGACGGCGTCGTGGACGGGCAATATCGTTGCCACGGTCATTTGCGTGGGCTTGTGGGGGTACTTCCTCTACCAGGGCGCGGTCGATCCGCTGGGCGGCATCAACACCCTCTGGCCGCTGTTCGGCATCGCCAACCAGATGCTCGCCGCGATCGCACTGATGCTCGCTACCGTGGTGACGGTGAAGCTGAAGCGCGAGCGCTACGTGCTGGTGCCGGCGGTGCCCGCCTGCTGGCTGGTGATCTGCACTTTGACCGCGGGCTGGCAGAAGATCTTCGACGACAAGATCAGCTTCACGGCCGCGGCCCAGAAGTACGCCAACGCGATGGCCTCGAACACCGTGCTCGCGCCAGCCAAGAACATGGAGGAGATGCAACGGATCGTCACCAACAACTACGTGGACATGGGCCTGACCGCGCTGTTCATGCTGCTGGTGCTGACGATGCTGTTCTTCTCGCTCCGCTCCATCGTCCGCGCGTGGCGCGCCACGCACCCGACCGCGCACGAAGAACCGTACGTCGCGCTGTCGAGCGTGGCGCCGTAAGGAGACGGGCATGGAGACGAACGCACCCGCGGCACCTCGCTCGCTCTGGCAATGGGCGGTGCAAACCGCCCGCCTTTGCTGCGGCGTACCCGACTACGACGTGTACGTGAAGCACCTGCGCGAACACCACCCGGAGCGGCCGGTACCGAGCTACGGAGAGTTCTTCCGCGAACGGCAGGAAGCACGGTATCGCGGCACGGGCGGGCGTTGTTGCTGAGGGCGCCCGACCGACCGTTCAGCGCCTGCGGGCTTTGCGCATGTTGGCGCGGGAGTCCGCGATCATCGTATGCATGGCCGCCGCGGCCTCGTTGGGGCGGCGGCGGCGGATGGCTTCGTAGACGGCGCGGTGGTGCGGCAGCGAATACTTGAAGTTCTTCGCCGTCCGCGCCGACATCACGAAGAAGGTCGCCAGCGCGGTTTCGATCACCGAGAACAGCGAACTGAGGAGTTCGTTGTTCGTCGCCATCAGAACGGCCTCGTGGAAGCGCAGGTCGGCCTCGGCCCAATCGTCCAGGTCCTTCGCGTCCTCCATCGCCTGCAGCGCCTCGCCGATCGCCTCCAGCTGCGCCGGATCGCGACGACGGGCCGCGGCCATGACCGCGGCGGGCTCCACGATCTCGCGCATCTCGACCAGCTTGTCCACGAAGTCGTCCGTGGGCATGGAAGCACAACGCCAGCCCAGCACGTCCGCGTCCAGGTGGTTCCAGTAGCGGTGCTCGCGCACTCGCATGCCGGTCTTCTGTCGCGTTTCGATGAGGCCCTTCGCCGCCAGCACCTTCAGCGCCTCGCGTAGCACGGTGCGACTGACCGCCATCTGGCACGCGAGCTGCGCCTCTCCCGGCAGGGGATCGCCGGGTTGGAACACGCCGCCGACGATGGACTCGCCGAGATCCTCGATGACCTGCATGTGCAGGTTTTTCGCACCGCCCGTTTTCGACGCCATGGCACTCCTCCCCCACGATTCCCGACCGCCATCGTAGCGGAGGACGCGCATGGGCATTGACGCGGCGCAGCTTGTCATTTGTCCAACAAATGTGATGTGGTCGCGTGATTCAACCGAGCGGAGATACCGTAATGAAGATCGGGACGAGCCTGGCGGCCGCCATCCTGCTGGCCACCAGCGTGGGGGCCAACGCGGGCGAAGCATCGAAGGCCTCGTTCGGCCGCACACCGGATGGCAAGGACGTCACGCTGGTGACGCTCAGCAACGGCCACGGCATGACGGCGAAGGTCCTGACACTGGGTGCGGCGCTCTACGCCCTCGAGGTGCCCGACCGGAACGGCAAGCCAGGCGACATCGTGCTCGGCTACCCGGACCTCAAGGGCACGTTCGCCAAGCCCCAGTATTTCGGCGACACCGTTGGCCGCTACGCCAACCGCATCGCCAAGGGCCGTTTCACGCTGGACGGCAAGGCTTATACAGTCCCCGTGAACGATGGGCCCAACTCGCTGCACGGCGGCAAGGTCGGCTTCGACAAGGTGCTGTGGACGATCGACAAGGTGGAATCCGGTGCCCGGCCGAGCGTGACCCTCAGCTACGTCAGCCCCGACGGCGACCAGGGTTACCCCGGCACGGTCACCACAAAAGCCACGTATTCGATCGACGACAAGAACGAGCTCACGATCGAATACACCGCCACGACCGACGCGCCGACCATCGTAAACGTCACCAACCATACCTACTGGAACCTCGCCGGCGAGGGATCGGGCAGCGTCATGGACCAGCGCCTGATGATCGCCGGCGACGCCTATCTGCCGACGGACGCCACCGCCATTCCCACGGGTGAAATCCGCAGCGTGGCTGGCAGCGACTTCGATTTCCGCAAGCCGAAGGCCATCGGTCGCGACATCCGCGACGCGAAGGAACAGCAACTCGTCTTCGGTCGCGGTTACGACCACAACTGGGTCATCTCGCGGAAGGAAGCGGCGCAGCCGCGCGAAGTGGCGAGGGTGAGCGATCCGAAGAGCGGCCGCGTGCTATCCCTTTGGTCGGCCCAGCCCGGGCTGCAGTTCTATTCCGGCAACTTCCTCGACGGCACCACCTCCGGGAAGTCCGGCGGCGTCTATCGCCAGGGCGACGCCTTCGCACTGGAGCCGCAGCTGTTCCCGGATACGCCCAACCAGCCCGCCTTCGGCTCCGCCCGCCTGGCGCCGGGTCAGACCTACCGGAACGTGATGATCTACAAGTTCTCGGTGAGTCGATAGGAGCGTAACGATCGGAGCCGCTTCAGCGGCGATGCAAGCACCCATCGCCGACAGGGTCGGCTCCCACCAAGCCGACGCTTCACACCTCGTGGTGCAGTGCTTCCGCCGGCTTCTTGCGGCGGAAGCGCGGGGCGAGTTCCACCATGTACATCGCGGCCAGCACCAGCGCGCCGCCGCCGAGCATGCGTCCGGTCAGCGCATCCACGCCGAGCAGCACCGCGAAGCCGGCGGCGAACACCGGCTCGGTGGTCATCACGATCGCCGCACGGGTGGCCGGCATGTGGGTCTGCGCCCAGGTTTGCACGAGCATCGACAGCGCCCCGGCGACCAGGGCCATGTAAAGCACGACCACCCATGCCTTGCCATCCGGCGGCAGCGACGGGCCGCCGTGCGGCAGCGTGATGGCGAAGCAGACGGCGGCAATGCCGACGATCTGGATGGCCGACATGCCGAACGCGTCGCCCGCCTTCGACCAATGCCCCAGTCCCACGATGTGCAGGGCATACAAGGCCGCCGAGGCCAGGGTCAACAGCACGCCTGCATCCACCTCGAAGCCATTGAGCGCAAGCACACCAAGGCCCAGCGCGGAAAGCAGCACGGCGAGCCAGGTCGTCCACGGCATGCGCTGGCGAAACAGCAGCAGCGAAAGGATCGGCGTGAACACGACGTACATGCCCGTGACGAAACCGCTCACGCTAGGCGAGGTGCGGGCGAGGCCTTCGGTCTGGAGCCACTGCGCCACGCCGTAGAGCACGCCGAGCGCAAGCCCGCGCAGCATCTGCGCACGTCCCAGTCGCCACAGCGGAAGCGCGAAAAGGACGACCATGGCGGCCGCGGCGATGACGAAGCGCACGGCGAGGAAGTCCACCACCGGCATCCGGCCGACGACGTCCTTGATGAGGACGAAGGTGGAGCCCCAGATGGCGGTGACCGCCAGAAGCCCGAGCGTGGCGAGGCCGGCACCGCGCGTCGCCCCGGTCACCGGCGCTTCCGCAGGATCTGCCCGGGAACCCTCAGGAGGAAATGCGCCCAGATACCGAGCCAGACGAGCGCTCGCACGAGTGGATTGCGCGCGGCGGGATCGTGCCGGCGAAACCACAGGTACATGCTGCGGTGCTTGTGCCGGCTGACGAACACCGGCCGGTGGCGACTCGACCCGCCCTTGCCGTGCAGGACACGCACGTCGCCGGCGAGGAGCACCTTATAGCCCGCGTCGCGCGCGCGGCGACACAGGTCCATGTCTTCGCAATGGAGGAAAAAGGTCTCGTCGAAGCCGTGCAGGCGTTCGAAGACCTCGCGCGGCATGAGGACGATGGCGCCCGAAACGATCTCGACCTCCTCGGCGCCGTCCGGCATGGGGCCATGGATATCGATACCCGCGTCGCCACCGCGCCCCAGCTTGGTGGCGAGGGAGCGGCGCAGCAGGGGATCGCGCCGGCGCGATGCGGGGTCGGGACGGCCGTCGGGGTCGCAGACCACGGCACCGACCATGCCCGTGTGGACGTCGATGTGCGCCGCCATGCGCCGGATGGTATCGGGCTCGACGAGGCAATCCGGGTTGAGCACGAGCAGCCGCGCGCCGCGCGCTTGCGCCGCCCCGCGATTCACGGCGGGACCGAAGCCGAGGTTGGCGCGGTTGTAGACGATGCGTACGCGATCATCGTCCGCGTAAGCGCGGTCGAGCGACTCGGGCACGCCATCGGTGGAACCGTTGTCGACGACGATCAACTCGACCGGCACGTCGCTCGCGAGCGCGTGCTCGATGCACTCCCGCGTAAACGGACCGCTGTCCGCGAGGACGATGACGATACTGGTGAGGGGGACGGCGTCCATCCGAGGGTGACCGGTCTCAGCCCACCCACACGCGCGCGTTGCGGAACATGCGCATCCACGGCGAATCCTCGCCCCACTGCTCCGGGTGCCAGCTTAGCTGCGCGCTGCGGAACACGCGCTCCGGGTGCGGCATCATGATCGTGACGCGACCGTCGGCGGCGGTGAAGGCCGCCAGGCCGCCCGGGGAACCGTTCGGGTTCAGCGGGTAGCTCTCGGTGGGCTTGCCGCGGTTGTCGACGAAGCGCGCTGCCGCATGGCTCTTCGACGGACTGCACACCATCGGGAAGTGCACCCTGCCCTCGCCGTGCGCCACCGCCACCGGAATGCGCGAGCCGGCCATGCCGCGGAAGAAGATGCTGCCCGAATCGAGGATCTCCAGCGTGGCGAGGCGTGCCTCGTACTGCTCCGACTGGTTGCGCAGGAACTGCGGCCAGTGCTTCGCATCGGGAATGATGTCCTTCAGCCCCGACATCATCTGGCAGCCGTTGCAGACGCCGAGGGCGAAACGCGTGCCATCTTCGAAGAAGCGCGCGAACTGCTCGCGCAGCGCATCGTTGTAGAGGATCGAGGTGGCCCAGCCACGGCCTGCGCCGAGCACGTCGCCGTAGGAGAAACCGCCGCAAGCGGCGAGGCCGATGAAGTCCTTCAGGTGGTGCCTGCCGGTCGCGAGATCGGTCATGTGCACGTCGACCGCGTCGAAACCGGCGCGGCTGAAAGCAGCGGCCATTTCCACCTGGCCGTTGACGCCCTGCTCGCGCAGGATCGCCACGCGCGGACGGGCACCGGTGCCGATGTACGGCGCGGCGATGTCGTCGGTCGGATCGAAGACGAGCTTCGGCGTGATGCCAGGATCGGCGTCGTCGAGGCGCCACTCGTTTTCCTGGTCGGCGCTATGCGGGTTGTCGCGCAGGCGCTGCATCGCGTAGCTCGTTTCGTTCCAGGCGCGGAACAACTCCGTCCAGTTCCACTTGAACGCGGTTTCGCCATTGAGATGGAGCTTGATGCCGAGCTTTTCCTTCGGGCGACCCACGTTGTGCGTCATGCCCGCGAGGTTGTGCTTGACCAGCAATTGTTCGAACGCCTCCCGGTTGGCCGAGGCCACCTGCACGACGGCACCGAGTTCCTCGTTGAACAGCGCACGCAACGTGGCGTCGGCCCAGCCGTCGAGGCGCAGTTCGAGGCCACAGTGGCCCGCGAAGGCCATCTCCAGCAGCGTGACGATGGCGCCGCCGTCGGAGCGGTCGTGGTACGCGAGGAGCAGGCCCGCGCGGTTCGCTTCCTGGATCAACTCGAACATCGCGCGCAGGCGCTTCGGGTCGTCCAGGTCGGGCGGCACGCCGCCACCGCGGTTGAATACCTGGGTGAGCGCCGAGCCACCGAGACGGTCGCGGCCGGCGCCGATATCGATCAGCCAAAGGTCGGTATCGCCACGGTCGAGCTTCAGCTGCGGCGTGAGCGTGCGGCGCACGTCGTCGACGCGCGCGAAGCCGGTGATCACCAGCGACACGGGCGATACGGTCTTCTGCGCCTTGCCGTTGTCGTCGGTCCAAACCGTCTGCATGGACAGCGAGTCCTTGCCGACCGGAATGGCGATATCGAGGGACGGGCACAGCTCCATGCCGACGGCCTTCACGGCGTCGAACAGCGCGGCGTCCTCGCCCGGATGGTTCACGGCGGCCATCCAGTTCGCGGACAGACGCACCTCGTCGAGTTTCATCGACGCCGCGGCGAGGTTGGTGATCGCCTCGCCGACGGCCATGCGCGCGGCATCGGCGCTGGAGAGCAGCGCCACCGGAGCACGCTCGGCCATCGCCATCGCTTCGCCGGCATAGCCTTCGAAGTCCGTCATCGTGACCGCCACGTCGGCGACCGGCACCTGCCACGGGCCGACCATGGGATCGCGCGCGTTGAGTCCGCCGACCGTACGATCGCCGATGGTGATGAGGAAGTTCTTGCTGCCCACCGCGGGCAGGCGCAGCACGCGCATGAGCGCCTCGTCCATGCCGATGCCGGTAAGGTCGGCGACGAGGTCCACGCGAGGCTTCACCCGCTTCGCGTCGCGATGCATGCGCGGCGGCTTGCCGAACAGCACGTCCATGCGCAGGTCGATCACCGTGGTGTCGCTGCGCGGATCGTGCACGATGAGGCGCGGCTCCTCGGTGGCCTCGCCGACGACGGCGAAGGGGCAACGCTCGCGGGCGCAGAAGGCCTCGAACAGCGCGAGGTCTTCGCTACCGATGGCGAGGACGTAGCGCTCCTGCGATTCGTTGCTCCACACCTGCATCGGCGACAGGTTCGGGTCGTCCGTGGGCAGCTTGGAAAGGTCGATGACGCCGCCGACGCCCGCGTCGTTGAGGATCTCGGGAATGGCGTTGGACACGCCGCCCGCGCCGACGTCGTGGATGCTGACGATGGGGTTGGCATCGCCGCGCGCCCAGCACGCGTCGATCACCTGTTGGCAGCGGCGCTCCATTTCCGGGTTGTCGCGCTGCACGGAAGCGAAATCGAGCTCCGCGCTCGACGTGCCGGACGCCACCGACGAGGCGGCACCGCCGCCGAGGCCGATGAGCATGGCGGGGCCACCGAGCACGATCACCTTGTCGCCGGGCCGGACCTTGCGCTTCAGCACGTGGTCCGGACGGATCGCGGCGAGGCCACCGGCGATCATGATCGGCTTGTCGTAGCCGCGGCGCACGCCTTTCTCGCCGGTCTCCTGCTCGAACGTGCGGAAATAACCGCCGAGGGCCGGACGGCCGAATTCGTTGTTGAACGCGGCGGCACCGAGCGGGCCGTCACGCATGATCTCGAAAGCCGACGCCATCCGCGGCGGGAGCGGGCGTTCCTTCTCCCACGGACGCGGCAGGCCCGGAATGCGCAGGTGCGACACGGAGAAGCCAGTGAGACCGGCCTTCGGCTTGCCGCCGCGCCCCGTCGCGCCTTCGTCGCGGATTTCGCCGCCGGCGCCGGTGGCCGCGCCCGGCCACGGCGCGATCGCCGTCGGGTGGTTGTGCGTCTCGACCTTGATCGCGTACGGCGCGGCTTCGGCGACCGTGCGGAACACGCCGTCCTCGGCGCTGACGAACAGGCGCTTGCCTTCGTAACCCTCGATGACCGCGGCATTGTCGTGGTATGCCGACAGCGTATGCGCCGGCGACTGCTGGTGCGTGTTCTTGATCATGCCGAACAGCGACGATTCCTGCGACGCACCGTCGAGCGTCCAGGTCGCGTTGAACACCTTGTGCCGGCAATGCTCGGAATTCGCCTGCGCGAACATCATCAGTTCGGCGTCGGTGGGCGCGCGGCCCATTTCAGCGTAGCGCGTGGCCAGGTAATCGATCTCGTCGTCGGCGAGCGCCAGCCCGAGTTCGGCGTTGGCGGCGGACAGCGCGGCGCGCGGATCGTCGCCGAGTTCGATGCGGCCGAGCGGGCCGGGTTCGCCGGCGAGGAAGAGGCCATGGGCCTGTTCGAGCGACTCCAGCGGCGACTGCACCATGGGATCGCAGAAGGCGGCCATCACGGCGGCATGCGCCGGATGGTCCACCGCTGGCATGCCGGTGACGCGCCAGGCGGTGCCGCGCTCGACGCGGCGCACATCGAAGCCCGCGCCATGCAGGATGTCGGTGGCCTTGCTCGACCACGGCGAGATCGTCCCCAGGCGCGGCACGATCCAGAACGTCGCCTCCTCGGACGAGCCGCTTTTCGCTTCCAGCACGGCCTGCAGGCGCGCACGCGCGTCGCCTTCCGGCACGACGTCGGCGTCGACGAAATAGGTGAACCAGGCGGCCTGCACCCGCGTCCCGTGATGCAGGGCATCCAGGTGGGCGTTCAGTCGTTCGAGGCGAAACGGCGAGAGGGCGCTCTGCCCGTCGAGTGCGATCATGCGGGGGAAAAGGCGCTGAAGGAAAACGCCTATTCTACATGATGTTGCGAGGCAGCATCCGGGGCCGGACTACCCCCCGCGACCCACGGTGCCCGCCGGGGCCTCCAGGGCCTGCAGCAACTGGGCCGGGGTGACGTAACCACCGACCACGTCGCCGTTCTCGGTGACGATGGTGGGGGTGCCGTTCACGCCCAGGCGCTCGCCCAGCTCGAAATCGTCCTTCACGGGGTTCGCGCAGGTGGCCGCCTTGGGGGTAGCGCCCTTCATGGCCTCGTTGAAGGCGTTCTTGCGGTCAGCGCTGCACCAGACCGAAACGGCCTTGGTGTACGACGGCGTGTCGTTGCCGGCCGTGGTCTTGAGGCCCTCGCGCGGCCAGAACACGTATTCGACGGCGATGCCCTGCTTGTTGAACTCGTCGATGTGCGCGTGCAGCTGACGGCAGAAGCCGCAGTCGACGTCCGTGAAGACGGTGACGGTGTGCTTCGGGTTCGCCGGCGCGTAGATCAGCCGCTGCGAGGCCGGCACCTTGGCCAGGGCGGCCTTGCGGGTCGCCGCCCAGCTGGCGGCGCTGAGGTCCGTCTTGCCCTTGAGGTCGATCAGGTTGCCGTTGAGCATGTAGCGGCCGTCGGCGCTCACGTAGACCATCCGCCCGGAAGCCACTACCTGGTAGAAACCAGGCATCGGCGCCGGGGAGATGCTGTCGACCTTGATGCCCGGGCCGAGGGCTTCGACGGCGTCGCGCACGGCTTTCTCGTTATCGGCCGCGCAGGCCGTCACGGCGAACGCGCCAGCCAGGATCGCCGGCAGGATTTTCTTCAACATCGGTACGACTCCATGTGTCACCGGGGGATGGCGGGAATCGCTTGGAACGCGATCCTCGCCGTCGGTTCGGTTCCCCCGATTGTGGCATGCCTCAGCCCCGCGGGTGGTGCTGCGCGTGAAGCCGCTTCAGGCCTTCTTTCGCGACGAGCGTATAGATTTGCGTGGTGCTCAGGGCGCTATGCCCCAGCAGCATCTGCAGGGCGCGCAGGTCGGCGCCGTGGTTGAGCAGATGGGTGGCGAACGAATGCCGCAGTACATGCGGCGAGACACGGGTCGCCGGGATGCCGACCTGCATGGCGTACCGCTTCACCAGCGTCCAGAACATCTGCCGCGTCATGGCGTCGCCGCGTCGGGACAGGAAGAGCGCGGTCGGCTGCCCGTGCCCCTGGGCGAGCAGCGGGCGCGCCTCGCGAAGGTACGCCTCGACATGGGCCAGCGCTTCCTCGCCCACCGGCACCAGGCGATCCTTGCCACCCTTGCCGGTGACGCGCAGCACGCCCTGGCGCGTGTTCAGGCCCGCCAATGGGAGATCCACCAGTTCGGAAACCCGCAGGCCGGACGAGTACATCAATTCGAGCATGGCGCGATCGCGCATCCCGAGAGGCGTGGCGGTGTCGGGAGCGACGATCAACGCCTCGATCTCGCGCTCCGCGAGTGCCTTGGGCAGGCTGCGCGGCATGCGTGGACGCTGCATCAGCAAGGTCGGGTCCTCGCGCTTGCCCTCGTCGCGCGCGAGCTGCGCATAGAAGCGCCGGAAGGCCGACTGCCGGCGTGCCATGCTGCGCACCGACACGGGCTGGCTTCCGTGGTACGCGGAAAGATCGTCGCGCGCCGCCGTGGCAAGCGTCTTCCCGCGCGTGCCGAGCCAGCGCGCAAGCTGCTGCAGGTCGCGGCGGTAGGCTTCGAGCGTGCGGTCGGCCAGGCCATCCTCGGCCCAGACGCGCTCGATGAAGCGTTCGATCAGGCGCGTGTCGTCGGTGGATGCGGTATCGGACATGGAGGCGATGGTCGCATGTCCGCCCCACGATGCGCTGCCACGGACCATAATGTTCCGATGCCCCCGCCAGACGAGTTCGCATGAGCACAGCCGTATCGCCCGCGCCGGCATGGCGCCGTCTTGCCGCCATCGTCTATGACGTCCTGGCCGTGGTCGCCATCGTGATGGTCGTGGGCCTGCTCGCGCAGTTCGCCACCGGCGGCTCGCTGTTCGATGCGCAGGGACACTTGCTGGCCTGGTGGTACCAGCCGCTGCAAGGGCTGGTGGTGGGTGCCTATTTCATCGTGTCCTGGGTACGCGGCGGGCAGACCCTCGGCATGCGGCCGTGGCGCATCCGGGTTACCGATGCCGAGGGCATGCCCGTCACATGGCGGCGCGGATGCGTGCGCCTCGCGGTGGCCGCACTGCCACTCCTGCTGCTGACCATCTATCCCCTGACGACGTTGAAGATCGCGCTATCGGCGCCGGTCGTCGGATGGCTGGTGGTGCTGCTGCCCGCGTTCTTCGACACGCGGCGCAGGGCACTGCACGACATGGTCGCCGGGACGGAGATCCGCCGGCTGGCCTAGCCCGATCAATGGGTGAACTGGTCGCTGGCCGGGACCCAGGAGCCTGACGTGGGCGACGGGGCCGGCACGTTGATCTTGATCGAGGCGTCGCAGCCTGCCGGCAACGGGCCGCCCGTGACGCGTGCCGTGGCGCAGAGGGCGGTGTTATCGAGGGCCACCGGCGCGGCCGCCACGGTGGTGCTGTTCGCCGGTGGCAGGTTCTCCGCGAGCGGCTTCGCCGGTGCCATCGTCTGCAGTTTCGCCAGTTCTTCCTGGCTCGCCGGTTTCGTCTGATCCGCGCCGGTGCAGCCGAAGGTGAACAGGGACACGGCCTTCATCGCCCCGCCCTTGTCCCCGGCATTACCCGGGCCGGCCACGCAGTCGAGGCGGATGCCACGCGGCAGGGAAATGGTGCTCCGTACCGTTGTCGCCTCGACGCCCTGGCGAATCGCCGTATCCACCGACGACTCCCCCTTCGGTGTCCACGCGCCTTCGAAACGGGTGGCCTTGTAATCGATGTGCACGCGCGACCCGGACTGCGGCACGAGGTTTCCTCGCGGCTTCAGTTCCACGTACGCGCCGCCGACCTGCCCAGTCTTGTCGCCTTGGCCGCCGACGACGCCATCGTCGCGCTGCGACGTGCCGTTTGCGCCGGTGAGGCGCTGGCCCTCGTCCACGCCCCTGGCGGCGCCTGGCTTGCCGGTCTCGGCCGCGGCACCTGGCGTGTTCGAACCGGAGGCAGCGGCCGTCGTCTGGCCAGGCACGATGGGCTCGGCCGGCGGACCGTTTGCCTCTCCGGACGCGCGCTCGGCCTCCGCCTTGCCCTGCTCCGCCGCGTTCTGCGCCGTCGACTGGCCGGCGGCGATGTCGCCAGGAGCTTGTCCCGATGGCGCCGGCGCGATGTCGATGCCCGCCACCGGCCGCTGCAGTTCCCCCGGCGTGACCGTGGGCGCCTGCACCGTGGGCCGCACGTCGGCGGCGACAGGCGCGGAAACCGCCGGTCGCGCGGTCGCGTCCGGCAGCGGCACCGCCTCGAGGTCCGCCGTGGCGTCGATGGCCGGCGCGCGCACGGGCTCGACCGATACCTTCGGCGGAACCGGGCGAGTGTCCAGGGCGAGGTCGGGCTTCGGTCCCGTCGGCTCGGGCGCCACCGCGGGTAGCGGCGTGTCCTGTGGCGTCGGCGGCGCGGACGACGCCTCGACCTCCGGGCGCGGCACCGTCGCGAGCATGATCGCCGTCGTCGGCACGGGCGCGGTACGTTCCGCCGTGATCGTGGGCGGCGTCGGTGTGATCGCCATCTGCGCCGCCGGCGTCTCCGGCAGCGCCAGCGAGGCCGGCGGCGGCATGGGCGCGGAGCCTTCCACCTGCGCCTTGCGCACGGGTTCGGGCTGGAAGCGCGGCGGAACGACCTGTGGCTTGGGCGTATCCACGGCGAGGTCCGGCGGTGCCTGCGTCGGCACGGGCACTTTTTCCAGCTCCGGCTGCGGCGGCGGCGCCTTCGGCTGGGTCAACGGACGCTCGGGCACGGCAACCACGCTGGGCGGCGGGGCGCTGAGCTTAACGTCGGGTTTCACCTGCGGAGGCTGCGCGGCGGGCACGGCGATCGCGGGAAGCGGCTTGGCAGCGGAAGCCACGGCGGCGGCACGCGAGCCGCTGGAGGCCCGGCTCGCCTTCGATCGCACGGTGTTCCAGCGTGTCTTGGCGACGGGCGCCTTCGACGGCGTGCCGCGCACGGGCGGAACGGGCGGCGGCGGCTTGTCGATGAGCCGGACCAGCAGGGCGTTCTCGTCCGGCTGCTCGGGAGGCGGCGGCAGGATGTCGTACGCCGGCCCAAGGATCATGCCGAACAGGAACACCAGATGGACGAGGATGGTCCCGACCCAGCCGAAGACGCGGAGCAGGCGATCTCGCGGCTTCTCGCGCAGGCGGCGCCGATAAACCAGCGCGCGCATCGCCGCCTCCCGTGGCGAGACGGGCAGCGCATTCGCAGCGATCGCACGATCGCTGTCCGGTAGGAACGTCTTGGGCATCGATCGCTAGTGTCCACGCTGCGGCGGCGTCACACAATCGCCGCGCGCGGAGTGGAGATCACCCGCCCGTGCGCCGCGCGCGCTCGGCGTTCTCCTGGTCCATCGCCTTCAGCGGAATGTCGGACGCGCAGCCCTGCGGCAAGGGCTTGTCCGCGCGGAATGCGGCGATGCATTCCGCTTCGGTCGGCGGCGCCGGCTGGTCCGGAAGGTCTTTCACCGCCGGATTCGCCGGAGCCATGTTGAGGCGCACGTCGCCGTCTTTCTTCGATGCCTTCGAGGGATCCTCGCCCCCGCAACCCACGGGAAGCACGAAGAAGACGGTGGCGCATTTCACCCGCACGCCGTGTCCCAGGTCGATGGTCTTCTTCACCGTGGTGGTTTCGATCGCGCGGCGCAGTCCCTTGTTCAGGAGGTTCTCGTCGCGCGGCGCCCAGTCCTTCTCGAAACGCGTCTGTTTATAGGTCACCGTCGTCTTGTGCGACATGATCCCGCTGTCGTCGGTCGGCTTGCGCGGCACGAAGTCGGCCTGCGTCGTCGACCCCTGGCCCTGCTTCGGCATGACGATGCTGCCGTCGGTACCGAAGAGGACCGGCCGCGGCTGCGCGTCGGGCGCGGGCGCGGCGTCCTGGGTGGGCGCGGCGGGCGCTTCCTCCTTCGGCTTCCTGGGGCGCGGCGGCTCTGGCCGCGTCGCTTCGGGCGAACGCACCTTGGGAGGCGGCTCCACGGCGGGGGGTGGCACGTCGGCCACCGGGGGCGCGGGACGCGCCGGTTCGATGAAACGCACTTCGAGCACGTCGTCGCGATCGACCGGCGGCACGTAGCCGACGGGCGTCCGCGGCTGCATCTCGTAGCGGACCACCAGCACCAGGAAGACGTGCAGGATGAGGGCGGCCACCATGGCCAGCACGCGGAGCACCCGCTCGCGCGGGGGCGGGCGCCGGCCGATGGCATGCAAGGCGGCCAACGTGGCCGCGTCGATCGGAAGGAGTCCGCGCGGGCGCGGCGAGTCCTCCGGCTCCAGCCGGTGGGGCTCGACGAACGGCGGTGGCGCCTTGCCGGGATATTGCACGCTGCGTAAGTCCTGTGGGCCGGACGGGAAAAGTCGAACAGCTTAGCGGCGATCCGCTAAACCCAGCGTAAGCCCCGGCCCTGTGACCGTGCGTGGGCCAGAAGATTCCCCGCCCCTTGATTCCGGCGGCCGGAAGGAGAAGGCTTGGGGCGGGCCCAGCCCAAACCCACCGCCATGACCGTCCGGACACCGGACGACCGTGACGGCCCGCATCTTTACGCCGGGGAACCATCCCCCAACTGAAGGAGGGTCGCATCGTGTCGCCATCCACGGAACGCATCCGCAGCCTGGCCCTCGCCGGCCACGCCGGAGCCGGCAAGACCACCTTGTTCGAAGCCCTGCTCCACGCAGGCGGCGCACTGACCGGCATCGGCAGCGTCGAACGCGGCAGTACCGTCTCGGATTCCGATCCCATGGAGAAGGCGCGCGGCCACTCCATCGACGCCTCGATCGCTTCCATCGAGCGCAACGGCTACCGCATCCACCTCCTCGACACGCCGGGATACGCGGACTTCCGCGGACCCGCGCTTGCCGCGCTCGCCGCCGCGGACACGGTGGCGATCGTGGTCAACGCCGCCAACGGCATCGAGCACGGCACGCGCAGCCTGATGGCGCATGCGAAGGAACGCGCCCTCGCCCGCATGATCGTCGTCAATCGCATCGACGCCGACGGCGTGGACCTGCCCGCGCTCGTGGACGAGTTGCGCGACGAGTTCGGCAGTGAATGCCTGCCGCTCAACCTGCCCGCGTCGAAGGGGCATTCCGTGCGCGACGCCTTCTTCCAGACGGCGGGCGACACGGACTTCTCCTCGCCGGGGGAGGCCCACCAGCGCATCATCGACCAGGTCGTGGAGATCGACGACGAAGTGATGGAGCACTACCTCGAGGCCGGCGAGTCGGCCCTCACGCCCACGGAGGTCCGCGATGCGCTGGAGCACTGCCTGCGCGATGGCCACCTCGTGCCGATCGTCTTCACCAGCGCACGCGAAGGCGTCGGCGTGAGCGAATTGCTCGACCTCGTCGAGCGCATCCTTCCGTGTCCTCGCGAGACGAATCCGCCGCCATTCCGCGACGGCGACGGCGCACCCTTCCCGGTCACCGCGGACGCGGACAAACACGTCGTCGCCGACGTGTTCAAGATCGTGAACGATCCTTTCGTCGGGAAGCTGGGCGTGTTCCGCGTGTGGCAGGGCACCGTGCGCAAGGATTCACAGCTCCTCGTCGACGACGGACGCAAGCCGTTCAAGGTCGCCCACCTGTTCCGGCTGAAGGGGCGCGAGCACGTGGAGGTGGACGAAGCCTTGCCCGGCGACATCGCCGCCGTCGCCAAGATCGACGACATCCACTTCGACGCCGTGCTGCACGACGCCGTCGACGAAGGCCGCATCCACCTCGAGCCGGCGGCCTTCCCCGCGCCCATGTACGGCCTGGCGGTCGAGCCAGCGCACAAGGGCCAGGAGCAGAAACTGTCGCAAGCGCTATGCAAGCTCGCCGAGGAAGACCCGTGTTTCCGCGTCGAGCACCACAAGGAGTTGAACGAGACCGTGGTGCGAGGCCTCTCGGACCTGCACCTGAAGCTCATGCTGGAGCGGATGAAATCGCGCTACGACGTCGACGTGATCACCCACCCGCCGCGCATCGCCTATCGCGAGACGATCGGGGCCGGCGCGGAAGGCCACCACCGGCACAAGAAGCAGACCGGGGGTGCCGGTCAGTTCGGGGAAGTGTTCCTGCGGGTGGAACCGCTGGCGCGAGGGACAGGCTTCGTTTTCGACGACGAAACCAAGGGTGGCGTCATCCCGGGACAGTTCATGCCAGCGATCGAGAAGGGCGTCCGCCAGGCACTCGATGGCGGCGCGATCGCCGGCTATCCGATCCAGGACGTGCGCGTGATCGTATACGACGGGAAGCACCATCCCGTGGACTCGAAGGAGGTCGCCTTCATCAGCGCGGGCCGCAAGGCCTTCCTCGACGCCATCTCTCGTGCGCGGCCACAGGTGCTGGAGCCTGTCGTGGACCTCGAGGTGTCCATCCCCGACCACTACGTGGGCGACGTCACCGGAGGCCTCGCCTCGAAGCGCGCGCAGATCATGGGCACCGATTCACTGCGCGGCGGCGAGACGCTGATCAAGGCCCGCGTGCCGCTGGCGGAACTGATCGATTATCCGACGCAACTGAAGGCGATGACGGGAGGGCTCGGCCGCTACGCGATGGAGTTCAGCCACTACGACCCGGTGCCTCCCGGCGTGCAGAAGAAGCTTTCGGAGGCGTGGAAGCCGAGGGTGGAAGAGGACTGACGGGCCAGTCGAGCGAATCAGTCGGCCTTCTTGCGCTTCGGCTTGAGCATCGTGCCGATGCACTTCGGCGAGCCGCAGCGGCAGGCCCAGATCTTCTTCAGGCGCGCCGTGTGCGGCATGTCGAGCGTGATGCCGTAGTCGTAAACGAGCTCCTCGCCCGGCGCGATGTCGCGGATCGCCTCGATCAGCACGCGGTCGTGCTTCGACGGCTTGCCTTCCACGGCTTCCTCGATCAACGCCTGGCAGTTGGGATCGCAGCCATGGTTGATCCAGCGGGCCACATTGCCGTGGCTGTTGCCGTCGACGATGTAACGCTCGTTGAGCGTGAACAGGAAGGTGTGGCCCGTTTCGCCGCCATCGCCATACCGCTTGTCGGCCTGGGCATGGGTGATCCTGTCGCCCTTGTATTCGATGACTTCCTCGCCGGCCTTGATCGGGGCGGTGGCGAAGACGCCATTTCCGTGGATGGGCGAACGTCGTGCGGCGATGCGTCGGGTCATGGCAAGTCGGATGCAGGGAATAATCGCCGATGATGCCTGCTCGCCCGCCGCTTGGGAACCGCGTTTGAAACGCATGGGTCGCGCGCGTGGCCCGACGGGCGCTACCATCGAACGACTGTTCGACCTCAACCGGAAGCCCTTGGGAATGACGCCGATCGTCCGCCATCCGTTCGTCCGTGCCGCGATCCTTTCCGGCCTGGCCCTGCTCGCCGCCTGTGGGCCGGCGAAGAAAAGCGTCTTCCCGCCGACGGTGACCTTGCAGGAAGTCGCGGCGAAGCCGGGCGGGCCGTGGCACATCACCCTGCGGATCCGCAACAACAGCTATGGCGGCATGGCTTTCGAGACCTTCCAGGGCACGCTGCGCGTGGGCGACCTGCCTGGCGTGTTGCTCGACGCGAAGGTCGACCAGGACATTCCGTCCTTCGCGGCGGATGTCGCCACGATCGACCTGTTGCCGACGGCCGAGATGGCGAAGGCTCTCGCGGCACTCGCCACCAAGGGCAGCGCGGGCGCCCTGCCCTACAGCATCGACGGACGGATCACCGCCACGCCGGAGAAGGAAAAGGAATCGCACGCTTATCCCGTGCGCGGGAAGAGCTGGCTCTCGCCCGTGCCCGGCATTCCCGACACCTATCGCTCGCCTTGAACCCATCCGCGCCACCCCGGCCGCACAGGACTCCCATGACGCTCTACAAAGCCCCGCTCGACGACATGCGCTTCGCGCTCTACGACGTGCTCGGCGCCGAAGCCGTGCTTGCCCGGCTGGAAGGCGGCGACGCCCATACGCGCGACCTCATCGACGCCGTGCTCGACGAAGCCGCCCGCTTCAACGAACAGGTGCTGGCCCCGTTGAACGCGTCCGGCGATGCGGAAGGCTGCCACTACGACAAGGCCACCGCGGCGGTCACCACGCCCGCCGGCTTCAAGGAGGCCTACCGCCAGTATGCCGAGGGTGGCTGGGCGGGGCTCACGGCGCGCGAGGCGTTCGGTGGCCAGGGCCTGCCGACGGTCCTGGGCGCGCTGACCAAGGAGATGATCGATTCGGCCAACCTCGCCTGGGGCATCTACCCGCTGCTGTCGCACGGCGCGACCGATGCGCTGGAGCACCACGGCGACGAATGGCAAAAAGAAGTCTTCCTGAAACCCCTCGTCGAGGGACGCTGGACAGGCACGATGTGCCTCACCGAACCCCAGGCCGGCTCCGACCTGGGCCTGCTGAAGACGCGGGCCGAACCGAACGCGGACGGAAGCTATCGCGTCACCGGCACGAAGATCTTCATCAGCGCCGGTGAGCACGATTTCGCCGAGAACATCGTGCACCTGGTCCTTGCCCGGTTGCCCGACGCGCCGGCGGGCAGCCGCGGCATCTCGATGCTGGTGGTGCCGAAGTTCCGCGTAGGGAAGGACGGCGCCATGGGCGAACGCAACGCCGTCGCCGCCGGCGCCATCGAACACAAGATGGGCATCAAGGGCTCGGCCACCTGCGTCATGAATTTCGACGACGCCGAGGGCTGGCTGATCGGTCCCCCGCACAAGGGCCTGATGGCGATGTTCACCATGATGAACGCGGCGCGCCTTGCCGTCGGCATCCAGGGACTCGCGGTATCGGAGCGCGCACTCCAGAACAGCCTGAACTACGCACGCGAGCGCCTGCAGATGCGCGCGCTCTCGGGGCCGAAAGTACCGGAGAAACCGGCCGACCCTCTGACCGTCCATCCCGACGTGAGACGGATGCTGCTGACCCAGCGCGCGTTCGTCGAAGGTGGCCGGTTGCTCGCGGCCTACGCTGCGCTGCAGGGCGACATCGAGGCGCGCGCCACCGATCCGCAGGAGCGCAAGACCGCCGGCGAATTGCTCTCGTTCCTCATTCCCATCGCCAAGGGCCTGCTCACCGAGGCGGCGCAGGAATGCACGAAGGAAGCCCTGCAGATTTTCGGCGGCCACGGCTACATCGCCGAGCACGGCATGGAACAATTCGTCCGCGACGCGCGGATCATCACGCTCTATGAAGGCACCACGCAGATCCAGGCGCTGGACCTGCTCGGCCGCAAGATCATGCAGTTGCAGGGTGCCGGGCTGAAGCACTTCCTCGGCGAAATCTCCGCGTTCTGCCAGGCCAACCAGGCCAACGACGCGGTCAAGGCGTTCATCGGTCCGCTGGCCGTCGCGGCCAAGACCTGGGGCGACCTGACCCAGGCCGTCGCACAGTCCGCGCAGGCCAACCCGGAAGAACTGGGCGCCGCGGCCGTGGATTACCTGTACTTCTCGGGCTACGTCACGCTGGCCTATTTCTGGGCCCGCAGCGTCCTGGCCGCGGAAACCGCGCGCCTCGCCCCCGAGCGGCGCCAGGCGAAGCGGGACACGGCCAGCTTCTACTTCGCTCGCATCCTGCCGCGCATCCACGTGCACAAGGCGGCGATCGAGGCCGGCGTGGCGACTTTGCCGGACGTGCTCTAAGCGCGCCGCGCCCGGAAGGGTGCGCGCCGCTTCGGCGGCGCCGCGAGCACCCCATCGCCGACAGGGTCGGCTCCCACCAGGCCGGCACGTTGCAACGTCTCCCTGGCTCGGTGGGAGCCGACCCTGTCGGCGATGGGTGCTTGCGGGCACGATGGCCCACTGCCGCGCATTCGCCGCTGAAGCGGCTCCTGCATGTAGCGCACCTACGACAAACGTGGGACTTTCCCCAGCTTCCGTGAAGGTGTAGAAAAAAGGTTCTGCCCGGACCTTCCACCGAGACGGTGCCCGATACGATGAGTGATTCCCCGTTCCTGATCCGTCTCGCCAAGAGCGACGACGACGAATTCATCCTCGGCCTGCTCAACCGTTTCGTCGACTTTCCGTTACCGAACGGGCGCACACGCAGCGACTGCCTCAAGGGCATCGAGGCCGACCTCGTGAGGCACCTCGACGAGCAACCCTCGAACAGCTACATCTTCGTCGCGGAAAACGAGGATGGGGATCCGGTGGGATTCGTCCACCTGCAGAAGACCAAGGACTTCTTCACCCATCGCGACAACTGCCACATATCGGATATCGCGGTGGCAGAAGAATACGAGGGCGCAGGTGCGGGCAAATTCCTGCTCGACCACGCGTACACATGGGCCAAGGAGCACCGTTGCCAGTTCGTCACGCTGGCGGTGTTCCCCGGCAACGAGCGCGCCCGCGACATGTACGTGAAGCACGGCTTCGACACCGATTTGATGCGCCTGGCCAAACCCGTGAAGTAGCAGCGCGCTTCCCACAAAAGAAGGTTCCACAAAAAAAAAGAGGCCGCCCCCGGGAGGGGCGGCCTCTTTACGACAGCGGAAATCCCTCAGGACTTCGCGGTCGCCGTTTCCTGCTGCTCGCGCGCATCGAGGCGAGCCGCCATGCGGTCGATGTTCGACAGCGAGACGAGGTGGGCGTAGATCCAGCCGAGGGCACCTTCGCGCAGGAATTCCTGGGCGGTCTTCTCGTCGAGGGCGCGCAGCTTTTCCTCGTTGATCACGAAGAGGCCGTTGAGGTTGATGCCCTTGCCTTCCTTCTGCAGGGTGATGGTGCGCGGCTCGAGCAGGTCGTGCTCGCGCAGCTTGCCCATGAACCACTGCGTGCGGGCGACGTGGTCCTGGAATTCACCGAGGAAGTTCACGGCGTTCGTGAGAGCCGGCGCATCGGTGCCGTCTTCATTGAACAGGCGCTCGCCTTCCTCGTTGTTGAAGCCTTCATAGGCTTCGTCGAGGAACACGGTGAAGTCGTCGCCCTCGGCGCCGGCCGGCTTCTCGGCCAGCACGAACGGATAGCGGCGAACGAAAGCCGGGATGTAGATACCCTGCTCCCAGAAACCGTTGTCGCCGACCAGCAGGTTTTCGCCCTGGCGCAGACCGAGGAGGGCCATCGGACCGGCTTCCTCCATCGAGTTGCCGGCGAACAGGATCGGGAAGTCGCGCGCGGCGGGGGCGAACTCAACGCCCGTCAGCGGCACGGAGTGCGCGGCGGCGGCGAAACGGATGTTGTTCACGGCCTTGAGACGCAGGTCGCGGTGGGCGGTGCGGTTCAGCGGAACCGGACGCTCGTAGAAAAGCACTTCTGCCACTGTGTAACCCTCATGGACCCGTCGGACCTGGGAAGCCACCCCGGCCCCCCTTCCAAACCCGCCGGGCTCGAATGCGAACCCCCACTATAGCAGTAGAAAATGACAGGGTAGCCCCGCAAGAAGCGTACCGGACGAATGCTTTTCCTTCGCGATAATCGGCTATGCTCGGGCGGAAGCCCCTCGTGGGCCTTGGATCGGTACGCCGATCCGCACGGAGTTCGGCTTGCTGGAACGCTCTTTCGCTTATGTGAAGGACGAGACCCGATGACGATGGAAGTGCTCCAAGAAGACCTGCCGAGGGTGGCCGCGTTGCATGCGACGCGGGTGCTTTCCCTCGATGCGGCGGGCCGTATCCTGGACTGGATCAGTTGGCAGGACGCGGTCTGCCTCTATGTGCGCGGGGTGGTCGCCTGGACCCTCGGCGATCCCTGCGTCACCGTCCGCGGCGGCACCAGCCGGGCCAGCGGACAGCGCAGCAGTCTCGAGCTGCACCCCATCGTGGCCAGCACCGGCCATTGCCGCGAACATGCCATCGACCCGGCCCCGGCCCTCACCAACACTGCCCTGTTCGCCCGCGACCGGCATATCTGCCTGTATTGCGGCCACCAGTACACCCGCCACGAACTCACGCGCGATCACGTCGTGCCGCTGTCCAAGCGGGGCGCCGACGAGTGGGAAAACGTGGTCAGCGCTTGCCTGGCCTGCAACCTGCGCAAGAGTAACCGGACGCCGCAGCAGGCCAACATGCCCCTCCTGGCCGTGCCCTACCGGCCGAGCTGGGTGGAGCACCTGATCCTGTCCAACCGCAACATTTTGGCCGACCAGATGGAATTCCTGGTGAGCCACCTGCCGAGGGACCGGCGGCCGGGTTAAGGTATCCGGCGCGGCTCCCACACGTCGGTTGCGTTTGGCATTTTGGCGATCTGCCCCTCGCCGTTCACCTATTGTCCCTTGCCCCGCCTCCTTTGGAGGCGAACAATAGGCGAATGAACGACCTCTCCCGCTACCCTTATCTGGCGCAGATCGAGTCGCCGGAGGACCTCCGGCGTTTTCCGGCGGACGAACTGCCGGCGATCGCCGATGAATTGCGCCGCTATCTCATCGAGGCCGTGGCCTCGTCGGGCGGCCACTTCGGCGCGGGCCTCGGCGTGGTCGAACTCACCGTCGCGCTGCACCACGTGTTCGAGACCCCGCACGACCGCCTGGTCTGGGACGTGGGCCACCAGTGCTACCCGCACAAGATCCTGACCGGTCGCCGTGACCGGATCACCACGATCAAGAAGAAGGACGGCCTCGCGCCGTTCCCCCGCCGCGAGGAGAGCGAATACGACACCTTCGGCGTCGGCCACTCGTCCACCTCGATCTCCGCCGCCCTCGGCATGGCGGTGGCGTTGCAGCGCCGCGGCGACCCCCGCAAGGTCGTGGCCGTGATCGGCGACGGGGCGATGACCGCGGGCATGGCCTTCGAGGCGCTGAACCACGGCGGCGACATCGAACCGAACATGCTGGTCATCCTCAACGACAACGGCATGTCGATCAGCGAGAACGTCGGCGCCATGACCAAGATGATGGCCCGCGCGATGTCCAGCCGCACGCTCAACGCGTGGCGCGAGCGGGCAAAGAAGGCGATGCCGCGCGAATCCTTCTTCGGCCGCTTCTTCAAGCGCTGGGAGGAACACGCCAAGGGCATGTTCGTTCCTTCCACCCTCTTCGAAGAGCTCGGCTTCCATTACACCGGTCCCATCGACGGCCATAACATGGCCCAGTTGGTGAACGCGCTGGAGATGGTGAAGGCCTTGCCCGGCCCGCAGCTGCTGCACGTGATGACCACCAAGGGCAAAGGCTACGAACCGGCCGAGAAGGCGCAGATCGAATACCACGCCGTGGGTCCGTTCGATCCCGTCGCCGGCCTCGTGAAAAAGGGTGCGCCCGCCAAGCCGACGTATACCGATGTCTTCAGCGACTGGCTCTGCGACATGGCCGCGGCTGACGAGCGCCTGCTCGGCATTACGCCGGCGATGCGCGAGGGGTCGGGGCTGGTCCGTTTCTCCAAGGAATACCCGCAGCGTTATTTCGACGTCGCGATCGCCGAACAGCATGCGGTCACGCTCGCCGCGGGCATGGCGGTCGAGGGCGCGAAGCCGGTGGTGGCGATCTATTCCACCTTCCTGCAGCGCGCCTACGACCAGGCCATCCACGACGTGGCGCTGCAGAACCTGGACGTCACCTTCGCGATCGATCGCGCCGGCGTCGTCGGTCCCGACGGCGCCACGCATTCGGGCAGCTTCGACCTGTCGTTCATGCGCTGCCTGCCGAACATGGTGATCATGGCGCCGGCCGACGAGAACGAATGCCGCACGATGCTGAGCACGGGCTTCCAGTACGGCGGCCCTGCCGCCGTGCGCTACCCGCGCGGCACCGGCCCCGGCACGCCGCTGGCGACCACGCTGGACACGTATCCCATCGGCAAGGCCGAGGTGCGCCGTCGCGGCCACCACGGACTGGCGATCCTCTCCTTCGGCACCATGCTCGCGCCCGCCGCGATCATCGCCGCCGAGGTGGACGCGACCCTGGTGAACATGCGCTTCGTGAAGCCGCTGGACGAGGAACTGATCCTCGAGCTGGCGCGCACGCACAAGGCTTTCGTCACCATCGAGGACAATGCCATCGCCGGCGGTGCCGGCGCGGGCGTGGCCGAATGCCTCGCCGCGCATGGCGTCACGCTGCCGATCCAGCACCTGGGCTTGCCAGACGTGTACCTGGAGCATGGCAGCCGCGAGGAAGTGCTCACGATGGCCGGGCTGGACCTGCCGCAGATCCGTCACGCCATCCGCGCGCGTTTCCCGCAGTTCTGCGCCTCGGCGGTCGCCAGCGCAGGCTGAACGCTCTCTTTGTAGGAGCCGCTATAGCGGCTCCTACAAAGGCGTGCCGGACCTTGCGCCCGTCACGCGGTCGCGTGCCTCGAGGTCCTGTACCGTGAACGCGTCAGCCAAGCCGGCCGTCGTTAGCACGTCGCGTACCGCGCGGCCCTGGTTCCAACCGTGCTCGAGTAGCAACCAGCCGCCCTCGACGAGGTACCGCTCCGCCCCATCCGCGATGCGACGGATGTCGTCGAGGCCATCGGCACCCGACGCCAGCGCGGACGCGGGTTCGTAGCGCAAGTCCCCCTGGGCAAGGTGGGGATCGCTCGCCTCGATGTAGGGCGGGTTGCTCACGATCAGGTCGAACCGGCGTGCATCGAGTGCCGCGTACCAGTCGCTTTCGAGCAGCGCGACACGGCCCAGCCCGAGCCGCTCGGCATTGCGTCGCGCCACGGCGAGCGCCGCCGCGCTCGCATCGACGGCCACCACCTCTGCGTCAGGACGCTCGCTGGCGATCGCGAGGGCGATGGCACCGCTGCCGGTGCCCAGGTCGAGGATGCGCCCTCGCTCAGGCAGGCGCGCGAGGGCCTGCTCGACCAGCAGTTCGGTCTCCGGTCGCGGGATCAGCGTCGCGGGCGTCACCTCGAGGGGCAGCGACCAGAAGTCACGACGGCCCAGGATGTAGGCAATCGGTTCGCCAGCCGCACGGCGCGCCAGCAGCGCCTCGAATCGCAAGACACCGGCCGTATCGGGGCGATCCTCCGCATGCGCGAAAAACCATGCCCTGTCGACGCCCAGCGCATGCGCCAGCAACAGCTCGGCCTCGAGCCGATCGCCCAGGACGTGGGCGGACTCGCGCAGGATCGTGCGGATATCGGTCATGCGCGGATTCTAGCCGCGACGCCACCTACAATGCGCCGATGCGCACGCCCCTCGTACTGATCGCGACCCTCCTGCTCGCCGGCTGCCATGCCACCTTCTTCGCAGGCGTCAACGCGATGCAGCCAGGCAAGGACGTCGTGGCACATCGCGACAAGCCCTTCGATTCGGCTCATGGCTTGTCGCTGGATGTCTACGCGCCGATCCATGCGGACCATGCCCCTGTGGTCGTGTACTTCTACGGCGGCAGCTGGATGACCGGCAAGCGCGCGTGGTATCGCTGGATGGGCGAGGCGCTGGCGGCGCAGGGCATCGTTGCGGTCATTCCCGATTACCGCTTGTGGCCCGCCGTGCGCATGGACGGTTTCCTGCACGACGGCGCCGAGGCCGTACGCTGGGCACGCGACCACGCGGCGATGTTCGGGGGCGACCCGTCGCGCCTTTTCGTCATGGGTCATTCGGCGGGCGGACACATCGCCGCGATGCTCGCCACCGACAAGCAATGGCTGGCTGCGGTCGGCATGAAGCCGCGCGACCTTACCGGTTTCATCGGGGTCGCCGGCGCCTACGATTTCCTGCCGCTGGACGAGCCCGAATACATCGCCATGTTCGGCGCGACGCCCGGAGAACAGGCCCGCTCGCAGCCGATCAACTTCGTCGATGGGGACGAGCCTCCGGCACTCCTGCTGCAAGGCGAGGAAGACACCGAGGTGTTCCCGTCCGAAGCCATATCGATGGAGGGCCGCTACAAGCAGATGGGCGAACCGGTGGAACTGAAGTTGTATCCGAAGCTGGGACACGAAGGACTGGTGTTCGCGCTGGGACCGCTACATCGCACGGCGCCGGTGATGGGCGACGTGCTGCATTTCATCCGCGCGGGCGCTTCTTCTCGCTAAAAAAAAGCCGGGCGATCGCTCGCCCGGCTCGGTGGTACTCGACGATGCCAACGTTTAGCGCAGGATCGCCTTCGGGTCCTGCTTGGCCTTCTGCGCGGAGCAGAGGAGGATTTCCTCGCTGGTCTGCGCCAGACCGCGCTCGGCGCCGCTCACCTGGCTCATGCGTGGCTTGAAGAACGCGCTCAGGCGATCGGCTTCTTCCTTGGAGCAGCCGCCACCACCGCCAAGGGCGGGGAGCCTGCCGCCGGCGAAACTGCCGGTGCGGCCCACGATCTTGTCGTAGTTGGTGGTGAACCACTTCCACATCTGCGCACGCGAGGCTTCCGAATCACGGCCCCCGCGCAGGACCATCGCCATCTCGCCCACCTTCACGTCCTTGCTCAGCGCGAAGTCGCGGGCCTTGTTCGCCAGCTCCGGGTCCTTGATCTCGGACAGGCCGTCGAGCATCGCGTTGCGCTTCGCCGGGTCCGAGGTCTTCGGGATCTCGGCGATGATCGCGTCGACGGCCGGTGCGCCGCGCTCCTGCACCGCCACGCCGAGCGCATCGCCCAGCAGGTCGGCGTCGGCCGCGTCGAGGTCCAGGTGGCCGTCCTTGGTCTTCAGCGCGGCATCGCCCTGCTTCAGCAGTTCAGCGCGCACTTCCGGCACACCGATGTCCTTGTCGGCGAGGAAGCCCGCCAGCACGGTGCGGGTCAGGGTGTCGTTGTCCGGCTCGCCCGCCTTCTTGCGATAACCCATTTCCTTGAGCTTCGGCAGGTAAGCGTCCGTCGCCCACGTGCGCAGACGCTCGCGCTGCGCGTCCGTCTGGGCCTCATGGGCGAGGATCCAGTTGAACGTGCCCATCGGCGCGGTGAAGACTTCGCGAGTCTTCGAAGCCGTCAGCGGCTTCAACGCCGCAAGCACGTCACCGGCATCCAGGTCGCCGTGCTGGAAGCCGGCGCGCACGGCGTCGGCGTAGGCCAGCTGTTCGGCATCGGTCAGCGAGCCGACCACTTTCGTGAGCGCGGCCAGGTCGGCCTTGCTCTGCGCGAAGCGGTAGTAACCGCGACCGTCGGCGTTCGGAAGCACCCAGCCATTCTTCGCCGCACCGTCGAGCACCATCGTGCCCGTGGCCTTGTCGAGAAGCTCGCACTTGACCTTGTTGCCACCGCCGTCGGTGCCGTAGCGCACGCACATCGGCACGCCCCACACGCGATTCGCGTCGCCCTTGCTGCCCAACGGCAGGTAGCGGCTTTGGGCGAGGTGCAGGACCGTCTTGCCACCTTCGGTCTTGACCTCGGTCGTGACGTAAGGCACGCCGGACTGGTCGAGGAAGCTGCGGAAGGCCTGCTTGAACGCATCGCCCTGACCCGCGGCTTCCGCGATCGAATCGATCAGGTCGTCGGCCGTGGCGTTGGCGAATTTGTGCTTCTGGATGTACGCGCGCATGCCCTTCTGGAACACGGGCTCGGTCACGTAGCCCTCGAACATGCCGAGGACGGCGGCGCCCTTCTGGTAGGTGATGCCGTCGAACGCCGTCTCGATGTCGCCATTACCGGTGATCGGCTGGCGGATCTTGCGCGCACTGACCAGGCTGTCGTTGTTCATCGCGCCCTGCGCGCCGCGGACGCGGTCGAGGTCGGCGCGGTATTCCGGATGAACCTTCGTGGTGACCTTCTGCTGCATCCATGTGGCGAAGGCTTCGTTCAGCCAGATGTCGTCCCACCACTTCATCGTGACCGTGTCACCGGTCCATTGGTGGGCCAGCTCATGCGCGTTGACGTTGAACGAGCCGCGCACGTATTGCGCCGCGGAATCCGGATCGATCAGCAGCAGCCAGTCGCGGAAGGTGACCAGACCGGCGTTCTCCATCGCACCCGCGCTGAAGTCCGGCGCGGCGAGCAAGTCGAGCTTGTCGTACGGATAGCCGAAGCCGTAGTAGTCCTCGAGCGTGTGGATGATCGCGTTGGTTTCGCCCAGCACGTGCTGCATGCGATGGCCTTCGCCCTTGGCGGCGATGCCGCGCAACGGGGTGGCGGTGGTGCGGTACTGGGTCGGCGTGATGTCCGGCCCCTTCACCACGTCCCACGGGCCCACCGCGAAAGCGACCAGATAGGTCGGCAGCGGCTTGGTGGTGGAGAAGGTGAGCGTCTTCCAGCCGGCGCCCGCCTTCTCTTCCTTGACCTGCGCGGTGTTGGCCACGCCCTGGTCGTCGGACGGAATCGTCAGGCTGATGTCGAACGGCACCTTGAACGACGGCTCGTCGAAGCCGGGGAAGGCATAGCGGGCGGAGACCGGCTCCATCTGCGTCATGGCGTACGGCACGCCTTCGTGCGACACCTTGTACAGGCCCTGCAGCTGCTTGTTCAGGGGCGCGGTGAATTCCATCGCGAGGGTGATCTCACCCTCGAGCTTCGCGCCCAGGTCGACCCGGGCGACGCCCTCTTTCTCGGCGGCGACGGTGTACTTGCCGGCGTGCTTCTTGCCCGCGGCGTCGGTCACGGTGACCTTGGCCACCTTGAGGTCCTTGCCGTGCAGCCAGATGAAATCGGACGGCTGCGTCAGCTTGATGCGGATCGTGGAGGAACCGGAATAGTTTTCCTGCTTCGGATCGACCTTGAACGACAGCTTGTAGGACTCAGGCTGGGCCCAGGTGGGGAGATGACCGAGCGGTGGCGCGGCGTCCGTGCCGGCGGCGAGTGCGGCGCCACAGCAGGCGGCGAGCGCGGTGAGAACGAGGGGACGGACGAAACGACGCATGACAGGTGGGACTCCCTGGGGGTTGATCCCACCATCGTGCGAACAGGGATGACCTTCGACACAGTGCCAGAAGGCACCCCTGGTTTCGCTGCGGTGCGTCAGGAGTTACTCAATACTCGACGATCGGCTTGAATCCGCCGAAGAACATCCGCTTGCCGTCGAAGGGCAATGCCTTGGGGTCGGAGAAGGCGGCAAGTCTCGGATCCTCCATGACTTTCTTCATGATGCGATCGCGCTCGCGGCGGTTCTTGTAGACGATCCAGGAGAAGACCACCACTTCGTTCGGCTTCAGCTTCACGGACTGCGGAAACGAGGTGACTTTTCCTGGCTTGACGTCGTCTGCCACGCACTCGGAATAGGCGAGCGCGCCGTATTCCATCCAGATCTTGCCGGCCAGCCGAGCCATCTTCTTGTAGTCGCCCAGCCGGTCCGTGGGAACCGGGGCGACGAAACCGTCGACGTAACTCATGGTGGAGCCTCCGCGCGTGGGTGTGCGCGGAGCGTCGCGCAAGAAGAAGAAAGGCCGCGTTAAACGCGGCCTTTCTTCAGTGCTTCTGTGGTAACAGATCAGCCGGCGGCGTCGGCCTGCTCGAGCACCACGGCCACGGCGTGCAGCACGGAGGCGATGCGCACGGCGCTCTGGATGGCCTGCACGCTGATGCCGCCTTCGCGCAGGACGCGGTCGTGCGAGTCGATGCACATGCCGCAACCGTTCACCGCGGACACCGCCAGGGAAACGAGCTCGAAGTCGTTCTTCGCGTCGCCCTTATAGGCACCGATGACGTTCATGCGCAGCTTCGCCGGAATCGTTTCGTATTCCGGATGGCTGACGAGGTGCTGGAAGCGGTAATAGATGTTGTTCATGCCCATGATCGCGGCGGAACCCTTGGCCGCGGTCACCTGCTCGGGGGAGGCGTGCTCGGCGGCGAAGGCGGCGATGGCTTCGGTCAGCGGCTTGTATCGCGACGCGTAAGCGGAGCCGAGGGCGACCATGGCGATCTGGGCCATGTTGAGACCGGGGGCGCCCGCCTCGCTCAGCACGGAGTCGAGGTTAAGCTTGAGATCTTTCGCATATTCGGGAAGCTTGCTGCGCAGGTCGGCGACGCTCATGGATGCACCTTTGTCTTCTGGAGTGAGGAGAGAGGCACGGAATGTCTCGGCGCCGGCGGCACCGGTTCACGTGGGAAACGCAAGAGGCGTGTGAGGAAGGACGAAGAGGGGGCGGTGAGATGAACTCACCGCCGGGTTGCCCACGCCGCGCGAGGGAGGGAGGGGAACGCGGCGTGGGACTTTGAACGACTTAGGCGACCTTGAGGGTCTCGTCGCCGGACTTCCAGTTGCAGGCGCACAGCTCGTCCGTCTGCAGGGCGTCGAGGACGCGCAGCACTTCGTCCGGGTTGCGGCCGACGGAACCGGCGGTCACGTAGGCGAACTGGATCACGCCATTCGGATCGACGAGGAAGGTCGCGCGCTGGGCGACGCCTTCATCGGTCAGGATGCCGAGGGCCGAGGTCAGGTCCTTCTTGATGTCCGCCAGCATCGGGAACTGGAGGTCCTTCAGGTCAGCGTGGTCCATGCGCCAGGCGCGGTGGACGAACTCGGAATCGGTCGAGGCGGCCAGGATCTGGCAATCGCGGTCGGCGAACTTCTCGTTGAGGTCGCTGAAGCCCTTGATCTCGGTCGGGCAGACGAAGGTGAAGTCCTTCGGGTAGAAGAAGACGAGCTTCCACTTACCCTCGTAGGACTTGTCCGTCACGTCGACGAAGGCGTCCTCGATCTTGTTGGCCAGCGGGCCGCCGGCCACGGCCTTCAGGTTGAACTGGGGGAACTTGTCGCCAATGCTCAGCATTTAGACTCTCCGTTGAGGGGGTTGGGTGAATTCTTCCAACCAAGCTTACCGGCCTGGTTCATATATTCCAAATCGATTGTAGGCATGATTGTGATAGGCTGAACCTATCGCAAGCCCGTCGAGGCAGCCACCATGAACCTGCGTGACCTGTCCTACCTCGTCGCCCTGGCGGAGTACCGCCATTTCGGGCGGGCGGCCGAAGCCAGCTTCGTGAGCCAGCCCACCCTGTCCACCCAGATCCGCAAGCTCGAGGACGAATTGGGCGTGGCGCTGGTGGAACGTACGCCGAGGAAGGTCCTTCTGACGGAAACGGGACGTGAAATCGCCCGCCGCGCTCGTGGCGTGCTTTCACAGATCGAGGAGATCAAGTCGATCGCCCAGCGCACCCGCGATCCCGAATCCGGCACGATCCGCCTGGGTATCTTCCCCACCCTCGGCCCTTACCTGCTCCCGCACGTGATCCCGCGCCTGCGCGAACGGTTCCCCCGCCTGGAACTGCTGCTGCGCGAGGAGAAGACCGAGCAGGTGCTGCACATGCTGCGCGAGGGCACCCTCGACGCCGGCATCCTCGCCCTCCCCGTCCACGACGAGTCGCTGCATACCGAGTTCCTGTTCGAGGAGCCCTTCGTGCTTGCCGTGCCAGGCGGGCACCCGCTCGCCTCGCGGCAAAAGCTGCGCATGGAAGACCTGTCTGACCAGGACCTGCTGCTCCTCGAAGACGGACATTGCCTGCGCGACCAAGCCCTCGAGGTGTGCCACATGGCCGGCGCCGGGGAGAAATCGGGCTTCCGCGCCACCAGCCTGGAGACGCTCCGGCAGATGGTGTCCGCCAACGTCGGCATCACGCTGCTGCCCGCGCTGGCGGTGAAGCCGCCGATCGCGCAATCGCCCAACGTGCACCTCGTGGAATTCGAGGCGCCGGCGCCCAGCCGGCGGATCGCGATGCTGTGGCGGAAGAGTTCGGCGATGACGCCATTCTTCGAGTCGCTCGCCGCGCTCATCCGCGACGTGCCGGCCGGTCTGCTCAGCACGCGCGGTTGCGCCACGGGTCAACCGGACGCCACCCCGGCCGTTGCCCTCCCATCCCCCTGAACGGTCGCCTCCTCCATGCGCGTCTGGCTCGTCGTCCTGCTCCTCCTCTGCGGCTGGGGCGGATACTCCTGGTGGAAGCATCGTCCCCAGCACAACGGCCCAGGCATCCTGGCCCCCGACGTACCGCGACAGGAATCCCTGGGCGATGGCACCTCGCTCAGCCGCGGCCACTTCACGCTCAGCCCGCGCGCCGCGTTCGCGATGACGGCGCGCGTGCTTTCGCGCGAGGACTACCAGCTGGACGACCTCGCGCCGATCGCGCCAACGGACCTCGCGATGGGTTGGGGCCGCATGTCGGACAGTTCGGTGCTCGACCGTATCCGCATTTCGCAGTCGAATCGCTTCTACTACTGGTATACCGACCACTTTCCGATCCCCCGGGCCGAGATCGAGGACTCCAGCGCGAACATGCACATGATCCCCGCGAACGACACCGTCGCCCGCGAACTGCGCAGTGTCCGCCAAGGTGAGGTCGTCCACGTCGAGGGCTTCCTCGTCGACGTGAAGCGCGACGATGGCTGGCACTGGAACACGTCGCTGACACGCGACGACACGGGGGCCGGCGGCTGCGAGATCGTGCTGGTCGAGCGCCTGAGCGAAGAAGCGCCCACGCGCGACTGATTCAGGGACCCTGCGTCAGTACCCGATCAGGACGTGCAGGGGCACGTCCCCCGGCCAGCGCGCGCGGCCGTTGAGGCCGGCCAGTTCGATCGCGACACTGGCGCCCACCACCTCCGCTCCAAGGCGTTCGACGAGCCGTCGCGCCGCCTCCAGCGTGCCGCCCGTGGCAAGCACGTCGTCCACGACGACCACCCGCTCGCCCGGGGCCAGCGCGTGCGTCCCGATTTCCAGGCGGTCGAGGCCGTACTCCAGTCCGTAATCGACGCCCACCACCGGCGGCGGCAGCTTGCCCGCCTTGCGCAGGGGCACGAAGCCGGCGCCCAGGGCCCGGGCCATGGCGGCGCCAAAAATGAAGCCGCGCGACTCGATACCGCAGACGGCGCCAATGCCCTGATCGCGCCACGGTTCGCACATAGCGTCGATGCAGTTGGCGAAGGCGGCGGCATCGGCAAGCAGCGGCGTGATGTCCTTGAACACGATGCCGGGGCGCGGAAAGTCAGGGACGTCGCGGACGAGGTCGAGAATGGCCTGCATGGGGATCCTGGAAGGTGGCGCGGGCGATCAGGCCGGAAGGGTAACCGCGCCGAAGTCGTCGTCGGAAGCGGCCGCGGCGCGGGCTTCGGCGAGCTGGGCGTCGATCCGGCGCACGATGCCTTCCGCGGCTTCGGCGGCCGCTTCGGGAACCATCACCGCCAGGAAATCGCGCGCCGGCAATTGGCCGACCGCGCCGGTAAGGAATTCGCCTGCGATGAACGCCGGGATTTCCGCCCGCTCGAGCGCGTCCTTCACCAGATGGGCGTCGATGAGGGATTCAGCGTGGTAGGCGATGCGCATGGCTGCACGCTACCCCGCGGGCGGGCCGTTGGGCAAGCGTCGCGCCTTGCTAAAAGTGGTCGCCGCGCGGCCATGGCGTTCGAGGGCTCGGCTTCGCCGTCGCGTTTCGCTGGACGCGTGAAACGTCTGGCCGGAGGCGTCGGGCTGTGCCCCTCAGCGCTCAAACACCGTTCGCGGAGCGAACGAACTCGCTCTGAGGGGCACAGCCCGACGCCTCACCGGATACTGAGGTGGCGGTTGGTAAAGCAGATGCGGCAGCGGGCGAGCTTGTCCGTTCTCGACGTCACAGCCTTGTCTGATGTCGCTGAGTTCCGTGCTTTTCGGATTCTCGCAGTCTGTAGTTCGCCGCCTCGAAAATCCGTCGGCTTTTTCAGAATCCTCCTAGAGCCAATCATCCGTTGCGTTGTTACGGTGCGTTCCCGTCTCAGGAAGCGTGCAACGCATGAACAACGTCTTCGCCGAATTTCACGACTTTCGGGAAGTTGTCAGATCCCATGGACGATCTTTACGGAAGCCTCGGCGAAGCTACGTTGAAGGTCGCGCTGATCGGCCTTGTAATGCCGCATCCTGGCACCGGACGATTTACCTTCAAAGTCACAGATGCCGGCTTTTATATCCGTGACACGTATGACTTCAACGGCGACCAATATCTCGGCGCCTGGGGGCAAGATCGCGTTCTGAGCTTGGCGCAAACAGCTCTAAACTTCCCGCGCCGGGACCAAGCATATCGCGGCAGCCCTGTACCGGTAACGCATGTGACCAACAGTCACTTCGACTCTTACCGACGGGCGACTGGCTGCGGCGGCGACTTCGTCATCTATTCCAACGTCATCTGGGAATCCGCGCCGATGGTACTTGAGATTGAGGTATGACAAGAGAGCGGTTTTCGCGGCGATTTTGGTCGTCGGCGGAGCCGGAATCCATTTCGCTTCTCTGTGGTGGGAGCGGGCCTTCGCAACCTTCGCCTGGTCAAGGACCAGCCCGGACGGCTGTATCCGCGTGGACACGTACGAGCCTTTTTGGGTGCTCCCCTCCTATCTTCATCGAGTGCCCGATCCGGACTCGATGATTCGCCATCCCATAGGCAAGCTTTGGGGATACCCCATCTTCGATCGCGCCTACGAGGCGAGCACAGGAGCCTTCCTCGGCGAAACCATCGTCTACGACAGCACAGCCTCCCATGACATCATGTTCTGGAACGAGGCGAAGGCACCGGGCCGGCGCATCGTGCTGTCCCATGGATTCCCGCTGGTCGATACCGACCGCTGCGCTCACGAATCCACGCTGTCGAACCTCCGTGCAATCCAGGAGGCCGAGGGGAAGGGGTACGAGGTCCGACGGAAACAACGGGAGGCCGCCGTTCGGTGACCGGCAACACCTCCTCCGAAAGCCCCTCAGTCCCCGGAAGAGCCCTCGGCCGCCGCCCTCGTCGCGTTTAGCGGAGGTGAGGGTGCACGGCGGACAAGGCCCGCAGGGGGCCGGCCAGGACGGCCGGCCTTTTCCGCTCGGCAGGATGCCGAGTCGGAAAACCCCGCCGTGCGCCCGTGCGCGCCGGGGCGCCAGCCATCAGGACACTGGCCGCGCAGCGGCCCTCCTTGCCCAAGCGACGCCGTAGCGGTAGCGGCGAGGGCGGCGGCCGAGGGCTCTCGCGGCAGCGCCGGCCCCCCGCCTGTCGATGCCAGATCGCAGCAAGAAGGGTAAACTCGGACGTTTGCCGCGCCCCACTTGCGAGCCCTCTTCGATGTCGACCGAAACGCCTGTCCTGCAGCAGCACTTCATTCGCCAGATCGTCCGCGACGACCTGGCGTCCGGCAAGCATGCGGCCATCCGCACTCGCTTCCCGCCCGAGCCGAATGGCTACCTGCACCTCGGCCATGCGAAGTCGATTTGCCTCAACTATGGCCTCGCCGCCGAGTTCGGGGGCGCCTGCAACCTGCGCTTCGACGACACCAATCCGTCGAAGGAAGACCTCGAGTTCGTCGAGGCGATCCAGCGCGACGTGAAGTGGCTGGGCTTCGACTGGGCGGAGCTGCGTCATGCGTCCGATTACTTCGAGGTGTTCTACCGCTCGGCGCTGAAGCTGATCCGTCTCGGCGTCGCCTACGTGGACGACCTCAGCGCGGAGGAAGTACGCGAGTACCGTGGCACCCTCACCGAACCGGGGCGCAACTCGCCCTACCGCGACCGCACGGTGGAGGAGAACCTCGACCTGTTCCAGCGCATGCGCGCCGGCGAATTCGCCGACGGCAGCAAGACCCTGCGCGCGAAGCTCGACATGGCCTCGGGCAACATCAACTTGCGCGACCCGGCGCTCTACCGGGTCCGCAAGGTGCACCACCAGAACACCGGCGACGCGTGGCCGATCTATCCGATGTACGACTTCGCGCATTCGTTGTCCGACGCGCTGGAAGGCATCACGCATTCCCTGTGCACGCTGGAGTTCGAAGACCACCGCCCGCTGTACGACTGGTGCGTGGACAAGGTGGACCTCGCCCACGATCCGGAACTGTGGGAGCCGCTCGTAAAGGCCGGGCTCCCGACGGCGCCAAGCAAGCCCCGCCAGATCGAGTTCTCGCGCGGCAACCTCAATTACACCGTGATGAGCAAGCGCAAGCTGATCACCCTGGTGGCGGAGAACCTCGTCGACGGCTGGGACGATCCGCGCATGCCCACGCTGGCCGGCGTGCGCCGCCGCGGCTTCACGCCCGCGGGCATCCGCCTGTTCTGGGAGCGCATCGGCGTCAGCAAGCAGAACAGCACGATCGACATGAGCGTGCTCGAAGGCGCGGTGCGCGAAGACCTCGATGGCACGGCACCGCGTCGCCTCGCCGTGATCGATCCGCTGAAGCTCGTCATCACCAACCTCGACGAAGGGCACGCGGAATCGCTGACCTTCCCGAACCACCCGAAGGACGAGTCCTTCGGCACGCGCAGCGTTCCGTTTTCGCGCGAGCTGTGGATCGAACGCGAGGACTTCGCGGAAGTGCCGCCCAAGGGTTTCCATCGCCTCAAGCCGGAAGGCGAAGTCCGCCTTCGCGGCGTCGGCATCGTGCGTTGCGACGAGGTGGTGAAGGATGCGGACGGCCAGGTGGTCGAACTGCGTTGCTCACTCGACCCCGAGACGCGCACCGGCATGCCGGGCGCCGACCGCAAGGTGAAGGGCACGATCCATTGGGTGAGCGCACGCGATGCCGTGCCGGCCGTGATCCGTCTCTACGATCGCCTGTTCGACGTCACCGATCCCGACGACGACAGCGACGGCAAGACCTACAAGGATCACATCAACCCGCACTCGCGCCGGATCGCGCACGGTTTCGTCGAACCGGCCGCCGCCGCCGCGGTGCACGAGGACCGCATGCAGTTCGAGCGCCTCGGTTATTTCGTCGCGGACATCCACGACCACACGCGTGCCGCACCCGTCTTCAATCGCGTGGTGACGCTGCGCGACTCCTGGGCGAAGCAGGCCTGATGCTGTACGCGCAGGTCCACCTCACCCTCCCCGCCTGGGTGCACGAGGCGGTGAACACGTCGGTGGATTACGCCGGCGACGAGGCCAAGGTCGCGCTCGCCATCGCGTTGTCGGGGATGAACGTCGACCTCGGCACGGGCGGTCCGTTCGGTGCGGTCGTGTTCGACGGCAACAATCGCATCGTGGCCGTGGGCGTCAATCGCGTTGTCCCGCACAACTGCTCGGTGGCACACGCCGAGATGATGGCGTACATGACCGCCCAGCAGCGCCTGCAGCGTTTCCGCCTCAATGAGGACGGCAACCGTTTCGCCCTCGCGACGAGTTCCCAGCCATGCTGCCAGTGTTTCGGAGCGACGGTGTGGGCCGGCATCGACGAGCTGCTGATTGGCGCCCGTGCCGAGGACGTGGAGGAGCTCACGCCGTTCGACGAGGGTCCGCTCCCCGCGGACTGGATCGGCGAGCTGGAGCGCCGCGGCATCGCGGTCCGCCGCGACATCCATCGCGACGAGGCTCGCGCCGTCCTTCGCCGCTACGGCGAATCGGGCGCGGCGTATTGAACCGCGGACGCGCCAGGTGACCAGCCGCTGGCGTGCGCTGCTGCCGCTGGGCATCTTGCTCATGGCAGGAGCGGCCCTCTTCGCCAGCGGCGCGTTCGACCGCTTCGAGCCGCACCGGCTGCTCGCCGACGAAGGGCAACTGCGCACCGGCATCGCGGCGCATCCCGTCGCTTCGCGCGTCGCTTACGCCAGCCTGCTGACGCTAGGCATCGCCACCGGCGTGCCCGGCACCATCGTGATCGTGCTCGCGGGTGGCCTCCTTTTCGGCGTGGTCGAGGGCACGGCCCTGTCCTCGGTGTCGCTGGTGCTCGGCTCGGTGGCCCTCTACCTCGCCAGCCGCTACGCCTTCCGTGCGGGCCGGCGCGAAGCGCCTCCGCTGGCGCAGCGTTTGCGCCAAGGGTTCGCCGCGCACCCCGTTACTTACACCCTCGCCCTCCGTTTCGTCCCCATCGTGCCCCTGGGGGCGATGACCGTCGCCCTGGCGTGGCTGCGCTGCCCGCCATGGCTTTTCGTCGGTGCCACGTGGCTCGGAGGAACCGTCTCCCTGTTCGTGGAGAGTTCGGTCGGTGCCGGACTCGGCGAGACCTTCGCCAGCGGTCGTCCCGTGAGTGCCGCCGGGCTGCTCGACCATCGGATCCTGCTGCCACTGGCGGCTTTCGCCGTGCTGACCATCTTGCCCCTGGCCGTGCGGACCCTGACGGGCCGCCTGCGCCGGCGCGACTGACGGCACCGGCACCCCCGTTCTGCGCTAGGCTAACCCCTCGCGCCGTCCTGGAGGGACAGCGCAAGGGGAAGCAAAATGCGTGACGTATCGACACCATGGCTGGAAAAGGTCTGGCGACGCACCTCGCTCGTGCAGCGCCTGACCTGTGTCGCCCTGGTGCCGACCGCGATCAGCGCCGTCCTGCTCGTCACCCTGCTGACGCGTCATCAGATGGATACCCTGCACGAGATGGGGCGGTCCACTGCGGACGCCATCGCCCAGCAGGCCGCCAGCGTGTCCGGCGACGCCCTGCGCACCGGCGAGCGGCGCGAGCTGGGTCGGATCGCGCAGTCCATCGTCCAGTTACCGCAGGTCTCGCGCGTTCGCATCAGCGATCGCGACGGCGAGATCGTCGCCGACCGGGTGAACGGTTCCATCATCGTCGATGACGACGACGACGGACTCACCGTGGCGCGCGAAATCCTCGACCCGCTGACGCACCGCGTGGTGGGCTCCGTCACCGTCGACGTGAGTGTGGAAGACGCGGTGGCCGCGCAGCGCGCCAGTGTGCACAACGCGCTGGTCTGGCTGGCCCTCAGCCTGCTGCTCGCCGTGATGATCGGCTGGTCCACCGCGCGCTGGCTCAGCGCGCCGTTGCGCAATCTGGCGATCGCCGTGCGCCAGCTTGGCCTGGGCGATCGCACGGTGGTGGTTCCGGTGACCGACGACACGGAGATCGGCGACCTGCAGCGCGGTTTCAACGGCGCGGCATCGAAGCTGCTGCATGCCCAGATCGGCATGGAGCGCGAGATCGCCACAGCGACCGATGAACTCGCTCGCAAGAACGCCGCGCTGGAGGCCGCCAGCGTCGCCAAGGCGCGCTTCCTCGCCGCCGCGTCGCACGACCTGCGCCAGCCTCTTTACGCGCTCACGCTGTTCTCTTCCGGCCTCGCGGTCGACGAATACGATCCGGTGCGGCTGAACCGTATCGCGCACATCCAGGAATGCGTCGAATCGCTGGACCACCTCTTCGGCGAACTGCTCGACCTGTCCCGTCTCGAAACCGGCGCCATGCCGGCGGTGATCCGGGACGTGCCGCTCGATGCCGTGTTCGAGGAGGTGAGCGTGAACTTCCGCATGGTGGCCGAGCAGCACGACCTCCGACTCGTGGTGCGCACCACGCGCCTGTGGGTGCGCTCGGACCGCATCATGCTCGCCCGCATTCTGAACAACCTGGTGAGCAACGCGCTGCGCTATACGCGCACCGGGGGCGTGCTGGTGGGAGCGCGACGCCAACTGGACGGCTCGGTCCGCGTCGATGTCTGGGACACCGGCCTCGGCATCGCCCAGGAACACCTGCAGCACATCTTCGACGAGTTCTATCGCGTCGAAGGCGGCCCCGATACCGGCCGGCCGGAGGGTACACGGCGCGGGCTCGGACTCGGCCTGTCGACGGTGCAGAAGCTTGCGGGCCTGCTTGGCACGCGCGCCTCGGTCCGGTCGCGCCCAGGCAAGGGCACCTTGTTCTCCATCGTGCTGCCCGAGGTCCAGCCAGGCATGATGGAAGCCATCCCTGTGCCGACCCCCGATCCTGGCATCCCCCGCGACATCGTCGGCATGCGCGTCCTTGTCATCGACGACGAGCCGACGATCCTCGCAGGCATCAGCTACCTGCTGGGCAGCTGGGGCTGCGAGGTAATGACTGCGGAGGATGCCCAGCAGGCCATGGAGGCGGTCCACCAGTGGATGCAGCCGCCGGACATCGTCATCTCGGACCTCCGCCTGCGCGAAGGCACCGGCATGGACGTGATCGCCCTGCTCGACCGCTATTACCGCCGTCGCCCCGGCGATCCGCCGCCATTCGCGCGCGTGCTGATCACGGGCGAGACGCGTGGCGAATTCCTGAAGCACATCGACCAGACGGCCACGCAGGTGCTCTTCAAACCGGTGTCGCCGGAGCGCCTGCACGAGGTAATGGTTTCCGCATGGACTGTCCATCGTGCAGCCGTCTGAGCCGGATGGCCTGCTTGCCGACCGGCGCCCGTAGGGCTATGGTCCGCTCAACGGGGTGGCTCGCAAGCCTGGCGGGCGGAGGAAAGGCATGCGTGTTCTGATCGCGGACGATCACCGACTTATCATCGAGGGCGTGAAGCTGAAGCTTCGCGAGTTGGGCGACGACGTTCAGTTCGTGGAAGCCGAGACGGTGAAAGAGCTTCACCAGCGGCTGGAAGAATCCCCGCAGCCTGACGTAGCCCTTATCGACATGGCGATGCCCGGCGCGGAAGGTGTCGAGCACATCAAGGCCGCCGTGGCGGCCATGCGCGATCCCGACGACGATACCGGCTCGCGTGGCCGGCCGGTGATCGTGCTTTCCGGCACGGAAGACCCCTCGGCGATCCGTCACGTCCTCGGCCTGGGCGTGCAAGGTTATATCCCGAAATCCTCGCCACCCGACGTGATCCTGAACGCGGTTCGCCTCGTCGTGGGCGGAGGCATCTATGTGCCGCCGGAAGCGATGAAGTCCGCCGCCGCGACGGTGACGCCGACGTTTTCGTTCTCGCACGCGAACGACGGACTGACCACCAAGGAACGCCTGGCCACGGTCCTGACCGATCGCCAGATCGACGTCCTGAAACTCCTGGCGAAGGGACGTCCGAACAAGCTCATCGCGCGCGAACTGCAGATCAGCGAGGGCACGGTGAAGATCCACCTGGCCGCGATCTTCCGCGCGCTGCATGTACGCAACAGGCTCGAGGCCCTGGTCGCCGCCCAGCACCTCGGCGATTGACGGGTCATCCATTCGACATCCGCCTGGCGTAAGCTGGGGGAATGGGGTGTGGGCCGCGCGGGGGGCGCGGACAGACAACGCGGGGCAGGCGCGATGCTGGCAGGCATGAACGACGCGGCGAAACGGCGGGTGCGCGGCTGGCTGGCCGCGTGGCTGGTCTGCGCGCTTGCCACCCTGCCCGCCGGCGCCGCGTCGCCGGGCGAGGTCGATCCCCAGGCCCCACTGACCTTCGGGATCCTGCCCATCGGCGGACCGGCGGAATCGCTGGAAGCATGGCGACCGATGCTCGACGACCTGCACAAGACCCTGGACCGACCCATTCGCGCGGTCTCGGTGACGACGTATGAAGGCATCGCCCAGGCGATCAGCGAGCAGCGCGTCGACATCGCCTTCCTGTCGGGCCGTCTCGCGCTGGACGCCGTCACGCGGGAGAACATGCAGGTCATCGGCCAGCTGACGCGCGGGGACGGGTCGCGCGGCTATTACGCGGTGCTGGTGGTGGCGTCGGATTCCCGCCTGCGCACGCTCGACCAGCTCTTCGCCCATCCCGGCAAGTGGCGCTTCGCGCGAGGGGAGGCGCTTTCCGTCTCCGGCTACCTGGTGCCGGAAACCCAGCTGTTCGCCGCGCGCGGCGTCGATTCCGACACCTTCTTCGCCAACGTGCACGTCGACAACCACCAGAACAACGCACTGGCCGTGGCCAACGGCGAGGCGGACGTGGCGACCAACAACACGGCCGACATGGAGCGCTTCAAGCAGCACTTCCCCGAGCAGTTCGCGCGCCTGCGCATCCTGTGGAAGTCGTCGCTGATCCCGCACGCGGTGATCGTCATACGCAACGACCTGCCGTCTTCCCTGCGCGCGCAGGTGGCTGCTTTCATCACGGGCTACGGCAAGGGCAAGGATGGTGCGCGCGAAGCGGCCAACCTCAAGCTGATCCACGATATCAGCGGCTTCGCGCCGGCCGGAAATGCCGACCTCGTCCCCTTCGCCGATATCGAATACGCGCTGGAGCAACGCCGCGCGACCAGCGCGCAATGGGTGAGCGACGGTGCGCGCGAAGCCAGGTTCCGCAAGATCCGCCACGACCATGACGGCCTCGTCGCCCACCTTCGCGGAAAGTAGTAGACCGAACGGCATAGGCCGCCGGATTAGCTCCCCTTGTCTATCGCGCGGCGCATCCGCGTTTCATAGATTTGTCATGGACAATCCGCGTCCCAAGGCCACCATGACCGTCTCGTCGCGATCGCCAGGAAGGCCCGCATCCCTGCGCAGGCAGCTGGTCCTCAAGGGATTGCTGCCAACGACGGTGGTTGCCCTGGCGCTGGCCGCCACGCTCGGCGTGCTGCACCTGCGGGCCACGAACGCCGAAACGAATGCCGTGGCGCGCATCCAGGCCGCGACCATCGCCGCGACGATGGCGGGGTCCTCGAGCGACGACGCCCTCCGCGATGCCCTCGTTCGCGCCCTTGCGCGAAGTTCGCCGACGCAGCAAGCCATCCTCCATCGCCAGGGCGCGGGTGACCTCGTCGTGGACAGCGGGCGCCGGATCGAGCGTGGAGAAACCTTGCGCACGTGGACGAGCACCGACGACGGCATGCTCGAGACGGTATCGGATGCGTCCGCGCTGCACGACCGCCACGTCGCGGGCCTGATCATGACCCTGCTGCTCTGCGCCGGCGTGTCGTGGTTGTTCGCCATCGCCCGGCGCAACCTCGAGCGTGACGTCATGGCTCCCGTCGAGCGCGTGCGTGCCCGCATCGACAAGATCCTGCATCCGCGCGGCGCCTATATCCCAGGCGAAGACGACGAGTTGCACGCCATCGACGCGTTGCTCGACGAACTCGTGGAACTGCGTGCACGCCACGATGCCGCGATGGCGGAAGCCCTGCGCCAGCGATTGCAGGACATCGCCCGGCATACCCGCTTCGTCGAACAGGTCGGCGATCATTTCCGTCAGCCGATGCAAGCGCTTGCGCTGTTCGTCGCGGGCATGCAACCGGGCGAAGACCTGCGGCAACGCGCCGTGCTCGGTCAGATGCGCACCAGCCTCACGCGGCTCAACGAACTGCTCGACGGCTTGCTCGAGATGGCCCGTTTCGATGCGGGCGCGGTGGAACCCGCGGCCGTGGACGTCATCGCTTCCGAACTCTTCGTGCGCGGTCGCACGGCGATCGAGGCGGACGCCGCGCGACTCGGCGTGGATGTGCGCTGGCGCGGTGGGCGAACGCCGCTGCACGTCGACCCGGTGCTGTTCGGGGAGCTGCTGGTCCGGCTCGTGTCGAGCGCCGTGCTCAGCACGCCGCATGGACGCGTACTGGTCGCCATCCGCCGCCGCGGCGGCGCTATCCGCCTCGAGGTTCGCGACAACGGCATGGGCATGGAGCCGGGCATGCAGGCCCGGGTCTTCGAGGAATTCACCCGCCTCCCCGGGCATCCGGGGTACGGGCTTGCGCTGGCCGTGGCGCGCCGTATCGCGGATACGCTCGGCGGTCGGATCGGCGTCCGCTCGAGTCCTGGGCGAGGGAGCCTGTTCTGGGCGGAGCTCGATGGCGCGGCGGCGGGGCCGACGGTACGCCCGGCCCCGGCGCTGCACTGGCATTCCGCGTGGTAGGGACCTGCCGCCCCCTGTCGCGGGTCCAGCGACCGGCGTATCGTTGTCGGGAGCACAGGAACTCCCTTCGAGGAACACGGGCGTGGCGAGCATCAATTGGTCGGACACGGCGCCCATCGTGGCGTTCGCCGGCGTGTTCGCCGGCGCGATCGGCCTGCCCGTGCCGGCAATGCCAACCCTCATCGTGGTTGGGAGCACCCTCGTCGCGGCACGCGACCCGGTTCTGATCATCGGCACCTTCCTCGCCGCGCTTGCGGGCGCGTTCCTCGGCGATGCCGCGTGGTTCCTCACCGGCCGCCGGTTCGGCTACCGCGTGCTCGACGGTCTCTGCCGCGTCTCGCTTTCGCCGGACACTTGCGTGCGTCGCGCCAGCGGGTTCTTCGAGAAGCGTGGCGTGAAGCTGCTGCTCGTCTCCCGGTTCATTCCGGGCCTGTCGCTCGTGGCCATCCCGATCGCGGGGGCCGGCGATACCCGCTTCTCGCGATTCACCCTATACGACCTGCTTGGCGCGGCCCTGTGGATCGTCGTCGGCCTCTCCGCCGGCATGTTGTTCTACCGCCAGATCGACGCCGTGCTGGCACTGCTGCGCCAGTTCGGCATCGGCATGGCGGCGGTGGCGGCGATCGGGCTGCTGGCCTGGATCGCGTTCCGCTACCTGCGACGCACGCTGCTGCTCATGCGCCTGCGCAAGAGCCGCATCTCGGTGGACGAGTTGTCGATGCTGCTGGCCAACGAGCCGGGCGCGCTCATCGTGGACGTTCGTTCGGCGATCAGCCGCCGTGACGATCCCTACGTCATCCCCGGCTCGCGGCTGTTCGACCTCGCGACCGTCGACCGGGAACTCGCGACCCTGCCCCGACACAGCGCCCTGGTGATCTACTGCTCGTGCCCAAACGAGGTCTCCGCCGCCAAGGTCGCCGAACGCCTCAGCAAACTCGGCTTCGCCAACGTCCGTCCCCTCACCGGCGGCCTGGGTGCCTGGCGTGACGCGGGCGGTGACGTCGAAGCCATCGTCGTGACGACCTGAACCGGAATACCCATCGGGTTGTGCCGCACGGCCCCGCCTCGTAAACTTGCCGGTTCTCGCGTGTGGGTCGTTAGCTCAGTTGGTAGAGCAGCGGACTTTTAATCCGTAGGTCGCCGGTTCGAATCCGGCACGACCCACCAGTGAAATCAATGACTTAAGCGTTATGCGCAGTCGATTACTGGACCCAACCGTAAAACTGACCGTAAAAATTGAACCTAAAGGTTGCCGAATCGGCGCCGATAAATAGTTCTATAACGGTCAAGCAGAGGTGCCATACTGAACGTGCGAACTTCACTTGATTGTGAGGGTCTATGCCATCAGATATGTACCGGAATGAAGTCGTGAGGCGCATTCTTATTCTGTGAACGATGTCAAGACCCCGTTGACCGTCACCCGTAAAATTAGTTTAGAATGTTGAGTTCTAAGGGTACAGGCGGCGCCCGCGGTGCGAAATGTCGCTCTACAGGGGATAGGTAGGAAGGTATGACGGAGAATGCTATGAACGCTAAAGCTCGACTGCAGGCCCTCGAGGCCGCGCTTCGTGAGCGCGGCGTTGTGGATGTTAAATTCTTCTTCACGAACACCAATGTCGCGCTGTCCACGATCGCTACGGACGCTGCGGATGCGCTCCAAGCTGTTGTCGAGGGCCGGACGCGTCCGTTCGCTGGCCTGAACGATCACCACGCCGCTGCTTAATTCGGTAGGCGATATACGTATTACTAAGGATGCCGGGTAAAACCGGCATCCTTTTTCATATCAGGGGATAGGGATGCTTGTATCAGTTCAGGACGTACGCCGTTGCCTCGAACAAGTGGTGGAGGTGAGGGACCACTATCGTCAGAACGTGCTCAATGGGGATGCGGTTCGGAAATCGATAGACCAACTTCGTTGGATCATCGAGACGTACCTTCAGAAGGTCGTTAAGGTCGAAGACGTCGAGTGGAAGGCTAAGACGATTGCGGCGATGGCGCTTGCCATCAGGGATGGAAGTTACGAGATCTACATCCTTCAGGGTTTGAGCGATGACGCTCGTCGCTTCGCTTACTGCAAAGAGCTGTTTCACGTCGTCATTGACGAGGTCGAAGCTCGAACGATGAGCATTTATGCGCATCTAGAAGAGGTTCTGGCCACCTTCCCGGTGGATGATTCGCAGCCAAGGAAATCTACCGTTTCCGAGCGGCTTGCCGAGGCCGCTGCTATGGAATTCCTATTCCCATACACAGATCGCCTGCACTTCATCGGTACAGCTAAAGATGGCGTCTTGGACTTCGAAGGCTGTGGCGCGAAGCGTGGTGTACCGCCTCACCTGATCGAACTTTACTGCAGCGATTCCTATATGGACTTCTTTGGTAAGTTCTAAACAAAGAACACGGCATAAAGGCCCAGTAGTCAGTGGGCCTTATCAGTTCGTCACCTAAGACATCCTGTTTTGGTCGCGAACGGTGAGAACGGGTGGCGAGAAAATCGCCACATGGCCACCATGAACCGTCGCAAGTGGATCCGCGATCGTGCGGAGCAATCGATCGAGCCCGTCGCGTTCCAGCGCGCCTCGCTGGCCCTGCGCGGCCGCTGCCGCCGTCACGGTGTCGAGTACCCGCTCAACGTCCTCCGTCGCGGCATCGTCACCGCGAACGGGTGCCCTCACTGCCGGATGGCGCCACGATGATGGGCGGTTACTCCCGCCGCAACGCGCAACGCCGGCGCCAGCAAGCGAGTGAGCGCGAGAACGTCCGCAGGCGGTGTGAGAAGCACGGCTGGTACAACCCTATGCAGAGGACGCTCGGCGGGCGATGGGTATTGGGCCCGTGCCAGGGCTGCGCCGCTGATCGGTACGAGGCGACAATTCGGCGGTGGGCCGAGGAGCGCGACGCTACGAGCGATCGTCCAGCCCCTTAGGCTTACGCGGAAGCGGATCCGAATCCCGCCACGCCTTCCGTGCTGCGGCCAGGGCCTGCACGTCCGGCATGTGGTGGCTTAGGTAGCGCTCGACAAAGTACCGGGCCTGATCCTCGCTGGCGGCGTAGCAGGACAGCTCCCGGTCCACCCACGGCATCACGGCCGCTCGCCAGCGGCCATCATGAAACACCGTCTTCGTCACGTAGCCGACGTCGACACCCTTCACCTGGGCGAACCAGGCGGCGCCCGCCACCGTGGGCTTCCTCCAGTCGATGTCGGCGATGCTGTGCATGGCCGCGGACGATACGCGGGCCGAGTCTCAGAAATGTGGACGGTGCGACGGTCTTGCCGGAACTTTGCATCGCAAGCGCCTGCCAGCGCTAGGGTCATAGCAGCGAAACGGGCGATGGCTCGCCTTGGTCCGGTGGGTGGCCTACCGAACTCGGCCTGTGGGGAAGCGCTCCTGCGCGTTGCCAGCGCCATAGACGTGGTCTGGTTCGACCAGCGGTAGAGTTGGTGCGTCATTGCGGCCGATAACCGGTCCGGGAATGCGCACCCGTAATGCGACGTCCCAGCTTGCCTGCAACTCCGAGCGCATCTTCGCGACCTGCTCTCGCACCCGGAGGTTGGAGTGCTTAAGCTGTTCAAGCAGAAGGAGGGACTCGCGAAGGTTCTGCGCCCCCAGCTCGTAGGCCCATCTGCGGTACATGCTTTACCCTCCCGAACATCGGATTTAGCGACGCGATGCAAACCTCACTATGTCGCACGTGAAACCAATGTCATGAGCCCGCAAAGCGCGAACTGACGGCTCTACGCCTCAGCTGGCTCGACCAATTCCGGCCCCTTGTTGCGCGGGGAGCCGACTGCCTTCGGCACCGGGTGGTAGACGAGGTCTGCCTCTGGCGCGGTGGTAAGCACGGCCTGGGCGTCCGCCGGCGCGCCTTCGGCCCACACCTCCCAAAGGTCGGGCGGCAGGATGACCGGTTGCCGATCGTGGATGTCGCCGGAGACCTTCCCAGGCTCGCCGGTGATCACGGTGTAGGTGTGCACCCACTCGGCGTCGGGCGACTCGCGCCAGCCCTCCCAGAGCCCGGCGAACATGAGCAGGTCGCCGGCGGGGTCGTGAATGAAGTACGGCTGCTTGTTCGGCGACTCGCCCTTCCACTCGAAGTAGCCGCTCGCCGGCACCAGGCAGCGACGCTTCTTGAACGCCTCGCGGAACGAGGGCTTGGTGGTCACCGTGTCGGCGCGGGCGTTGATGGTCTTCGCGCCGAACTTCATGTCCTTCGCCCAGTGCGGCACGAGCCCCCAGCGGTAGGCGCGGACGTGGTAGCGGCCCTCCGCGTGCACGACCACCGGCGCCTTCTGGGTCGGCGCGATGTCGTACTGCGGCTCGCGCTGGTTGATCTCGCTGATGATGTCCAGCTCCATCTGCTCCAGGGTTTCGCGCGCCTGGCGGGAGAGGGAGACGGGTCCGAAGGTGGCATAGCGGCCGCACATGGCGGAAGCCTACCGCGTGGCGATGTCCAACAGAAGTGATTACACCCTGGCGCGCTCTTGTATCGATGAGCCACCAGCACCGAGGCCCGTTGGCCCCTTTTCCATGCGAGATAACCTTCTGGCGATCACTGGTACTGAGGGAGGTCGGCGAGGATCTGGGCGGAGTAGCACATGGGCGCAGGATAGCGCGATGGCGCGAGGACTGCGCCACGCGGTCCAGCTGGGCTTCATCCGGTATTATCGGGGGTCGGAACCCCTAGGAAGGACACGATGAAGACGCTGGGAATGCTGGCCGAGACGCGGCGGAGCGACGAAGACAACAACTTCCTGTTGCTGCGCCTGCTGGGGGCCCTCCTCGTCGTGTACGGGCACTCCTTTTCCCTTTCGGGGCACGACCAGGCGCCGGACTTTCTGGCCTCGCTCGACCCGATGTTTCATACATCCCGCTTGGGCTTGTTCATCTTTTTTACGATCAGCGGGTTCCTCGTTTCAGGAAGCTTCGACCGCGCCAGCTCCGTATGGGCGTTCCTACGCAACCGGGCCCTTCGCATCTTCCCGGGTTTAATGGTCTGCGCATTGATCTGCGGTGCAGTGATCGGCGCACTGTATTCCACGATGCCGCTCGGTGAGTACCTGAGGGACCACCATACATGGCAGTGGATACGACGCACGGCTCTGGCCAGCTACGGCGCGCCTGACCTAACAGGCGTCACGTTCCGAAACACGAGCCTACCAAAAGCGGTCAACGGGAGCTTATGGACTATCCCAGTGGAGGTGCGCTTGTACCTTCTCGCCGGGTTCGTCGGGCTGATCGCCTTCCGCCGCACGCTGGTCGCAACGTTAGTCATCGCGGCTCTCGTTGTCGCCGCTTGGCTCGGCGCTCTACCCATGTTCGTCGCCGGCGGATGGTTTCTCATCCTGTCTGGCATGTTCGGGCTCGGTGCGTTGATGTACCACAACCGCAATTCGATTCCGCTGTCGTGGGGCGGCGTCGCTCTGCTGGCCCTCATCGCATGGCAGAGTCATGGCATGGCGCCGTTCTACTACCTCGTTGCGATCGCGACGGCCTACGGCGTGCTTGTCGCGGCCTATTCGCGTCCGGTGAGACTGCCGAGGTGGGTCGAGGATTACTCCTACGGCACCTACCTCTACGCGTTCCCGATCCAGCAAATGCTGAGCGACGCGTTCCCCAATCTCGGGCCCCACGGTCTCGCTGCATTGGCAATTCCACTCGCGCTGGTCGCAGGCGCAGTCTCGTGGAGATTTGTCGAGCGACCCTTCTTGCGGCTGAAGGCCCGCGCGCCGAGGACCACCAGTGAAGTCGTCGCCGCTCCGGCCATGCCAACGCAAGCGATAGAGGCAGCCCCGCGTCAGGCCGTGACCGAACCCACGGCGTAACTCAAGGGCGCCGGCGATGACGGCCATTCCGGCGAAGCAGCAGTCAAGTCGATCCGGTTCACCGCAACCCGGAACTGCTTCCATGCCGTGAGCAACGTTTGCTCTTGTGCCGACGCGATGCCGAGGTCGACCGCATCTTGTAGCGGTGCTATTGCACGAGCCGCTGCATCCAGATAGCTATTTCGCATCGCCGTATTCGTCGCCAGGACTTCCTCTGGCGACGGAGGAGGGACAGGAGGCGGCGTGAAAGTCCACGCGCCGCCTTCATCCTGCGTCGCGCTGTAGCCGATCGAGCACGCGGTTCCTTCGGTGATCTCCGCCAGCTGCGACCCCTCCGGCGGGGCCCAGGGAGCCTCACCGTCCCACGCGATAGTGTTAACCACATATCCGTTTTCAATGACTGCGTAATCCATCAGCTTAGCTCCCAGACCATTGCTTGACCCGGCGCGCCAGCGCCGCCTGCCTTCGCCGCTTGAACCTGGGAGGTGAGACCACCGGCTCCGGAGCCAGGCGAGACACCAGCGTTCGAAGTAGTCGAACTGTTTCCCAGTCCCGGACCGCCCTCGCCTCCATTACCGCTGCCGCCGCCGTCACCGCCCAACTGAGAGTTGGGCAACAGGAAGCAACGGCCACCCGACGCCCCGGTCGCCTTGTAGACGATTCCGCTACCGGTGATCGACGATCCACCCAAACCTCCGGTCATCAACGCGGCGGTCACGCTCGTCGACAGCACGGACGACGATCCGGGCAAGCCGCCTTCGACGGACAGAAGCGATCCAAACGACGTCGTTCCGCCCTTGCCTGCGCCGGCCCCGCCGGTGCCAGCGGAGCCACCAGTCCCAATAGTCACCATGGCACCACTGAAGCCTGCCGTGTAGTAACCAATGGCAAATGCGCCGCCACCACCGCCTCCGCTGCCGCCCCACTGCCCGCTTCCCGTTGCGGCGACTCCAGGACTTCCACCGCCACCACCCACGAGTGCCACCAATATTGCCTTGGTCCCCGGCGATTCGTTGAACGGACCGGACGACGTGATGATCTTCGGAGGACCGAGCAGTCGACCCACCGTTCCTGCGTCAAACTCATCGCGCGTGACCGACCACCGACCCCAGTCGTTCGTGCTCCCCGCAGCGCCGGGCTGCTTGTTGGTGTTGGCCCGCTTCGAGAGATACGCGTTACCGGCGTACTGCACGTAAGCACCCTGCGGGTAATCCTCGGTTGCCGACCACTCCGGAAGGCCCCGCTGCATGAAATACCGGATGGCCTGATCGGTGCGGTTCGCGAGCGCGTTGAACCACTCCATCGGCGGGATGCCTCCCGTCTGATCGAAGGCGATGCCCCAGCCACGAAGGATGTCCGGAAATGCCTGGACTTCGCCCGCGAGGGCGCTTTCCGCCATGACCAGCTCGTCGGGGCGGTTGTAAGTCGTCATAGGAACCTCGCAAATTTGCCGCTATTGAATCCCTGCGCACCCGGCACGCCGTAGAACCCGAAGGGCGCGGCGTCGGCGACGAGAATGAATCGGATGCGGACGCCTACCGGTCGCGGCAGAATGTCCAGCTTGGTGATGGCGTAGCGTTTGAAGTCGGTCAGCCCCTCGTCGCGAACCACTACCGTGAGGGACATGTCGTACTGGTCGTACGCGTTGGCCTTGTCGCCGAAGATGAAAGCCAGCGCGGCCTCGATGTCCGGCATCGTCCCGGTCATGTAATTCCGGGTGACACGGCACCGGATGAGGAAGCGATAGTCGTCATCGCTCAGCACAACCGAGTCCGCGATGGGGTCGCCAAGGCGATACCACTTACCGCCGCCGTCGCCGCTCAAGCTGAAGCCCTTGGCGCCCTCTGCGCCTTCGAAACCGAAGAGTCCCCGCGGCGTGATTTCGGGCAGGATCCGCGCTTGTCCGACGTGCTTCCCAACCAGGTCGAGGTTGACGCCCACGGCCGTGTCGATGTCCAGCACGCCGCGGAGCGCCGCGAGGCCCGTCCAGGCGTCGCCGAACGAGGACGCCAGAAGATCGGCCGTCGCCTTCGCGCGTGGCCTTCCCTGGTACTGCCAGATCAGGAGGTCGCGATAGCTCATGGGAGGATCACCACCTCGACGTCATCGACGCCGAACCGAGCAAGGCTCCGCGCGTCGACTTCAATGTTGTCGGTGCCGAGGGGGCCACCCACAGGACCGATCAGCAACTCCTGCACCCAGAACCCGGGCACGGTGTTGATCGGCGTGTAGAGGCGACTCAAGAGCACGTCCTCGCCGATGTCGAACTGCAGCGCGGCGAGCGCCGCCTTGATGCCGTCGACGTCGATGGCGGTGAAGTTCGCCGAACGCTTCACGGTCACCTTCGCCGCGCTGGCGACGATCGCCGGGCGGTCGAATCGAATCGGCCGCGTTCCCTGCCCCACAGGCACGTTCACGACGACCTCGCCGCGCATTGCGGTGCCCGCGGTCTTGTTCTGTCGGATCACGACAGCGATGGTCATGTCGTCACCGCCATCCACCACGACGTTGACACCGTGGGCGGGAACACCGTCAGCGTCGACCACGTCGGTGTAGTTCTCAAGGCAGACGACTTGGCGAACGTCCGCCAGCTCCGCGATTCTTGCCTCGATGGCCTCGGCACTGGCCGTTGCCGGCCGGGATCGGCTCCTGAAGAAGCGCGCACGCAGTTCCGGATCCGTCTCCTCCTCCGTGCCCACCTCCGCGGCCGTCAGCGTCGTGGCCGTCTGCCAACCCAGCACCACGGTCTGGATCGCCAGCACCGTGTCGTCGGGGACGATGAACGCGCCGAGGTCTTCGCTGCGAAAGTCGGCCCGGGCAGAGCCGTCGCCGTTCAGGACCGAAGCCGTGACGGAGCGCCAGCGGATGCCGTTGCCATCGGTGACAATCGAGCCCGCGGGAATGATCGCGCCCGGCCTGCCGCTGAGGATCACGTCGCGCAGGTAGCTGTAGCTGGCCAACCTGCGCACCAGCCCCGCGTACGCCGCGCGCTGCTCCAGCCAGGTGCCGCCGGCGTAGTCGGGATCGAGCGAGCGATATATCTGCTCACCGAGTTCCTCGAGGTCGGCTCGCATCTGGCCGATGAGGCCGACCATCTGCCCGTCGGGGCTGTCCGGGTCGAGATTGATGTCGTTGCCGTAGATGCCCCCGAACCCCGTCTCCAGCTTGGACACGATCGCGTCCAGCCGGTCGGCGACATAGCCGGCCGCCGTTACTTGTCCCATGGTCAGGCTCCGGTACTTACGGACGTTTCGACGCCGTAGATGTCGATGATCGTTGTGGCGATGGACAGCTTCCGGGTGGCCGGATCGTTCGCCATCGAAAAAGAGGTGATGCGGGCGACGCCGTCGGTGCGCAGGATCTGCTCCTTCACCGCGCGTTCGACGCGCGCGTAGTCCGCTGGCCGCTTGATCAGATCGAACCATGGAAGCCCGTGCGGCAGATCGAGGAACCAGTCACCCTGGAGCGACAGGAGCCGCGTCTTCACCCGCTGCGCCACTGACTCCGAACGGTCCGCGTAGCTGGCTCGCCCAGCACCGAAGGTCCAGTCGCCGTTCCCGTCAATGCGCCGGACCCTCATTGCTGCGGCTCCCCGGAAAGCGACGATCCGGCCTGCACGCCGGTCGTGAGGTGGTGCTCAAGGCTGACCCCATCGGCCACGATGTCGCCCTCGCCGGTGATGCCGCCGGCGTACTCGATGGGGCAGTCGACGACGAGCTTCGTGCCGCCGATCCGGACGACGCCGGCGGCGTCGATCTTCACGTAGGCCGATCCGTCCAGCTTCCGCAGCGCAACCGCGCCCAGCTCGAAGTTGGGGACGACGTTCTTCTGCGAGGCGATGCCCACTTGTGCCGTCGCGTCGGATAGGTCGTGGATGCGGTAGTCCAGCGGCGCGGAAGGGTTTCCAGATGCCCACCACCCGTCGATGCACCGGTCGTTGAACACCAGCTGGCATTCGTCGCCCTCGCTGATCGGGAAGGTCAGCACGAACCCACCGCCGCGCGGGAAGGTCACCGGAACGTCCTGAAGCACGGGAAGGGGCTGCGTCGTGCCGTCGGCCATCACCTGGTCAATGAGCGGCTGCACCGTGGCGGTCTGTGCGTCCGGATCGAACTTCACGATGACGCCCGGCAGCGCGACACGCAGCCGCTTCGATGACTCGTCCGCGAACGCCGCCGCCGCCGCGCCGAGATCCGCGTTTTCCCATTCGTTATTCGCCATCGTGCTTCACCTTCTGGAAAGCCCCGCCGACGCAGGTCACCTTGCTGTACCACTCGCTACCCTTGAGGTCGCCGCTGTATTCGATGGTCGTGACCTTGAACACGCCGTTGTAGGCGTCGACGATGGATTCCACCTTGACCAAGCCGCCGATGCGGAGGTCAGGGTTGATGAGCGACGTCACCTCGAGCCCGTCATCTGTCGATTCGGGCGAGCCGATCATGCCGGTGCTTTCCGACAGCACGACCGCCTCGTCGGGAAGTACCTGCTTAGCCGGTAGCATCACCAGGTGACCATCCTGAATGGACCAGTCCGCAGCATGGTTGGCCGCGAGTGCCGTCAGGTGGTCGCGCGTGTTCCCCGACAGGATCTTGCCCCGCGGCAATGCACGCTTCGTCGTGAAGCCCGCAGGGCCAGTACCAACACCCGGCATCGTCTTCGCGAGCTCGCCGAAAACCTGTTGATCCGTCGCGCCCGCCGCGAGCGACAACGAAACGTGCGAGTTCTTGTAGGCGGCGTCGCCATCGCCGCATTCCAGTTCGGCGATGAAATCGAGGTTGTCCCTGACCGCCGACGCCCGAATGATGTCGCCCACGAATATCTGTCGAAGCTCGCTGTATCCGGCGAACAGCCTCGCGCGGTCGTACTGTTTGCTGACCAGCAGGTTGAGATGCGGTCGCGAAAGGTTCCACACCCGGATCGTCCCCGGGTTCGGCTTCGGGTCGCTGGTCTTCTTGATGTTCCACGACACGCGGAGGTTGTCGATCACGATGCCATCGGTCTTCGAACCAATCTCCAGCCGGAACTGCCTGCCGAACTGCTTCATACGGGCACCTCGTCCTTCAGGCCCACGTACAGCAGGCAGCGCGTGCTGAGATCCGTCTGGACCATCGGGTCCAGGCCAACGCCGCTTTCGTCGGTGAGCCAGAAGAAATACGGCACCGGCGACCGCCACAGGATCGGGACGCCGACGCACAGGGCCACGCCCTGCACCACCCACGCGTCATCCCTGACGTTGTACACATCGATCGCCCAGTGCTGGCCGACCGAGTTCCACCGCAGCGTGAGCCGCAGCGTGTCGTCACCGATATCGAAGGTCTGTTCCTGTAGAGCGGTGAGGTCGGTCGGGATAAGCCACATCAGAACAGCCCTCCCAGCTTCTTCAGCAGCGATTGCCGCTTGTCTCCCGCGTCATCCGGAGAGGTCTTCCCCTTCTGGGACTTGCCTTCGCCCTGCGCCGCAGTACGGCCCTTCTTCGCCGCCGGCAGCGAGACTCCCTTCACCGTCTTGGTCTGGACGATGAAAAGCTCCCGCAGCGTGACCACCAGCTCGGCCGAACCGTCGACCGTCTGGCGCGCCGCCACCGAGATGATCAGCATGTTGCTGTAGAGCTGGAGCCCGGTCTGCACGTCGATCGTGCCGCCGCTCTTCTGCAGGGCCTTCAGCTGGGCGTACACGCGGGCCACGCGGTCCTCGCTACCCGACGTATCGGCTGCACCGGTGTCGCTGCCGGGTAGCCAGTCAGCGATGGCGCGGGCCGCGCTCTGCGCCTTGTACTGAAGGATCTGCACCTGATCGACGTACGAACTCAGTTGCCGTTGCGCCCGTACTAGCGTTTGCGGGGTGAACGCCGCCACTGGGCCGGGAAGATCGGCCCGGTCCACCAGTGCCTCCGCCTGGCCGAGCAGTGAGTCGTCCGCAGCGATCTCGGGGATGCTCGGCGGCTCGTAGTCCACCACGAGGCCCGACACCGTGATCTGCTGCGGGTCGAGGGTGGCGTGGTCGGCGACGAGCGCGCCCGACTCGACGGGGTTCTCCGTGACCGCCAGGTCGGACTGGTGCGTTTCCTCCGTCACCACGTCCAGGGTGATGGTGCCGATCCGTCGGTTGCTGAGGGTCGTCGTTGCCATCAGAGATTCACCGCGCCGCGGGCGTTGCGAGAGGCCAACCGGGACTCACGTTTGAGGTTGTTCGCCGCAGTATTCCCGGCAAGCGTTGGATCATCCGTGCGGATATCCATCTTCACGTCCTGCTGCACGGTGACCGAGGTGTTGCCTCCTGCCGGCGCCGCACCATTGGCCGCCGCCTGCGCGGCAGTGCTGGATGCCGCCACGACCTTATCGTTCACCGACTGCGTCACACCGGCGACGTCCTCGTTAACGACGCCGAGGGTCTTGCCGATGGACCGGAAGAAGCCCTTCACCTTCTCCACCCCGGCCATGATCCGGCCAACCGTGCGCTGCCAGAACGCCTCGATCTTGTCGAACGCTGCCGAAAAGTTGCCGGTGAGGACGTCCCCCACGACGCCGAACAGCGTCTTGAAGTAGTCGATGGTGGGCGCGAACACTTCGAGCATCGCCGCGAAGGCTTCTTGCGTCCTCGCTGCGATCCAGTCCCACGCGGCCCCGATCCATCCCTTGATCTTGTCGAAGTTCTCGTAGATGACGTAGGCGAGGAGCGCCACCAGCGTGATGATCAGGCCGATGGGGTTCGACATGAACGCAGCGCGGAATACGGCCGCCGCAAGCCGAATGGCCGAAATCAGTGGCCCGGTGAAGAGCCCGATCAGCTTCGCCACCACGAGAATGATCGACTGGTATCCGGCGACCACCTTGCCGAGCGCAAGCCCGGCGAGCACGACGCCGAGCGCCTTGAACGTGTCCACGTTGCCCTGGATGAACGTCTGCGCCTCCCTGGCGTAGTCGATCAGCTTCTGCCAGAAAGGCCCGAACTGCGATTCCCCGCCGTCGAGGTAGGTCATGAAGTCATCGACCAGGGCCACGATCCCTACGAGAGCCGCGGCGAGCAGCACGAAGGGATTGGTCGCGAAGATCAGCGCGAGCGTGGAACCCAGCGCGATCAGCGCCGCCTTCCAGCCGATGGTCTTCGAGATCACCCTGTCGATGGCGCGGAAGAAGTTCCAGAGCGCGCCGCCCGCGGAGACGAGGATCGACACCAGCTTGCCGACGCCGTCCCGGATCACGTCCTTGTTGGCGATCAGGAACGACTTCAGCGTGCCGATGAGCTGGATGAAGGTCGGCGCCAAGCCCACGGCGATATTCGTGCGCACGGCGTTCTGGACCATGCGCAGGCGGTCCATCGCGTCGTTGTACTCGCCGGCGGCGTCGGCGCCGTCTGCCGTGATGACGCCGAGGTCGTGCGCTTCCTGGTAGAACTTCGCCAGCTCGTCGCGGCCGAGCCGCAACGTCTGGATCATCGACTGGTCGATGCCGAGCTTGGACAGGATCGAGAGCTGCTGCTGGGCGGAGAGACCCTTGATCTTGTCCTGCACCTCGCCGATCACCTGGCGGACATTCTTTACCGAGCCGTCCGCGTTCTTCGCCGAGAGGCCCAGCTTCTCGAAGGTCTTCGCACCGCGGCCAAGGCCGTTGGCCGCCTCACCGATCACCTGGGACAGGCCCTCGATCGACGCCGAGGCCTTCTCCACCGAGGAGCCGTTCAGCTGCGCGGCATAGCCGAACTCCTGCACGAACTCGAGGCTCTGGCCGGTGCGGTCGGCGAGATCGTTCATCTCGTCGAGCGCGCCGAGGGCCTCGCCAACGAAGTCGTTGATCTTCGAAAGGGCCGCGCCGACCGCGACGCTGGCGGCTGCGGCGACGCCGCCCAGACCCGCCAGGCCACCTGCGAACTTGGCGATGCCCGAGTCGTCGACCAGGGTGCCGAGACGAACGAGAAACTCGTCAATGATCATGGGGCTTCTCGCTCGCTAGGCGCTGCATTTCGTCCCACTCGGCCATGGCCGTATGGAAGTCGCAGAGGTCGGAAAGGCTGTAGACGGTGCGCAGCTCGTGCGGCGTGCAGTGGCGCCGCATCACCGGCGCCCAGACGAACCAGTCGGTGTAGTGATCGGCTAGGAGGACGTCCCCGGGACCAGACCCTTGAACGCCGCCATGCCGCCAGCGAAAAAATCGCCGTACTGGTACTTCACCCCCTCCACCAGCACCCGGAACAGGTGGCCGCGGTACTGGTTGAAGTGGCTATCCAGCTCATCGGAGAGGCGGTACATCTTGCCGCCGACGTTGGCGACGGTGGCGCCGTAGACGATTGCCTCGACGTCCGCCACGGCGGGCTCACCGAGGTTCGACAGGAGCGTGCCGATCGCGACGGAGGTTTTCCCCTCCTGACCGGCGCCCTTCTTCACCTCCTCGATGTCCACGCCTTTGAACAGCGACGCGGCGCGCTTCAGGGTATTCCACGAGGCCATGGCGTTCGACGGCGTCATGACGTACTGGACACCGTCAATGCTGAACTTCAGTTCGCGTTCCATCAGTTACCGAGCCCCCGTTCCAGCTTGATGTCCAACTTCTCGAAGGCGATGGTCCACACCTCCGCGTTGTGGCCGTTGCCGCGGGTGTAGCTCGGCACCACGGTGAAATAGCCGTTGACGCCGGTCACCACGTCCTCGTTGAGGAGGTCACGGATCTCGAGCGTCATGGGCGTGAACGCCTTCAGCGACTGGCGCTGCTGCGCGAGACGGCCGGCCAGGTACTTGTTGTTGGCCGAGTGCTGCTTGATCTTCAGCGCCACGGTGCCGGACTGGTCCGGGTTGGCGACGAAGACGCCGGAGCCGTTGGCGCCGATGGTGTACGCGCCGGCGTCCGTGGCGTTCTTGGCGTCGATGACGTCCGAGCCGTCGGCCCAGTCGTCGATCAGCACGCCATCGATCAGCACCGATACCTGCTTGGGGTCGAAACGAGACATGCGGTGCTCCTTAGCGGTCGAAGTTCACCAGCACGTCCACCGAGTGGATGGCGCTGGCCAGTTTCAGGGCGACCTGGATGGGAGGCGCCTTGCGGGCCTCGCGATCCGAGGTGGAAAGGTTGTCGACCGTGTCGGCCCACACGTAGAAGCCGTCATCCAGGCGATCGCCCGTCTCCAGCGTGCCGAAGCCGTCGCCGTTCCAGATGCCGGCGGCGAACGCGCCGTTGTTGACGCCTTCACGACCGACCTTCTGGACGCGAGCAATCAGCTTGTGCGTGCCGGCGTCCGTCAGGGGCACCTTCGTCGTGCTGCCATACAGCGCGGAGAAGACTTCCTTCTGGCAGGCATCGACGAACCAGTCGAGGATGTGGATTTCGTCGAAGAAGCGGCCGCCGATGACCGTGCCCTCGGCCACCATCGGCGATTCGTCGAAGTAGGCGTAGAAGTTGATGCCCAGCGCGCGGCACTTGTTCGCCTCGGTCAGCGTAAGTTCGTCGGCCGCCACCCCGGGCAGCTGCTTGAACTTCATCGTGATCGTCGAGCTGTTGGCGGCGAAGTTCACCGACAGCGCCCGGGCGAGCCAGGACAGGATCCCGTAGGAGTCCGTCTTGTCGTAGATCGCGGCGGTGCGGTCGTTGCGCTTGTCGAACAGCTGCCGGAAGACGTTCTCCGGCACATCCTCGATGTGGTCCGGGTTCGTGGTGGTCAGTCCGATGACCTTCCCCGGCGCCGCCTGAATCCAGTCGGAGGCGGCCTCGATCTCGTCGTCGGTCAAGCCGGGATCGGCGATCGCTGCGGCGTACCAGCCCGGATACACATCCTGCAACGCGGCGAAGGCCTCCGGCAGCGTCTCCGCCGGCACGGTTACGGCATTGCTACCGGCCGTCGCCTGAGCCTGGCCATCCTGCAGCATGACCATGCTGCCGATGTATGTACCGGCGCCGCCCTGGTCGGTCACGAAGCCGATGTTGCTGGCCGTGCCGGTGGCGGTCGCGGTCACCACGAAGCGCTTGCCCACCGCGTCCCACGTGATGGTGGTCCCAGCCACCTTGGCCGAGATCAGCGCGGCGACCGCGGGCATGTCGGCAGCGCCGGAGAAATCGAGACCGACGGCGTTGACCGTGGCGGCACCGACCGTGATGCGGAAGCGGCCGTCCTCGATGTCCTTGAAGTCGGCCAGCAGGTCGGTGACGACGCCACCACGCAGGGCCGAAGCGGTCGCGGGGAAGTTGGTTTCGACCTTGTTCCAGCGCGCGATCATCAGCTGCTTGGGCTTGGGCGTCTGCGCCCAGAACCGGCGCGAGGCCTGCGCGGTCTGCGAGTTGGTGCCGAACAGGCCTTCCACCTCGGCCTGGCTGGCGGCGAAGACGTAACGACCCGCGGCGCCGGCGAACGGCGTGCCCGCCTCGGGGCTGAACAGGGCGAGCAGGCCGAAGTCGCGCCGAGCCGCGGAAACCGGCGGGACGTTCAACTGCACGTTGACGATCTGGGAAAGGGGCAGCGACATTACGTGCTCTCCGTGGGGATGATGTCCACCGAGCGGCTGAGCCCGGTATCGGTGTGGGCATCGACCCTCGCCTCGGCGATGCGAAGCTGGTCGGTGACCACGGTGTGCGTGTGGGAAATCTGCAATTCGACGCGGGCGCGCTCTTCGTAGCCGGCGCCGACAATGCCGGTGAGGTCGATGACCTGGCCGGTGGTGACGATCCCGCCACCGATGGCTTTCATGCCGTCGATGCCGGCAGAGGAGGCCAGCACGGACCGCAGCTTCAGCATCAGCTCGTAGGCCTCCGTGCCGAAGGCGTTGATGCTGACGGTGGACAGGTAGGAGCTATGGATCGTCTCCCGCTCTTCCTCTCCGTCGAAGGTCAGCGTCTCGGCACCGAGCGGGTCCGTGCGTAGGCGTTGGACAGTGACGAAAGGTTCGCGCCCGGTGGGTGCCGGCTGATTCGCCGGCCGTACCGTTCCGTCAGGTAACGACAAAAGCAGGCGCACCAGGTTGCGCAGTTCCGTCATGTCGAACCGCGATGCCGTTGTAGTAGCCATATTCCGACCAGTCCGAGAGCTGCGACAGGCGCCACGTATGGCCCTGGTACTCGATGAGGTCGCCGATCCCGATGGGATCGAGGCTCATCACCTTCTTGCAGGGCAAATACCGCTCTCCCTCGGGCAGCAGTTGCAGGTCGTCGGGCTTCACCGGGTGCACGATGGCGGTCGCGATTCCGGGCAGGTAGCCCTGCGTCCACGTGCCGTCGGGCTGGTACTCGCCCTGCCCTCGCTGCACCGGCACGGTCTGTGCGAACTCGGGGTCGGCGAAGATCTCGCTTACGTCAATCATCGCGAACCTCGAACGTCACGGACTGGATCATTTGGCCGGTGTCGATCAGCGGCTTGCTCGAACCCTTCCGTCGGATCGTCTCCGGCTTCAACGGCGCGAGGTCTGCCGTGCGGATCGTCAGCTGGACGTCGCCGGCGGCAACCGCACCGAGGACGCCGAGGGCCTGGGCAACGCTCATGTCTCCGCGAACCACCTTGCGCAGGTTCTGTTCGTTGAGTTTGCGGTACTTGCCCAGGTTGTCCCGTATCGCACGACGCACCACCGATCGCTCAGGGATGCCTTGCTCGGGCGCGCCGAACTCGTGCACGGCGAGGATGCCGGCAGAACCGATCTCATCCTCGTCCGTGCGCCCGTTCTTCCCTTCCGGAATGCCGACCATCACTGCGTGGCCCGCCAGCTCGCCCAAGCGCCTTATCAGTGCCTCGTACTTCTTCGGGTCGATGTCCTTGACCACCGTCACCGGTTTCATGGCGCGACCACCGCGCCCATGCCCGCGAGGCGGCGCAGTGCGAGGAAGCGCTGGCCATACAGGCTGGACGCGAGCCAGACGTCGTCAGACGTCCCGCCCGCGGGCGCCGCGTAGGTCAGGGAGATGTCGCCCGCCTTCTTCGAGGTGATCGCACCAGCGGCGCCAGACTGGCCCCTGCCCGATGCGAGCGATCCCTTTAGGAAGTGCGCGGCGAGCGCGGCGAGGCCTTGCGTGTAGAACCGGCCCCACCGCACCTCCGATAGCCAAGGCACCGCGTCGTCGATCGCGACCTGTACCTGCGCATCGGACGCGACCGCAGCGGTGAACTCGGGGTATCGGACCCGGAATGCCTCCACGGTCAGCGTCGTCATGGTCAGGTGCCCGAATCGCTGCCGCCCGAGCCACCGCTCGAACCACCGCTGTTGCCCGAACCACTGCCGGCGTTGGAGGCCGTCGCGCGGTCCGCCTTCACGGTGGTGAGCCAGCCATTCTTGAACCAGGCCTCGACGGCTTTGTTCTTCTTGGCTTCCTTCAGCGCCTCGCTGTCGATCTCGGCAGTGCCGCCATCGCGCGGGACAGTGATGTCGCCGACGATCAGGTCGCCGACGCGGTTGTTTTGCAGTGTCACATTCGCCATTTCGATGCTCCTGAAACGACGAAGGCGGCCGGAGCCGCCTTTCGTCGCATCGTGGTGGTTGGGTTAGAGGCCGTCGGCGTAGAGCGCCGATTTAGGATAGATGAACTCGACGCCGCCGTACTTGTACTCACCCGGCACCTCGAACAGCAGGCCGTTGGCCTGGGGCGGGAGGAACTTGATCGGCATGGGCACGTGCATCTTCACCTTGCCCGGATCCTTGTTGTAGAGCATCGCGCGCTTCGTGCCGCCGGCGCCTGCGGTGTCCAGCCCATAGCCCGTGCGGATATCGAGCGTGATGTTGCGCTCGGTCTTCGCGATGTTGTTTTCCTTGATGTACTCAAGGATCGTCATGTCGCTGTTGTCGCTGCGCGGCGTCGATGCCAACCAGGCGAGCACGGTGCCCGGCAGGAGGATCGTGTTGAACATCTCGATGTAGTTCGTGTTCGTCCAGCCCTGGACGATCAGGGCGTTGAACGCGGTGAGCACCTGCGCCGGCGTCTTCCCGATCCAGTCCGTGACGCTCGGTGCCACGACCGGGACGAACGGGTTGTTGAACAGCCCGGTCAGTTCGTCCTCGCCGAACAGGGCGACATCGTTGATGTGACGCTCGTAGGCGTCCATCGCGGCTTCGGCGCGCGCCGTGTCGAGCGGCTTGCGCAGGAACGCCGACTGGCGCAGCTCTTCCGTGCTGTAGTCGTAGCCAATCACGCCCAGGACAATCGGCAGGGTCTTCTGCGCGTAGGCGACGTCGACCTTCGGGATGTCCTTCCCGCGACCGCTGTGGCGCTTGCCGCGACCGGCGTAGTCGTACATCTGGTACACGACCGAGGTCGCGTAGTCGCCCGCCGAGGTATCGATCGGCACCAGCTCCTTGTACTGGAGCGCCTGGTGCTCACGCTTGTATACCGTGGCCTCGACATGGGCCAGCTGCGACACGACGAAGGCCATGGCCTCCGGTGCGTCGTTGGTGAGCATGCCGGGGGAGCCCGCCAGCGCACGGGCGACGGCGTCGGTAACCTGCCGACGCTGGATATCTTTGAAGCTCATGGGCAGGTTTCCTTACTTGAGGATGCGGATGACGCCGAGGCCACCGGCCGCGGTGGTGCTATCCCACACGGCGGCGGTGAACGCGGCGGTTTCGTTGGCGACGGTGGCGGAACGGGCGGCGCCCTGCACGCCGGCGCCGGCATAGCGGACGAAGACCGGATCGCCCGGGCTGCAACCGTTCTCGCAGACGACGCGGATGCGACCGATCTCCAGCGCCGGAACCATGGCGTTCTGCAAATAGAGCACGTCGCCATTGATGTCGGCCACGCCGACCGAGTGACGCACGCTGATGCCGACGATCTCGTCGTCGGCAGCGCCCGGCAGCTTGCAGGTATCGGCGGCCGCGCCGCGGGCGACGAACAGGCCGAAGTCGATGCCGGCCGCGCCCTCGTTGCGGTAGTTGAAGATGCTGTGGGTGTTGAGGTCGATCACCTGGCCGGCGTAGCCCTCATCGAGGAGGCGACCGCCGTAGGTGCTGAGGTCAGGACGGGACATGTGGGTGCTCCTTACTTGCCCTTGTAGGCGGTGGTCAGGCGGTTGGCGTAAGCCGCGCGCGGGTCATCCGCGTCGGCCGTGGAATGGCGCTGGCTGGCCAGGGCGCGGGCGACCGCGTCATCGGTGCCATCGTTCGTGTCGGTAGCGGCGGGCGCCGCGGCGGCCAGGACTTTGAAGGCGGTGTCGATGGTCGGCTGGTCGGCATCCGCCGGGGCCTTGCCACCGAGCAGGGCGTCAAGCATCGGCTTCTGCTTCTCGTACGCGCCCATGACCACCTCGCGGCGAATGGCCGCCAGCGGCTTGCCGTCCGTCACGATGGCCGGGACCAGGCGCTTCGCGTCGCCGATGACCTTCGCGGCGGCGGCGATGGCCGCGTCACGTGCCTCGGGAACCTCATCCGCCGAAGCCGTGGCCTTCGCCAGTTCCGCCTTCAGGCGAGTGATCTCCGCAGCCATCTGCTGCGGGGTCATCTGCGTGCCTTCGACATCGGTGGGCGCGGTGGCCGTTTCGAGGTCGGATTCGAGCTGGCTCACCTGCGAGGTGGCGGCCTGGAGCTTGTTGGCGATGCTCTCCACGACGCTGGCTTCGTTCTCTTCCAGCTCGAGGGTGATGCCGTCGCCAACGTTGATGCGGCGCTTTGCCATGGGTGGTTCTCCCGTTCGGGTTTGTGGTTTGCTGTCCGACACCCGGCAAGCAGGGCCGCAGCGGCCGGCGTCCACGATGGCTACGTGGTTGCCTCGGATGCGAGCCTGGATAGCGTCGTACGGTTGCCCGTCCGGCGACACGCCAAGCTCATCGATGTAGTCCGCGCCGTAGCCGGCCGATAGCTCGACCTTGCCCGCCTTGATCTTGTCGATCGCGCTGCGGCGCGTGATGTAGAGGTCGACGACGACGTAGTCGCCTTCGCGCCGCGGGTTCCGTGTGAAGCCGACGGCGTACTGACCCCAGTTGTCCGCGTTGACCGAGACGCCGGGGTGATCGTCCGTGATCGGCAAGCCGTCGAACGAGGCGATTGCCGCTGGGTCGAAAACCTCCGACTCGGGGCGGTACACCTGCACGAGCCGGTCGGGATCGCCGTCCAGGCCGATCTCGTGGGCTAGGTACTCCTGCGTACCGATGCGCGCGATGCGCGCGGGCACGACGAGATAGCCCTCGGCCGTCATGCGGCGAGCGCTTAGAAGATCGAGGGTAAGCTTCATTCGTCGTCGATCTTCACGTAGGGAATCGCTACGCACCGGCAGTTGTAGTCTTCGCCCGGATGCCCGGTATCCGCCGGCGGATCGTCCCAGCGGAACACCTTGCCGTCGTGCTCGGCGTGCGTATCGCGCACCCGTTCATCGCCAGCCGTCTGCCAGGTGTATTCCGTCAGGCCAAGTTCCTGGTGCCGCGCCTTGGTGATCGCGCTGTTCATCTTGGCGGTCTGGTCCCGAGCGATGAACTTCGCCCGCGACTCCGTGACGCCGGTGATCTTCTGGATGTCCTCGGCAAGGTCCGACGCCCGCCTTCCCTGCGTCACGCCGGACAGCACCGCGTTGCCGATCTTGTCGAAGTAGGTGCTGTGCACCGACTTGATCAGCTGGACGTTCGTCACCTTCGCGAGGCTGATAGCCGAGCGCACGTCGGACATGGCCAGCATCGGCCCGATGTCCAGACCGAAGGCGCTCTTCACCGAACTGGCGATGGTGCCGGTGGCCTGCTTGTCCACTCGTCCCGCGGCGGCAGCGGCAACCCGCGCCGCCCACTGGTCGATCCCGCCGAAGCGCCGGGACGCGGCAGACAGCGAGCGCTCCACGGCTTCCACGAAGCTCAGCCCGAACGATCCGCCGCCATCCGCCGGCGCGTCCCTCGTCAGCGCAGGCTCCGCACGTAGCACCGGCATCACCTCCGCCAGCACCGCCGCGTGCATCTGCGCGACGAGGTCGAGGAGGTCAGCCCGGTAGGCCGCCTCCGCCGCCCTGCTCGGCCGGGTCGGTCGAAGCTTCCGCCGCCGGATCCTTCGGCCCTGGTGCTTCAGGAGTTGCGGAAGGGTCAGCATCGGGGTCATCCAAGGGTCCGGCCAACTGCTTCGCCAGCTCCACGTCCTTCGGGGTCATCCAAGGGTCCGGCCAACTGCTTCGCCAGCTCCACGTCCTTCGGGGTCATCTTCGAGTAGGTGCCGTTCTCCAACAGCTCCGCGGCGACGACGCCCTCGCCTACCACGCCGTTGGTCAGGTACGCGACATCACGGTCCGCCCTCGTCTTCTCCAGCGTTGCCTTCTCCGTATCCGACATCTGCCAGAGCGGGTTGAACGTCAGTTCGAGGTCGTCCGGATAAACGCCCATGCTGGCTCGCATGAGGATTTCGTCGATCAGCTCCAGCGGCGGCCGCAATTGGTCTTCCTGATCCGAGTTCACTCGGTCGTAGTAGTTGCGAGCGTCGCTATCGCCCGTGGCGTTCATGCCGTCAGGCGACTTCCCGAACAGGCGGGTCGCCGGAATGTCCGCCGCGCCTGCGATGTCCGTCTTGAACTCCTGCATGACGTCCTTGACGCCGGCGAAGGTGTTCGTTTTCTGGCTGTGGTCATCGTTGCCGTCGATCAGCAGCATGCGGTTGAACGACTTCATCATGGCTGCGAGGCCAAACCGCTTCTTGACCAGCTCGGTTCCCTCGTCGGTGCCGAGCATTTCGCCCAGACCGTCCACCTTCAGTACGTCCACCACCGCCTCGAAGAACATCGAGGCCGTGCCCTGGTTCACCGTGTCGTAGCGCGTCAGCGTGTCGTAAAGGCGTTGGATCACCGAGTCGTGCCAGTAGCCGTTCGTCGTGAACTGCTGCCACGGCAATTCCGCGCCCTGAAACTGGATCATGCGGGTGTGGTGCACCTCGAGGGCGGTCCCGGCGATCCGGAACGTGTCCGGCTGTCCGAACATCTCGCTGATCGGGTCCATCACCACCGCGCCGGCGCCGCGGGTCGCGCGATACCGGTCGAAGACGTGCAGCGACAGCTGCGCACCCCTCTGGATCGTCCCCGGGTCTAGCGGAGTCTTCGGATCCTGGCCCTTCACGTGAACGAAGATGACGGAACCGCCGTAGAGGCGAGCCCAGGCGATCGCGTCGCGAACGTGCTTCTTGACCTTCAGGCGCTTCTCCAGCGCATAGAAGGGCTTCATCTGATCGTCGGAGAGCGCGGTCTTTCGCGTCACCCACGCCCGCGTCATGTCCGACGCGGGGATGTCCACGACCTTTCCGGCGAGCCAGTTCGTGCGATAGAGCGTCTCCAGCTCCTGCTGCTCGATCACCCCGCCCAAGACGTAGCGGCTGTAGCTGGTCTTGTCCCGGGCATCGCCCAGACCAGCGACGAGGTTCACCAGGCTGTCCGAGGCCGAGGTCCGGCGCTTGTCTGCCGCCGGCGGCGCGGTCTTCTGTCCGCCACGGCGGTTGCGTCGGCTCATACCCAGCTGCTCCAGTTGCCGCTGGCCTTCGCCAGCATGTCGTTGATCGCGTCGACCAGCGGGTCGATCTGGTCATCGTGCTCGTGCGTGTCGTCCGCGGTGAAGCCCTCGCACTCGGCGAGGAAGTCACTGACCCATGGCGCGTCCTCGGGCACCAGCACGTAGCCGGACTCGATGTACGACACCACGTCCATGACGCGCGTCAGCTTGTCCGTGGCGCGTTGGATGCCCTCTACCGGAATCACGCCCTTGCCTGGCTCGCCCTTCTTGATGTCTTGGATCAGGCCGGTGCCACTGGCCTTGTCCTCGATCATCAGCTTGCGCAGCGGAGTGCCGAGCTTGTGGTCGTATGGCTTGTGCTTCGCCCAGAAGTCGAAGGCACGGCGCCGTAGCTCCGGCGCTTCCCACTTTCCACGCAGCAGGTCGAGCAGGTAGAGCTTCCCGTCATCGCCCAGGCCGACATGCAGGAACACGCTGTAGTCGTTCCGCTCCGCGGTCTTCTGGGCGGTGTCCGCGAATATCTTCCGGGCCACTAGGCGTGGCAGAACCTTCCACCGGCCGAAATGTGCCGTCTTGATGATGTCGCCGCCCAGCGCGGTGGGCCGCTGCTGGTACTGGGCGTTGAAGACGAAGCGCGACACCTTCGCGCCGTCCTGATCGGCGAAGGCGCCCTTCTCCATCGCCAGCAGGTCAGCCAACGGCTCCTTGTACGGCCAGTAGCTGAAGCGCCCCTTCTCGTCGCGCTCGCTGCTGTCCACCATCTCCCGAATGTGGTCCGGTAGCTTCTCGACATAGGCATCGTCGATCAGCGCGGGGATCACGACGTGACGCCACTCACCCGGCAGGTTGCCCGCGGCAATGAAGCCTGAGACGTCCTGTTCGGCAAGGCGCTGCATGATCACGATGATCGGTGTCTGCGGGTTGGCCTTTCGGCTCTTCACCGTCGACAGCAAGCGCCGGTTTGCCGCCGTGCGCTTCGGCTTGCTGTAGGCGTCCTCCGGCTTCAGCGGGTCATCGATGATGATGGCACCCTGCCACCCGTCATCCATGTGCCCGGCTCGGAATCCGGTGATCTGGCCGCCCAGGCTGACCGCGTAGACGCCGCCGGCCTTCTTGCCATCGACCACGACGTTCCAGCGCTTCTTCGCCTTCGCATCGTCGGCGATAGCTAGCGGCCAAAGGCTCTGGAACTCGTCCGACTGGACCAGCTCCTTCGCCGTTTGCGAATTCAGCAGCGCCAGGTCATCCGAGTACGAGATGTGCAGGAACCGCGCCCGATGGTTCCGCGCGAGGCCGCGCGCCATTAGGTTGATCGCCACCATCTCGGTCTTCGACGAGCCCGGGGGCACGTTGATGACCAAGTTACCCGTCTCACCCAGGAATACCTTCTCGATCTCCTCGGCCAGCAGCACGTGGTGCCAGTTCACGCGGAACTTGATGCCCTGCCGGTGCTTGAAGAACACCCGGGTGAACATCAGGTGGTCCCGCTCGCACTCCTGCTTCAGCACCTCCCGGTATACGGGATCGTCAGAACTCGCTTCGGAGCTTGGCGAGAGCGGTTGCGACTTGCTGCGCATCGACTGCCACCACCTGACCACCACCCGGCGGCGTCTCGCCCCCGGAACCTATGTTGTAGGCGTCGCGCTCCAGCCCGATGAGCTTGTGCAGCGTGTCGCCCAGATCCTTCATCGTCTTCACCCGGCCCGGAAGGCTCAGCACGGCGTTGAAGGTTGCCAGCGCCTTGTCCGGAACGAAGTCCTCGCCGAGCAGTTCGCCCAGCTTCTCCAATTCCGGAACGTTGCCGGTCTGGGCCTGGAGTTCGGACAGCAGGGTCATCGCGAGCGAGCGAGCGGCCCCGATGTCCTTCCGGTGAGTCAGCTTGATGGAGGCAATGACCTCAGCACCCGCCGCGATCACCTCCTTCTCGGAGTACTTATCCTGCCGCGTACCAGTACTGCGTACTTCCTCTCTGCGTACCAATTCCTCAGCGCGGGCACGTACCTTGGCAGCGATGTCCCGCGCCCACTGGTCGCGCTTGGCGCGCTTGCGGATGGCGCCCTCGGTGATGCCGTGGGCACTAGCCATCTCGCGAAGGGAAAGGATGCCGGCGCGGTAATCGACCTCGATCCTTTCCCAATCGGCGGAGACCTTGCGGTCATTCATGAGTCAAGGCCTGCAAGTACGCTCGGATTGAGCCAAGGGGAAGCGGATTGACGCCCGCTAAGGTGCAGGCATCTTCGATCTTGCGGTCGGTGTCGACATCGACCGAGCTCCACATCAGAAAGCGGCGCACGCCCTTGACCTGTCCTTTGAAGGCTATCTGTGTGGCATAGAGCGAGGCCTGGCCTATGCCGGCGACCACGTGGGTGTATCCCTTCGTGCCGTCCTTCACCTCGATCACGGAGACAGTGCCGTCCACATGGAACACCGCAATGTCGAGGCGACCGCAAGGCAACGACATTTCGTAGACAACCGCATCCGTCGCGATATCCATAGCGATTCGCTCGTCCGGTATTCGCCCAGCCATGAGCTGATAGCGCCACAGGAAGACAAGGAAGGCCTCGCCTCCCCTTGCTACTGCCACCTCGATGCGCTCCCAGTCAGGCGCCTTCTTGCCTTCCATTGCCATACGTCTTCGCCTTACCGACCTTCACAACCACGCCGCGGCGCAGTACCTCGTTGACCCTTTCCCAGTCCGGCTCCATACCGGTGAAGCGGGCAAGCCCCGTCAGCACGGCGATGTAGGGACGCACCCACCAACGGAGCCGGGCCGACAGGTTTACCGTGATCGTCGCCATTGTGGGCTCCATAACGAAGAAGCCGCCCGGAGGCGGCTTCGTACTCTCAAATCTTTTTCAGTTCGACGGGGTCAAAGGAATCGCTTTGGAATTCCTTCCCGTCCCACCACCTTGCGGAAATGTAATTGGTAGTCGTCCCTTCGTACGTACCTACATTGACGACCACCATATCCGGCCCGCCTGCCTTATGCTTCACACGATCTCCGGCGCTGAACTCACTCATGTCCTTCTCCTTGTGCCGTCCATTCGGCCGGCCAAGGATACGACTCACGGCCCTGCCTTGCACTCAGCTGGCGGGGCCTCCCGCCTTGCCGTAGAAACCCACCAGACCAGGCAGCGCATCCGCGCCGCGCATCGGTCATAGGCGGCCTCGGCCCTGATCTTGTTCTCTTGGATATCGCCGACCACCAGGGTGGGCTTGAACACAGGGGCCTCGCAGAGCTTCAAGAGGCCATCAGCGGGCTTCCTGTCCTCGAGTACGGTCCGGGTTAGCACCTGCGGCTCCGGGGCACGGGGCGCCGTCGAGCACGCAGCCAAGAGCAGGAGGCACGGCAGTGTCCAGAAGGGCTTTGGCGTCCGCATTCGTCTTCTCCAGCTCGGCGATCTTCTGGCGCACGGTGGCGGCCTTGGTGTCGGCCTTGGCCAGCTCGCCCTGCAATTCGTTCAGGGCCTGGCTATCGATGGACCGCAGACGCTTCAGCTCGGCGATCGCATCGTCCTGGTCCTTGTTGGCGGCGACCGCAGTGCCAAGGTCCTTGCTCACGCCCGTGAGGCGCCCGGAGAGATCGGTAACCCTCTCGGTCAGCCCCTGCACCGTCGCCCGGTTCTGCCACCAGGTGGCGACGGACCAGCTTCCGAGGGCGACCACGGCGACGATCAGGCCGTACTCGAGGATCAGCCGAGCCTTCGAGGTCACGAAAGCCCAGCCACTACGCAGGAGGTTGATCATTGTCCCGACTCCGGTTGAGGCCCAGCTGCTTCCAGACGATCCGCTGGATGACCTGTATCGACGCCTCGGCGCCGAGCCATCCGCTGACCCCGACCGTGACAGCGGTCCACTGAAGGCTCAGCCCAGCGATCTGGCATAGCCACATCGCGAGTAGCCCCACGAAGCCTGACGCGAGCCCCTGCACGCACGTCGGCCAGAATTGAACGGGCTTGCGGGCGTCCATGTCGCGGGCTACGCGACCGAGAACGCCCGCGAGCGTGGCGAAGGCGGCGAAGGCCAAGCCCTGCAACCATCCCTGGTTCGGATCCTCCGGGCCCATCACACCACCACTGCGCTGTAGGTCTTCGGCGTGTAGGTCGCCACCCTGGGTGCGGCGACCGCCCCACCCTTCGCCATCGCCGCCGCGCGGTCGATGACGCCCGTATCGTCGATCTGGCTACCGTCTCGGGCACCCATCACGCGAGCGGTCCAGCCCCGGCCGAAGGTCGGGAAGGTATCCAGACCGCGCAGGTAGGCCATACGAGCCTCGCAGATGGCATCCGACAGCATCACCGTACCCAGCGAGGCACCGAAACGGGTCACGGCCTGGATGGTCGCCGGCCCGATGATGCCGTCCGGCTCCACGGCCACGATCTTCTGGAGCGCGCGGGACGCGGTGCGCACGCCCGAGTTCACCGCGAAGTCGAACACCGCGTAATCGACGCCCGTCGGCAGCTCGTCGGCCCGGACCAGATCCCAGTACCGGCGGCGGTAGATGCCGTCGCGCTCGGCCGTGGTCATCATGCGGACGTCGCGGGTCGGCAGTCGCCGATCGCGCCGATCCTCGTCGTAGACCACCTGGGTTACGCCGCTCATCGTCGCGGCGCCCGGGTCGAGCGGGTGATTCGAATAGCCGCCCTCGTAGGCCAGCGTGAGTTTCAGGCTGGTCGGGAAGTTCGAGGCGGTCATCGGCATCACGTGCGAAATGGGCCCGCGTCATGCGCTGCGGCCCCTAAAACGGAAAAACCCGGCACATGGCCGGGTTTCGAAGCGGTCAATTCAGAGGGAATTCCGCATGATGAAATCATGCGAGTAACCGTCCGAAAAGTCAACACCTCGCGAAGAGTCTTTTCCGCTTCGTTGTGATCGTTACGTCCCGCGCAGGCGCCGGCGCCGTGTAGCACGCTCCCACCGGCACGCCATCGGCGTCGAGGATCGACAGCTTCTCCGCGCCATCGAGCAGCTGCTCCCGGAAGCTGATGCGCCCGCCGCCATAGGGTTGCGGTGTATGGCGCGCGTGCCGCGGCGGATGCGACATCTGGTGCGCGGCAATGTCGTACACGTCCGCCTCCAGGCCACGAATCTCCGCGTCCGTCGCCACACGGCCCCACGGGTCGAACCATTCCCCACGGATCCGCGCATGCGCGTAGGCCTCGTGCATCATCGCCTCTCGCTGCGACGCGGTGAGCTTGTCGCCGACGTCGCAGGAATACACCTGGGTCACCGGGTACGGGCATCCGGTTTGGATCTCGCTCAAGCGCTGCCGGACGCTGCCCGCCCTGCCCAGCTTCACCAGCGTGCGATCGGGCGCCGCGACGAAGATCGCGTAGATGAAGTATTCCAGGCTCATGCCGCTCGCTTCGAGTACATGGCACGCTCCGCACGCTCGACCGCTGCCTCCATGGCCATCCAGAGCCAGCCTTGCGCGATGTCGTAGAGGGTCCGAAAGTCATCGTGAAAGGCGTCGGCAACCTCGCTGACGTCCGGGTGCACACGGGTGCCCACGATCCACTCGTATGCCTGCGTCGCCACGGGCACCATGCGGCCGGCGTTGCGTTCCCCGATCCTGCCGGTGCCGACGGCCAGCTTCTCCGCCAACCAGGCGACCACTTCAGCGCCGTTGTACGGCTGCTGCGTCGCGAGGCTGTAGGCGATGTCCGGGCCCTTGTCCTTGGGGTTACGGCGAGCCATCGCCAGGGCGAGGACGAGCGCGTTCTCGGTCGCCATGCCGCGCGCGGCATAGGGCGTGCCTCCACCTACCCTGCCCGGCTCGCGCCATGCTGTCGTTCCGGCCAGCTGCCCGAGGCGCTCGAGGAAGCCCGCGCGGTCTTTCTGGATTGCGTTATTCATGGTTCCCCTTCTCTCGGTCATCGGGTGGTGTGCTTCTTTCGGCGCTTCAGTTCGAGGCGGATCATGTCGGCGCGGCTTTGCGCGCCCTTGATGTCGTTCTTGGCTTTCGTGAGGAGGTCGCCGAGGATCCCGGTCGGGACGCCTTCGAAGCCGGAACTCGGCCGCCTCGACGCCGCGCTTCTTGAAACAGCCACGGCCGTACCTCCTCCTGCTGCTCCGGCGTCAGCGCATCGATCAGAGGTCCCCACAGCCGCCAGTTCGGCTCCTCGCGGATGATCCGTAGCGCGTGCGCCAGGTGGTGATAGACGGTCATGCACGGCTGGCCTCCACCGCAGACCACACGAAGCGCCGGAGCCTGTTGCCCGTGGGGAACGGCTCACGCTTCGCGCAGCCGCGGATCATGAGTTCGCGCAGGTGCGCGCAGGTGAGGCGTGTAGGCCAACCCAGTTCTGCCGCGACCTCTCCTGTGGTGGCTGGGCCATCGGCAAGTACGGCGAGAACCATTCCGCCCTTGGTCGTTGGTTCCGGCAGGGTCATGCCGCCGCCCTCACTGTGCCGATCGAGCCCACGACGCGGATGGCGTCGTCGACCGACTCGACCACATGCACCTTGCAGCCCTTGGCCAGCGCCTCGGCATGGAAGATGGTTTGCGCCGGCGTCAGCTTGCGGCGGGACGGCGCCTTCTCCCCGTCCTTCACCTCGATCAGCACCCAGCGCCCGCGGTACGCGACGAGGAGGTCTGGGAAGCCAGCACCTACGTGAGAGCAGTCGATCACGTAGGCGCCAATGAGCCGTAGCGCCTTCACGACCTGGCCCTGGTTGTCGTCGACACGTGCGGCGTACTTCATGCGGCAACCTCCTGCGACGCGCGAGCACGCGTCGCTTCGAGGATCTGTGCGTACGCCTCCGGGTGCTGGTCTTCGAAGCGTGGCATGCGGCCCCGCGCCCACCTTCCACCTCCGAGCGGCGCGAGCCAGCCATCCGCTGCACAGAAGCGCCGCGGGTCGACGCTGTGCCCTCGCACGCTCTTCGCCGTCACGAACCCGAAGACCTCAAGATCGGCGAGCACCTTCAGCGCGCCGATCTTCCACGGCGTTAATTGCGTCGGAGCGGGCACGCCGGCACGGACGTGTGGAACAATCTCTGGCAGTACGCACCGGACCGATGGATTCCAATCGAACCAGGCTGTATCCCATTCCATCAGCTCGCCGCACGTAGAGTCGAACTCTCGGCCGTCATCCTGTCGATAGCGACTGACTCGGAAGTGCATTCCTGGGCGCGAACTGACGTGCCTTTCAGGCGCCCAGACCTGCACACCCAAGATGCCAAGCATCTTCGCGATACCTTCGCTCGCATCGCCTACGTAAGGAACGATCACCGCGCGAAAGTCCGGCCCCTGCGCCTCGCCGCCGTACCACGCGTGGATGCCGGGCAATATCTGGTCACACACCTTCGCATTCAGCGCCAACTTCGCCTCAACACCCAGCTGATGCCCCGTGGCGTCGCGGACGAGCAGGATGTCGAAACCTGCTGTCTCCGGATAGATCGTCCACCCGCCCATAGCTCGCATGTCCTCGATGAAGAGGTCGCACAAAGCAGCTTCGGTCGGGAACATCGCCTTAATCTCGGACGCCTTCATGCGGCCATCCCCTTCACGGTGATCAGGCCCTTCGCCACCATGCGCAGCTGCGTGCGCACGAGCGCCCGAAGACAGTAGAAATTCCGCTCCGCCTCGTACGCGGCGCGGTCCGCCGTCTCCGCCGGCGTGGGCGAGTCGGTCCAACGGTTACAGCCGGTGCACGCGTAGACGGCCTGGAGGTCCGTAGGCTTCAGGGAGCCACCGCAGTCACCGAGCCATCGTAGGTGCGCGAGCGCCACTGTCTTCGGGTCGTACAGGCAGGCACCGACCTTCTGGATCGTGCAGCCCTCATCCTTCGCGGACTTCCGCAGCGGTGTCATCTTCGGCCGGGACTTCCGCAGCGCCTTCTTCCGCTTCGGGAAGGCCAGGACGTTCACGGCCTCGGTCGCGCCGTCGGGCTGAGCCATCTTCGGCACGCGTCCGAGCGCCTGGCGGCGCAGCGGCGTATGGCGCTGAAGGCCTTTCGTCGTCTTCATGCCGCCCACCGCTGCTCACCATGGAACGGATCCGGGTCGGGGACATCGATACCCGCCTCGGCGCCGATCTGCTGCACCATCGCGTAGAACGCGGCGAACTCCCGCGTGCCAAGCACGTCGCGCTCGCCCTGCTCGTTCGTCGTTGTCGTGCGGCGCGGGCGGCGCCGCTGCTCGCCGAACAGGTCGACGATCTGCCAGCCGAAGAAGCGGCCGCAAAACTCATGATGCAGTTCCTCGGCGCTGTAGCCGGTGACATCGGTCAGCTTCGGGTAGGCCACGCCCCACAGCGCAGCATTCTGCGGACACGTTCGCTCCTTCCGGGCTTCCTTGATCTCAATGCGCCAGGACTTGTTCACCGGCAGGCGATCGACAAAAGCGTGCAGGTTGGCGAGCACGGAGGCCCGCTCCGGGCCGCCGGCGTTCAGCGTGTATTTCTGGCTCATGCAGCCTCCCAGAGATACGGCGTGGCGCCCGTGCGCGACTTCTCGGCGAAGCCCTTGCGGCGCACCCTGCCGGCGCGCTCAAGGCGATCCATCGCCACGCGCAGGTAGTTGTCCGACGCCGAGACCGCCTCGCCGATCTGGCGAATGGTCATCGGCTTCATGCGGATCACGGCGACGACGCGGTCCGCGATGGTCTCGTGACTGTGGGTCATCACGCGGCCCTCGGCGGTTCGGGATCGTCATCCGGAGTCGGGATACCGAGCGTCCGCCGGATCTCCGCGAACGACCGCACGCGCGCCTCACGCATTGCCTCGTGTTCGATCCTTGGCCTCGCGTGGAACGGGACGATGATGCTCGGAAGCGCTTCGAGGAACTTCTTCGGCGTGGGCCAGCGATCGCAGGTGGTCATCAGCGTGCGGAACGCCTTGCGGAATCGCGGTGCGTCCCGAGCTTCGTCGAACACGCGGTCGCAGCAGATGGCCTCCACCCAAACCATGAGGGTCTTCCCCGTCGTGTCATGGGCCGGCTGTCCTTCCAAGCCGAGCTGGAGGAGCTTCTCCAGGCCCAAGCTCAGTTCGTTGATGAGCCAATCCGGCGGTGTGTTGTTTGATGGCATCGGCGGCTTCTCTCAGGTTCTGCGAGGCGAGTTGCGTGCGGGATTGCGGCACGTTCGGCGGTGGCTGTCCTGGCGGCCCTGCCCGCTTGGGCTCGAGCCATTCGACCTTCAGGGCCTGCCAGTTCCGCAGCACGCACTCCGTGAGGCACTCGTCCACCGTCCAGCCGATCTCCGCCGCGAGGCGCAGCTGCTTTGCCATCGCGGCGATCACGATGGGCGTGACGTCGGCGCGCTTTTTCTTCCGAACGGCCAGCCAGCCGGCGAGGAGATCGGGGCTCGGCGTCGAGGGCCACGAACCGAAGTCGAGGGCCGGCGCCGATGCGCGTGCCTCCTGACGGTTGCTCTTAGTGACGGTTCGTGACGGTTCTTGATGGTTAGTGTGCAGCTGCTGCACCGGTTGGTGCGGGAGATGCACCGGTGGGTGCGCCTGCTGCACCGGTTCCGATGCGGGAGGTGCACCGGTGCGGCTGCTGCACTGGTGCGCCTGCCGCACCGGTGGAGCGAAGTCGGCGGGATTGATGACGTACGTGGTGTGACGACCGTTCACGCGATCAGCCGACAGGATGCCGTGCTGCTCCAACCATGCGATGGCGTCGATCACGGCTCGCTTGCTGAAGCAGGTTCGCTCGGAGATCTTCGCGATGGACGGCCAGCAGTAGCCCTGGTCGTTCGCGTTGTCCGCGAGCGATATCAGGACCGCCTTGGGCGTCGGTGGCATTTGGAGGGGCCAGCAGAGGCCCATCAGGGACGTGCTCACTGCTGTGGCCACCATGTCATGGCCAGCGTGCCGTTGACCGTACAACGGCGCTTCTCGCCTTTGCGGATAGCGCCAGCTGTTTCGCCTTCGGGCAGCCTACGCGCGACCTCATGCCGAGTCAGCTCTGTGTAACGAGCGAGTTCGGCGCTGGTGTGCCCCGGCCGCGCCCGCACGAGATCGACCACGATGGCTACATTGGTGCCGCGCTTGCCGGATGCCGTGTGCTCGCCCGCCGCAATGTGCGACGTCACTGGATCGGTGGCGCGCGCCGCCGGCGTCTCGATCTTGCGAAGCGGACGGTCCCAGATTGATTCCTGGCGGATCGGTTCAGCCATGTCAGACCCCTGCCGCGCTCCCGGCCTGTCGCGCATGCTCGTCGCGAAGACGGCGCAGGAGACCGATCAGCGTGCTTTGGTACGCGAGCGCAGCCCTGCCGAGGGCGCTCATTTCGTTCTGAGTGATGCGGCCGTCAGCCAAGGCATCGTGCAGTTCGCGGGAGAACTCGCCTTCGGCGACGCCAAGATCGAGCATGCCGTGCAACACACCCTGCCCTTCGTCCGGGTCGCCGATCTTCACCAGCGCGTAGCCTTGCTCGGCGGCCATCGCCTGGAGGATCGCGGGGTCCCCGGTGACCGACATCAGCCGGTTTGCTTCAACCAGGGTGAGGTGGTTCGATTTGCAGTTCGGATTGACCTTGTTGCTGAGGACTCCAGCGGTCAGTCCCACGCGCGGCGCGAGCGACGCCGCGCCGCCGGGGTAGTCGGAAACGGTTTGGAGCGCGGCGTCGAGGATGTGCATGAGGGGCGTACTCGGGTTCATGAAGATTCGGCGCGGGGCCGTCTGTAGAGTTCGCGCCATGGAGATCAGCGCGGAGGGAAAATCCAGGGGATCAAGCGGCCTTGATCGACTCGTCGCCGAAGAGGTCCGGCCGCTTGGCCTTTGCCTGCCACTGGCGGACCTCGGGGATCGGCTCGTCCTCAGCCCACTGGCTGACGGCGCCCTTGCTGACGCGGAAGAACCGGGCAAGCTCGATATCGAACCGAAACCCCAGGGCCTGTCGTACGTTGCGCTTGGTCATGTCCATGGGCGCGAGTCTAGTTCTATGAACTCATTGGAGTCAAGCACTCTAGACTGCGAAAAGTTTAGACTTCTAGACATGACTACGATGGGCAGACGGCTTCAGGCCGCACTCGATGCGCGCGGAGAGAAGGCACCCTGGCTGATCGATCGGCTGGGCGTCTCGAAGGGCACCATCTACAACATCCTGAACGACCTGACGACGCCTAAAAAGGTCCGCGCGACAACCGTCGATGGGATCTGTGCAGCTCTGCATATCCGGCGGGAATGGCTGCTCACTGGCGAAACTCCGATGGAAGAGTCAGGCCCTCGCAAGGTCGTCGTCCCAGCTTACGAGATCGAAGCGGTGGAGGATGACGAGGAATTCGACGCGAACAAGGAGGTTTGGGTGCAAGGGGTGGACATCGAGGTCAGCGCTGGGCCCGGGGTAATTACCCCCGAGTTCATCCCCACGAAGTACCGCCAGCGATTCACGCTCGACTGGCTCCGTCGCATGGGGGCGAAGGCCGAAAACCTCCGCATCATGGGTGTTCGCGGGAACAGCATGGAGCGAACGCTCTTTCATGGCGACCGTGCCGTGATCGACCTCGGTGCCACGAAGATCACCAGCGGGCGGGTTTACGTGATTGCGATCGGCGACGAGGTGAAGATCAAACGCCTGTTCAAGACGCCAGACGGCCAGGTTCGGATCGTGTCCGACAACACCGACAAGGCGACCTACCCTGACGAATTCGTTGGCCAGGACTCGGACCGCTTCCTGGTTATCGGCCGAGTCATTGATCGAAGCGGCCCCGGCGGGCTGTGAAATCTGGATTGCGAGGGGCGGCTCATGGGTTTCCGGTTTCGCAAATCGATTAAGATCGCGCCAGGCATTCGCATCAACATCGGGAAGCGAGGCGTCAGTAGCGCGACCATAGGGCCTCGTGGCTCAAGCGTCAGCGTTGGGAAGCGTGGCACTCACGTAAACGCTGGCATTCCCGGAACGGGGGTGAGCTACCGCTCAAGAATCGCCGGGCCAAAGTCGACGGACAAAACGAGCCCGCCTGGCTCAAACCAGCCGAGCCCGGCAGCACAGAAAGCCGCGTGGATCGTCTTGTTGGCGATAGCCGGCGGCGCCCTCTGGACGTGCTCCCACAGCTCGACGTCGACGAAGGCCGCGGCCGAACAAAACACATCTTCAAGCGTGGCCGCATCCTTGCCCACGCTACCGTGGCACGCAATCGGCCCATTCACGCTCGGCATGGGGATCGACGAGGCGAAGCGACGTGGCGCCACGAAGTGCGTGCCGACGCCCAAGGGCCGGGACTGCTCCATTCCTGATGGCAAAGCGTTTGGAGCCCCCTACTCCCGCGGACACGTCGCCTTTTCTGGCACGCCGCTGGTGGCAACCCAGATACGCGTGGGCGTCGATGCGTCGAAGATTCCCGCCGTGATAGGGGTCTTAGGTACGCCATCGATTCGTAAGGGCGGGTCGAGGCAAATCCTCTACTGGAGCCGTGGAGGCGACCTCGTTGTGTCCCGCACGAGCGAGACTCTGACGGTCGAGTCGCAGCCAGGGCTGGCACCCCAACTCATTCCGCAAAAATAAACGAACGCTGAACGATAGTTCATTACTCTGAACCGTAAAAGTTCATTTCCCTTGACTCCGTAGAGTTCATTTCTCTAGACTTCTTTCAACGCCGGACCTGTCCCGGCTTGGAGGAAGCCATGGGCAACGCCCCGCTCCACATCGCCACCGTGACATCCGTGATCGCCGAGGCGGCTGAGTACGTCGGCCAGCACGAAGCGACGGAGCACGAAGACGGCAGCACCCCGCTCGCCGCCGCCCTGATCTCGGCCGGCGCCCGAGTCGAGGCCATGACCGCCGTGGTCACCCTGGCCCGGTCGATGCTCGACAACCGCGCCGTCACCTGCCCGAGCTACCGCGAGCAGCTGGCCGCAGCGCTTCAGCGCGCCGAGACGCCGCCGAACACCCGCGAGCATTACGAAGCCATGGCGCGCGGTGCGCAGCAGGCCCGCGCATGAACACGCTGCGCATCTGCACTGCACTCCTGGCCATCGGCTCGCTCGGGCACGTGGTGGGCCTCGTATGAGCCGCTATTCCGACGCGACCTACGAAGCCGCCATCGACGAAATGATGGGCATGCCGCGGTACATCGCGGACTTCATCTTCGACGGCGCCGAGACGGAAGAACTGGTCCGCCTCCTTCTCTCGCGCGGCCTTCCGCTGCGTGACCGCACGGCCAGCGACGACCGCCTCATCGACAAGTACGACGAGCAGATCACCGCGCTGCGCGACGCCTTTACCAAGTTCGCCCACGGCGGCAAGAGCGCCAAGCGCGCTAGCCGCGTGGACGAGTACCTCGACCGTCAGATGGAGCAAGCCGCATGAGCACCGTCGTCCCCACCACCCACATGCAGTTCGCCCGCCGCGTCCGTCGCGAGGGCCGCAAGTTCGGCGCGTCCGAAAAGGAAATGCGCGCCGCCATCCGTGCTGGCCTGCCGCTCCTGACCGAGCGCTCGCCCGAGTCGGTGTCCTACGAGCAGTCGCGCCGCTTCCGTGGCGTCGTGCCGACCGGGAGCACGGCAGCATGAGCGTCGAACCAAAGACCACGGATCACGTGCTGCTCTGCGTATACGAGCGCCGGATGGGCACGGCATTGACGCTCGGGAGCCAGCGTATCGCTGGACCGAACCTCTCACCCTACGGTCAGCCGGATCGCACATACAAAGTGTCGCTTCGGCAGCTGCGCGAAATCATCGCAAGCGCCGAGCGGACAGGTGAGCCCGAATGAACGCCTTCGACCGCTACCTCGCTGATGTCGGCACGGCCGCTGCGAAACGCAGGCCGATGAGCCGATCCGAATGGATGTCCCTTATCCAGGGCCTCGGCATCCCGCTCATTTTCTTGGCGCTTCTCATCGCGTTCTGCCCGCGCTGATCCACCCCACCCAAGACCGCGCCGGCGGATACCGGCAAGGAATCCGTATGTCCACGCTCACCATCACCATGCAGCCCGTCGAATCCTCGCAAATCCACAGCATCGGCCACGACGCCGCTAGCAACACGCTCGCGATCCGCTTCAAGAACAGCAAGGGCGAGCCCGGCAGCCTGTACCAGTACGACAACTTCACCACTGATGACTTCGCCGCGTTCCAGGGCGCGGAGTCCATCGGGTCGCACTTCGCTAAGCACGTCAAGTCGGCGCCCGAGAAGCACCCGTATCGCCGGGTCAACTTCGAAGGCTGATCGTCGCTCGTCCACCCCTCTCACAACACGCCGGCATCGCCGGCCAAGGAATCCAGATGAACGCCGTCGTCAGTCAAAAGCCGAAGGCCGACACCTTCCCCGCAATGCTCAATGCCTACAAGGCCGAGATTGCCCGCGCGTTGCCACGTCACCTTGATGGCGACCGCATGGCGCGCATCGCACTGACGTGCTTCCGAAGCAATCCCAAGCTCGGCGCGTGTGACCCAAAGAGCGTTTTCGCCTCGATCATCGTCGCCTCGCAGCTTGGCCTTGAGCCTGGGGTCATGGGTCAGTGCTACCTGATCCCGTACAAGGACGAATGCCAGTTGCAGATCGGCTACCAGGGGTTGATTGACCTTGTTCGTCGTACCGGAAAGGTCGTGCGCATTGAGGCCCACGTCGTCCATCAGAACGATACGTTCACCTACCGCACCGGCCTGAACACGGTCCTTGAGCACGAGCCAGCGGTCGATGGCGAACCGGGGACTTCTCGCCTTGCCTATGCCGTCGCAGAGTTCGTAGATGGCGGGTATCACGTGGAAGTTATGTCGCGCCAGCAGATCGAAGCGATCCGCGACCGCAGTCAGAACGTCATCAACGCGAAGAAGTACGGCAAGAAGACTCCTTGGGACACCGACCCGGACGAGATGTGGCGAAAGACTCTCATTCGCCGCATCTGCAAGTACCTGCCGAAGTCCGCCGAGATGGCAATGGCGCTTGCCCTCGACAACGCAGCCGATCGCGGCGGCCAGAAGATCGCCGTCGAGGATGCCATCGAAGGCACCTGGGCGCCCGTTGAGTACTCCGAAGACCAGGCCACCGAGGCGGATGCTCCCCCCGCTGTCGTACTGCCCAACTGCTCCGACGAAACCTTCGAGAAGAAGAAGGCCGGTTGGCGCATGGCCGTCCAGACCGGCAACAAGTCGGTCAACGACCTGATCGCCATGATCCAAACCAAGGAACTGCTTACCAGCGACCAGAAGATCGAGATCGCTTCGTGGGCCAGCAATGGGAGCGCCGAGTAATGAGAATTCACAACCTCGTACAGGGCAGTGATGAGTGGGCGGCGTTCCGCCTGAACCACCACGGCGCGAGCGAAGCCGCCGCCATGCTCGGGCTGTCGAAGCGGACAACCCGCTCCGAACTGCTGCGCATGAAGCACACCGGCACGCCGAAGGAGTTCAGCGATTGGGTGCAGGAGAACATCCTCGACTACGGCCACGAGGTCGAGGCTCTGGCTCGCCCGCTGGTCGAGGAACTCATTGGCGACGACCTCTATCCGGTGACCTGCTCCGACGAAGACACCGGCGGCCACCTGTCGGCGTCCTGCGACGGCCTGACTATGGCGGGCGACACCGCCTTCGAGCACAAGCAGTGGAACGCTGAACTTGCCGCGCTGGTCGCCGCCGGCACGGTGCCGGACGAGCACATGCCGCAGTGCCAGCAGATCATGATGATCACCGGCGCCGGACGCGTGATCTTCACCGTATCCGACGGCACGCCGGACAACTTCGTGTCGACCGAGGTGTGGCCGGACCCGACATGGGCCGAGCGCATCCGCGACGGCTGGGCGCAGTTCGACCGCGACCTGACCGACTACACGCTGCCCGAGCAACAGCCCATGCTTGTCGCCGAAGCGGTCCAGGCACTGCCCGCTGTCGCCGTGCAGGTCATCGGCCAGATCTCCGTGCGCGAGAACTTCAATGCGTTCGAGAACGCCCTCCGCGACTTCCTCGACAACAAGCTGATCCGCGAGCCCCAGACCGACCAGGACTTCGTCGACCTCGACCAGCAGATCAAGGCCATGAAGAAGGCCGAGGACACGCTCAACGCCGCCGAGGCGATGATGCTCGCGCAGATCGAGAGCGTCGATCAGGCGAAGCGCCAGAAGGACATGCTAACCAAGCTGGTGCGCGACAACCGGCTCATGGCGGAAAAGCTGCTGGAGAGCGAGAAGGCGCGCCGTCGCTCGGAAAAGATCGAAGCGGCCCGCAAGGCGTTCTCTGCTCACATGACCGAGCTGCAGCGCGAGATTCGCGACCTCCGCCTGGACGTCGTGATGCCCGACTTTGCCGGCACCATCAAGGGCCTGAAGACGCTCAGCAGCATCGACGACAAGCTGGACACGGCCCTGGCGAACGGCAAGATCGCCGCCGACCGGCAGGCCAACGATTTCCGGGCGAAGCTGGCGTGGGTGCAGGAGCATGCCGCCGAGCATCACGCGCTGCTCGCCGACCTCCAACAGCTGGCAGCGAAGCCGTTGGACGATTTCAAGCTGGCGATCACTGCGCGCATCGAGGCCCACAACAGGGCAGAGGAAGCCCGCCGGGAGGCGGACCGTGAACGCATCCGGCAGGAAGAGGTGGACAAGTTGCGTCGTCAGCACGAGGAAGCGGCAGCGCAGGCCGAGCGTGAACGCGCCGAGGCCGAAGCTGCCGCCGAGCGCGAGCGTGCCGCTGCCGGTGCCGAGCCGCAGCCGCCCGTGGAAGCCGCACCGTCGCCGGCGCCCGCACCCGCGCCGTCAATTGAGGCCGACTTGCGCGCCATGGAAGACCCTCTGCCGTTCGAAGCAGCGCCGACCAGCACTCCGCGCCGCACCGTGAAGCTGGGCGACATCAACGCCCGGATCGCCCCGCTGTCGATCAGCGCCGACGGCCTGGCGTCTATCGGCTTCCAGCCGGTCGCCACCGAGCGGGGCGCGAAGCTCTACGCCGAGAGTGACTTCGTGGCCATGTGTCGCGGTCTCTACAGCGTGATCCAGAAAGCAGCGACCGAACTGCGGCAGGCGGCCTGATCATGAAAAGGCGCCTGAAGTTCGAAACCGGCATGGACATCAGCGTGACGATCGAGGTCGATTACGACGTGCTCACGCCCGAGATGGCCACCGAGATGGTCTCTTTCTGGAGCGGTGGCGATGAGGTCCTCGATGCCTCCGACGGTGACGTCTTCGTCGCCGCCGCCCGCTTCGCCGCTGCGAACCTGATGCGGTTCCTGATCGACGGCTACAACGCAGACGGCGCGATCCGGGAACTGTGCAAGGGCGAGGGCTGGCCGGAGAAGGAAATGCTCGGCATGAGCATCGTGGACAGCGACATCCCGGACTTCGACCCCGCCTATCTCGAACTCGACGAGCTTCACGCCTGATGGCACCGCGCACGCCCGACCTCTTCTCCGGCTGGTTCGACAACCGGACCACCAGGTGCCGCGAGTACTGGGATAACGGCGCAAAGGGCCGGCATGCCCACCGTTCCGCCATCTGCCCGCACAGCGTGCACCCCGAGCTTCGCCCCGCATGGGGAAGCAATCCCGACCTTCCGCAGAACGCACATCAGGAGCTTCGCGCACATGGCTGACCAGTACCGCGAGTTCCTCGAGCGCAAGGTCCGCATGGCACCGTCGGCCGGCTTCGACGTTGCCGACGCGGATATCCACCCGATCCTCCTGCCGCACCAGCGCGCCGCCGTGCGTTGGGCCTGCTCTGGCGGCCGCCGTGCGCTGTTCGAAGCCTTCGGCCTGGGCAAGAGCGTGCAGCAGCTGGAGATCGTTCGGCTGGCCATGGCGCACGCCAGCGGCGCCGGCCTGATCGTTGTTCCTCTGGGTGTCCGGCAGGAGTTCCGCCGCGACGCCGGCATGCTCGGCATCGAGACGCGCTTCATCCGGACCAGCGCGGACGTCGATCCGGAGTTCACCGGCATCCACCTGACGAACTACGAGAGCGTGCGCGACGGGAAGCTGGACCCGAACCTGTTCGCGGTTGCCAGCCTGGACGAAGCGTCGGTCCTGCGCAGCTTCGGCTCGAAGACCTACCAGACGTTCCTCTCGCTGTTCGACCAGGTGCGCTTCCGCTTCGTCGCCACCGCGACGCCTTCGCCGAACCGCTACAAGGAGCTGATCCACTACGCCGGTTTCCTTGGCGTCATGGACACCGGCCAAGCCCTTACGCGCTGGTTCAAGCGGGACAGCACGCAGGCGAACAACCTCACGCTCTACCCGCACAAGGAGCGCGAGTTCTGGCTTTGGGTGGCATCGTGGGCCCTGTTCCTGCAACGGCCGTCCGACCTGGGCTACAGCGACGAAGGCTACGACCTCCCGCCGCTGACCATCCATTACGTGGAGGTGCCCGTAGACCATGGCAGCGCCGAGGCCGACCGGGATGGCCAGGGCAACCTGTTCCGCGATGCGGCGATGGGCCTGCGCGACGCGGCACGAGAGAAGCGCGACACCCTGCCCGCCCGCGTCGCCGCCACCGCACGGATCCTCGAGGACAACGCCGACGATCATTTCCTGATCTGGCACGACCTCGAGGCCGAGCGCCACGCGATCGCGGCGGTCGTGCCCGACGTCGTCAGCGTCTACGGCGACCAGGATCTCGACGAGCGTGAGGAAGCCGTCATCGCCTTCAGCGAAGGCCGGATCGCGCGTCTCTCGGGCAAGCCCGTGCTGATGGGCAGCGGCTGCAACTTCCAGCGGCACTGCCACAAGGCGATCTACGCCGGCATCGGCTTCAAATTCAACGATTTCATCCAGTCCATTCACCGCATCCAGCGATTCCAGCAGGCCTTCCCGGTAGAGATCTGGATCGTCTACGCGGAGAGCGAGCGCGAGGTGCTGGCGACCTTGCAGGCGAAGTGGACCCGGCACAACGAGATGGTGGGAAAGATGAGCGAAATTATTCGGGAATACGGACTTAGTCACGCTGCCATGGCCGACGTGCTGTCGCGGTCGATCGGCGTGGAGCGCATCGAGGTCAGCGGCCGCGATTGGCTGGTCGCGAACAACGATTGCGTCGCGGAGACGAGGGCCATGGAGGATAACTCCGTCGACCTGATCGTGACGTCGATCCCCTTCAGCAACCACTACGAGTACAGCCCGAACTACAACGACTTCGGGCACACCGACGACAACGAGCACTTCTGGGCGCAGATGGACTTCCTGACCGCCGAGCTGTTGCGGATCCTGAAGCCAGGCCGGATCGCCGCCATCCACGTGAAGGACCGTATCGCCTTCGGCAACGTGACCGGCGCCGGTGTGCCGACGGTGAGCCCCTTCCATGCGGAGGCCATCGCGCACTACGCCGGCATGCCTGCCCTCGGCATCAAGGGCCACGGCTTCGACTACCTGGGCCTGATAACCGTCGTCACCGATGTCGTGCGCGAGAACAACCAGACCTACCGCCTGAGCTGGACGGAGCAGTGCAAGGACGGCACGAAGATGGGCGCCGGATCACCAGAGTACATCCTCCTGCTGCACAAGCCGCAGACCGACCGCTCGAAGGGCTATGCCGACGTCCCGGTGCGCAAGGAGAAGATCGCGTACACCCGCGCCCGGTGGCAGATCGATGCGCATGCATTCTGGCGGTCCAGCGGCCAGCGCCTGCCCACGGTTGACGAGCTGGCCAGCCTCGGCCCGGACAAGCTGGCGAAGCTGTTCACGGCGTACAGCCTGGACACTCTCTACGACTACGAGTCTCACGTCCGCATCGGTGAGGCGCTGGAGGCCCGCGGCGCCCTGCCATCGAGCTTCATGTCGCTCGCCCCGGGGAGCAACCACCCGGACGTCTGGCACGACGTTAACCGCATGCTCACCCTCAACGGCGAGCAGACCCGCCGCGGCCTCGAAAACCACATCTGTCCATTGCAGTTCGACATCGTGGACCGGCTCATCAACCGCTTCAGCAACCCGGGCGAACTCGTGTTCGATCCCTTCGGTGGTCTGTTCACCGTGCCGCTGCGAGCGCTCAAGGCCGGCCGTCGCGGCCGTGCCGTCGAACTGAGCACTCCCTACTTCTTCGACGGCGTGAAGCACCTGCAGGCGGCTGAGGTCGCCCTGTCGATGCCGTCACTGTTCGACACCCTTCCCGACATGGAGCAAGCGGCATGACCGCCACCGACAAGCCACGTCGCTCCGCTGCGTTCTTCGAGGGCATCCGACTCCTCGCTGACGACATGCGTGCGGCCCGGCAACGGAACCCGCGTCCCGAGCACGCCTTCAGCACGCCCGAACCTCTCCCGCCGATAACTCCGGCCCCCGCACTCCCTTTCGTCACGAAGGAACCGAAGGCATGAGCACGATGACGTTGGACGATATCCGAGAGCTACTCGAAAGCGCCCAGGCGAGCGGAAATCTTTCGCGCGTAACGCTCCATGTCACGCGCGTGCGCCAAGCGGTGGAGAGCCTGAATGGTCTCATCGCGCAGCAAGCCGCCCAGCCTGCCGAGCAGCCGAGGGGTGACGATATGTGGTTCGAAGATGCGAACGCTCGGGATGCGTGGCGCTATCGACGGCTTCGGTCGGCCCCAGT
>NZ_JBNNMV010000002.1:0-844447 GCF_050273135.1 Luteibacter sp. NPDC031894 | reverse complement strand
GCTGTCGCCCTCTGAACATTTCGTCCCGAGGTGAGCCGCCCATTCTATATCGTTTTTCCTGTCCGTCAACACCCTCGTGAAGCTTTTTTCGAGGTCGCCGACGGTGGCGATACAGCTGCCGTAGCGTTCGTCGTTCGACGTGGGCCGCTGCGGGAGCGCGAATAATACGGATTCCTAGGAGTCCCGCAAGACCTTTTGTGAAGTTTTTTTGAAACCGCCGTCAAATCAGGCGGATGCGGGCGAAGTTTCGCTTGCCCACCTGGAGCACGCCCTCGAATCCGGCGGTGAAGACGCGCGACGCGTCCTCGACGATCTCGCCGTCGATGCGTACCGCCCGCTCCTTGAGCTTGCGGTTCGCCTCGGAGTTGCTGGGCGTGACACCCGCGGCGGTCAGGAGCGCCGCCAGACGGAACCCGTCCCCTGGGGCCGGGATATCGGTCAACGGCAGGAGCGAGGTGTCTCCCTCCCCTCTCACCACCGCATGCCAGCCGGCGATCGCCTGCTCCGCCGCCGCCGCGTCGTGGAAGCGGGTGGCGAGCTCACGGGCCAGGCGCAGCTTCGCGTCGCGCGGATTGAGGACTCCCGAGGCGATATCCGCCTTCATGCGGGACAGTTCATCGAGCGACACCTCGAAGCTCAATAGCTCGAACCAGCGCCACATGAGCTCGTCGCCGATCTTCATGGTCTTCGTGACGATGTCGATCGCGGGCTCGTTGATACCTATGTAGTTGCCCAGCGACTTGGACATCTTGTGGACGCCGTCCAGGCCTTCCAGCAGCGGCATGGTCAGGACGATCTGCGGCGGCTGGCCGTGGTGCTCCTGCAGGGCACGGCCCATGAGCAGGTTGAACTTCTGGTCCGTGCCGCCGAGTTCGACGTCGGCCTCGAGCGCTACGGAGTCGTAGCCCTGGACCAGCGGATAAAGGAACTCATGGATGGCGATGGGCTGTTCGCCCTTGTAGCGCTTGGCGAAGTCGTCACGCTCGAGCATGCGCGCCACGGTGTGCTGCGCGGCGAGCCGGATCATATCGGCGGCGCCCATCTTGCCAAACCACTCCGAATTGAAGCGCAGCTCCGTCTTCTCGCGGTCGAGCACCTTATAGACCTGCTCGGCGTACGTTTCCGCGTTGGCCAGCACGTCCTCGCGGGTCAGGGGCTTGCGCGTGACGTTCTTGCCCGTCGGATCGCCGATCATCCCGGTGAAGTCGCCGATCAGGAAGATGACCCGGTGCCCCAGGTCCTGGAACTGGCGCATCTTGTTGAGCAGCACCGTATGGCCCAGGTGGAGATCGGGGGCGGTCGGATCGAAGCCGGCCTTGATACGCAACGGCCGGCCGAGCTTGAGGCGCGCCTCGAGGTCTTCCTTCTTGATGATCTCGTCGGCCCCTCGGGCGATCGAGGCCAGGGCGTGCTCCAGCTCGTTCATGCGTTCTCTCTATGGGTAGGGTCTTCCGACCTTCACAAATGTCTGTGAAGAGGCCGTGTCGGTTAATTGTGCGTTAACCGCAAGATGCGATGCAAAGCCTTGATGGGAAAGGCGTTGACGGCCTTTGCACAGGGCCGTTATGGTACGCGACAACACGGGGCGAGCGGGTACAAGAAAGACAATGAGTGAACAGAACAGAGGCGCGCACAGCGCCCGCAAGCAAGCGATCCGGCGCAAGGCGCAGCGCCGTCATTCACATTTCTACGACACCCGCGCCCACTGGTCCTTCAGCCGCAACGCTTCGTCCGAGCCCTTGAGCTGGACGCGCGAGCGCTGGATCCTCGCCGGTACCGCCTTCCTCCTCGTCATCCTTTCCGCGCTCGTCATTCCCGCCTGGGCGGGGGCGATGAAGAAGCAGTCACTGGTGCCCGTCAAGCCGACGGTGCATGCGGTGGTACCGCTCGCCGTGCCCCGGATGGATCCCGCCGCCGCCAAGCCGCTCCTTCCGGTCGAAGAGTGGCAGACCGTGCAGGTGCAGCCGGGTCAGACCCTCGCCGACATCTTCCTCGCCCAGGGCCTGTCGATGACCGACCTCCAGCACGTCATCGACGGCGCCGGCGGCACGAAGGCGTTCCACCGGATCAACCCCGGGCAGGAATTCCAGTTCCTCCTGGGCGGCGACCACGTGTTGAAGGGCGTCCGCTTCGATCAGGACGAAGCCAGCATCGCCACCCTTCGTCTCGATGGCCCGTCGCCGAAGCTCACCGTCCAGCAGCGCGACGTGCAGCGTCGCGAACACATCGCCCACGGACAGATCGACAGTTCGCTGTTCGGTGCGGCATCGAAGGCCGGCATGAGTAATGCGATGGTCCTGAAGCTCGCCGAGGTGTTCAAGTTCGACATCGACTTCGTGCAGGACCTCCGCGTAGGGGACAGCTTCACCGTCGTCTACGACGACGTCTACAGCGACGGCGCGTTCCTTCGCGAGGGCGACATCGTCGCCGCTGAATTCGTGAACCAGGGCAAGCGCTATACCGCCTACCGTTTCAAGAACACCGACGGCAAGGTCAGCTACTTCAGCGAGGAAGGCCGTCCGCTCACCGGTTCCTTCCTGCGTATTCCGGTCGACTTCACGCGCATCTCGTCGCAGTTCAGCGCCGGCCGCATGCACCCGATCCTCGGCAAGATGCGCGCGCACAAGGGCGTGGATTACGCCGCGCCGTCGGGCACACCCATCCATGCGGCGGGCGACGGTGTCGTCAAGTTCCGCGGCTGGATGAATGGCTACGGCAACTTCGTGGTCATCCAGCACAACGCGTCGATCAGCACGGCTTACGGTCATATGTCACGCTTCGCCAAGCTGCGCGTCGGCCAGCGCGTCAGCCAGGGCAGCACCATCGGCTACGTCGGCATGACCGGCCTCGCCACCGGCCCTCACCTGCACTACGAATTCCGCGTCAACAACGTGCAGCGCGATCCGCAGACGGTCACGCTGCCCAAGCCGGAGCCGCTGCCGGCCGCGCAGCTGGCGAAGTTCAAGAAGGAAGTCGTGGGCCCGCAGCTCGCGCGTCTCAATCAGGTAGACAGCAACGTCAAGCTCGCCCGGAACGACTCCGGCGCCAACGGCCGCGACTGAGTCGTGGCCGATACCAGGGACGGCCTCTACCTCGGCCTCATATCCGGAACCAGTGCCGACGGCATCGACGCAGCACTGGTTCGTTTCAGTGAAGGACGCCCCGCGCTCGTCGCGGGCCTGACCCATCCCTGGGATGACGCGCTACGCAACACGATCCTCGCCGTGGCCCAGGACGAGGTCCGCCTCGACCTCGACGCGTATGGCCGGCTCGATGTGGCGGTGGGTACCGCTTTCGCCGACGCCGCGCACGCCGTGCTCCGGAAAGCCGGCGTCGCCGCGGGCGACGTGACGGCGATCGGTTCGCATGGCCAGACGATCCGTCACCGGCCCTCGGGCGATCGCCCTTTCACATTGCAGATCGGCGATCCATCGGTCATCGCCGAGCGCACTCGCATCGATACCGTCGCCGACTTTCGTCGCGCCGACGTCGCCGCGGGTGGTCAGGGAGCGCCTCTGGTGCCCGCCTTCCACGCCACGGTGTTGCGCCCTGAACGCGGAGCGCGCGTGGTGCTCAACCTCGGGGGCATCGCCAACGTCACGCGGCTCACGGCGGACGGCGATGTCACCGGATTCGATACGGGTCCGGCGAACGGACTGATGGATGCCTGGTGCTTGCGCCACCGCGGCGAAGCCTTCGACCGCGACGGGCGTTTCGCGGCGTCCGGGCGCGTCGACGACGAACTGCTCGCGCAATTGCTGGACGACGCGTACTTCGCCTTGCCACCGCCGAAGAGCACGGGCCGGGAGCATTTCCACCTCGCGTGGCTCGACATGCATCCGCGGGTGGCGGACCTCACGCCAGACGATGTGCAAGCGACCCTGCTCGCCCTCAGCGCCCGGTCCGTGGCGGATGCCATCACGCGTTACGCCGCCGATGCGGTCGACGTCATCGCCTGCGGCGGTGGCGTGCACAATGCCGTGCTGATGCGCGCGATCGGCGCCTTGCTGGAAGGCCGGCCACTGCACGCCAGTTCGGCGTTCGGCATCGATCCGGACGGGATGGAGGCGATGGCCTTCGCCTGGCTCGCCTACCGGCGTCTTCGCGGCGAACAGGGGAACCTGCCGGCGGTGACCGGTGCCAGCGGATCAAGGTTGCTTGGCGCTGTCTACGCCGCGCCCTCCTCGCTGGAGCGGCTCCCCCTGAGGTAGGCGCGTCTTCTCAGAACGATTCGGACGTCTTCGCCGGGCGCAGCGCGGCGTCGGCCAGTGCCGAGGGCGATGCCTGGGCGAGGGCGGCGAGGGCTTCCTGGAACGCGGCCTGCTCTTCGGCATCCCATGCGCCCGTGAGGTGCGCGATGTCGCCGGGCTCGAGCAAAAGCTCGTTGAACACGTCGCCGGGACTCAGGCCGAGCCCATAGCGCAACGCGTGCAGGATCACTTCATTGATCGACCAACGGCGTTCGCGAGCGAGTGTCTTGATCCGCTCGGCCATCTGCTCGTCGATGTGTCTCACCACGATATCTGGCACGTGCGTGACCTCCTCGCGCATGCCCCCTGTGGCGGCGATCTTACACAGTTTTGGCAGATTGCAAAGATCGTCCGTCCGGCCTAGCCCTGTCATTACGTCATTCCGTGAGGGAGTCCACAGGGCGCGGCATGCGCCGCCACAGCAGGGCCAGGACGATCAGGGTCGGCACGATCGAAACGGTGCTCAGCACGAAGAGCGAGGGGTAGCCGGACTCCTTAACCAGGAACCCCGAAAAGCCGCCGATCAATTTGCCGGGCAGGTTTGCCAGGGCGCTTAGGAGGGCGTACTGCGTCGCGGTGAAGCTGCGATTGACGAGGCCCGACATGAAGGCGACCAGCACCGGACCGGCAAAGCCCTGCGCGAGGTTATCGCCCGACAGCGTCGCCACGAAGGCCCAGGTCTGCCCCGGGTTCACCGCCATGATCAGGTACAACATGTTGGACAGCGCAACGCCGATGGCGGAAACCACCAGCAAACGGCGCATCTCGAAACGGGTCACCGCCCAGCCGCCGAGCAGCGCACCGACGATGCCGACGACCACGCCATAGCCCTTCGACACTTCCGCGATCTGCAACTTGCTGAAGCCGGCGTCGAGGTAGAAGGGGTACGCCATCACCCCAAGCATCTGGTCGGGCAGGCGGAACAGCGCGACGAAGAGCAACAGGCCGAGCGCCAGCGCAAGGCCGTAGCGGGACAGGAAATCCTGGAAGGGACGAACGAAGCCTTCCGTCACGGCCTGCCGCAACGGCAACCGCTCGCGTACCCGGTGCTCCGGCTCTCGCGCCACCAGCACCGTGACGATGGGAATGGCCAACAGCGCACAGATGGCCACGTAGCCGCCTTGCCAGCCGAAGAGGTCGGCGACGATGAGGATGCCCGCCCCACCGGCGATGAGTCCCAGCCGATAGCCCAGCGTATAGGTGGCCGCGAGGGCGCCTTGCGCTTCCTGCGGCGCGATCTCCACGCGGTACGCGTCCACGACGATGTCGATGGTGGCGCCCGCCAGGGCGGCGACGAAGGTCACCGCCATGAAGCGAGGAAGCGACACCTCCGGCGGCATGGCGGCCATGCCGAGCAAGCCCGCCCCCAGCAGTAGCAGGGCGAACATCAGCCAGCCCCGGCGCAAGCCTAGGCGACCGAAGAGCGGGAGCCTGAACTTGTCGACCAGCGGCGCCCACAAGAACTTGAAGTTGTAGGAGAAGGTGACGTAGCTCGCGATGCCGATCGCCCCATAGTCCACGCCTGCTTCCTTCAGCCAGGCGGACAACGTGTTGCCGACCAGGAGGAAAGGCAGCCCGGAGGCGAGGCCGAAGAACAGCATGGTGACCGCGCCCGGCTGGGCGAAGGCCGCGACGATGCCGCGCCAGCCCTTGTACCGTGCGGGTTCCGCCGCTTCGCTCACTCGGCGTAGTCCACGGTGAAGGGCGCATGGTCGGAGAAGCGCTCGTCGCGGTAGATCGAGCAGTCACGCAGCCGCTCGCGCAGGCCCGGGGTGACGATCTGGTAGTCGATGCGCCAACCCACGTTGTTCGCGCGCGCCTGGCCGCGGTTCGACCACCAGGTGTACTCGACCGCGTCGGGCTTGATGGCGCGGAAGCTGTCCACCCAGCCGATCTCCTTGAACAGCAGGTCGAGCCACGCCCGCTCCTCGGGCAGACAGCCGGAATTCTTCTGGTTGGAGGTCCAGTTCTTGATGTCGTTCTTCGTGTGCACGATGTTCCAGTCGCCGCACAGCACGTAGTCGCGGCCGCTCGCCGCCCATTCGCGCAGGATGGGCGTCAGCCATTCCATGATGCGGAACTTGTACTGTTGGCGCTCGTCGCCGGATGACCCGGACGGGATGTAGAACGAAACGACGCTGAGGTTGCCGTAACGCGCCTCGATGTAGCGCCCCTCGCAGTCGAAGTCCTCTCGGCCCAGCGACACGCGCACCTCGTCCGGTTCGCGCCTGGAATAGATCGCCACGCCGCTGTAGCCCTTCTTGCTGCGCGCGTCGTGATAGAAGCAATGGTGTCCGTCCGGACGGAACATCGGATCGACCAGCTGCGATTCCTGGGCCTTGGTTTCCTGCAGGCAGACGATGTCGGCGTCCTGCTTGCGGAGCCATTCGAACACGCCCTTGGTGGCGGCGGAGCGGATACCGTTGGCGTTCAGGGAAATGATGCGCATGGGACCTTGCGATGGCGTTCGACGATCCGCCCATCATAACCCGCGCCTGCCGAGTGGCCGCCGGCGGCCTACAATGCGCGTGATGAATCCCTCCGTGCATGTCCGATCTGTCGACGACTCCCTCCGCGACGCCGTGCTCGCACTCGTCGTGCATCCCGAGCAATTGTCCTTCGTCGGCCACGTCAGCGATTCGCTGGCCGACGTGCACGTGTGCCCTGAGAGCGAGGCTTTGGCCCTGCTACACGAAGAGGCCGTCGTGGGGTACGTGCGGATCGACCGCCGGGCCACGGCCCTCGGCGACCACCCGCTGGCCGAAGGCGCGGTGGCCCTGCGCAGCTTCCTCATCGACGCGTCGCGGCAAGGCCAGGGGCTGGGCGGCGCGGCGCTGGAGGCGATTCGTCGCTACGTCACGGTCCGCCATCCCGACCGCAAGCGAATCCTCCTCACCGTGAACGTGCGCAACGCGCAAGCGGTGCGGTCGTATCTTCGTGCGGGATACCGCGACAGCGGCGAGTTGTACCATGGCGGCCGCGCGGGACCGCAGCACGTGCTCTGGTGCCCGCTTTCCCCTACGCATCCCTGAGAGACCGCCTGTGCACGATTACCAGCGCGAATTCATCGAACTGACCCTAGCCCGCGACGTCCTCCGCTTCGGCGACTTCACCCTGAAGTCCGGCCGCAGCAGTCCCTACTTCTTCAACATGGGCCGGATCGATTCGGGTGCGGCGCTGGCCCGGCTGGGGCGCTCGTACGCCGCCGCGGCGGCGCGGTCGGGCGTGCCCTTCGACATGCTCTTCGGTCCCGCCTATAAGGGCATCGCCCTTGCGGCGGCTACCGCCATCGCGCTCGCGGATGACCAGGGGCGCGATATCCCGTGGGCCTATAACCGCAAGGAAGCCAAGGACCATGGCGAAGGCGGGACGCTGGTCGGCGCCCCGCTGCGTGGCCGCGTACTTATCGTCGACGACGTGATGACCGCCGGCACGGCCGTGCGCGAATCGCTCGAGCTCATTCGCGCCCAGGGCGCGGAGCCCGCAGGCGTGCTGATCGCGCTCGACCGCCAGGAGCGGGGCCAGGGCGAGCTTTCGGCGGCCCAGGAGGTTTCGAGCCGGTACGGCATCCCCGTTATCGCCATCGCCAGCCTCGCCGACGTGCTTTCCTATGCGGGAGAGCGACCGGAGCTCGCCGCCGAGCACGACAGGCTCCTCGCCTACCGCGAGCAGTACGGCGTGAAGGCCTGAGGCAAAACAGCGACTGCGTCACGGGCCCGGCGCCGCTTACCGGACGGGCACAATACGAGCACGCGTGCTGGCTATACTCCGCCCACAGGAGGGGACAGCATGCGAGCAGCGCGATACATCCTGGCGGGGGCGGCCTTGTGCATCGGCACGGTCGCCTTAGCCCAGCACAATACCAACAACAACAACGCCTACCGCTATCGCTGGAAGGACGGGTCGGGACAGTCGTACTTCAGCGACAGTCTTACGCCCGAGGCGATGAAGGCGGGGTACGACGTGGTGAACGCCCACGGCCTGGTCGTCCGACACGTCGATCGCCAGCTGACGCCGGAAGAGCGAACGGCGGCGAAGAAAGTCGCCGAGCAGAAAGAAGCCGCCGAACGGGCGCGCCAGCAGCAGCAGCGCGAGGACGCGCAGATGCTCAATGCGTATCCCGACGAGGCCGCGTTCGCCGCCGCCAAGAATGCCGAGGTGGAGAACTTCGAGCAGGCGGCCCGCACCACGCGGCTAAACCTCCAGGGGCAGGAGAAGGCTCTGGCGGACCTGCTCAATCGCGCCGGAGACCTCGAGCGTGCGAAGCAGCCGGTTCCGAAATATCTTACCGACCGCATCACCGAGCAGCGCAACACCGTCGCCGCCCTCCGGGGCACGCTGCAGCGCCAGCAAGCAGCGAAGGAAGCGGCGCGGTCGAATACCGACGCGCAATTGCGCCACTACCGTGAGCTGAAAGCGGCAAACGACGCGCGCTGAAACGCCTGCTTCTCGGCAGGCGCTCCTCAGAACGGTAGCGCCAGGCTCCTGTCCACCGCCAGCAAGCGCTGGCGGAAGGCCTGCTTGATTCGTTCCAGCGATTTCGCACTGTCCGCGTCGAAGCGGAAGATCAGCGCCGGTGACGTATTCGACGGACGCACCAGGCCCCAGCCGTCATTCCAGTCGGCGCGGATGCCGTCGATGGTCGTGACCCGGGCATCCTCGAAAGTCGCGGAAGCACGGAAGGCCTCCATGAAGCGGAAATGCGCGCCTTCGGCCATCGGCAATTTGAGCTCCGGCGTCGACACGCTCTTCGGCAGCGCATCGAAAAGTTCCGCGACGCTGCGCTCCTCCGGGTCGCCGGCGACGATCTCCAGCAGGCGTGCCGCCGCATAGATGCCGTCGTCGAAGCCGTACCAACGATGGTTGTCGGCGAAGAAGAAATGGCCGCTCATCTCGCCCGCCAGCGCGGCGCCGGTCTCCCGCATCTTCGCCTTGATCAGCGAATGTCCCGTGCGCCACATCAACGGTACGCCCGCCGCTTCCTGGATCACGGGGCGCAGGTGGCCCGTGCATTTGACGTCGTAGATCACGGTTGCCCCGGGATTGCGCGCCAGCACGTCCTGTGCGAACAACATGAGCAAGCGGTCGGGGTAGACGATCTCGCCAGACTGCGTCACGACACCCAGGCGATCGCCGTCGCCATCGAAAGCGACGCCGAGGTCGGCACCGATCGTGTTCACGGCGGCGATCAGGTCCGCCAGGTTGCGCGGGTCGGACGGATCGGGATGGTGATTGGGAAAGCGCCCGTCCACGTCGCAGTACAACGGGATGACCTCGCATCCGATGTCCTCGAGGACGCGCGGCGCCACTTCGCCGGCGGCGCCGTTCCCGGCATCGACGACTACCTTGAGGCGCCGCTCCGCGGCGACGTCACCGGCGATGCGGGACACGTAGGCGTCCACCACCGGCTGCTCACGCCACGTGCCACCGCCATCCGACGGGAGGCGTCCTTCGGCGATGCGCCGATGCAGGTCGACGATCGCGTCTTCAGCAAGGGTCTCTCCGCCGATCACGATCTTGAAGCCGTTGTATTCCGCAGGGTTGTGGCTGCCGGTGACCGAAACGCCGCAGCCCGTTCCAAAGTGGTACGCGGCGAAATACACCAGCGGCGTCGGCACCATGCCGAGATCGATGACGTCGATGCCCGCGGCACGCAGGCCATCCGACAAGGCACCCGCCAGCTCCGGTCCGGAGAGGCGCCCGTCGCGCCCGACGACGATCTCGCGCAGATCGCGCTCCAGCATGCGCGCGCCGATCGCCTGGCCGATGCGGTGCGCGACGCCCGCGGTAAGCACCGTACCCGCGACGCCACGTATGTCATACGCGCGGAAGATCGACGGATCGACGGTTTCCGGCTCGCGCGGCGGCGGTGCCGGCGCGGGTGCCGCGCTCGCGGCCGCCGCGGGGAGGCGCGGCTTGCGGGCGACATCGGCGACAAGTATCTCTTCTTCCGGTTCGGCTTCGGGAAACACCACCGGTCGCCGGCGCATCGACCACAGGAGGGCTCCACCGCCGCCCAGTCCGACGAGGGTCAGCAGGATGGCCAGCGCTTCCGAATGGGGAATCACGATGAAGGCCTGCGGCAGGGCGGCGAACACATACAGCGACGTGCCGGCCACCTGCTGACCCTCGCCATCGAGCTCGGCCGAGCGCGACCCTCGCGAGAGCAGTGAAAGACTGTCGCGCCCATCGCCCTGGCGCAATTCGAGGCGGCCGCCGCCGGGCGATGCCGTGTCGAAACGCCTGGCGATGTCGTCGAAGGGATATTCCAGCCAGATCCAGGCGCGCACGCCGGTGCTGCCCGCCACCGGCTCGACCATCGTGAGGCGTCGTTCGCCGCGGTCCAGGGACGTGGAGGCGAGTGGCGCACCTTCACTGCCAAGGGCCGCCATCAACTGAGCCGCCTTCGCGTAGCCAAATTCGCGATAGTTCGCACGCACGACCTCGTCGAGGCTGCCGCTGTACGCCTCCACGGCGCGCGCCGCCGGCAGCGCCGCGCGCAGCTGCGCGGCAACGGCTGCATGGTCGTCGATCGCCGCCAACAGGCCACCATCCGACAACGCACGATGAACCGCCTGGCGTTTCGCCGCGACCAGTTCGCCGAGGTCGCGCACGGCCTGCCGTTGTGCGGCGCGCGTGCGCTCAGCCGCAGCGCCTTCGTCGGCGATCAGCCACGCCTGCCACGCGCAGAACGCGCCCGCGACGAGCAGCAACGTCGCGCCCGCCAGGGGCAGCAACCGTCGCGGATCGACCCCGGGCAAACGCCCCTCCCCTCCCTCTTTCCGAGCCATGGTGCCCCTTGTGTCCTCGGAGAATCAGCCTACACCGGTCGAACCGAATCCTCCTTCGCCCCGCTGCGAAGGAGTGAAGCCATCCACGACGCGCAGGCGCGCCCGTCCCACCGGTACCAGCAATAATTGCGCAATCCGGTCGCCCGGCGCGATGGTCACATTCCCGTTTCCGCGATTCCAGCATGAAATCATGAGCGGCCCCTGGTAGTCGGCGTCGATGACGCCGACCAGGTTGCCCATCACCAGGCCCTGCTTGTGACCCAGGCCGGAGCGGGGAACGATAAGGGCGCACCAGGCCGGGTCGCCGATGTGTATCGCCATCCCGGTCGGGACGAGCAGGCTGTCGCCGGGTGCGAGGACGACCGGCGCGTCCACCGCGGCGCGCAGGTCCATGCCGGCGCTGCCCCCCGTGGCGGGCTCGGGCAAGGGGATGCTGTCGCCCAGACGCGGGTCGAGGATCTTCAGTTCGATGTCGATCAAGGCGTGGTTCCGGAGGCGGAGAGGAAGCGTTGGGCGATGCGCGCGACGAGCCGCCGGGCCAGCTCCGTCTTCGGCATGTGGGGCAGCGATTCATCGCCGCCGGCCCAGTACAGGTGCAATGCGTTGTCCGCCACTTCGAACCCCTTCCCGTCACCGACCTCGTTGGCCGCGATCATGTCGATGCCCTTCCGGCGCAGTTTCTCGCCGGCGTAGCTGGCGAGTTCGCGTGTCTCGGCCGCGAAGCCGACCAGGTACGGCCGCTCGGATCCGGCCGCCAGTGCCGCGATGATGTCGGGATTCTCCGTGAGCTCGAGGCGAAGGGGCGTACCCTCGGCCTTCTTCAGCTTGTGCTCCGCCATCTCGTTCGGCCGGTAATCACCTACCGCCGCGGCGCCGATATAGATGTCGGCGCCGCGAGACGCGTGGACCACGGTGTCGTGCATCTGTCGCGCGCTGCGCACATCGATGCGCCGTACGCCGGGTGGCGACGGAAGCGTGACCGGCCCGGCCACCAGGGTCACGTCGGCGCCCGCATCGCGCGCCGCGGCGGCGACGGCGAAGCCCATCCGACCGGAGCTCCGGTTGCCGATAAAGCGCACCGGGTCGATGTCTTCGTAGGTCGGCCCGGCGCTCACCACCACGCGGCGGCCACGCAGGGGCTGGTCGCCGAAGGAGGCGACGAGGATGTCGCGCAGTTCGTGTGGCTCGAGCATTCGCCCGGAGCCGATGTCGCCGCAGGCCTGGTCGCCGTCGGCGGGGCCCAGGACGCCGATGCCGCGTACGCGGAGCGTGCCCACGTTGGCCTGCACGGCGAGGTTCGCCCACATCTGCTGGTTCATCGCCGGGGCGACATAGACCAGCGCGGCGGTGGCGAGCACCACCGTGGAAAGGAGGTCGTCGGCGAAGCCGTGGGCCAACCGCGCGATGGTGTCGGCGCTTGCGGGCGCGACAAGCACCCGCTCGGCCCAGCGGGCGAGTTCGATATGCCCCATGGCCGCTTCACCCTGCTCGTCCCACAGGCTCACGCGCACTGGCTGCCCGGAAAGGGCCTGGAACGTGGTGGGCGTGACGAAATGGGTGGCACCCTCGGTCATCACCACGCGCACGTCCGCCTCGAGGTCGCGCAGACGGCGCACGAGTTCGCAGACCTTGTAAGCGGCGATACCTCCGGTAACGCCGATGAGGATGCGACGCTGGCGTAGGCTCATGACGTGAACGGCGCTCGTTGGGAGGCTGGTTAGCTTAGCGGATTCCTTGGGGCCACTTCGTCCGCGTTTTCAGAATCGTTCTATCGTCAGGCACCCCACTGCAACCCTAACTTGTGTGTTGCGCCGCGATCCGCCAGCGGCACCGACAAGGCAAGCCGATGAAGTCCGGGCCCGACGATCCCTCCGCCGTCCGTGAAGCGCCGTTGGCGCCTCCGGCCTATGGTTCACAGCCCATCCGCAGCTGGGCTGCGCACGAGCGACCGCGCGAGCGCCTTTATTCCCATGGGCCTGCCGCGCTGTCCGACGCCGAGCTCCTCGCGGTGCTCCTCGGCAGCGGAAGCGCCGGCCGCGACGCCGTAAGTACCGGCCGCGCCCTGCTCGCCCGCGCAGGCAGTCTCGGGCGCCTGTTGGCCGAGGCCAAGGAGTTGCCGCCCATCAGCGGCTTCGGTCCGGTAAAGCGGGCACGCCTCATCGTCACGCTCGAATTGGCGCGCCGCGCGCTGGGCGAGGGCCTGGTCGACCTGCCACGTATCGACAGCCCGCGTGACAGCGCCCAGTATCTGCGTGCCCGCATGGTGCACCTGCGCCACGAGGTCTTCGCCTGCCTCTTCCTCGACACCCGGCACCGCGTGCTGGCCTATGAAGAGCTGTTCCGCGGCACGATCGACGGCGCCAGCGTCTATCCGCGCGAGGTCGTCCGGGCGTGCCTGCGCCACCACGCCAGTGCCGTCATCCTAAGATTTTATGTCGGCTTAGCCCGAGCGTTTCATCTATTCATCTGATGTCCATGGCTTTTTTTCTGCGACGGGACCAAGCCGACCAGAACTACAGTGTTACATAACCTGGGCAATGTGGCTCGACCCGCTTCCATAGGCGAAAGCTATGCCCTATATCTTTCGTCGATCCTTACGAGAGGGGAGTCGGCGCCAAGATCTTGTGCCGTCGACCGTCACACGGTTCACGGCGGGCACCGTCTCTTCGCCTCTTGCCTTACCACCGACTTTAGTTAGCGATAGGGGGAATCATGTGGCCGCGTAACCAGTACACAGGGGTGGGTGGAGGCCGATACACGGGGGTTGGTGGGGGCCTTTACACCGGTGTCGGAGGTGGCGCCTATACCGGCGTAGGCGGTGGTATGTATACGGGAGTCGGAGGCGGTATGTACACCGGAGTAGGCGGTGGACTGTATACCGGGGTAGGCGGCGGCCTTTATACAGGCGTGGGCGGGGGGCTCTACACAGGCGTAGGCGGAGGCCTATACACAGGCCCTGGCGGCGGGCTCTACACGGGCCCCGGGGGTGGGATGTATAGCGGTGCCGACGCAAGGCCGTACACCAGCAATATTCCTCCCTGGCCGGTATTTGTCCGGTATCTACTGGATAACGGGTATGAACGACAGGCAGAACTCATATTGAGGTACCTGCGCCCGTTCCTTAAGTAGCGTCGTCGAGTTGTCATCCATCCTGTCGGACGGTCGACATCACCAAAGCAGACAGTGGGCGACTTCCGATGTGCCGAAAATGCGCACGTCACCGGCGAACGAAGATTCGGTGAGTGATTAAGCTCTACGCGACAAGCGGCGAAAAGCGTAGTGCCAAGACAGGGTGAGCCATGTCTACGTTAAACTCGCCACCAACAGCCCGCATGGATGCGACACGGCCGTCGCGGCGCGGGCAAAAGGACACAGTATGATTGCCTTCCCGGTATGCGAGCTCTTGAGGATAAATGGCTATCCATCAGACTTATCCATCACTTCGTGGCATGCAGTGATGACTGCGGAAACGCCCTGGATCGCGCCGTCGAGCATGCGCGCGTAAGGTCCAGTGATGTCACCCGACGCTGCATCCTTCACATCTAAGATGTGCGCCTTCGCGGTCGCGTGATCTGCTTGAGCGTATGGCCGAAAGCGTGAGCAGGAGTAGCACGTTACAGTCGGCCAGTAAGTGCAGTCTTCGACCTGCAAACATACTCCTAGATCCAGTATCGGCCTGCCCTTCCGTCTGCTGGCGTCAGCGGCGTCCCGTTGGATTATCCTACCTCGCCATCTCTCAGCTGCCAGTTCAATCTCAGCTGTGCTAAATCCGTCGGAGCGCACCATGTCCTCGACGTCCTTGCTGTATAGAAAATAGCTCTTTAGGGAAGCTGTGGACTTGTGGTCCATAGCTTCTGCTATCTCTTCCGCGGAGCAGCCCTGCATCACCAATGACGTCGCCTTCGTCCTGCGCATGCGTGTGGCGGATATTTTGAGTCGCGCCTCGCGACCGCCTCGATCATCCGCGACCGCCAACTGAACGGTGGTATGGCCTATCTCTAGTGATATTTCACCACCGGTCGAATGAAGAAGATATGGAGCAAGGCTCTCATGACCTGACAGTTCAATGGTTCGGAGACTCTCTCTCGCATGTGGAAAAATTGGACGATTGACCTCATTGATGTTGACTATCCGGAGGGTGATCTGCGCGCGATACAGCAGCCTATTAGCCTCGGATTCGCTCTCGCACCTGTACTCTTCCAGCGCGGAATGCGCTGCGTTTGATAAGTATCTCCTACGAAAATTTCCAACTGCTCGTCGTCGCTTAGACCGCACCTTCCCTTTCACGCTCGGAACGTCGAGGTATGGACCGAGCTCGTCTGTTCGTAGATCGCTCCATATAAGAAGCGCCATTTGGATAGGTCTGATGCCGGTATCTCTGGCTACGAGCAGCAGCGCCCGCTCCCTTGACGTTAGTGCGTCCGAAGTTCGTATGGCTTCGTCAATAGCGGCAACCTCAGATACCGTAAATGGGGCATCTCCAGGCCGACGTAGAACCCTAACGAGGCTATATGCACATCTAAGCGAACTTCTCGCGAAGCGGAGGGCCCTCGCGTCGAACCCAGGAAAACCCATGGCCACGCCGTACTCGAGGAGCCCTATCATCCCCTCTCTCAGGTCTGGTCCAGCTGCGGTAGCCGCCTCGGAGTCCACCATCGCGGTCCATTCATGAATGGCATCACCGCCGCAGTCACCATCGAGTCGCACCGGTATAAGTGCGGCCGCTCGCAGGACCATTATTAAAGGTCTGACACGTATCGCTCTTTGGATCCGCCATATTGCAAATGCACGGATAACCCATTCTATGTACACATCGTCGGTAAAACGGTGGCCCCACGGAACCACCTGTGCCCCGATGCATATATCTTCTATTCTGAGCTCAGCCACCCATTCTCCAGACGGCTGTATAAGGGTTACGATTTGCCCATGAGGCGTCCTGACTTCGGATGGAAATGGAGGTATCGAGAATCCGCATCGTGCTGCGACGATTTTCTGAACCGCTTGGTCGTTTGCATCGCTCATAGCTAGTCCACGTTGGAGTCGGGACGACGAATTCTGTGGCCGAGTCGCTCCACCATCGCGTCCCGCGCATAGTGAGTCGCCATACTCCCAGTGGGTGACCAGCCCGCCAGGTAATTCATTGCCTCGATCACCTCCCGCAGATCTTTTGCACCTGCGAAGGACCGAATGAAGGAATTGGCTGCAGCCTTCCGGAATGCGTGAGGGTGGATACGTATGCTGGGGGTGCCCCTGGCGGCCAGCGCGACCCTCAGAGATCCAAACACTGCATTGATCGATTTGACAGATAGCCGCTGGCCGTCTCTAGAGCTTATGAATAGGAAAGCGGATGGATTATCTCTGCGCGCTAAAATTGGTCTGTATAGTTCGAGATAGACCGAAATTGCCATTGCTAGTCGCGCGTCGATTGGCACCGCTCTCCCTGCTGACTTGATTGCGGCACCGTCATGACGCTCCATGCCTCCGACTCGCCCGGCTTGAATCGTAATGGCTGCCGCTTCGGTTAGGTCAACATCATTAACCCTTAGAAGAGCAATTTCTGCGCGCCTCGCCCAGCAGGCAAAGGCTGTTAAACATATGCAGTAGTTCCGCCACTTGATCGCCAGTCGGCTGGATGCTTCGAGAGAGTCCGGCCGGGATGATTCCAATATCGCGTCGATGGTTGCTTTGGACAGATTCTCGGTAGGCCTGCCACGGGCAGGCTCGCGGTCGATTTTAAGTCGCCGCAGAAAACGAAGGTGTCGCGCAGCGCGCATCTCGAAATCCTTGACCAGAGATCGGTCAACGCTTCCGAGGTCAGCAAACAGCGAAAATCCGTACTCCACGAAGGACGTGAAGGAAGCTATGCGACGCTCGAACGTGGCCAGCGTTACGGTCTCGCCATGGCACGTCGTCGACATGAGCCGAATCAGGACAGCCACGGCGTTAGGTTGCACCGCCACGCCTGTCCGCAACCTGCGCACCAGATCTACGGACTCAATTTCTTCGCAAGCCAGTATACGCATGAAGTCGAAAAGATATGACCTCACCGTGTTGTATCGGTGTGTTTGACTGAGTCGATGCGACCACAGGTTGACGAGGATGATCAACGGTCCCAACGAATCTGTGCCGCTTGGAAAGATCTGCGGCACGAGTGAACCATCTGACAAACGAAGGTCATCAACACGCAGGTGACGAGGGCTCATAGCTATACTCATGGTCCATCGATCTGCCTGCACCGTACTCCTGCGTGCCCCCTAAACAACTGCATTGGATTCGCTGAAACCGACGCGTTTTCGGTGCTGTCATAACTGACTATATTTGCAGTTCAGACTTGCATTAAGAGCATGCATATATGCACAGCTTTGCTTTAGGGCGTAATAGTTCGATGACGAAACAGGCGATCATCTCAACCTGCTCAGCATCGGATGTCTGTGCTTCGATCCGATGAGGTACAGATGCCCGGTTGAAGCTAGCTCCCCGGTTGTGCTTAGCTGATCACTCTGACGTCGGAGGGTCTCGACGATGACTGAGGCTACTTTGGGGCGGCAGATATGAAAGTAGGTGAACATGCTGATGGATCTAAACAGCCAACGAACAAACTTGTAGATGGCGCATCATCCATCACGTGTGCCACCCATGAAGGTGGCGCTGAGGCGGACGCAATTTATCGCGAGCCAATTGGTGATTTGGCCGTCATCATTGGGCGTGCACTGCCAGGACCATACAGCCTTCCCTACATACGAATTTCGCAGCAGTCCTTGCACGAGATCTCTACGCTCGCGAAAACTCGCATCTCGTTTCACTTCGTCGCGCTGTTAGCGAAAGATCTTAACGTTGAGAGGGATGCGCTCGCCCGCTATCTAGATATATGCCCCCGGGCAGCGCAGCGTCACAACGGTCATCCCACGAAACTGAGTGTGGGTGAGAGCGAACGCGCGATTGGGTGCGCTGTTGTGATTGGGCAGGTAATGAAAATGGTAGGCGTGGACAAAAGCCCGATGTCGCCCGATATCCTAAGGTGGCTGGGAGGTTGGTTAACTAGTCCGCTCCCAGCACTCGGCTCGCGTAAACCGATATCGTTCTTCGACACCATGGCGGGGCAAAGTTTGGTCACGGGCCTACTGGCATGCATCGAATCAGGCTCCTTCGCTTGACCGAGGCTCTTTCTCGCCGGCAAGTGCTGCGTCCGGCTCGGTCAGCCCAAGGAATGCCTCCGCATCACCCCGAAATCGGAGTACCTCTGCGGATAGCGACAGGTTGCGGTCCTGCGCAATGACGGTCGCGAGCTTCAATTGCGCGGTGGTGGGAGCTTTGAGGTCCGGATCCAAACTTCGCTCTATTGCTGCTGCGACTGATTCGGACAGCCGCTTGAGCGCCGGTGAACCGCGAGGGGTGCTGGCTATGCGCTCGAGTTGTTTGGCGAGCGCAGCATTAAGTCGACTGTTCAAGTCGATTGAAACTACCCAACGTCCATTAAGTGTTATCTCAAAAGCGCGCCGCATTAATACCGCCCCGGTGGATGATACTTAAAGATAGCCTACTTTTAAGAGCGTAGAGATAGAAGTAGCACCGACGTACGGTCGCGGGCATGGAATCCCCGACCCCAACGGCCAGACTCGGAAAAGCTATTCGCCGCCATAGGCAGGCTCTCGGCATGAGCCAAGACGCCTTCGCCGACGGTATCGAGATGCACCGCGCCTACTTCGGGGCAATCGAACGCGGGTCAAAAAATGTGACGATCGCGACACTCATACGTGTTGCGGAGGGCCTCGGCGTATCGATGTCAGACCTGATGCGCGACGCCAAACTCTGATGAAACGCTCTCACGTGCGGACATAAGGCCCATAACCACCCCTCGGGCATAGCCGAACCAAGCGCGGCCGACCTGGACATCACACGAACGCTGGTGGATGCCCTGGCCCTGATGGATATCCGCGTGCTCGATCACCTGATCGTCGGTCACGACCAGCCCGTGTCCCTCGCTGAGCGAGGCCTGCTGCACCGGGCATAAAAAAGTGACGGCGCGAGTGCCGCTCGCGCCGTCGTGGGTCACCATTCGAGGGAGGGGGCTGGTAACCCGCCGTGCCGCTGGCCGGGGAGACACCGGGCACGTGGGGAATGATGACAACCCGCCATGACAGCAGAATGACGCGCTGCCGCAATGCGAATGTTCGCGCCCGCCAGCGACTTATGCACATTGGCCGGTTTTCACACTTGGACGTCACAGTTCCTGTCCACGCGCAGATCACGCCCCTAACTCGTTGAATTGGAAGACTACTGATCGTTACGAGGTGATGTCAGTCGGCCAGCCTACTGACGCGGCGCCTGAAGGGGGCGTATTGCCCACAGAGTTATCCACAGGCTGGAGACGATGGCCCGGGATGTCGGACCGGCCCCATCTGATAAGATTGCCGGTTCCATCGCCGCATCGCGCATCCCGTGAAACAAGAGCTGAAACAATTGGTACTGCAGGCCATCGGCGTCCTGCGCGAGTCCGGCAAGCTGCCGTCCGACTTCGTGGCGCCTGTCTTCGTGGTCGAGCGTACCCGCAGCCGTGACCACGGGGACTTCGCGACCAATGCCGCGATGATGATGGCCAAGGCAGCGGGCCGTAAGCCCCGCGACATCGCCGCGGACCTGATCGAGGCGATCCCGGCCTCCCCCTTGATCGCCAAGGCCGAGATGGCGGGCCCCGGCTTCATCAACTTTTTCCTGGCACCGGCCGCCTTCCATGCGGAAGTCGAACGCGCGCTGGGCGAGGGTGACCGCTACGGGCACAACCGGGACGGAGCCGGCCGGACGGCCGGGGTGGAATTTGTCTCGGCCAACCCCACCGGCCCCCTGCACGTCGGCCATGGCCGGGCCGCTGCCATCGGCGACAGTCTCGCCCGACTGCTCCAGGCTGCCGGCTGGAAAGTCTTTCGCGAGTTTTACTACAACGACGCTGGCGTGCAGATCGCCAACCTGGCGCTGTCCACCCAGGCCCGTGCCAAGGGGATCGCCCCGGATGGTGCGGGCTGGCCCGAGGGCGGCTATCGGGGCGACTACATCGCCCAGGTGGCGCGCGCGTTCCTCGCGAAGGAGTCGGTGGAAGCGGATGGCGAAACCTTCGTCGCCAGCGGCGACGCCGACAATCTCGACGACGTGCGCCGCTTCGCCGTGGCGTCCTTGCGCCACGAACAGGACCTCGACCTCCAGGCGTTCGGCGTGACGTTCGACGTCCATTACCTCGAGTCGTCGCTCTACACCGAAGGCAAGGTGGACGAGACCGTGCGCGAACTCGTCGCCCACGGGCACACCTATGAGGAAGGCGGCGCGCTCTGGCTGCGCTCCACGGATTTCGGTGACGACAAGGACCGCGTCATGCGCAAGTCCGACGGCACCTACACCTATTTCGTGCCGGACGTCGCCTATCACCGGACCAAGTGGCTCCGCGGCTACGAGCGCGCCATCACGGAACTCGGCTCGGACCACCATGGCTCGCTTGCCCGTGTGAAGGCGGGCCTCCAGGCGCTGGACACCGGCATCCCGTCGAACTGGCCGGAATACGTGCTGCACCAGATGGTGACGGTGATGCGCGGCGGCGAGGAGGTGAAGATCTCGAAGCGCGCCGGTTCCTACGTCACCTTGCGCGACCTCATCGACGAAGCCGGGCGGGACGCCACGCGCTACTTCCTGATCGCGCGCAAGGCCGATTCGCAGCTGGTGTTCGACATCGACCTGGCTCGCTCGCAGAGCAACGACAATCCGGTCTACTACATCCAGTACGCGCACGCCCGCGCCTGCCGCGTCTTCCGTGAGCTGGCCGATCGCGGCCTGGCCACCGACCGTGGCAATGGCCTCGCGCAGCTCGGTCGTCTCGACACCGAACACGAGTCGATCCTGATGGTCGAGCTCTCGCGCTACCCGGAGATGGTCGAATCGGCGGCGGCGAACCTGGAACCGCACCTGATCGCGCAATACCTGCGTGAACTCGCGGGCGCGCTTCACAGTTACTATCACGAGCACAAGTGGATCGTCGACGACGCCGACCTGCGTGACGCGCGCCTCGCCCTCGTGGCGGCGACGCAGCAAGTGTTGAAGAATGGTCTGGATCTGCTGGGCATTTCCGCCCCGGAGAGCATGTAATGGCAACACGTAAGAAGGGCAAAGGCCGCCAGGCCGTCCGCAATGGCTCGAGCGGCATGCCGGGTTGGAGCTGGGCGCTGATCGGTATCCTCGCCGGCGCCCTGCTCATGGCATTCGCGATGCGCGGCACCTGGATGCCGATGATGCGCCAGCACGAAGGCCCCGAACCGAATCCACAGGCCACCGCGCAGAAGGGCAGCGATCCAGGCGTGGTCGACCAGACGGAAGCGGAGAAGCCGAAGAAGCCGTCGTACGACTTCTATTCGGTGCTGTCGGAGAAGGAAGTCCGTATTCCGGACGCCGAGATCCGCGCGCAGGCGAGCGCCGAGGCCCAGCAGAAGCAACAGCAGCAGCAAGCGGCACAGCAGCAGGCAGCGCAGCAGGCCGCTCTGGCGCAGCAGCAGGCCCAGGCCAACGCCGCCGCGGCGAACCTGCCGAAGGCCACCACGCAGACGGTCACGGCCGTGCCGGCGCAGCCCGCACCGGCCGCCGCGTCGGGCAGCCCCGGTTACCTGCTGCAGGTAGGTGCCTTCCCGAGTGCCGCCGATGCCGAAGCGCTCAAGGCCAAGCTGGCCTTGCAGGGTTTCGTCGCCAACGTGCAGTCGGTGAAGGTCGGCGCGCAGACATACAACCGCGTCCGCCTCGGGCCGTTCAAGTCCGCCACCGAGCTGGAAGGCACGAAGCAGCGCCTCCAGTCGGCCGGCATCAGCGCGATTGCGCTGAAAGAAGGCGGCTGATTTGTGTAGGAGCCGCTATAGCGGCTCCTACAGGAAAACAGTTAGCTACTGCTTTCGCTTCAGGCGGATGAGCGCCGAGATGTCGTCGTCGCCGTAGCCGCGCGACATCAGTTCGCCGAAGTCGGCCAGCGACTGTTCGATGATGGTCCGGTCGGTACCCGCCTCGCTCGCGATGCCTCGCACGATGCCGAGATCCTTGTGCAGCAGGGCTAGCTTGAAGCCCACCGAAAACTCGTTGCGCAGCATCGTGGCGCCGCGTTTGTCGAGGAACCAGTTGCCCGCGGCGCCAGCCGCGAGCGTCGGAATGAGGCGTTCCGGTTCCAGACCGAGGGCTTCGCCCAGGGCGAGCCCTTCCGTGACCGCGTGAGCGATGCCGGCAACCAGCACCTGGTTCACGGCTTTCGTGGCCTGCCCACTGCCGACGCCACCCATGTGCGTCACACGCGCCGCATACGCCTCCAGCACCGGCCGTGCGCGTTCAAGCACGGCGGCATCGCCGCCGACCATGACGGAGAGCTTTCCGTTCTTCGCGCCTTCGACGCCGCCCGACACCGGCGCATCGAGGAAGTCGGCGCCGACCTCGGCGAGGATCCGCGTGGCTTTCGTCGCCGTGGCGGGCGCCACGGTGGAATGGTCGACGACGATGGCGCCCTTCTTCAGCGCCGGCGCCAGTGCCTCCACCACGCCGATCACGTCGGCGTCCGCACTGACGCAGAGCGCAATGATGTCGCATGACGCCGCGATGGCGGCGTAGCCCGGCGCCTCGACGCCCAGTTCCGCGGCCAGTGCGTCGGCCTTGCCCTGGCTGCGGTTGCCCACCGAGGACAGCAGGCCCCTGGCCTTGAGGTGTCCGGCCATCGGCGCGCCCATCGCGCCAAGTCCAATGAAAGCGGTCTTCAGAGTCATCGTCATTCCTTGATGTGTGTGGTCACCGCCCCCGCGGTTTCCGCGAGGTAGGTGTAGCCAGTGAGGCCCTTGTCGAGGGCCGCCGAAAGCGTCTCCGCTTCCGCGCCGTCGATACCGGCGGCGGCGATGCGGTCGCTATAGGACTGGCGCAGGGCCTTCACGTCGTAACCGACGTAGTCGAGCATGAGGTCGGTCGTGTCGCCGCGACGGATATGCGCGAACTCATAGCCGTCCGCGGTGGCGCGCACGTTCACGGCATCGGTGTCGCCGAACAGGTTGTGGATGTCGCCCAGCGTCTCCTGGTATGCGCCGACCATGAAGATGCCGAGACGGTAGGACTCATCGTCCTTCAACCCATGCAAGGGCAGGCTCACGTCCACGCCTTCCGCGTCCACGTAATGGTCGATGCGGCCATCGGAATCGCAGGTGAGGTCGGCGATCACGCCGCGCCGCACGGGCTCTTCATCCAGGCGCGCGATCGGCACGATGGGGAAGATCTGGTCGATGGCCCAGATGTCGGGCACCGACTCGAACACAGAGAAGTTCACGAAGTACTTGTCGACGAGCTTCTCGTCGAGATCGTCCAGCGCCTGGCGATGCGCGCGCTCGGCGGGCAGCAGGCGGGGCCGCACCGCGTTCGCGATGGCGTAGAACAATTCGTCGAGCCGCGCGCGATCGCGCAGGTCGAGCTGGCCCAGCGCATACAGGGCCTGGCCTTCCGCGAAGTGGTGTTGCGCCTCGTGGAACAGCTCGAGCGCCGGCCGATGGTCCAGCTCCGCGTGCGTTTCGCGCAGGTGGCGCAGCACCGAAGGCTCTCCGGCGCGTTCGGGAGGGATGGCGCCGAGCGGCACCGGCTCGACCTCGCTGACGTTGACCACCATCACGGCGTGGTGCGCGGTCATCGCGCGGCCGGACTCCGTGAAGATGGTCGGCGCCTGCATGCCCTGCTCCGCCACCGCTTCGGCGAGGGGCTGCACGATGCTCGCCGCGTACTGCTCGAGGCTGTAGTTGATCGAGTTGTAGCTGCGCGACCGCGTGCCCTCGTAATCCACGCCGAGGCCACCGCCCACATCGACCACATCGATCGGCACGCCGAGGCGGTGCAGCTCCACGAAGTAGCGAACGGCCTCGCGCATGCCCGCCGCGATGTCGCGCACGTTCGAAATCTGCGAGCCCATGTGGAAGTGCTGGAGGCGCAGCGTGTGCTTGAGGCCGGCTCCATCCAGGCGGTCGATCAGCTCCAGCACCTGGCCCGGACTGAGGCCGAACTTACCCTTGTCGCCGCCGGTGTTCTGCCACTTGCCGGCGCCGATGGACGCCAGGCGAACGCGCACGCCGAGCAGCGGTTCGACGTCCAGCGCCTTCGCCTCGGCGAACACGTGGTCGAGTTCCGAGAGTTTCTCGATGACGATGTGCACGCGCAGGCCGAGCTTGCGCCCGATGAGCGCCAGGCGGACGTACTCGCGGTCCTTGTAGCCGTTGCACACCACCATGCTGCCCGGGCGCGCATGGGCCAGGACCGCCATCAGCTCCGGCTTGGAACCGGCTTCCAGGCCGAAGCCCTGCTCGCCGGCGGCCACCAGCTCGCTGACGACGCCGCGCTGCTGGTTCACCTTGATGGGGTAGATGGCCGTATAGGAGCCGGCGTAGCTGGCATCCGCGATGGCCTTGCCGAAGGCCCGCTGCAAGTGGGCGAGCCGGTCGGCCAGGATGTCGGGAAAGCGAACCAGCAGGGGCAGGCGCAGGCCTTCCGCGGTCGCCTTGTCGACGATCGCCGGCAGGTCGAGGGCCGGGCCCTCGTCGCCGCGGGGGCGGATAAGCAGGTGGCCGTCGGCGGCTACGTCGACGTAGCCGTTGCTCCAGTGCGGGATCGCGTAGGTCAGTTTGGCGCGATCGGTGGTCCAGTTCGTCATGGGGGTGACGATCTCCATTGATTGTGTCGAGTCCCCCACGGGGAGGGGCGCGGAACAGTCGCAGCGGCGAACCTTGACCTGAAGCTGGCCTGGCGGCCGGGAGCCTCGCACGCCGCGGGGCCGACCAGACGGGGTCTGCGCTTCCCGACCAGGCGGGCGGCAGACCGTCTATTGTAGCGGTCCCTCATGACATCCGGGTATCGGCCGGCACGAGCCAGCCAGACCCTACGCCCCGACGGGACAAGGACTTGGCCGCGATCCGGCCGGGGGCGGTACAATCCACCGTTTGGCCCCCTACCCGTTTCAGGAAAGCGTCATGTCGCAGCAGCAGCTCAGCTGGTTCACCGAAGCCCACCAGGCGTCGGGCTCCTCCATCGGTTTCCGCGTCGAGCGCCTGTTGCACGCCGAGAAGACCCCGTTCCAGACCATCGAGATCTACCAGACCACCGACTGGGGCAACCTGATGGTGATCGACGGCTGCGTGATGCTCACCGGCCGCGACAATTTCCTCTATCACGAGATGATGACCCACCCGGCGCTGTTCACCCACGCCCGGGCCAAGCGCGTCGTAATCATCGGCGGCGGCGACTGCGGCACGCTTCGCGAGGTGCTGAAGCACGAGGAAGTGGAGACCGCGACCCAGGTCGAGATCGACGAGCGCGTCACCCGCCTGGCCGAACAGTATTTCCCGGAACTGTGCGACGCCAATAACGACCCGCGCGCCGAGCTGCTCTTCATCGACGGCATCAAGTACATGGCGGAAGCTGAGCCGGAGTCCATCGACCTCATCATCGTGGACTCCACCGACCCGGTCGGTCCGGCGGAAGGCCTGTTCAACGCCGCGTTCTACACCAGCTGCTACAAGGCGCTCCGCCACGGCGGCATCCTCGTGCAGCAGTCGGAGTCGCCGCTGGCGCACATCGAGCTGATCAAGGCTATGCGCTCCGCCATGCGTACGTCGGGCTTCAAGGCCGTGCGCACGCTACCGTTCCCGCAGCCGTGCTATCCGACCGGCTGGTGGAGCTGCACGATGGCGCGCAAGGATGGCGACCTCTCCGGTTTCCGCGAGCGCGGTGCCATCAGCAAGAACTTCCCCACGAAGTACTACAACGCCGACGTGCACAAGGGCGCCCTGGCGCAGCCGGAATTCATGCGCGAGCAGCTGGGCGACTGAGCCATTCCGACGAGATGTCGAAAATGGAAGGGGCGCCTTGGCGCCCCTTCTTTATTTCTCGACCTTGGCCGGCTCCCAACCCACCGGGGCCTCCGGCGGCATGCCGTAAGCACGTAGCGCCGCCAGGATCACGCTCATTTCCGTGCCGCCGCTGCGCGCCAGCGACAGGAGTTTCTGCGCCGTGGCCTTGTCGCCCTGCGCCTGGATGTTGAGCTGCGCGAAGCGCTGCATCTGCCAGACAAGGTTGAGCCGGGCATGCTTCGCTTCCTGTTGATCGGCCTCGTTCGCGGACAGGGTCTCGCGCAGGTGCAGGCCGAGCGAACGGCCCAGCGGGCTGCTCCCCCACTCGAGCACCTTCGCCAGCTTCAGGCAGTCGCCGACGATCGCGGCATCCGCCTTGTTGTCCTCGCAGTACTTCGCGGTGGCCTGGAAGCCAGGCACCGGCTGTGCGCTGGCGAGGCCGAACACGATCACCATCTGCACGCCGGCCGCGCCGGAGCCCTGCAGGGCGTTGAACGTATCGGCGGGAGGCGGCAACTGGCTGACCGACCTGGCGAGCGCCTTCAGGCTGGCGCCCAGGTAGTCGTCGTAGAGCTTGGCATTGGCGGCCCGGCCGAGGTCGGCGCGGACGGCGTCGCTGGCATTTGCGTGCTCGTCCATCCCCAGCTTCAGGAGCCAGACGGCAGCGTTGTCAGGCGCCTGCTTCTGCAGCTCGGCGAGCGCGTCCGCGTTCGGACAGGTGCCACCCTTCGCGTCGCAATCGGCCAGGCGCGCCCACGTCACCTGCGGGCCGGCGTCGGCGTTTCGTGCCGCACGCTCGAGCAGGGAGTGGTAAGTCAGCACCTCCGGCGGATTGGCCAGGGGGCGCGCAAGGAGGGCGGCGCCGAGCAGCGGCTCCGCCTCTGTCCGCAGGGCGAGGACGCTGGCCAGGTCCTTCTGGAACTGCAACAAAGCCTTGGTCTGGTCCTTCTGCACGACGGGACCCTTGGCCGGACCCTTCGCGGCACCCGGCCAGGGATCGGCGGCCAGGGCAGGCAGGGATAGCAGGCTCGCGAGGGCCAGGACTGCGATGCAGCGTCCGCGCATGGGCCATCTCCATTAAGAAAACCGCAAGGATACGGTTCGACCATGAACGGAAGCTGCGCTGGAACGGTGCGTTGTCCAGCGAGGTTGTTACTATCGGAAGTGCACGCGGGGGGCACCAGGCTTGCTCAGATCTACCGCACCGATCAATCCTGCGACAGAACAGGAGTTTACCGTGGACCAATTCGCCCTCTTCGCCAGCGAGCGCGCCGGCTTCTTCGTCGGCTGGGGCACGCTCACGCTGATCAACGCCGGCCTTGCCCAGGGCAAGAACCGTAGCGGCCTGCTCTGGTGGCTCCTTTCCCTGTTCCTCGGCCCCCTCGCCACCCTGATCCTCGTCGTGATGCCCAAGGTGCGCGCCAAGCTGTTCTAGGCGACGGGCTTGGCCCCGCGCGCCGCGGGTGTGTAGGCTAGGGCCACTCCCAAGGCAGGTGCGCGCGAATGCTTACGACGCTCGTGGCAAGCAGCAAGGGCGGTTGCGGAAAGACCACGCTGGTGACCCAGCTCGCAACCCATTGGGCGCAGGCGGGAAAGCAGACGGCCGTGATCGACGCGGACCGACAGCACTCCAGCCTCCGCTGGGTCGGGCGCCGACCCGAGAACGCCCCGGCCATCACCGCCATCGAAGGCAGCCGTCGCGCCTTCGATCGCCTGCCGGGCGACGTCGAGAGGGTCATCGTGGATACGCCCGCGGGCGTGGACGAAAAGGACCTCGAGCCCTACCTCGAGCGCGCCGACGTAATCGTCGTGCCGGTCCTGCCCTCGCACTTCGACCTGGATGCCACGCTCGATTTCCTGAAGGTGCTCAAGGGCTTCAGTCGGGTGAAGCGCGGCAAGTTGCCGGTGGGCCTGGTGGGGAATCGCCTCAAGCCGTGGACCAACGCCAGCCAGGCCGCCCTGGCCGAACTCGGTGAGCGCGCGCCCTTTCCCGTGGTTGCGGAACTTCGCGACTCGCAAGCGTACGTATTGCTCACGGCGCTCGGTAAGGGCATCTTCGATTACCACTCGGAAAACGTACGCGGGCATCAGGACGACTGGGCGAAATTGCTGCGCTGGATCAAGCGCAGTACCTAGGGCCGTCATGGGGCGCGTCATCGATCACGCCACCTGAGGTGGCCCAGCGGAGAGACGACCCATGCACGAACTCATCCTGTTACGCCACGCCGAGGCCACTCCGCATGGCAAGGACGGCAAGGACGACCGCGAGCGACGCCTGACCGAACACGGTCAGAGAGAAGCCCGGGCCGCCGGTGCATGGCTGTCCGAACACCACGTCACCTACGACCTCGTCCTCTGCTCGCCTTCCGAACGGACGAAAGAGACCGCGGCACTCGCCCTTGGTCAGAAGGAACCCACCTACGAGGACGGCATCTTCGACGCCACCGTCGGCGAGCTCTATGACATTCTCGACCGGCATGGGGACGCGGAGCGCGTCGTGCTCGTCGGTCACAATCCCGGCCTGGAACAACTGGTAGCCTTCCTCGTCGACGGTCGCTCCGAGGACCATCGGGGCATGCCCCCGGCAGGCATCGCGCGGATCACGTTCGACGGCCCGTTGGAGCCCGGCAAGGGCAAACTCACGGATTTCTGGTCTCCTCCGAACTGAGCCTGCTCGAATGCACCACCTGCTGACGGCGATCGTCGTGCTCCTGGCGGCGGCGCCCGTGTCCGCCGCCGACCTGCGCATCGATGCGGTGCGCTCGCGCGCCGAATTCAGCGTGCGCCTGCTTTGGGTCAGCACCGTCACCGGCAGCTTCGAAGGCATCCGCGGGCAGTTAGCCATCGACCCGGCGGCGCATACCGCCGTGGTCAGCGCCGATATAGACACCGAAAGCGTGCGCATGGATTCGGCGCGATTTCGGCGCTGGGTCCTTGCGCCGGAGTTCTTCGACGCCGAACGCCACCCCCAGATCCACTTCGAGTCGTCCCCCCTGCCGCTGCCCCTGCTGAGCGAGGGCGGCGACGTGGCAGGCAGGTTGACGCTGCGCGGGGTGACCCGGCCGGTGACCTTCCACCTCGAGGCGAACGACTGCCGCACGCAGGCCCTGGCGGGATGCGTGCTCCAGCTGAAGGGCAGCATCGACCGCACCGACTTCGACATGCGTGGCCGGCGCGGCGCGCTGTCGGACCGCGTCAACCTGGGCATGGCGATCGTCCTGACATCGCCCTGAGGGCACGGATCCGGCCCGGACTCACGTGCCGTTGCGACTCGTCGCCTATCATCGCCGGCATGCGCCGCTCCTTCATGATCCTGATACTCGCCGCCACGCTCGCCGCAGGCGGCTGTTCCTTGCCCCCCGCGCGCATCCAGAAAGCCGAGGCGGTGGTGACTCTCACCGTGGACCGGCAGGACACCTGCGACCCCTCCGACTCGAGCCACTGCGCCACCCCTTCGCCGCTCATCGACGCGGCGCTCGAGGCAGACGCGGCCTCGACGGATACGAAGCCGGTGCACGTGGCCACCCTGCTCGAGGATGGCGAGACCGCCATGGCCGCGCGAATCAACCTGATCCGTGCCGCGCGGAAGAGCATCGACGTCCAGACCTACATCTGGGAACAGGACGACGCCGGCAAGCTGGTCCTCGACGAGCTCATCCGGGCGGCACGGCGTGGCGTCCACGTGCGCATCCTCGCCGACCAGCTGTTCTCCTTCCGCGATCCGGGCCTGCTTGCCGCGCTGGCGCGCGCCAGCGACCGCATGGCCATTCGCCTGTACAACCCGACGTTCCACAGCGCGCGCACGCCACCGCTGGAGTTCGCGGCCGGCGTGCTTTGCTGCTTCTACAAGTTCAACCAGCGCATGCACAACAAGCTGCTGGTGGTGGACGACCTCATCGGCATCACCGGCGGGCGCAATTACGAGGATCGCTACTTCGACTGGGACGCGACATTCGACTACATCGACCGGGACGTGATGGTGGGCGGCCCGGCGGCGCAGCAGATGGGCGCGAGCTTCGAGCAGTTCTGGACGCATAAGCGGTCCGCGCCGCTCACCCACCTGCGTGACGTCAATCGGGAGCTGCTCGCCGATACCGACGACCCGCGACACTGGAATCCGCCGCGTTACGAGCAGCCGGAGCGCGTCGCCCAGATGATCGCCGACGCGACGGACCCTGCGTGGATCGACGAGCACCTGATGCGCAACAGCTTGCGCATGAACCGCGTGGAATACCTCTCTGACCTTCCCGGCAAGACCGACGAGCCCAAGCGTCGCGAGGTACGCGCGCTCACCCGCCATATCATCGGCCTGCTGCGCAACGCGAAGAGCGAGATCGTCCTGCAGACGCCCTACCTCGTCATGAGCAAGCCGGCGCAGAAGATCTTCAGCGGGCTGCGCCTCCGTCCGGACCCGCCGCGCGTCGTGGTGTCCACCAACTCCCTGGCCTCCACCGATGCGTTCGCGGTGTATGCCCTCTCGTACAAGCACCGCAAGCGCTACCTCACGGATTATGGCTTCGAGATTTACGAGCTGAAGCCACATCCGTTCAATGCCGATCCGGACGCCCTGGAAAGCAACACGAGCGTCGCCACGCCATCGCTGGAAGGGTCGATCGCGGGCTCCCCGGCGGATGGCGGGCGCGCTGGCGGACGCGGCCGACGCTCCGGCCGCGGCGCCGGCCCGGACAGTTCCGGACCGCCCTCGGAATCCTCCAGCTTCCTCGGCATCGGCAGCCGCGCCAGCCGCGGCGCGCGCAATCGTCCCGCGCCGCTGCTGACGGCAGGCGTGCGTTTTGGTCTGCATGCGAAGTCCATCGTCGTCGACGACACGTTCGCCATGGTCGGCACGCACAACTTCGACCCGCGTTCGGACCACTACAACACGGAGTCGGGCGTCATCGTGTACGACAAGCGTTTCGCCGACCGGCTGCGCGATTCGATCATGCAGGACACGGAGCCCGGTAACGCATGGGTCATCGCGCCACGACAGAAGACGATCCCCGTGCTGTCGTCCATCAATGAATTCGTCGGTGACGTATCGGAGCGCCTGCCGTTCTTCGACCTTTGGCCGTTCCGCTACGCCACCAGCTACGACTTGAAGCCGGGCTGCATACCGATGCGCTGGACGGATCCGCGCTTCTTCGAATGCTACGAGGCGAAGGGCGACTTCCCCGAGGTGGACGTGTCGCTGAAACTGATCTACACGCGGATGATCACGGCCTTCGGCAGCTCGGCCGCGGGGATCTTGTAGGGCGGATCAGTTGTTGCGCGTCAGCTGGAAATTCACCGGCAAATCGGCGGTATAGCGTTCCGGCCGATCGTCGGCCGCGGCGAAGCGCCAGCCGCGGACGGCTTCTTCCGCCGCGCGGTCGAGTGACTCGTCGCCGCTGGAGCGCCCGACAGCGACACTCGTGACATCGCCGTCCGGCGTCACCGTCACGCTCAAAACCACCCTGCCCTCGCGCTGCGCGCGCAGCGCGGCCATCGGGTAACGCGGCGACGGCATGTATACCGGGACGAGCGGGTCGGAGGTCGCGACATCGCGCGCGCTCGAAGGATCGGCCTTGCGAGACACGGCATGTACCGGCCGCACGCTGGGCGCCACGTTGCTGGCCAGGCGAACGGACGGAGGTGCGACGCTGGCCGGCCGTACGGCCGGCGGCGCCACGTTCGATACCGTCTTTGAAACCAGCGCCGGCGCCGCCGTAGGCAGCGTGACTTCGGCCAGGCCACGCGTCTTCGGCGCGCGCTCGTACGTGAGCGCGGTCAACCAACTCGTGCCGGCGATGCCGACGAGGAGCGCGAGCCCGCTGAGGGAGGTACTGGTGCGCAGAGCAAGCATTCAGGGGCGTTCGAGGATGGCCGTGACGCCCATGCCACCAGCCGTGCAGATGGAGATCAGCCCGCGGCCCGAGCCTTTCTGCTCGAGCATCTTCGCCAGCGTCGCGACGATGCGCGCACCGGTCGCCGCGAACGGATGTCCAGTCGCCAGACTGGAGCCGTTGACGTTGAGCCTGGCCGGGTCGATCGATCCCAGCGGGGCGTCGAGGCCCAGGCGCTGACGGCAATAATCCTCGCTCTCCCAGGCCCGAAGCGTGCACAGGACCTGGGCGCCGAAAGCCTCATGGATTTCGTAGTAATCGAAGTCCTGCAAGGTAAGGCCCGCCTGCTTCAGCATGCGCGGCACAGCCACGGTCGGCGCCATGAGCAGCCCTTCTCCGTGGACGAAATCCACGGCCGCCACCTGCGCGTAGGTGAGGTACGCCTGGATCGACAGGCCACGCGCCGCCGCCCATTCGTCGCTGCCGAGCAGCACCGCGGCGGCGCCGTCGGACAAGCCCGTCGAATTGCCGGCCGTGAGCGTGCCCTGGCCGGACGTTTTGTCGAAGGCAGGCTTCAGCGTGCCCAGCTTCTCCAGGGTGGAATCCGGACGGAGGAAGCCGTCGCGCTTCAGACCGCGGAATGGCACGACCAGGTCGCCGAAGAAGCCGGCCTCGTAGGCCGCCGCGAGTTTGCGATGGCTGGCGAGGGCCAGTTCGTCCTGTTCGAGCCGGCCGATCTTCCATTCCTTCGCCATGAGCTCGCAATGGTCGCCCATCGATTTGCCCGTGCGCGGTTCGGCGACGCCAGGAAACGACGGCTTCAGTTCCTTGAGGGCGAAGCCGCGGGTGGCGACCTGGAGCTTCTCCTTCAGTGTCTTCGCGCGGTTCAGCGCCAGCAGGCGCTTGCGCAGCTTCTGACCGTAGACGATGGGCACGTCGCTGGTGGTGTCGGAGCCACCCGCGATGCCGGCCTCGATCTGGCCCGTGGCGATCTTGTTCGCGATGAGGATGGCGTTGTCGAGCGAGGTGCCGCAGGCGCGCGCCGTGGTGATGCCCGGCGTCGTGGGCGCCAGCCCCGAGGAAAGCACGGCCTCGCGGGCCAGGTTCCAGTCCGAGGAGTGGCGGATGACGGCGCCCATGGCGACCTCGCCCAGCTCGGCGCCATGCAGCCCGAACTTTTCCACCAGTGCCCCGAGCACCTTCACCGACATCCCGAAGTTGCCGACGTCGGCATAGGCGGTGTTGTTGCGGCAGAAGGGGATGCGGACGCCGCCGACCACACCCACGCGCTTTTGCGACTTTTCCATGCTTGAGAAACTGTCCAGACCGAGGGGCGCCCGCGGGCAGCCGAGTGCGAAGAAGGGATCGCGGACGCCGACGATCGCCGACGAACGCGTATCGGCAAGGCTAACCCGCATCCCCGCCCGGCGAAAGCCCGCCGGGGCCGGATGGTAGAATCGCATTCCTTTGCCGTTCGGAAAAACCTGCCGTGAACGAGTCGCTGATCGCCTGCCCCGCCGTCCTGGCGCTGGAATTGGCCGGGGGCGGATCGCCCGACCGGCTCGAGCTGACCCGGGACGAGGCCCAGACGCTCGCGGCCCTGATGGCGGACGACCTGCACACCCTGCTCCCTGGTGTCGAGACCGCCCGGCTGGCCGTGGCGGGTGCCCTGTTCGACGGCGTGGAACTCCTGCGCCCGGGGTTCCCGGTGTACGCCACCCTGGAAGAGCTGGCCCGGCGCATCCCGCGCGTGACCGGTGCCAGCGGCGTGGTCGCCTTCGGCACGCACGAAGGTCACATGCCGGCCGAGCCGCTGGTGCCCGATCCCGCCTATGTCGGCGGGCCCATGCGCCTCATGCCCTGGATACTGCTTGTCCCCGCCGACGAGGCCGAAGAGATGGGCAGCCGCATGGAGGTGGAGCTCGTGGGACGCGGCGAAGCCGGCACGGCCACGGCGGATTTCCTCATGCGTACCTTGGGCATGCGGTTGGAGCATGCGCGTTACCTCAGCCGGAACGACCTCATCGCCCTCACTTGCGTGCAATACGAGCACGTGAACCTGGCGCCGCTGTGGACCGTGCTCGAGGCCGCCTTGCTCACGCCTTACAAGGACGAGACCGCCCTCGGCTCTCGCGGCTTGCCGTTGCATTACGCCGAAGGCCGGGTCGGTATTCCCGGGCCGGCGGCGTGGTTCGCCCAGGCTGGCAGCAAGCAGGGGGACGCCGCCCATGAGTTCGCGGGCACGCTCTTCGAACTACGCCAATACGCGGCCCTGCTGGCCGCCCATCACGTTCCCCTGCACCTGGAAGACCAGTCGGCGCAGACGGCTGGCTACCTCGTCGAGCCGATGGCGGAGGCCGATTCCGCGCTGCCGCCGCCCAAACTGTACGCCCACGAGGCGGCGGGCCTCGGCATGGCCGCGATCACCGTGGCGCAACCGGCGCCGGGCAAGGCTCGCATCCTGGCCCACGGCTACCCGCTGGCTCCCGACGCGCTGGCGCCCTTGCTCGACACGCTGGTCGGGCGTTACGGCGCCACGGCGGAGATCCACGCCCTGGGCCGGGTGCTGCTGGACGCCGACGGGGCCCTGTCCGCTCCCGCCCCCGTCGTGCACTGAGACGCTTTTCACGAATCGTTCCATGTACGCGGAAGGATTGAAGAACTAGAGTGGGCCGACGTCACCCCGGCGGCTCAATGCGTTCCACCACCACCCCCTCGAACGACTCATCTTCCGACTGGTCCGCTTATCTCCTCGAGCGCGCGCCGGCGATGATCGCGTACGTCGATACGGCCATGCGTTATCGCTATGCGAGTCCGGCCTACCTCGCCTGGATGAATGTCGGCGACGTCGACGTGGTCGGGCGGCGCATGGCCGAGGTCATCGATCCCACCCTCTACGCCCGTATCGAGCCGGATATACGCGCGGCGCTCGGCGGCACGGCCATGGTCGCCGACCGCACCATCCGCAACAGTGCCGGCGATTATTACGCCCAGGCCACGTTCTCCCCCGATGTCGATGACGAGGGCGCCGTGCGCGGCATCGCCATCCTCCTGGCCGACATCTCGAGCCGGCGCGTGTTGGAGGCCCGCCTGAGGGAAAGCGAGCGGCGCTTCTCGCAGGCGTTCCGCTATGCGGCGATCGGCATGGCACTCGTCCTGCCCGACGGCCGCTGGTTGCAGGTGAACGAGGCCCTCTGCGCCATGCTCGGCTACAACGAGGAGGCCCTCATGGCCACCTCGTTCCAGCACGTCACGCATCCTGACGACCTGGCCGCCGACCTCGGCTTCGTCGAGAAACTGCTTTCCGGCGACACGCTGTCCTACCAGATGGAAAAGCGCTACCTGCACCGCGACGGCCGCATCGTCCACGTGCAGTTGAGTGTCTCGTTGGTGCGCGACGAGCACGGCGAGCCGCTTTACTTCATTTCGCAGGTGCAGGACATCAGCGAGCGCAAGGCCTTCGAGGACGCCCTCTTCCGCGAGCGCGAACTCGCCGAGGTCACCCTCAAGTCCATCGGGGACGCGGTGATCACCACCGACACGGACCTCGTCGTCACGTCGCTCAATCCCATCGCCGAGGCGATGACCGGATGGAACAGCCACGAGGCCGTGGGCCGGCCCATGGACGATATCTTCCAGCTGCGTGACCCGCTCACGCGCCAGCCGATCCCCAATCCGTTGATCATGGCGGTGAGCAAGAACAGCATCGTTGGCCTCACCACCGATGCGATCCTCATCCACCGCAACGGCTTCGACAGCCCCATCGAGGATTCCGCCGCGCCGATCCACGACCACGCCGGCAACGTGGTCGGTGGCGTCGTGGTGTTCCACGACGTCAGCGAGACACGCGCGCTGGCATTGAAGATGGCGCACCTCGCGCACCACGACACGCTCACGGGCCTGCCGAACCGCGCGCTTCTCACGTCGCGCATGGAGTTCGCGGTGACGGTGGCGGCGCGGCGCAACCAGCGCGCGGCCCTGCTCTTCGTGGACGTGGACCACTTCAAGCAAATCAACGATTCGCTGGGCCACGCGGCGGGCGATGCGCTGCTGCAGGAAGTAGCCCGGCGTATTCGGGGCGCGGTGCGTTCCGACGACACCGTCAGCCGCCTCGGCGGCGACGAGTTCGTGGTGCTGATGCCGCATATCGAAGGACCGGGCGATGCCATCGCCGTGGCCGAGAAGGTGCTGGCCGCATGCAGCCAGGCCGTGGGCCTGGGTATCGACGCCTCCGCGCTGACCATCAGTTTCAGCATCGGCATCAGCGTTTACCCGGACGATGCCGAGGACGCGGAATCGCTGCTGCGCAACGCCGACACCGCCATGTACGAAGCGAAGATGCAGGGCCGCAACGGCTACCGCTTCTTCAACCCGAGCATGAACGAGCGCAACACCGCGCGCGTACGCATCGAAGTGGAACTGCGCAAGGCCCTCGCACGCAATGAGCTAAGCCTGCACTACCAGCCGAAGGTCGACGTCGAACTCGGGGCGATCGTCGGCGCGGAGGCGCTGTTGCGCTGGCAGGTGGACGGCGAGGACGTCTACACCCCCGAGCAGTTCATCCCCGTGGCCGAGGATTGCGGGCTCATCGTGCCCATCGGCGAATGGGCGCTGCGCGAGGCATGCCGACAAGCCGAGACATGGACGCGCCTTTACCGGCCGCTGTCCGTCTCGGTCAACGTATCCGCCCTGCAGTTCCAGCACACGCGGTTCTACGAGTCGCTACGCGCCATCCTCATCGAGACGGGCCTGCATCCGACGCTGCTCGAACTGGAGCTTACGGAGCGTACGGTGATGGAGGGTGGCGACCATATCGCCGACCTGCTGCGCAAGATCAAGTCGCTGGGCGTGGTGCTCAGCCTCGACGACTTCGGTACCGGCTATTGCAGCCTTTCGTACCTGAAGCACTTCCCCATCGACGTCCTGAAGATCGACCGCGCCTTCATCCGCGACGTTGCCTGGGACAACGACAGCGCCGCTATCGTCAGCGCCATCGTCACCATGGGCAAGGGCATGAACAAACAGGTGCTGGCCGAAGGCGTCGAGAGCCTGGAGCAGGCGACCTTCCTTGGGTCCACGGGCTGCTCGCAGATGCAGGGTTTCCTTTTCGGCAAGCCGATGCCCGCACGGGACTTCGAGGAGCGCATCTCGGTCGTGGACATGGGTGACCCCACCGTCGCCGTGGACTGAGTTTCCCGCCGTTCCTCTCTGGGAGCCGCTTCAGCGGCGGCGTCGTTCCAACGGTGCCTCGTACATGTAGTAATGGCACCGCTCCATCCCCAGCCCGGCGTACGTCGTCTGCGCGCGCTCGTTCTCCAGCTCCACATAAAGCCGCAGCCCCACCGCGCCGGCACCTTCCGCCATCGCCTTCACGTGCGCGTACATTGCGCGGAAGACGCCGGCGCGGCGCGCCTCGGGGGCAACGTACACGCTCTGCACCCACCAGAAGTCGCCGCACCGCCAGTCACTCCATTCGTAGGTGACAAGCAGACAACCCACGGCGATGCCATCCAGCTCTGCCACCAGGTAGAAGCCGCGTCGCGGCTCGTCGAAGACGGCACGAACGCCGCGTCCGATGGTCTCGGGGTCCAGTCGCTTCTGCTCGGTTTCCCAAGCCATGGCGATGTTCCAGCGAGCGATGGCGTCGGCATCTTCCGAGGCCGCGCGGCGAATTTCCAAGGACATGGCGTTATCCATTCGGTGGGCGCCGCTTCCGCGAGGCGCCGAGCTTTCGGGTAAGGGTGTTGCGGCCGACACCGAGGGCGGCGGCGGCGTTCTGCCGGTGGCCGTCGTTCGCGATCAGCGCGACTTGCAGCAGGGTCTTGTCCAGCGCCTCGCGGGCGCGCGTGTGGATGTCCGGCGCACCTTGGGCCAGCGCATCCTGCGCCCAGAGGCGCAGCGCCTCGGTCCATTCGGTACCGCGCGCCTGGCCGGACGACACGCCGCCAAGGTCGCTGGCCTGGATCTCGACGCCGGGCGCGATGACCGCGAGTCGGCGGCAGAGGTTCTCCAGTTCGCGCACATTGCCGGGATACTCGCGCTGCTCGACCAACTTCATCGCACCGCGCGAGAAGCGCTTGGGGGGCAGGTTCAACTCGGCCGCCGCCTGGGCGAGGAAGTCCTTCGCCAGCAGGGGGATGTCGGCGCGACGGTCGCGCAGGGATGGGAGTTCGATGCGCACCACGTCGAGTCGGTGCTTCAGGTCGGCGCGGAAAAGACCGGCGGCGACGCGCGCATCGAGGTCCTGGTGCGTCGCGGCGATGATCCGCACGTTGCCGCGCATGAGCTCGCGCCCACCGACGCGATAGAACTCACCACCCGCGAGCACGCGAAGGAGGCGTGTCTGCAAGGCCAACGGCATGTCGCCGATCTCGTCGAGGAAAAGCGTCCCGCCCTCGGCCTGCTCGAAACGCCCGGCGTGTCGTCGCGTGGCGCCCGTGAAGGCGCCTGCCTCGTGGCCGAAGAGTTCGCTTTCCAACAGCTCCGACGGAATGGCTGCCGTATTGAGGGCCACGTAAGGCTTGCCGCGTCGCGCGCTTTCATCGTGCAGCGCCCGCGCAACGAGTTCTTTCCCGGTACCGGTTTCGCCGGTGATCAGTACGTTGAGGTCGCTTGCAGCCACGCGTCCGATCAGTCGAAAGACCTCGCGCATGGCCGCGCTCTCGCCGAGCAGCGCATGGGTCTCCACCCGTGTCGCCGGCACGACGACGACTTCCCGCGCAGCCTCAAGGGCGCGCTCCACGGCTTCGACCGCCAGGTCGAGGTCGAACGGCTTCGCGATGTAATCGGCGGCGCCCGCGCGATACGCCGCGGCAGTGGTCGCGACGTCGGTGAAGGCACTCATGACGATCACCGGCCCGATGTTGCGGCGGGTCAGGTCTTCCAGCAGGCGCAGCCCGTCCTCGCCCGGCATGCGCACATCCGTGACGAGGAGGTCCGGACGGCCCTCCGCCAGCGCCGCGCGCACGGCGTCGCCCGTGCTGAACTCGCGCACCGCGTGGCCCGCGTCGCGCAAGGCCTCGGCGAGCACGAAGCGCACGCCCCGATCGTCGTCGGCGATCCAGATCTCGCTCATGGGCGCTCCATCGGCAGGTAGAGCGAGAACGTCGTCTCGCCGGGGTGGCTGGTGTAGCGCAGGTCGCCGCCGTGTTCGAGGGCGATTTCACGCGAGAGGGCGAGGCCCAATCCGGTGCCATCGGCGCGACCGGACACGAGGGGCTGAAAGAGCGTGTCGCGAAGTTCGTCCGCCACACCGGGACCGTCGTCGGTGACGTCGACACGCAGTGCGGCGCGCACGACACGGTCGCCAAGCCGCACACCATGCTCCACGCGCGTGCGCAGGGTCAGGCCACGCGCGCCCGCCTGCGTGGCGTTCCGCGTCAAGTTCAACACGACCTGGAGGAGGCGGTCGGCGTCGCCGAGGACGTCTGGCAGGCTCGGGTCGTAGTCGTGACGAATAGCCGGTGCGTTCGGTTCGGCGGCGACGAGTCCTTCCAGGCGCTCGAGGAGTTCGTGCACGTTGACCGGCGCGATCCGCGCGGCGCCGCCGTGGCGCAGGAGCCCGTCGGCCAGGGCCGCAAGGCGATCGGCTTCGGCGATGACCATGGCTGCCAGTTGGCGGAGGTCATCGTCGCCCACCCGTCGTTGGAGCAACTGCGCCGCTCCGCGGAGGCCGGCGAGCGGATTTTTCACTTCGTGGGCGAAGCCGCGCAGCGTGGCGGAGAGCGGCGTGGCGGCGCGGGACGGCTCGGAAGCCAGCGGATGGACCTCGACGAGGATGCGCTGGTCATCGAGGGGTTGGATGGTGAGGTCGGCGACCAGCTCACGACCGCGGCCTATCCCGAAGCTGTCGCCTCGCAGGTTGAAGGCGCGTCGCTCCGCGAGGGTGCGATCGAGGTGGGGACCCAGCGTGGCGTTGCGCATCAAGGACGTCAGGGGCTGGCCTGTCGCGGTTCGCGGGCCGGTGTCTAGCATTTCGCCCAGGGCCGGGTTGAGCCAGAGGATCCGGCCAGACTCGTCGAGCAGGGCGAGGCCCGTGCTTACCAGCGTCAGGAGGTCGGCTTGTTCGGGTGCGGGCATTGCACCAATTTAGGGAATTGGGCTTGGCAGCGCAACGGCAGGGCCGCCGGGATCGGCGTCTGTCCAGAGGCGCGGATGGGGACAATCTGGCGGGGCGCGGCCCAATATCTTGTGTTTTTGCCTGGAGAAATCCCTAGAGCCGCTCCGTTGCTTCTTTCCGCGTGGAGACTACCCGCGTTGTCTCTACGAAATGCCCAAATGTTGGACACAAAATCGATAGGTTCTGTATGGTGGAACCATGAAACCATGGATTCCCGACAACCTCCCCGTGGCGCTGGACGCCGGACGCCTGATCAGCCCTCTCGGGCAGGCGACGGATGCTCTAGGTCGGTACGACGGCCTGCTTAGGGGCATGGTCAATGCCGAGTTGATGCTCTCGCCACTGACGAACCAGGAGGCAGTCCTGTCTTCCCGGATTGAGGGAACCCAGGCAACGCTTGGTGATGTCCTCGAAAGCGACGCGGGCGAAGAGTTCGACGAGGCGAAGAACGCGGACGTGGAAGAGGTCCTCAACTATCGGCAAGCCTTGCGCATGGCGCAAGAGATGCTCGCTGACAGGCCAATAACGCTGCAGCTGATTCGGCAAATGCACCAGATGCTAATGAATGGGGTGCGTGGTCAAGACAAAGAACCGGGGAATTTTCGGGTCGCGCAAAACTGGATTGGTCCGAAGGGCTGCCTCATGGAGAAGGCCAACTTTGTTCCGCCAAATCCTATGCTAGTCGCCGAGCACCTGGAAAGATTAGAAGCGTACATTGCTGGCGAGCATATCGACCCTCTCATCCAGGCGGCTGTGGTGCATGCCCAATTCGAAATCATTCATCCGTTCATCGACGGCAATGGCCGCATTGGTCGGCTGTTGATACCGCTCTTTCTCTATTCCAAGGGACGCATCCATCGCCCGACGTTTTACCTGTCCGGGTACTTGGAGAACCATCGTGATGAGTACTACCAGCGTCTACGAGCGATCACGGAAAGAGGCGAGTGGAATGAATGGGTCGCTTTCTTTCTCGGAGCAGTGACCGCGCAGGCGCGGACCAATGAGAAAGCTGCCACTGATATCCATGCGTTCTATGACGAAATGAAGGTTGCGATTCCTGCGGCGACCAAGTCGCAATACGCGGCTCAGATCACCGACACCCTTTTCAAACAACCCATCTTTAGAATCTCTTCCATCGAAGCGGGCGCTCACATTCCAACCGCCTCTGCGCATAAGGCCGTTCAGCAGCTCGTAGACGCGGGAATTGTGAGGCAAGTGCGTCGCGGAAGCGGTCGACGCCCAGCGCTTTACGTCCTCCCAAGGCTCATGAACCTAGCCGAGGGACGAAACATGTTCTGAGGAATCCATGAGCAAATGATGCGCCCAGAGTTCAGCCGCGCAATACCGGAGGCCGCTTCATTCGCAACAGCTCCATCACATCCTCCCGATCGCTCACTGAGCCAACCGCCATCTTCAGCCACTTCCCATCGGGATAGTCGCGCGCCTCGTCGTATACCTTCACCACCGGCGGACGCCAGGCGTACCGCCGCGCCTCGAAAGCTTCGCGCTCCGCGCGCCCCAGGACCACCTGGACAGAGAACTGCCGGTCTCCGGCCGAGAGGAATACGAGGGCTCATGCATGTTGGCTTTCCAGAGGTCCACAGAAGGCACCCAGTCCCGTGAGCCGCAAGCGGATGGCCCGAGCCACGTCCGGTTCGCTGGCATGCACCTCGATTCTCGCGTTGTCGAGAAGTCGGACCATCGTCCGACGGTCGGTCAGATAGATCGACGCCGCCCAACCGCGTTCAACGGCCAGCGAGAGAACCAGGGAAAGATCGTCGCCATCGTCGGGTGGGAACACCCAACCGGGCACCGCGGATAACGGCCGCGTCTCGCCCTGAGCCAGCCGGAAACCGGCGAGGGGATCCGTTTCGTATTCGTCGTCCCATATCCAGGCGGTGAAGAGCACCATCGCGGGCGTCAGCGAGGTGCGGTCCGGACCGAGGATGCTCGAGACGAGCAAGGTCGGCGCGATGGAGGCCACGTCGGCGGCGAAACTGGTGCCGCCATCCTCGAGTACATCCGGCTCTTGCTCTCCGTTGAGGTCATACGCGATCGACCACGCCGCGGCCTGCTCCGCGGTAAGGAATCGCAGGCGGCCCTGCTGCAGGGTCGGCCCGCCGATCGCATAGCCCTTGATGCGACCCAGGTAGTTCGTCTTGCCCACGTCGACGCGCCTGTTTCGCAATATCGCGTGCGCAACCGCGATGTGGAAATAGAAATTCGGCAGCACATACGCGTCGACATAGTCGTGGGCGCGCATCGCGTAGTGCGCGCCGCGGAACCCCTGGTCGTACATGAAGTGGTCGGACGCCTCCAATTCGGAAGCATCGACGGAACGGAGGAATGCCATCGTCCTCACGAGCCTGACCTGCAATGCCTCCACGGTGCCCTCGGTGTCGGGCAGCCAAAGAGGCGAGATGCCCGCCAGTCGCGCGACGGCGCCTTTAGCGGTGTCGGTGGCACGCTGGACCTGAGCCGTGAACGGCAGCATGTCATCGGCGAGCCGCGCATCGAGGAAGTCCCATTCACTCGCGCCGGTCGCCGCAGCGGTGGCTTCGATCTTGTTGAGATACTCCCGGAGCACGCAGAGCCCCCGATGCAATGAAGGCAAGAGGCGCTCAGCGAAAGAAGTGGTCATGGGTCACCGCAACGATAGGTTTCGCGTCCATAGTGCTGTCCCATTCGTGACCGAGCATCCGGCATACCGATCCATTCGTCCGCGGCGAAAGCTTGCGTTCATTGTTCGGATCATTGGGCACGCTTGCTGGACCCGAAAGAGCGCGGGCCTTCGTAGAGTGCGCTCCATGAATGCAGCCTCCGATGTATTGAAGAAGGATCCTTCGCCGCGAAGGACGCGTATGGCCGCCAGAACGTCGAAGGTCGAGTCGATCGTCACGACCGGCCCCGGCCCGGAGTCGGTCCACATGAGCGAGGGAAAGTACGGGCCGTACCAGGTTGTCGTGCGTTCGGCCTCGTCCACGCTGATCGTCGACGAACCGTTCGGTGCGGGCGGATTGGGCTCGGGACCCACGCCATTCGACCTGCTCAGCGCGGCGCTGGGTTCGTGCGCCCTCATGACCATGCGCCGCTATGCCACCGATCGCGGATGGGCGCTAGACCGCTCGGTGGTGCGCGTCAGCCACGAGCGATCGGCATTGGCCTCGCGGGATCGCTTTCTGATGGAGGTCCAGGTCGTTGGATGCCTGACCGCCCGCCAGCTCCACGCCCTCGTCGATGTCGCCACGAGATGTCCCCTCCATGTCACGCTCGCGCGCGGCTCGGACATCGAGACGCGCTTGATACAGCCAGGCGACCTGCCTGACATGGCCATCGGAAAGACCGCCCATATGCGGGCCATGAAGGAGGCCTGCGACAACTAAGCCTCGATCGCGGCGCCTCGTGCGCCGCGTCCGCTCGGGGAGTCCATTAGTCCACGGCGAGAGTGAGACCCTAGAATCCGTGGACAGGCGGCCGCGACAGGCCGATGATCAGGGTGCCAATGCCGACATTGCGACTGTTCCGCCCACTCGAGGGAGACAGACCGGCTGCGGCTGCCTGCACTCCAATGGTTCTCGATCTATTTTGGGTGACGCAGTGGTGACAGGACCCGCCGTACGAATTTCGCCACAAGACCTCAATCGCCTCCTGGGAAGCCTCGAGGTGAGCTTCGTCGCTTTGACCGAATGCCTCGTCAGCGAAGGCTATTGCCTCGAGATGGGGGGGACCAATGCCCCGGGCATCCACTACAACATCCAGGGTCGGGGCAAGCTGATCATCAAGGGATGCGCGCCGGTCGAACTGATGCCGCATACCCTGGTCATCGTGCCGCCCAATGCACCGTTCCGCATCGAGGCCGACGGCTTCCACCGGGGGTTGCAGAACCTGCGCACGGTGGACGGCATGCTGGTCGCCGTGTCGAAGGACTCGATCAATTACATCGTCGCCGGCGACGGTGATCCCGAGGTCATCCTCATCTGCGGATTCTTCGACGCCTGCTACGGCTCCGCCGTGGATCTGTTCAGCACGCTGACAACGCCCATCGTCGAGCAGTTTTCCGAAGCCGAACGCCTGGACACGACGCTCAAGAACGCCATAGCGGAACTGGTCACCCAGGAAGTCGGCTCCGGCGCGATGAGTTCCGCCCTCCTCAAGCTGGTCATCGTGCACATTCTTCGCCGATCCCTGCATTCGAACAACACATGGGTGGAGAGGTTCTCGCTGCTCAGGGATCCCCAGATTGCTCGCGCCTTCGCGGAGATGGCGAGTAATCCCGGCGGCCCCCATACAGTCAACTCACTGGCGCAGACGGCATACCTTGGGCGGTCCGCGTTCATGTCGCGGTTCACCGAGATCGTCGGTCAGCCGCCGATGAACGTCTTGCGCGACCTGAGGATGCGTCTGGCGGCAGAGCAACTCGGAACAGGACAGGTCCCCATCGAACAAGTGGTCCGCAATACGGGGTACGAAAGTCGCAGCAGCTTCGCTCGCGCCTTCCGCAAAGTATTCGGCATGGACCCTTCCGAGTATCGCGCCGCTTCGGCGAAGCCAAAGGATGCGCCGACGGGTGTCATGCCCGATCACGTGGCGGCGTGCCGCTCTCCTGCCACGGGTGTTCAGCGCTCCTGACGAGGGGAGCATCGCGGACGGGTGGATTCCACGGACGGATCTTCTGCACGGACTTCGAGCGGAAACTCATTCCTAGCCAACGCCGAACGACGAGACTTCCATGAAAGCGATTGTGGTGACTGACCAGGGTGCGGGAACCGCCGGCATGAAACGGGTGGACCGGCCCGACCCGCGCGCGGCGATCAACGACGTGGTCGTCCAGGTGCATGCGGCGGGATACGTCAACACGGAACTCGAATGGCCGTCCACGTGGACCGACCGCACGGACCGGGATCGCACGCCGACCATCCCCGGACACGAATTGGCCGGCATCGTCACGGCACTCGGTTACGGCACCGCCGGGTTGTCGGTCGGACAACGGGTCTTCGGCCTTGCCGACTGGTATCGCGATGGGTCCCTCGCGGAGTACGTGGCCATCGAAGCGCGCAATCTCGCGCCGTTGCCGGACGATGTCGATTTCACCGTCGCGGCGAGCCTGCCCATCTCCGGTCTGACCGCATGGCAGGGATTGTTCGTTCACGGCGACCTGCAGGCCGGGCAGCGAGTGATCGCCCACGGCGCGGCCGGTGCGGTGGGCTCAGTCGTCACGCAGCTTGCCCGCGAGGCCGGCGCTTACGTGATCGGCACGGGACGCACCGCCGACCGCCGTGCCGCACTCGACTTCGGAGCGAACGAGTTCGTGGACCTCGAAGGCGACGCCCTGGAATCCGTCGGAAAGGTGGACCTCGTGTTCGACGTCATCGGTGGCGACATCGGGACGCGTTCCGCCCGCCTTGTTCGCGCCGGCGGAACGCTCGTCTCCGTAACCGGCCCTTACGACACGACGTTCGACGGAATACGAGTGATCGACTTCGTCGTCGAAGCCGATCGTGCCCAACTGAGCGAGATCGTCGAACGCGTGCGCGACGGAAGACTGCGCCCGAACATCGGTGCCGTCTCGTCCCTCGACGACGCGATCGACGCGATCGGTTCAAAGGCACGGCACAAAGGGAAAACGGTCATTCGCGTTCGCCCGTGACGATTCCCTAGCGCCCGTAGCCCCCCGTTTACTTCGTAGCACTGGCCCCGGACCGGCGGCCGGCAGCGGGTGCCTGCGTGCAAGCCAGATACCCAGCAAGACGCCCCTCCTGTTGCGCCACCCACCCTTGACCCACCGGATACCCTCATGAGCAACCCCGTCATTGAAACGATCCTGAGCCGCACGGCCGCCAAGTACTACGATCCCAAGGCGACCTTGAGCGACGAACAAATTCGTGAGCTCGTGCGCATCGGCACCACAGCGCCGACGTCATTCCACTTGCAGAACTGGCGCTTCATCGCCGTGCGCTCATCCGAGGCGAAGGCGCGACTGAGCCCTATCGCCTGGAGCCAGCCGGCGATCACCGATGCCGCCGTCACCTTCATCGTCTGCGGGCAGTTGGCCGATTCCAGCGTGATTCCCGATCGTCTCGCACCGCTGGTCGCGTCCGGCGTCATGCCGCAGACGATGGTGCCCGAGTGGGAAATCCCGGCGCGCGACCTGTACATGGCGTTTCCGCAGCGCCAGCGTGACGAAGCGGTACGCACGGCCACGTTCGGTGCAGCGGCAATGATCTACGCCGCCCGCTCGCTGGGTCTGGGGTCGACACCGATGATCGGTTTCGACGACGTGGCCGTGCATCGCGAGTTCGGGCTCACCAAGGACGAAGTGCCGGTCATGCTGCTGTCGATCGGTGCCGAGCGCCCCGGAAACTGGGCGCAAAAGCCGCGCCGTCCGGTGGCTGAAGTGCTCGACCTCGTCTGATCAAACCCCGCCGATACACTGAGGAACATACGATGCCAAGAACCATTGCGCTGGATCCGGAACAGGTGCCTGCGGAATCGAAAGCGACGCTCGCCGCCTTCACGAAGAACATCGGTTTCACGCCAAACATGATGGCCGCTTTCGCGCAGAGCCCACTCGCGTTCAATGCATGGGCCAACTTGCTCGGCTCACTGAGCAAGGCGCTCGACGTGAAGACGCGTGACAGCATCGGTCTCGCCGTCTCTGAAGTGAACGCATGCAACTACTGCCTGACGGTCCACAGCTTTACGGCCGAAAACCTGGCGAAGCTGTCGGCCGACGACATCATCCTGGCTCGTAAAGGTCATGCTACCGAACCGAAGCGCGACGCCGCGGTCCAGTTCGCGCGCAAGGTCATCGAGACACGTGGTCAGGTCGTCGACGCCGACCTGAAAGCGGTCCGCGACGCGGGTTACACGGACGCGAACATCATGGAGATCATCGCCCTGGTGGCGATGTACTCGCTGACGAATTTCTTCAACAACGTGTTCGACCATGACAAGGATTTTCCCGCCGTACCGCCGGCAGGTTCGATCTGATTGGCATGAACATCCTCCATATCGATTGCAGTCCGCGTCCGGGATCGCATAGCCGCGCGTTGTCCGCGGCCATTGTCGAGAGGCTGGTGGAGGGTGCCCCCGGCGCGAGCATCAGTCGGCGAGACCTCGCGTTCCATCCGGTCCCGCACCCATGGCCTGACTATGCGACGGCTTTGTCGTCACCGGCGACCCTCGCCGCCCCTCCTCCGCGTTCGCTGGACGTCTCGGAGTTCCTCATCCAGGAGGTCGAGGCGGCGGATGTGATCGTCATCGGCACGCCGATGAATAACCTGACTGTGCCATCGGTCCTCAAGGCATGGATCGATCAGGTACTTCGTGCGGGCCGCACGTTCACCTCGACGCCCGCGGGGAAGGTGGGGATGCTCCAGGATCGACCCGTCTTCGTCGGCATCGCGTCCGGTGGCATCTTCGCGGGCGACCGCGCCAACCAGCCCGATTTCCTCAGGCCTTACCTTTCGGCGGTGCTCGGCAGCACCGGGCTCAAGACGCTCCACTTCCTCGCCGTGCAGGCCACGGCGTTCCTCGATCCCGTGCAGGCCGTCGCCGCAAGGGAACAGGCGCTTTCGACGATCGATTTCAAGCGCTTCGCGGGGGTTCCGTGCCTGTGATCGCGGGACCGACACCTCACTCCATCCCGAAGGAAACAACGATGATTTCCAAACTGTGTATCGCCACGACGTCGCTCGCCCTGGCGATGGCGATCGCCTCGATGCCCGCGAACGCCAAGGACAAACCCGTCAAGGCACCGCTGTCCATTGCGGATGCCACCGGTGCCATGCATGTTCCCGACGGCTATCGAACGTCGTACGACTACCTCGGCACCTGGTCGATCGCGGCCCCCAAGGGGAAGGACGGCGCGGCGGAAATGCACGTGGTTTACGCGTCGCCGAAAGCGGTGGAAGGGTACAAGAAGAACGGGAAGTTCTCCGACGGCGATGTCCTCGTGAAGGAGGTTTACGCAACCGAGACGATGCCGATGACCACCGGTATCGTCAGCCACACGGAAAAGCTGAAAGGCTGGTTCGTGATGGTCAAGGACGACAAGAACAGCCATCCGGGAAATAAACTTTGGGGAGACGGCTGGGGATGGTCTTGGTTCGATGCGGGCGATGCGAAGAAGACCACGTCCACCGATTACCACAGCGACTGCCAGGGGTGCCACGTTCCGGCAAAGGACACCGACTGGATTTATGTCCAGGGGTATCCTGTGTTGAAGAAGTAGGCGTAGCCAACGCGAGCGGATTAGTAATCTTCTTCCGCCGCCTCGCGACCCTGCTGCCGAATGAGCGCCTCTTCCCGGGCGTCATTGATGGACTGCCGGATGCTGTCGAGATCGACCTCGGTTTCATCCGGCTCGAAATGACCTGTCAGTTCCGAATCCGTACGGAGTTCACCAGCCTGGAACAAGGACCACATTTCTTCGCCGTACCACGTTTCAAGCAGGTCGGGCGCCGATCGTCCAAGGTATGCGGTGAGATTGTTGACGTCACGCAGCAGCATGGTGCGGGCCGCATTGTTTCCCGCCGCGCTGACCACCTGCGGAAAGTCGATCACGACGGGGCCTTCCTGGCCGATAAGGACGTTGTATGGCGAGAGGTCGCCATGGATCAGTCCGGCACACAGCATCAGCACGACCTGCCGCACAAGGACCCGGTGGTATTGCCGGGCGTCGTCGGCGCTGAGATCCACCTCGCCGAGACGGGGTGCGGAGAGCCCATCGGCGTCCGTCACCAGTTCCATCACCAGCACGCCATGGAAATAGCCGTACGGCTCGGGCACGCGAACGCCCGCGTCGCGCAGCTGGTAAAGCGCGTCGACCTCGGCATTCTTCCAGGCGACCTCCTGCTGCTTGCGCCCGTACTTGCTGCCCTTGCCGATGGCGCGCGCCTCGCGGCTGCTGCTTACCTTGCGGCCTTCCTGGTACTGCACGCGTTGCTGGAAGCTACGCTGCGCCATGTCCTTGTAGACCTTGGCGCAACGTATGTCGTCGCCGCTACGGACGACGTACACCGCCGCCTCCTTGCCACTCTTGAGTGGCCGGAGCACGTCGTCGATGATGCCGTCATCGATCAACGGCTGCAGGCCTTGCGGGGTCTTCAAGGTATCTCTTGGGTCAGCGGCACGGCGAACGCGGCCATCAACCGCGAATTTTCACATTTCCTTGCTCATAGCGCCAATTTCGGCCCAGGCGCTCGATTCATCCCCCCGCAAGGAACCCAAAGGCACACTCCGGGTGGCAGTGATCCCCCGGCCTCGTGCCTCGTACGGAGATAGTCCCATGCGCCATTCCGCCCTGCTCCTGGCCACTTCGCTCGGCCTCGCCCTGACCTCCCAGGCCTTCGCTTCCGACCGTCCCGATCCGGGCAAGCTGACCACCCGCTGCCTGGATGAAGCCGCCGACAAGTTCGACGTGAAGAACGATTACATCCAGCTCCAAGGCGTCAAAGCCGCCGAGTCCGGTGCCGGCTACACCATCGAAGGCACCGCCGACGCGGGCATCGATGGCAAGAAGAATTTCACTTGCCAATTCGACAAGAAGGGCAAGCTGGCGAATATCGTTCCCGAGAGCAAGTAACGCCCAAGGATCGCTGGCCGCGCGGGACGTGTGGCCAGCGATCAGGCACCCCGATGCGCACATTGGTGCCGCTCGATCACCACCATGGTTCGCCGCGCACGACTAGCGAGCCTGTGCAATTCGTTTGATCGTTCTTACCTGAAATCATCCGCCTCCTGCCGTCATGAGCGTGCGTAACGTTCGCGTCGGCATCGAGTGTCCCGATCGGATGACACGGAGCGTAAGAATGAACAAGTCGATATCCCGACTCCTTTTGGTCGCCGCGCTGAGTGTCGGCATGGCAGGCGAACCCGCGCTCGCGCAAACGACAGCAAAGCCAACGATCATCCTCGTGCACGGCGCCTGGGTGACAGGCAACGGCTGGCGGCCTGTCCATGACCAGCTGGTGCGCGATGGATACCGGGTAGTCATCGCGCAACATCCGCTGACGTCATTCCAGGCGGATGTGACGGCCGTGCAACGGATATTGGCCCTGCAGACGGGTCCGGTGGTGCTGGTCGGCCATTGCTACGGGGGTGCCGTCGTCACGCATGCCGGTAACGATCCGAAGGTGAAAGCACTGGTCTACATCGCGGCGCATGCCCCCGACGAAGGCGAGACGCCGATCGGGAACGATCGGAAGTTCGTGAATCCGGCCAGCCATGCCGGTAAGGACGTGCGCAGGAGCAGCGATGGATTCCTCACTTTCGATCCGACGATGTACCGCGAGGATTACGCTGCCGATCTCGATCCAGTCACCGCGCGCTTCGAGGCCGATGCCCAAGTGCCGACTGCGTTAAGCGTCTTCGAGACCCCTGCAGGGCACCCGGCCTGGAAGGACAAGCCAAGTTGGTACATGGTCGCGGGCAGGGACAGGATCCTGAGTCCTGAGCTGGAGCGGATGTATGCCAGGCGCGCCCATAGCAGCACTGTTGAGGTCGCCGGGGCCAGCCATTCCGTGTACCAATCCCATCCGGTCGAGGTCGCGGCGCTCATCGAGAAGGCGGCGGGCGCCGTAGCCCAGGGTCCTTGATCGTGCCAGGGGTACCGACCGACTCGCCGGACCCCGCCGATCAGTGCACGAATGGACAATCCGCGGGAAGGCCCCAGGCGTAGCTTGCGGAAGTTCAGGGGCTCAACGAGGTGCTTCCATGAAGATCCTGATGGTGATCACGTCCCACGACACGCTTGGCAATACCGGCAAGAAGACCGGGTTCTGGCTCGAGGAATTCGCCGCTCCGTATTACATATTCAAGGAAGCGGGCGTCGACCTGGTGCTGTCGTCCCCGAAGGGCGGGCAGCCGCCTTTCGACCCGAAGAGCGACGAGAAGGAATTCCAGACTGAACTGACCGCCCGCTACAAACAGGACAAGGACGCACAGAACGAGCTCGCCCACACGGTGAAATTGTCGACCGTGAAGCACGACGATTTCGACGCCGTCTTCTATCCCGGCGGACACGGACCGATGTGGGACCTGGCCGAAGACAAGGATTCCATCGCGTTGCTCGAGGCGTTTTACGCCGCCGGCAAGCCCCTCGCCCTCGTCTGCCACGCGCCAGGCGTCCTGCGCCACGTGAAGCGCCCGGATGGCGAGTGGCTGGTCAAGGACAAGAAGGTGACCGGCTTCGCGAACAGTGAAGAAGAAGCGGTCCAGCTCACGAAGGTCGTACCGTTCCTCGTCGAGGACGAGCTGAAAGCAAAGGGCGGCAAGTTCTCGAAAGGGCCCGACTGGAAGCCTTACGTACTCATCGACGGACTGCTTACCACCGGACAGAACCCCGCCTCGTCAGGACCAGGCGCCACCGTCTTACTCGCGCTCCTCCGCTCGCGGGAACCTTGAGCGTTTTTTTCTGGCGACCCTTCTTCAGTTGACGGCAGGCAGGGACGCCGCCGGGTGCGTTGTTGTCAGTCATTCACACACCTGACCAGACGCCCAAGACTCCCTGAACGAACGGCCGTGCCTCGTGCACCCAATGACGCTCCCTCGATTGACCGCACTCGATTCGACGGTACACGCTGGTCCCAAGGCGCGCCCTAACGCGCGGCTGGAGGACCTTCCATGAAACGCATCACACTCGTGCTCACCATGCTTATGACGGTTTCATCGCTGAGTGGCTGCATCGTCGCGCCGCATCGCTGGCATGACGGCGATCGTGATCGCTACGATCACCGCGACAACGACAGGTGCGATAGCCGCTATCACGACTGCGGTCGCAACTGGCGCCACTGAGCCCATCCCCGGAGCCGATCATGTCCACGTCCGCACGCTTGCTGTTTGCGCTGGCTCTCGGTGCCTTCGTCACCAGTCCCGCCTGGGCGCGGAAGGACGACCCGGCCACCGAACTCGCCAAGCTGACCGAGGGCCGCGTCGCAGGTAAGCCGCAGCGCTGCATCAACCTGCCCTCGGTCACGGACACCCGGGTCATCGACAAGACCACCGTCGTGTATCGAATCGGCAACATCAACTACGTCAACCAGGTGAAATCCGGAGCTAGCGCTCTGGACGACGACGAGATCGCCGTGACCCACACGTCCGGCTCCCAATTGTGCGAGCTGGACACGGTGAAGATGGTGGATCGTTATGGCGGTGGCCTCCGCGGCTTCGCGATTCTTGGGCCGTTCGTACCGTACAAGGCGGCGCCGGCAAAGCCGTGATAGCGTCACGGAACCGCCCGCATGACAGGCACGGAATCCTGATCTCATTTTGACGCAGCGGCGGACATGGTCCGGGGGAGCAATTCAAAAGGACTCCCCATGAACGATGTCGTCAGCCATGTACTCAGCCCCGAGCCACTGGGATGGCTCGCCTCGCTGATCCTGCTCACGACGATCGGGCGTCAAATCTGGCGCCAAGCGCATGCGCCGTCGATAGAGGGTGTATCGAAGTGGCTGTTCCTGGGCCAGATGGCAGCGTCTCTGCTTTATCTGATTTACAGCGTCCTGCTCAGGAATCCCGTCTTCATCGTCAGCAACGCGGCGCTCCTGGCGGCCGGAATCACCGGCCAGGTGATCTACTGGCGCCGGCGGCGCCGGGAGACGCGCTCCACCGCCGCCTCAATCTAACCCAGGCCACACCGCTTGCTACGGGTGAGGCGCATGATGCCCTCCCCCAACTAGGACGCATGCGTGGGCACGGGGATCGCCGTGTTCGTTTCGAGTGGGCGGCCATGATGTGCGTCTGCCTGAGCGTGGCGTCATGCCTGAGGGCTCATCGCCGCTAGTGGATCCCGTGGCGTAAATGACCCGGAATCTGTCGTTTCCCGCCATACCTGGCGCGGCGCCGCCGCATCAGACTCCGCGTGGTCATCCTCCTGTTGCAGGTGCCCCCACGCATGAAACTCACCCCGGAACTGCACGTCCTCGCCGTCGTATGCGTCGTCACCATCATGATGTGGATTCCCTATATCACCGCGCGGATCTTCACCCGCGGCCTTACCCGGACGTTGGCTAACCCCGATCCCTCCTTCACCCCCGATCCAGCGTGGGCGGAGAGAGCGCGCAGGGCGCATGCTAATGTCGTAGAGAACCTCGTGGTTTTCGCACCGCTGGTCATCGTCGCGGCGCTGATCGGCGTGAGCACACCGACGACGTTCGCCGCCGTCCAGGTCTACCTCTGTGCTCGGATCGTCCATTACGTCGTTTACGCCCTCGGCATTCCCGTGCTTCGTACGCTCGCCTTCGCGACAGGCTTCGCGGCGACGCTTGCCATCGCGGGCGCCGTGCTCGGATCATGACGACGACCTAGCCGACGATCATCACGCCATGCGCATCCTGGTACTCGCTCTCGAGGGGCTCTTCGACACGGGGCTAGCCGTCACCCTCGACGCGGTGGCGACTGCGAACCATATTGCGTCCCGAGCGATGGGTGGCACACTGCGCTTCGATGTGTCGGTCGTCGGTGTGCGCAAGAAAGTACGATCCGGCCAAGGCTTCACCGTTCCGGTTGAGCGCATCGAGCCAGGGCTTAAGCCCGACTGGGTCGTGGTCCCCGCGCCGAATGCGACGACGCCTGAGCAATTGCTTTCCGCGCTCGCGCGAGCCGACGTGCTGGATGCACAGGCGCAGCTGTTACGGTGGCATGCGGCGGGCGTTCCGATCGCCGCGTCCTGCATCGGCACCTTCCTCCTCGCCGAGACCGGCCTGCTCGATCGTCGCGAGGCGACGACGACATGGTCGCTCGCGCCGTTGTTCCGGCAGCGTTATCCCCAGGTCTTACTCGACGAGTCGCGGATGCTCGTGCCGACGGACGTCGGTATCACCGCAGGCGCGGCGATGGGGCATCTCGACCTCGCACTGTGGTTGATCGGCAGGGCCAGCCCCGAGCTGGCCGCGATGGTGTCGCGTTACCTGCTGGCCGATGTTCGGTCCTTGCAGGCGCCGTACATCATTCCCAATCACCTGGCGATGGCGGATCCGCTCATTCACCGCTTCGAACGGTGGGCCCGGGACAACCTCAAGGGCGGCTTTTCATTGCAGGAGGCGGCCCGTGCCTTGGCGACGAGTTCCCGCACGTTGCAGCGAAAGTGCGAGGCGGTATTGGGCCAATCGCCGCTCGCCTTCTTCCAGGACCTGCGTGTGGAACGGGCGCGCTCGTTGATCCACGGCAGCAGCATGGCCGTCGATGCGATCGCGGCGGAAGTGGGTTATGAGGACGGGGCCACGCTGCGGACGTTGTTGCGAAAGCGACTGGGACGCGGCGTAAGAGAGCTTCGCGCTGAGTTCCGGTGATGTCGACGTAGGGAAGCCAGCGATGCGCAGGGTGCGCGGTGACGCCGCTACCTCGCCGTCGGAAGGAGCCACTCGTTCCGCAAGGTTTCCCGCAGCGTCTGCACGATGATCGAATGCAGTTGTTCGCCGGTCGCGCCGATGTCCTTCTCGGCCCGGTGCAGTGCGAGCCCGAGCGATGGCAGTTCCGGCAGGCCATAGTCGGACGGCTCGAGTTGTTTCACGGTGGCCGGGCGTCCGATCGGTGTGCGCAAGGCGATCCCGAGTCCCGCCGAAGTGGCTGCCCAGAGGCCGCCGAGGCTAGGACTGACGAAGGCGATGCGCCATGACAGTCCCTGTCGATCCAGGTGGTCGCAGGCGATGGTGCGCAACAGGCACGGCGCCTCCAGGGCGGCCAGGGGCAACGGCTCGTCATGACCGGCGCGCCAGGTCGGCGGCACGTTGGCCGAGCCGAGCCAGCACAGCGGCAAGGACGCGATGCGTTGTGCGCTCGTCTGCACAGCGGCGTCCATGTCCCACGCCAGAGCGAGGTCGAGCTGCCCCGAGGCGATCTTTTCCGTGAGCTCGGCATTGCGCGCGATGCGCCCCTCGATCCTCACCTTCGGGTGCGCGCGAGCGAAGCGGCCGAGTACCTGCGGCAAGATCGTCTCGCCGAAGTCCTCCTGCAGGCCGAGCCGTATCCAGCCTTCCAGCTCGACTCCGCGCACCGCGCTCACGGCCTCGTCGTTCAGTTCCAATAGCCGGCGGGCGTAAGACAGCAGGGCTTCCCCGCTGTCGGTGAGCGTCAATCCACGGCCCGACTTGCGGACCAGGTTCGTGCCGGACAGTTCTTCCAGCTTCTTCAGTTGGGCACTGACCGCGGAGGTCGAGCGGCCGAGGCGTTCGGCGGCACGCGCGAAGGAGCCCGCATCCACGCCGGTGACGAAGCTACGCAGCGCGTCGATGTTGAGGTTCGTGAGGCGCATGAAATGTCCTGATTTTCAGGAAGATCAGTCCTGAATTATTCGATTGCCGGGATGATGGTTGCGCGCGATAGTGCAGGTGTCAACTCGCCCACCGGGAGCCCGTCATGCCGTTCACTCGCGTATCGCTGCTGGCGGGAAAGCCGCCCGCCTATCTCGCCGCCATCTCGGACAGCCTCGACCGTGCGCTAGTGGAGTGTTTCAACGTACCGGAAGCAGACCGCTTCATGGTGTTCCACCAGCACCAGCCCGGCGAGATGATCTACGACCGTACCTATCGCGGCGGACCCCGCTCCGACGATTTCGTCGTCTTCCATGTCACCTCGGGCAAGCAACGCTCCGCCGCCACGAAGGAACGGTTCTTCCAGGGCCTGGTGGAGCGTCTTGCGAAGGCGCCGGGAATTCGACCCGAAGACGTCATGATCTTCATCGCGAACTCGGAGTTCGAAGACTGGTCGTTCGCGTCGGGCGTGTCGGCCGCGGCGCCTGTCCCGGCCGACCATTGAAGGCCATCGGAGCGACATCGTGATCGCCATGCAATACAGCTTCACCTTACCGGCGGGCTACGACATGTCGATCGTCGACCGACGTATCCGCGACAAGGGGCCCTCTTTCGACGGGTTTCCGCACCTACGCTTCAAGGCGTTCCTTTCCGCGCGCAAGGAGGACAGCGCGGTCGCAAGCGCGGAGAACCTGTACGCGCCTTTTTACCTGTGGAACGAGACGGAAGGCCTGAATGCCTTCCTGGCCGGGGCGGGGTTCGCTGCGCTCACGCACGATCTGGGTTGGCCGAGTGTGCGCACGTGGATGGTGTGGCATGCGGAACTCGCGGCAGATTTTTCGACCGCAAAGTACGCGAGCCGCGAGATCGAGCCGATTCTTCCCTATGCGGATCTAGGCGCCTTGCGCGCCCGCGCGGTCTCCCAGGCACGTGACGACGGGACGACCGGCGCCCTTGCCTCGGTCGTCGCCTTCGATCCGACAGCCTGGACCACCGTTCGCTTTCGTCTTTGGGACAGCGTGCCTTCCGTCGGTGCCGGTACCGGCCAGCTTTACGACGTGGGGCACGTGTCGACGTCCTGACGAGCGTGTCGGGTACGGGCGAGCCTCAAGCGATCGCGGTCGGATCCACTTGCCGGCACGCCTCGTCCATCGCCTTCGGATGGGTTCTGTCGCAAGGGCGATCGTCGACCACGGCGGCGGCCTGTGGCGCGATGCGCGTCACGATGTCCGCACCGGCATGCAGCGTCTTGCTGACCGGGCACGCCTCCGCGATGGCGACGAGGCGCTCCCGCTGTGCCTGCGTCAGGTCGCCATGGATGAAGACATTGCGCTCGAAGACATCGCGCGTGGTCGATTCATCGCGCCTGTGCGTCACCGACGCCTGCACCGTGACGAGGGGCCACGCCTTGCGCCGGGCGTACATCCGTATCGTCATGACGGTGCACGCGCCGAGGGCCGAACTGAGCAGGTCGTAGGGTGTCGGCCCGGATGCCATCCCGCCGAGGTCCAGCGGCTCGTCGATCAGGAACGACGGGCCCTGCCCGTGCGCCCTTACCTGATAAAGACCCTGCCCCGTTTCCTCGACGATGACCGGATTGGATGTCATGACATTGCTCCCATGCGATGCCGGCAGGGTAACTGCGATATCCGGGCGTGGATATACCGTTTGAATCGCCGCGTTCGGCGTTCGCGCCGACGCCACATTGGTGAAGCGGTGGCACTACGGGTTCAGTGAAGTGGTTTATCCCTGCACGCGGCAGTGCCGGGACTTCATCATGCCCTCTGAAGAATGTCATGGCGCCCGACCCAGGGCGCACAACGACTCGGGAGATCCACATGAAAAAGATCCTGATTTCCGGCCTCGCCCTGTCCCTTGCCGCTGCGGGCGCGTGCGCCATGGCCCAATCGGCAAGCTCGACGGGTAGCCGCAGCACCGACCCACAGGGCAAGTCCGGCACGCAGAGCCAGGACGCCAGCCGTACGGGGCAGCAAGGCAGCTCGTCCACGTCGGGCATGCAGAGCGGTAGTTCCAACAGCGGCATGCAGAGCGGAAGCTCCAGCACGGGCAGCCAGAGCGGTAGTTCCAGCACCGGCATGCAGAGCGGCTCTTCCAGCACCGGCACGCAAAGCGGTTCGTCGTCTTCCATGGGCACTCAAAGCGGGGGCACCTCTTCCGGTAACTCCACGGGTCGCCAGGGAAGCGGGATGGGCACGCACGACCGCACGCGCCGTGGCTCGTCCTCGAGCGGCACCACGGGGACGACTGGCACCAGCGGGTCGTCGACCGACTCGAGCAGCCAGCCGGGCGGTTCCACCGGCGGAACGTACCCGCCGTCGCAACAGCCCCCGTCGCCCCAGGGTGGGCAGCGCTGAGGACGTGACGGTAGATTGTTGCCCTTCGGGCAACACCATGGTCCGCGCCCCCTGGCTACCGGGGGCGCGGGTACGCGCCTAACCTCCACGCATTGGATGCGTCGATGAGGTGGGCTCGTGAGCCAACAACTTTCCAGCACTCTCCGACGGGTGCAGACCGCACGCGACGACGCCCTGGAGGCCGTCGCGGCGAAGGATCGCTTCGTCGTCGTCGCCGCGCACGAGCTGCGGCAGCCCCTTGCGGCGATGATGATCCAGGCCGATCTCCTGAGGCGACTGGCGGTGCAACGTCAGGATGCGCCCTTGGTGGAGCTGGCCGAGGATCTCCGTGCCACGCTGCACCGACAGGGGCGCCTGGTCGCCGACCTGCTCGACGTATCCCGCGCACGCGTCGGTAAGCTGCCTCTCGAACTGGAACAGGTGGAGCTCGGCGCCCTGGTGGCACGCGTGGCCACGTCGATGGCGGAAACCCTGCCCTCCGTGCAGTTGCGGCTCGACATCGACCCGCCGGAGACGCTGCGCTGCCGTGCGGATGGCGTTCGCGTCGAGCAAATCCTCAGCAACCTGATGGATAACGCGCTGAAATGCGTCGGCACCCAAGGTGTGATCGACGTGCGCGTTGTCGCGGAAGGAGACTTTGCCCGCATCAGCGTGCTGGATAACGGCCGCGGCATGGCTCCCGAGAAGGTCGCACGGCTTTTCCCCTCCCCTGACGAGGAACCGGTTCGTCGCATCGTTCCCGGTGAAAGCGACACGGGCCTGGGCATTGGTCTCGCCCTGGTCAGTGAACTGGTGAACGCCCATGGTGGCCGCGCGCGTGCCAGGTCGCAAGGCGTGGGCAAGGGCGCGGAGTTCACCGTGTGGCTGCCGCTGTCCGCCACCGACCGCTATGTACAAGCGCATGAAACGGCGACCTGCTTAGATAGGCCAGTCCGACAACCCCGAGGCAGATCACCATGCAGCACATCCTCTTGCAGACCACCATCGAAGGCGACCGCGACGATTGGCACATCGGGCGCTTCGGTCACCTGAAGGCGTTCCTCGAGGGTCTTCGCGACGAGAACGGCGACCCGGCGTTCCGTGTCACGGCTCGCGACCGTGATCCGGTCGGGCAGCCCGACCCGGTGCTGTCGACGCTGCACGAGTCCGATTACCAACAACTCTGGCTCTTCGCCGTCGATGTCGGGAACGGCCTCACCGCGGAAGACTGCGCGGGCATCAGCCGGTTTCGACGCCTCGGTGGCGGCCTGCTCGTCACGCGCGACCACATGGACCTCGGCAGTTCGATCTGCAGCCTCGCCGGCGTCGGCGCCGCGCACCACTTCCATTCGCACAATCCGGATCCCGACGCGACCCGGCACCGCATCGACGACGATGTGACGACCGATATCTCCTGGCCGAACTACCACTCCGGCGCGAACGGCGATTACCAGCGCGTCGAGGCGGTCGGCGACGTACACCCGGTGCTGCGCGACCCGGAATCAGCGGGCGGCACGATCGCATTCCTGCCTTCGCATCCGCACGAAGGTGCCGTCGGCGCGCCGCCCGAGGATCCGACGAGCCGCGTCATCCTGAAAGGATGCAGCCAGTGCACCGGCAGGGACTTCAACATCGCCGTGGCCTTCGAAGCTTCCGAGAACGGCGGGCGCGCCATCGCCGAGTCCACCTTCCACCACTTCGCCGACTACAACTGGGACGTCGCCGCCGGTTGTCCGTCGTTCGTATCCGAAGCGCCCGGCGATGGCCTGCTGCAGTTTCCGGAGGCGCTCCGCTCGACGAAGCGTTACGTACAGAACATCGCCTTCTGGCTGACCGGCCGGGCGTAACATGAGGGACGTGTCATGAACATCGTGGTCATCGGCGGCAGGGGTCTCGTCGGGCGCAACATCGTTGAGAGGCTGCGTGCGGAGGGGCACGACGTATCGGCTGCATCCCGTGCCACCGGCGTGGACGTCATCACAGGTCAGGGACTCGCCGAGTGCCTGGCTGGGGCGGAGGTGGTCGTCGATGTCACGAACTCGTCGACTTTCGATGGTGAAGAGGCCTTCGACTTCTTCCGGACCGCGATCGTCAACCTGCTGGAAGCCGAGCTGGCCGCGGGCGTCAGGCACCACGTCACGTTGTCGATCGTGGGCACCGACCGCTTGCAAGACAGTCATTACCTTCGCGGCAAGTCATTGCAGGACCGCATGATTCGCGCCTCGGGTATTCCCTTCACGATCGTCCATGCCACGCAGTTCTATGAGTTCCTCCTCGCGATCATCGCGGCCGCGTTGCGCGAGGAAAGCATGCATCTCTCACCGGCCTACATCCAGCCTGTGGCCTCGGACGATGTCGCCGCATTGATGGCCGAGCTCGCCATCGGTGAGCCGCTGAACGCCGCCATCGAGATCGCGGGGCCGGAGCGGGAGCGTATGTCGCAACTGATCCAGCGCTTCCTTATCGACATGGAGGCGCCGTGCACGGTGCAAGCCGATAAACACGCGCCCTACTTCGGCGCGCTACTCGACGAGCACAGCCTCGTGCCGACGGAAGGTGCGTTACAGGGTACGGTGGGTTTCCAGGCCTGGCTGGACCGATCGGCGTTCTCGCGCGTCGGCTGGTAGGAGCGCGCGCTCACATCTTGCTGTGCTCCACTTGCCGTTCGCGTTGCATCAGGGTCCACTCCGCATGCTCGGTCAGCGCGGCGTCACCCAGCGCATGCAGGATCGCGCGCTGCCTCGCCGGGTCGTCGGTTCGATCCAGCGCGGCACGCGCGCTGGCGAAGATGCGCTGCATGAAGCGGTACTGCCGGATCAGTTCCCGATCCGCCTTGCGATACGCATAGGCTTCGCGCACCGCGGCCACGATCGACAGGACCGCCATCGTCGTCACCAGGATCACCTTGCTTTCCGTGCCCAGGTTCGTCGCGAACGCCGCCAGGAACACGCTGATCGCCACGCCGCCCCAGAGGCTGATGTGTCCGATCGTCTCGGTGATGTGGTGCACGCCGGTGCGCTCGGCCGTCTTGCGTTCGTAGTAGTCGAGTTGCCCTGAGGTGCCCGACCGGCCCACCCATTCCTCGATCACTTCCCTGAGTGCGTCGTCGCCCGGTTCCTCCGGATGCGTGGAGGGATAGAGGCTGGCGGCGCGCATGACATGGCGGATCCAGCCCAGTTCGATGTTCTGCTTCTGCAGGAAATTATCGTGCGCGAACTCGTGGTCCGCGTCCGGCACGATGCCAGCACGACGCCAGCACGACTGGATGCGCAAGCCCTCCGCCAACGCGCGGTAATCGAGGTATTTTCGGTGCCACCCGCGATGTCGGGCGAGCAGGGCGACCGCGCCGCCGGTGGCGAAAAGGAGCAGGAAAAGATAGATGAGGGAGTCGTGCGCCGGTACGTGCGCATAGAAGGTAAAGGCGATGCCCATCAACGCGGCCACCGTGTACGTGATGCGCAGCGCCATCAACACGCGCTGGCGAAAGTGCACCGCCAGCCAGTCCGCCGCCTGGAACACCTGCTCGATGAGGGCGGTGGAGGCGCACGGCGTTCCATGCAGCAACGGCGGGGCGGCCGCGATACGCGCCGCGTGGCGTGCGCACTCGCGGTTGAACTCGGCCATGCGTGTGAACATCAGGTCGAACTCCTCCGGCATGCGCGCGTGCATCGCCGGGTCGTCACCGGTCCGCCATCCCGCGTCGAGCGGCTGCAGGCCGGACGCGGGGCCGCCGTCGCTGCGCGAGCAGACGATGTGGTAGAGCAGGCTTTCGGTACCGCCGCCGAGCACATGGCGCTTGTGTGGATGGCGCACGATCAGCCCGGGTAGCGTGCCGGTGAGGTGGTACGTCACGATCTGCGCCGTGCCGCCGAACCCACCGACGTCGTTGCCGTCCCAGAGCGCCAGCAGCACATGGCAATGGCTGGCGATGTACACGCCCGCCGTTGCGTACTGCCGGTCACGTTCGACGCCCGGCGTCGCGATGGCATGGCGCGGCTTGTCCATGAGGCGTGGCAGCAGTACCACCTCCGCCTGGGCACAGAGGGTTTCGAACGAGCGGCGCACCTCGGGGTCGTCGAAATCGTCCAGGTAAAGGTCCGGGGGCAAGGGCAACGGCGCCATCAGGTGCGCGCCGCTGGCCAACGCTTCGCGCGCGACCAGTTGGTCGCCTCCCTCCGCCAATGACGACAGCAGGACGATAGGCAGGCCGGGAAACCGGTCCGTCAGCGCGGCGAAGAAGTCGCGCACGCGCTGACGGATATCCTCCCATTGGTCGGGCGCGATATCGCGATGACTGGTGACGCCGACGACAAGGGGGATCATGGTGAAATCCATGCGTGGCGATGAACGGGTCAGCTCGGCTTGATCCCTGATCGCTTCGTCAGGTCCGCGGGGATGACCGGGGCGGTTTCCCTCCGGGGCTCGCTCGCATTGTCGTCATCGGGTGGCGCACGCCGTTCGGGCTTGTTGTCGCTGGGTGTGTTGGACATGGTGTTCTCCCGCAATGTGGAACGGTCCTTACCGACCTGCCGCCGCCGCTCCGTCGGCGGCCATCAACTGGCGCTGGAACAATGCATTGGGTGGATAGTCGATGCCCTGTTGCTGCAGGCGAGCCAGCAGGGCGGCGTCCCGGTAACCATCCGCCCAGAGGCGCGCGATCGCCGGCGTCGCCTCCGCCGTGCGGCCAAGCGATAACAACGCCTGCGTCCGCAGGGCGAGCAGACGCGGATCGGCGGCGTCGGGGCCTGCGGAGGCCATGGTGTCGAGGGCCTTCTCGCGCAATGCCCGCGCGCTCCCGGAGTCGGGCTCGGCGTCGGCCTGCGCCAGGAGCGCCGCTGTCGCGACGAGCAGGATGGAGCGATCTTCCGCGGCTTGCGCGGACAACGGCGCAAGGAGGGCCGAGGCTGCACGCGCCTGCCGGCGCGACCCCGCCAAGTCGTCCGCGTCCCGTAGCTGCGCGGCGTGTTCGACCAGCGTCTCGGCGTACTCGCGTCGCCACGTCGCGTTCCCCGGATCCATCGCCGTGAGCCGCGCAAAAATCGTCTCCGCCTTCGTCGTCAGCCGGCCCGCGGCGAGGAGGTCTCCGTCGAGGCGACGCAACCGGGCGAGTTGGGTGCCGTAGAGCGCGATCTGTTCCTGCAGTTCCGCGTTGCTTGCATCCCGGGCCGCGAGCGCCGTTGCGATGTCCACGGCGCGTTGCAGGCGCTCCATGCCGGAGGCAGGGTCGCCGACGAGGGCCTGCGTCCGGCCGAGGATCGCGTGCGCCGTCAACAACCGGCTCTGTCGATTGGCGTCCTTCGGCTCCTCGGCGGCGAGGCGTACCTGGATGCGTTCGTCCTCGGCGTATTTCCGCATGGCGTCGGCGAGGTCGCCACGCAGCAGCGCCAACTTGCCGAGGTTGTTATAGGCGGAGCCGAGGGATTCGCTCCATTCCGCGTTGCCGGGCTGCGCTGTCGCGAGGCGCTGCATCGACGCGAGCATGCGTCGATACTGGATCTCCGCCTCGTCCAGACGACCGCGCGCTTCCATGACATAGCCGATGTTGTTGTCGACGAGCGCCAGCTGGAACACGACGGCCAGATCGGCGGGCGCGCTGCCCGCCGCGCGCTCCAGTACCGTCTTCGCCGCGGCGAAGCTGGCCTGCGCAGCCTCGAGTTTGCCCTGGCGCCAGTAGACCAGGCCCACGAACGTCTGTGCCTCGGCATGCGCCAGCTGATGCGTCGTGTCGCCATCGTCCGCTGCGAGTTTGGCGGCGATGGCGAGAGCTGCCGCGTAGGACGCCATCGCTGGGTCCAGCCGTCCCTGGTCCAGGCGCACGCTGCCGATCTTTTCCAGCGCGGTCACCCGTTGGGCCAGTGCGCGCTCGCCGATGTCCTCGCCGGAGCGCGCCTGGAAATAATCCATTGCCTTGTCGTCGACCGCTTCCATGATGTCGAGCCGGGATACTTCGGCGAGCTTGTCGTTGAGGTCGCCGAGCATGAAGGCCACGAGGTCTTCGGCTTCCTTTTGCCGTCGTTCCGCCGCGTCGCGTGCGACGATCGCGGCGACGGCAAGCACGCCGGTGACGGCCGCGATGCTTACCGCGATCCCGGCAAGCATCATGGCGCGATGCGTGCGGCGCTGGTAATCGCGGCGCTTCAACGTATCGAGATCCACGCCCAGCAGGCCGGCGACGAGCCGGCACGTTGCTTCGCCGCGCGTGTCTTTTCCTGGCCTGACGTCGGCGGCAATCGGTTCGATCGCTTCGTTGGCGGCTTCGCCGCCGGCACCGGGCCGCTCGCGCAAGGCGGGAGCGAAACATTCCTCGCTCGCCTGTTCCGGCACCCGGCTTGCGTTCGGTTCGCCCGCGACGATGAGGCAATAGATGCGCTCGCTGCGACCGAGCCGCTTGAAGGTCGCCACCTCCTCGTTCACCCAGCGCGACATTGCGGCGCTCGGAGAGCAGACCACGATCAGGCTCGCGGATTGCGCCAGCGCCTCGCTTACCTTCCCGCCCAGATCGGCGGCCGTGGCGAGTTCGTCGCTGTCGCGGAAGATGGGCGTGAGCCGGCGCGGTATGTGCCCGTAAGGCGTGGCTTGGCCAACGAGGCGCCGCGGCACGACATACCCTTCCAGCGCCCGATGCAGCCAGCGTGCCCAGGACGCGTCCCGGTGGCTGTAGCTGAGGAAGGCGCGGTATCGGTATGCCGGTACCGCGGAAGTTTGGGCCGTCACGCGGGGCACTCCCCATGCACGCGGGTTTGCACAACCCTTCCGGCGTCCACGCCAGAAACGTGGTCACCGGGCCGCATCCGGACCCTGACGGATGCGGCGTTACGCTAGCACCAATAGTGTGATGCGTGTCACGTTTTCACGCGTCATTAACGGTTGCCGCTCAGAACGCCGCGAACTCGCGCGGAGCGTCGCCGGGCCGCACGGCCTTCGCTGCCAGTGACAGCACCGGGCCGAGCACGAGCACATGCACGGCGATGTCCATCGCCACCATGCCCACGGTGTTCTTGAACGGGGGTGCGAGCGAGAGAGGGAGCACCACCAAGTGCATGAACAGGTAAACCAGCAATCCGTACACCATGCCCGGAATGATGGGGCCGGAGCCCAACAAGGGAATGCGACGAGACAGCAACGCGTAGAGTCCCGCGGCAACGACGAGGATGCCCATGTGCAAGGCGAGGCCGAGGATGGCGACCCCTGCTCCCCCGTGGAAGGCGGCGGGTCCGAGCACGCCGCTGGCGATAACCATGGGGACGACGGCCGGCGGCATCCCGTGCAGGACCACCGTCGCGACCGCGTAGACCAGGTCGAGAACGCCAGCCGTCATGCCGGCCGCGACGATGATCCAACCGTTGACGCGACACGCGTCGCTCGAAACCTTGTTGTTGTTCATTGTCCTTTGCTCCGTGATGGTGCCGCGCCTGGATAGCGGCGCGAAGTCACGCTAGGCGCGCCTCCGGGGTGGCACAACGGCTTTGCGACGAGCGGACCGCGATCGACGGACAAGCGGTTCCATAGTCACTTCCGGAACGGCGCCTACGGAGCGCAAGCTTTGCGTCATGAACCGACAGGCAGCGGAACCGCGCCATCAAACCTTCTGGCTGTTCCAGCTGGGCGGCTGGATCGTCTACTGCGCGGTCAGCGCGCTGGGCGCGCTGCCTTACCGGAACAGCCGGCCGATCGTGCTCTACTTCGTCGCCACGGCCGCCGCGGGCGGCATCGCGAGCCTGCCACTCCGCGCACTCTGCCGGTGGCTGATGGCACGCGTGTCGTCATGGGCGAAGATCATCGCGGTCACGTTCGCCGCGTGCTACGGGCTGGGGTTCGCGTGTTCGTTGACAGGTGCCTTCATAGAGGCCCGGCTGGGTCACCTGCCGCCGAGCGTGTCGAGTTGGCGGGCCATGCTCCTCGTGAGCTTTTCCAACGCGCTCAGCCCCACCATCGTCTTGGTCGCATGGAGCGGCATCTACTATGGCGTTCGCCATTGGCAGGAAACGCGCCGGCGAGAACAGCGCCTCCTCTTGACGGAGTCGCTGGCGCGGGAGGCGGAGCTGCGTGCCCTGCGCTACCAGATCACCCCGCATTTCCTCTTCAACACGCTCAACGGCATCTCGACCCTCGTCGGCGAGGGCGAGGTCCAGCCGGCGCGGCGCATGATCGCGCTGCTTGCCGACTTCCTCCGCGCCACGCTGGAGCCGGGCGACGATGGCGACGTGAGCATCGAGGAGGAGCTGCAGCAGGTGCGCCGATATCTCGCCATCGAACAAGTCCGGCTCGGCGACCGGATGACCGTCCGGATCGCGTGCGCGCCCGAGGCGCGGGATGTTCCCATTCCCCACCTCCTTCTGCAGCCGCTGGTCGAGAACGCCATCCGCCACGGCATCGCGCCGCGACTGGATGGCGGCGTGCTGACGCTATCCATCGCCATGGACGTCGGGGTCGTGCACATCGACGTGCACGACAGTGGCAGCGGCAGCGAGCGGCGGGACGCCGTCTTCCAGGATGGCGTGGGCCTGACGAACACGCGTGAACGGCTCGCGGCGCGTTATGGCGCGGCGCACCGTTTCAGCGCGGGACCGGACCCCGACCGTGGTTGGCGAGTGGCCATCGACATTCCTTTCGACGGTCGGGAGGCACAGGCAGCATGATCAAGGTCCTGGTGGTGGACGACGAACCCCTTGCGCGACGAGGCGTGCGTGTCTGCCTGCGTGCCGCGAAGGACATGACCGTGGTGGGCGAAGCGTGTTCGGGACCGGACGCGCTGGAAAAAATCGCCGCGCTGTCGCCCGACCTCGTCTTCCTCGACGTACAGATGCCGGGTATGGACGGCTTCGACATGCTGGCACAGTTGCGACCCGCCGCCACACCCCTGATCGTCTTCCTCACCGCGCACGACGACTACGCGCTACAGGCGTTCGCCGCGCATGCGCTGGACTATGTGATGAAGCCAATCGACGACGCGCGCTTCGCCGCCGCATTGGATAACGTGCGGCGTCGCTGGCACGACCGTCAGGCTGGCGAGCAAATGGCGCACATACGCCATCTGCTCGCCGACCGCCCCGGCACGGAGCAGGCAGTCGGGCATGTCGTGGTCAGGTCGGGACATCGCACGCGTCTGCTGGATCACGCGGAGATCGACTGGATCGAAGCCGCCGGCGACTACGCCACGCTGCATGCGGGAAAACGAAGCTTCATGATCCGCACGACCATGGATGCGCTCGAGCAACGACTCGACCCGAGCGCGTTCGTCCGCATCCACCGCTCCACCATCGTGGCCGTGGACCGGTTGAGCGGCTTCAGCCTCTTGCCGAGCCGCGATGCACTGGTCCAGCTCAAGGATGGGACCGAGCTGCGCGCCAGCCGACGCTATCGGCATCGACTGGCTTTCCGGTGATTGCTCAGGGGTTGCTCGAGCGCGCATTGGTTTCCGCCGGCTCCTGGGCCCCAGCCGCATGGCCGTCGTCATGCGTTCTACCCGTGGGATCGGCGAACTGGATCACCTTGCCGTGCTGCCACGCGTCGGCACCGGGCGCGACGGGAGGCGGCTTGATGTCGCTCCGCTGCTGGCGTTCCCGGGCGGTGTCCACGCCGAGGCGCTGGTCCCGCGCCCGGACCATGGCTTGGTCGATCTGCCCGTCCTGGGTGAAGCCCATCATCAACTGCGGCACGCCCAGCGGGAGTTGCTTGTCCTGGTCGGTATGCCACGTGTGGAACGTCTTGCCGTATGTGCTGGCGAGCTTCTCCATGAGTTCGTGCTCCGCGACGTCGGGAAGCCCTGGCGCCACGAGTTCGCCGGACGTCACCTCGTACACATGGCTGTGCCAGAGCGGTTTCTCGGCCTCCGGTAGCGTGGCGAAAAGCTTCGCGCTGATGATGTATTCGACGCCCATGATCTTCGCGTCCGCGCCGTTACCGTCGAAGATGACGCACTGGTTCACTTCCTCGTTGAGCGCCGAGCAATAGTGGTGGGCCTCCATCTGTCCGGTCATATGGCCGTTGTAGAAGTGGAAGCCGTCCAGGTACATGTCGAGCGCGTTGAGCGGCGGCGCACGCTGGAGCATCGCGGCGCCCGCCTCCAATGCCTTCGTCTTCGCGGACTTGTCCGCTCCGGGCGCCTGTACGGGCGAATCCGTGTCGCCACCCTTGCAGGCCGCGAGCACGAGGAGAAGCAGGCATGGCAGGAGGCGGCGCATGGTCGTGTTCCCTCGGGGACGTCGCGGGAACTGTCGGGCACGCGCGCGAAACGCCGCGTGGAGCGCCGGCGGAATCGACCACACTTAGCTGAATGGGGCCGCTACGCTCCCGGCGGATTGGAGTCGATGACCTTTACCTTCGCGCCGGTGGTGGCGGGCTGGATGCTTTCGTCGGTGGCGAGCAGGACCGAGCCCGGTGCAAGCAGCGGCAAGACCTTCTCCATGAATTCGCGCGGCACCGCGACGCGGTCCACCAGCGCTTCGTCCACCACCTTGCCCGCCTCGTCGCCGTGACCGGGAATGCCGATCGTGATCCAGTTCGGCATGCGCATGCCCGCGCGTGTGGGCGCGTCCGCCATGTAACCGGAGGCGACGATGAACGCGTGCGTGCCCGTCAGCGGGTCGGTCACCTGGATCCTGCTGCGGCCGATCTCGATGCCGTTGCGCAGGACGATGACACGTCCGTCCGTCACGCTCATCACCATGGAGATCGGCCCCGTCGGCGAAACCTCCGGCGTCCAGCGATAGGGCTCGCCCGTGGCGAGTGGCGGCAGGTCGAGGTCCGCGCCGTTACGCGGATCGATCGGAATGACCGCGCTTGGGTGTACCACCGTGACCGGTGCCGTCCCCTCCTCCGCCACCACGACCGTCATGCCCATGTTCGTCGCTTCGAACAGCACGCGGGCGAACTCGGTGGGCATGTGCACGCACCCGTGCGACTCCGGATACCCGGGCAGGCCGCCCGCATGCAAGGCCACGCCGTCCCAGGTCAGCCGCTGCTGGTACGGCATGGGCGCGTTGTCGTAGGTCTTCGAGCGGTGGTCCTTGTCCTTCTGCAGGATCGTGAACACGCCCGTGGGCGTCTCATGCCCCTTCTTGCCCGTGCTCACCGTCGTCACGCCGACCAGGATGCCGTTGCGGTACGCGTAGGCGCGCTGCTCGGTAAGGCTGACGACCACGGCCATCGGGCCCGCGGCCACCGCGCGGCCTCCCCAGATCCATTCGCCGGGCTTCAGCGCCGAGGGCGGCGTGTCGGCCGGGCTCGATTGTTTGGCACCCCAGACCGGCACGCTCGCCACGGCGGACGTGGACAGCGCCACAGACAGTGCGATGCCGATGAGCAGGCGTTTCATAGACGCTCCCTTTTCCGATGCGCGGAGGTTAGCGGCCACCCGGCACGCCCGCGAGTACGCTTCACCCCTGGTTTGGCTCATATTCCTACGAAAACGCCGGGACGGGAGGGGTCGTATCGCGGCGTGTCGATTTCCGAGGTGTCCACTCGACGCATAGTCAGTACCCCCAAAACGGTGACGCCATGTCCTTGAAGCTGTATGCCCACCCGTTCTCCTCCTACTGCCAGAAGGCGTTGATCGCCATCTACGAGAACGGCACGCCGTTCCAGTGGAAGATGCTTTCGCCGGAGCACCCGGAGATTTATGCGGAGTTCGCAGAACTTTGGCCGCTCAAGCGGTTTCCGGTCCTGGTCGACGGGGATCGGACGATCACCGAAGCCACCTGCATCATCGAGTACCTCCACCTGTATCACCCCGGACCGGCGCCGATGCTGCCGGCCGATCCGAAGCAGGCCCTCGAGGTTCGGGGCATGGACCGGTTCTTCGACAACTACATCTCCACGCCGCAGCAGAAAATCGTCTTCGACGCGATGCGGCCCGAGGGCTCGCACGATGTCCACGGCGTCGCCGAGGCACGGGAGATGCTCGAACTGGCCTATGCGTGGCTCGACAAACACATGGCAGGCCGCGAGTGGGCCGCGCTGGATCGCTTCACCCTGGCCGACTGCGGGGCGGCGCCCTTCCTCTTCTATGCGGACTGGACCCACGCGATCGACCCGCGGTTCGAACATGTCCATGCGTATCGCCGACGCCTGCTCGCCCGCCCCTCGTTTGCACGGGCGGTCGACGAGGCTCGGCCGTTCCGCGCGTTCTTCCCCCTCGGGGCCCCCGACCGCGACTGATCGCAGGAGAGTGTCGAATGAGCAGCCAACCGCTTGTCCCCGCCGCCGAACTGGCGGCCCGCAGCACGTTCCGCGTACCTAACGAGAGCGCCGCATACCGCGGGGCGCGCACCGCACTGCTGGTCGAGGAGATCGAACTGCGGCGCCATATCGAGCGCGTGGCCGAGTTGCGCCGCGCCCTGCCGCCGGGCGGCGAAGTGCGCGGCGATTACCGCTTCATCGGTGAGAATGGCCCCGTCGATGTCGCCGGGCTGTTCGGCGACAAACCCAGCCTCGCGACCTATAGCTGGATGTTCGGCCCGCAGCGCGAGCGCCCGTGCCCGATGTGCACGTCCCTCCTCAGCGCGTGGGACGGCGAGGCGCGAGACATCGAGCAGAACACGGCGCTAGCGGTCATTTCCCGGTCGCCCATCGAACGCATGGTCGCCTTCGCGAAGGAGCGCGGATGGCGACACCTGAAGCTCTATTCGGACGCGAACGGCAACTTCAGCCGCGACTACTTCGCCATCGGCAAGGACGGAGGGGACGAACCCGCCTTCAACGTCTTCACGCGCCGCGAGGGCACGATCCGCCACTTCTGGTCGGGCGAGATGGACGGCAACACGATGGATCCGGGGCAGGACCCGCGCGGCGCACCCGACCTGATGCCGTTGTGGACGGTGATCGATTGCTTGCCGCAGGGGCGTTCGCCCTCGTGGTATCCGAGCCTCGACTACCCGGCCCGTTGATGGTCTAGCCGTTTCGCCGCGCGGGAGTCGCGTCCGGTCAGCGCAGCTGGCTGTCCTTGCTGCCGCGGCGGTTGTAGCCGCTGAAGGCGGCTTCTTCGCGGTCTGCCGCTTCCTGGCAGGCGACGCACAGGCGCACGCCCGGCACGGCCTTGCGCCGCGCTTCCGGGATGGGCTTTTCGCACTCCTCGCAACGCTCGAGGCTGGGGCCCTTGGCCATGCGGCTCCGCGCCCGCTTCACCGCATCTTCCACGGTGGCGTCGATTTGGTCTTGCACGGCGGTGTCGCCCGCCCAGCCGGTAGCCATGGTTTTACCTCCTGGCGCTCGGATCACACGAGCGTAGATGGTGGCAAGCCCTTGATTTTAAAGGCGTGATGAGGCTGTCGTCAGGCCCGCGGCTCGTCGTAGAGGCCGAATTCAGTGATGCCGGGCTGCCTGCCCTTCACGCTCAGCCGGACGCGGCTCGCCGTGGTGCGCGGGATCTCGTGGAACTGGTAGTGCGCTGGTGTGGTGCCGGCGACGAGTTCGGTCCAGGCGCCGTCACGCTCCACTTCGACCTTGTAGGACGCGATCCGGCTCGTATCGCCGTAGCCTTCCGCATGCAGGGGCTCGACGATCGACAGCGTGTTGAACGACACGGGTTGGTCGAAGCGCACTTCGATCCAGGCATCTTCCTTGCCACGGTCGGCTAGCCAATAACTACGGAAGTTGTCGTCGAAAGCCTGATCGGGTCCGACCGCCTCGTCGCTCGCACTTGCCCAGGCGGGTTTGCCGGCAGCGAGGTCAGGCGTCGTGATCGTGACGGAGCGGCCGATCCTGGAGGCCGGGCCCGTATTCTTCCAGAGACGGCCGATTTCCGCGAGACGCGCCACGGCGTTGTCGTCGAAGCGGCCATCGCGGTTCGGTGCCACGTTGAGGATGAGGTTGCAGTGGTTCTGGTTGAACGGCTTCAGCCATTCCTCGACGATCGTCCGCGCCGGAGCCAGTTCGGAGGTCGGGTACGCCTTTTTCCAGAACCAATCGCTCTGTAGCGTCGTGCCGGACTGCGACGGCACCGGGCTGTCCGACGGAATTTTCTGCCCGGCGTGCTGCTCGTACTGCTTGATGTCCGTGTAATACAACGCCGTGCCGGGGTAGCTGCCCGCGTTGTGGTCGGTGAGCAGGCAATCCGGCTGCAGCGACTTCACGAGGTCGTAGATCTCGCGGTACGGCAGCTCGGCGTAGGAAATCCGCGACCACGAGGCGTTCCAGCCGTCCAGGATCAGGGCTGTCAGGGGCCCGTATTGCGTGAGCAGCTCGGTGATCTGCGCCTTGATCAGCGCGATCTTTTCCGGCGTGACGGTGCGTGCGCGGATGTCCTGGCGCAGATCGAGGATGGAGAAGTACAGGCAGACCTTGAGGCCCGCCTTGCGGAACGAATCCACGTATCGCTGCACGACGTCGTGCGGGTACGACGACTGCATGACGTTCGCACTGCCCGTCTTCGTGGGCCACAGGCAGAAGCCGTCGTGGTGCTTGGTGGTGAGGCAGGCGTAACCCATGTTGGCGGATTTCGCCGCGCGTGCCCACTGGTCGGTATCGAGGTGGCGGGGATCGAATAGCGTCGGCGACAACGTCGGGTCGCCCCATTCGCGCTCTTCGAAGGTGGCCATGTTCAAGTGGATGAACATGCCGAAGCGCAGGTCGAGGAACGCCTGTTGCAGGGACTGCAGCCGCGCCGGGTCCACGGCCACATGACGTGTCGAAGGTGGCGGCGACGGCGTCGCGGCGATGGCACGGAGAGCGGAGCCCATGCCACCGGCGAGCGTTCCCGCCACGGCCACGGCTTTCGCGAAGTCACGTCGATTCAATGCACCGTCCTCACTGCGTCGTCGGATTTCGACTGTCGCCGGGGGCGGTGCCCGTGTCAATGCAGCATGGCCGCGCTCACTCGTCTTGCTTGCGCTTGTGCTGCGGGTCGCCGGAACCGGTGGTTACCGGCTCATCAGGCTTCTCGCCGTCGCCGTGAGCCGGATCGCCGGTGCCCGTGGTCGGATCGTCGTAGGTTTCGCGATCTTTCATGGCTTTGCTCCGTCGGGAGGCATGAGTGTGCCGTGGTCGTCGTTGAGGCCGCGTCATGCAAGGCGTGACAGCCCGCGACGCTGTAGGCTGGTCGACCATGAACTCGGCCAGCACCCTGCCCCCCGACGCCCTCTCCGACGACGAGGCCGTCACCTGCAGCGAATCCGCACGCCGCTGGACCCTCGTCGCGGCGATCGTGGGCTCCGGCATGGCCTTCGTCGACGGCACGATCGTCAACGTCGCACTACCGGCGATACAGCAATCGCTGGATGCCACCACGGCGGATGCGCAATGGGTGATGGAAGCCTATGCGCTCCTGCTATCGGCCCTGCTCCTCGTCGGCGGCGTGCTCGGTGACCGCTTCGGCAGGCGACGCGTCTTCGTCATGGGCACCGTGGTCTTCACGTTGGCCTCGCTGGCCTGCGCCCTGTCGCCCTCTATCGGGGTACTCATCGGCGCGCGCGCGTTGCAGGGCTTCGGGGCGGCGCTGCTCGTACCTGGCAGCCTCGCCCTGATCAGCAGCGCCTATCCCAAGGAGCGCCGCGGCGCGGCCATCGGTACCTGGTCCGCCTTCAGCGGTATCACGGCGGCCGCCGGGCCCGTGCTCGGTGGTTACCTCGTCGAGTACGTGTCCTGGCATTGGGCTTTTCTGATCAACTTGCCGCTGGGCATCGTCCTGGTGGCGATTTGCCTTTGGCGGGTGCCGGAGAGCCATGGCGCGCACGCCGGCCGCCTCGACATCGGCGGTGCGGTGTTCGCCACGCTCGGACTGACGGGAGTGGTGTATGCCCTCATCGAGGCGCCGCTGCGCGGCTGGACCGCTCCCTCGGTGCTCGTCGCGGCGGGCGTGGGCATCGCGGCGGTCGTCGCTTTCGTGATCGTCGAGCGCCGCTCGACGGCGCCCATGCTTCCGCTGACGCTGTTCCGCAATCGCGATTTTGCGGCGGCCAATGCGCTCACCCTCCTACTCTATGCCGCCCTCGGTGGCAGCCTCTTCTTCGTGCCGCTCAACTTCATCCAGGTACAAGGCTACGGAGCGACAGGCGCGGGTGCGTCGCTGCTGCCTTTCGTCGTGATCATGTTCGCGCTGTCGCGCTGGACAGGCCAGCTCGTGGACCGGGTGGGCGCCCGACTGCCGCTGGTGGTCGGGCCGCTCGTCGCCGCCGCGGGCTTCGTCATGTATGCGATACCCGGTGTCGGCGACAGCTACTGGACCACGTTCTTCCCCGCCAGTTGCGTGCTGGGCTTCGGCATGAGCATCGTGGTCGCGCCGCTCACCACGACCGTCATGAATGCGTTGCCACCCTCGCTCGCGGGCACCGCATCCGGCGTGAACAACGCCGTGTCACGAGCCGCGGGCCTGCTTGCCATCGCCGTCTTCGGCGCCATCCTCACGCATGCCTTCGATACGACGCTCGACGTGCGCCTCGCCGCGATCGACCTGCCGCGCGACGTCGTTGAACGCATCACGGCGCAGAGGGCCAAGCTGGCGGGCATCCAGGTTTCCGAACCGCTGGCCCGTCGCGCCATCGACGACGCCTTCGTGGCGGGCTTCCGCGCGGTCATGCTGGTGTCGGCGGCACTCGCTGTCCTCTCGGCCGTCGTCACCGCCTTCGCACTACGCGGCCCCGATCGCCGAAGCGACGTGTGATGGTCAAAGCCAGATGCGGATGCCGGCGACCCAGCGTCGATCGGTGACACGCCGGCCATCGCGGCGGGCGAGGCTTGCCGTGCCGGCGGTGAGATGTTCCCAGGCGACGCCGACGTAAGGTGCGACGGAGCGGCGCACTTCGTAACGCAGGCGCAGGCCTCCGGCGAGACGGGAGACGCCGGCGCCGATGTCGCGAAGGGGATCGGCCTTGCCATACGCGTTGATTTCGACCTCCGGCTGCAGGACCAGGCGTTGGGTGAGCAGCAGCTCGTACTCGAGCCGAATGCGCGCCGCCGTCCGCCCGCTCTCGCCGGCATAGGCGGTGGCTTCCACCTCGAACCAGTACGGCGCCAGCCCTTGCACACCGACGGCTAGCCACGTGCGTCCCGGTCCCTCTCCGATGTCGCGCCGAACCCCCACCTGGGCGTCCCAGAAGGCCGCCACGGCGCGGCTCCAGAAGAGCTGCACATCGCCATCGTGCAGGCGCGCGCCGGTGCGCTCACCTTCGCTGCGCAGCCAGAGCTTGTCGGTATCGTTGCCATACCACCCTTCGCCTTCCCACGATTGCCCATGGTCGCCTTGCCCGGCGAACGCTTCGAGGCGGTCGAGCAGCAGCATGCCGGTCGGTGCGGTGTCGTCCATGTCCATCATGTCCATGCCGTGCATGGAGGACGGCGCGACGCCGTCGGACCAGTCCGCACTGCGCGTTTCCGTATCGTGGTGCATCGTCGAATGATCCATGCCTTCCATCGATTGCGCGAAGGCGAAGGCAGGGGCAACCCCCAGGAGCACGGCTGCGACGCGCCTCACGACACCACCACTTCGCGGAACATGCCCGCTTCCATGTGGTAGAGCATGTGGCAGTGGAAAGCCCAACGTCCCGGATTGTCGGCCGTGACCCGATAACTGACCTGCTGTGCGGGCTGCACGTTGACGGTGTGCTTGCGTACCTGAAAGTCCCCGTCCGGCGACTCCACTTCGCTCCACATGCCGTGCAGGTGGATCGGGTGGTTCATCATGGTGTCGTTGACGAGGCGCAAGCGCAGGCGTTCGCCCTGTCGGAAATGAACGGGTTTCGCCTGGGAATACTTCAGCCCGTCGAACGACCAGGCGAAGCGTTCCATGTTGCCGGTCAGGTGCAGCTCGATGGTACGCACGGGTTCCCGCTCGTCGAGCGTGCCGCCCACGGTCCGCAGGTCGGCATAGGTGAGGACGCGATGCGCGCGTTCGCGCAGGCCCACGCCCGGATCGTCAAGGTTCGTGCGCGGCATGTCCACCCGCATATCGACCCCGGGGCCATATTCGGTGCCCGCGTGCGTTGCCATCGTCATGGCGCCCGCATCGCCCGAGCCGTGCGCCATGCTGCCCATCATGTCGCGCATCGCGAGGCGCTGCCGCGTGTCGAGGGTGGGGACGACGGCCGTCATGCCGTCGCGAGGCGCTAGCGTGGCGCGCGCATAGCCGGAGCGGTCGATCGATTGGGCGAAGATCGTGTACGCGCGGTCATCGCGTGGTTCGACGAGCACGTCATACGTTTCCGCCGCGGAAAGGCGCAACTCGTCGACATCCACCGGCTCCACGTCCTGGCCATCGGCGGCGATCACGCGAAGACGCAGCCCCGGTATGCGCAGGTCGAATATCGAGTTCGACGAGCCGTTGATGAGCCGGAGCCGGACCCGCTCGCCCGGCCGGAACAGCCCCGTCCAGTTGCCGGCAGGCGTGGCGCCGTTGACGAGGTAGGTATAGGTCGCCGCGGAGACATCGGCGAGATCGGTGGGATCCATGCGCATGCGATGCCACATACGCCGCATCGCCACGGCGTCCTTGAACCCTTTCGCGTGGGCATCGCGCAGGAAGTCGGCGAGGGTGGGCCGCCCGTAGTTGTAGACGTTCCCCCGCGTGCGCAGGTTCGCGTAGATGCGCTCCGGGTCCTCGTCGCTCCAGTCGCTGATCAGGATCACGTGCTCGCGATCCGCCGGATACCGCTCGCCCTCCTTGGGCTCGATGACGATCGCGCCGTAGAGGCCGCTCTGTTCCTGGAAGCGGCTGTGCGCGTGGTACCAATAGGTGCCCGACTGCTTGACGGGGAAGCGGTAGGTGAAGTCGCTGCCGGCGGGAATGCCGTCGAAACTGAGCCCCGGCACGCCGTCCTGGTCCGCCGGCACGACGAGGCCATGCCAATGGATCGACGAGGCCACGTCCAGTTCGTTGCGCACCTGCACGCTCACCGTATCGCCTTCCCGGAAACGGAGCGTCGGGCCCGGCACGCCGCCATTCACGGTGACAGCGCTGCGCGCACGTCCGGTGAAGTCGACGGGTGCACGGCGAATGCCCAGGCGAACGAGGCGACCGGTTTCGTCCTGCGGCCGGCGCATGGTGTCCATCGCGGCGGCAGGACGAAGAAGGCCGCTTCCGAGGCCAACGCCGGCGATCGCCAAGCCTTGCACGAAACGCCGGCGAGGCAGGTTTTGAATGTGCTGGCTGCGGCGCATGGCAAGGGCGGGTCGGGACGGTGAAGACAGGAGCGTAGAAGCCCAGGCTGCGCGCGACAACTCTGGACAAGGCTCCGCAAAGGCGGGTGACGCGCCACCCGCCTTCGATCGCTCAGTTGCGCAGGCTGCTCGCGCAGTCGTCGACGTCCATGAAAGCCCTCATGAGATCGGGCTGCGTGGCCGCGGTACTCGAGTCGCCGCCGAGCAGGGGCGTGCCCGACGTCGTCAACAGAGACCGGACACCGGTCGCAGGAAGGCCGAGGCCCTTGGTGCGCGCGTACCCGAGGAGGCTCGCCGCGGCACCCGCGACGATGGCGCCCGCGGCCGGGGTGCCGGCGTGGCGGTCGGTGTAGCCGTCCAGCTCGGCGCCGTCCGGGTGGCGGAGGTTGCTCGCCGTGGTGAACACGTCGCCACAACTCCAACTGGAACTGTCGATGCGCGCGCCGTGGTTACTCGACGCGGACCGCCTGCCGTCCATGGCGCAGAGGCCCGCGACCAGGATGGCTCCGGAATCCCTGCGTGTGCGGTCGAACGTGCCGCCGAGATCGGGATGGCCGAGGTCGATGCCGCTGTCGCCCGCACTTTCCACGACGACGACACCGCGATCGGTGAGGTCCTTGATCGCATCGAACCACGCGGGCATGTATTCCATCGGAAGCATGCACCCCGTGGCACAACCGGCAACGGGGCCCGAGGCGGCGGCGAATGCCAGCACGAGTACATCGCCGGCCTTCAGATAGTTCCTGAGCTCGGCGAAGTTGCTCACGTCGGGCGACGCATGAGCGAGCGATGCCTTGTTCGCGATGCCCCTGATCCCGAAGCCATTGTCGATGCCGGCGAGGATGCCCGCTGTGGCCGTGTTGGCATGGTCGATCCGGTAGTCGCCGATGTTGCGGACGGAGGTGGGCAGGTCGGGATGCGAGGGATCCCATGCTCCCGGCTCCATGGTGACGATGGTGACACCTTCGCCCTGACCGCCGGCGAGTCGCGCCGCGAAGTGGGCGTCGACGCCACCCAGCATGTAGACGCCGTTCCGCGCATCCGCCGGATAGAGGTAGAACTGCCTGAAGAAGTGATCGGGCAGGTAGCCCGAAGGGAGGCCCTTCATGGACCGGCCCGATCGCGCGTACGCGGCAGCGGGCGACGCGGGAGCAAGTTCCGGATACGCCAGTTCGACGTCGTCGCGGCGGGTGAGACTGCCGAGCACGCGGTTGAGGTATTTCCAGTCGCCTTGTCTGTCGGCGGGAAGGGCGACGCGGTAGTAGCGCCGAAGCCCCCGCGGATCGATCGCGTCGTCGACGGAGGGGACGTCGAAGAGCGGGACGACGTCCATGTGTTGCAACAGCGCGTCGGACGCCTCCGGTTCGTCAATCCACCTTGCCTGCCGCCCGCGCCGTACCGCGGCGTCCTGACGAACCTTGAAGACGACCGCGGCGTACGATGCGCCCGCCGTGGCGGCGAAGTCCGGTCCATCCGCGTGCATGCTGCCGTGTACCTTCACCCATGATCGCGGCGCGAGGAAGGGGCACATGGCTTCCTGCGGCTTGATGCGGGCGTCGACCAGGTCGACCATGGCCTGGACGCGGCCGTCGTAACCCGCGCCCGCAAGCGTGCCAGTGCGCAACTCGCCTCCGTCAGTGATGGGACCGGTGACAACGAGTTCCACCTTGGCGCCGTTCAGCCGGGACTGGAAGATCCATCCCATATAGGCGGACTCCGGCGCGGGGTAGTACGTGCCCCCGCCATAATCGAACGAGACGCGAATCCCCACGCCGGGCACATTGGTCTCGTAGACACCGTTGCCGATCGCACTGGGCGTCTGGAAAAGGTTCATCGCCGAGGTGCGTGTGGCGAAGAGGCAGCGGATGTCGTAGGAGAGGCGAGGTGTCGCCGTGCGCTCGGCGAGCACGGTGCCGGGCTTGGCGTCCGCCGGGACGGCAATGAGCCCGAACGACACCCGTTGCGGCGCACCTTGCGACGGATGGAACAGACATCCTTTCGCATAACACGGTCCGGCGAGCACGAGGAGGGGGAGCAGCAGGCAAGAGCGCCTCACGTTGCGTGGTCGCATCGTGTCATTCCTTTGTTGCGAGGGGGCCGCCTACTTTGCGCGGGGCAGGCGGGTTCGCCCATCGGCGGCTGCCGAGATGTATGACGGTGCCGTGGCCGCCCTAGCGATAGGCGACGTTGACCGTGATGTGCGCGTTGGCGGAGCCAGGTGCCAGCACGGTGCCCGTGGTCCGATATCGCGCGCGGAACCCGCACACGTCGCAATGGGGCCAGACCCGCAGTTCCAGGGGCTTGGGATCGTTCGGGACGATGCGAGTATCCAGGTAGTTGGCGCGCAACTCGACGGCGACACCGCGGGCGGCACCGGCTGCGTCCAGCTTGAACAAGGCCGGGTCCGTCTCGTCGGCAACACCGGCGAAGCGCATCAACACGTGCGTCGCGTTGGCGCAGCCGGTGACGACGAGCTCCTGTGTCGCCCAGTGACTGTGCCCTTCCGCCGCGAGGGCGCCTCCGTCGACCTTGCCGAGGTCGAAAAGGAGGCGGCGGGACTGGAACGTGCAGGTCGGACGCTGGGGCTCCACCCGCGCATCTCCAAGGTCGAGACTGACCAGGGGCTTGTTGTCGTAGCCCGCGTTGGCAATCCGGCCGGGCGTCAATGTGCCGCCGTCGCCTACCGGTCCCGTTTTGACCAGGTCCACCGTGAACGATGCATTGAGCATGGCGAGGTCGAGTTTCGGCCCAAGCGGTGGCGCCTGGTACGCATTGGAGAATGGCAGGAGGTATTCGCCGGCGTGGTAGTGGAAGCGAATGCGCACGCCCACCCCCGGCACATTGCTGGCATATACACCGTCGCCCAGCGCGGGCCCGGCGAAGGCACCGAGCGTGAAGGTGCGCGTGTAGTGTCCGCAGAAATGGAACTGGGCCGACGACCAGGCCTGGCTGCGGCGGGTTGCCAACACCTGGCCCACCGGCGCGTTGTCGGGAACGTGGACGACACCGAACGACACGTACTGCGGCGAGCCCTGCGCGGGCGGCAGTTTGCACGGGATCTCCGCGAACGAAGGACGGGGCGCGGCAAGGAGCAGGACGAACAAGGCGAGCAGACGGGCGTGTGGGACCATGACGGGCGCATCCTGCGCTGGGGGTGCCAAGTGTGCCTTCGGCGTCAGGGCCGGCCCATACGATCAGTCTCAAAGTGCGATGACAGTTGATGCCGGCATTGCACGGTGCTTTCACCCTACGTCGCCAACCATCCCTCCATGAGCCTCCAGGACTACCGCCGCAAGCGAAACTTCGCCAAGACGCGCGAGCCGACGCCCGACGATTCCGCACCGGGTGGCAGCCGCGCGATCTTCGTGGTGCAGCTACACCACGCATCCCGCCGACACTTCGATTTCCGTCTCCAGGTGGGTGACGTACTGCGCAGCTGGGCGGTGCCGAAAGGGCCGAGCTACGACCCGAAAGTGAAGCGCCTCGCCGTGGAGGTCGAGGACCACCCCGTGTCCTACGCCAACTTCGAAGGCGAGATCGAGGAAGGGTATGGCAAAGGACACGTCGACCTCTTCGACCGTGGCGTGTGGGCGACGACCGGCGATCCGGAAGCGCAGCTGCGCAAGGGGCACCTCACCTTCGAGCTGTTCGGCAAGCGCCTGAAGGGCAGCTGGCACCTGGTGCGCGGCGCGAAGAAGGAGCGCCAGCCCGCCTGGTTCCTCATCAAGGCCGAGGATGCGTACGCCGGCGACGTGGAAGCCGACGACCTGCTCGACGCGAAGATGCGCGAGAGCACGCGCAAGGCGGCGACGACGCCCGCGCTGCGCGCCGCGGCGAAGAAGTCCACCTCGCGGAAGAAGGCGCCGCCGAAGGCACGGCGGGTGCCCCTGGCCACGCTGACGAAGTCCGCCGCCGCGCTGGAAGGAGCGCGCAAGGCGAAGGCCGACAATGCCTTCTTCGCGCCGCAACTCGCGCGACTCCGGGAGACGCCTCCGCAGGGCGACGACTGGGTACATGAAGTGAAATGGGACGGCTATCGCATCCTCACCGGTGTCGCGGGCGGCGAGGTGATGCTGTGGTCTCGGAATGCGCTGCCGTGGAACGAACGCGCACCCGAGATCGCCCAGGCGATCGAGGCGCTCGGCCTCGACAGCGCCCGGCTGGACGGCGAACTGATCGCGCTCGACGCCGAAGGTCGCAGCGACTTCAACGCGTTGCAGCGCACGCTGTCGGGCGAGATGCAGGCGCCGCTGGTCTACATGCTCTTCGACATACCCTACCTGCAAGGCTACGACCTCTCGCGCACGTCGTTGGTCGAACGCAAGGCATTACTCGAACGCCTGCTGGCGCATGCCCCGCCGCACCTTTCGTACAGCTCGCATAACGTGGGCCACGGCGACGACGTGTTCGCCATGGCGATGGAACAGAAACTCGAAGGCATCATCTCCAAGCGCGCCGATGGGGCTTATCACGGCGGCAGGGGTGACGACTGGCAGAAGATCAAACGGCTCGAAAGCGACGAGTTCGCCGTGGTGGGATACACGCCGGCGAAGGGTTCACGCCTTTCCTTCGGCTCGCTGCTCCTGGCGAAACCGGACGGCGACGGCGGGTGGACCTACGTCGGTCGCGTGGGCACTGGCTTCACTGACGAGATGCTCCGGGAACTGGGCAAGACGCTGGCAAAAGGCGGCTCGAAGAAGCCGACCGTACGCATCGAGGCGGTCGACCCGATGTTGCGGGGCGCACTGTGGGTGCCGCCGACCGTCGTGGCCGAGGTGTATTACCGCGGCATCGGCAACAAGGACCTGTTACGGCAACCGAGCCTGAAGACCCTGCGCGTCGACAAGTCGCACGACGACCTGCGCGATTCCGACCGCGGCACGGCTGCACCCGCGGCGCCCGCGAAGAAGACGGCGCGCGCCACGAAGAAGAAGGCCGCGCCCAAGGGTCCCGGCGCGGACGCCGTCGTCATCACGCATCCGGATCGCGTGGTGTTCCCGGACGACGGCATTACCAAGCAGGAGGTGGTCGACTATTACCGCGCGGTGATGCCGTGGCTCCTGCCAGCGATCGCGGATCGTCCGACCTCCACCATTCGTTGCCCCGGCGGCATCGGTGCGCAGTGCTTCTTCCAGAAGCACGTGATGGCGGGCCTCGAACACGTGGGCACGGCCAGGTTGAAAGAGGAGACCGGCGCGCAGGCCGTCTACCTCTACCCGCGCGACGAAGCCGGGCTGATCGAGCTCGTGCAGTTTGGCGCCGTCGAGTTCCATCCGTGGGGATCCCACGTGGATGCGCCCGACATCGCGGACCGCGTCGTGTTCGACCTCGACCCGGGGGAGGACGTGGAGTGGTCGCGGGTGGTCGCGGCGGCGCGCATGGTGCGTGGCCTGCTCGACGAATTAGGCCTCGTCTCGTTCCTGCGCACCACCGGCGGCAAGGGCCTGCACGTGGTGGTGCCGCTGAATCCCGGCGCGGACTGGGATACCGTGAAGGCCTTCGCGCGCGGCTTTGCCGAAGCCATGGCGGCGCTGCATCCGCTCGAGTTCGTGGCCACGTCCACCAAGCGATTCCGACGAGGGAAGATCTACGTGGACTACCTGCGCAATGGCCGCGGCGCGACGGCCGTCGCCTCGTATTCGTTGCGTTCTCGCCCCGGGGCACCCGTGGCGGTACCGCTGCGCTGGGAGGAGCTGGGCAAGGTCAAATCCGGCAACGCATTCGACCTGCGCAGCGTCCCCAAGCGCCTTGCCCGGCTGAAGAAGGACCCCTGGGAAGGCATCGATACCGTCCGCCAGGACCTGGCCGCGGTGAACGAGAAGCTGGGGTCGTAGCCTGCCCTGTACACTGGCCGCCTCCAAGACAGCCCTCAGTCCATGCTCGCTTCGCTTCCCACCTTCCTGCGTGTCCCGCTCGTCTGCGCCCTCCTCTTCGTCAGCACCGTCCTACACGTGCTGCCGTTGTTCGTGCTGGCGCTGCTGCGGCTGTTGGTTCCCGTGGCGGCCGTGCAGAAAGGCATCGGCGCCGTGCTCGTGCGGATCGCGGAAAGCTGGCTGAGCATCAACGGCTGGCTGTTCGGCGTCTTCACCCGCACGCGCTGGCAGGTCGAGGGCGTCGACGGCCTGCCCTTGCATGAGAATTTTCTTGTGGTCTGCAACCACCAGAGCTGGGTCGACATCCCTGCCCTGCAGAAGGTGTTCAACCGGCGCATTCCCTTCATGCGCTTCTTCCTGAAGAGCCAGTTGATCTGGGTCCCCTTGTTGGGCCCGGCGTGGTGGGCGCTCGATTTCCCGTTCATGAAGCGCCACTCGCGGCAGCAGCTCGAGGCGCGCCCGGCGCTGCGTGGCAAGGATCGCGAGGCGACGCGGCGGGCCTGCGAGAAGTTCCGCCACCTTCCCGTGTCGATCATGAACTTCACCGAGGGCACGCGGTTCACGCAGGCCAAGCACGACGCCCAAGGCTCGCCGTACACGCATCTCTTGAAGCCGAAGGCCGGTGGCGTGGCGTTCGTGATCGACGCCATGGGTGAAGCGATCCAGCACATCCTCGACGTCACGATCGTGTACCCGGACGGTCCGGTCACGACGATGGACATGCTGGCGGGCCGCATACGCGAGATCCGCATCCATGTGCGGCGGCTGACGATTCCCCCGTCGATGCGGGGCGACTACGACAACGACGCCGCTTTCCGCGAGCGGTTCCAGACGTGGATCAACGACCTCTGGGCAGAGAAGGACGCGCGGATAGCGGCCATGGCCTCTCGTGCCCAGGTTCCAGCCTAGAAGCCCGGTTGCGGCCTAGCGGCCGGATTCCTTGGCCAGCTGCTCGTCGAGGCGCTTGCGGCCCGCATCCGCGTAGGTCTTGCAGGTCTTTCCCACGGCCTGGTCGGGGTGCGGCGCGACGAGGATGTCGCAGGGCAGCGCCGCCACGCGATCGAAGGTTTTGCGGAAGTCGGCCACGAAGGCCGGATGGTCGCTGTAGCGGTAGCCGTCGGCGGCCAACGCGGAGAGGCTGTCGACATAAGCGATCGACTTGCACGTGCCGCCTTCGCAGGATTGCCATGTCCATGCCGTACCGCCCACCGTGTGACCGGGCGTGACATGCGCGGTCAGTGCCAGCGGCCCCACGCGCAACACCATCCCGTCGGTCACGTCGCCGATGGCCTCGACCTTCGCGTAAATCCGCACGTCGCCATGTTGCGGATCGCTATCGTCGTCGCCGCCCTGGCGTAGCTCCTTCGCGCCCGCCGCCGTCGCGCGGACCGTCGCGCCACTGTCCTTGGCCAGTCGGGCGATGCCACCGGCGTGGTCGAAGTGCGCGTGCGAGTTGAGGATCAGCTTGATGTCCTCGACGCGAAAGCCCAGCTTGCGGATGTTCGCTTCGATCCGCCCGACGTTTTCGTCCATCGGCCCGTCGATGAGTACATGACCCTGCGGCGACGTGACGAGGATCGACGAGAGGCCCTTCGTGCCGACGTAGTACGTATTGCCGAAGATCACATGCGGCTCCGCCGGCTGCGTCCAGGGCGCCGTGTCGACGGCGAAAGCGGGCAGGGCGGTGCAGGCGGCAAGGGCGAGCAGGGTGCGACGCATCGATTCGGTTCCGCTGGGAAGGGAGGCAGGCAGGATACGGACAGGCGGGGGCGCTGTGGGGCCGGTGTTATGGCCTTGCAGGGGCACGTCCGGGTACGCGCGGCTTGCGCCTGCGCGCGCGCCAGAACAGGAAGCCGGTCACCAGCAGGAACATCGGCAGTGTGCCGGTGACGCAGGCCACGATGCGCCACGCGAGCCCGCCCACCGCCGCGGAATGGATCGGAAACAGTGCATTCGCGAGACGGCCACCCGGCCCCAGCTTCGTCGCGTCGTCGCCGCCGAGCACCGTCGCCGTCACGGGGTCAATCCAAAGCGAACTGCGCCCGGCGAGATTCCACTCGCCGGGCCGGCGGACCCGCAGCACAAGGGTCCCGTTGTCTTTCGACGGCAAGGTCAGGCGGGTGAGCTGCGCGTCGGGTGCCGCCGCCTGTGCCGCGACGAGCACCGCCGGCCAATGAATGGTGCCGCGCGTGGCGATCGTCTTCGGCGGTCGCGCCGGTGCCGGCTCCCCGAACGCGGAAGCCAGGCCGCTGCGCACGGCCCCCCGGTACGCCATCGTCGTTCCGGTGCCGATCATCACGATCAGCAAGGGCAGGGCGACCACGCCAACGAAGCGGTGCAAGCTCGCCCAGCGCAGGACCGGCGGCCGCGCGTGGGGCTTGAGGTGCCTCAGGGCGCGGTGCCGGCCGGGCCAGTACAGCCAGACGCCCGAGACCAACATGAACAGACCGACGCAGGCGACGACTCCCAGTACGGTCTCGCCGACCGAACCGGACAACAGGTGCGTATGCCAGTCGAGCAGGATGAGCAGCCCGTCGCGCGACTTTGCCCGGTGTAGCAACAGCTCGCCCGTGCTCGCGTCGAAATAGCGGCGGTCGCCACCGCGTTCCATGGCTTCCCACACCGGCAGGTCCGCGTCGGGCAGGGAGAACGCACGCGCCCTGCTGCCTTCGTCGGAGGCGAGGATCGCCTGCAGCGAGCGGCCCTGCGCCGCAAGGTCGGGAAGCGGCCGCGCCACCATTTCGGGGTGGCCCGCGCGAAGCAACGGCTGCTCCCACAGCAGCACGCTGCCGGCGAGCGTCACGAGCGCCAGCAGGATACCGAGCGTGAGGCCGAGCCACAGGTGCAACGTCTTCAACGCATGGCGTACACGGCGCGGCGGGGGCGTCATGTCAGAAGTCCACCGAGGCCTGGACGAAGTACGTACGCGGCATGCCGACGTAGATGCCGTCGTTGTTGTCGGTGGAACGCGTGAAGTACCGCTTGTCAGCGAGATTCTTCACGCCGGCTCCGATGCGAAGGTTCGAGAGGGATGGCCCGAAGGCGTACTCCGCGCGCGCGTTCCAGGTGGTCCAGCCAGGGATGTCGCCCAGGTCGCCTTCGGGCGTGGGCTCGGTGACGTACTCGGTGGGATTGGCGGGATCGAAACTCGGCGAGCCCGGCGAATGCTGCCGCGATTGCGAGAAGGCATCGAGGTTGAAGGTCCATTGCGCGATGCCGTAGCGCAGGCCGAGGTTCGCCGTGCGCCGGGAATAGAACGGCAGGTCGCGCCCCTCGAACGAGCCGTGCTTGTAGAACGCATGGGTGTATGTCGCCGTGCCCCACAACGTGAGGCCGCGGAGCGTGTCGCTGAACTCACCGAGATCCACGTGCGCCGCGGATTCCACGCCCTTGTGCGTCGTGGCGCCCAGGTTGGTCCAGCCATCGTGCGAATCCGCCACGCCCGGGAGCTTGCCGACCAGCTGTAGCTCGTGGTCGAAGTTGATCCGGAACAGCGTGATCTCGCCGCCCCAGGCTTTCGTGTCATAGCGCGTGCCGATTTCGTACGTGCGCGCCGTCTCCGGTTCCAGCCCGGCGGCGAACTGGTTGTTCGAGTCCTTCTGGCCGATCTGGAAATACTGCAGCGAGCCGAACGATGTTTCCGCGTTGGCATAGAGCCGCAGTGCGTCGGTCACGTGATAGATCACGTTGAGCGACGGCAGCGGCTTGGCGTAATCCTTCCGCCGTTCCGTCGGCCCCTTCACCACCACGGTGCCTCCCGGATGCGCTTGCCATTCGCTGTCGATCCGCTCGTAGCGGATGCCCGGCGTGATGGTCCAGTTGCCCGCGTTGATCGTGTCGTCGAGGTACAGGGCGTGGGCTTCGTTGCTGCCCGTGTTGTCGCCGGAAAGCACATACGGTCCGTCGTACGGGAAACTGTCGTAAGGCGTATAGGACAGGCTGAAGTTGTACTTGGCGTTGCGCAGCGTGCGCTCGTGCATCGCTTCCTTCGTGTAGCGATAGCCGATGCCGAGCTCGTGCGTGACCTGTCCCCAGTCGAAAAGCTGCGAGTAACGCGGCTCGATCGCGAACACGTGGTAATTGCGCGGGTAAGCGTTGAGCTGGTGCGCATAGCTGCCGTTGGCGTTCTGCGTGATCGTTTCGATGTGGCTGCCGCGGAAGCTGTCCGAGTAGTACGACTGCACCTCGAAGCTGTGGCGGTCGTCCACGTGGCTGTACTTCAGCACGTAATCGGTGCGGCGGCCGTGGAAGTCGTCGAACGGCCGGCGCGACTGGAACGGGTCGGCGTCGTAGTCGGCCTGGGTCAGGCCACCCGGCATCCCGGCCTGCCCGTCGTAATGATGGATGCTGCCGGTGAGCGTGTCCTCGCTGCCGAGGGCGTACTTCGCCTTGAGCATCACGTCGTCGATGCTCTCGTTGTCCTCGCGCTCACGGAAGCCCGGACCGTGCAGGCCGTTGTAGAGCAGCGCCACGCCGAGGCCGTTGCTCGCCGTACCGCCGACGAAGGCATTGGTGTTCGTCCGGATGCCGCCGTGTTCGGCGCCCTGGAACTGCACGCCGGCGCTGCCGCCGAAGGTTTCGGGGATGGCGCGGGTCACGAAGTTGATGATGCCGCCCACGTTCTGCGGCCCATAACGCACCGATCCGCCGCCGCGGACCACGTCCACCGCCTCGACATTGCCCAGCCCCACCGGCGCCATCGAGACCTGCGGCTGGCCGTAAGGCGCCACGGCGATGGGCACGCCATCCAGCAGGATGGTGGAGCGAGGGGAGAGGCGCGAGGTGAGACCGCGCACACCGACGTTCAGCGAGACGTCGCTGCCGCCCGTACCGTTGCTCTCCTGGACCTGCACGCCGGGAATGCGGCGCAGCGCGTCGCGCAGGTTCACCGCACCGGACTCGCGCAGCTCCTCGCGGCGTACGACGGTACGGGCACCGGGATGGTCGGCCACGGTGTTGAGGGCCGCGTCGCCCAGCCAGTCCCCGACGACCTTCACCCCTTCCAGTTCAGCTGCTGGCGGGGGCGGAGCCTCCTGGGCCATCGCGGGGCACGACACGACGCCGGCAATGGCCAGGGCAAGGACGGTGGGACGGAAACACATCGGGCGTGGACCTTTGGTTCGAGCAAAGACCGCCATCGTAGGTGCGAATGATTATCAGATCAAATACGCTGTCGCTTCGACCGCCATTGCGGGCCCTTCTTTCAGAATCATCGGAAGCACTCGGTACGGCCTACGCCTGTCGGCCGACCTCCGCGATCAGGCTCTGGCGCGGCCTACAGCGCCTGATAGCAATAATCTATTGCTATCGTTATCCACCTTGTTGAGCATTCCCGCTGGTTCTAGCCAGGAATGCTCCCATGCGCCCATGGAAGGCGGCGGCCGCCGTTGTCGCCACATTTTGCGCCCTCGCCGCCGCGACATACGGCTCGGGCTACTTCATCTATCTGTTCCTCGGGCTCGACGGCTATCCGCTGCAGTGGACTACCGCCTGGCACTACATGCAGGCCCTCGACCAACCCGCCTACCAACCGTACGCCTGGCGCATCAAGTCGGGGCTTGTCGCGGGCTGCGTGTTGTCCTCCCTTGCCTGGGGCGCGGCACTGGTCGCGCTCATCAGGCACGCACCGGTTGAGGCATCCACGCACGGCGATGCCCGGTTCGCGACATTAGGCGACCTCAAGAAAGCCGGCCTGCTGACGCGAACCGAACAAAGCATCCTCATCGGCAAGTACAAAGGGCGCGAGCTCTGGCTCGGCGGCGCCCAGCACGTGATCGTCATCAGCCCGACGCGCTCGGGCAAGACCACCGGCGTCGCCATTCCCGTGCTCCTCACCTACCGGCATTCGATGGTGGTGCTCGACCTGAAGGGCGAACTGCACAAAGCCACGAGTGGTCAGCGCGCAGCGATGGGCCAGCTCGTCCTGGTGTGGGCGCCTTACGAGGAAGACGGCAACACCTATCGGTTCAATCCGATGACGCTATTTGCCGACATGGCCCACGGCAAGCGTATCGGCGAGATCCAGACCATCGCGGCCATTCTCTATCCCGACGCACCGGGGCAGGACCCGTTCTGGACGTCACAGGGCCGCGCCGCCTTCACGGCATTCACCTCCTACCTGTTCGAAGCATGGCAGCACGGCCTCGCGTCGCGTGACGGCGCTGACGCGGACCCGAACGCGGCACCGGACTATCCGTCCTTCGAACGCATCCTGCGCTTCTCCAGCGGGGACGACGACGTCGGCACGAAGGCACTGTTGCAGACCATCCTCAAGGATCCATGCCGCAGCTTCGTCAGTCCGCAGACACGCACCGTGTTCAGCAACCTCGCCGGGCTGTCCGAAGATACCTTCTCCTCGGTCATCGCCACCATGCAGGCCCCACTGCAGCAATTCCTGAATCCGATCCTTGCGGCGGCGACCAACGCGACGGACTTCGACATCCGCAGCCTGCGCAGACGACCGACGACCCTCTTCGTCAACATTCCCACCAACAAGCTGGACGAAAGCAGCAAGCTGCTGAATATCTTCTTCAGCACGGTGATCGGCAACAATCTGGACAAGCAACTCGGCGAAGACCCGGCACTGAAGTACCAGGTGCTGATGCTCATGGACGAGTTCACGGCCATGGGACGCGTGGACGTGTGGGCCAAGCGCATCTCCATATCGGCCAGCTACGGCGTACGCGACCTCTGCATCGTCCAGAGCCGCTCTCAGCTCCGCGCGACCTACGGCGACAACGACGCGCAGAACTTCATCACCAACCATGGCGCGCAGATCGTGTTCGCACCGCGCGAACAGTCCGACGCCAACGAGTACAGCGAGATGCTGGGCTACAGGACGGTGCGTAAGCGCCAGCGCAGTACGAGCCGCGGCGGTGGCGGGAATCAGGTCTCCACCAGCCATATGGACGAACGCCGCGCGCTGCTCCTTCCCCAGGAGGTCAAGGAGCTTCCGACGGACGACGAGCTGATCTTCTACGAAGGCTGCAAGCCGATACGAGCGAAGAAGAACTGGTTCTTCAAGGACAAGACCTATCGTGCGCTGGCTACCCTGCCGCCCACCACGATCGCCCGGCACACGAGCCCCGCCTCGCCTGCCGACGCAGTGCCAACCGTGACACCGGAGAGCACGCGGGCTCGATTGGCCTTAAGCCGATGACCCACGTCCTCTGGCATACCAGGAAGACAGCATGAACGACGAAAGTGATTTCCTCGAAGGTGAAGGTGCGCGGGCGTCGTCGCTTAAGTCCGTGCACAAATTGTCGGTCCGCGATCCACATCACGATCTGCAATTGCTACGCGACCTCGAGATCATCAATGCGCGCACCGAGGCGGAACTGGGGAAGCTGCCGCATGGCGGTGTTCCCGTGACGCCAAGCGTAAACCGCGGATATCCGCGCCCGCGTCGCCGGAGCCCTTGCGGCAAGGCATGCGCGGCGATGAGGTAGCTTCACTGCAGGCACGACTCGCCCAACTGGGTTACACGGACATGCTCGGCAAGCCATTGCGCGCCGACGGACTCTTCGGACCCATCACGCGGCTTGCGCTGCAATCGTTCCAGCACGACAGCGGCCTCGCTGCAGATGGAATCGCGGATGGCGCCACCGTCGCGGCGTCGAGGCGGGTTGTTCGGGAACGGGCTAATCAGGCAGCGGGGCGAATCGCGGTTACCTCGGACAGGACATACGACGTTGACTGACGTCCACGGTCAATACGACCACCGAAACAGTGGCTTGAGCGCGAACCTCGCCGCCTTCACCGACCGCGCGCGCCGTGCGTTCGCCGTCAGCTCATTACGGCGGGCGGGCGACATGAGGAGAGAGCGCGGAGCCCATTTCCTCGGGGGCGGCAAAGCCTTGATGGCTTTTCTATTCACTCTATTCGGAACAAACGACGTCATGAGCACTGAGCACAGACAACGGAAACCAGAACTAGTGGCGGGCGTGTTAAAGATACCGTTCTCCTCGCACAACTTCTCCGCGGCGTGCTTTGACACGCTGTCGTGCCGGGTTACCTACAACGGTCGCTATGTAGCAAAGAAGGATGAGCCCTCTCCTCCGCTGACCGAAGCTATCCGCGGAAATCTCGACGGAAATTGGGGTGGCATCGATAACTTTCCTTCACCTGCTCACGTTGTCTGGACATCAAAAGATGGCTCGGCTCACGAAGCGTAAATCGACATCGGCGAAATCTTTGCAGACCAGTGTATTCGCTACGGCCCGGAACTGGATATCGGCGACGTCCCTCTTGACCAATACATCTTGGATCCTGGGATTGTTCTGGTCGTCAATGACCGAACCATCAGTGTGTATATGAAGGCAATGATTTTCCTGCGCCACCAAAGGACACCAGGAAACCGGTACAGCAACTTTCGTAAAGACCTCGTATTGGTTTTCACTAAGGACTACTGAGAGAGAGCACGGACGTGGTTGAAAAACATAAGATGGGCCGGGACGGCCTGCTACACGATGGAGTTCGAGCAAATCCGGTTACCCCTGCCGATCACGGATGGTACGCCGCTGCGGGCTCGGAACTAGCGGCATTCTCGGTTCCAAGGATGTTCGATACAGCTAATCCCCATGCACGACTGTTCGTAGCTAACTTCGACGGCACGGGCAATGATGTAGTTTCCGACCGCGAACATGTGACTAATGTCGGCACATTGCATCTTCAGTTAGAAGAACTTGGTCGCAACGAACCGCGGGTATGGTCGCGCTACGTTGAAGGTCCAGGCACCCAACAGGGATTCGTCGCAAGAACGTGGGACGGTGTCACCGGCCGGACCTACGATAAGCGTATCGAGGAGATGTACCACCTGCTCCTCGACAAAGCCAGAGAGTGGAAAGGCGAGGATCCCGATGCCGACATTCGCGTCATCACGACAGGCTTCAGTCGCGGCGCGGAACAAGCGGCGGGTTTTGCGCGGCTAGTACACGAGCGGGGCATCCAGGATCCCGAAGGCCTTCGAGTCAAGGAACGGACGCCGGGCCGCGACACCACCCAATGGACACTACCCCCGCTCGTCCCACCCGGTAAAACCCTCATTACCGAGGTCCTCTATGACCCCGTCGGCACCGGCCGTCCGCACGATCGCAACCGCACGCCGCCGCCCTCGGTCGTCTCGGGGCTGCAGATCGTCGCGCGCGACGAGCGGCGCAACGCGTTTCCGTCCTCGCAGATCCTGCCCCAGGGGCGTTCCGGCGACGGCCGCTTCCTCGGCGTGACCGTGCCGGGCTCGCATTCGGATATCGGCGGGAGTTATCACCTCGATGGCCTGGCGGTGCTCAACTTCAACCTCGTGGCCGACTTCATCAATGCACACAGCGATATCCCGCTGGTGACGAAGCAGCCGGAGCCGGCCGATCCCCGGCACTATGTGATCCATCGTTCCGAGGACCACCTGATGGTCTATCGCACTACGCGATTCGAGCGGGAAGGTGTTCGCGACGAACTCGGATCACAGGTTTCCCCGCCGCATTGCCGCCTGGTCGAGATCTGTCCGCCGCCCGAGCCATTCGATTCATCGTTGGCGCCGCTCGTCGGGCAGCGTCATCCGGTGTCGATCGGCCCCCTGCCGCCTGACCGCGCAGCGGACGTAGCGTTCGATCGGCCGATGCAGGATTCGGCGCTGGATACCCACTGGGGAGCATCGCGCGATCCGATCATGGCTCCTCCTCCCATGGCGCGCCGGACCAGCATGCTCGAGGAACCGCCTTTCACGCCCTTGCGGCTCGATCCCGTGCCGATGGCGCCGGAAGTGGAGGCGAGGGCGCTTCGACACGGCATGCACGGCGAAGACGTCTCGACGTTGCAGGCGCAACTGGCCCAACTTGGCTACACGGACACGCGCGGGCGCCCGCTACCGGCGGACGGCCGCTTCGGCGACCTCACGCATGCTGCCGTGGATCTCTTCCAGCGAGAGCACGATCTCGCGCCGGACGGTATCGCGGGCCCACGCACACAAGCTGCGATCTCCGAAGACGTCCGCCAACGTGCGCCCACGCACTCGCGTGCCGAACCGGCGATGCCGCCTCTCGCGGCCTTGGACCGAAATGATCCGCGCCACTCCGATGCCCCGCAGCACGATCTTTACAGCGCCCTGCAGGAGCGCGTACCCGATGCTTCCGAAAATCGCCTGCTGCAGTTCACCGCGGCATGCCACGAGCACCGGATCAACGCTCGCAACTTGGGTGACATCCACCTCGACGAGGCGAACCTGACCATCAGCTTCCATGGCCAGGGCTGGCTGGCGACACCCGCCAGTGTCGACTTGAAAGTGCCTTCACCCGAACCGGAAGCGTCGATCCAGCATTTGCACCAGACCGACGCGTGGCAACAACAGATCTCGCAGGACATCGCGCAGAGCGCCCAGATGAGCATGGGGCACTCGCGATGACCGCGCCGCTGTTCTACGTCGGCCAGTGGTTGTGCAGGATGCACTGCACGAAGTTCGTGCGCTGGAACTGGGGCTCCTTATAGGCCATCACATCCGCCTTGACGTTGCCGAAGGTCGTGTCAGGCTTGTTGCGGATGCCGTTGTAGAACGCGTTGACGATGTCTTCCTTGAAGGCCGGACCACGCGGATGGATGTCGGCGACCTTCACGCGGTCCGCGGTGTCCACGTTCTCGAAGCCGAGCCCGAGCACGTCCATCTCCACGCCTGCCGTCAGCAGCGCGATCTCGGGCTTCATGTAGGGCGGGACGCCCGGTGTGGTGTGCAGCGCGATGGCCGTCCACACGAGGTCGATATCGGCCTCCGAGACACCCTTGTCACGCAGGAACTGGCGGGCGGTGTCCGCGCCGTCCACTTCGAAGCGCTTGTCCTTGCTGGAATAGTTCGGGGTGAGGCCCATGTCGTGGAACATGGCGGCGGCGTAGAGCAGCTCCGGGTCGTACTTCAATGCCTTCGCCTCGCCTGTCAGCGAGGCGAAGAAGAAGACGCGACGTGAATGGTGGTAGAGCAGGTCGCTTTCGGTGTCGCGGACAAGCTCGGTGATCTCGCGGGCGAGGGCACTGTCGGGGACGGCGATGCCGGCGACGCGTTCGATGGTGTGCATGGCGGTGGACCGTGTCGTGGAAGGTAGGGCTATTGGAATCCCGCGCGCCGCCGGCGTGATTTGACGTGAAGTAGCAATTCCTGCCAACATGCGCGCCATGCAGACGCCGCCCCTGATCGTCGCCATCCTCGCGCCGCCCGGCGTGCAGATGCTTGACGTTTCTGGCCCTGCGGACGTCTTCGCCGAGGCCAACCGACAGACGGGCCGCGAGGTGTACCGCGTCGTGACCGTGGGCACGGCGCCCTTGGCCGTCGCGGCGTCGTCGGGCATGCGCTTCCTGCCTGATTCCACCATCCATTCCGACCTCGACCGTCTCGATACCTTGCTGGTGGCGGGGTCACCGGATATAGCGACCGCGGCGATCGACCTCGGTGTCGTCGCCTGGATGCGGCGCCAGGCCGGACGGGCTCGACGCTATGGCTCGATCTGCAGCGGCGCCCTGCTCTTCGCCCGTACGGGCCTGCTCGACGGTCGACGGGTCACCACGCACTGGAAGGTGGCCGGGCTGCTGGCCGAGCGCCATCCCTCGCTGAGCGTGGAAGCCGATGCCTTCGTCATGCGGGACGGCCCGGTCTGCACCGCGGCCGGGGTCACCGCAGGCATGGACCTGGCGATCGCCCTGGTCGAGGAAGACCTCGGCCGTGATGTCGCCATGGCCGTCGCCGCCGAGCTGGTGGTCTTCTTCCGCCGCCCCGGCGGCCAGCTGCAATTCAGCCGCCACGGCGAGGCCGCACCGGCCGGACGCGGCGCCCTGCAGGAGTTGCAGCGGTATGTGGCCGCGCATCCGGGAGAAGACCATTCGGTCGGCTCCATGGCGGCGAGGATCGGGATGAGCGCGCGCCACTTCGCCCGGATCTTCCGCCACGAGGTCGGAATGACGCCGGCCGACTTCGTCGAGGCCATGCGCGTGGAGGCGGCGCGGCGCCTGCTGGAGGATGGCCATGAATCGCCCAAGCGAGTCGCGGCCCACCTCGGCTACGCGGACACGAACGGCCTGCGCCGCGCCTTCATGCGCCGGGTCGGCGTCACGCCCGCTGAGTACCGAAAGCGCCACGCCCACGCGCGCGCCTGACGGGTCCATTCACACGGGTTCGACCGCGCCGGGGAAACCATGGGATGGAACCCGCCGAAGGAGCCGCGATGAAAACCCGCCGCGTCTACAGCACGCCCGACATGACCCTTGCCCGTCGGGCCTTGAACGCCGCCCGCGAGGCCGGCGTGCCGGATGACGACCTCTCCCTGATCGCCCGACACGACATCGAACTGGACGACATTCCCGAGGATCGCAAGGACGACCATACGGACTTCAAGCCCGCTGCCGTGCGCGGTGTCGCCCAAGGCGGCGCCGCCGGATTGGTGACGGGCCTCGTGGCCATGGCGTTCCCGCCGCTGGGCGTGACCATCCTCGGGGCGCTGGGTGCCGCGGTGGCAGGCGCGGCGGTGGGTGGATGGTCCGGCGCCCTCATGGGGTCCGCCGTGCCGGATCCAGTCCGGAGCAAGTTCGAAGGCGAGATCGAAGCCGGCCGGATCCTGGTCGTGGTGGATGGCGACGGTGCGGAAGGCGAGCGCGCCGACGCGGCCATCGTGGCCACCGGTGCCACACCGTTGCCCTTCGAGCAGCCCACGGCCCTCAGCTGAGGCCAGCCGAATAGCTACAACTCGATAATGCCGCGCCGTAGCGCGATCGCCACCGCGTGTGTGCGGTCCTTCGCCTGCAGCTTCGCGAGGATGCTCTTCATGTGGGCCTTTACCGTTTCCTCGGCGATGCCGAGTGCGCTGGCGACATCGCGGTTGGCTTCGCCACGCGCCACGTGAGTCAGCACCTGCGTCTCCCGTGGCGTGAGTTCGTCGTCGTCGGCGTGCCCTGCCATGTCCTGCGCAATTTCCTCCGGAATGCGCTTCTTGCCCTGCATGAGCTGCTGGATGGTCGCCAGCAAATCCTTGCGAAGTTCGCTCTTCAGCAAGTAACCCTGGGCGCCCGCCCGGAAGGCGCGCAGGGCCTGCACGTCGCCCCGGTACGTCGTGAGCACGAGGATCCGCGCGTCCGGGTACTCGGAACGTATGGCTTCGATCGCCGCGATGCCGCCCATGCCCGGCATCTGCAGGTCCATCAGGGTGAGGTCGGGCAGGTGCTCGCGGTAGCGTTCGATCGCCTCTTCGCCGGTGCTCGCCTCAGCCACTAGCTCGAGCCCTTCATGCCCCTCGATCACCGCGGCGATGCCTTCGCGCAGCAAGGGGTGGTCGTCGACGGTCAGGATACGGATGGACGGCATGGCCACTACGCGGGAAACTCGGGACCGCGAGTATCGCCCAAACGTTTGGCGGTCCGCTTGTACGGGATCGTCAGTGGGTATCCACGACGCACCTTCCACTCCACTCCTGCGAGCATCGCGCCATGGCGACGAAACGCGTTCGAGGCAAAGGGTCGATCGGCACCATCCGCACCGGCATGGGCGGCTGGGTCTTCCCACCCTGGCGCGGCGTTTTCTACCCCGAAGGCCTCGTGCAGAAGCGCGAACTCGAATACGCGAGCCGGAACGTCGCGGCGATCGAAATCAACGGCACCTATTACCGTGCACCCGACGCCTCGACGTACGAAAAGTGGGCGGCGCAGACGCCGGAGGGCTTCATCTTTTCGGTGAAGGCGCCGCGGCTCATCGTGCAGGCTCGTTCGTTGGCCGGGACCGGGCAGCGAATGCGCAGCTTCCTCGATGGCGCGGTGGCGCTTGGCGATCGCCTCGGGCCGCTGCTTTGGCAGTTCATGCCGACGCGTCGCTTCGATCCCGATGACATAGCGGCCTTCCTCGATCTCCTGCCGGAGAAGCACGGGGGCCTGGCATTGCGCCACGCGGTGGAAGTGCGCCACGAGAGCTTCATGGACGAGCGCTGGCTGGAACTCGCGCGCGAGCGTGGCGTGGCGACGGTGTTCACCGATTCCCCCAAGTACCCTTCGTTGGCCGACCTTACCGGGCCGTTCGTCTATGCCCGCCTGATGCGCAGCGTCTCCGACGAAGCCAACGGTTACCCCACGGCCGCTCTGAAGAAGTGGGCGGTACGCGCGAAAACCTGGGCGGACGGAGGCGATCCCGCCGAGCTTCCGCATGTCGGGGCGCCGTCGCCAGACGGTGCGCCCAAGGACGTCTTCGTCTACTTCATCTCGGCGGCGAAGGAACGAAATCCCGCGGCCGCGGTCGCACTCGCGAAGTTCGCCGGCAACGCATAATCCATCCTCCCTACGACCGGAAGCTCCATGGACCGCCTCATCCAGAACTACCTCATCGACCTCTTCGCCGATAACAGCATCGTCCTGGAGCCGGACGAAGACTGGCTGCTCACCGAAGGCGAAGACTTCCCCGCCATCCGCGGTATCTGGCACGAAGGCAAGGACGGCGGCATGGGTCGCCTCGACATCGATGTCGTGCTCGACGAGGAACGGACCATCGAGGAAAGCTTCGGGGGCATCGGCACGGGCAAGGAAGGGTGTCGCGATGCGCTCGACAGTTTCGCGCGTAACGATTTCCACGTGGTGCTCGCCGCATGCTGGCACGTCGTGAACGGGCGCAAGCTGGCCGTGCGCGAGCTTACGGCCGGTGGACAGCGCTTCACCGCCTATGTCGGCGATTTCACGCTACGCGGCGAGAAGAACGCGCCGATGGAAATTCCGGAGGACGGCTTGTCGGCCCTGGAAGCCGCCATCGCCACCGCGCCGCTCAGTGCGGACGTGCATTGGATCCGCGTGTTCTACGGCAACGTGGGCGACGGCAAGACGCAGATCGAAGTATTGCTGGACAACGAGCCGTGGGCCTCCGGGCATAAAGCGATCGCCTCGGTGGAGTGGCCGCAGCACGACCGCTATTACAGCCTGCGCAATTTCATCGCCCTCGTGCCGGCGGATTGATCGGCTCCCGCCAGGTCGCGGCAAGCACCCATCGCCGACAGGGTCGGCTTCCACCGAGCGAAACTCCGGCACGGCCAGTCGAACTCAGAGAACCCAGTCCTCGGGCTTCATGATCGCGAAGAGGCCGCCGCGGAGGGTTCGGCGGCCTAGTCGCAGCACTTCGGCATCGCGTGAAAAGAGCACTGCCGCGCCCGAAGCGGCGGCCAGTTCCAGGAACTTCTGGTCGTCGCCGTCACGGCAACGCGGCGGCTTCGTCGTGGCCTCGGCAGTCGGCAGCAACGTCACCAGCGCATCGAACCTCGCGCCCGCGGCCGCCCGCTTTGCCTCGTCCAGCTTCAACAGCGGATAGCTCAGCACGGCCAGCCATTCGGCACGGCAATCGGCGCGCGTGACCGCCTCCACCTCGCCCGACACCAGCGCCGTGACGAGGGTCGCGGCACGCGGATCGTCGAAGACGAAGGCGTCCAGGCAGACATTGGTGTCGAGGACGACGCGCACCTGTTCAGGCGGCAAGTTTCGCGTGCTGCTCGGCCACGATGGTGTAAGAGCGCTTGCGTGCCTCGTGGTCGAAGACCTGCGCGGTGATGATGAGTTCGTCCGCGCCGGTGCGTTCGATGAACGCCGAGAGGCCTTCTCGTACCGTATCCGGCGAACCGACTACGGCGCAGGAGAGCGCATGGTCCACCTGCGCCTTCTCCATCGGCGTCCACACGCCGTCCATCGAGTTCACCGGCGGCGGCAGCTGGCCCGGCGCACCGCGGCGCAGGTTCCAGAAGGCCTGCTGCTGCGACGTGAAGAGGCGCCTCGCCTCCTCGTCCGTGTCCGCGGCGACGACATTGATGCCGAGCATGGCGTATGGCTTCGCCAGCACGCCGGACGGGCGGAACATCGTCCGGTACACCTCGAGCGCCTTCATCATCAGGTCGGGCGCGAAATGCGACGCGAAGGCGAAAGGCAGGCCGAGTTCCGCCGCGAGCCGGGCGCTGAACAGGCTCGAGCCCAGGAGCCAGATCGGAACGTTCGTGTCCATGCCCGGCACAGCGCGCACCGTCTGGCCCGGCTGCTGGGGACCGAGGAAGAACTGAAGTTCCTGCACGTCGTCGGGGAAACGGTCATCGCTCGGTCCGAGCGCGCGGCGCAAGGCGCGCGCTGTGCCCTGGTCTGTGCCGGGTGCGCGTCCCAGGCCGAGGTCGATGCGGCCTGGATAGAGCGAGGCGAGCGTGCCGAACTGCTCCGCGATCACCAGCGGCGCATGGTTGGGCAGCATGATGCCGCCGGAGCCGACGCGTATGGTTTTCGTCGCTTCCGCGATGTAGCCGATCACGATGGCGGTCGCCGCGCTGGCGATGCCGGTCATGTTGTGGTGCTCGGCCAGCCAGTAGCGATGGAAACCCAGGGCCTCCGCGTGGACCGCGAGGTCGCGCGAATTACGCAAGGCGTCCCCTGGCGTGGCGCCACGGACGACGGGGGAAAGGTCGAGCACCGAGAACGGAATCATCCGGAAACACCTCCAAGTGGGTGGCGGACGAACCGCCAATCCGTCCCACATGGGATCGGCGCACCATGGAAACAATCCGTTCCCGCGAACGATGCTTCACGGGCGCGATGGAAGAGGAAAATACACCCATCCACTCATCCAGTCCGGTAATCCCGGAGGAGCATCCCATGATCGACGTCCGCCGTTTCGATAGCCTGGGCGGTGCCAACCACGGTTGGCTCGACGCGAAGCACCATTTTTCGTTCGCCTCGTACCACGACGCCAAGCGCATGGGTTGGGGCGCGTTGCGGGTGTGGAACGACGACACCATCGCCGCCGGCACGGGTTTCCCGCCGCATCCGCATTCGGACATGGAGATCATCACCTATGTCCGCGAAGGCGCGATCACCCATGAAGACAGCCTGGGCAACAAGGGCCGCACGGAAGCGGGCGACGTGCAGGTGATGAGCGCCGGTACGGGCATTCGTCACGCCGAGTACAACGCCGAGCCGGAGGCAACCCGGATCTTCCAGATATGGATCATTCCCGATGGCGAGCGGAAAGCGCCGTCGTGGGGTACGCGCCCGTTTCCCAAGGGCGAGCGCTCGGGCCGCTTCGTCACCCTGGCCAGCGGTATCGAAGGCGATGGAGACGCCCTGCCGATCCGTACCGACGCCCGCGTGCTCGGCGCGAGCATCAAGGCCGGCGAAACGGTCGAGTACACGCTCGCCCCGGGTCGCTACGCCTATATGGTGCCCGCCGTGGGCTCCGTCGAGGTGAACGGCATCACGCTCGGCAAGGGTGACGGTGCTGCGATCCGCGACGAGACGACGCTGCGTGTTACGGCGGGCACCGACGCGGAACTGGTGCTGGTCGATACGACCGCCTGACGGACCGGCGGCGCACCGGGGGTATGCTGTGGGTCATGACGACCCACGGCACGCCCCACCTCGACAACCCCATCCTCGACACCGACAGCTACAAAGCCAGTCACTGGCTGCAATACCCGCTGGGGACGGACGCCACGTTCTTCTACGTGGAATCGCGCGGCGGCAGCTACGAAAGCACCGTCTTCTTCGGCCTGCAGGCGGTGCTTAAGTCGCGCCTCGGCCAGCCGGTCACGCATGCGCACGTGGACGAGGCGCGCGATTTTTTCGCCGCCCATGGCGAACCATTCAACGAAGCCGGCTGGCGGCACATCGTCGATACCCACGGCGGCCGCATGCCTGTGCGTGTGCGCGCCGTTCCCGAGGGAAGTGTCGTGCCGACGCACCAGGCCCTCGTCACCATCGAGTCCACCGATCCACTGACGTACTGGTTGCCTTCGTACCTCGAGACCCTGCTGTTGCGGCTCTGGTATCCGGTAACGGTGTCCACGATCAGCTGGCAGGCGCGGCGCACGATCCTGCATTACCTGGAGCGCAGCTCGGACGATGCGGCCGGGCAGATCCCCTTCAAGCTGCACGACTTTGGCGCGCGTGGCGTATCCAGCGCCGAATCCGCGGGCCTGGGCGGCATGGCGCACCTCGTCAACTTTCTCGGCACCGACACGGTGTCGGGCGTGCTCGCCGCACGTGCGTATTACGGCGAACCGATGGCCGGCTTCTCCATCCCCGCCGCGGAGCACAGCACGATCACGAGCTGGGGCCGGGAGCACGAGGTCGACGCTTATCGCAACATGCTGAAGCGCTTCGCACGCCCCGGCTCGCTGGTCGCGGTGGTTTCCGACAGCTACGACATCTTCCATGCGATTTCCGAACTCTGGGGCAAGACACTCCGTGACGAGGTGGTCGCCTCAGGCGCGACGGTCGTCGTGCGACCGGATTCGGGCGATCCGGTCGAGGTCGTGCATCGCTGCGTGAGCCTGCTCGACGAGGCCTTCGGCAGCACGGTGAACGGCAAGGGCTACCGCGTGCTCAACCACGTGCGCGTCATCCAGGGCGACGGCGTCAACCCGGAGAGCATCCGCGCGATCCTCGAACGCATCACCTGCGCAGGCTATTCGGCGGACAACCTCGCCTTCGGCATGGGCGGCGCGCTGTTGCAGAAGCTCACGCGCGACACGCAGAAGTTCGCGCTCAAGTGTTCCGCCGCCCGCATCGATGGGCACTGGCGGGACGTCTGGAAAGACCCCGTGACCGACCAGGGGAAAATGTCCAAGCGCGGCCGCATGACCTTGCTGCGCCACCGCGAATACGGCAGCTATCGCACCGTGCCACTGCCGGACGATGCGATCTCGTTACCGCCCGAAGCCATCGAGCCGGGTTGGGAAGAGGCGATGCTCACGGTGTGGGAGAACGGGGAACTGAAGCAGGAATGGTCGTTTGCGGAAATACGCGAGCGCGCCGCGGCGGCGCGCTAGAACCTGTCGTGGATCAGTTCTTCCGCTTCATCAACCCGTGCGTGAACAGGTACGCCGCGGTCTGGTAGTACGTGATCGCGTCCTTCGCATCCACCGGGTCGGGATGCGCCACCGGCGTCGCGTCACCTGTCGTGCGTTCCGGCAGCATCTGCTTCACCGGCATGCGCGGCACCAGCGACGTGAGACGGTCGCCGTGCAGGTAGCCGAGTTCCTGGTACGTGCTGAGGAAAGCGCGTTCGCGACCGGGCTCGATCCTGAAGAGGTCGTACCCGTAGAAGCGCGAGGTGTAGCTGAAGCCGAGCATGCCCAGGACCGTCGGCGGGATGTCGATCTGGCTCATCAGCCGATCCACCCGTCCAGGCTGCACGTGCTTCGGTGAGTAGATGAAGAGCGGGATGTGGTAACGATCGACCGGCAGGCTGGTCTTGCCCGCGCTGGTGGCGCAATGGTCGGCGGTGATCACGAAGATCGTGTCGTCGAACCAGGGCTTCGTGGCGGCGCGCTTCAGGAAATCGGCGATGGCCCAATCGGTGTATTGCACGGCGGCGCGGCGCGAGCCCTGGCGTAATGACACCCGCCCCTCGGGGAATGTGTACGGCCGGTGGTTCGAGGTGGTCATCACGTGGCCGAAGTAGGGCTTGCCCTCCGCGTACGCCGCATCCATGCGCTTCATGACCAGCGTATAGAGGTCTTCGTCGGCCACGCCCCACACGTTCTCCGCGTGGATGTCCTTGTCGTCGATCGCACTGCGATCCACCGCCGTGTAGCCATTACTGGAGAAGAAGTGGTCCATGTTGTCGAAGTAGCCGTAGCCGCCGTAGAGGAACTCGGAGACGTAACCCTTCGTATTGAACACGTCGGCGAGGGACCAGAGGTTCTCGTCGTTCGGCCGCTTCACGATCGACTCGCCCGGTGTCGGCGGCACCGATAGCGCGAGCGCCTCCAGTCCACGCACCGTGCGCGTGCCGTTCGCATAGAGCTGGGTGAAGAAGAGGCTCTTCGCCGCCAGCGCGTCGAGGTTCGGCATCAGGTGCTTGTGCTTGCTGACGTCGAGCCCTTCCACGTAATCGCCGGACAGGCTCTCCACGCTGATCAGCACGACGTTGAGCTTTTTCTCCGGCCGGTCCGCCGTGATCGTGCGGGTGATGTCACGCGGATCGTTGCTCGTGAACGCGGCATCGGGTGTCTGCAGCAGGCCGCGGAGGTTCGCGAAGGCCTGGTCGTCGGGCAGGGTAGGGTAGTACTTGGCGTAGTCGAGTTCGTTTTCGCGGAACGCGGCGAAAAATTGGTAGATGCCGTTGCCGGCCAGTTCGTTGACGTAGTTGTTGCTCGAGCGATCCTTCATGGCGCCTGTGACGGCGAAGCTGACGGCCACGGTCAGCACCAGCCAGACCCCCACCACGGCCGTGCGCCCCAGGAAGCGGGACCCCTCGTCGCGAGCCGCGAGCGCGCGACGACTCAGGACCATCACCACGAACGTCGCCGCGACCAGGAGCGCGGTCCATGTGGCGATCGGGTAGGACTGCTGGATATTGCCGACCACTTCATGCGTATAGACGAGGTAGTCCACCGCGATGAAATTGAAGCGCGCGCTGAATTCGCCCCAGAACACCAGCTCCGCCGCCCCGAGGTAGAGCACGGCGAAAGCCAGCACCGTGCACAGCCCGAAGAAGGCGCGATGCCCCCAGCGGGAGAGATAGGCCCGGCGTGGCAACAGCCAGAGCACCAGCACCAGGGGCCAGGCGAAATAGATGAAGGTCACCACGTCGTAGCCGAAGCCGACGGCGAACAGGTACAGCCACTGGCCCAGGTCGAACGGCACCTCGTGGCGCGTTTTCACCAGGAGGATGAGGCGGACGAGGAAGGCGGCGCCAACGAAAAGCACGCCAAACCAGAGGAGGGGGCGGAAGCGCTGGCGAAGTGCGCCGGCGGCCGGGGAGACGGATGACATGGAACCTCGCGAGCGGTCCGGCCCGGGAAAGGAGCTCGGCATGGTCGCAGGGTAAGAACGTGCGCTTACATAAGCCTTTCCCCTTTCTTAGCGTAAGCTTTCGAACCGCCGAAAGACCCGCGCAGGCGTAGAAAAATGCGGCCTGCCGCCCGCACGCGCTCTGTGGCAACCTACACGACCTTACGACAGACCATCGGAGCCACGGCGCACGTGGAGCACGAGACCCGGACGGAGCTCCCGTCGACCGACCCTTCGAACGCCCGGCGAGCCCTCTACGCGACGCTCCTGCGGCGCGCGGGCGGCCCCCTGCTGTCCGTGCTCCTGCTTTGCCTGGCGCTGTGGGCGTTGCGCGCCATGGCCAGCGAGGTGAGCTACCGGCAGATCGCCGCGTACGTCCACACCTTGCCAAACACCGACATCGCCCTGGCCGTGCTGCTGACCGCGGCGGGTTTCGCGGTCATGACCCTCTACGACTGGTTCGGCCTGGCCAGCGTCGGGAAGCACCTGCCGGCGCAGCGTGTCGGCTTCATCTCGTTCATCAGTTATGCGTTCTCGAACGCGCTCGGCATGTCGCTGCTGGTATCCGGTTCGATCCGCTACCGCTTCTACCTGCAAGCCGGGCTGACCACCGGCGAGGTGGCCCGCGTGGTCCTCTACACCACGCTGAGTTTCTGGCTTGGCCTGGCCGCCCTGACCGGCGCGACCCTGCTGCTGGTGCCGATCCCGCCGGAAGTCCCCCTGTCCAACCTGCGCATTCCGCTGGCCATCGTGCTCGTGCTCGTGCCGCTGGCCTGGTTCGGCATGGCGGTGGCGGTGCGCCGGCCGGTGCGGCTCTGGCGGTGGACGATCGCGACGCCCACGCCCGCCGCGGCAGCCCGGCAGATCCTCGTCGGCGCACTCGACTGGGGCCTCGCCGCGGGCGTGCTGTACGTGTTGATGCCGGAAGCGATCGCCGGTGGCTTCGGTCATTTCCTCGCGATCTTCGTGCTGGCCCAGATGGCCGGCCTGATCAGCCACGTACCCGGTGGCCTCGGCGTGTTCGAGGCGGTGATGCTGGCCGGCTTCGGCGCCACGGGTAACCATGGCCTCGAAGCGCCCATCCTCGGATCGCTCGCCGCCTTCCGTCTCGTCTATTACCTGCTGCCGTTGGGCGTGGCGACGCTGCTGGTGATCGGGCGCGAGGTGCGCGCCCTGCGCCATACGGCGCTCATCACGCCTTGGTTCAGCAGCCTGCTGCCGCCGTTCTTCGCTGGACTGACCCTGGTCTGCGGCGCCGTGCTCCTATTCTCCGGCGCGACCCTCGCGATCCCGGGACGCATGGAGATCCTGCGCGGGTTCGTGCCGCTGCCGCTCGTCGAGGTGTCGCACTTCCTGTCGAGCATGGTGGGCATGCTGCTGCTCATCCTCGCGCGCGGGTTGCAGCGACGGCTGGACGCGGCTTACGTCCTCACGCTCGTACTGCTCATCCTCGGCGCGATCTTCTCCCTGCTGAAAGGCATCGATTACGAGGAAGCGACGCTGCTCGCGCTGCTGGCCCTCGCGCTGGCGCCCGCGCACCGGCACTTCTACCGCCGCGCCTCGCTCTTCCGCGCCACGTTCTCGCCCGGCTGGGTCCTGGCGATCGCGTCCGTGCTCGCCTGCGCCACCTGGCTCGTCTTCTTCAGCTTCAAGCACGTCGAGTACAGCAACAACCTCTGGTGGGAGTTCAGCTTCCACCACGGCGGCGCGCCACGCGCCCTGCGTGCGCTGGTGGGCGCGACGGCCGTGGTGATGCTCTTCGCGCTGGCGAACCTGATCCGGCCGGCCCGGCCTCGCCGCGCGCTGCCGGGCGAGGCCGAACTCGCGCGGGCCATGCCGCTGGTCAAGGGCTTCGACTCGGCCCAGGCCCACCTCGCGCTCGTCGGCGACAAGATGCTGATGTTCGCGCCGGGTGACCGCGCCTTCATCATGTACGACGTGGAAGGCCGCAGCTGGGTCGCCATGGGTGACCCCGTGGGCACGGACGACGATGCACGCCGCGAGCTCGTCTGGGCGTTCCGCGAGGGTTGCGAACGCGCCGGGGGCTGGCCGCTGTTCTACCAGGTGCGCCCGCGCGACCTCGACCTGTACCTGGAAGTCGGCATGAACCTGCTCAAGATCGGCGAGGAGGCACGCGTGCGGCTCGCCGACTTCAACCTCGACGGCAAGACGAAGAAGACGCTGCGCGGCACCGTCAACAAGCTCTCCCGCGAGGGCCTGCGCATGGAGATCGTTCCGATCGAGGACGTACCCTCGCTGCTTCCGAGGCTGAAGGCGATCTCCGACGCCTGGATGCGAGACAAGAAGGTTCGGGAGAAACGCTTCTCCCTCGGGCTCTTCGACGAACGCTACCTGGCACGCACGCCGATGGCGGTGGTCTGGCAAGGCGACGAGCCGGTCGCCTTCGCCAACGTCTTCGTCACCGACACGAAAGAAGAAGCGTCCGTCGATCTCATGCGCCACCTCCCCGAAGGTCCGTCCGGCATCATGGATTTCCTGTTCATCGAATTGATGGTCTGGGCGAAAGCCGAGGGCTATCGCTGGTTCAACCTCGGCATGGCCCCGCTCTCCGGCTTGCAGAACCGGCGCACCGCACCGCTATGGAGCCGCTTCGGCGCCATCGTGTTCGGCCGCGGCGAGCGCTTCTACAACTTCCGCGGACTGCACCGTTACAAGGACAAGTTCGACCCGGAATGGGAGCCGCGGTACATCGCCGTGCCGGGTGGCATCGCCCTTCCGCTGGCACTGGCCAACGTCGCCAGCCTCATCTCGGGCGGCCTCGGTGGCGTGGTGCGCCGATGAAACCCGTCGTCAGGAAAGCGATTCGCTACGTGCTGCTGTCCGCCCTGGTGCTGGTCGTGCTCGGACTGCTCGCGTGGCACCCGTGGACGCACGCGTCGATGGAGAAGTCCACCGTCGAACTGCCCGCGCTGCAGGCGGCACCGGCCGGCGAAGAAGACCTGCTGGTGGTGATCTACTCCGGCGATGGCGGGTGGTGGGACCTGGACCAGCGCCTCGGTGCCGTGTTCACCCAACGCGGTATTCCGGTCGCCGGCGTCAGCACGTTCAAGTACTTCTGGCGCTACCGGTCGCCGGAGGAATCCGCGCACGACCTGGATGGCCTCCTGGACCGCTATACGCGGCAGTGGCACAAGACGCGGGTGCTGCTTGTCGGCTACTCCTTCGGCGCCGACGTGCTCCCCACGCTCGTGGGAAAGCTGCGGCCGGACAACCGCGCGCGCCTGGCGCAGCTCGTGCTGCTTTCCGCGAGCCGCGACGTGAACTTCGAAATCGAGCTCGAGGGCTATATGCAGCAGGGCTGGTGGACGACGCACACGCACGACTTCCTGCAATGGCTGAACCCGGTGGTGCATACGGATGCCATGCCCCCGATCACCGCGCTTGACGGCAAGCCGCCGGTGGCCTGCTACTACGGTGCCGAGGATGCGGACGAAAGCGGCTGCACCGACCCCAAGCTGCCCTCGTTCGTTGAGGTTTTTCGCAAGCCGGGCTCGCACCACTTCGACGAAAACTACGAGGCACTGGCGACCGAACTGATCACGCGCATGCCCGCGCGGAAGCCAGCCGCGTCCACGCCGCCTTAACGCTTTTCCCGGCCTCCCGAATGTGAAGGACTGTCACGGAACCTTCACCGTGGTGCCACCGAAAATTTCTCTTCCGGCGCCCACTCTTCAGTTTCGGGGCGGATACGTGCGGCAGGAGAAAAGTGATGCAAAGAGAACCCGGTAAACGCGATTACGGCTCCGCCGACTGCGCCTATCTACGCAGCCTGGCCAGCCGTGGAGTGATCGTTCCCCAGCCGACGAAGCCGTCGCGGCAAGTCCATCCGGACGGTCCGCGCGCCGAGCGCCGCCGCGAACCCCGCGGCCCCCGCACCCCGGCCTGAAACCGGCCTTCGTCGTCGACGAAGGCAATTCCACACTAATTTTAAGAATCCTCCTATATCCGTCGGCGTCCGACCTACGCAAGATGAGGTCCAAGCCTTCCCGGTCACCCGGGCAAGGCCAAAAAATCGCCGATGACCGATCCGATGGCAGGATGCCGTCCGTCCCTAGTAACAGGATCGATCCCCCCTTCATCGGCGGTGACGCCGCGCCGGCTTCGCCGGGCCGCGTTTGGGTGGCCCAGGCCACCGGACCCCAGGGACGGTCGCCATGGCCCTCCGCGTGAGCGCGAGGGCCATGTTTTTTTGGGGTCAGCCCTTCCTGCTGCCGAAGAACATCGACACGCCCATCCCCACGATGACGGACGGGCCGTGCCGCCCGATGCGGTGCAGCGCGTAGGCATCGAGCTGGACGTGGTCGCCGATGTCATAGGCGACGCCGCCGCCGGCCTGCAGCTCGTTGCCGTCTTCCGCATCGTGGATCGCATCGGTTTCCACGTACGCGAGCAGGTTCTTGCCGAACTGCCGACCGAAGGTCGGTGCCAGGGTCCACGTATTCCGCCCCTTCAGGCGATCGACGTTCGCGTAGAGCGTTTCCTGGTGCGTATCGTCGGGCTTCCACTGCAGGGTGCTACCGAGGCTCACCTCGCGAGCGCCGTTGCCGAAGTCGTTGTCGCCGTTGGCGAACGTGACCTGTCCCACGGCTGCCCAGCTGAAACCGCCCTCGTTCTGTGCCCCGCCCGGCGCCCACTTCATGCCGACGCTGGTGTCCCCGTGGCCCACGGCATGGCGGCGCGAGCCCAATCCACGCTCCTCCAGCCGGTTCCACGCGGAGCCGGCCACCTGCAGTTCCAGCGGGCCGCCGACACCGATGCGGACCAGGCTGTCGGCCGTGTACGTGCGATCGAGGTACCCCTCGTCGCGCTGGCGTTGGTACGTGGGCAGCCCCTGCTCCAGCGCCACCGTGCCGACAGGCAGCACGGTGGTAGCGAAGCCGGCCCCGGGGCGATCGAAGTCCGGCGGGTCCGCGAAGGCGGACGTGGCGGGGAGGATGCAGGCCAGGGCGGCGAGGATGGCGCGTGATGTCATGGGCGCATTGTGACTGCGCCGCGTCGCGATACCGTGCACACCGTTCCCCACCGCCCATCCTGCGAGGTGCGCGATTACTGCGGGGCCTTCACCACCGGGAAGCTTTCGCCTAGCGCGACACGCTTTTCTTCGACCACGTCGGTAGCGGAGCGGGCGAGCTTTACCGCGTAGTCGCCTGCCGCGACGTGCCAGCGCTTGGCCTTGTCGTCGTAGCGGGCGAGGGCCAGCGGCTCCAGCGGGATGTCCACGCGGCGGCTCGCGCCGGGTTTCAACCCGACTTTCGTCCAGCCGGCCAGGCGGCGCGTGGCGGCGCCCGGTGCGGTGACATACACCTGCGGCACGTCGGCACCGGCGGCCTTGCCCGTGTTACGCACCGTGACGTGCGCGACGGGATGGCCATTCGCGTCCTTGTCCACCGCGAAGTCGCTGTACGCGAACTGGGTGTAGGTGAGGCCGTAACCGAAGGGGAAAAGTGGCTCGCGCTTCGTCTTTTCGTACCAGCGGTAACCGACGTCGGCGCCTTCGATGTTGTAGTCGACGTTGTCGGCCGGCTTGGCCTTCGAGTACAGGCCCGCAGCCTGGATCGCCGGGCGCGGCAGCTCCGCTTCGTCCTTCGGCCAGCTCAATGGCAGACGACCCGACGGCGCCGTGACGCCGTAGAGGAGGCGCGCGATCGCCTCGCCACCGCCGGAACCGGGATACCACGCCTCCATCGCCGCGCCGACATGGTCGAGCCAGGGCATCTTCACCGGGCCATTCGTCTCGAGCACGACGACCGTTTTCGGATTCGCCTTCGCCACGGCCTCGACCAGGGCGTCCTGACCGTCCGGCAAGGCAAGGTCTGGCGTGTCGAACGACTCGGCCGCCCATTTGGTGACGAAGACGACGGCGACGTCCGCGCCCGCCGCCGCTTTCGCCGCGGCAGCGGGGTCGGTGCCGGGGTCGAAGCTCACCTTGCCACCGAGTTTCTGCATGAAGGCGAGCGGCGCCGACGCGTGGTACATCAGCGGGCCCGGCCAAGCCTGCGGCTGGAGTCCCGGCACCGGGTCGCCTGCCACGTCGCGCACGAGCGAGGAGCCGCCGCCGGCGAGGACGCCCTTGTCCGCGTGCCCGCCGATGATCGCGACCGACTGCTTCCGCGACAGCGGCAACAGTCCCCCTTCGTTACGCAGGAGCACCGCGCCCGCTTCCAGCGCATCGCGCGCCACGACACGGTCGGCTTCGTAGGGCACCTTGCCCTTCGTCTTGGGCTCGTCGAGCACGCCGTGCGCGAACAGGGTGCGCATGATGCGCTTGACCATGTCGTCCAGGCGCGCCTTCGGGAATTCGCCGGAGGCGTAGGCCGCGCGCAACGGTTTGTCGAAGTACACCTCCTTGTCGAACACTTCGCCCGCCGATTCCTGGTCGAGTCCGGCCATCGCCGCCTTCACGCCACTGTGCACGCCGCCCCAGTCGGACATGACATAGCCCTTGAAGCCCCATTCCTGCTTCAGCACCTGGTTGAGGAGCCAATCGTGCTCGCCGGCGTAGGTGCCATTGATGCGGTTGTACGCGGACATCACGGACCCGGGATCGCCCTTGGCAATCGCCAGCTGGAAGGCCAGGAGGTCGGACTCGCGCAGCGCGACCGGGTCGATGTCGGCGCTCAGTGTGTTGCGTCCCGACTCGAGGTCGTTGATGACGAAGTGCTTGACCGTGGCGACGACCTTGCGCTCCTGGATGCCCTTTACGGCGGCGCCGACGATCGTGCCGGCCAACACGGGATCTTCGCCCGCGTATTCGAAGTTGCGCCCGTTGCGGGGATCGCGCGTAAGGTTCACGCCGCCGGACAGGAGGACGTCGTAGCCCTTGCCGCGTGCTTCGCCGCCGATCATGCGGCCACCGGCGTGGGCGACGGCCGGGTCGAAGCTGGCGGCCGTCGCGAGGCCAGCGGGAAGGGAGATGGCGCCCTTGCCGTCGCTGCCGTCGCGGGTCACGCCGAGCCCGGCGTCGGTCTCATTGAGGAAGGGCAGGCCGAGGCGCGGCATCGCCGGGACGAAGCCGGCGCCGTTCAATGCGCCGGGCGGGTTGGGGCCCTTCTCCTTCACCTGCCCGAAATCGGCACGGATCATCCGGAATTTCTCGTCGTCGGTCATGGCCGCGACGAGGAGTTCCGCGCGGCGGTCCGGCGACAGCGAGCGGTCCATCCACGGATGCTCCGGCGGCGGGGCGGCATGGACGGAGCCGGCGAGTCCGCCGGCAAGGGCGAGGGCAAGGGCGCTGCGACGGGCGATATCGGGCATGGTCACGGTGGGGTCCGGGTGAGAGGCTTACACCATCGCCAAGTAACGCTTTCATCGCAACCCATGCGACCGTGGAGGAGTACCCTCGCGGCTTGCCATCCACACCGTCAGGCCCCACTTAAGTGGTTCAATGAATTCACAAAAGTCGATGCCGCTCGCCGCCTTCCATCCCGCCGTCGCCGCCTGGTTCGCCAACGCGTTCCCCGCGCCCACCGAAGCGCAGGTGGCCGCGTGGCCGGCGATCCGCTCGGGACGGCATACGCTGGTCGCGGCGCCCACCGGTTCCGGCAAGACGCTCACGGCCTTCCTCTCTGCCATCGACGTGCTCGTGCGCGAAGGCGTCGAGCAGGGTGGCCTGCGCGATCGGACGACGATCCTTTACGTGTCGCCGCTCAAAGCGCTGTCGAACGACATCCGGATCAACCTCGAGGCTCCGCTGGCGGGTATTCGCGACGAACTGCGCAAGCAGGGCCTGCCCGACCTCGACATCCGCACGGCCGTGCGCACGGGCGACACGCCCCAGGCCGATCGCGAGCGCATGAAACGGCGTCCGCCGCACATCCTCGTGACCACGCCGGAGTCGCTTTACGTGCTGCTCAGCTCGGAGTCCGGCCGCGCGATCCTCCGCGACGTCCGCGAGGTGATCGTCGACGAAATCCACGCCGTCGCCGCCAGCAAGCGTGGCAGCCATCTGGCGGTGTCGCTCGAGCGGCTGGAGTGCATCGCGCAGCGGCGCATCACGCGCATCGGCCTGTCCGCGACGCAGAAGCCCATCGAAACAGTCGCCGCCTTCCTCACCGGTAATGCGCGCGAGGATTGCGCCATCGTCGACATCGGGCACGCGCGCAAGCGCGACCTCGCGCTGGAGGTGCCACCGGTTCCGCTCGAGCCAGTGATGTCGAACGACATGTGGGAGCTCGTCTACAACCGGCTCGGCAACCTCGTCGAGCAACACCGCACCACGCTGGTCTTCGTGAACACGCGACGCATGGCCGAGCGCGTCGCGAGGCACCTGTCCGAGCGCCTCGGCCACGACGCCGTGACCGCGCACCACGGCAGCCTGTCGCGCGAGCAACGCCTCGACGCCGAGCAGCGCCTGAAGCGCGGCGACCTGCGCGCGCTGGTGGCCACGGCATCGCTGGAGCTCGGCATCGACATCGGCGACGTCGACCTCGTCTGCCAGATCGCGTCGCCGCGGTCGATCGCGGCCTTCCTGCAACGCGCCGGCCGCGCAAGCCACGCCGTCGGCGGCACGCCGAAGGCGCGCCTGTTCCCCACGTCACGCGACGACCTCGTCGAGTGCGCGGCCCTGCTCGACTGCGTGCGGCGCGGCGAACTCGACACGCTGGTGGTGCCCGAGGCGCCGCTGGACGTGCTGGCGCAGCAGATCGTCGCGGAGGTGGCGTGCCAGGAGTGGGACGAGGATGCGCTTTACGACCTCGTCCGCCGTGCGTATCCCTTCCGCGACCTGAAGCGGGGCACGTTCGACGAAACGGTGCGCATGCTGGCCGACGGCTTCACCACGCGCGTCGGGCCACGCGGCTCGTACATCCACAGGGATGCCGTCAACCGGCGCCTGCGCGAGCGGCGCGGCGCCCGCCTCACGGCCGTCACCTCCGGCGGCACGATCCCCGACACCGGCGATTACAACGTGCTGCTCGAACCGCAGGCGACCATCGTCGGCACGGTGAACGAGGACTTCGCCGTGGAAAGCCTCGCCGGCGACATCTTCCAGCTTGGCAACCGCTCATATCGCATCCTGCGCGTCGAGATGGGCCGGCTGCGCGTGGAGGACGCCCAGGGCGCGCCGCCGAACATCCCCTTCTGGCTCGGCGAGGCGCCGGGCCGCAGCAACGAACTGTCGATCGGCGTGTCACGCCTGCGCGCGGCGATCTCGGCCGCCTTCGACGAAGGCGGCCGCGAGGCGGCACTGGCCTGGCTCACCGGTGAGCTCGCGCTGGCAAAGGCCGCCGCCGAGCAGATCGTCGACTACCTTTTCCGCGCCCGCGCCGCGCTTGGCGCGTTGCCCACTCGCGACACGCTGGTGATGGAGCGCTTCTTCGACGAATCGGGCGGCACCCAGCTGATCATCCACACGCCCTACGGCAGCCGGATCAACCGGGCATGGGGCCTCGCCCTGCGCAAGCGGTTCTGTCGCAAGTTCAACTTCGAGCTGCAGGCCGCGGCCACCGAGGACGCGATCGTGCTTTCGCTGTCCACCAGCCACAGTTTTCCGCTGGACGACGTCGCGCGGTACCTCCACTCGAATTCGGCGGAGCACGTGCTGGTCCAGGCCTTGCTCGACGCGCCGCTGTTCGGCGTTCGCTGGCGCTGGAACGCCACCACCGCCCTTGCCCTGCCGCGATTCAGCGGCGGCAAGAAGGTCGCGCCACAGTTGCAGCGCATGAAGAGCGAGGACCTCCTCGCCACCGTCTTCCCGGACCAGGTGGCCTGCGCGGAGAACCTCGTCGGCGAACGCGAGGTGCCCGACCATCCGCTGGTGAAGCAGACCCTCGACGACTGCCTGCACGAGGCGATGGACTGCGAGGGCTTGCTCGCTATCCTGCGCGGCCTCGAATCCGGCGCCATCGCCATGGTCGCGCGCGACCTGGCGACGCCTTCGCCCCTCGCATCCGAAGTGCTGAACGCGGCGCCCTACGCGTTCCTGGACGATGCGCCGCTGGAAGAGCGCCGCACGCAGGCCGTGCAGTCGCGCCGCTGGAACGACGCGGAAAGCGCGGACGACCTTGGCCGTCTGGATGCGGAAGCCATCGATGCGGTGCGCGGTGAAGCATGGCCGGAAGCGCGCAGCGCCGACGAAATGCACGAGGCGTTGATCCAGCTCGGTGCGATCACGATGGACGAGGTGCATGAGAACGCAGGGTGGGCCGCGCTGCTCGGTGCGCTCGCCAGGGACGCCCGCGCCACGCTGATCGATGACACGGTCGCCCCCCTGTGGGTGGCCGCGGAGCGCCTGCCGGTATGGCGCGCGATCCGTCCCGACCTGTCGATGTCGCCGGCGATCGCGGCACCGGCCGAGTTCGAAGCGCAGGCGTGGACAATGGCGTCGGCGCTCGTGGACATCGTGCGCGGACGTCTCGGTGGTCTCGGCCCCGTGGCGGCGGCCACGCTCGCGGCGTCGCTGGGCGTGCCGCAGACCGACATCGACTTGGCGCTGACGGCGCTGGAAAGCGAAGGCTACGTCATGCGCGGCGAGTTTTCGCCGGGCGCGGCGAACACGGAATGGTGCGAACGGCACCTGCTCGCCCGCATCCATCGCTACACGATCGGCCGCCTGCGCCGCGAAATCGAGCCGGTGGCGCGTCGCGACTTCCTGCGTTTCCTGCTCGACTGGCAGCACGTAACGCGCGCCACGCAGGTGTCGGGTCCCGATGCGCTGGCGGGCGTGATCGGCCAGCTCGAAGGTTACGAGGCCGCTGCGGGCGCATGGGAATCCGAACTCCTGCCGGCGCGCGTGAACGACTACGGCATCGGCTGGCTCGACGACCTCTGCCGTGCGGGTCGCGTGGTCTGGAGCCGGCTACGCCTCGGCACCGGCAGCGGCGGTCCCGTGCGGTCCACGCCCATCGTGCTGCTCCCGCGGCGCCAGTTGGCGATATGGTCGGCAGCGGCACCGGCAGCCAGCGACGACGTATCGCTGTCGTCGCGTGCGCAGGCCGTGGCGGACGCGCTACGCGACGAAGGCGCGCTGTTTTTCGACGAACTCGCCTCGACGACGCGCCTCCTGCGTACCGAACTGGAAGACGCGCTGGGTGAACTGGTCGCCGCCGGCCGCGTCACCGCGGACAGCTTCGCGGGCTTGCGCGCCCTCCTCCTGCCGGCGTCCAAGCGCAACGGCAGTCGCCACCGGCGCACGCGTCGGCACATGCTCAGCGGCATCGAGGACGCGGGGCGCTGGTCGCTGGCGCGACGGCCGAGCGAGCAACGTAACGACGCCGATGGGCTGGAACACATCGCGCGCACGCTGCTCCGCCGCTATGGCGTGGTGAGCTGGCGCATCCTGGAACGCGAAGCGGCCTGGCTGCCGCCCTGGCGCGACCTGCGGCGCGTCTACCACCGGCTCGAGGCGCGCGGCGAGATCCGCGGCGGGCGTTTCGTCGACGGCCTGGTGGGCGAGCAGTTCGCCTTGCCGGAAGCACTTCCCGCGCTGCGGCAGATCCGCCACCGCGCGCACGACGGCGAGATCGTCTGCATCGCCGGCACCGACCCGCTGAACCTGGTCGGCACGATCTTCGCCGGGAGCAAGGTGCCCTCCACCCTCGGCAACCGCATCGCGATCCGCGACGGCGTGCCGCTGGCTGCGATGGTCGCGGGCAAGTTCGTCACCTTGCTGCCGCTGGAAGGCGACGACGAACGCGAGGCGCGGAGCGCGTTGCAACGGAAGGCCGATATGCGTAGCACGCTCGCCTGAAGAAACCGCTCGCTCCTAACGCAGCTGCACGTCGCCTAGTACCCACATCTTCGGACCCGGCTTCCCGGTGACGACGAAGCAGAGGTCGTGCGTGCCTTCGCGCTTGGGAAGGATGCCGTCCAGCGTGGCACGGCCGTCCTTCGCCTTCGCGAGCGGAATGGTCGTCAGCTTCGGACCGTCGCAGGTGTCCTGGTGGACTTCCAGTTCACCCGCCGCGGAGCGTGCCTTGCGCGAGACAACGGCCTTGGCGTCCTTCCACAGCGCGTAGTTGTACGGCAGGCGGTCGACGGTGACGGCGACGCCATAGTGGCCGTCCAGCTTCACGCCCTTCCAGACCCAGCAGGTGTCCATGATGTCCACCTTGTACACGGGTCGCTGGCCGTCCGTCGCCGTCGGCGATTCCAGTCTCAGCACGAGCTTGTCGCTGCACGTATCGAGTTCGTCGCTGCTGCGCCGCAGGAGCGACTTCGCAACGATCTCGCGATCGCGCGGGCCGGCCAGGCCGAAGCCTCCGTCGAAGGCGTTCGCACGCACGGTCGTCGGCAGGGCCACCTCGAAGGGACCGTCGTAGGTCGTCGATTGGGACGTCGGTGCGGTGCCGTCGGTGGTGTAGCGAATCGTGCCGTAGCCGCTCTGGTTCGACAGCGTGACCTTCGCCTTGCGGTCGGGCGCGCTCTCTGTCGCGATGGCAACGGCGAACACGCCGTCGGATGGGACGATACCCGCCGCACGGTAGCGCGACATCTGCACTGGCAGGCGTGCGACGAAGCCGTTCCAGTCTGCCGTCGACGACCAGGTGCGTTCCGCGAGCGCGGCGACACGAGGGAAGATGGCGTGCTGCGTGCGGTACCAGTTCGGCAGGTATTCGGTGAAGAGCGTGACTTCGGCGCCGAGCACGTGCTGCGCCTTCTCCGGCGCGATGGCCGCCGGCACGGGCTCGAAGTCGTAAATCGTCTTCAACGTCTGTCCCGCCGGGCGCCCCGGCGGCTCGTCCGGCAGGGTCGATTGCAGCCGGTCGAGGTAGAGCGTCGGCGACGGTGCGAGCACGACGTCGTGACCGGCGTTGGCGGCCTTGATGGCTCCCTCGGTGCCACGCCAGGACATCACGGTGGCACTGGCCGGCACCTTGCCGTCGAGGATCTCGTCCCAGCCGATCAGGCGGCGACCATGCTGTTCGAGATACCCCCCGATACGCGCGATGAACCAGCCTTGCATCTTTTCCTCGTCGTCGATGCCCAGCGACTTCATCTTCGCCTGCACCGTCTTCGACCGCTCCCATTCATCCTTCGCCGCTTCGTCGCCACCGACATGGATATAGGTGGACGGAAAGATCGCCATGACCTCGTCGAGCACGTCCTGCAAGAAGGTAAAAGTGCCGTCGTCGACGTTGTATAGGGCGGTATTCACACCCCAGTCGGACGAGACCGAGAGCTTCTTACCGCCGGCACCGAATTTCGGATACGACGCCACCGCGGCTTGCGCGTGTCCCGGCATCTCGATCTCGGGCACCACCGTGATGTGACGCTCCGCCGCGTAAGCGACGATCTGCTTCGCTTCTTCCTGCGTATAGAAACCGCAATACGGCTTGTCGACGGAACCCGTGAGCGCGACATCCGGACCGACCGTCTTTCGACATGACCCGGTTTCGGTGAGCTTCGGGTACTTCTCGATCTGCAGGCGCCAGCCCTGGTCGTCGGTGAGGTGCCAGTGGAAGGTGTTTAGCTTGTGCATCGCCATCTGGTCGAGCAGGTGCTCGATGTCGCTGACCGACTGGAAGTGGCGGCTCGAGTCGAGCATCAACCCGCGCCACTCGAAACGCGGCGCGTCGACGATGTGCACACCGGGAACGCCATTGCGCGCCGCGGGATCGGTCAGCAGCTGCCAGTAGGTGACGGCACCGTAGAAAAGTCCCGTCTCGTCGTTGGCGGCGATGCGTACGCCGTTACTGGTTACATCGAGCGTGTACGCCTCGCGGCCCTTGATGCTCGCCTGGGTGACCAGGTCGATGCCGCCACCGCCTGCCTTGCCCTCCACGACCGCCAGCGTGATGCCGCGCGCCTGGCGAATCCAGCCCTGCAACTGGGCGGCGACCCGCTTCGCCTGGGCGTCGCCGGGCGCGATCACGATCTTCGTGTCGGCATCGATCCGAAAGTGGCCGGGCATCCGCTGGAGCTGAGCCGGCATGGGGATGAGCGATAACGGCGTGCTGTCGATGGGGCCGGCTTCTTGCTTCGGCTGGGTGGCGCAGGCGCTGAGGCCGGCGGCCATCGCGAGAAGGAGGAATCGGCGCATCGAGGGCTCCTGTTTGTTGGGCAGTCGATCGATTGTGCAGCTTCCCTGTAGGAGCCGCTATAGCGGCGAGGGAAACATCCTCGCCACTTCATTGCTTCGTGGGCTTCTCGCCGCTATGGCGGCTGTCACGTTCCAAAAAAAAGCGGGCCCGGTCGAGGAATTGACGGGCCCGAGGGGAATGGTGCTTCGAGGTTGCGTTTGCGGCCGTCCCTGGCCGCGCGTCCATGACGCTTTATCAGAGGTCGAAGTGCACCGAGGCCATGTAGCGGCGGCCCGTCGTGTACTTGGCTACCGGCATCGCGGTAATGCCGAGGTACTGCTTGTACTTCTCGTTGGTGAGGTTCATGCCCGCGAGCGTGAACGACACCTGCTGGTTGAGCTTCCAGCCGAGCGTGGCACCGAGGTCGCCATAGTCCGCCGTCGTGGCCGGCGGCGCACCGGCGATGTAGCCGCCGGCGAGGTACTTGCCACGCCAGTTGTACGTGACACGGGCGCTGAACGGACCCATTTCGTAGTACGGGCTGACCGAGTACGAGTTCTTCGAGTTGTACGGCAGCGAGCCACCGGAATCGAGCGTGCCCTTGGCGTACGTGTAGTTCGCCGTGACGCCGAAACCCGTGTCCCAGAACGCCTGCTGATAGCTCAGGCTGCCGCCGCGCACCTTGCCCGAACCGGTGTCGCGCGGACGGCTGATGCTGTACGTGCAGAAGCCATCCGCCGTGCAGAGTCCCTGCGCGACCTGGCGCGCAAAGGTCGTCGGGTCGGTGAACAGGCCCGAATTGAACTGCGTTTCCGGCGCCGAGTCCACGAAGGTGTAGTTCTCGATTTTCTTGTAGAAGCCGGTCAGCGCGATGTACGACTGCGGCGCGAAGTACCACTCCGCCGAGAGCGAGAAGTTCTTCGATTCGTACGGCTTCAGGTCCGGATTGCCGCCGGAACCGGTGAGCACCGAATCGTTGAGGAACAGGTTGTTCACCTGCATGTTGTACGGCGGACGCGCGATCACCTTGGCGGCGGCGAAGCGCAGCACGACGTCGTCGGCCAGGTCATAGGCCACGTTCAGGCTGGGCAGCCAGTTCTTCGTGGTCTTCGACGAGGTCTGCCACGAGCCCGCGGGTGCCGGCAGCACGGGGGCGCCGCTGTAGTTGAAGCCGGTGCCGTCGGTCTTGGTGTCGACGTAACGGATGCCCACGTTGCCGTGGAAATCGCCACCGGCGAAGTTCGCCTGCAGGTAGGCGGCGTTCGTCTTCTCAACCAGCTTGTACGTGCCATTGAGATAGGTGCCGGGGTCTTCGTTTCCGCCGTTCGTGTTGCGCACCCACGCGTACTGGGCGTCACGGTCCGGCATCACGTGGCTCGATGAGCCGTCCAACGCACCGCCGAACGCGTCGAGCGTATCGGTGAAGCCGCCGAACCCGAGGTCGGCAAGGTTAGTGGGCGCGTTGCCACCGTAGACATGCGCCTGCATGCCCTCCTCGTGGCGGTTCCAGCGATAGCCGAACGCCAGCTCGTTGAAGAACGAGTCGAAGTACTTCGAGAAGTCGAGCTGCGCATACGTATCGCGCGCCTGCGCCGAGTAATCGCCGTAGTTACCGGGCCAGCCGCCAAGGCCGGGGGCGTCGCCCATGTGCCAGTTCGCCGGGTCGCGCGCGGCGGCCGGATTGTCGAAGGCGAAGCCCTTGTTGATGTCCCAGGTATAGCCGCCGGCGTAGACCGGCTCCATCACTGCCTGGGAGATGTTGTTGTTGACGGCCTTGCTGTAACCGGCGGCCCCGCCAAGCTTCCAGCCGTCGCCACGATAGGTCGACTTCAGGTCGAAGGCCGACGTACGCACCACCGACTTGCGGATGTTGCTGTCGAACGTGCCCTGGGCGATCGCCGGGCAACCGACGGTGTCGTTGCCGCAGACGTGGCCGCCCGTGACGACGCCGTTCGGACCCTGGGTGAAGCTGGTGACGTTACCCGGCGTGGCGCCGGTGAACGGGTACAGCGACTGGTTCCAGTTGTCGAAGTTCTCGCGAACGAACAGGTTGTTGATGTCGATGTCCCAGTTGTCCGTGGGACGGATCTGGAAACCGAGGGTGGCGGTATCGCGCTTACGCTTCTGCTGGAACCATGCCGAGTTCACCTCGTCCGGCACCATGGCGTTCGGGTCGAGCGACCCGTTGCCGATGCCTGCGGCGACGGCCGGGCTCGCTGCCCACTTCGACACCGGGCTATAGCTGAAGATCTCGAAGCCCTGGCGGTCGATCTTTTCCTCGTAGTGCTGGACCGAGGCGATGACGCCGAAGATGTTGTTCGCGTCCTTCCAGCTGTACAGCGCCGAGCCGTTCGGGCGCGTGCCCGGCGTGGCCTGGTCGTTGTAGTTCAGGCCGAACGAGCCGCGAATGGTGTTCGCCGGCAGGTCGAGCGGCTTCAACGTGTGCAGCAGCACCGTGCCACCGAGGCTGCCTTCCGGCAGGCGTGCTTCCGGCGACTTGTAGACTTCCAGGCGACCGATGATTTCCGGCGCCAGCATGGTGAAGTCGAACCCGCGGTTCGGCTGCGCACCGTACTGCCACGGCGTCTGCGATATCGGCTGGCCGTTGAGGAAGGTGAGGTTGAGGCTCGGATCCGTGCCGTCGATCGACACACGGTCGCCCTGGCCGAACTGGCGGTCGATGACGACGCCCGGGATCTGCGTCATCGCTTCCGCGACGTTGGTGTTCGGGAACTTGCCGATGTCCTCGGCGGTGACCGCCTCGACAACGGCGTCGGCGTTGCGCTTGGTGTCGAGCGATTTCTCGAGACTGGCGCGGATGCCGGTGACGGTGATGCCCTCGAGCTGGGACGCCTTGGCGGCGTCGGCCTTTTCCTGGGCGGTCTGCGGCCTCGCCGGTGCGGTCGTGTCCTGTGCGGCCACCGTTCCGGTGAAACAGCAAAGCCCGGCGATGATGCTCGCCGTCAGCAGGTTTCTACGATGCGACATGGTGTCCTCCCCTCAGAGGATGTGTATCGACGATGGGCCTCGCGGCCCGCTTTTTTTGAACTGAGCCTGCGTTCCTTTCCCGCTCTTCAATGAGCGGTCGAACCGTGCAGGTAGAGACCGGCGGCACCGATCACACCCAACTGTCCGTGGTCCATCAGACGTACCGGCACTTGCTGGAGAAAGGCGCGCATGACGCCCTTGTTGAAAAACCTGGAGGCGAAGCTGCTGGCGATGAGGCGCTCACGTACCTGCGGCAGGATGCCGCCGGCGAGGTACACACCGCCGCGGGCGCCGTAGAGCAGGGCGAGATCGCCGACGAAACTGCCGAGCAGGCCGCAGAAGACGTCCAGCGCTTCCGACGCGGCAGCATCGCTGCCTTCGAGGGCTGCGCCGGTGACGGCGGCGGGTTCGGCCAGCGTCGCGTGCGTGCCGCGCAGCGTGGAAATGGCTCGATAGAGATTGACGAGGCCCGGCCCGGACAGCGCCGCCTCGTAGGACACGTAATCGCGGTCGCGGGCCAGTTCGCGAAGGATGTCCACTTCGCGCTCGTTGCCCGGTGCCAGCGAAATCTGCCCGGCTTCGGTCGGCAGCACCGTGGCGTGCGGACGTCCGGGCAACAACACGGCCGAACCCAGTCCGGTGCCGGGACCCATCACGAGAATGGGGCCTTCGGCGGGCGCGGCATCCGTTTCGATGATCGGCGCCGTCTCGTGGCGCTGCAGGAACTGGCAGGCGTAGGCCACGGCTTCGAAGTCGTTGACCACGGCGAGGCTTGCCAATCCCAGCGTCTGGCGGATATCGCCGATCGACACCGGCCACGGAAGGTTTTCGTTGACGATGGCATCGCCGAGGACGTACCCAGCACTGGCGACGGCGCAGTGTTCGATGGACACCTGTCCTTCCAGGTGCCCGACGAAGTCCTGGAGCACCGCCGTGAGGCTGGGCCAGTCGGCGCAGGCATAGCGCTCGTAGCGAAGCACGTCGATCGTGGCGGATTCGTTGGCGCGGCGGACGAGACCGATACGGGCATGCGTGCCGCCGACATCGGCGGCGAGGAACGCCTCCGATCGCGACGCACGCGGCATCTCCCGCTGATTGGCCGATTCCACCACGCCCCACCCCTTGGTTCTGTCTGTGACAACCCCTTGATGGCGGCGAGTCTTGGCTCGGATGACAACGTTGTCAACAGGACAAATGGCTAGGACAGGCGACATTTCATAACGCGCCGCAACAGGAAACGTTTGCGCCGGACAGGCCGAACTCGCCGCGTAAGCGCCTGTCGCAGCGCCATTTGCCGTTCGTCTTGCCCGTTCGGACCGTTGACGCGACGCGACATCGAAAGTGCGTACCCCTCCCGGGGGTAACGCACCGACGCCGTCTCGCGATTGACAACGTTGGGCAGGGAAGCCGATAAAGGGGCGGATCGGGGCGCGTCCGGCCCTGCGAGAGGGGAGCATCCATGTCGTCCAGCACGGCCGCCGTCCACGAGACGCGCCATTCCAGCCTGGTCCCGATGATCATCATCGGGGTCCTGTTCTTTATCTTCGGCTTCGTCACGTGGCTCAACGGGCCGCTGATCACCTTCGTCAAGCTCGCCTTCAACCTGGACGACGTGAACGCGTTCCTGGTACCGATGGCCTTCTACCTGTCGTACTTCTTCCTCGCCCTGCCCTCCTCTTTCATCCTGAAGAAGACAGGCATGAAGAAAGGCATGGGCCTCGGCCTTTTCGTCATGGCCATCGGCGCGGTGATGTTCGGTCAGTTCGTCACGATGCGCGTGTACCCGGGAGCGCTTACCGGCCTGTTCGTGATCGGTGCCGGTCTTTCGCTGCTGCAGACGGCGTCCAACCCCTATATCTCCATCCTCGGCCCGATCGAGAGCGGTGCGCAGCGCATCGCCTTCATGGGCATCTGCAACAAGGTGGCCGGCGCACTCGCGCCATTCGTCTTCGGTGCGGTGGTGATGAGCAACATCGGCAGCTTCGACAAGCAGATCGCCGCCGCAGGCTCGCCGGGCGAGAAGGACGCCCTGCTCGCCGCCTTCGCGGCGAAGGTGCACATGCCGTACATGGTGATGGCTGGCCTCCTGGTGATCCTCGCGATCTGGGTCGTGCGTTCCTCGCTGCCGGAGATCAAACCGTCGAGCGACAACAGCGAGCGCGCCATCGGCCACGACAAGGGCAGCCTCTTCAGCTTTCCGCACCTGTGGCTGGGCGTGCTCTGCCTCTTCGTCTACGTGGGCGTGGAAGTCATGGCCGGCGACGCGATCGGCACCTATGGCCAAGGCTTCGGCATGTCGCCGGCCGACACCAGCCACTTCACGTCATACACCCTGATCGCGATGCTCGTCGGCTACGTGGCGGGCCTGCTGCTGATTCCCCGCTTCGTCTCGCAGCAGCGCTACCTCGCCTTCTCGGCCATCCTGGGCGTGCTGTTTTCCATCGGCACCTACGTCACGAGCGGCTATCTCTCGGTCGCCTTCGTGGCCGCGCTGGGCTTCGCGAACGCCATGATGTGGCCGGCGATCTTCCCGCTGGCGATCAAGGGCCTCGGCCGCCTCACCGAGTTCGGCTCGGCGTTCCTGATCATGGGTATCGCGGGTGGCGCGGTCATTCCGGTGCTGTTCGCGCACCTGAAGCAGCACTTCGACTTCCAGGCGGTGTTCGTCTGCCTCGTGGTCCCCTGCTACCTGTACATCCTGTACTACGGCGCCGCCGGGCACCGGGTCGGTCAGCACGTGCGGGACTGAGGATTTCATCTTCGCTCCGTGACGGCCATCCGCTAGGATGGCCGTCCTGCTATCGAGGGTCGTAGATTGCGTAGCCCTACCATCAAGGACGTGGCCGAGCGGGCCGGCGTCTCGCTGAAGACCGTGTCCCGCGTCATCAACCACGAACCGTCGGTGCATGCGCGCACCCGGGAAAAGGTGCAGCGGGCGATCGACGCCCTCGACTACCAGCCCGACCAGGCGGCGCGCAGCCTGCGCAGTTCCCGCACCTATGCGCTCGGGCTGGTCTACGACAATCCGAACGCGCACTACGTCATCGCCATGCAGAACGGCGTGCTTTCCGTGTGCCGCGAGCGCGGCTTCGGCCTGCAGATCCACCCCTGCAACTCTTCCGCCCCGAAGCTCGCGGAGCAGCTCGCGGACCTGGTTCGCCGCAACCGCCTGGCCGGCCTCGTGCTTTGCCCGCCGATGTCCGAGCAGCCGCGCCTGCTTGCCTCGCTGACCGAGCAGAACGTGCCCTTCGTGCGCATCATCTCCGCGCGACAGGACCCCAAGGACGGCTGGCCCTGCGTGTTCGTGGACGACCGTGACGCCGCCTACGCGATCACCGAGCACCTGATCCAGCTCGGCCACCACCGCATCGGCTTCCTCTGGGGCGGCAAGGGACATCGCTCCAGTCCCGAGCGCTACCAGGGTTACGAGGACGCCTTGCGCGAGTACGGCATCGCGGTGGACAAGCGCCTCGTGGTCGAAGGCGACTATTCCTTCGACGACGGCTTCCGTGGCGCGCGCAAACTGCTGGCGCTGAAAGAACCGCCGACGGCGATCTTCGGCTCGAACGACGAGATCGCGGCGGGTGTCCTCGCGGCGGCGCGCTCGGGCGGCGTCGACGTGCCGTGGGAGCTCTCGATCGCGGGATTCGAGGACAGTCCGTTTTCGAAACAATCCTGGCCGGCGTTGACGACGGCGCGGCAGAACACGGAGGAAATCGGTCGCCACGCGGCGCAGCGGCTGATCGCGGAACTCGAACGCGAAAGCGACGACCACGTCATCGAGAACGAAGGCTTCAGCCCCGACCTCGTGGTGCGTGGATCGACGGCACCGCGGCGGCTTTGAGAGCATCCGTCCACTCGCCCTTCCTACGCGGTTTTAACGGCGCTCCCGTTATACTTTCGCGATGTCTCCGCCGCATCGTGCTTCGATGCACGTGCGGGACATCACGCGCGTCCCCCTAGCGGACTGCGCCCGAGCGCCGCCACTTCCGCGTTGCGCAACCCTTTCCCAGGACGGCATCCGGCCACGCCTGTGCGTGCCCGTCCGCGCGAAACAGGAGCACACGATGCAGGATTCCGCAGGGCACGACGCCCATTTCGGCTGGTTCACCCGCCGCCGCAAACACCTGAAGCCCGACGACCTGACCATCGTCGACGAGCCTATGCTTCGCCGCGCCGTCGGCGCCGCCGCTCTTGGCAATGCGATGGAGTGGTTTGATTTTGGCGTCTATGGCTACCTTGCCGTGACGCTGGGGCACGTGTTTTTCCCCGGCGGCAATCCGACCGCCCAGGTGATCGCCACCTTCGCCACGTTCACTGTCGCGTTCCTCGTGCGACCGCTCGGCGGCCTCGTCTTCGGCCCGCTCGGCGACCGCTTCGGCCGCCAGCGCGTCCTCGCCGCGACGATGATCATGATGGCGCTGGGCACCTTCGCCATCGGCCTGATCCCATCCTATGAGCGCATCGGTTTGTGGGCGCCGGGCCTGCTGCTGCTCGCCCGGCTGTTGCAGGGCTTCTCCACGGGCGGCGAGTACGGCGGCGCGGCGACCTTCATCGCGGAGTATTCGACCGATGCGCGGCGCGGGCGAATGGGTAGTTGGCTGGAATTCGGCACGCTCGGCGGGTACATCGCCGGTGCCGGTGTCGTCAGCCTGCTCACGACGCTGCTGGACGAAGGCGACATGCTCGCGTGGGGCTGGCGCGTGCCCTTCCTCGTGGCGGGCCCCCTCGGCCTGCTAGGCCTGTACATGCGGATGAAGCTCGAGGAGACGCCGGCCTTCAAGGCGCATGCGGAAGCGATGGAGGGGAGGGAGGACGCGACTCGCGTCGGTTTCGTCGAACTTATCGCCGTGCATGGCCCGCAGCTGCTGAAGTGCATCGGCCTTGTCCTGGTGTTCAACGTCACGGACTACATGCTGCTCACTTACATGCCCAGCTACCTCACGGTGACGCTTGGCTACGATGGGACGAAGGGCCTGCTCCTCATCCTGATCGTGATGCTGGTGATGATGCCCCTTAACGTGATCGGTGGTGGCTTCAGCGACAGGATCGGTCGCCGGCCGATGATCCTCGGCGCATGCGCGGCGATGTTCGCGCTGGCCATACCCTGCCTCCTGTTGGTGGGCACGGGTAACGACGCGCTGATCTTCACCGGACTGATGCTGCTCGGCATCGCCCTGGTGTGCTTCACCAGCACCATGCCCGCGACGCTGCCCGCGCTGTTCTACACGCCCGTGCGCTACAGCGCGCTGTCGATTGCCTTCAATGTGTCGGTCTCGCTGTTCGGCGGCACGACGCCGCTGGTCACGGCATGGCTGGTGGAACGGACCGGCGATCCGCTGGTGCCGGCCTATTACCTGATGGGCGCAGCCGTCATCGGCGCGGTCACGATGCTGTTCGTGCGCGAAACGGCGGGACTTCCCCTCCGGGGATCGCCTCCTGCCGTAGCCGACCATGCGGAAGCACGCGAACTGCTTGCGGGGGATGCCCCGTTGACGGTCGACGAGGTGCTGCCGGTACTGGCGATCGATACGATGGTGGAGCCGCGGTCGGCTTGAGATGCCAGACCGAAGGTCCTTGTTGCATGTCGCGCGAGTGCGCGGTTCACGCGGTGGCGAGCACCGCGATGGCAGCAATGGCCAGGACGATACCGCCCCAGTTCACCGGCGCCAGGCGCTCGCGGAAACCGAATGCGCCGACGACGGTCCCGAGCACGACGACGCCGACATTCATCGACGCGAAGACCAGGGACGGATCCTTCGGCAGGGCCTGGTGCCCGCGCACGTAGAACAAGATGTTCGCGAAGTTGGCCGCGCCCAACAGCACACCAAAGCCCAGGCTCCGCAGGGTAACGGACGCGCGGCGCGTGACCGCGCGCGCGAGCACCACGATCCAGCACGGCACCATGGCGATGAGGAACGAGGCGAGCAACGCGCTGGCGAAGGGCGCGCCGGCCTGCGCCACGAGCTTGAAGCAGATGTCGATCGCCCCGAATCCCGCGAACACCGCCAGCGGTGCGAGCCAGCCGCTGCGTTCCGCCGAATCGCGCTCCTTGCGCCATAGCACGCAGAGTACGGCCGCGAAGGCGAGGACGATGCCGAGCGACTTGGTACCCGTCAGCGTGTCGCCGAAGAACGCGAACGCCGCCATGAGCGAAAGGAACAAGGACAGCCGTTGCGCCACGTCGGTACGCACGATGCCGGCCGTCCGCACCGAACGTGCGAGCACGAGGAAGATCGCGGGGAGCAGGATGCCGAGGAGGAGCAGCGGCGTGTACGTGGCCTTGGCGTCGATCGCGGCCTGTGGCGTCGCACCGAGCAGCCACGCCGAAAGCAATGCGGCGACGACATAGTTCGTCGCGACCGCCTGCACGATATCGATCCCGTGCTTGCGCGCGAGCTTGAGAAGCACGGACACGGCCACGCTGAAGACGACCGCGAGGAGGATGTAGGTCATGCCAAGGGGTACGCCGTTATCGGGCGAGCTGAGCCGCTTCGCGCGCCAGCGCCTCGATGCCGGCCCAGTCGGAGGCGGCGAGCTTGTCGGCGGGCGTGAGCCACGAGCCGCCCACGCAGGCCACGTTCGGCAGCGAGAGGAACTCCGATGCATTCGCGAGGCTGATGCCGCCGGTCGGACAGAAACGAATCTGCGGGAGCGGGCTGGCCCAGGCGCCGAGCAGCTTCGCCCCGCCGGCGGGCACCGCCGGGAAAAATTTCTGGAAGCGATAGCCGCGTTCGAGCAACGCCATGGCTTCGCTCGACGTCGCCGCACCGGGCAGCAACGGAAGGTCATGGTTGTCGGCGGCATCGAGCAGGCGTGGCGCGCTGCCCGGCGACACGGCGAACTTGGCTCCGGCCTTGTACGCGTTCTCGAGGTCGCGGGCGGTGAGCACGGTGCCCACGCCCACGAACGCGCCCTCGACCTCGGCCGCGATGGCGCGTACCGCTTCGAGCGCCGCCGGTGTGCGCAAGGTCACCTCGATGGCGGGCACGCCACCGGCGACCAGCGCGCGCGCCATGCCGACGGCCTTCGAGGCGTCCTCGATGATCACCACCGGGACGACCGGGGCAAGGCGTAGGGTTGCCTCGACACGCTGTTGCTTGGCTTCGTTGCTCATGTCTACTCCAGTGGATCAGAAAACGCCCGCGCCCAGGTCGGCCGTGACGGCGGACTGGCGGAACATCGCGAAGAGTTCGCGGCCCATGCCGCTGTGGTGCACGGCAAGGTCGGCGGCGGCGGGTGTGCGCGCGTTCCATTCGTGCGCGTCGACCAGGACTTCCATCGTACCGGCGACGGCATCCACGCGGACGAGGTCGCCCGTGCGGACGCGCGCGATGGGTCCGCCCGCCTCCGCTTCCGGCGTGACATGGATGGCGGCAGGGACCCGCCCCGAGGCGCCGGACATGCGTCCGTCGGTGACGAGCGCGACGCGACGCCCGCGATCCTGCAGCAGGCTTAGCGTCGGCGTGAGCTTGTGCAGCTCCGGCATGCCGCGTGCGCGGGGGCCCTGGAAGCGCACGACGGCGACGAAGTCGCGGTCGAGGTCGCCACGGTCGAAAGCGGCCTTCACATCGTCCTGCTCGTCGAAGACGATCGCCGGTGCTTCGACCACCATGCGGTCGTCGGGCACCGAGGACACCTTGATGACGCCACGCCCGAGGTTGCCCTTGAGCATGCGCAAACCGCCGTCCTGGCGGAACGGCTCGTCGATGGAACGCAGCACGCCGCGATTGCCGCTTTCCTTCGACACCGGCTTCCACGTGAGCGCGGCGCCTTCGAGCACCGGTGCCTTGCGGTAATGGTGCAAGCCGTGACCCATGATCGTGTTCACGTCGTCGTGCAGCAGGCCCGCGTCGAGCAGCTGGTCGATCAGGAAACCCATGCCGCCAGCGTCATGGAAGTGGTTAACGTCGGCATAGCCGTTCGGATACACGCGGGCGAGCAACGGCACGACGGAGGACAGGGCGTCGAAGTCGTCCCAGCGCAGTTCCACGCCGGCGGCGCGCGCGATCGCGACGAGGTGCAGCAGGTGGTTCGTCGAACCGCCGGTGGCGTGCAGCCCCACCACGCCATTGACGATGGCGCGCTCGTCGACGATGCGACCGAGGGGGATATAGTCGTCGCCGAGCGTATCGATGGCGAGCACGCGCTGCACGGTGGCGCGGGTGAGCGCGTCGCGCAATGGCGTATCGGGTGCTTCGAAGCTGGCGCCCGGCAGGTGCAGGCCCATGATCTCCATGAGCATCTGGTTCGAGTTCGCCGTGCCGTAGAAGGTGCACGTGCCGGCCCCGTGGTAGGAGCGGGCCTCGGCTTCGAGCAACTCGGCGCGCGTGGCCTTGCCCGCGGCGAATGCCTGCCGCACCTTCGACTTCTCTTCGTTCGGGATGCCCGACGGCATCGGGCCCGAAGGCACGAATGCGCCGGCCAGGTGGCCGAAGCTGAGCGCACCGATCAGCATGCCGGGCACGATCTTGTCGCAGATGCCCAGGTACAGCGCGCCCTCGTACATGTCGTGCGACAGGGACACTGCGGTGGCCATGGCGATGAGGTCGCGCGAGAAGAGCGACAACTCCATGCCCGGCCGGCCCTGGGTCACGCCGTCGCACATGGCCGGCACGCCGCCAGCGACCTGCGCGGTGGCGCCGAGCAGGCGTGCGGTCTTGCGGATCAGTTCCGGATAGCGCTCGTACGGCTGGTGCGCCGAGAGCATGTCGTTGTACGAGGTGACGATCGCGAGGTTGGACGCATGGCCGTTGCGCAAGGCGTCCTTGTCGTCTTCCGCGCAAGCGGCGAAGCCGTGGGCCAGGTTGCCGCAGGACAAGTGGTGGCGCTTCGCGCCCTTGCCACGCGCCGCGTCGATCTTGGCGAGGTAGGCGGCGCGCGACGTGCGGCTGCGCTCGACGATGCGCTCGGTGACTTCGGCGAGGATGGGATGGATGGTCATGCTTACGGAGCCCAGTAGACGTCCACCGGCACGCGATCCTGCGTCAGCACGGCCGCGATCGGGAAGTCACCGCCGGCCAACGCCTTGCCGAGCACGTCCTTCTTGTCGTCGCCTTCGATGTGGAGATAGAGCGCGCGCGTATCGAGCACGCGAGGCAGGGTGAGCGTGATGCGCGGTTCGCCGGCGTCCGGAGCGCGCATGGATACGACCGTGCGCGTGCCGTTCGGGTCGAGTGCCGCGGCAAGGTTGTCGCCACCCGGGAAGAACGACGCCGTATGGCCGTCGCCACCCATGCCGAGCAGCACCACGTCGAACGGCAGGCCGAGCGCGTCGATGCGTTTGCCGACGTCGTCCAATGCGTCGTCCACGCTGTCCTTGTGCGCGCGGTCGAACAGCGGGACGAAACCCGCCGTGTGGGACTGGTGGTGGAACAGGTGCTCGGCGACCATGCGCGCGTTGGAACGGTCGCTGTCGGTATCCACCCAGCGCTCGTCCACCAGCGTCACGGTGACCTTCGACCAGTCGATCTCCTGCTCGGCCAGCACGGCGAACATCGTCTTCGGCGTGCCACCGCCGGACACGGCGATGGTGGCCTTGCCGCGCGCCTGGATCGCGGCCTCGAGCTTGGAGGCGACGTCCCGGGCGAGCTTGTCGGCGAGCGTGAGGCGATCGGCGAATTCGTGTCGGTTGATCTTGGCGTTCATGCGGCGTCCTCGGCCCAGGTTCGGCCATCGCGTTCGATGAGCGCCACGGCGGCGCTCGGACCCCAGGTGCCTGCGGTATACGGCTTCGGTGTGTCGCCGCTGGCTTCCCACGCGTCGAGGATGGGGCCGGCCCAGTTCCATGCCGCCTCGACCTCGTCGCGGCGCATGAACAGGGTCGGGTTGCCACGCACGACGTCGAGGATGAGCCGCTCGTAGGCGTCGGGCTGCTGCACGCCGAACGCCGCCGCGAAGCTCATGTCGAGCGGCACGTGGCGCAGGCGCAGGCCACCCGGACCCGGATGCTTGATGGTCAGCCACAGCTTCACGCCCTCATCGGGCTGCAGGCGCAGCGTGAGGCGATTGGGCAGGAGCGGACCACTGGTGGGATCGAAGATCGAATGCGGCAACGCGCGGAACGTCACCACGATCTCCGAGACACGATTGGGAAGGCGCTTGCCGGTGCGGAGGTAGAACGGGACGCCGGCCCAGCGCCAGTTACCGATCTCCGCCTTGAGGGCGACGAAGGTTTCGGTTTTCGACTGGTCGCTGCCGAGTTCGTCCAGGTAGCCCGGCACACCCTGCCCTTCGGCCGCGCCGGCGCGGTACTGGCCACGCACGGTGAGCTGCGCCGCGTTGGCGCCGTCGATCGGACGCAGCGAACGCAGCACTTTCAGTTTCTCGTCGCGCACGGCGTCGGGCGCCAGGGACGACGGTGGCTCCATGGCGAGCATGCACAGGAGCTGCAGGATGTGGTTCTGCACCATGTCGCGCAACGCGCCGGCACGGTCGTAGTAGCCGGCGCGATGGCCGACGCCGACCGTCTCCGCCACGGTGATCTGCACGTGGTCGATGTGCTGGGCGTTCCACAACGGCTCGAACAAGGCGTTGCCGAAGCGCAGCGCCAAAAGGTTCTGCACCGTCTCCTTGCCGAGGTAGTGATCGATGCGGTACGTCTGCGATTCGCCGAAGACCTGGGCCACCGCGTCGTTGATGGCGTTGGCGCTTTCGAGGTCGCGACCGATCGGCTTTTCCAGCACCACGCGCGAGCGCTCGCCGTTGAGGCCGAGCCCGCCGAGGCGCTGGCAGATGTCGGTAAAGATGTCCGGCGACGTCGAGAGGTAGAACACGCGGATGTGCGTGGGCTCCGCCGCCATCAACGCGGCGAACTCCTCCCAGCCGTCGGACTTCCGCGCGTCGAGCGACCGGTAGCCGATCATCCCGATGAAGGCGTCCAGCTGCGCCGGGACGATGTGCGACACGCCCTTCTCGACGGCGGCGCGAACCTGCTGGCGGTATGCCTCGTCGTCGAGGCCTTCGCGTGCCACGCCGATGATCCGGCTGGTCGCCTGGATCTGGCCGTCGGCAAAGCGGTGGTACATGGCGGGCAGCAGCTTGCGCACGGCAAGGTCGCCGGTGCCGCCGAAAATGACCAGATCGAAAGGTTCGATCGACTGGAGGGGAGCGCTCACGACAGTGGCCTCTTTAGGAGCGGGAAGAAATGCCTCCGGATCGTACCAGTGACATACCAGGACGTACCAGCCCCGTACCAGTCGCTCCTGTACGGGGTGACGTTTCACGCGCCGGAAACGGAATGGAAACGTTTCCATGGAAATTTCAATCGTGCAAACGTCTGTTCGACCGGGCGGCTGGTATGGCTGCCCGCCCCCGGTCTTGCCTCAGTGGTCGTGCATTGGTATGTTCGCCGGATGGAAACCGCCCTCGTCGCCGAGTACCAGCGCCTGCAACACGATCCGGCCACCCGGCAGCCGCTGGCGTACATGCGCCTGCGCCGCGCGATCCGGAACGTGATCGAAAAGGGCGAAGTGCAGGTGGGCCACGCGCTCCCCAGCGAACGCGACCTCGCCAGGGCCCTCACCCTGTCGCGGGTCACCGTGCGCAAGGCCATCGGTGGCTTGGTCGAGGACGGCCTCCTGACCCAGCGGCACGGGGCAGGCACCTTCGTCTCCGAGCGCATCGTGAAGCCGCTCTCGCGGATGACGAGCTTCACCGAGGACCTCCGCGCCCGCGGCCTCAATCCCCGTTCGGAATTCTTCGAGCGAGCGATCGGCGAGGTCACGCCCGAGGAAGCCATGGCGATGAACCTGTCGCCTGGCACGCAGGTGGTCCGCCTGCATCGCTTGCGTTACGCAGGCGACGAGCCTCTGGCCATCGAGCGCAGCGCCGTGCCGCTGGACCTCCTCCCTGATCCCTCCCTCGTGGAGGACTCCCTGTACGAAGCCCTCGACAAGCTGGGCAACCGTCCGTTGCGGGCGCTCCAGCGGCTGCGCGCGGTGGTGCTGGGGCCCGCGCAGACCCGATTGCTCCGCCTCGGGGCCGGCAGTGCCGGCCTCAACATCGAGCGGCGCAGCTTCCTCGACGATGGCCGCATCGTCGAGTTCACCTGCTCCTGGTACCGCGGCGATATCTACGATTTCGTCGCGGAACTGCAGAGCGACTGACGACACTCCAGGACATGACCAAACTTCCGCAAGACACCCTGATGTTCCGCGAAGCGCACGAGACCGCCGGGGTCGTGGAGCGGCAGCTCGCTGAAAGCGAAGCGGTCGTGAGCGCCTTGGGCGCGCACCTGCGTGCCAACCCGCCGCGCATGGTGATCACCTGCGCCCGCGGCAGCTCCGACCACGCGGCGATGTACGCGAAGTACGTCTTCGAGACGCAGCTCGGTGTGGTGACCGCATCGGCGTCGCCGTCGGTCACATCGATCTACCACGCGAAGCAGAACCTCGACGGCGCCCTCTACGTCGCGGTGTCGCAGTCCGGTAAAAGCCCGGACCTCGTCCGCAACGCCGAGGCGGCCAAGCGCGCCGGGGCGTACGTGGTGGCCCTGGTCAACGTGGTCGATTCACCCTTGGCCGCCTGCGCCGATGTCGTCGTGCCGTTGCACGCCGGCCCGGAGAAGAGCGTCGCGGCCACGAAGAGCTACCTGGGTGCGCTCGCCGCCATCCTGCACATCGCCGCGCGCTGGAGCGGAAACGCCGCCATCGGCGAGGCGCTCGCCGCCCTGCCGGCGCAACTGCGGGACGGCTGGGACGCGGACTGGTCCGCCTTGACCGACGGCCTCGTGGACGCGCACAACCTCTTCGTCGTCGGCCGCGGCTTCGGCTTTGCCGGTGCGCTCGAGGCCGCGCTGAAATTCAAGGAAACCTGCGGGCTCCACGCCGAAGCCTTCAGTTCGGCGGAAGTGAAGCACGGCCCCATGGCCCTCGTGGGTCCCGACTTCCCGGTGCTCTTCTTCGCGCAGGACGACGACACGCTGGACGGCGTCCTCGCCGTCGCCGCGGAATTCCGCAAGCGCGGCGCCAAGGTGTGGGTCGCCACGCCGGGCGGGCAGGGCGACGACATGTTGCCCCTGGTCGCGACCGCGCCGATCAGCGCGCCGCTCGTCACGGTACAGAGCTTCTACCGCGCGACCGCCGCGCTGGCCCTGAAGCGCGGCTTCGACCCGGACGTTCCCCCGCACCTCAACAAGGTGACGGAAACCATGTAGGGCTCGCCTGCCCGGAGGTGGGTAGACGAACAGAACAGACATTTGAGCTTGCAGAGGAAAGACCCATGACCATCGCCCTCGTCAACGGCCGCGTACTCACCGACAACGGATTCCAGGGCGGTTTTGCCGTGCTCGTCGACGGTGGCACGATCACCGGCCTGGCCTTGCCGTCCGATCCCCGCGTCCGCGCGGCCGAACGTCACGACCTCGGTGGACGCACGCTGCTGCCCGGTTTCATCGACTGCCAGGTCAACGGTGGTGGCGGCGTGCTGTTCAACGACGCGCCCACGGTCGATACCATCCGCCGCATCGGCGAAGCCCACGCGCGCTTCGGCACCACGGGCTTTCTGCCGACGCTGATCAGCGATGATGCGGACGTCATGGTGCAAGCCATCGACGCCGTGAATGCCGCGGTGGAGCAGGGCGTTCCCGGCGTCCTCGGTATCCACCTCGAAGGACCGTTCATCGCGCCGGAGCGCAAGGGCGTGCACGATCCGGCGAAGTTCCGCATTGCCGGTGCCGACGATATCGCGCTGGTGGCGCGCCGACATGGCGGCGTCACGCTCCTGACGCTTGCACCGGAACGCACCTCGCCCGAGGTTCTCGCACAGCTCGTTGCCTCCGGCGTCATCGTGGCGGCGGGGCATACCGCCGCCGACTACGACACGACACGCAATGCGCTGGCCACCGGCGTGCGCGGCTTTACGCATCTGTTCAACGCCATGACCCCGTTCACCAGCCGCGAACCCGGCGTCGTGGGCGCCGCGTTGGAAGACGCGGCCAGCTGGTGCGGCCTGATCGTGGACGGACACCATGTGCATCCGGCGTCGCTGCGCGTCGCCATCGCCGCGAAGGCGCGCGAAAAGATGATGCTCGTGACGGACGCGATGCCGCCGGTGGGCTCGGACAACCCGAGTTTCGTGCTGAAGGGCGAGACGATCACGGTGCACGACGGCGCCTGCAAGACCGCCGACGGCACCATCGCAGGGTCCGCGCTCGACATGGCCACCGCGGTACGCAACACCGTGCACATGGTCGGCGTGCCTTATGACGAGGCCGCACGCATGGCGTCGACTTATCCTGCCGCCTTCCTCGGCCTCGGCGCCACGCACGGCCACATCGCCGCCGGCTATCGGGCCGACTTCGTCGTCGTGGACGACACCCAGCACGTGATCGAAACCTGGATCGGCGGTTCGAAAGTCCACGGTTGAAGCCATAAAAAAGGCCGGCGCTCCGCGCCGGCCAGTTCCAGGGAGATCTCATGACGCACCCGGATACTTGGTCCGGGTGCGTCGTGGTTCCCGCCGTTAGAGCGAGAAGTCGTAACGCACGCCGAAGCGGAAGTAGCGCGGCGACTGGTACGCGACCGGACGACGATAGTCCGGGTTCACGTTCGGCAGGCCGGTATCATCATCGATCGTGTCAAGTTCGCCGGTGTCGATCTGCGCGACGGGGCGCTGCTTGCCCGCCAAATTGAACACCGAAGCGGTAAACGCCAGCGGCTGCTTCGCACCGGCCCACATCGGGCGGTACTCGGCATTGAGATCGAGGCTCCAGGTGTAGGGCAGGCGACCCTGCGAACCGCGCGGTGCCGGCTGGAGTCCGCACTCGAAGTACGACGCACCGTACTGGATCGCGTCGACCGGATCCTGGCCCAGGCAGTTCTTCGGACGACCCGTGGCCACGGCCAGGTTCGCGCCGATCAGCCACTCTGGCGTCGCCTGCCAGTAACCGTAAGCCTTCAGCTGGTGGGTGCGATCGTTCGGCAAGGGACCATTCGAGTACTGCATGATTTCGGGGGCATCCCAATCCTGCGTCACCGACGGATCGAGCTGACCGATATCGGACTTCAGCTGGCCTTCCGAGTTGCCGTAGCTGCGCGAGAAGGTGTAATCGACACGGGCATACCAGTCGTTCGCCAGCTGGTGCTCCAGGTAGAGTTCCAGGGCGTAGTACTTGCGCTTCAGGTCGGGGAACGCGACGCCTTCCGGCGACGTGAAGTCGTCCTTGGTCAGCTTGAACGGCACCAGCGAACCCTGGCCATCGATATCGACCATGAACGTGTTCGACTGGCCCGGGTTGAACAGGTAGCAACCCGGAATCGACGCGTTGCTCAGGTCGATGCCGTTGCGCGCAGCGTACTTCTCGAAGGGACGCGAGTCGCAGAAGTCATCGATGGAGCTCTTCAGCTTACGCACCGTCGCCTTGGCGCCGAAGGTCCAGTCGGCGTTGATCGCCTTGTCGAAACCGAGGATGTACTCATCCTGGAAGTAGGCGTCGATGCCCTGCGAGGCGATCGTCTTCGGATTGAGCGGCGTACCGTCTTCGCCATTGAGGTAGGCGCGGGTGCCGATCGGTGTGAGACCCGTGGGTTCGCCATTCGGGCCCACGCCCGTGTACGTGTAGTACTCGGAGTAGTACGTGGAGGCGGAAGCACCGCGAATCGCCACGTTCGACGGGATCGCGAGGTGGTAGCGGCCGGCGTTGGCGTACACCTTGAAGGTCGAGTCGCCGAAGACGTCCCAGGTCACGCCGAGGCGGGGTGCCAGCTGGTGACGCTGCTTCACGTAGGTAGCGCCATCGCCATTGATGTTCTTGAACTGTTCGTTGCGCAGGCCGATGGACGCCATCCAGCGATCGGTCACCTGCCAGCGATCTTCAATGAACTGGGCTTCCTGCTCCACCTTCACGTTCGCGCCGGTCGCAAAGAGACGCTTCTGGGCGAAATAGTCGACGCCGGGCGGCGCAACAATGCCGCGGCTCGGGATATCGCCAGCCGGCCCGTAGATCCAGCGGTAACCGCCTTCATAGACGTTGCCCGAGTACGATTCCAGCGTCTGGTTATCGACACCTGCGCGCAGATCGTGGGCGCCGAGAACGTATTCAACGTCGAGACGCCAACCGTGAGTCTTGTCCTGTGCACCTTCACCGAGAACCGTGCCATTGACGAGGCCGCAACCCGTGATGCGATCGGGCTGGGCCCGGTTGTCGACGATCCAGGGGCAGTTCGGATTGCTGGCATAGGACAGGTTGCGCTCATGGACGGTCTTGGTGTGGCCGTACAGCGCGTTGACCGTCAGGTTGTCCGTGATGTAACCGGTGTACTTGCCGATGTATACATCACCGCCAGGCGCGGACCCGGCCTGTGCATCGAAGTTTTTGAGGTTGTCGGTGCCGATGTATGCGCCGCGGGCGCTGCGGTTGTAGTCGTACGCGTAGACGCTGCGCTCGATGTTGCTCTTGTCACCGAGGCCCGTGATTTCCAGGAGGTGGTTGTCGGTGATGTTCCAGTCGACCTTGGCCAACCATTTCGTGGCCTTCGATTCCTGGTAGGTGCGCTGCGGCGCCACGATGCTGCTGGTATTACGGCTATCGGATCGAGTGAAGTCGCCGGCCGCGAACAGGAACAGCTTGTCCTTGATCAGCGGGCCGCTGATGTAGCCGGTGTACTGCGTGTCGGTGCTCTTGTTGCGGCCGCGGTCCTGCCACAGCGTACCGTCCTCGCGGTAGATGCTGCGGGGCTTCTGGCGCAGGCCCTGCGGCGTGACGTAGAGGCCGACACCGGCCTTCCAGTCGTTACCGCCGCGCTTGGTGACGATGTTGATCACGCCGCCGGTCGAGCGACCGTATTCCGCGCCGTAACCGCCGGTGAAGATCTGCTGCTGGTCGATCGCGTCGAAAGGCAGGCTGGTGAAGCCCAGGCCCGTGAGCGCGTTCGTGACGGAGTAGCCGTTGATGTAGTACTGGTTCTCGGATGCGGACGCGCCACCGAACGAAGCCACGTTGCCGTAACGCGCGTCGCCAGCCACGACGCCGGGCGCGAGCAAGGCCGCCGCAGTGACGTCACGGGCGAGCGGAATCTTCTGAAGCTGCTGGGCGGTCAGGACAGTACGGGAGTCGACGGACGAGACGTCGATGGCGGGAAGCACGTTGCCCGTGACCTGAACACCCTCGAGGTTCTGTGCCTCCGTATTCGTCGCGCTGGCTGCGCCGGCGAATGAGACGTCCACGCCACCACCGATGTTTACCTGGACATTGTCGCGGCTTTCGACAACCTGATCGCCTCGCTCGACAGTGACTTTGTAGACGCCGACCGGCAGGGAGCTGACGCGGTAACGACCATCGGCATCGACGGCGACCTTGCGGTCGAAACCGGTATCGACGTTGGTCAGATGAACGGAGGCGCCTTCAGGCTGCGAGACGCGGCCGAAAATGACACCCGAAGCGTTGGACTGGGCAAGCACGGCGCCGCTGGCAAAGCAGAGGGCGAGCGCGGTGCAGAGGGTTGAGCGGCGAAGGACGCCGTTACGGCGGGTGGAACGATGCATGTTTTGTCTCCCCAAAGAAACAGCAAGAAGGTCCGTCGCCGTGACTGGAATACGGACCTTTGTTCTCGATGGCCGCCTTTCGTGTCCGCCTCCACGCATCCTCCCCAGGATGGGTGGGTGGCCGACACGCCCCCGTGGCGCAAGAACCCGCGCCCCTACGGCAATCCGTTACGCTTGTAATCGAAATATTTCGCGGTCGTCAAGACCCCGTTAAGGTTTCGGTGAAAAAATCGTGACAGTCGAAGCACTTGCGAAGTACTATCCGCCACGTTCGGGTGGCCTTCCGGCGCAAGTTGGAAGGCTGAAACGGGAAGCCGGTGCGCCACCTGGGTGGCAAGGCCGGCACTGCCCCCGCAACGGTATGCGTCATCGGGAAGGCGTTTCGCGTTTTCCTGCGGTCCGGTCGTAAGCCACTGCGCAAGCGGGAAGGCGCCGGAGCCGGCCATCGGCGATGGCTGACGCGAGTCCGGAGACCGGCCCGATGACCGCCCGCCCCTCATGGGGTGGGTGTCCCTGTTTCGGTCGATTCGCGGAGGGCGGATCCGGACAGCTTCCGGGTTCCCTCCCCGTTCGCCGTTCGTCTGCGTCCTCCCTCGGCCCCGTGCGTTTGGCCGCGATGGCGGCAGAGGAAGACGGTGTGATGAAGAAGACCCTGCTCGCGACGGCGTTGCTGTCGACGACCGCCATGGCCCATGCGGCCGACGCGCCCGATCGGCTCGACGCCGTGGTGGTCACGGCCAGTCGTTTCGCGATGCCCCTGGACCAGGTGCTGGCACCTGTCACGGTGATCACGCGCGAGGACATCGAACGCCTGCAGCCGCTCAGCGTCCAGGACCTGCTCGCCGGACTGCCCGGCGTGGCCCTGTCCAATACCGGCGGCATCGGGCAACAGACCTCGCTGTTCATGCGCGGCACGAATTCCTCGCACACGCTCGTGCTGGTCGACGGCGTCCGGGTCGGCACCGTGGGCGCCGGCCTTCCCGCGTACGAGCAGCTGCCCGTCGAGCAGATCGACCGGGTGGAGGTGGTGCGTGGCCCGCGTTCCGCGCTGTACGGCTCCGACGCGATCGGCGGCGTCATCCAGATCTTCACCCGTCACGGCAGCGCAGGCGAAGCGCCGACGCCGACGATCGCCATCACCGGGGGTAGCCACGGGTATACGGCGGGACAGGTCGGACTTTCCGGCGGTACCGCGCACGGCTGGTACAACGCCAGCCTGGGCGGCCAGTACACCTCGGGCATCAATGCCTGCCGCGTCGGCGCCGCGGCTGCCTTTGCCGGCTGCTTCACCGACGAACCCGACCACGACGCGTATCGGACCTACAACGGCGCCCTCTCTGGCGGCTACCGCTGGGACGACGGCACGGAACTGACCGGCAGCTGGCTGCGAAGCAAGGGCGACATCCACTACGACGGCGATTTCCAGAACGTCACCCGGCGCTCGCAGCAGGTGGCGGGCGCGAAATTGTCCTTTGACGCACTCGCCGAGTGGCGCGTGTCGCTGGCCGTGGGCCAGAACCAGGACCGCGCCGACAACTATCTCGACGGTGCCGACAAGACGCTGGATTTCGTGCACTACGGCGTCGACGACGCGCGCGTGGGCTACCTCTATTCGAAGCGCAACCAGGCCTCCTGGCAGAACGACATCACGCTGACGAAGGACCAGGTCCTTACCGCGGGTGTCGATTTCCAGCAGGAAAAGCTGGAGAGCGATACCGCCTACCTCGCCGATTCGCGCAATAACACGGGCGTCTTCGTGCTTTACCGTGGCCTGTTCGGGCCGCATGAGCTCGAACTTTCCGCCCGCCACGACCACAACACCCAGTTCGGCAACCACACGACGGGTTCCGCGGCGTATGGCTTCCGCTTCGACAGCGGCATGAAGATCACGGCGTCTTATGGCACGGCCTTCCATGCGCCGACCTTCAACGACGAGTTCTATCCCTACGGCACGCCGGTAAACCTCAAACCCGAGAAGTCGCGCACGGCGGAGATCGGCCTCTCCGCGCGGCCGGGCATCTGGACCTGGGCCGTGAACGCCTACCGCACCGATGTCGACGACCTGATCGGCTTCGACGCCAGTTTCCTGCCGATCAACGTGAGCAAGGCCCGTATCCGCGGTCTCGAAGGCCAGGCAGGCGCGGACGTCGACGGCTGGCACGTCCGCGGCTACCTCACGTTCCAGCAGCCGGAAAATCGTGACGGTGGCGTCCAGCAGGACAACCTGCTCGCCCGCCGGCCGCGGCGCATCGCCCGCGCGGATATCGACAAGGACATGGGCACCTTCACCGTCGGCGGCTCGCTGAACGCCGCCGGGTACAGCTACGACGACGCGGCCAATACTCGTCGACTGGGCGGCTACACCACCGCGGACCTTCGCGCGACCTGGCACGTGGCGCCCGACTGGAGCGTCCAGGGCCGTGTCGCCAACGTGGCGGACAAGCGCTACGAGACGGCGGCGTACTTCAACCAGCTGGGCCGGACCTACTACCTCACGCTGCGTTATTCACCGGTCCGTTAGCCATGACGAATGTGGGAGTCTCACGCATACGCTGCCCCCCTGCCTTCCGGCAGGGGCCCCACTAAAGGCACACGCGACGAATCGGGCGGGACGTCATAAAGTTCGCGGGCGCGGAGTGTGGGCTCCGCCCACACAGGAAGTGCCGTGAACTTTTTTGCTCCATTCATCCGCCGGCCGAAAGGTACCTCGCTGCTCGCGGCGGGATTGACCCTGGCCGGTGCGATTGCCTACATGCTGCTGGGCGTGGCCGCGCTGCCCTCGATCGAGGTGCCGGCGGTGTTCATCCAGACGCAGATGCCGGGCGCCAGCGCGCAGACGATGGCTTCGACCGTCATCGCGCCGCTGGAGCGCCACCTGGGCCAGATCCCGGGCGTCGACCAGATGTACTCGAACAGCGCCGAAGGCGCCGGCTTCGTGCGCATCCGCTTCAATATGGACCGGTCGACGGACGCGGCCGCCCGCGACGTGCAGGCCGCCATCAATGCCGCGGCCGCCGACCTGCCCGCCGGCATGCCATCGCCGCCGCAGTACTTCAAGTTCGACACGGGCCAGATTCCCGTGTTGCTGGTCGCGTTCACCTCGAAGACCATGCCGCCGGACAAGCTGTACGACGTGGTCGACACGCTGATCCGGCCCGCCGTGTCGCAGATCGACGGCGTGTCGCGCGTGCAGGTGTTCGGCGGCACGCCGCACGCCGTGCGTATCGAGCTGGACACGAACGCGCTCTCGTCGAAAGGCATCACCACCAACGACGTGTCCAATGCCCTGCAGGCAGCGAATGTGAATTCGCCGCAGGGCCTGCTGTCCGACGGCAAGACACAGACCACGGTGATCGCCAACGATGGCCTGCGCGACGCCTCGGAATTCGGCAACATCCTGATCGCCGTGCGGAACAACATCCCGGTACGGCTTTCGGACATCGCCAAGGTCTACAGCGGTCAGCAGGACCAGTACCAGAAGGCGTGGTTCCAGGGCGATCGCTCGGTCACCATGCAGATCAGCAAGCGTCCGGAGGCCAACTCGATCGCCACGGCGGAGGCGATCCGTGCGGCCCTGCCGCGTTTCCGTGCCCTGCTGCCGGCCGACGCGCAGGTGACGCCGATCTTCGACCTGACCCAGACGACCCAGTCGGCACTGCACGAGGTCAAGGTCGCGCTACTGATCAGTATCGTCATGGTCGTGCTGGTCATGATGGTGTTCCTGCGCCGTCTCGGCCCGACGATGATCGCCACGCTGAGCGTGCCGCTGTCGCTCGCGGGCGCGTTCGTCATCATGTGGTCGCTGGGCTATACGCTGAACACGATGTCGTTGATGGCGCTGGTGCTGTGCATCGGCTTCGTGGTCGACGATGCCATCGTGGTGATCGAGAACATCGTCCGGCACATGGAGAACGGCGCCAAGCCCATGGAGGCGGCGCTGGAGGGCGTGCGCGAGATCGGCTTCACGGTGGTTTCGATCACGCTGTCGCTGATCGCGGTCTTCGCACCGCTGCTGTTCGGCAACAACATGATCACCAAGCTGCTGCGTGAGTTCTCGGTGACGCTCGCCGGCGCCGTGCTGATCTCGGCCGTGGTGTCGCTGACCCTTACGCCCGCGCTATGCGCGCATTACCTCAAACACGACGCGCCGGACCGCAAGCCCGGGCGCCTGGAACAGGCGCTGGAGCGTTTCGACCGCGGCTTCCTGCACGTCTACCAGCGCGCGTTGGATTGGGCCATGCGCCACCGTCGCCTCATGCGCTGGCAACCGTTGATCCTGCTGGTGGCGACCGTCCTGCTGGCCATGGCGGTGGTGAAGACCGCCGGTGGCAACTTCATGCCGGAGGAAGACACCGGCATGCTGCAGGCCCAGATCAGCGCCGACGCGAACATCTCGCCCGACGAGATGACCCGTCGCCTGAAGCGCGTCGGCGACATCATGCAGAACGACGCCACGGTGGCCGATGTCACCACCATCCTGGGTGGCGACAACGGCGGCGCCGTGGGCAACCAGGGCCTGATGTTCGTCGACCTCAAGCCGAAGGGCAGCGGACCGGGCCAGCGCCACGAGTCGATGAAGGAAATCATGGACCGGCTGGGCAAGGAGTACGAGAAGATCTCCGACGTCCAGGTCTTCATGAACCCGGTGCAATTCCTCGGCGGCGGTGGCGGTAACAGCAATCGCGGGCAGTACTCGTTCCAGCTGATCAGCACCAGCGGCGAAGACCTGCAACCCTGGGTGCTGAAACTGGTGCGGCAGATGCGCACGATGAAGGAGTTTCGTGACGTCGGCAGCGACTTCGACATCGTGGGCAAGCAGCAGATGTTGAAGGTGGATCGCGAGGCCGCGGGGCGCCTGCACATAGGCATGGGCATGATCGACTCCGCCCTGTTCAATGCCTTCGGCCAGCGCCAGGTATCGATCATCTACTCGGACATCAACCAGTACTGGGTGGTGCTGACGGCCGCGGCGGCACAGACGCTGAGCCCCGACGCCCTGCTCAACACATACGTCAAGAACGAACAGGGCAAGATGATCCCGCTTTCCGCCGTGGCGAAGATCGCGCCGGTCGCGGTGCCCAGTTCCGTGACGCACCAGAACCAGCTCGAATCGGCCGATCTCACATACAACCTCGCGCCGAAGGTTACGGCGGACAAGGGCAACGCCCTGGTGGAGCAGGCGGTGCACATCATCGGATTGCCCGAGGGCGTGCGCATGGATTTCACCGGTGCGAACCAGCGCCTGCGCGACGCGCAGTCCAACGGCATGGTGCTGCTGATCGGCGCCATCCTCGCCGTGTATATCGTGCTGGGCATTCTCTACGAGAGCCTTGGGCACCCGCTGACGATCATCTCGACCCTGCCGGCGGCGGGTGCCGGCGCCTTCCTCGCGATGCTGGTCACGCAGACCCAGCTGACCCTGATGGCGATCATCGCCGTGTTGCTGTTGATCGGCATCGTGAAGAAGAACGCGATCCTGATGGTGGACTTCGCCCTCGTGGCGCAGCGCGAACACGGCATGTCGCCGGTGGAGGCGATCCGCCAGGCGGCGCTCGTGCGCTTCCGTCCGATCACCATGACCACGCTCGTCGCGATGGGCGCGGCGCTGCCCCTGGCGATCGGCTTCGGCGTCGGCTCCGAAATGCGCCGCCCGCTGGGTATCGCCATCGTGGGCGGACTCCTGGTGTCGCAGCTGCTGACGCTGCTGAGCACGCCGGCGATCTACCTGTGGAACCACGATCGCAAGGAACGCAAATACCGGCGCATGCTGAAACGCCGCTACAAGCGCTGGTTGAAGATCCGGAAGCAGCGCGACAACGGCGGGTTCCGGGCGCTGAGGCCAAGCGAAGCCTGAGCTTTCGTCCTACACGGCTTTTTCCGCCAGTGTGCGGATGTAGTCGCGTACGTCGGTCGGCCATGCGTCGAGCAATGCCTCGAACCGTTCGCGTTCGTTGCGGTGGAACGCGCGCGAGACCTCCTCGTACCCGGGCAGGTCGCCGCCCAGTGCGAGCATGATCCGATCGACCGCTTCGCGCGCCTGGCGGGTACGGTCCGCGGAAGCGTTGTCGCGACTCGCCGCCTCGACCAGCCGGCGCAGTGCCACCGAGGCGCCGCCGGGCTGCCTGCCTAGCCAATCCCAGTGCCGCGGAAGCAGGGTGACCTCGCGAGCGACGACGCCGAGCTTCGGCCGGCCCGGTCCGCGTTTGGCCACTGAGGCCGGTTCGGAGACGTCCGACTCGCCCTCAGGCGTCAGGCGTGCGAGGACATCCTGAACGTTCCCGCGGTAGTCGATATCGACGGGCCGGCCGGTGGCGTCTTCGTAGACGAGGATGGTGGCAGCGGAATCCGCATCGAACATGACCTTGCAGCGCTCGGCGACCGCGGGGAGCGTGCCGGACGCCACGCGCGTGTGGCCGTGGAATGCCGTGTAGGTGGACATGGGGAAGGCTCCGGGAAACGATGCGGCAATACTACCCGGGTTAAATGTGATGGGCAATACCTTCCGGGTAAAACTCGCCCACGCATACGAGTCCATCGACAGCACGCCATAGGTGAACCCGCCATCGATCGCCATGGGCGCATCGCCACCGGCGGCGCCCAGGGCCACGAGCAGGGGCAGGTAGTGCTCTTCCGTCGGGTGCGCGCGGATGGCGCTCGGCGCCACATGCCGATAATCGAGCAGCGCGTCCACGTCGCCGGCAAGCACGGCTTGCCGGCTCCACGCGGCGAATGCCTTCGCATACGCCGCGGCGTCCCCGTCCCGGCGTACCTCGTGCAGGTTATGCGTGAGGCTACCCGACCCGACGACCGCCACGCCGCGGTCGCGCAGCGGCGCGAGTATCTGCCCCAGGCGCAGCGCACCCGCAGGGTCCAGGTTATGCGGCATGGAAACCTGGATCACGGGCGTGTCGGCGTCCGGGCGCAGGTAGCGCAGCGGGACCCATGCGCCATGGTCGTAGCCGCGCTCGGTGTCCACCGTCGCGACGAGGCCGCCGTCGATCAGCAATGAAGCCACCTCCGCCGCAAGGCTCGCCGAGCCCGGTGCCGGGTAGGTCAGGTCGTAGAGCGCCGACGGGAAGCCGCCGAAGTCGTGGATCGTCGGCGGCCATGCCGCACCCGTGACGCGGATGCCGCAGGTCTGCCAGTGCGGCGAAACCACGACGATGGCGCTGGCGCTGGCGAGGCGCGTGCCGAGGTCGGTGAGACGGGACCCCAACAGGCCGGGCTCGAGCGCGAAGGTGGGGGCACCGTGGGAAACGAAGATGGCGGGGGCGCGGAACATGGGGAACACCGGGGAAACGTGGCTCGATGCCACCAACCCTCAATGTACGAGCGTCGTATCGCCGGATAAATCGTCCTGCGGAGAACGCATTGACTCCCCGCGTGAACGACCCAGCTGCTCCACCGGCACGGGCCGCGAAAAGAAGTAGCCCTGCATGACGCTGCATCCCTCGGCCAGCAGCCAGGAGCGCTGGCGATCGAGCTCCACCCCCTCCGCGACCACGCCGAGGTTCAGGCTGCGGGCGAGGAAGATGATGGAACGGCAGATCGACGCGTCGACCTCGTCCTGCAAGAGCGTGCCGGTGAAATGGCGGTCGATCTTGACCTTGTCGAGCGGCAGGCGCGAGAGATAAGTGAGGTTCGAGTAACCGGTGCCGAAGTCGTCCAGCGCGATGCTGACACCCATCGCGCGGAGCTCGTGCAGCGTGCGGATCGCGCGCTCGGGCTCGTGCATGAATGCGCTTTCGGTCAGTTCCAGCTCCAGCGCGGATGCGCTGGCACCGGTCTCGGCCAGTGCGTGGCGGACATCGGCGACGAGGTCGGTATGCACCAGTTGCTGCGCGGAGATGTTCACCGAGAGGCGGCAGCCGTGGCCGATGGTGTCGAGCACGAGACGCTGCTGCCGGCAGGCCTCGTGCAGCACCCACTGGCCAATCTGCACGATCGCGCCGGTCTCCTCGAGCAGGGGAATGAGGCGATCCAGGCGGCCGAGATCACCCGGCGCCGATGGCCAGCGCAGGAGGGCTTCGGCACCGATGATGGCGCCATCGGCGCCTTCATGCTGCGTCTGCCAGGCGAGCGCCAGCTCGTTGTCCAGATTGGCGCCCGACAGGCGAGTGAGGACCGTGAGGCGCGCCATCGCGGTCGCGTGCATCTCGGCGGAATAGCACTTCCAGGTATGCCGACCCGAGCGCTTCGCGTCGTACATCGCGGTATCGGCATTGCGAATCAGCGTGTCCGCGTCGGCGCCGTCGCGGGTGGCGAAGGCCACGCCGATGCTGCACTTCAGGCGCTGGAAGGTGCCCGCGACCTCCAAGGGCTCCTCGATGGCCCGCTGGATACGCGGCAGCACGTCGATCGCCTTCGCCGGCGAACAGGTGAACGGCAGGACCGCCACGAACTCGTCGCCACCGAAGCGGCCCACCTGTCCGGTGCCACCGAGGGCATCGCCGAGTCGCAGCGTCACGTCGCGCAGCACCTGGTCGCCGAGGGTATGGCCGAGGGCGTCGTTGATGACCTTGAAGTGGTCCAGGTCGACGAACAGCACCATCAGCCCGGAGCCGTCGCGCATGCTCTGCGCCAGCATGGACTCGAGCGTCTCGCGCAACGCACGGCGATTGGGAAGGCCGGTGAGTTCGTCGTGCGTCGCCTGGTGGTTGAGGCGTTCCTCGTAGCGACGCTGCTCGGTCATGTCGCGGACGATGACCAACGTGCCGCGCCCGCGGGAATCGCGATAGTCGGAGAGCGCCAGTTCCGCCTCGAATGGCATGCCGTGTCCCGGCTCGATCCAGGCGGCGATGCTGGTCCCCTCGGGCGCGCCGCGGCGGATGGCGTGCAGTGCGTACGCGTCGAGGAAGTCACTGGCGGCGCGGCCGACCAACGTGGCCTCCCCGCCGTCGAGTCGTTCCTCGGCGAGCAGGTTGGCGTACTCGATACGGTCGTCGCGGACGATGACCAGGGGCAGCGGCATGCGCGTCAGCAGCTGCCGATAGGCGGCTTCGCTGGCGGCCAGGTCCCTGTCGGAATCGTGGAGCCGCTGTCGGGTCTCGTGCAGGGCGGTCACTTCGCTGATCGTGCCAGCGAGGGTCCGCTGCACGTCACCGAGATGGCGCGTGCTCCGCGAGAGGGCTTCGACGAGGCGTGTTTGCCGGCGGTAGGCCCGGTCGAACAAGGCAGCGAAGCCGTTGAGCAGGACCAGGAGCGCAAGCGTCGCCAGCAGGGACGGGCGGGCCTCGCGCAGCCACTCGCCCAGTGTGCTGGCGCGGTCCACGCTCACCAGCACCATGTACGGATAGCGCGCGGAAGCGAGCCACGCATACAGCCGCTTGCCATCGTCGTAGCCGCCGGACGCACCGGCCGCCGGACGCGGCGAGGTCCAACGCGTCGCAGTGTCATCGGGATAAGCGGCGAGGAGTCGCCCATCGAGCGCGAAGGCGCTCATCGACGCAGCGGAGCCTGGCATCGCATGGCGCATGCCTTCGCGCACCCGCGCCGCGTCGACCACCGTGCCGAAGGCGGCGGGTTGGGGAACGCGGGAGTCGACCAGGATGCGGATGCCCGGCGGAATCGTTCCGTCGGCATCGGCGACCAGGACGCGGACGCTCACTCCGAGCGCCATCCGGGACGGCGTGGCGCGACTGCCGCGCCAGTTGGCCAGCGGAAGGCTGGTGGAGGCGATAACGCCACCGTCGGTATCCAGCGCGACCATCCCCGACAGTTCGGGATGCCGCGCCTGCACTTCGGCGAGGCGTGCGTGAAGCGGGCCGGATTCGGCGCTGTCGACGGCATTGCGAAGGGCGAGCAGCGGGCCCAGCGCGGCGTCGATGTCCTGATCGATCATATGGACCGCGCCGGATGCCGATCCCGCGAGCTGGCGCCACGTGTTGCCGAGCATGCGGTGGTAGCCGTCGACCTGGAGGATGCCGACGAGTGCGACCAGGCCGGCCGAGAGCACGATCGCGACCGCCCAGGTCGCCAATCGCACGTGGCGGGCGCGCACCCTCGTCACTACCTTGACCGTCGCGCCTTCCACTGTCCCCTTGCCCCCCGCGGCCCCTGCGCCCGCCGGCGGCGGCGAGTTCTCTGCGTCTTTAACGGCAGGGGGCGGGCGCTCTTGAACCGGCGCCCAGGGCAGGAGCGGACAAGCTTCTACGCGTCGGGCAGAAAATAATTATCGCCATGCCCTTTATTCACATTCGTTGGACACTATTTACCGAACGATCCAGTTCACAAACGTCCCATCACAAGGCCCCGCCTCCCATGCGTTCGTCCCGTCCCGTCCTCGGCGCCCTCGCCGTCCTCGCCCTCGCCGGCGCAAGCCTTCCCGCCACCGCGGAGACCCACCTGGAACTGCAGGGTGGCCGCAGCTACATGAACAGCTATGGCACCAACGCCTTCTTCGCGGAAGCCGTGTTCACGCCGCAGTCCATGGGGCAGAGCCGGTTCACGTGGTCGCCGGATATTTCGATCGGCTACATCAAGGGACGCGAGATCGGCCGTTACCGCAACGCCGACCCGGGCGTGACGGACAACCTCTGGCTTGGCGCGGCCGGTGCACGGTTCCATTACGGCAGCGCCGGCGACTGGTACCAGCCGTTCTTCTTCAGTTTCCAGGTGGCAGGCGTCGCGGGCGGCCGCACCCAGGCGTTGTCCAGCGGCTACGAGTTCGTCAGCACCATCGGCTGGCAGTACAAGAACGTGAGCCTGCAGGTCCGCCACATCTCCAACGGCAGCTTCAAGGAGCCGAACCGCGGCGAGACGATGGCACTGGTGGGTATCGGTTTCGATATCTGACCGCCTCAGGCTCAAAAAAAAACCGGCGCTGGAAAGCGCCGGTTTTTTTGTTGCGGGAAGCGCCCGGGCCGGTGTCAGTGGCCTGCCGCGGCCGGTCCCGCCTTCGCGGCGAACGGCGGCTTCGCCAGCCACACTACGAAGATCAAGGCCACGAAGACGTAGCCGAGCAGGTGGAAGACCTCGTTGAAGGAGATCTGGTAACCCTGCTGGGTGATCATCTGGTTCACGGCGGCCGCGGCATATTGCGGATCGCCTTGGCCGATCTGGTTGAGGGCCTGTTGTGCGGTCGGATTGAATGGCGTGATGTTCTCCGCCAGCCGCTCGTGGTGCACGATCGCGCGGTGGTCCCACATGAACGTCGTGATCGAGGCCGCGAAGCTGCCGCCCAGCGTGCGCAGGAAGGTCGCGAGGCCGGAGCCGGCCGCGATCTCCCGCGGTTGCAGGTCGGACAGCAGGATCGTCAGCACCGGCATGAAGAACAGCGCCACGCCCAGTCCCTGGATCAGCTGCACCATCGCCACGCTGTAGAAGTCGATGTCGAGGAAGAAGTCCGAGCGCATGAAACAGGTGGCACCCATGACGATGAACGCGCCGGAGGCCAGGAGGCGCAGGTCGAACTTGTGCGCATATCGGCCCACGAACGGCGTGAGGATCACCGGCAGGATGCCTAGCGGCGCCGCGGCGAAGCCCGCCCAAGTAGAGGTGTAGCCCACGTTTCGCTGCAGCCACTGTGGCACGAGCAGGCCGATGGCGAAGAACGCCGCATAGGCCAACACGAGGCATAGCGTGCCCATCGCGAAGTTTCGATGCCGGAACAGCTTCAGGTTGACGATCGGGTCCTTGTCGGTCAATTCCCAGATCAGAAACACGATGAGCCCGACCGCCGCGACGATCGCGGTGATGACGATGAAGGTGGAGTTGAACCAATCCTCGTCGTTGCCCTTGTCGAGCACCACCTGCAGCGCACCCACGCCGATGATCAGCGTGATGAGGCCCACGTAGTCGACCTTCGGTCGCTCGGTCGTTTCCGGACGGCCCTTCATCTGGTTGGCCACGACGAAGCTGGCGAAGATGCCGATGGGCACATTGATGAAGAAGATCCAGGGCCACGCGTAGTTGTCCGTGATCCAGCCGCCCAGGATCGGACCGGCGATCGGCGCCACGACGGTGACCATCGCCAGCAGCGCCAGCGCCATCCCTCGTTTCGCAGGGGGATAGATCGAGATCAGCAGGCTCTGCGTGATCGGGTACATCGGTCCGGCCACCGCGCCCTGCAGGGCGCGGAAGAGGATCAGCATGCTCATGCTCTGCGCGATACCGCACAGGAACGAAGCGAGTGAGAACAACAGGGTCGCCCACACGAACAGCTTCGTCTCGCCGAAGCGGCGGGTGAGGAAGCCGGTGAGCGGCAACGCGATCGCGTTGCTCACCGCGAACGAGGTGATGACCCAGGTGCTCTGGTTGGAGCTGACGCCCAGGTTGCCCGCGATGGTGGGCAGCGAGACGTTCGCGATCGTGGTGTCCAGCACCTGCATGAAGGTCGCGAGCGAGAGGCCGACCGTGGACAGCGCCAGATTGGGCGGTCGAAATTCGGTGCTCATGGATAAGCCTGGTCGTTAAAGAGGAACCGGTGGCGGACGGGACGGACGGGTGGCCTGGCCACCGACGCCCGTCCCCGCACTCTTACTTCGGAGCCTTCTGCTGCTCGCCTTCACCCGCCGACGCGTTCTCGTGGATGACGCGCGCGATTTCCTCGTCGGCGCCCGCGAGGCGACGGTCGTAGACATCGGTCGAGAACTCGGGCTTGGTCGGCGCCTGCTGCGCGAGCAGCGGGCCGCCCTGGTCGTGCAGCGACACGGTCACCTTGGTGGACAGACCGAGGCGCAGCGGCTTCTGGTCGAGCTGCTTCGGATCGGTGAACACCACACGCACCGGCACGCGCTGCACGATCTTGATCCAGTTACCCGTGGCGTTCTGCGCCGGCAGCAGCGAGAACGCGCTGCCGCTGCCCACGCCGAGGCTGCGGATCTTTCCCTTGTAGACGATATCGCCGCCGTAGACGTCCGCGGTGATGTCCACCGGCTGCCCGATGCGCATGTGGGTCAGCTGGGTTTCCTTGAAGTTGGCGTCGATCCATACCTCGTGCAGCGGTACAACGGCCATCAGGGCCGCACCGGGTTGCACGCGCTGGCCCAGCTGCACGCTGCGCTTGGCGACGTAGCCGTCCACCGGCGCGAGGATGACCGAGCGCGCCTCGTCGAGGATCGCTGAGCGCAGCTTCGCGGCGGCGGCACGCACGTCCGGGTGCGAGGCGACGACGGTGTCGTCCACCAGCACCTTGCTGGTGCTGTACGACTGCTTCGCCGAGGCGAGGTTGCTTTCCGCCGCGGTGAGGGTGTCGAGAGCGTGCGACAGTTCCTCCGCGGAGATGGCGCCGGTCTTCGCCAGGTCGCGGCGACGGTTGTAGTCGGCGCGGGCACGGTCCACCGCGGTCTGGCGCACGGCCACGTCGGCCTGCGCCGAGGTCACGTTGTTGTACAGACCGCGGACGCGACGGACGGTGTTGGCGAGTTCGGCGCGTGCGCTCAGCAGGGCGATCTGGGCGTCGCTGTCGTCGAGCTTCACCAGCACGTCGCCCTTGTGCACGAGGTCGCCATCGTCAGCGGTGATCGACAGGACCGTCGCGGCGATCTGCGGCGTGATCTGCACGACATTGCCGTTGACGTAGGCGTCGTCGGTGTCCTCGTACCAGCGTCCATCGACGAAATACCAAACTGTCCAGCCGATGCCGGCCAGGACGAGGACGAGGACAAGGAGCTTGAGGAAGAAGCCGCGGCGGCTCTTCGGTGGCGGCGCCACGACGGCGCCGGCGGGGGCGGTGGTTTCTTGGGACATCGTTAGCTGCCTCGGGACGTTTTCTTAGTTGTTAGCCGGCGTGGCGGCGGCGACCGGCTGGTCCCCCGCCTCGGGGCGGAAGCCGCCGCCGAGCGCCTGGATGAGTTGGACGGAGGTATCGACCTGCTGCGCGCGCAGGGCGGCCATGCGCTGCTCGGCAAGGAGCAGCTGCTGGCGCACGACGAGCGACTCGAGGTAGCTGCCGACGCCGGCCTTGTAACGCTGCTGCGAGAGGTCGTAGGCCTGTTGCGCGGCGTCGCGCGCACGCTGCTGCGCCTGGATCTGCGTACCCAGCGAGTCGAGGCCGGAGAGGTCGTCGGCGACTTCGTTGAGGGCGCCCACCAGGATCTTGTTGTACTGCGCGACCGCGATGTCGTACTCGGCGTCCTTGCCGGCGAGGTTGGCGCGCAGGCGGCCGCCGTCGAAGATCGGCAGGCTGAACGCCGGCAGCACCTGCCAGAAACGGGCCCGCGACGAGAACAGGTTCTCGCTGCCACCCGCGACCTGGGCCGCGAGGATGCCGAGGCTGACGTTCGGGAGGAACTCCGTCTTCGCCGCGGCGATGTCCTTCGATGCCGCTTCGACACGCCAGCGCGCGGCCACGAGGTCGGCACGATGGCCGAGCAGGTCGGCCGGCAGGTTCGCCGGCACGGCTACGGCCGAAGGCTCCAGCACCGCGGGACGGCCGATGTCGAGGCCACGGTCCGGGCCCTTGCCGAGGAGCACGCTCAGCGCGCTGCGCGAGGAGTCGATCGCGCGTTGCGCCACCGCCATCTCACGCTCGGCCGTGGCGACTTCGGTGTCGGCCTGCTTCACCTGCATCTGGTTGTCGACGCCGGCGGCGACGCGCTGGCGCGTGAGGTCACGCGACGCGCGGCTGCGATCCAGCTCGGCCTTGGCGACATCCATCTGGGTGAACGCATAGCCGAGCTGCACGTAAGCGCGGGCGACGTTGGTCGACAACTCGATGCGCGCGGCGCGCGCGTCGATCTCGCTGGCGCGCTGCGAGCCCACCGCGGCTTCCCACGCGGCACGCTTGCCACCCCAGAGGTCGAAGTCCCAGCTGAAATTGCCGTAGCCGTACTTCGTCCAGCCGAAGTGGTTGCCCAGCGGCGCGGGGAACAGCGTGCCCGGCATGTGCGCACCGGCGACACCGCCGCCGACGGCCAGCGTCGGATCGCGCGCGGCATCCGCCGCGCCACTCTGGGCCTGTGCCTGGCGCACGCGCGCGTCGGCCGCGGTCAGGTCCGGATTGTCCTTCAGGGCTTCTTCGATCAGCGCCGTGAGCTGGCTGTCGCCCAACCCCGTCCACCAGTCGGCCGAGGGCCAGTTGGCCGGCGACACCTGGGCCTTGGCCAGGCTGCGTTCGGCGTGGAGGGTGGCGGGATCCGCGAGCTGGCCCTGTGGCTCCAGTCCACGGCTGGTGACGCAGCCGGAAAGGATCAACGCGGCCCCGACGGCCGCCACGAGAGTGTGCAGACGCATGAGTTTTCTAGCCTCGACAGGTGGTCAGTCTTTTTCGCGGAGCGCGGTAAGTACGCGCTCCAGGTAATCGCGCAGCTGCTCGCGTTCTTCGGCGGACAAACTGCGCTGCGCACGCTCGAGCGTGGCGACGTTGCTTTCGTACAGGTGCCGCCAGAGCGCTTCGCCCGCTTCGGTCAGCTCGATGCGGAGGGCCCGGCGGTCCTGTTCGTGCGGCTGCCGGCGCAGGTAGCCCTTGGCCTCGAGCTGGTCGAGCTGACGGGTCATGGCACCACCGTCCAGGTCGACGGCGCGTGCCAGTTCCGTGGCGGACATCGGACCCGCCACGGCCAGGCGCTTCAGCACGTGGAACTGCGTGAACTTGAGGTCGGCGCCCTGGGCGGCGAGATCCGTCTCGATGGCCCGCACGATTTCGCTGCGGACCATGCCGATCAGGGCACCGAGGCTGTCGCGGCCGTCAGGAGTGGGGCAGGCGTTCGGGTTCATGACGCATATTCTATTGCCTATAGTATAGTTGTCAAGGCAAATATGCGCAGGGCAGATAGTTTTAACTCACAGCCGGTTCGTCCTCGTCGGCGAGGAGGGCTGCGAGCGCCGGGTCACGGACAGTAAACAGGTCGAACACGCCGAGCGCGCGGAGCGTCGGCAATTGCGCCAGCAAGCGCGGTTCAAGGGTCCTGACCTGCTCTTCCGGGGTTCCCGGGTCGAGCATGGCATGGGCGCAGGCGACGAAGGTGACCAGGGCGTGGCCCGCCTCCTGGCCGCCGTCGAGGTCGTTGTAGTCATTCGTGACGAGACGGATCATGGGGAATCTCCGGCGTCGAGGTTCCGTTCGCGGCATCGGGAACGCCACGGGGAACATTTGTTTGGGAGTGCAAATGTTAAGCACGGAAGCTAACGGCCTGATATCGTCATCGGGCCAAGTTATGTCGAGGAATGGCCAAAATGCTGGATGAAACCCTGCATGCCTTGCTGGAAAGCGCCGACGGCCCGCCGCTCATCGCGTACGAGGCAAGGGGCGAGATCCCGCTGGCGGAGACCGACTGGCACAGCCATATCCGGGGGCAGTTCTTCTACGTGGAGCAGGGGCTGGTCATCAGCCGCACGCAGCACGGTTCCTGGTTGCTGCCCCCCCATCGCGCGGGATGGATGCCGCCGGGCGAACTGCACACGGTGAGCATTGCCGGGCCGAGCCACGCCTGGGGCGTGTTCATCGCGCCCTGCGCCGCCGCGGGCCTGCCCGACCGGCCCTGCGTCGTGGGTGTGAACGACCTGTTCCGGGCCATCATCAAACGTGCCGCCAGCTGGCCTGCCGACGCCGACAGCGCGCCGGAAAAGGATCGACTGCTGGCCGTGCTGCTCGACGAGATACGCCGCGCGCCGGTCGAGCAACTGCACCTGCCCATGCCGGTGGACCGCCGCCTGCGCCGCATCGCCATGGCGATGTTCGAGCGCCCCGACGACACGCGCGGCATCGAGGACTGGGCGAGCTGGGCGGGCATGTCGGTGCGCACGCTCACGCGCTTGTTCCGCCAGGAGACGCAGTGCAGCGTGGCGCAATGGCGACAGCAGGCGCGCCTCACCTGCGCGCTGGAACGGCTAGCCGAAGGCGAACCGGTGTCGGTCGTCGCCGATGCGCTGGGCTACGCTTCGCCGAGTGCCTTCGTGGCCATGTTCCGAAAGGCCTTCGGCGATTCGCCGGGACGCTACCTGGCAAGGCAAGCCGTCGGCGCCTGAGGTCTTACAACGGCTTGCACATCCATAGCGTCTCGAACGTGTAGGCATCGCCGCTATGGCGTTCGACGACGTCCATGGCGATGCGGCCGTAGTGCCAATCGCCATGCGGGGCCGGTGAATCGACGTCGTAGCACGAGCGTTCCTTCTCGAATCCGCCGCTGGCCACTTCGGTCAGGGTTCGTTCCTCCTGCCGGCATTGGAGCATCGCCTCGCCGTGCGAAGGCAGGATGCGATCGCCGGCGACGAAGCGCTCTTCCGCGCAGGCCATCGTTCCGGTCAGGACAGGTGCCTCGGCCGCGCCGACGGCGATGGATACGAGGATGATGGCGATGGACGGCAATCGGTACACGCGGCGCTCCTTTTTCAGTGAGCGGGCGAGGCTGCGTCAGCCGATCGAGGAAGGAAATCGGACTTGTCTTAGAAATGCGCCGCATGGGCCGGTCTGTGACAGGCATCACGCGTTTGCGTGGCGTCATGACGACCGCGTGAGAGACGAAAACGTTTGCGTCGGCGTCAGTTCGCGGGGAAGCGATACCCGACGCCCGGCTCCGTTTTGAGCCAACGCGGAGAAGACGGGTCATCCCCGAGCTTTTGCCTCAGCTTGCCCATCACGATACGCAGGTAGTGGGTGTCCTGCGTATGCGTCGCGCCCCAGACGTCGCGGAGGATCTGTTGCTGCCCGACGACCCGTCCCGTATGTCGGACCAGCAACGAAAGGACGGCGAACTCTTTTCGCGTCAGCGCGACGGCGTGGCCGTCGAGGAAGACTTCACGACGGGCGAGGTCGATCGTCAGCGTGCCATCGTCATAGCGCAGTGCCGCTCCCGCCTCGCCACCCTTGGCGCTGGCGCGCAACAGCACGCGCAGGCGGGCCATCAGTTCCTGGATGCCGAACGGCTTGGTGACGTAATCGTTGGCGCCGCGATCGAGCGCCTTCACCTTTTCGCTCTCCGCGTCACGCACCGACAGCATCAGCACGGGCACCTCGCTCCATGCACGCAATTCGCGCAGCACCTCGTGGCCTTCCATGTCCGGCAATCCGATGTCCAGGATGACGAGGTCCGGGGAACGGGTGGCCGCCAGGCCCAGGCCTTCCTCGCCCGTGGCGGCGAGGATCACCTGGTAGCCCTCGGCGCGCAGGCCGATGTCGAGGAAGCGGCGAATCTGGACCTCGTCGTCGATGACCAGCACGCGCGGCGCGGTGGCATTCATGGGATCTCGTCGGGCGGAGCCGGCAATGGCAGCGAGATCCGGATGGTGGTGCCCCCGCCGACATTGGGCAAGGCCTCGACGCTGCCCCCGTGCGCGCCGATCATGCCGCGGCAGATGGCGAGACCGAGGCCAGTGCCCTGCTTGCCGCGGTCGCCGCGTGCCACCGAATGGAACATGTCGAAGATCTTCTCGCGCTCGTCCTCGGGAATCCCCGGTCCCCGATCGACCACGTCGACGAGCAGGCGACCCGCCTCGCTGCGCACGACCACCCGCACGGGCTCGGAAGGTGGCGAGAAGCGGGCGGCATTCTCCAGGATGTTGAACACCGCCTGCTCGATCAGGGCCGGATGCGCATGGAGCAACACCGTGTCATGCGGTAGTTGCACGTCCACCCGAGTGTCGGGAAACAGTTTGCGCATGCGCCCCACCGCCGCCGCGACGATCTCGCCGGCGTCCACCCAGTCGCGGCTCAGCTTGAGCGTGCCGTGGCCCAGCCGCGTCATGTCGAGCAGGTTCTGGATATACCGGTCCAGGCGCTGGCCCTCGCCGAGGATGGCCTCCAGCAGCTCCTTGCGCTCGCTTGCCGGCAACCGCTCCTCGTAGTCGAGCAAGGTGCCGGCCGAGCCGATCATCGACGCAAGCGGCGAGCGCAGGTCGTGCGACACCGAGGAGAGCAGCGCATTGCGCAGGCGCTCCGTTTCACCCTGGACCCGCGCACTTTCGAGTTCGGAGGCCAGCCGCGCACGCTCCAGCGCCTGGCCGATGTCCTGGACCATCGCGAGCACCAGCCCGCGGTGCTCGGGATCGGGTTCGTTCGACGAAGGCGGAAAGCGCAGGGCGACGACGCCGGCACGCTGCGTGTCGCCACCGAGCGGCAACATCCAGCTCGAGGCGGCGCGCAACGTATCGGTGAACCGCCCCGCGGGTTCCGCATGCATCTCGCTCCAGTCGGCCGCCGCGAAATCCTGCGCCGACAGGGGCAGCGCTTCCGGTGCCGAGGCGAGCGGCGCGAGAACGCCGGCCGCGTCGCGCGCCAGGATCGCCACATGGATGTCGAGCGTGCGTGCCAATACGCGCGCGCCCACCTCGCGAATGGCGGCTGCGTCGGCCGCCGCGGCGAGCTGCTGCCCCAGCGCCACCAGCGCACGCCCGCGCACCTGCGCCGCCCGCAGCGAGGTGACCTGGCCGGCGAGCCGGGTCGCGAGGCGGCTGCATACCAGGGCGGCCACCAGGAACAACACCACGGCCAGCACGTCGTCGGCATTCGCTATCGCCAGCGTGTAGCGCGGCGGGGCGAAGAAGAAGTTGTAACCGAGGAAGCAAAGGATCGCCGTGTATACCGCCACCGCCATGCGCGTGCGAACCGCGACGAAGAGCACCGCGGTGAGGAAGACCAGAGACAGGTTGGCGACCGAGAGGAACCGGTCGGCCACGAAGGACAACGCCATCGCCACCGCCGTCGTCGCCGTGGCGATGCCGTATTCGCGCCGCGAGCCCTCGGCGTTACCCGCTCGAAGCCGGCGGCGGGCACTGGCTCGTTCCGCCGGCGTAGCGACGATCGTCAGTTCCAGGTGTGCACCGCGGCGGAGCAACTGCTGGGTGAGGGAGTAACCGAGCCGGCGGGCGATCGGGCGCTCGCGCGTGCGACCGACGATGATCTGGCCCACGCCCTCGCGGTCGGCCCAGGCAAGCAATTCGTCGGCGACCGCGTGTCCGCGCAACACTACTTCCTCGCCACCCAGCCGGCGCGCGAGGCGCATCGCGGCGTCCACGCGTTCGCGGCGGGTGCCGTCGGCACGGCCGCGGTCGACGAAGACGACGCTCCAGGGCGCGCCACGTCGTTCCGCGATGCGACGCGCCATGCGCACCAGGTATTCACTTTGCGCCGCCCCGTCGATCGCTGCCATGATCCGCCGCCGAACCGGCATGGCGCCGCCCCGCGCCCGCATATGCACGCGCAGATCGCTGTCCACGTGCGTCGCCACCGTCTCCACGGCCAGCTCGCGCAATGCGGCGAGGTTGCCCGGCGAGAAGAATGCCTCGAGCGCCACGGCCGCCGTCTCCGGCACGTAGACCTTTCCCTGGCGCAGGCGCGCGATGAGCTCACGCGGTGGCAGGTCGACCAGCACGATGTCACGCGCGCGGTCGAGGAAGGCGTCCGGCACGGTTTCGCGCACCGCCACGCCGGTGATACGGCGCACCTGGTCGTTAAGGCTTTCCAGGTGTTGCACGTTGAGCGCGGTGTAGACCTCGATGCCCGCATCGAGGAGTTCGGCGATATCTTGCCAGCGACGCGCATGACGTCCGCCCGGCAGGTTGGTGTGCGCCAGCTCGTCGACGAGGATCACCGCCGGCTTGCGTGCCAGCGCGCCCTCGAGATCGAATTCCTGGAAAACACGACCGGCGTAATGCACCGCCCGTGTCGGCAACACGTCCACGCCCTCGAGCAGGGCAGATGTCTCGGTACGCCCGTGTGTCTCGACCAGTCCGACGACCACGTCCACGCCCTGCTTGCGCAGCTCGCGGGCAGCCGAGAGCATCGCGAAGGTCTTGCCCACGCCCGGCGCGGCCCCGAGGAAAATCTTGAGTCGTTGGCCGTCCTCACTCTTCACCGCGTCGAGCAGCGCATCGGCACGGGCATGGCGTTCGTCATTCATGAAGTTGACCAGGAGGAGGAGCCGCTCGACGAGCAGATTACCCGAGGCACGACGGCGCCGTTTGTGGGAACAGACCGTCCGTTGCCGGGAGGGCCATGGGTCGGCTCCCCAAGGCAAGGCGGTAGGCTGGTTTTTTATCGGTGCACATCATCCAGCGCGAGGTTGAGCGCCAGCACGTTCACCCGCGGCTCGCCGAGGATGCCGAGCTGCCGGCCTTGCATGTGCGCGTCGACCAAGGCCTCGACGACAGCGGGATCCATGCCGCGCGCGCGCGCGACGCGAGCCACCTGGTAGCGTGCCGCCGCCGGACTGATATCCGGATCCAGGCCGCTGGCGGACGCGGTGACCAGCTCCACCGGCACCGGCGCATCGTTGCCCGGATCGGCCGAACGCAGCGTGGCGAGGCGTCCCTTCGCGGCGTCAGCAAGGGCCGGATTGGTGGGACCCTGATTGGAACCGCTGGAAGAGGCCGCGTTGTTGGCGTTGGGCGCGGTTGCCGAAGGTCGGCCCCAGAAATAGCGCGGTTCAGTGAACGACTGGCCGATAAGCGACGAGCCGATCGCCTTCCCGTCGCGCTCGACGATGCTGCCATTGGCCTGCTTCGGGAAAACGAACTGCGCCAGCCCCGTCGCCGCTAGTGGATAGAGCACGCCGGTGAGCACCGTCATGCCGATGAAAAGGAACAGTGCCTGGCGAATCAGCTTACCCATGACGACATCTCCTGTCAGAACGTGCCCTGGAACATGACGAAGCCCCGCGTTCCGCCCACATCGCGCGTGTCGGAAGCGTCCGTGAAACTGGCGACGCGACGGTAGAACGCGCCGTCGTCCGCGTGGGTCACGCCGCCGCTGACCGACCAGTGCGTCGCCAACTGATATTTGAGCGTGACGCCGGTGTCCGTATAACTGGCATCCCGCGCGCCGGTTGCCAGCGCCGTCGCCAGCTGCGCGCTGTAGCGCGTGTGACCGGCGTGCAGCGAAAGGCTCCATGCATCCGCGAGGGGGAAGACGGCATCGAGCTGCAAGTAGCTGGTGCCGTGCGTATCGCCGTCATAGCCCTGCTCGGTATCGGCGCCGAAATAGTCGGTGAGCGAGCGGTTGTACTTCAGGGTGAACTGCCGCCACGTGAGCGCCGCGTTGGCCTCGACCGTGTTCAGCGAGCGCGAAGGCAGACCGGCCTCGCTGAGGTTCGCACCCGGGTAGACATAGGCATACACGCCCGCGCGCCATGACCAGTCCGCATCGATCGGACGCCCGAAGCTCGCGTAGAGATCGAGTTCCATGGAGCCACCGGGGTAGCTGCGGTCGCTGACGCTCGAAGCCCAGGCGCCGGCGGCGAATCCGCTGGGCTGCGCATAGTCGACGCCGCCCTGGATGGCGGGTTTGCCCCAGGTCTGGGTGAGGCCGCGGAACATGTAATCGGACACGGCGGCAACGTTGCCCGTCACTGCCGGCGCGTCGGCCGCCGGAGCGGCGGGAGCGAGGAAGAGGAGGAAAAGGGCCGCCGGAGCGGCCAAGGAACGGCATGTCATAAGGAACTCGGGGAAAGTGACTTTGGGGACGAGTGGGAATGCGGACGTCGATGCGTCCGTCTGACGCGCTTCAGGCCAGTCCGAACAGGACCAGCAACATATCGATGGCCTTGATGCCGATGAACGGCACGACGATGCCGCCGAGGCCGTAGACGAGCAGGTTCCGTCGCAACAGCGCGCCCGCGCCGAGGGCGCGATAGGCCACGCCCTTGAGTGCCAGCGGTATCAGGCAGACGATGACCAGGGCATTGAAGATCACCGCCGACAGGATCGCGCTGCGCGGTGTTGCCAGGTGCATCACGTTCAGCGCATTGAGGGCTGGATAGGTGCTCGCAAACGCCGCCGGAATGATCGCGAAGTACTTCGCGATATCGTTGGCGATGGAAAACGTGGTGAGTGCGCCGCGCGTGATCAGCATCTGCTTGCCGATGCCCACCACTTCGATCAGCTTGGTCGGGTTCGAGTCCAGGTCGACCATGTTGCCGGCTTCCTTGGCCGCCTGCGTTCCCGTGTTCATCGCCACGGCGACGTCCGCCTGGGCCAGTGCTGGCGCGTCGTTGGTGCCGTCGCCACACATCGCCACGAGGCGGTTTTCGGCCTGCATGTCGCGGATGAGCTTGAGCTTGGCCTCCGGCGTGGCCTCGGCAAGGAAGTCGTCGACGCCTGCCTCGGCGGCGATGGCCGCCGCGGTGAGCGGGTTGTCGCCGGTGACCATCACCGTGCGGATGCCCATCCGGCGCATCTCGGCGAAGCGCTCCTTGATGCCCTCCTTGACGATGTCCTTGAGCTCGACGACACCGAGCGTCAGGGCACCGTCGACCACCACCAGCGGTGTGGCGCCGCGGCGTGCCACATCCTCGGCCATGCGCTTCACCAACGGCGGCATATGACTGTCCTGGCCGCCGAGGTAGCGCTCGACAGCGTCCATGGCGCCCTTGCGAATGTGTCGCAGGCCGGTGTCGACGCCGCTCATGCGCGTCTGCGCGGTGAACGGCACGAACACGGCTGCCCGGTCGTTGCCGTGCCTGTCGCTCCAGCCAGGTGTGTTCGAGGCGAGCGCGACGATGCTGCGTCCTTCGGGGGTCTCGTCGGCGCGCGAGGCGAGTTCGGCCGCTTCGGCGAGTTCCCGCACCTCGACGCCCGGCGCGGGATGGAAGGCCACCGCCTGGCGGTTGCCGAGCGTGATGGTGCCCGTCTTGTCCAGCAGCAGCACGTCGACGTCGCCAGCCGCTTCGACCGCGCGGCCCGAGGTGGCGATGACGTTGGCGCGGATCATGCGGTCCATGCCCGCGATGCCGATAGCCGATAGCAAGGCGCCGATGGTCGTGGGGATGAGGCACACCAGCAACGCGATCAACACGGTGAGGGTGATCGGTTCGCCCGTCCCAGCCGCCTGCACGCTGTAGATCGAGTAGGGAAGCAGGGTGGCGCAGGCGAGCAGGAAGATCAGCGTGAACTTCGCGAGCATGATCGTCAGCGCGATCTCGTTGGGCGTCTTCCGGCGCGACGCACCCTCGACCATCGATATCATCCGGTCGAGGAAGGTTTCGCCGGGATTGCTGGTAATGCGCACGACGAACCAATCCGACAGCACCCGCGTTCCGCCGGTGACCGCGCTTCGGTCGCCACCGGATTCCCGGATCACCGGTGCGGATTCCCCCGTGATGGCGCTCTCGTCGACGCTCGCTGCGCCGACGACGACCTCGCCATCGCCGGGAACGATGTCCCCGGCTTCGACCAGGACGTGATGCCCGCTGCGCAGTTCGCTCGAGGGGGTGAATACGATCGCGGCATCGCGGTCGGGCCCCGCGAGCTTTTTCGCCGCGACGTCCCGGCGCGCGCCACGCAGCGCGTCCGCCTGGGCCTTGCCTCGTCCTTCGGCCAGCGCCTCCGCGAAGTTGGCGAAGAGCAGGGTGAACCAGAGCCAGAGGCTGACCCAGAAGATGAAGCCGGTGGGCGCCTCGCCGTGACCCGTCAATGCCTGTATCCAGAGCAGGCTGGTCAACACGCTGCAGACGAATACCACGAACATCACGGGGTTGCGGAATTGCTGGCGCGGCGAAAGCTTGACGAACGCGTCGCCCAGGGCGCGGGTGACCAAGGCGCCGTCGAAACCGCGCTTGGCGTGCGTATGGGTTGTCATGGATCAGTGCCCCGTGGCGGACATCAGTTGTTCGGCGATCGGCCCAAGGGCCAGCGCCGGCAGGAAGGTCAGTGCGCCGACGACGATCACGACGCTGGTCAGCAAGACCACGAACAACGGCGTGTGCGTCGGCAGGGTTCCGGCGGATTCGGGCACGTGGCCCTTCGCGGCGAGCGAGCCGGCCATGGCGAGCATGGCGACGGCGAGCGGGAAGCGGGCGAGGAACATGCAGATGCCGAGCAAGACATTCCAGAACGGTGTGTTCGCCGACAGCCCGCCGAAGGCGCTGCCGTTGTTGTTCGACGCCGACGAGACGGCATAGAGCATCTCACTGAACCCATGCGCTCCCGGGTTCGCAACGCCGGCCGCTCCTGCGGGAACCATGACGGCGATGGCGGTGCCGATGACGACGAGCGCGCAGGGAATGAGCACCGTGAGACTGGCCATCTTCATCTCGTGCGCCTCGATCTTCTTGCCGATGTACTCGGGCGTACGCCCCACCATCAACCCGGCGATGAACACCGCCACCACGGCGAAGGCGAGCATGCCGTACAGGCCACTGCCCACACCGCCGAAGACGACCTCGCCGAGTTGCATGAGCCACATCGGGACCAGGCCGCCCAACGGCGTCATCGAGTCATGCATGGCGTTCACCGCGCCGCAAGAAGCAGCCGTGGTGATGGCGGCGAACAGGCTCGAGGTGGCAATGCCGAACCGGGTGTCCTTTCCTTCCATGTTGCCGCCCGCCTGCAGGGCCGATGCGTGGGCGTCGACTGCAAGACCGTGCAGCGCGGGATTGCCGGCCTGCTCCGCGGCCACCGCGCCAAGCGTGAGCGGGATGAAAATGAGCAACATCGTGGCGAGGATCGCCCAGCCCTGCCGTCGATCGCCCACCATCTTTCCGAAGGTGTAGCAGAGCCCCGCGGGGATCACGAGGATCGCGAGCATCTCGATGAAGTTCGAGAAAGGCGTCGGGTTCTCGTACGGGTGGGCCGAGTTCGCATTGAAGAATCCGCCGCCGTTCGTGCCAAGCATCTTGATGGCCACTTGAGAAGCGGCCGGACCCATGGGCAAGGTCTGTGTGGTCGCTTGGAGCGTCGCCACCTCCTGGTAGGGCCGTACGTTCTGCACCACGCCCTGCGACACGAGAAGGAGCGTGATCACGAAGGAAAGCGGCAACAGCACGTAGAGCGTTGCCCGGGTCATGTCGACCCAGAAGTTGCCCAGGGACGAGGTCGCGCGACGACTGAAACCGCGCACCACCGCGATCAGGACCGCGATGCCCGTGGCCGCCGAAAGGAAGTTCTGCACCGCGAGGCCGAGCGCCTGGGTGAGGTAACTCATCGTGGTCTCGCCGGAATAGCCCTGCCAGTTCGTGTTGGAGGCAAAGCTGATGGCGGTGTTCACCGCGGAGTCCGGCGCCACGGCGCCGAAGTGCTGCGGATTGAGCGGCAGCCATCCCTGCAAGCGTTGCAGCAGGTAGACGGCGGCGATACCGATCACGTTGAACACGAGCATGGCGATGGCGTACCGCTTCCATCCCATGTCCTCGTCCGCGCGGATTCCGCACAGGCGATAGAGCCCATGTTCGATGCGGGCACCGAAGCGTGTGACGCGGTTGGGGTCGTCCGAGAACACCAGGCTCATGTAGTGGCCTACCGGTTTCACCAGGAGGACCAGCACGAGCAGGTAGAGACCCACCTGCAGCAGGGCGTTCGCGTTCATTCGAACCACTCCGGCTTGAGCAGGGCGACGCAGAGATAGCCGGTAAGCGCCAGGGCGATGGCGCCGGCGAGGACGTAGATGAGTGACATGGCGGCTCCCTCAGCGGCGACCGAGTCGGTCGCAGATCATGAGGAAGCCGATCGTCATGGCTGTAAGCACGATGACGAGGAGGATGTACAGGAATTCCACGGTTGCGTTCCGTCGAAGAGGACGGTGCGCATTGTTCGCCCCGGGCGATATTTACGGCGTATCGCGCGGGGAGGGGGGCGTAACGTTTTCGTAAATTCTTCGCGACTACCTGGCGCTGGCCGGCTCCAACCGCTCGCGGAACAGCTCGTCGATCCGCCGGTACTCGTCGTACCACGAATCCGCGTGCACGAAGCCGTGCCGCTCCATGGGGTACAGCGACATCCAGAAGTTCTTCTTGTGCAGCTCGATGAAGCGCTGGTACAGGCGGATCGAATCGCTCGCCAGTACGTTGTCGTCGATCAGGCCATGCTCGATCAGCAACGGATCGGCCAGGGCATCGGCGTAATGGATCGGCGAGCTGGTCGTATACGCCTCCGGATCCAGCTGCGGATCGTTGAGGATGTTCGAGGTGTATTCGTGGTTGTAGCTGGTCCAGTCGGTGACGGGACGGAGCGCGGCGCCCGCCGCGAATTCGCCCGGCGCGCGCAGCAGGGCGATCAGCGTCATGAAGCCGCCGTAGCTGCCGCCATAGATGCCGACGCGTTTCGGGTCCACGCCGTGGTTCGCGACCAGCCAGGCCTTGCCGTCGAGCAGGTCCTCCAGTTCCGGATGGCCCATCTGGCGGTAGATCGCCGTGCGCCAGTCGCGGCCGTAACCCTTCGAGGCGCGGTAGTCCATGTCGAGTACGACGTAGCCACGCTGGACGAGCAGGTTGTGGAACATCTGCTCGCGGAAATACGCCGGGTAGGACAGGTGCACGTTCTGCAGGTAACCGGCGCCGTGGACGAAGATCACGGCAGGTCGCGATGCCGCCGCGGCCGCGTCGGCGGGACCGTAGAACTTCGCCCAGACGGTGCCCGCGCCATGCTTCGACGGCACCTGCACGATCTTCGGCGCGATCCACTCGCGCGCCTTGTACGCCGGCTTGCGCGTGTCGGTCAGTTCATGGATCGCCGAGCCATCCACGCCGATGGTGGCGAGTTGCGACGGAACGTAGGGCGACGAATGGAGCACGGCGAGGCGAGTGCCATCAGGAGACAGCGAGAAATCGTCGAGCCCCTCGAAGGTCGTGACGCGCCTGAGATCGCCGCCTTTCGCGGGCACGTCGTAGATGTCGTAGCTGTACGGCGCCACCTTGTTCGTACGCACGTAGAAGCGCGAGCCGTCCGGGCTCAGCACCGGATGGTCGACCTCGAAGCGGCCCGCCGTGAGCGCGGTGGCCTTGCCGCCGAGTGGCCGCGTGTACAGCTGCGCGTAACCCGATTCCTCGCTCAGGTACCACAGCGTGCGTCCGTCGGGCAGCCACCCGAAGTCGTTGCCGTCCCAGTTGATCCAGGCCTTGTCGGTGAGGCGGTGCTGCGAGACCAATGCATGACGTGCGAAGTCCACGGTGGCGATCCACCGGTCCTTGTTGTCGATGGCGCGAAGCTGCACGGCGACCTGCTGCCCGTCGTCGCTCCAGACGATGCCAGGGCTGTATTCCGCGTTGACGATGACCGGTCGCTTCTTCGGGGCGGCGAGGCCGTCGGCGCGGTCGTTCTTGCCCGCCTTGCGCAAGCCGGCGACGGTCTTTGCACGGATGTCGGCCAGCGGATCGTCGCCGATGCCCGGCAGCGTCTTCGTGTCGAGGTCGAAGCTCGCGTGGGTTTTCAGGTCGAGCAGGCGCAAGGCCTGCGGCGTCGGGTCCTTCCTCCCGACGTAGCTGCGCGTGGCCTCCGTTTCGGCGTAGCCCGACTCGGTGACGTAATGCGTTAGGTCGGCGATCTTGCCCTTGTCGGCGTCCTTGGCCTCGGTGACGACGAGCATCCACCGGCCATCCGGCGAAAGCGAGGTGTCGGCGATGCTCACGTCCTTGCCGAGCCAGAAGGGCTTCGGCGCACGCCCCGCATCGGCCGCGGCCAGCGCGTCGGCGTCCGCGGTCATCGCCGCTTCGTCGGCGCGGAGGTCGCGCAGGGTCTTGAACAGGGCCTGCTGGTCGTCGGTCAGGCCGTCGGATGTCTTGGCCTTCGGATCGTCTTTCGCCTCGAGCGCCGCCGCCTGCGTCACCGGGCCGCCTTCAACCGCATAGGCGAACCAGTCGTTGTCGGCGCGGAAGGTCAGCAGGAGGCCATCGAGGGAAAACCTCGGATCGCGTTCCTTCGCCGCGGTGCGCGTCACCTGCACCGTGGCACCGCTGGCCAGGTCGCGCAGGAAGATGTCGCCATGACGGACAAATGCCGCATGGCGTCGTGCACGGTCGAACACGGGCTTTCCACCGTCCGCCTGGGCGGCCGCCGCGGCATCGAGTCGCTCAGGTGTGCCGCCAGCGGCTGGTACGCGCCACAGATCGCGCACCGGGGTGCCGTCATGCTTCAGCGAGTAGTAGACCTGGTTGCCGTCCACGCTCCAGTAGGCATCCTCGACCGGCGGCCCGATCCAGTCCGGATCGGCCATGATCGTCTCCATGTCCAGCGGCGGCTGGGCAGCGAGGGCCGGCGCGGCAGCGAAGAGGGTGAGCAGGGCGGCGGCGAGTACGCGCATCGGACGTTCCGGCAGGGGCAAATCGCAAGAGCATAGCGTGGGCCGAGAACTCGGTGGGAGCAGGTACCGGCACCGCCGTGGGTCCGGGCCAAACAGGTGAGGGCGCCTCCGGGCTCGGCGCCTTTGCTACCCTCGGCAATCCTCCACGGGAGTCCAACCTCATGCGCGTCCTCGTCCCCCGCCTGCTCGCTGCGAGCCTGTTCGTCGCCTTCGCCGCCCAGGCCGCCACGTCCGCCCCGCCGCCGACGCCGAAGCGCATGGTTTCGGAAACCCTCGCGGGACAGCCGGTGAACGATCCGTACCGTTGGCTGGAAAACCCCGACGCGGCCGACGTGAAGCAGTGGATCGACGCACAGAACGCCTACACCGAGGCGGCGATCGGCGCGATGCCACTGGGGAAGGCCCTGAGTGCGCGCATCCGCGAGCTGTCGATCACGTCCACCACGCGTTCCTCGCCCACGCTGGCGGGCGGCACGTTGTTCTACTTCGAAAACACGCCGCCGCAACCGCAACCCGTGCTGGTCGCGAAGGCCTGGCCGGACGGCGAGACCCGCACCCTGGTCGACCTGAACAAGGGCGACGGGAGCACCGCGATCACCGCCTACTGGCCCTCGCCGAGCGGCCGATACCTTGCCTACGGCACGGCGGAAGGCGGTAGCGAACTGACGACCATCCACATTCTCGACACACGCACCGGCAAGCCGCTGGGCGACGTGCTCCCGTTCGCCGGCGGCGGCACCACGCCGCAGGCGCTGGCCTGGGACGCCGACGAGAAGGGCGTGACGTACGCGCGTTTCGATGCGCCCACCGCAGGCAAGCCGCTGCGCGAATTCGACGCCCACCTCGCGCACCATGTCATCGGCCAGCCGGCGGCGAAGGACACGGTGGTGTTCGGCAAGGGCTATTCGCACGTGGCCGAATACATCCTCAAGGAAAGCGGAGACGGCAAGGCCACGGCCCTGCTGGCGAACGAAGGCGACGGTGGCCCAGCCGAGGTCTACCTGCGCACGGGCAACGGCTCCTTCAAGCGCGTGCTGGGCCATGAAGCCGACGTACGCGAGGCGAGCTGGATGGGCGACCGCCTCTACGTGGCGACATTTGCCGGCGCGCCGCGCGGCAAGATCGTCGCCATCGGCCCCGACGGGAAGGCTACCGACGTGCTCGCCGAGGGCAAGGGCGCCATCCAGCACGTGACGGCCCTTGGCGATGGCTTCCTTGTCGTGCGCAGCGCGGGCCCCGATTGGTGGGCCGACCAGTACGACGCCAAGGCAGGCTTCGTCCGCCGCGTGCCCCTGCCCGCGACCGGCATCATCATCGGTGGCGTTGCGGCCGAAAAGGGCCAGGGCAAGGCATTGATCACGTATGCCGGCTGGACGCAGCCGACGCACTGGGTCGAGTACGACGGCGCCAGTGGCGCGATGAAGACCATCTTCGAGGTGAAGCCCGCCGCCGATTATTCGAAGGTGCGCGTCACTCGCGTCGAAGGCACCTCCAAGGACGGCAGCAAGATTCCCGTCACCGTGATCGCGATGGACGGCACGACACCCAACGGCAAGCGCCCGACCATCCTCTACAGCTACGGCGGTTTCGGCATTCCGGTGACACCGGGCTTCATCGGCGCGAACCTCGCCTGGCTGGAGCGCGGCGGCGTGCTCGCCTATGCCAACATCCGCGGCGGCAACGAGTTCGGCGAAGCCTGGCACGAGCAGGGCCAGAAGACGCGCAAGCAGAACGTCTTCGACGACTTCTATGCGGCATCGCAGGCGCTGGTCGACACGAAATGGACGGACACGAAGCACCTCGGCATCCTGGGCGGAAGCAACGGCGGCCTGCTGATGGGCGCGTCGCTCACGCAGCATCCGGAGCAATACCGTGCCGTGGTCGGCGCCGTGGGCATCTATGACGTACCGCGCCACGAGACGGCTTTCGCGAACGGCCCGTACAACGTGAGCGAGTACGGCAGCGTGTCCGACCCCGTACTGGCGAAGGCCATGCTGGCCTACTCCCCGCTGCACAACGTGAAGAAGGGCACGAAGTACCCAGCCGTGCTCCTGACCACCGGCGCGAACGACCCCCGCGTGGCGCCGTGGCAGTCGCGCAAGTTCGCCGCGGCGCTGCAGGAGGCCAGCACCTCCGGCCAGCCCGTGCTGCTGCTCACCCGCATGAACGCCGGCCACGGCATCGGCGCGCCCTTCAGCCAGCGCGTGGGCAACCAGGCCCTGTCGATGACGTTCTTCGCGACCGAGCTGGGTCTCGGGGAGTAACGGCAGGTCGCGCGCTTCGCCTATATTGGCGGCGCGGCCGGGAATGGCCGTGCCGCCAAGGAAGCCTTCGTGATCGTGTCGGATCTTTTCACCCTGCCCGCCTTCGTGGCCTACTTGGCCGTCGGGATCCTGTACTTCGTCGCCTTCCTGGTGACCTATATCTGGATCACGCCCCAGCGGGAAATGGCGCTGATCCGCGACGGCAACCTCGCCGCCACCATCAGTCTCGGCGGTGCCGCCGTTGGCTTCGTGCAACCCCTGGCCAGCGCGATCGCGCACAGCGTCAACCTGCTCGACCTCGCCCTATGGGGCCTGGTGGCCTGGGCCGTGCAGTTGCTGACCCATTTCGTACTTCGGCTGGTGGTGCGTGACTTGCGCGGCAAGATCGAGGGCGACGTGCGCTCGGTGGCGGTGTTCGTCGCGGTGGTCGCCGCCTGCGTCGGCGCGATCAACGCCGCCGCCATGTCCTACTGAAGGACAGCGGCATGAAGAAAGACAGCCGAACCACGCTGCCGTCGGTCGCCCGGCATCCCTCGTTCCATGCGCCCAGCGATCCGTTGCTGCGCAAACGATCCGTGAGCGTGGCCCTGGGGGTGCTCGGCGTCGCGGCCATCGGTTTTATCTCGTTCGGTGGCAAGGACGTGCAACGCAACGGCTATGGTTCGCTGGAGGATTGCGAGCACGATTACGCCACGGGGCAATGCACGCGGGATGCGCCCGTGTCGTCCAGCGGCGCCGGCGGCTATCACTACTACGGACCCTGGTATCGCAGCGACTGGCGCAGCGGTCCGATCGCGGGCGATCCCGGACCGGGACGCCGTTTCGCAACCGGCGCCGGAGTCACAGGACACGGTCCTTCCACGATGGACTTCGGCCGGCGCGGCGGGTTCGGCTCGTCGGGGCGGGTCTCCGCGCGGGGCGGCTGATGCGACGCGAGCGGATCGTGCCGCGCACGGCATGGCAGGAGCGTGTCGAGGCGATCGGTTTCGGCTTCCATACGCTCGAAGGTAAGCCTTACTGGCGCGAAGACGCCTGCTACGTCTTCGACGAGTCCGAAATCGAGGTACTCGAGACGGCCACGGGCGAACTGCACGCCCTCTGTCTCGACGCCGTCGAGCGGATCATTCGCGCCGGACGCTACGCCGAGCTCGGCCTTGGCGACGACGCGGCGCGGCTCGTCGAGCGCAGCTGGTTCGATCGCGATCCGTCGCTCTACGGACGCATGGATCTGTCGTTCGATGGCGCATCGCCACCGAAGCTCCCCGAATACAACGCCGATACGCCAACCTCGCTGTTCGAAGCCTCGGTGGTGCAGTGGTACTGGCTCGAAGATGTGGCGCCCGAAGCCGACCAGTTCAATTCGATCCATGAGAAATTGATCGAACGCTGGCGAACGGTCGGCGGCGGCCCACGCGTGCATTTCGCGGCCTGCTACGACAACCCCGAAGACGGCACCACCACCGACTACCTGCTCGATACCTGCGTACAGGCTGGATGCGACGTCCAGCCGCTGGATATCGAAGAGATCGGTTGGTCTGGCAAGGCCTTCATCGATCTTGCGGACCGGCCGATCGACCGATTGTTCAAACTCTACCCATGGGAATGGCTGATGAGCGAGCCATTCGCCGCGCACATCCCGCAAAGCGCGGCGCGCTGGCTGGAGCCGCCCTGGAAGATGCTGCTTTCGAACAAGGCGATCTTGCCGCTGCTATGGGAATTCTTCCCGGGACATCCGAACCTGCTGCCCGCGAGCCGCGCGCGTGCGGATATCGAGGGCCCCGTGGTAGCCAAGCCGTACTGGGGCCGCGAAGGCGATGGCATCATCGTGCTGCGCGCGCGCGAGTCGAGTGAAGACAAGCCGTTCCATGTTTACCAGGCACTTGCTCCGTTACCGGTATACGACGGCCGACACGCCCTGGTGGGTTCGTGGATCGTCGGCGATGAGCCCGCGGGCATCGGCATTCGCGAAGACGACGACAGGATCACGCGAAACACGAGTTGCTTCGTGCCGCACATGTTTCGCTAGGCTTCCGGAAACGGCATGCCGTGTGTGTTGCGGTAGTGCTGGTGGAATCCCGCCGTGTGATGCAGCTGCGCACCTTCGCCACGATCTTCCGACGACACGAGTTGGCCGACGAAGAACGTATGCGAGCCGATGACCTGGCTGTGGACGATGGCCAGCTCCTGCACGCGCAAGGCCGATGCAACCATCGGGATATCGAACGCGGGAGACCGGCTGGTCGGGAAGGCCAGTTCATTCCAGGCCCTGATGGGCTCCTTGTGGTGTCGGGCCAACTGGTAAACCGTCGGCTTCATCGATGCCGGCGGGTGCGACAGCGCAACGCGGCGGATCTCGCGCATCGTGGATTCCGACACGTTGCTGCTGCGCAGGGCGAGCGAGAACAGTCCGCTGCTTTCCAGGGCCCCGATCAGGTCCATCGGAAAGATGTTGCGATGACCTTCCGTCTCCACCGACACCAGGACGACCGGACGCGGCGGCAGGTACGTGATCATGAGCTGCTGCGCGGCGATGGGTTCCATGTTCAGGTGATTGGTCGATCGGTGCTTGCGCATGCTCCGGTTCTGCCGCCACGCGGTGACCGCGCGAAGCGGCCAGCCGAGGCAGTAGTGTTCACCCGTCTCCACCTGATACAGATGGATCGGCGCATCCCCGATGGCGATGCTCCCTTCCTTCCTGAGGCGCAACACGCCAAGTACGCGCCCCGTAAGGCGATCGCTGTATTGGAGCAAGGGTCGCTCGCCGGCGTCGACGCTGGTGGCGATCGTCAGCGGCTTCAGGGAAGCGATCGTGTGGTCGCGGGTGACGGTCGCGTGGCCGCCGTTCCAGTGCAGTTCGGCGGTCACGAATTGCGCCGAGGGCTCGACGGCCACCGTCGCCCACTGAGGGATGGGTCGCACGATGCGCCTGACCACGTCTCGCAACACGATCAGGCGCGCCTGAAGCGCATGAACAGGTACGGATCGGTCAACACGCCGAGCCTGCGCGGGAGCCAGCGCTCCAGGCGGAAATGCGGCGCGGCGGCGCGCGCCAGCAGTCGCGGGGCGAAGCGGTGGATGCCGCTCTCCGTATCGAACGAATAGGAGCCGTGGCGGAACAGGTTCAGGAGGTTCTTTCGCCACCAGCCGTACTTCGCATCGCCGAGAAAGTAGGGATTGAGCAGGCTGGCGAAGACGAACCCACCCGGTTTGACCACGGCGTGAAGTTGCGCAAAGAGCGGCGCGTGGTCGGCAATATGGTTGAGCACGGCGAAGTTAGCGACCACCGCGTCGACACGACACGGAAGATCCGCGTCGATTCCGATCACCGAGCCGTTGGCGATCTCGTCCCGGCAATACACTTCGAGGTGAGCGCGCATGGAAGGCGACGGCTCGTAAACATAGGTACGGTGGTTGTTCGAGGCGTAGGCCTTGGCATCGATGCCCGTCCCCGCGCCGAAGTCGAGCAGTTCGGCACCTTTCGCCACCCGTCCCAGCACCGCCTGCTGGAAGCGATCGCGCACCGCCAGGTCGCGCCGCGAGGAGAGGAAAAACTGGTGGTACTGCTCACCGGTGTGCATTCGTGGGCGGCCTCGCGCTTTGTGAGAATCCCGCGTTCGAGCGGCTCCAGGCGTGGGTGCGCCACGGCAGGGAAAAGGTTTCAGGCACCGTGCGCCTCACGGGGTCTACCCGCCTGATACGATGCGTCCCCTGCGAAAACCGGAGTTCCCGCGATGCCCCTGCCTACCGTCGAACACGAGACCAGCCCCTCGCCGGCGTGGTCGGTCCTCTGGCTGCATGGCCTCGGCGCGGACGGCAACGATTTCGCGCCGATCGTTCCGGAACTCGTCGATCCCGCGTGGCCCGGCATCCGCTTCGTGTTTCCCCACGCGCCGGTACGGCCGGTGACGGTGAACAACGGCATGCCGATGCGGGCCTGGTATGACATCAAGGGGCTCGCGATCGCCGACAAGCAGGACGCGGCGGGTATCCGCGCATCCATCGAGGAGGTGGAGGCGCTGATCGCGCGGGAGGCGGAGCGTGGCGTGCCGCCGTCGCGGATCGTGCTGGCAGGGTTTTCCCAGGGCGGCGCGATGGCCTTGGCCGCGGGGCTACGCCATCGCGAAGCGCTCGCGGGCCTCCTCGTGCTGTCCGCCTACCTTCCGTTGCACGAGACGATCGAGGCGGAGCGCAGTGGCGCGAACCACGCCACGCCGATCTTCTGGGGCCACGGTAGCGCCGATCCGATCGTGCCGATGGCGCTGGGCGAGCAATCGCGCCAGGCACTGGAGGCCCTCGGCCATCGCATCGACTGGCATACGTACCCGATGGGTCACCAGGTGAGCCTGCCGGAGATCGAGGATATCCGTGCGTGGCTATCGGAGCGCTTCACCGTGTAGGAGCAGCCATAGCGGCTCTCGCCATCGGGCATACTTCCTTCATGTCCGAGTCTCGCGACAATCCGCGACCGCCGTCCGCTCCGCTGCCCGATTTCTGCAGCTTGCCGGTGCTGTTCGCGTTGCTGGTGGTCGGGGCGCTCACGGTCACCCTGATGTGGCTGGCGCCCGGCAATGACGGCGACCTGCGCGATTACAGCATCGCTGTGCTGTTCACCAGCTGGCTTTCGATCCTGCTCACCGTGGCCCTTTGCAAGCTGCGGCCGTGGATGCAGCGGCTGCCCTGGCTCTTGCCTTACGCCGCCGTCTGGCTGCTGCTGGTGGGGACGGTCGGCATCAGCGCGGGCCTGCTCGGCTGGATCGACCATAACTTGGGCGCGGGCCTCAGCCCCGTCTCGCGCTATCGCTTCGTGCGTGACTGCGTGCTCGCCACGGGATTGCTGGGTGCGGGCTTGCTCCGCTATTTCTACGTCGTCGCGCAGTGGCAGGCGCGCGTCGCCGCCGCCGCGCAGGCCCAGGTGGCAGCGCTGCAGGCGCGCATCCGCCCGCATTTCCTTTTCAACAGCATGAATGCGGTGGCGGCCCTCATCCGTGTCGATCCGGACGCCGCCGAACGCACGGTGGAAAACCTGGCCGAATTGTTCAGGGCAGCCTTGGGCAGCGACCAATCCGCCTTGGGTACGTTGGGCGAAGAGTGGGCGCTGGTCGACCGCTACCTGGAGATCGAGGCGCTACGCCTTGGCGACCGCCTGCGCGTGCAGCGCGACATCGACGTGCCGGCCGAGATGCCGCTGCCGCGCCTGCTGCTGCAGCCGCTTGTGGAAAATGCCATCCGTCACGGCGTGCAGCCGCTGCGCGCGGGCGGCACGATCCGTCTCGGCGGCCGGCGCGTGCGTGGCGGCGTGGAGGTCGTGGTGGACAATCCCGTGGCCGAGACACCGGCCATGCCGGGAAATGGTCACGGGCTGCGCAACGTGCGCGAACGGGTGCGTTTTCATTTCGGCGAGCGCGCCAGCGTGGACGCGCAAGTACGCGAGGGTCGCTTCGTCGTGACCGTGTTCCTTCCGGAGACCGTGCATGCGCGTACTGATCGCCGATGACGAGCCGCTGGCACGGGTCCGCCTGCGCAGTCTGCTCGCGCGGCGCCCGGACGTGACGGTGGTGGGGGAAGTCGCCGATGGCGACGCCATGCTCGACGCCTGTGTGCAACTGAAACCGGACCTCGTGCTCCTGGACGTGGAGATGCCCGGACTGACGGGTACCGCCGCGGCCCGCCGGCTGGCCGCCTTTCCCACGCCACCGCAGGTGGTGTTCTGCACCGCGTACGAGCAACACGCGCTCAGCGCGTTCGATCTTGGCGCGACGGACTACCTGCTCAAGCCGGTACGGGCCGAGCGGCTCGACGAAGCACTCGACCGCGCGGCGGCGCGGCAGCCCTCGCCGCGCGCGGAACGGGGCGCGTGGCTGCGGGCGCGCAGCGGCTCGGATGAAGTGCGCGTGGCGCTGGACGAGGTGCTCTACCTGCTCGCCGACGAAAAGTACGTCGCCGTCCACCATGCCGGCGGCATGTGGCTGATCGACGAATCGCTGCGCCAGCTGGAAGCCGCGCACGGCGACCGCCTGGTCCGCCTGCACCGCAATTGCCTGGTCCCGCGGGTGCGCCTGCAAGGCCTGAAGACGCTGCCCGATGGCCGTGTGCTCGCGCGCCTGTCCGGCACCGATGTGGCGCTGGAAGTCAGCCGCCGTAACCTCCCGGCCGTCCGCCAGCTGTTGCGCGCACCCGGCCCCTGAGCCTCGTGGACCGTTTTGTTGTGGGAAGCGCGCTGCGCGCGCCGGTGGTTTGCGGGACAATCACTCTCTTCGTTCGTTCCGTCCCGGCTGGAAAGTAATGACCGCACCGCTCCGCATCGCCACCCGCAAAAGCGCGCTGGCCCTCTGGCAGGCCGAACACGTGGCCGCCCTGCTGCGCCAGGCCCACCCTGGGTTGCTCGTCGAGCTGGTACCGCTGTCCACGCGGGGCGACGAAATCCTCGACCGCTCCCTCGCGACGATCGGCGGCAAGGGCCTGTTCCTGAAGGAACTGGAGATCGCGATGCTCGAGGATCGCGCGGACATCGCCGTGCATTCGCTGAAGGACGTGCCGGCGGAGCTGGAGGCGGGGTTCGTGCTGTCGGCCATCCTCCCGCGCGCCGACGCCGCCGATGCCTTCATCAGCAACGACTACGGCACCCTGGCGGAGCTGCCAAACGGCGCCCGTGTCGGCACGTCGTCACTGCGCCGGCAGGCACAGTTGCGCGCCCTGCGCCCGGACCTGCAGTTGCTCGACCTGCGTGGCAACGTAAATACGCGGCTGGCCAAGCTCGACGAAGGCCACTACGAGGCGATCATCCTCGCCTGCGCCGGCGTGGATCGACTCGGCTTGGGCGGGCGTATCCGCCACCGCCTCGCAAGCCCGGACTGGCTGCCGGCACCTGGACAAGGCGCGATCGCGGTCGAGTCTCGCGAAGGCGACGGACGCGTGGCCGAACTCATGAAGGCGCTGACCGATCCGGAGACGCTCATCGCGGTGGAAGCGGAGCGCGCCATGAACGAGAAGCTCGGCGGCAGCTGCGCGGTGGCGATCGGCGCGTGGTGCGTGGTGGCGGAGTATGGCCTCACCCTGCACGGCATGGTCGGCAACGCGGCCTCGGGAGAACTGCTGCGCGCGCAAGCAGACAGCCGGGGCGATACGCCCGTGGCGCTGGGCCACGAAGTCGCCGAGATGCTACTGGCACAGGGCGCCGCGGAATTCCTGAAGCCGCAACGCTGAGAGCATCGCCGACGGGGTCGGCTCCCACCGAGCATGCTTTCGAACCCGACAACCTCTGGATCGGCTGAAAGGATCGGCTCCCACGGAGCAAGCCTGCCTGAGGTGGCCTGTCCTGCCTGGTGGGAGCCGACCCTGTCGGCGATGCTTCAGAAGTTGTAGACGAGGTTTGTCGTCGTCAGCTTATCGGTGCTCTGCGTGCCCGGCTGCGTGTCGCTGTTGTAGCGGATCTGGTAGCCGACCTTCAGTGCCATCTTCTTCGTCATGCTGACCGAGAGGCCGATGTCGTTCTGGTAGTACTGGTTCTTGGAGCCCGCTTCCACCAGCAGCGTGTCTTCAAGCGCGGTGTTGTCGGTCAGGCGGTACTTGGCGTTGATCAGGCCACGACCGACCACTTCGCTCTCGGCGTCGGGTTTATAGGTTTCGCTCACGGCGTTACCGGAGGCGTCGAACACCGGGGTGCCGTCCGGGTTCAATGCGGCGCGTTCCGAACTCGCGGGCTGGTAGCGCTTGAAACCGGGACCGATTTCGAAGGACAGCTCGGCGCGCTCGTTCTTCAGCGCGATATAGCCATAACCGACCGAGACGATGCCCTGCCAGAGGTTGGCGCCGAAATCGTCATGCTCGTAACGCGCGGCCGTCACGATGTAGCTGCGCGGGTCGAACTTGTAGCCGACCGAGGCGCCCGTGTCGTAGCGGTTCGCGGTGGTGCTGAACTTGTCGACCGTATTGCCCGCGCCGTCCTCGACCGAGACCTCGCCCTTGGAGCGCAGGCCATTGAGGAAGAAGTTGTTCTTCCAGACCTCGTTTTCCTGGCTCAGGCCGAGCTTGGCGTTGGCGTTCTCGGAGCGCGAGTTGCCGCGCGACGAAGCGAAACCGAACTCGCCGGAACCCGTCCACCCGCCGTTCTGGGCGGGGTCCGAATTGGGGTTGGCACTGGCGTTGGCGTCCTGGGCCGATGCCGTGAAGGGCAGCGCGGCGAGGACGAGCGTGGCGATAAGGAGTTTTTTCATCGTCTACCCGGATGTGGAAAAGGAACCGTCATGCGTCGCCCGCGACGAGCCGACCGTACGCACGGCCGTAGAGCCGCTGCTCGAGGCATTGACCGACAACGCAGCTTAACGCGGCCAGACCGGCGGCCAACGCATGGGCGGGGCCGGCGGGATGGGAAATCAGGAGCAGGCTGGGCAGGCCGACCGACAGCATCGCGGCGGCGACCCGGCCGCCGAGCAGGGAAACCGCCCCCCGCCCGCTTACGAAGCGGTCCGCGGCGCCATGGTCTTCGGCCAGTTGGCGAAGCGAGCGCCAGCGCATGCCTTCGACGATGCCCAGTGCCAGGGCCACCGCGAGCAGGGCCAGCCGCCACGGGTTGAAACGCTCGACCGGCGCGTCCGCCTGCAATGCGACGCAGAGCCAGAACCAGAGGCTGCCCGCGAACAGCGCCCAGGTCGTCCGCCCCAGCGGCAAGGTATTGGCCACCGAGGCCACCGCGTGGGGGAGGCCCTTCGACATGCCGCGAGCGGTATGGACCAGCGTCGTCAGGCTGCACAGCATCAGCGCGGCGCCGGCCACGCGCGTGGCCCAGAAGTCGTTGTCGCCGCGCGCCAGGCCGGCGAGGGCCAGCATCGGCAGGAAGTTCACCATGGCGATCATGCCTTCCAGCGTCGGCATCATCCGCTTTACCGGGTTCCAGCCGTGCCAGTCCGGCGCGAAGGACAGGCGAAGACAGGTGGCGACCAGGCCTGAGGCGACGAAGACCAGCCCAATCGACAAGGGGACGAGGACTTCACCGCGGCCGTCGGGATACGTGCCGAGCGCGAGGGCGGTGCCGAGCACCATCCACAGGCCGTAACCGGTCGTCGTGGCCGTCTGGATGACCACGCGCGGGGTGGAGAACAGGTTGCGGGCAGGACCGCCCCTGTCGATCCGACCGTTGGAGCCGGGCACGACGGAGGCAGTCTCGTTCGGTTCCGCCATGGTCGGGGGAAGGCCTTCGGCGAATCGCAAAGGGCCATTTTTGCGCCTTATGGCGCCCAGCGCAAACCGGAAAGGCCCGGGCGGACACGACTCCTACGGAACGGGCGGCCTCGCTCCCTTGCGGAGTAGCCCTGCCACCGCCATGCTTCCGCCGTAGATACGGGCGTCACGCCCGCGCGGACACACTCACCGAAAGCTCCATCTGCCGGCGACACCCATGGACCGCTACGAGCGCATTCTCACCCTGCACCGACTGCTGAAGTCCGCCCATTATCCGGTGCCGCTGTCCCGACTGATGGACGAACTGGAATGCTCGCGGGCCACGCTTTACCGCGACGTCGCCTTCCTGCGCGACGCGCTCGGCGCGCCGGTGCAGAGCGTGGCGGGCGAACAGGCCTCGTTCCGCTACGAGGCCGGCGAAGGCGACAGCTTCGAGCTGCCGGGCCTGTGGCTGACCAGCGACGAGCTGGCCGCGCTGATGGCCCTCAACGAGCTGATCGGCCGATCCGATCCCGGCGTTCTGGCCGGCGCGCTCGCACCATTCAAGGCACGCATCGAGCGCCTCCTCTCCGACCATGGCAGCGGCAAGGCCTTGCCGGTCGACCGTATCCGGGTCATCTCCTGGGGCGCGCGCAAAATGGACCAGCAGGTGTTCCGCATCGTTGCGGGCGCCGTCCTCGAGCGTCGCCAGGTGAGCTTCCGTTACCGGGCGCGCACCACGAATTCGGATACCAAGCGCACGGTGTCGCCGCAGCGCCTGACCCACTACCGCGACAACTGGTACCTCGACGTGTGGGACCACGACCGCGAAGCGCTGCGCAGCTTCGCCGTGGACCGCATCGCCGACCCGCAGGCGCTGGATGCGAAGGCGAAAGACGTCGAGGAAGCCGAGCTCAACGACTTGCTCGCCTCCAGCTACGGCATCTTCGCGGGCAAGCCAAAGGCGTGGGCGACCATCCGCTTCTCGTCGCATGCGGCACGCTGGGTGGCCGACGAGCACTGGCACTCGCAGCAGAAGGGCGAGTGGCTGCCGGACGGCCGCTACGAATTGAAGGTGCCGTATTCGAACTCGCGCGAATTGCTGATGGACGTGCTCAAGTACGGGCCCGATGCGGAGATCGTCTCGCCGCTGCCGCTGCGCGAGGAAATGAAGATCCTGCTGCAGCTCGCTCTTTCGGGTTACCAGGCCAACGGCAACCACCACTGAAGAGCGTTCCATGAGCGACCTCGACATCGCCGACCCTAGCGCGTTGCCGGCCGTGACCGGCGGCCCGCGCAAGCCGCGCGTCGCGCTCGCCCTCGGCGCCGGCGCGGCCAAGGGCCTGGCGCACATCGGCGCGATCGAGACACTGGAAGAACATGGCTACGAAGTCGTGGCCGTGGCGGGCACATCGATGGGCGCGCTCATCGGCGGCATCTACGCCATGGGCAAGCTCGACATCTACCGCGACTGGGTATCGACCCTGGCCCGGTTCGACGTGCTGCGCCTCGTCGACTGGAGCTTTTCCGGCGGCGGCTTCATCAAGGGCGATCGGATCATGGCCGCGCTGCGTGAATTGATCGGCGAGGTGAACATCGAAGAACTCGGTCTGGCTTACACCGCCGTGGCCACCGACCTCGACCGCGAGCGCGAGGTGTGGCTCACGCGGGGGCCGTTGTTCGATGCCATCCGTGCCTCGATCGCGATTCCCACCTTGTTCCGCCCCTATACCCACGAGGGCCGCCGACTCGTCGATGGCGCCCTGCTGAATCCGCTACCCGTCCTGCCGCTGATGCGCGAGGAGGCCGACTACGTGATCGCGGTGAGCGTGGACGGTGCGGCGGAAATGCAGAGGCCGCCGGAGAAGGACGTCGCCGCCATGCCCGACAAGGGCTATGCCGCCAAACTCGGCCGCTTGATCGGCCGCGTACTGCCGCAGGGCGAGCAGAAGATCCGCGATCCCGGCGCATTCGAACTGATGACGCAGTCCATGGACCTCATGCAGGCCAACCTCTCGCGCCTGCGCCTGGCCGCCTACCCACCGGACCTGCTGATCGAGATCCCCCGCAACGTGTCGACGGTGTACGAGTTCTACCGGGCGCGCGAGCTGATCGAACTGGGCCGCGAGCGGACGGCGAAGGCGCTGGAGGCGTGGCGACCGCGCGCGCCGACTTCGCGCTGATCCTGCCGCTCGCTGCCGGTGCCGCAGCGGCTCAGACTTCCTCGGTGCGCGTCACCTTCGCCCGGCGCATCAGCCAAGCCACGCCGCGCAGGTCAGCCAGGCCGACCCAGAGGCGGTCGAGCATGCCGTACTTCGAGGTGCCGGCCGTGCGCGGGCGATGGCCTACGGGCACGCTCTGGCTGGCGAACCCCGCACGCTTCACCAACGCGGGCAGGTAGCGGTGCATGTGGTCGAAGTAGGGCAGGCGCAGGAAGGTCTCGCGTTCGAACAGCTTGAGGCCGCAGCCGGTGTCCGGCGTGTCGTCGCGGAGCATGCGCGAGCGCACCGCGTTGGCGACCTTCGACGAGATCCGCTTGTTGAAGCTGTCCCGGCGGGTAACGCGCCAACCGGCGAACAGCTTCAGCTCCGGCGCGGCCCCGGCGCGAGCGTCGAGCAGCTTCGGGATGTCGGCCGGATCGTTCTGGCCGTCGCCATCCAGCGTCGCGATCCAGGGCGCCCGGGCGGCGCGGACGCCGTTCCACACGGCGGTGCTCTGCCCGCTACGCGTGATGTGCCGGATGATCCGCAGTTCGGGGTACTGGGCGCGGGCCGCCGTTAGGACGGCGACGCTGTCGTCGGTGCTGTCGTCATCGACGTAGATGATCTCGAAGTCGATCCGCCCACGCAGGGCCGAGGCGATCTCGGCGAGGAGGGGCGGGATGTTGTCACGCTCGTTGAAGACGGGCACGACCACGGCGAGTTCGGTCATCGCGGTTCCGGAGGCAGCAGGATTCGGGCCCGCATTATCGCCCATGCCGCCAGCCGGGGACACTGCGGAGCCTGCTGGGGCGCTGGCGCTCAGATCTGGCCGACGTTCGGGGCTGCCGGTCCTTCGATCGCCGCGCGCCAGCCGCGTTCCACGGCCGCCATCGTCTGGCGGCTGGCGCCCTGGGCCATGACGACCAGGGTGCCGCCGCTGAGCGCCACCTGTCGGCCGTCCCAGCCGTCGCGATGGAAATCGGTGCTCTTGTCGATCATTTTTTCCGGCATGTAGAGGGCGACCACGGGCTCATCGTTCATCCGCGTGACCAGGTGCACCGCCGGGTACGGTCCCACCGTGCAGTCGTGCACGTAGGTAACCCCGACCGGCGCGGGGCCCTTGAGCCGCGAGGCACGGCCGACGAAGCCGGCTTCCACCTGGGCGTCGGTCATCGGCTTCGTGAGGTTGAGCGAGTCCAGTTCCTCCGGCATGTGCGCGACCGCGAGGGCCGGCAATGAGCTGAGGTCGGCCTGGCGCCAGAACAGGCCTGCACCGACGAACGCGAGCAGGACGGAGGCGGCCATCGCCATCCAGGCACGACGCCTGCTCACCTGGCGGCGGCGCTCGCCGGTGGCGTGGGCGAGCAGGATTCGGTCCGCGAGGCCCTCGGGAACGGGCACGGTAAGCGCCGCCTCGAGGTCGTCCTCGAAACGCTGGGCGCGCTGCCAGAAGGCCGCACAGCCCTCCTTGCAGGCATCGCGGTGGCCGAGCAGCTCGGGATCGCGTGAGCGCGGTTCGGCGCCGATGCGGCGGCGGAAGTCCAGGCAGTTCATTTCCGGCCCCCCTCGGCCGCGGCGCGCCCGCCCAGCAGGGCCTTGAGGCGCTGGCGGGCACGGAACAACTGGGTCATGACGGCACCGGGTTGCTGCCCGGTGCTCTCGGCGATCTCCTCGCAGGTCATACCGCCCAACACCTGCATGGCCAGCGGGTCGCGGTATTTGTCGGGCAGCTTGAGCATCGCTTCTCGCACCTGCGCGGCGTCGCCGCTGCGCTCGGGGCTGGCAAACGCGCCGTCCTCGGCCACGTTGTCGTCCAGTTCCACGAGGTCCAGGCGCTTGCGTTCGTAGAGTCGCGCGTGTTCGCGACGAAGGATCGTGATCAGCCAAGGCTTGGCGGCGTCCACGTCGCGCAAGGCGTCGAGGTTCTTCCACGCCCGCAGGAACGTCTCCTGGACGAGGTCCTGGGCGACCGTTTCGGAGCGCGACAGCCAGAAGGCGTACCGGTAAAGGTCAGCCGACAGGGCGCGCACCATGGCTTCGTACTGGCGCTGCTTCGGATTCACACCCTCTTTGACCGGCGCCATCGATGTTCTCTTACAAGGTGCCCTCAACGGACCTTGGTGAGGATGCCATCGAGCTCGTCGAGGCTGTGGTAATGGATCACCAGCTTGCCCTTGCCGCCGCGGCCATGGGCGAGCTCCACGCGGGTAGCGAAGCGCTCGGCCAGTTCGCGCTCGAGGTTGGCGATGTTCGGGTCGACCGCGGCCGACTTCGCCTTGCCCTTCGGCGCCAGCTGGGCCTTGCGCGCCGCCTCTTCGAGCTCGCGCACGGTCCAGCCGTTGCGCGCGGCTTCCAACGCCAGCGGTTCGGCGACCGTGGAAGGGAGGGTCAGCAGGGCGCGGGCGTGACCCATCTCGAGCTTGCCCTCGTCGAGCAGTTGCTTGATCGAGGACGGGAGCTCCATGAGACGGAGCAGGTTCGACACCGCCGCGCGGGACCGGCCGACGGCGTCGGCGGCCTGCTGGTGGGTCAGGTCGAACTCGTCGATGAGGCGCTGCAGGGCCTGCGCTTCCTCCAGCGGCGTGAGTTCCTGGCGTTGGATGTTCTCGATCAGCGCCATGGCCAGCACGGACTGCTCGGGCACGTCCTTCACCAGCGCCGGGATCTCGCTCATCGAGGCGCGCTGCGCGGCGCGCCAGCGGCGCTCACCGGCGATCAATTCGTAGCTGTTCTTGCCGATCGCCCGGACCACCACCGGCTGGATGAGGCCCTGGGCCTTGATCGAGGCGGCGAGTTCGTCCAACGCCTCGTCATTCCAGTGCCGACGCGGCTGGTACTTGCCCGCCTGGATCTGCTGGATCGGCAGCATGCGCAGCTCTCCCTCCTGCTCGACGATGGAGGGCGTGGCCGTCGGACCCGCGCCGCCGCCGAGCAGGGCGTCGAGGCCACGGCCGAGTCCACGTTTTTTCGCTGCTGCCATGGTTACGGATGCTCCTTAAAGGGTCGTCGGGGCTTCGTCGGCGTCGCTCATGGCCGCGGCTTCCGCGCCGTTCAGCGCGCGCTCGCGACGGATCATCTCGCCGGCGAGCCCGATATAGGCGATGGCGCCGCGCGAGCCCCGGTCGTAGAGGTGGATCGGCTGGCCGTGGCTCGGCGCTTCGGCCAGCCGCACGTTGCGCGGGATGATCGAGCGCAGCACCTTATCGCCGAAGTGCTGGGTGAGCTGGGCCGAGACCTCGTTGCCGAGGTTGTTGCGCACGTCGTACATGGTGCGCAGGAGGCCTTCGACCTCCAGACGGGGGTTCAGCCGCTGGCGCACGGCCTCGATCGTATCGAGCAGGCTCGAAAGACCTTCCAGCGCGAAGTACTCGCACTGCACGGGAATCAGCACGCCGTCCGCGGCGGTGAGCGCATTCAGGGTGAGCAGGTGCAGCGAGGGCGGGCAGTCGATCAGGATCGTGTCGTAGCGGTCCGCGACCTTCGCCAGCTGTTCCTTCAGGCGTTGCTCGCGGGCCAGGCCGTCCATCAGCTTGAGCTCGGCGGCGGTCAGGTCGCCGTTGCCCGGCAGGAGGTCGAAACCGGCCTCGGTCCGGACCAGCACGTCGGCGATGGGCGCCTCGTCCAGCAGCACCTCGCAGCCGTTCGGCTTGGCCTCGTGCTTGTCCACGCCGGACGCCATCGTGGCATTGCCCTGCGGATCGAAGTCGACGAGCAGCACCTTGCGCTTCGCGGCGGCCAGGGCCGCGGCGAGGTTCACGGAGGTGGTGGTCTTGCCGACGCCGCCCTTCTGGTTGGCGACTGCGATGATGCGGGCCATGGGGTACCGGTAGCTGCCGTGCGCGGAAAGGGTAGTAGCGTAGCATCCACGGGCCGGCGGGCCCTAGGTGCCCCCGTCGCGGCAGGATGCGACCTTTGGGAGACGACTTGACGAGGACTCATATGCACTCGGCCAACACGCCTACTTTGAACATCGCTTATGTCGAACACGGACCGCGGACCGGCTGGCCGGTCGTGTTGTCGCACGGCTTTCCCTACGACGTTCATGCCTACGACGAGGTAGCTCCGATCCTGGCAGACACCGGGGCGCGGGTGATCGTGCCCTACCTCCGCGGCTTTGGGCCGACCCGTTTCCTTTCGGCGGCAACGCGACGTAGCGGTCAGCAGGCGGCACTGGGCCGCGACATCATCGAACTGCTGGATGCCCTCGGCATCGAGCACGCCCTCCTCGCCGGCTATGACTGGGGCGGGTTGGCTTCATGCGTGGCGAGTGCGCTCTGGCCGGAGCGTGTCACAGGACTCGTTTCGTACGCCGGCTACGACGTCATCGATGTAGAGCGGCTCAGGCACGCCTACCCCCCGAGCCTGGACGCCGTCTGGTATCAACACTTGTTCCAGCACGAGCGTGGCCGCGAGTGCCTCTCTCTCCACCGGCGGGACCTCTGCCATATGCTTTGGAAGCAATGGTCGCCGGGTTGGCCATTCGACGAGGCGACGTTCGAACGGACGGCCGCTTCCTTCGACAATCCTGACTTCGTCGATGTCGTGATTCACTCGTATCGCTTCGACTTCGGACTTGCCGAGGGGGACCCCGCACTTGCTCACTTGGAAGAAAGGCTCGCGAAGAAACCGCCGATCACGGTTCCCGCCATGACGCTCGATGGGACGCAGGACCCACTCAAGCCGGGAGGCACTGCCGACCATGCGACGATGTTCGCCGCGCGGCATGAGCACCGCACCGTGGATTGCGGACACAATTTCCCCTGGGAGGCGCCGAGGGAGTTTGCCGACGCTGTTCTTACGGTGCACCGTTGGACGACGGGCGGCTTCCCCGCCGTAGCTCGTCGTTTGCAGGGCACTTGCCAGTAATTCGCCCGCGGGTCGATAGGCCGCGCCATTGCCGCGATCGCGCAGCGGCTGGCCACACGGATGCCTCAGGGGGGGCTGAAGAGCATGCGCAGATCGTCGATGACGGCCTTTTTCTCGGCACTGCAGCTTTTTGCTTCTGCGGGTGCCCTGGCTCAATCAACAAAAGCGCTTCCGCCCATTCCAGGCGACGTCCGTACGGTGACCGCGCCACACGTGGAATCGTGCAATACGATCAATTGCGATGTGAGTGCCGAACAGATACGAGCATTCGATGCCGCGCGCGGGCTTTATATGAAGAATTCGCTCGCAGCGGCAACGTTCTCGGTCGTTTTCGGACACGAACGGGAAAATATCGCGATCACCTTCATCCCGTCACCCCTCGGAACCCGCGGGCGAGCCATCACTTACCTGTTCGATTCCTCGGGTGTGAAAGTCGAGCGGAGTTACATCAACCGTTGAGGTTGCGTCGCGGCCTACCTTCGGCGAATGACGACGAGGTGCCGCTCGCCTTCCACGCCCGGCACGGTCAGCACATGGATCGCCTCCACCTGGAAGCCTTCGGGCACCCCGTCCAGCTCTTCGGCCGGATGCTTGCCCTTCATGGCAAGCCAGACGCCGTTGGGCGCGAGCAGGTGACCACCCCAGCCGAGCATGTCCGCCAGCGACGCGAAGGCTCGGGCGGTGACGCATTCAAACGTGCCCTCGACGTCCTCGACCCGGCTCTGCAACGCCTTCGCATTGCCCAGCTTCAACGAGCGAATGGCCTCGCGCAGGAAGCGGACCTTCTTGCCGTTCGAATCGACCATGAGGACCTCGCGCGCCGGTTCGGCGATGGCGAGGGGGATGCCGGGCAGGCCCGGGCCCGTGCCAAGGTCGGCGAGCGATCGCCCGTGCACATAGGGAAGGATCGCCAGCGAATCGAGCAGGTGACGCCCCACCATCTCACTGCCGTCGCGGACCGCCGTGAGGTTATAGGCCGCGTTCCAGCGCTCGAGCAGTTCGCGGTAATCGAGCAGGCGCTCGACCGCGTCCTCGGGCAAGGACGCGCCGAGCGTGGCGATGCCACGTTCCAACTGGGTTTGCAGGGCTTCGCGCGCGGTCATGCCGTACCCGGTTCAGGCGAGGGTCGCAAAGTATGGAAGCGCGGGCGCTACGGCGCCAGCGCGGGAATCACGCGGCGTCGAGTTCGACGCGGGTGACGAGCATGCCGCGGGCGCGGAGCGAGCCGTTCACGGCGTGCTTGAGCTGGGTACCGACGGCGCGGCGGTCGGTGGTGTGGGCGGTGCCGTTGTCGCGGAGGGCGGCAACGACGTTGGTGCGGATGAGCTCGGGCGCCTCGTCGATCACCTCGTCGGCGACTTCCGGCTCCAGCACCTGCCAGTAGACAGTGCCACCTTCGAACCGAAGCACCTGGCCGCCGAGGTCGATCTTGTGCGCGACCCGGTCGATCATCGGAAGGACCACGTGCGTGCCAGCCGTCAGGAGGGAGGGACGGCGGCCGAGACGCCGCACCGTATAGACCTGCCCTTCGGGAATACGCCGGACCGAGATCGCCGCGATGGCGAAGGCTATGAAGGTCGTAGCGATGAGGGCGGTGGTCAACATGGCTGCTACATCAACGAGTTATCGGCTTTTCCTGTCGCGCCGCGCAGCGAGAATGCTGCAGGGCGATGATCGGGCGGGTGTTAATCATAATTTAACGGGGCCCTTTAACGCTAGCTTTACGAAGCCCCACATTCAGTTAACGGACGGCTTGGTCAAAACTTGAGCAGATAGTGCGGCCCCACCGTTTGACCGACTCGCCGCAAATGATAATAATTATCAATCAGTCATTCGCCCGGTCTCGCCCATGGATTTCCTCGGCTGCGTGGCGGCCATCGCCGCCATGGCCCTCGCCTACCTCTCGTCGCCCAACCAGCGCCTGTTGCGTCGTTCACTCGGACGGCCTGGCAAGGTCGCCGGTTGGCTTTTCGGGATCGGCGCGTTCGTCGCCTGGATCGTCGGCGAAACGTCGCTGCCGGGGATCTTCGCGGCCCTCACGGCGCTGATGTTCGGCGGGGTCGTCCTGCCGTACATCACCTGGTTCTTCCGCCCCGCCTCCGAACGGACTCCGCGCTGATGCTCGCCAAGACGTTTGCCGGTGTCCTGCTCGGCCTGCCGCTGTCGATGGCACTGGTATCGCTCGCGATCTGGCTGTGGCCGTCCTCCAGCGAGTCGGTGGCCATTCCGATGCTCATGCTGTTCTTCCCGCTGTGGATCAGCGTCATGGCGGCCACGTTCCTCTTTCGCAGCGGCGTCCGCGCATGGGCGTGGCTCGCCGTCGCGAACGTAGGCGCCTTCGCCGCGCTGTTCCTCGCCAAGCACACGCTGCCCGGGCTCTGACGAATGAAAGCCTCGACCCTCCGCACATTCACCACGGTGCACACCTGGACCGGTCTGCTCGCCGGCTTCGCCCTGTTCATCGCCTTCTACGCCGGCGCACTGACGATGTTCCACGAGCAGATCGACACCTGGGCATTGCCGCAGGCGACGATGGCCCGCGCGGACACGATGGATCGCGCGCGCGCGATGCTCGACGACATCGTCGCCAGGCACCCGGCGGCGCGCGCGCAGATCGGCGTGACGTATCCGGCCGACCATCCCTCGCACGAGGTGGCGGCGTACTGGATGGAGAAGGACGGTTCGTGGAAGACGCAGACCTTGGGAGCAGCGACACCGCGCGATTCCGAAGACCATGAGCACGGCCTCGCGGATTTCATCTATGAGCTGCATTACGACCTCGGCATTCCGGTCGTCGGCATCTACCTCATGGGCGTCGTCAGCGTCATTTATGGCCTGGCATTGCTCACCGGCCTGCTGATCCACCTGCCTAACCTGGTGCGTGAACTCTTCGCCCTGCGGCCCGGCCGCAACCTGAAGCGCCTGTGGCAGGACGCGCACAACGTCATCGGCATCCTCAGCCTGCCCTTCCACATCATCTTCGCGATCACTGGTGCGCTGCTTTGCCTCACGCTGGTGATGCTGATGGCTTTCAACACAGTCGCCTTCGACGGCAAGCTCATGCCGGCCTTCGATCGCATGACGAGCTCGCTGCCGGAAACGAAGGCCAAAGGCGGCGTCGCCGTGATGCTCTCGCCGGCCGAACTCGGCGCGCGTGCGCGCCACGCTGCGCTCGCCGCCGGTGCGGCGGATTTCTCGCCCGACTACATGCGTTATGTCCATTACGGCCAGCAGGGTGCGACGGCGGAAGTACGCGGCACCTCGACGAAGACGCTCGGTGAATACGGTTCGGTCGCACTGGACGCCGTCGATGGGCGCGTACTGAACATGCAGCTCGCGGGCGTTCGCGACGCCAACCACGCAACCTATTCGGCGATCTTCGGCTTGCACTTCGGATCGTTCGGCAACCTGTCGCTCCGGTGGCTGTACTTCTTGCTGGGACTCGCCGGCGCCTTCCTGTTCTATTCGGGCAACCTGCTGTACATCGAATCGCGACGCAAGCGCCGCCAGGCCGACCAGCCGATGAAGGTGCGCGCGATGGCCACCGCCACCGTCGGCGTTTGCATCGGCTCGTGCTTCGCCATTTCGATGACCTTCCTCGGTAGCCTGCTCCTCCCGCTGTGGGGCGCTTCAGCCACGGCCATCGTGCAACCCGTGTGCTTCACGGCGTTTGCGGCGGCGATCCTCTGGACCTTCTGGCGTCGGCCCGCGAAAGCCGCGGTCGAGCTACTGTGGGGAACGGCCGTGGTGAGCGTGGCCGTGGGCGTTCTCGATGTCGTCATTTACCGTGAACGCCTGGCACGCACCCTGGGCGAGGGCGACTTCGGCGTGCTTGGCGTCGACCTCGTCGCGATCGCCATGGGCATCGGCTTCGCCTGGTTGGGCATCGCGACCCGCCGCCGCGCAGTGGACGGAGACCCGTGCAGCGTGTGGTCGTCGCGGAGACCCGCGCCTCCGACGCAGGCGGTGGAGCTGCAAGAGGCCTGAGGACTGTCGCGCGACCCTCCGATGTAACGCGCGTTACGTATTTCTATACCTGACAGCTATTTATGTCAGTGAAGGTTTTGTGTGCGTTTGTTGCGGCAGTGCCGCAAACGGCCGAATACCACTCAGGCTATTGATCGGAGCGTAGTTTTTAGCTGACCTGGTGCACTGGTATTGCTGATACCGCGACTTCTTGCGGCGTTGCACCAACCGGTTGATTTCGAAGGCTTTACAAGCTCGTATGAAAACGTTTACGTTCCGCGCCGTCGAGCCCCGGGAGGGGTTGGCTCAAGGGCGAGAACGACGTGAGTGTGACGATCAAAGACGTCGCGAGAATGGCCAACGTATCGGTGGCCTCTGTCTCGCGCGCACTGAATGGACATGGTGGAGTCACCGCGGAAACGCAGAAGCGGATTCGTGAAGTGGCGGCTCGCCTGCGCTACGTGCCGCACAATGCGGCGCGGAGCCTGATCACTCGCCGGACGCAGACCATCGGCGCGTTGTTGCCGGATTTGCATGGCGCGTTCTTCTCGGAATTGATCCGCGGCATCGACCTCGCCGCCCGGGCCCATGGCCTCTACATGCTCGTCTCCAGTTCGCATGGCGATGCCACCGAGGCCGCCATCGCGTTGCGCGCGATGCAGGGCCGCGTGGACGGCCTGTTGGTGATGTCCCCGCACGCGGACGAGGCCTTCCTCGACGAGAACCTGCCGATCGTGTTGCCGACCGTGCTGATCAACAGCCACGTGCGCTCTGATCGCCATACCGCCCTGGATATCGACGATTACGGCGGCGCACGGCTCATGACCGAGCACCTGCTTGGGCTCGGCCGCAAGCGTATCGCCTTCATCGCCGGTCCCGAGGTGAACCACGACGTGCAGGAACGCTGTCGCGGGTACCGCGAAGCGCTGGCCGCCGCCGGACTTGCCGACCGCGCCGTCGTGCTTCCCGGCGACTTCACCGAAGAATCCGGCTACCACGCCGGCAAGCAGGCATTGGCGATGGTCCCGCGTCCCGACGCGATCTTCGCCGCCAACGACATGATGGCGATCGGGTGCCTTTCCGCGCTGTCGGAAGCCAAGGAGCGCACGCCGGAAGACGTCGCCGTCGTCGGCTTCGACGACATTCCCATGGCGCGCTATGTCACGCCACCGCTCACGACCGTCCGCGTGCGCATCGCCGAATTGGGCGAAGCGGCACTGGAACGCCTCGTTCGCATGATCGAGGCACCCGAGGATGCCGCGCCCGAACCGCGCGCCGTCGTCGGCACCGAACTCATCGTCCGCGCCTCCTGCGGCGGCAACGACACGGTACGACGACGAGCCTGACCGCTCGTCGACAGGCGGCCTGCCGGGCCCTGGATGGATTCTTCAGGACGGCGTCTTCACAGGACAACAGCTTCAAAGCCGGCTCCGTTCACGCGGGGCGGGCGCGATACACGGGGAAAGAACGCTTGCAGAAGAGTGGTACGACCACCGCGTCACGACGCTACGTCGATCGCCGTGTTTCACGTTCGGCCGGATAAGAAAACACACACGGAACCTTTCGGGAGAGGGGAACAATGAAAGCCTCGATGCAGTTGAAGAAGAAAATCCTAACGAGCGTGATCTCCGCGGCGGTCGCCACCGCCGTGGTGTCGCCCTCGGCATTCGCGCAGTCGGCCATTGCCACCTTGCGCGGCAAGGCCGCGCCGGGCGCCACGGTGACCGCGTTCAATCCGCAGACCGGCCTGAGCCGAAAGGCCACGGCGGGTGCCGACGGAACCTATACGATCAACGGTCTGCCGCCGGCGACGTACCAGGTCGACGCGGGTCCGGGCACGCAGCAGAACGTGACCCTCACCGTCGCGTCGACGGCGACGCTCAATCTGGCCGCGCCGGCCGGGGCTGCGCCTGCAGACGCCACCGCCGCCACGTCGATGGAAGGGGTCACCGTTAGTGCCACCACGCTGACCGAAGTGCGCACGCCCGAGGTCGCCAAGACCATCTCCCTGCACCAGATCCAGACGATTCCGCAGGTTTCGCGCAACTTCCTCGAATTCGCCGATACCGTGCCCGGCATGGTGTTCAGCGTGGACGCCCAGGGCCATACCTCGCTCCGTGGCGGCGCGCAGAACAACAGTTCCGTCAATGTCTTCATCGACGGCGTCGGCCAGAAGAGCTACGTGAAGGAAGGTGGCGTCTCCGGCCAGGTCAACAGCCAGGGCAACCCGTTCCCGCAGCTCGCCATCGGCGAATACAAGGTCATCACGTCGAATTACAAGGCCGAGTACGACCAGGTGTCGTCGGCTGCAATCACCGCCGAAACCAAGTCCGGCACGAATGAGTTCCACGGCGAGACGTTCTACACCTACACCGCGGACAAGTACCGCAGCCGCACCGCGGCCGAGGAAGACGCCGACAAGGCACGCTCGTTCGAGAAGGAATACGGCTTCGCTCTGGGCGGCCCGATCATCAAGGACCAGATGCACTTCTTCGTGACTTTCGAGCAGAAGAAGTTCGACACGCCGATCACCGTCACGCCAGGATCGGACGTGCCCGCCAGGGCCATCGGCCTTCTCCCGGCCGCTGCACAGGCGGAACTCGGTCCGGCCAACCTGCCGTTCGACGAGAAGCTGTACTTCGGCAAGATCGACTGGGAATTCTCGGATCGCGACCGTATCGAGATCAGCACCCAGGTGCGCCGTGAGACGCAGGCCGACAACATCGGCGCTGGCCAGTCGTACTCGCAGTCGATCGTGACGGAGAACCACGATACCCGCGCCACGTTCCGCTGGCAGCACAGCGGGGAGTGGTATTTCAACGAGCTCAAGGCTTCTTACGAGAACTCGTCGAACGATCCGCTCCCGATCAACTATGGGAACGGCTACAACTACACCTGGCGTCCTGCGAGCGACGCGCCCATCATCGGCATCGGCGCCGCCTCTCCGCTGGCGACCCAGATCAAGGGCCAGGAAGGCCCGATGATCTCCGACGACTTCACCTTCAACGACCTGACTTGGCACGGTAACCACGTCGTCAAGATGGGTTACAAGTACAAGGAAGTGACACTTCATGCGCAGGACGCGCAGGACACCAATCCGCAGTTCATCTACAACGTCGAGGAGGATGGCACGAACCCGCTTCCGTACAAGGCGCAGTTCTCGAACCCGGTGCCCGGCCTGAATCCGGTATCGGAGACGAACAGCAAGCAGTACGGCGCCTACATCCAGGACGACTGGTCGGTGAACGACCACCTCACCTTGAACCTCGGTGTGCGTTGGGACAAGGAGAAGACGCCTTCGTACCTGGACTACGTCACGCCGCAAAACGTGATCGATGGTTTCAATTCGCTCGACGAGAACGCGCAAGGCCAGTTCCCGGGTCAGACCTACGCTCAGACCCTCGCGAAGGGCGGCATCAACTACCGCGACTACATCGGTACCGGTAACAACCGTCATGCCCAGAACCAGTGGGCACCGCGTCTCGGCTTCTCGTACGACCTGTTCGCAGACGAAGCTCACGTCATCCACGGTGGCGCCGGCCGTTCCTACGACCGCAACCTGTATGACTACCTGCAGCTGGAGCAGACGAAGTCCGCACTGCCGTATCAGGAGATCTTCTTCAACATTCCGGGTCGCCCCTGCACCGTCGGTCCGAACACGAACTGCGTGAACTGGGACCCGGCGTACCTGAATGGCCTCGAGAACCTGCAGGCGCTCGTCGCCGGCACGAACAAGGGCCAGGAAGTCGACATGCTCAACAACGACCTGAAGGCTCCGTATTCGGATCAGTTCAGCCTCGGCATGTCGAACAAGCTCGGCGACTGGAACACCGACGCGACGATCACGCGCGTGCTGTCGTATGACGGCTTCGCGTTCACGCTGGGCAATCGCTTCCCGAACGGCGACTTCTTCCAGGCCGGTTCGCAGCCCTGGGGCAACGGCATCCCGGGCTTCGGCTCGATGATCATCGGCAACAATGGCATCCGCACTCGCACGACGCAGGTCTTGTTGTCTGCCGATAAGCCGTACACGCGTGAGTCGGGCTGGAGCGCCAACTTCGCCTACACCTACACCCGCGCAAAGCAGAACCGCGACGTCAAGGAACACTACTCGTTCGACGAGCCGACGATCTTCGACTACCCGTTCATCACCTCGAACGCGGCGTCCAAGCATCGCTTCGTGGCGACGGGGTCGATCGACGGTCCGTGGGGCTTCAGCTTCTCGGCGAAGCTGACCCTCGCCACGCCGCTGCCCTGGAATGGCAATTACGGCTACGGCGGTGTCTTCCCCGATGGCTCGAGCAATATTCCCCGGGCATACGTCCCGGCCGGCTCGAAGTTCCTGGTGGGCGGCAATATCTGGGGCTATCGCGACATCGATATCCAGGCCACGAAGGACTTCCCGATCGGCGAAGGCGACATGACGAAGTTCTACATCCGCTTCGACATCCTGAACGTCTTCAACTGGAAGAACTTCGTCGACTACAACACCAACTTTGGTGAGGGCGGCATTCCCAGCAACGACAGCCGTCCGGTCGCTTTCAACAAGACGGGCAACATCCAGTTCGTGCCGCGCACCGCGCGCTTCACGGCTGGCTTCAAGTTCTAAGCGCTTCACCGGCGCAACCGGCTCGCATGACCGGTTGCGCCGTCATTGGCGCCCGCGAGTCTCCCCGCGGGCGCATTTCTTCTCCATTCGCGCGCGACCGCCATGACCTACGGCATCACCCACATCGTCGTCGTCGGTGGCGGCACCGCAGGCTGGATGGCAGCCTCCGCCCTGGCGCGAGTCCTCGGCCGACAGGTCACCGTTCGGCTGGTCGAATCGGACGAGATCGGCATCGTCGGCGTGGGTGAAGCGACCGTCCCGCACATCAAGTTGTTCAACAACCTCCTCGGCTTGAACGAGGCCGAGTTCGTCGCCCGTACCCAGGGCACGTTCAAGCTCGGCATCCAGTTCCGCGACTGGGGCAAGCTGGACACTACCTATATCCACGGATTCGGAGTGATGGGCCACGACGTGGGCCTGACGCCGTTCCACCAATACTGGCTCAAGGGACACCTGGCGGGTTACGCCGGCGACCTGCTCGATTATTCCGTCAACACGGTGGCGGCCGTGCGTGGCAAGTTCATGCCCGCGCCAGTCGACGTACCGGCCGGCAATCCGCTCGGTGGCATCGGCTACGCCTACCATTTCGACGCCGCGCTCTACGCCCGCTTTCTTCGTGCGTACGGCGAGGCACGCGGTGTACGCCGCACCGAAGGCAAAGTACAGCACGTCGAACTCGATCCGGAGTCCGGGCACGTGGCCGCCGTCGTGCTCGCCGACGGCGAACGCGTGGAAGGCGACCTCTTCATCGATTGCTCCGGCTTCCGCGGGCTGCTCATCGAGGGCGCCCTGCAGACCGGTTATGAGACGTGGAACCATTGGCTCCCGTGCGATCGCGCGCTCGCCGTGCCTTGCGAGAGGGTGGACGTGCCGACACCGTATACGCGCTCCACGGCGCGCGAGTCCGGCTGGCAGTGGCGCATCCCGCTCCAGCACCGCACCGGCAACGGCTACGTCTATTCGAGCAGCCACATCGGCGACGACGAGGCCGCGTCGACCTTGCTGGCGAACCTCGACGGCAAGGCGCTGGCCGACCCGCGCCCGCTGCGCTTCGTCACGGGTGTGCGCAAGAAGGCCTGGAACAAGAACGTGGTGGCGCTCGGCCTCGCCAGCGGCTTCATGGAGCCGCTGGAGTCGACCAGCATCCACATGATCCAGATGGGCATCTCTCGCCTGCTGCAGCTGTTCCCTTCGGATGGCCGCATGGATCCGGTGCTCGCGGATCGCTACAACGCGCAGACGCGTTTCGAAGCCGAGCGCATCCGCGACTTCCTCGTCCTGCACTACAAAGCCACCACGCGCGACGATTCGCCGTTTTGGAACGATTGCAGGACGATGTCGATTCCGGATTCGCTGCAGGCGACGATCGATCTCTTCCGCCACAGCGGCCGCTTCTTCCGCGATGCCGATGAGATGTTCGGCGTCGTGAGCTGGGTCCAGGTGATGATCGGCCAGGGCATTATTCCGAACGGCTATGACCCGCTGGTCGACCAGATGCCCGGCGTGGACCTGCCAAAGTTCCTCGCCAGCGTGCGCGACGTCGTTTCGCGGAACGTCGATCTGATGCCCACGCACCAGCAATTCATCGATCGCGAATGCCGGGCCGCGGCGGTGGCTGCCTGATGGCCATGGCAATTGCCACGAGGGGACCGGGTACGTATGGTTCCAGGTCAGACCAAGGCCCTCCGGGGCCTTTATCCGGCCTCGCGACGTAAACGTTTACGCACACAGGATTTCGCTCCATGCACGCCAAGACGATCAAGCGCCTCTCCCTCGCCCTCGGCCTCCTCTTCGCCTGCGCCGCGCCCGTGGCGATGGCACAGAAGGACGCCCCGAAGCCGAAGCCGACGAGCGCTGCGCGGATCCGCGACATCCATCCGGTATCCCCGATGATCGCGGACCTCGAGAAGCGCACCTTCCAGTGGTTCTGGGACAGCGGCAATCCGTCCAACGGCCTCGTGCCCGACCACTACCCGACGAACTCCTTCGCGTCGATCGCCTCGGTGGGCTTTGGTCTCACGGCGTACGGTGTGGGTGTGGAACGCGGCTTCATCACGCGCGACCAAGCGGTCGAGCGAACACTCGCCACGTTGCGCTTCTTCCACGACGCGCCGCAGAACGAGTCCGAGGACGACGCCACCGGCTACCGGGGCTTCTTCTACCACTTCCTCAACATGGAAACCGGCAAGCGCCACGACCGCTGGGTGGAGCTCTCCACGGTCGACACGACGCTGCTTCTTGGCGGCGTGCTGTTCGCGCAGAGCTATTACGACCGCGACGATGCGAAGGAACAGGAGATCCGCCAACTCGCCGACGACATCTATCGCCGCGTGGACTGGGCCTGGGCTCAGAACCACAAGCCGCTCATCAGCATGGGCTGGACCCCCGGCGGGAAGTTCATCCCGCACGACTGGGCCGGCTACAACGAAGGCATGCTGGTTTACATCCTCGCGCTCGGCTCTCCCACGCACGCCGTGGAGGACGACGCCTGGCCGGCCTGGACGAAGACGTACGAGAAGACCTGGGGCGAGTTCCACGGCCAGACCTTCCTCAACTTCGCGCCGCTGTTCGGCCATCAGTTCACTCATACCTGGGTCGATTTTCGCGGCATCCGCGACGACTGGAACCGATCGCACGGCCTCGACTATTTCGAGAACAGCCGCCGCGCCACGTACTCGCAGCAGGCCTATGCCATCGCCAATCCTGGCGGTTGGAAGGGCTATGGCAAGAACATCTGGGGCCTCAGCGCCAGCAACGGTCCGGGCGGCCTGATCGTCAAGCAGGGCGACAAGGAACGCACGTTCTACGGCTATACCGCGCGCGGCGCGGGCCGCGACTACATCTCCGACGACGGCACCATCGTGCCAATGGCCGCCGGCGGGTCCATCGCCTTCGCGCCGGAGATCGTCATCCCGGCGCTGGAGGAAATGAAGAAGAAGTACGGCCAGACCATCTATACGAAGTACGGCTTCGTCGACGCCTTCAACCAGAGCTTCGACACGCGCACCGAGCTGCGTACGGGACGTCTCGTACCAGGCTTTGGCTGGGCCGACACCGTCCACCTCGGCATCGACCAGGGTCCGATCGTGCTGATGATCGAGAACTACCGCAGCGAGTTCGTCTGGAACGTGATGAAGAAGAACCCGTACATCCGCAAGGGCCTCGAGCGCGCCGGCTTCACCGGCGGCTGGCTCGATGCCGACACGGCAACCAGCCTGTGGTGAAGCGTGGCGCCCGCGGCCTGCTGACGGCACTCGCGCTGGTCGCCTGCGCGGGGCTGGCCAGTTGCGGGAAGCCGGAAGAGGGCACGCGCACGCTGCAGTTCTGGACCATCGGACGGGAAGGCGAGGCGGTGGCGCAGTTGCTGCCGGATTTCGAGCGCGAGCACCCGGGCCTGCACGTCGCCGTGCAGCAGCTGCCCCTGACCGCGGCGCACCAGAAGCTGCTCACGGCTTACGCCGGCGACTCGACGCCGGACATCACGCAGCTCGGGAATACGTGGATACCGGAGATGGTCGCGCTCGGCGCGCTCGAGCCGCTCGATGCGCGCGTGGCCGCGTCGAAGGTGGTCGACCGGTCCGATTACTTCCCCGCCATCTGGTCCACCAACGTCATCGACGGCACGCTCTATGGCGTGCCGTGGTACGTGGACACGCGCCTGTTGTTCTACCGGAAGGACCTTCTGGCGAAGGTCGGCTACGACCATCCGCCGCGCGACTGGGCGGAATGGCAGGCGATGATGGCGAAGCTGTCGCAACCGCCCGGCAAGACCTATGGCGCGCTGCTACCGACCAACGAATTCGAACAACTCCTGGCGCTCGCGCTGCAACAGGACGACCCGCTGCTGCGTGACGATGGCCGCTACGGCAACTTCCGCAGCGCGGGATTCAAGAAAGCGCTGGCGTTCTACGTGTCCATCTTCAAGGACCGCCAGGCACCGATTATGACCAACGTCGGCATCGGCAATCCATGGGCGGCCTTCGGCCAGGGCTTCTTCACGTTCTATCTCTCCGGCCCCTGGAACATCGGCGAGTTCCGCAAGCGCCTGCCACCGGAACAGCAGAACGACTGGGGCACCACGCCGCTACCGGGCCCCAACGGTCCAGGCGCATCGAACGCCGGCGGCTCCAGCCTCGTGATCTATCGCAGCTCAAAGCATAAAGACGATGCGTGGGCGCTCGTGGAGTTCCTGTCGCGACCCAAAATCCAGGACCGCTTCTACCGGATCCTCGGCGACATGCCGCCGCGCCGATCGTCATGGCTGTCGCCTGCGTTGAGCGGCGACGACAAGGCCGTCGCCTTTCGGGACCAACTGGAACGCGTGAAGCCGACGCCCCCGGTGGCCGAGTGGGAACGGATCGTCACGGAGATGCAGCTGGTGGCGGCGCAGGCCGCCCATGGCGACCTCACCATCGACCAGGCCGCGGCGGAGATGGATCGGCGCGCGGATCGTCTCCTCGAGAAGCGCCGCTGGATGCTCGACCACGGCCACAAGGCTTCGCCATGAACACATCCCGTGCCGCCTGGTGGTTCATCACCCCCGCGCTGATCGTCCTCGGTTTGTTTTTCCTCCTACCCGTGGCGGCGGCGCTGGTGCTTTCGCTCACTGACTACGACCTGTATGCGCTAGCCGATATCCGTAACCTGCGCTTCGTCGCCTTACAGAACTATTGGGCGCTGCTGCAACGGCCGCTGTTCTGGTCGGCACTGGGCCACACCGTGTACTTCGTCGTGGTCGGCGTACCTCTGTCCATGATCGCCTCGCTAGGCGCCGCGATGCTGCTCAACTCGCCGCTGGCGCGCTTCAAGGCGTTCTTCCGCACGGCCCTCTTCGCACCGGTGGTGACGACCGTCGTGGCGGTGGCCGTGATCTGGCGCTACCTCTTCAATACCAAGTACGGCCTGGTGAACTACGTCTTCGACGCGGTGGGCATCCCGACGGTGGACTGGCTGGGCGATCCGCACTGGGCGATGCCGACGATCATCCTCTTCGCCGTATGGAAGAACTTCGGCTACAACATGATCATCTTCATGGCCGGGCTCCAGGCCATCCCGGGCGACCTCTACGAAGCCGCGCGCATCGACGGCGCGTCGGCGGTCGCGCAGTTCCGCCATATCACGCTGCCGATGCTGAAGCCGACGATGGTGATGGTCAGCATCCTCACGGTGTCCGGCTACTTCCAACTCTTCGCGGAGCCGTACGTGATGACGGAGGGCGGACCGCTGCAAAGCACGACGTCCGTGCTGTACCTGATGTATGAAGAAGGCTTCAAGTGGTGGAACCTCGGATCGGCCTCGGCCGTGGCGTTCATCCTCTTCGTCATCATGTTCGTGGTGACCGCATCGATGCTTCGCTTGTCGAAGCAGGGAGCACCGGCATGAGCCCGCGCACCGCCAAGGCCCTCATCAATGGCCTGCTCATCGGTGGCGCGGCCATTGCGATCGCGCCGCTGCTCTACATGGTGTCGGTCTCTTTCATGCCCCAGGGACAGGCCAGTTCGCTGCCGCCGCCGGTGCTCCCGAGCCATGCCACGCTGGACAACTACCGGCAGCTGTTCATGAACGCCGGCATGGGTCGCTACCTGTTCAACAGCCTGCTGATCTCGACGTCGATCACGCTGGTCTCGCTCGCGTTCAACCTCATGGCCGGCTACGCCTTCGCGAAGCTCGAGTTCAAGGGTCGGCAGCGCATCTTCCAGGTATTGCTCGGTGCGCTGGTGATCCCCGCGCAAGTGGCGATGCTGCCGCTGTTCCTGCTGTTGAAGTACATGGGGCTGGTGAATACGTATGGTGCGGTGATCGTGCCGGCGCTGGCCACGATCTTCGGTATCTTCCTCGTACGCCAATACGCCAGCGGCATCCCGGATGACCTGATGGAAGCGGCCCGTATCGACGGCGCCGGGGAGTTCCGCATCTTCGCCACCATCGTGATGCCCTTGCTGAAGCCCATCATGGTGACGCTCGCCATCTTCACCTTCCTGGCCGCGTGGAACGACTTCATGTGGCCGTTGATCGCTCTGACCGGGCAGGAGCACTACACCTTGCCCATCGCGCTCGCCTCGTTATCGCGCGAGCACGTGCAGGACAGCGAATTGATGATGGCCGGTTCGGTCGTCACGATCCTGCCGGTCCTGGTGTTGTTCCTCGCCTTGCAGCGCTATTACCTCGAAGGCTTGCTGCTGGGCAGCGTCAAGGGTTAAGCACGATGAAGAGCCCTCTTAGGAACATGTCCCTCTGCGGACTCTGTTTCATGGCATGCCTCGTGTCGCCCGGCGCACGAGCCGGGGTCCTCGACAGCTTCGACAAGGCCACCGGCTGGCAGGCGACCCACACGGACGACGTCTCCGCGCAGCTTCGCGTGGTGCCTGGAAAGACGGGGCAGGCCATCTGCCTCGCCTACGACTTCAACGGCGTGTCCGGCGCGGCGTCGATCCGCAAGACCCTACCGGTGGACTTCCCCGGTGGCTTCGCCATCAGCTTCGACGTGCGCGGCACGATGCCGCCGAACACCTTGCAGCTCAAGTTCATCGACGACAGTGGCGACAACGTGTGGTGGTACACGAAGCCAGCTTTCGAGCCGTCGGATACATGGCGGACGATTGAGGCGACGAGCCGGCAGGTCGAGTTTGCCTGGGGGCCCATCAAGGATCGAACCTTGCGCCACACGCGCGAGATCGAGTTCGTGATCTACAAGGAAGCGCCAGCGCGCTTTCCACCGCCGCAGAACAAGGGTGAGGTGTGCTTCGACAACCTGCGGCTTGTCGCGCAGGAACCCGAGGCGGTGCCCCCGCCGCCGCCTACGCCGAACGCCGTCTTCGAATCCCGTGCGAAGCAGGTTCGTCGCGGCCTCTATCCGCGCGGGTTCTCTGGCGAACAGTCGTACTGGACGATCGTCGGCGTCGATGGCGGCAGCCGTGATTCGGCCTTGATGTCGGAAGACGGGGCCGTCGAGATCACGCGCGGCGGTTTTTCGATCGAACCGTTCCTCATCGACGGCGGCAAACTCGTCACCTGGGCTGACGTGAAGACGACCCAGTCATTGCGCGATGGCTATCTGCCGCTGCCGTCTGTGCGCTGGCAGGCCGGCGCGCTGGCGCTGACGACGACGGCGTTCGCGCAAGGCGACGCCGGTCGATCACAGCTCGTAATCGGCTACCGGGTTGCGAATGCCGGCGACGCCGCGCGCGACGTGACGCTCGCGCTGGCGGCGCGACCTTTCCAGGTGAATCCCCCCACGCAGTTCCTCAACGCGCCGGGCGGTACGAGCCGCATCGACGACCTGGCATGGGATGGCCGCGCGCTTACCGTCAACGGGACGCGCAAGGTGGTTCCGCTGCAGGCGACCACGCGTTTCGTGGCCAGCGGGAACCAGCCGAAGACGCTGAGTGAGCGACTCGACTCTGGGGAACGTCCCACGGCGAAGGCGCTCCACGACGACGAAGGTTTCGCGCAGGGCGCGCTGCTTTACGACGTGCATGTGCCGGCGCACGGGCACGTCGATCTCGGCGTCGTGGTGCCAGTCGATCCAACGGCGCACCTGGCGGTTGACCACATCGACCCCGGCCGTTGGCTCGCGACGCATGCCGATGCCGTCGCCGCCCTCTGGCGGGACAAGCTGGACCGCGTGAGGATCGAGGTACCACCCACCGGCCAACCCATCGTGGACACGATGAAGAGCGGCATCGCGCAGATCCTCATCTCCCGCGACGGCCCGGCGTTGCAACCCGGCACGCGCTCGTATTCGCGTACGTGGGTGCGCGACGGCGCCATGATGCTGGAGGGCCTGCTGCGCACGGGTCACGAGGATGTCGCTCGCGACTTCATCCGCTGGTATGCGCCTCACCAGTTTTCGAACGGCAAGGTTCCCTGCTGCGTCGATGCGCGCGGCTCCGATCCCGTGCCAGAAAACGACAGCCACGGCGAGTTGGTTTTCAGCGTCGCCGAACTGTGGCGCTACACGCACGACCGCGCGGTGGTGGAGACGCTGTACCCCCATGTGCGCAAGGCGGTGGCCTATATGGATCGGCTTCGCGCCAGCGAGCGCCAGCCCTCGCGGCTCGACGGAACCGACCGCGCGCTCTATGGCCTGATGCCGGCATCGATCAGTCACGAGGGGTATTCGGCCAAGCCGATGCATTCGTACTGGGACGATTTCTGGGCGTTGAAGGGCTACGACGACGCGGTGGAACTGGCCAAGGTCCTCGGAAAGAACGACGCCGCGCGCTACACCGCGTCGCGCGACCAGTTCCGGGCGGACGTGCATGCATCGATCGCGGCGGCCGTGAAAGCCAAGGGCATCGACTTCATTCCGGGCTCGGCGGAACTCGGCGACTTCGATGCGACGTCGACGACGATCGCGTTGTCGCCGGGAGGAGAACAGTCGCGCCTGCCGAAGGACCTGCTCGACCGCACCTTCGAGAAGTACTGGGAGGGTTTCGTCGCGCGGCGCGACGGGAAGACGGCCTGGAAGGACTACACGCCGTACGAGATCCGCACGGTGGCGAGTCTCATTCGGCTCGGCTGGCGTGACCGGCTCGACGGCCTGCTCACGTTCTTCTTCGCCGACCGCCGCCCGGCGGCATGGAACCAGTGGGCCGAGGTCGTCGGCCGCGACCCGCGAGAACCGCGGTTCGTCGGCGACATGCCGCATGCGTGGATCGCGTCGGATTACGTTCGTTCGGCGCTCGACATCTTCGCGTACGACCGAGACGCCGACCGCGCATTGGTGGTCGCGGCCGGCGTGCAGCCGTCATGGCTGGAAGGCGAGGGCATCGCGATCCGCGACCTGCGCACGCCTTATGGGCGGTTCGGGTACACGTTGAGGGCGAAGGACGGCATGGCCGAGCTGACAGTCACACAGCCGGTGGCCGCGCCGGGTGGGATCGTTCTCTCGCTTCCATCGGGTGAAGCGAAACTGCCGACGGGTGACACGCACTTGCGCGTGAAGCTGTAACCCGCGAAGCGGGCTCAGTGCGTCGCCACGCGGGTGCGGAGCAGGGCATCGACCGCCTGCTGCCATTCAGCGGAGCCGGGCTGGCTTTGTGGGGCTTCCTGGCCCAGCTTTCGGTTCACGGCCTGGTCCCACTCCGCTGTGCCGGCCTTGGGGCCGTGCCCGTCGTCGCTCACGGCCAGGGTCTTGTCCACCCAGGCATACCACTCGGGCGACCCGAGTGTCGGGTTGGCCGGTGCCGTCTTGCCGGGGGCCGGCGAGGCGGCCGTTGACGCCGCCGCCGGGGTGGCGGAGGGGGCGGTGGGCTCGGAATGCGAGCAGGCCGCGATGATGAACGCAGCCGTCAGCGGAACCACGGTGAGGAAGAAGCGCATGGTCGATCAAGTCCTTTGCTTACAGGGCAATCCTACGAACCCCTTCCCGTCCCCCGCCTAAACGCCCCAGGGAACTTCTTGAATCCGTTCAGCTTCGCGCCGCGATCTCGTCGATGTGGCGGAGCATGTCAGCGGGGTCTTCGAAGACCCGATACGCGCCGGCGCGCTCCAGCTCGTTCTCCCCGTATCCCCCTGAGAGCAGGCCGATGCCGAGTGCCCGGGCGCGCTGGGCGGCGAGCATATCCCAGATGGCGTCGCCGATCACCATGGCATCGCGGATATCCGTGCCCAGGCGCTCGGCTGCGGTGACGAAGAGGTCGGGGTCGGGCTTGGCATGACGGACCTGGTCGCGCGTCACCACCGGCACTTTCGCCGGGTCCACGCCGAGGGCGGCGATGTTATGCGACGCCGTTTCCATCCGTCCGGACGTGGCGATGGCCCAGGGGATCTTGGCGTCCGTCAGCCAGGCGAGCAGTTCGACCGCGCCCGGCAACGGCCGGACGGCCCCTGCCTCGGCAAGCCGGCCGTAGGCCGCCGCATGGTTGCGGCGCAGGCGGTCAATGCGGTCGGGCGTGATCTCGGTACCGGTCTCGCGCAGGAGGATGTCGGTGAACAGGCCACCGCTCATGCCGATCTTGCGATGGATGCGCCACACGGAAAGGTCGATGCCCTCCATGTCGAGCGATTCTTTCCATGCGAGGACGTGCTGGTAGACGCTGTCGACCAGCGTGCCGTCGAGGTCGAAGAGGAAGGCATGTTTTTGTCGGGACATGCCGGTCAGGGTAAGGCGCCCGGGTCGGGTCTGACAACAACCGGGCGCCTTGGCCGACTCAGAACTTGCCGGCGCGGAAGTCCGCGATGGCCTCGTGGATCTGCGCTTGCGTGTTCATGACGAACGGGCCATAGCGTGCCACGGGCTCGGCCAGCGGTCGCCCGGCGACGAACAGGACGCGGGCGGGACGTTCGGCCGCGAAGCTCACCATGTCGCCCTTCGACAGGACGGCCAGTTCGCTGCGCGCCAGCGGCTCGCCTGCCACCGTCGCCGACTCGCCGTCGAACACGTACGCGAAGGCGCTGTGCCCCTCGGGCAGGTCGAGCTCGAAGCGTGCGCCCGCGTCCAGGCCGATATCGAGGTAGACGGGTTCGGTGCTGATGCCGCTGACCGGGCCGGTCGCTCCCGCGATATCGCCGGCAACCACGCGGACGGTAACGCCTTCCGCAGGATGGACCACGGGAATCGCCGCGGGCGGGATGTCCTGGTAACGCGGTTCCACCATCTTGTCCGCGGCGGGCAGGTTCACCCACAGCTGGAAACCCCACATGAGGCCTTCTTCCTGCTGCGGCATCTCCGAATGCAGGATGCCGCGGCCGGCGGTCATCCACTGCACGCTGCCCGGGCCGAGGTCGCCGCGGTTTCCGTGGTTGTCGCCATGGCGCATGCGGCCGGCGAGCATGTAGGTCACTGTTTCGAAGCCACGGTGCGGATGCTCGGGAAAGCCTTCGATGTAATCGTCGGCCTGGTCGGAGCGGAACTCGTCGAGCAGCAGGAACGGGTCCAGCATGTCGAGCGCCGGCTGTCCGATCACGCGCTTGAGCTTCACGCCCGCGCCGTCGGCGGTATCCATGCCGCGGACGCGGCGGGTGATGTGGCGTTGAGTGGTCATGGCAGGCTCCTTGGTTGGAACAAGGATGGCTCCTGACAGGACGCCGGCCAAGACGCGAACGATGAACGATGCGTTCCGGCGATAAGGTCAGTGCACCCAATGGCCCGCGCGGTGCCTCGGCGGGCCTTCCTCGCCCTCTTCGCGAGGGCGGGTAAGGGCCTGGAGCTCCGCTTCGGTCGGTGGGCTTTCGCGCCAGTAGTCGCCGACGGCGTTGAGCACCTCGGGCAGCTGGCCCAGGCACTCGTCGTATTCCTCGTCGGTGAGCTTTTCGAATTCGGCGTCGGCCTGGAGCACGCCTTCGTCCACCGCGAGGGCCATGATCGGGCCGAGCAGCTGCATCAGGGTCGGGTCTTCCGCCAGCCGGTTTTCCCAGACCTGCGCGCGCATGTCGATGCCCCGGCTGAAGCCTTCGCACCAGCCGGCCGCCGAGAGCAGCGGGCCTTCCTCGGTATCCACCTCGCCGAGTATCGGCTCATAGGCGTCCACGTCGAGTTCCGCGCTGATCGAATCGTTGAGCTTGGCCAGCAAGGCGAGCACGCGATTGCCTTCGTTCTCGTCGTCGAAGGCATCGTGCAGCACTTCGTGCAGCCATTCCTCGGGCTTGACCTCGAGCGGACCGATGGCGACCGCGGAGAGCAGTCCGTGCACGCCGTCGAGCATGAGGTCGCCCTCGGACCCGTGCGCGCGCAGGTAGGTGTCGAGTTCTTCGAGTTCCTTGTCGTCGAGGGAACTCGGCCATTCGGACTTCGGTGTATTCAAAGGTTCAACTCCAACGCGACGGGCGCGTGGTCGGACGGCTGTTCCCACTTGCGCGGTGCCTTGTCGATGATCGACGAGGTCGCCACGGATTTGAGCGCATCGCTGATCAAGATGAGGTCGATCCGCAGGCCCATGTTGCGACGGAAGGCGGCCTGACGATAGTCCCACCAGCTGAAAAGACCGGCATCTTCGGTGAAAAGACGGAAACTGTCATGAAGACCGACATCGAGCAGTGCCTGCAGGGCCGCGCGCTCCGGCGGCGAGCAGAAGATGTCCTCGCCCCAGGCCACCGGGTCGTACACGTCGCGGTCGTCGCGACAGATGTTGAAGTCGCCCAGCACCACCAGCTTCGGGTGGCGTGCGATCTCGCCCGCCAGGAAGTCGCGCACCTTCGCTAGCCAGTGCAGTTTGTACGTGTACTTCTCGTCGCCGATGGCCTTGCCGTTCACCACGTAGAGGTTCACGACGCGAATGTCGCCGACCGTCGCGGCGAGGATGCGACGCTGCGGATCGTCCAGGCCGTCGATGTCGGTGACGACGTCGACGGGTTCCTCGCGCGCGAGGATGGCGACGCCGTTATAGGTCTTCTGTCCGGAGAACACGGCGCGGTAGCCCATGGCCGCGATTTCGTCGACGGGAAATTTCTCGTCGACGATCTTCGTTTCCTGCAGGGCGAGGATGTCCGGCTGCGCCTCCGCCAGCCATTGCTGGAGGTGGGGCAACCGGACCTTGAGGGAGTTGACGTTCCATGACGCGATCTTCATCGCGCCATTGTAAAGGACAGTCAGGCCAGCCCGTAGCTCTTCAGGAGGGCGTCCGGGCGCGGTTCGCGACCCCGGAAGGCCTTGAACGACTCCAGGGCGGGTCGGGTGGCGCCGACCGCGAGCACTTCCTTGCGGAACCGTTCGCCCGTGGCACGGTCGAGCACGCCCCCCTCTTCGAAGGCCTCGAAGGCGTCGGCCGAAAGGACCTCCGCCCAGAGGTAACTGTAGTAACCGGCCGAATAACCACCGGCGAAGATGTGCGTGAAGGCGTGCGGGAAGCGCTGCCAGGCCGGCGGATGGAGCACCGCCACCTCGCGGCGGACCTCTTCCAGCACGTCGAGCGCCCGCGCGCCCTTTGCCGGGTCGTATTCGAGGTGCAGGCGAAAGTCGAACAGGGCGAACTCGAGCTGGCGCACCAGGAACAGGCCCGCGTGGAAGTGCCGGGCGTCGACCATGCGCTGGTAAAGGTCGTCGGGCAGGGGCTCGCCCGTCACGTAGTGCTTCGCGAAGGATCGCAGCGCCTCACGGTCCCAGGCGAAGTTCTCCATGAACTGACTGGGCAGCTCCACCGCGTCCCATTCCACGCCATCGATGCCGCCGACGGAAGGAATGTCCACCTCGGTCAACATGTGATGCAGGCCGTGGCCGAATTCGTGGAACAGGGTGAGCACGTCGTCATGCGTGAGCAGCGCCGGCATGCCTTCGGTCGGCGGCGGGAAGTTGCAGGTGAGGAAGGCTACCGGCAGCTGCACCCGTTCACCGTCCCGGAACCGTGCCGCGCACACATCCATCCATGCGCCGCCGCGCTTGCCGGAGCGCGCGTAGAGATCGAGGTACGCACCGGCGAAGACGGTGCCGTCGGCGTCGATCAGGTCGTAGTAGGTCACTTCCTTGTGCCATGTATCGACGTCCTCGCGCGGGGCGAAACGGATGCCGTACAGCCGCTCGACCACCATGAGCAGGCCGTCGATCGCGGCGGACGCCGGGAAGTACGGCTTGATCTGTTCCTCGTCGATCGCATAGCGACGCTGGCGCAGGCGCTCGGCCGCGAAAGCGATGTCCCACGGCTCGAGGTTGTCGATCTTCAGTTCGTCCGTGGCGAAACGGCGCAGCTCGTCCAGCTCCTTGCGCGCGACGGGCTTGGCGCGGGCGGCGAGGTCGCGAAGGAAAGTGAGGACGACGTCTGGCGACGTGGCCATCTTCGTCGCCAGGGATTCTTCCGCGGCGTTGGCGAAGCCGAGCAGCTGCGCGGCCTCGTGGCGGAGCGCGACGATCTTCTCGATGCGCTCCGAGTTGTCGAATTTGCCCTTCGAGGGCCCCTGGTCCGATGCGCGCGTCTGATAGGCGTAATAGACGGCTTCGCGCAGCTCGCGTTTTTCCGCGTACGTCAGCACGGCCTGCACGCTGGGTTGCTTCAGCGTGACCAGGAAGCCGTCGAGGTTCGCCTCGCGCGCGTACTCGCGCAGCACGGCACGGCTGGAAACGGGAATGCCGGCGAGGTCGCGTTCGTCGGTGATGTGCTGGTGCCACGCCTCGGTCGCATCCAGCACCGCATTGGAAAACTCGGTGGTCAGGCGGGAAAGCTCCACGCCGATCTCGCGGAAGCGGCTGCGTGCCGGCTCCTCCAGCGCCACGCCGGACAGGCGGAAGTCGCGCAGCGCATGGTCGACGGCGGCGCGGGCCGCCACCGGGAGCGTGGCGAAATCGTCACGATCCGCGACGGCCTGCACGGCGGCGTAAAGATCGCGGTTCTGGCCGATTTCCAGGCCGAGGTCGGTGAGCTTTTCTTCGGCGTCGCCGTGCGCCTTGCGCAGGGCTTCGGAGTCGGCGACGGAATGCAAGTGGCTGACCGGTGCCCAGGCGCGGGACAGCGTCTGGTCGAGGCGCTCCTGGGTGAGCATCACGTGCTCGAAATCGCGCACGCCGTCGGGCGCGGCGATCCGCTCGATGGCGGACCGCTGCTCCGCCACGAGCGCGTCGATGGCCGGCTCCACGTGCTCCGGCCGGATGGCCGAAAAGGCGGGCAGGCCATGGGGGTCGAGCAAGGGGTTGGTTGGGGTATCCATGGGCGATCTCCTGTCAGGCGACCAGCGTGGTGCCCCCGCGAGGCCAAATCAAGCGGGGGGATGTCGAGACATCGCCTACCCCTGGGCCAGGTAGTCGTCCTTCAGGCGAACGTAGTTGGCGGCCGAGTAGTAAAGCTGTTCGACCTGGCTATCGCTGAGCACGCGGACCATCCGGGCGGGGTTGCCGAGCCAGAGTTCCCGCTCGCCGACGACCTTGCCGGGGGAAACCACCGCGCCCGCGCCGATGAAGCCGTTCTTCCGGACCACGACCCCATCGAGCACCGTGGCGTGCATGCCGATAAGGCAACCGTCCTCGATGGTGCAGGCGTGAATAACCGCACCGTGGCCGATGGTGACGTCGGCCCCGATGATCGTGGGAAAGCCGCCGGGGGTATAGGGACCGTCGTGGGTCACGTGGACGATGGCGCCGTCCTGGATGTTGCTGCGGGCCCCGACACGGATGTGGTGGACGTCGCCGCGGAGGACCGCGCCGGGCCAGATCGAGGCGTCGTCGGCCAATTCCACATCACCGATGACCGTCGCGGCCGGATCGACGTAAACGCGGGCGCCCAGGCGCGGGAAGATGCCCTTGAAGGGCCGGAGCGAAGTAGACATGGCGGGCATTGTAAGCGCTCGCGTGGCGGAGGGACGCCCTGCCCGGCGTCCCCGGTGACTTACTGGAAGTGACCGCCGGCGATGCGGCCGAAGGTGTCCACCTCGGCGAAGTAGCGGCTGTTGTCGCTGCGCAGTTCACGAGTGGTGAGATCGCCCGGAAGGACGAGCTGCACGCAGGCATAGGCGGCACGGAACTCGGCGACCGTCGGAAGTCCGGCGATGAACGCGCCGAACGCGGCGAGGTCGGTCACGCCGCAGCTGCCGGTGGCGCTCAGGGAGCCGTTGCCGCCCTGGAAGCCACCGCTCTGGCCGTTACCGCCCTGGGAACCACCGCTCTGGCCGTTACCGCCCTGGAAGCCGCCACCCTGGCCGTTACCGCCTTGCAGGCCACCACCCGCCTGTGCAGCGGCTGCCAGCGGGGCGGCAACGAGGAAAGCGAGGACGGCAGTGCGAATCATTTTTTCCATCATGGTGGAGCTCCTTGAGTGTCAGGGTTCGACCGCGACGTGCGGTGCGATACCCACGACAAGCGTGGCCGACAGGAGCCCGCCGTTACCTGAATCCGGACCGTCCTTCCGCCGACGCGACGTGTCGGCCGATGCCGCGCCTCACATGAACGAGCCGCCGACGATCCGGCCTTCGGCATCCATCTTGGGAAAGTAACGGCTGTTGTTTTGCCGCATTTCCCGCGTGGTCATCATGTCGGGCGTCACGAGCATCACGTCGGGATACGTAGCCCGGAATTGCTCGGGCGTCGGCCGCGTGGCGATGAAGGCCTCGAAGGCCCGGGTGTCGGTGACGAAGCCCGCGACCGGCTTCGGATGGGTGGCTGGCGCGGTCTGGCAGGCGCTCAGGGCCGCGCCGCCGAGGGCGATGAGGAAAAAGATCGGGGTGAGGCGATTCATAGGGAGGCTCCGTGCCGTTGGGGTGCCGCGATTATCCCCAGCCCGCCTGGCACGCGACATGAACCGGTTCGCGAAGCCGGTCATCCGTTCCGGTGGCGCATGGCCTCGGCGCGGGCCTCGTCCTCCGCCGTGACCACCTGCTGTTGGGCATCGAGTTTGGCGCCGAGGATGATCAGCGTGTAGTTGGTCGGGTCATAGTCGCGCAGGAGCGCGATTTCCCGGCGTGCCTCTTCCAGTTCCCTGCGGTTGATCAGCCGCTCGATCTCCTGCGCCGCAAACGGCAGCGTCTCGCGCAGTGCATCCTGCGCCGTCGCATTGTTCGCATCCAGTTGGATCACGCTGAGGTAGTACTCGTAGGCGTTATTGCCTTGCGGCGCCACGAGGCGCCCTTCACGCGTCGCTTCACGCGCCAGCCCGAGCAGGATGTCGACGCCGCTCGACCCGGACTCGTCGCTGGGAGATGACGTCATCGCGCCATCGGCCATGGCGACGGTCGCGGAGTGACGTCCGTGCAGCGCGGTGAACGTCCCGATCGACAAAACGGCGATGGCGGCTGCAACGAGGACAGCCGCGCGTCGGGGAGGCGCGGCGAGGGCTAGCTTGGACATGGGGGACATCCGGGGGAGCGCCCGCAACCAGGCAGGCCCCCTGTCGGCCGGCCCCGGCGGGCGCGCCATCTTCCCGCCCGATTGTTGCAGTTCCGTGGCGGTCCATTCGCAGGAACTTCCGAAGACATGGCATGACGAGGTTCATATTTGTTCTCTGGCAGGACGTTTAGACGTCCAAATGTGACCAGGGTCACCCCGTTGCGCTCGTGGCGGGTTTAGCGTGGGAAGACTGATCGCCCTGAGACGTGGCGTTGGGGGCAAAGCCTCAAGCAGGGAGCTCGGTGGGGAACCATCACTCACGCCAAGGGAGTAGCCACATGTTACGCAGGTACACCACCTGGCTCGCGCTCGCGAGCCTGACGACGGGCTGCGCGCTGTCGTTGCCGTCCGCCGCAACGGATTTGCGGGAAGCCGCCCGATCCTTGCAGCCGCAGCCCGCGGTGCGGATAACGACCACCGTCGAGAAAACATCGACCGTCGCCTTGCCGGGAACGGCACCGCTGCAAACCATAGCGAAGTACGACCTGGGTCCGATGCAGGCGGGTGACACCGTCGACGGAATCACGCTCGTGCTGAAACGCGACGACGATCGCGAGAAAGCCTTTCGAGCATTCCTCTCGCAACTCAACAATCCTGCGTCACCGGATTTCCATCATTGGCTGACAGCCAAGGAGCTGGGCGAACGGTTCGGGCCTTCACCGCAAGACGTGCAAGCCGTCCAGCAGTGGCTGCAAGCGCAAGGCATGACGGTATCGAATGTGTCCAGCGATCGCATGCGCATCGTGTTCTCCGGCGCCGCGGGTGCCGTCGCGAAGGCGTTTGGAACGTCGTTGCATCGTTACAACGTCGACGGCGACCGCCACTTCGCCAACAGTGGGGCGGCCAAGGTTCCCGCCGCGCTGTCGCCGGTGATCCAGGCCGTCGCCCTGGACGACTTCTTCCCGAAGGCGCAGCACACACCCGTAAGCCGCAGCAGCTTCGACCGGAAGCACGGGAAGTGGACCACCACGACCGCGGGTGCGACCGCGAACTTCACGGTGCCGCCCGGTAACACCGATCCGAACACCACGTACGACATGGTTCCCGCGGACTTCAACCAGGTCTACAACGTGAAGCCCTTGTGGCAGCGGCGCGATGCCGTGCGCGGTGCGGGACAGACCGTGGTCGTGCTCGAACGCACGAATGTTCTCCCCGACGACGTCGCGCGCTTCCGCAAGGCATTCCTCCCGGCCGACGCCAAGGGCAGCTTCAGCATCCTGCATCCGCTGTACGACGGCGTGGCATGCGACGATCCCGGCTTGAACGGGGACGAAGGCGAGGCGGCACTCGATGCCGAATGGGCCGGCGCCGCCGCGCCCGACGCCGACGTCGTGCTGGCATCCTGCGCGGACAGCGGAAGCACCTTCGGTCCCTTCGTTGCCGCGGCGCGGTTGCTGGAAGGTGGTCCGGACGGCGCGTTGCCGCCACCGGTATGGAGCTTGAGCTACGGCGCGTGCGAATCCCTCGACCCCAGCGACGCCTTCACGGCGGACGTGCTGTGGTCCGCTGCCGCCGCCGAAGGCGTGACCGTCTTCGTGTCGTCCGGCGACGGCGGATCCACGCAATGCGACCAGGGTGCGTTGTTCTGGTCCACGTCGGGCGCGGCGGTCAACGGTCTTGCCTCCTCGCCTTCGGTCGTCGCAGTGGGTGGCACGGACTTCAACGATCGCGGCCACCTGTCGACGTACTGGACCGACACCAACCTGCCGTACTACCAATCCGCCATCGGCTACATCCCGGAAATGACCTGGAACAACAGCTGCGCCAGCAGCCACTTGTACACGCTGCTTGGCTATACCGACGGCATCACCGCCTGTAACGACGGCGTCGGCCGCGGACAGGATTTCCTGCAGGTAGGCGGTGCCGGTGGCGGCCCCAGCGGCCGGTTTGCGCAGCCTGTGGAACAGGTCGGCATCGCCGGCTCGACCAACCATACCGCGCGCATGCTGCCCGACGTGTCGCTGTTCTCCGCCAACGGCATCTTCGGCCACGCGCTGGTCTTCTGCATGTCCGACGCGGACAACGGCGGTACCGCGTGCGACTTCGACAATCCCGACAGCGTCTTCGCCAACTCGGCGGGCGGCACGTCATTCGCCGCGCCGGCAATGGCCGGTGTGCAGACGCTGATCAACCAGGCGACGGACGGTCGCAGCGGTAATGTGCTACCGGCCCTTTACGGCATCGCCGCCCGCCAGTACGGCACGGTCGGTTCGCCGAACACGAAGACGCTCACCGCCTGCAACGCCAGCAACGGCGCGACGATCTCTCCGGATTGCGTCTTCAACAACGTCACCGAAGGCGACATCGTCCAGCCCTGCGGCGTGGGCTCCCCCAACTGTGACACCGGCCACAAGCTCACCAATATCGTTGGGATCGTCGAGGGCGGTGATCCGACGACGAACGCGCTGGTCCCCGCGTGGAAGACCAACGTCGGCTACAGCATGGCCACCGGCCTCGGCACGATCAACGCCTCCAACCTGGTGGATGCGGTGGCGGCATGGGGCTCCCCCGCGAAGCGCGACTATGCCGCCCCGGCGGACTTCCTGTCGCTCAACAACCTGTTCAGCAACGATGGTTACAGCGATTTCGCCTATGTCGATCCTTCCGAAGGCATGCTGCATTCGGTGGCGATGAAGGGCGCGGTGAGCCTGTACGACCAGGCCCAGGCGATCGATCCCAGCCTCACGGTGGCCGCATTCGGCGACCTGATCCCAGGCCTCGATGCCCTGTCGCTGAAGTCCGGCGAGATCGTCCTCCTCGGCAGCGATAACCGGGTGAACATCTGGGTGTCCACGGGTACCGGCGGTTACTTCACCTTCGTGGTGAACCATTCCGTGCCGTCCACGTGGAAGCTGCTCGGCACCGGCGTCGACGATCCCAGTGGTGACCAGAAGCTGGTCTGGTTCGACACCAAGACCTCGCAGATCATCTGGTGGAAGCTGGACCTCGATCCGGTGACCCAGAACGACATCATCGTCACCGCACTATCCAAGCCGATCGACGGCGTGCGCGATGCCACGCCGGTCCTGGCCGACGCGAACGGCGACGGCTACACGGATATCGTCTGGACCCGCAGCAGCGACGCCTCCGTGACGCTCTGGATCGCGGACCAGAAGCGTGGCTTCGTGTCGCGCCGCCTGCCCGATCGTCCCGCGGGTGCCACGCTTTACGGCGTGGGCGACATCGACGGTAACGGCAGCACGGACCTGATCTGGACGGATGCGGCGAACGCGCAGCTCACCTGGTGGACCCTCGACGGCTTCCGCGTCGTCGCGACGCGCAGCCGCGCGATTCCGGACGGCTACGTCCTTGCCAGCATCGGCGATTACGATGGCGACGGCATGGCCGACCTGCTCTGGCGCAATACCAACGGCCGGGTGATCGAGTGGCAAGGCACCGGGAAGGCGTTCGCGGCGTTCAAGGTGGCCGACGCCTGGGGCACGCCGCTCGTCCTCGCCAAGCAGGCCACGGTGCCGGCGAACCGCTTCCAGGGCGGTCGGCGTGTGACTGCGACGCAGTAAATGCTCCAGGCAGCTCCTGCCTCCGGGCAGGAGCGGCGTGAATACGCGTGGGTGGGGGCCGGCCGTGTCGGCTCCCACTCTTGCGTCACGACTGGCAACCGGGCTGCTTTTCGCGCCTAATGCAGCCACCGTCCGCTGGAGGATCGTGGCATGACCCTGCTGCTCGCCTTGCTCATCGGTATCGTCGCCGGACTGCGCGCGATGATCGCCCCCGCCGCGGTGGCGTTCGCGGCCCGCTTCGGCGGACTGGCGCTCACCGGTACCCCGCTCGCCTTCATGGGATACGCGTGGACGCCATGGATTTTCGGTATCGCCGCGCTCGGCGAACTCATCACCGACCAGCTACCGCAGACGCCCAGCCGCAAGGTGCCGGTGCAATTCGCCACGCGCGTGATCATGGGCGGCCTGGCCGGTGCCTGCATCGGTGCGGCGCACGAGATGCTGGCAGGAGGCCTGATCGCGGGAGCGATCGGGGCGGTGCTCGGCACGCTTGGCGGCGCCGCGGCCCGGTCGAGGCTGGCGGCCATCTTCCATAAGGACGCACCGGCGGCGATCGTCGAGGACGTCGTCGCGATCGGGCTTGCCATCGCGATCGTTGCGATGGCCTGAGGGATCGCGACGGGGCACATCTGCCCTACCCAACGCGCCAGCGGATGCGGCACCGCGGGGATCAGAAGCGCTGGCGCAATGCCTCGTAGACAGGATCCGTATCCGGGCGCTGGCCGTGCCAGCGTTCGAAGGCATCGGCCGCCTGTTCGACGAGCATCCCCAGGCCGTCACGGAAATAACGTGTGCCCGCGGCGGTAGCCCACCCCTTGAAGCTGGCGGTAGCCGTGCCGTAGCAGAGGTCGTAGCACGTGGAGTGGTCCTGCAGGATCGACATGGGCAGGTCGAAGGAACCCCCGGTGACGCCGATCGACGTGGCGTTGACCACGAGGTCGAAGCACTCGCCCTCCAGCCCATCCCAGTACCGCGTATGGCAACGTGCGGGCTCGCCGATGGCGTCCGCCAGCTCGTCGGCACGCTCCGGTGTGCGATTGACGATGGTGAGCGTTTGCACGCCCGCGTCGAGCAGGGCCCAGGCCACGGCGCGGGCGGCACCGCCGGCACCGAGGAGGAGGGCGTCGTGGCCACGCAGGTCGAGCGAGTGGCGCTCCGTGACGTCGCGCACGAAGCCGCTGCCGTCGGTGTTATGGGCGTGGATTTGTCCCCCGACGAGCGGCGTGAGCGTATTGGCGGCAGCGGCACGAATCGCCGCCTCGCTGCGCTCCTCGGCCAGTGCGAAGGCCGCTCCCTTGTACGGCAGGGTCACGTTTGCGCCAAGGCCGCCCTCGGCGAAGAAACGGCGGACCGCTTCGTCGAACGTCCCGGGTGCCGCATCGATCGTTTCGTAGCTCAGGCGGATACCGAGCTGCGCGGCGAAGGCCTTGTGGATTTCCGGGGACAACGAATGCGCAATCGGATGACCGAAGACGGCGTAGCGGTGCGCTTCAGCGCTCATGGATTTTCCCTTGGCTCATGCTCGGCACAAATTATGGCAGGTGCCGCGAATTCCGGGAGGCCCCCGTGGATCCCTCGGGGGAGCCGGTCGCGGTTCTTGAGACGGCGGCCTCTTAGCCTTGCTCCATCGCCATCGATGCCCGGAGTACGCCATGCACGACACGCTCTCGCCGCGCCGCCTGCGCGCCCTCATCGCCCTGGCCTGGTTGCTCGTCGGCGCGCTGTTGCTCCTGCTGACCCCGCTCACCGGCCACAGCGAAACGCTGGGATGGACGCCGGCCTTCTGGCTGCTGCTGGCGCCGGCCAGCGTACTCGTGGCGATGAAGCCGAACCTGCCGATGGCCTTGCTGGCCGCGCTGTTCCGCCGCTGAAGCGGCGCCTTACGCCTGGATGCCGAGCCGCTTCATTTCCAGCCGGCGCAGGAACTCCTGCATGATGCGCAGGTAGAGGTCTTCGCCCAGGTAGGCATCCTCGACACCGGCATCGATCGACGGGTTGTCGTTTACTTCGATGACCACCGGACGGTCGCCCACCTGCTTCAGGTCCACGCCATACAGGCCGTCGCCGATGGTTTGCGTCGCCTTCAGCGCCAGCTTCACCACCTCGGCCGGCGCGTCGCGAACGGGCACCGTGCGGAAGCCACCGGATTTCGCGGTGCCCTTCGCGCCGTGGTTGTAGATCTGCCAGTGGCCGCGCGACATGAAGTACTGGCAAGCGTAGAGCGCTTCGTGGTTCAGCACGCCGATGCGCCAGTCGAACTCGGTATAGACGTATTCCTGCGCGATGAGCAGGGCGCTCTTGGCGAACAGTTCGCCGGCGGCTTTTTCCAGCGCCTCGCGCGTCTCCACCTTGACCACGCCACGCGAGAACGAACCGTCCGGAATCTTCAGCACGATCGGCAACCCGAGTCGCTCGGGAAGGTCCGGCAGGCGCCGCGTGTCCTCGCGATAGAGGATCTCCGTGGCCGGCGTGGGAAGCTTGCGCGCGACCATGAGGTCGTTCAGGAAGATCTTGTTCGTGCAACGCAGGATCGACGTCGGATCGTCCATCACCACCATGCCTTCCTTCTCCGCGCGATGGGCGAAGCGGTAGGTGTGGTTGTCGCTGGCAGTGGTTTCGCGGATGAAGAGGCCGTCGTATTCCGCGAGTCGCTGGTAATCGTTCTTGCCGATCGGATCGACTTCGATGCCGAGGTGCTTGCCCGCTTCGATGAACTGCTTCAGCGCCTTCTTGTTCGAAGGCGGCATCGCCTCGTTGGGGTCGACCAGCATCGCGATGTCGTAGCGGAAGCGGCGACGGGTGCGGGGCTTGCGCCAGATCTTGCGCGAGAACTTGTCCAGCGCCTGCGCGAAGGCGTCTTCCTGCGCGTCGTCGAGGGTATGCAGGCCCACCGCCTTGATCGACGACACCTGCCACACACGCTCGCGCTCGAACTCGATACGCATGAGCGGGCAAGGGAACATGTCGAACAGCTGCCTCGCAAGATCCTGCAGGTCCGGGTAAGCGGTTTCGCCGAAGTAAACGAGCACGCCGAAGTCGGTGGTGTCGCGGCCGCCGGCGGGGAGGAAATTGGCGAGCTTCTGGTTGAGGTCTTCGATATCCAGGCCGTACAGCGAACGGCGGCGCAGGTCGTTCACCGTGCGCACGGAAGGAATGACCTTGTGCCCGCGGGCCTCGGCGAGCAGCGAGACGTAATAGCCCGTGCCCAGGTATTTGTAGCTGCGGCAGAGGTTGATGACGTGGGTGCGCTCGTCGTCGCCACCCACGGGCTGGCGAAGGTAGTCCATGGCGGTGACGACATCGGCGGACGGGTAATACGAGCCCCAGTCCGAGGCTTTCTCCACGACGATGACGAGCCGGCTCATGAGACCTCTGCAGACGGCGAATGCCATTCCTTCGACCCCGCCTGGGATCGATCGTATCGCCGGTGGCGCAGTGTGAGCTTCTCGCGGCGCGACGCACAAGCGGGGCGGCCGCATCGTGCCCGACAGGTTCATGAAAAAGTCATTGATCCATGCTGCGTCGAGGTCTACAGTGCCGCGCCTGCCACCCGATCCCAGTCATCCTCCACCCGCGCCGGAGTCCCCAAGCGCATGCGTCCACCCCCGGTCACCGCCGCGGTGCGCGTTCGTCGCGCCGAAGTGAGCGATCTCGACGATCTCGTCGCCCTCGAGGAATCGAGCTTCGCGCAGGATCGCCTGAGCCGCGCCCAGTACCGCAAGCACCTCGACAGCGAGAGTGCGCTGGTGCTCGTCGCCAGTGCCAACCATCGCCGCTTCCTCGGCACCGCCGTCGTGTTCTTCCGCAAGGGCACGACCGTCGCGCGACTGTATTCGCTCGCGACCACGCCGCAGGCGCAGGGCAAGGGCGTCGGATCGGCGCTGATCGGCGCCTCGGAAGACGCGGCCCGCGTCCGTGGCTGCCGCTCGCTACGGCTCGAGGTACGCAAGGACAATGCCGTCGCCATCCGGCTTTACGAGCGGCTGGGCTACGTGCGGATCGGCGAGTACGCCGCCTATTACGCCGACGGCGCCGATGCCTTCCGCTTCGAAAAGAAGTTCTGAGCGGACCCGAGGCTATACTGCCCGTCGTTCACAGGACAAAGCCCATGCGCCGACTCATCCTGCCCATCGCCCTCGCCGTCACCACCGCCACGCTCGCCGGTTGCGGCCAGAAGGGCCCGCTCGTTCTGCCGCCGGCCACGGCTGGCACCACGGCGAAGCCACAGGCAACGACACCGACGTCGGGTACCACGTCCGTCGCGCCGCCACCGGCCAGTACCAGCAGCCAGCCGTTCAATTCCGTCCTTCACCAGTAACGCCGCGATGCCTTCCCGCTTCACCAAGATGCATGGGATCGGCAACGACTTCGCGATCGTCGACTGGCGCGAGGATGCGCCGCGGGTCCCGAACGCCGCGCGCGTCGCGGCGCTGGCCGATCGCCACACAGGCGTCGGTTTCGACCAGCTGATCAGCATCGAGCCCGCGCGGGACCCATCCTGCGCCTTCTACTACGGGATCTGGAATGCGGACGGCTCGCCGTCGGGCCAGTGCGGCAACGGCGTGCGCTGCGTGGCCGCGTGGCTCTACCGGGACGGTGCCATCGAACGCGATACCGATGTCCGCCTGGAGAGCCCGTCCGGGCCGGTCACGGTGCGGGTGCTCGACGAGGGCACCGTCGTCGTCGACATGGGCGAGCCGAATTTCGACCCCGCCGCCATCCCTCTCGACATGCCGCGCCACGCCACGCACACCGTCCACCTCGAGGGCGAGGACGTGAGTTTCGGCGCGGTCTCCATGGGCAACCCCCATGCCGTGCTATTCGTCGACGACATCGCCGATCCGCGGGTCGACCGGCTGGGCCCCGTGCTCACGACGCACGCCGTCTTCCCGAAAGGTGCCAACGTCGGCTTCGCCCAACGCGTGGGGCCTGACCGCATCCGCCTGCGCGTGCACGAGCGCGGGGCCGGCTGGACCCGCGCCTGCGGTACCGGCGCGTGCGCCGCGGCGGCCGTCGCCCAGTCGCTAGGGCTGGCCGCCCCGGTGGTGCAGGTCGACCTGCCCGGCGGCACACTCACCATCGAATGGCACGGGCCGGGCCATACCCTGTGGATGACGGGCCCCGCCGCCTTCGTCTTCGAAGGCGAGGTGTGACGTTCGCTTGCGAACGGGGCACACTCATGACGCACGCATCCGAGGAAACACGCATGACCGACACCGCGATCGACGGCGACATCAAGCCAGCCACCGTGGCGTCGTACCTGCGGCGGCACCCGGACTTCCTCGTCGCCTACCCCGACCTGGCCCATGAGCTCGTCCTGCCCAGCGCGAACGGGCCGGCGTCCTCGCTCGCCGTCCATCAGTTGCGCGGCCTGCGCGAGAAGAACGCGGAGCTGGAAGCGCGACACAAGGAATTGGCCGCCGTGGCGGGCGACAACGAGAAGCTGATGCGGCGCGTGCATGGCCTGATGCTCGCGCTGCTTGGTTCCAGCGACATCGAAGATACCGTGCGCCAGGTGGTTCGCCGCCTCACGGAGGACTTCCAGTCCGAGCGCATTCGCCTCGTGTTCTTCGGCGACCTGGCTGGTCTGCCGGACGAGCCCTGGCTGCTGCGGGAGCCGCACGGCGCCTCCGGCCTGCCGGAGTTCGCCTCCTTCCTCGAGCACGGCGACCCCGTCGCCGGCCGCCTGGCACCCGACAAGCTGCATCGCCTCTTTGGCGATGCCGCGCCCGAGGTACGCTCGGCGGCGCTCATGCGCGTGGGCGAGGACGCCCTGCTGGCCATCGGCAGCGGCGATCCCGACCGCTTCCACCCAGGCATGGGCACGTTGTTCCTGGACATGATCTCGACCACGGTCGGATCGGCCATCGAACGGGCGCGGAAGGTGGCGTGACCCCACGGGCCGCCGTCGAGGCGTTCCTCGGCCACTTCGCCGCCGAGCGGGCACCGTCCGCCCATACGCTCGCCGCCTACCGGCGCGACCTGGAGAAGCTGCTGGCCTTCATGGAGGCCGAGGGCCTGGAGAGTTTCGACCGGCTGGGCCCGGACCGCATGCGCACGATGATCGCCCGGCTGCACCGTCCGCCCCCCGGCAGGAACGGCAAGGCACCGGAGGGGCTGGAGCCCACCAGCATCCAGCGCCTGCTTTCCGCCTGCCGCACGCTGTTCCGTTACCTCACCCGCGAAGGCCGGCTCGACCATGACCCCGTGGCGGGCGTCCGAGGGCCGAAGGTGCGTCGCAAGCTGCCCCAGGTCCTGGATGCCGACGAGGCCAAGGAGCTGGTGGAAACCACGCTGGGTGGCCCGCTCGCGCCACGCGACACGGCGATGATGGAGCTGTTCTATTCCAGCGGGCTGCGCCTCTCGGAACTCTGCCGCTTGCGTTGGGACGACCTCGACCTCGAGGACGGGCAGATCAGGGTGCTGGGCAAGGGGAACAAGACGCGCATCCTCCCGGTGGGGCGCTTCGCCGTGGCCGCGCTGCGAGCGCTGGCCGCGGCGGGCGGCGCCGGCCCGGAGCAGGCGGTGTTCAAGGGCCGGGCCGGAGAGCCCATCGGCCCGCGGGCCGTGCAACAGCGGTTGGCGAAGCTGTCCAGCGGGCAGGCGAAACGGGTGCACCCCCACATGCTGCGGCATACCTTCGCCAGCCACATGCTGGAGTCCTCGGGCGACCTGCGCTCCGTGCAGGAGCTGCTGGGGCACGCCGACATCGCCACGACCCAGATCTACACCCACCTCGATTTCCAGCACCTGGCGAAGGTGTACGACGCGGCGCACCCGCGGGCCAAGCGGAAATCCTGAGGGCCGGAGCCGGTACGGCGCTTCCGGCGCGGGCCCGGCGTCCTTCTGCCGGGCTTGCACCACCCCCCGGGGAACCCCACCTCTGGCGACTCCCCCAAGGAACGCGCTATGGAACCGATGCATGCCACGACCATCGTCTGCGTCCGCCGCGACGACAAGGTCGTCATCGGCAGTGACGGCCAGGTGACCCTCGGCAATACCGTGATGAAGGCCAACGCCCGCAAGGTGCGCCGCCTCGGCAAGGGCGACGTCCTGGCCGGGTTCGCCGGCGCCACGGCCGACGCCTTCACGTTGTTCGAGTTGTTCGAGGAGAAGCTGGTCAAGCACGGCGGCAACCTCACACGCTCCGCGGTAGAGATGGCGAAGGAATGGCGTACCGACCGCCGCTTGGGTCGGCTCGAGGCCATGCTGGCCGTGGCCGACCGGGAAGCCTCGCTCCTCATTTCCGGCAACGGGGACGTGCTGGAGCCCGAGCACGGCCTGATCGCCATCGGCTCGGGTGGCCCCTACGCCCAATCCGCCGCGTTGGCCCTGATGGAGAACACCGAGCTGGATGCGCGCACGATCGTGGAGAAAGCGCTCAAGATCGCCGGCGATATCTGCATCTACACCAATCACAACTACTCGATCGAAGAGCTCTGAGCCGATGTCCGAACTCACTCCCCGCGAAATCGTCAACGAACTCGACCGGTACATCATCGGCCAGCACGACGCCAAACGCGCCGTCGCCATCGCCCTACGCAACCGCTGGCGCCGCATGCAGCTGGACCCGGCCATGCGCGACGAGGTCACGCCGAAGAACATCCTGATGATCGGCCCGACCGGCGTGGGCAAGACCGAGATCGCCCGCCGCCTGGCGACCCTGGCGAACGCGCCATTCGTGAAGGTCGAAGCGACGAAGTTCACCGAAGTGGGCTATGTCGGCAAGGATGTGGAGTCGATCATCCGCGATCTCGCCGATGTCTCCTACAAGCTGCTGCGTGAGCAGGCCAAGGGCCGCGTGCGCAGCCAGGCCGAGGATGCCGCCGAGGATCGCCTGCTCGACGCCCTGTTGCCGCGGCGCCAGCCCAGCGGTTGGGACGACACCGGCAGCGCCGCTCCCGCGATCGACAGCGATACCCGCCAGAAGCTGCGGAAGCAGCTCCGCGAAGGCGCGCTGGACGACCGCGAGATCGAGCTGGATTTCGCCATGAACGTCGGCGTGGAGATCATGACCCCGCCCGGCATGGAAGAAATGAGCCAGCAGCTCGGCAAGATGTTCCAGAACCTGGGCGGGCAGAAGTCGCAGAAACGGAAGATGAGCATCCGCCAGGCCCGGCCGATCCTGGTCGAGGAAGAGGCGGGCAAGCTGCTCAACGACGACGAACTGCGCAGCCAGGCGGTCGACTGCGCGGAGCAGAACGGCATCGTCTTCATCGACGAGATCGACAAGGTGGCGCAGCGCTCCGAGTGGGGCGGCGCCGGCGTCAGCCGCGAAGGCGTCCAGCGCGACCTGCTGCCGCTGGTCGAGGGCTCCACGGTGTCCACCCGCTACGGGTCGATCAAGACCGACCACATCCTGTTCATCGCCTCGGGCGCCTTTTCGCTGGCCAAGCCGTCGGACCTCATTCCGGAACTGCAGGGCCGCCTGCCGATCCGGGTGGAGCTGAGCGCCCTCTCGGTGGACGACTTCAAGCGCATCCTGCGCGAGCCGAACAACGCGCTGACCAAGCAATATGCTGCGCTGCTCAATACCGAGGGCGTGACCCTGGACTTCACGGAAACGGGTATCGACCGGCTCGCCGACGTGGCGTTCCAGGTCAACGAACGGACCGAGAACATCGGCGCGCGGCGCCTGCATACGGTCATGGAGCGCCTCCTGGAGCGCATCTCCTTCGAAGCGGCGGACAAATCCGGCGAAAAATATGTGATCGACGCCGAATATGTCGACAACAACCTTGCTTCGCTGGTCAAGGACGAGGACCTGAGCCGTTACATCCTCTGAACATCGGGAAATACCCCCTCTGGTAAACTATTGACGTATATGGGCAAGGTCATTCATCTCAAAACCAACGGCCAGCGAGCCACCCTGCGCGAGGCGCAGGACAACGGTCAGCTGGTGCGCCTGTGGCGCGGCGAACTCGAGCATGGCAGCTTCTGCGGCTATGTCGGCGGCGTCGGCCGCGAGTTCTTCCTGCTTTGGGTCGTGGGTGACGGTGTCAGCTACGACGGCATGTACGTCATGCGGCATCGCGACATCTCCGAAATCGAAGCGCCGGACAAGCACGCGATCTTCCTCGAGAAGGCGCTGGCGATGAAGGACATCCGGCCCACGCCGCCTTCCGACTTCCCGCTCGACGAGATCGCCCAGGTCGTCCAGGCGGCGGCGTTGCATGCGCCGGTCATCGGCGTGCACGTCGACAGCGAGGACGAGTCGGAGGTCTGCTACATCGGCCGCGTGGTCAGCGTGGAAGAAGAAGGCTTCAACATGCAGGAGATCACCCCCGACGCGGAATGGCTGCGCGAGCCGTCCTTCTTCGCCTGGGACGAAGTCTCCACGGTGAGCATGGAAGACGCCTATGCCATGGCGCTCCTCGCCGTCGCCGGCGATCCGCCCCCGCTCGAGCAAGGCACTGGCGACGGCTTCGGTCGCGCCCACTGATCCACCGTGCAACACCCGCATCCGGTCGACATCGTCCTCCACGCGACCTCGCGCATCCTCGAGGTCGCGTTCGACAACGGCGAGCGCTTCCGTCTTCCCTGCGAATACCTTCGCGTGAACTCCCCCAGTGCCGAGGTCCAGGGCCACGGCCCCGGTCAGAAAGTTGTTGTGTCCGGCAAGCGCGATGTCGGGATCACGGCACTTGAACCCACTGGCCATTACGGCGTGCTGATCCGTTTCGACGACGGGCACGCCAGCGGCATCTTCGGCTGGAACACCCTCTACGAACTCGGCCGCGCCTACGACGCGGCGTGGCCCGCGTACCTCGCCGCACTCGAGGCGAAGGGGCTTTCCCGCTAGACGACAGCAAGCGCATGAAAGCAGCACGCGCTTGCACGACGTATATTGGCCCGTCCTCTCCAGCAAACGCCCCCGGAGCCCCACGACATGGCGCGAATCGTCGTCGTCGGCAGCATCAACATGGACCTGGTCACCTTGTCGCCGCGGTTCCCCGATCCGGGTGAAACCCTCACGGGCGATCGTTTCCTCACGATTCCCGGCGGCAAGGGCGCGAACCAGGCCGTGGCGGCCGCACGCCTCGGCGCCAGCGTGGCGTTGGTTGGCTGCATTGGCGACGACGCGTTCGCCCAGGCGTTGCACGACGGCCTCGTGGCCGAGGGCGTCGACGTCACGCATGTCACGCGCGTCGCCGGTATCGGCAGTGGCACCGCGTCGATCACGGTCGCGGGCGGCGAGAACAGTATCGTCGTCGTACCGGCGGCGAACGGCCGGGTGACACCCGCGCACGTGGAAGCGGCACGCGACATCGTACGCGGGGCCGACGCCGTCCTCGTCCAGCTGGAAATTCCCCTCGATGCCGTCGAAGCGACCTTGCGTGTCGCCGACGACGAAGGCGTCCCCGTCATCCTCAATCCCGCGCCGGCGCAGCGCCTGCCCACGGAATGGTTGTCGCGTGTCCGTTTCCTCACCCCGAACCAGCACGAACTCGCCACGGTACTCGGCGCGGGCGACGACAACGATTTTCGCGACCTCATGCGCCGTGCGCCATGCGCGGTCGTGCTGACGCGTGGCGCCGAGGGCGCGTGGTTCGGCGAAAAGGACGAAGCGCCGGAGCACCAGGCCGGATTCAAGGTCGAGGCGGTGGACAGCACCGGTGCGGGCGACACCTTCAACGCGGCGCTCGCGGTGTATCTCTCCGAGGGCCTCGACAACGCCGTGCGCAAAGCGTGCGCCGCAGCGGCGATCGCCGTGTCGCGCCTGGGTGCCCAGGCGGGCATGCCGCGGGCCGACGAGGTCACGGCTTTCCTGGAAGCGCAGGGATGAGACGCCATGGTCTGCTGCATGCGGAACTCAACCGCGTCATCGCGGCCATGGGCCACACCGACACGCTGGTGATCGCCGACGTGGGCCTTCCGGTCCCACCGGGCGTGCCGTGTATCGATCTCGCCTTGCTGCCGGGCACCCCATCGTTCGCGGCCGTCTTCGAGGCGGTGTACGCGGAACTCGCGGTGGAGCGGCTCACCGTCGCCAGTGAAATACACCGAAAGAACCCAGCGCTTGTCGACCTGTCCACGCGCATTCGCGCGGAAGGCGTCGGCGTGGACGAGGTCTCGCATGACGACCTGAAGCGCCTGGCCGCACGGGCGGTAGCCGTCGTGCGTACGGGTGAAACCTCGCCGTACGCCAACGTCATCCTGCATGCGGGCGTCACCTTCTGATGGACGCGCCGCTCATCCGGATGCACGACATCCACAAGGCTTTCGGTCCGGTGAAGGTGCTGGAAGGTGTGGATTTCGAGTTGCTGCCGGGCGAAGTGCACGCGCTCATGGGCGAGAACGGCGCGGGCAAATCGACGCTCATGAAGATCCTCACCGGGATCTATGCGCCAGATTCGGGCACGGTCGAGGTGGATGGAAAGCCTGCCGCGATGGCGACGCCGGCGGATGCCGAGAAGCACGGCATCGCGATCATCCACCAGGAACTCAACCTCATCTCCGCGCTGAGCGTGGCGGACAACCTCTTCCTCGGTCGCGAGATTCATCGCTTCGGGCTGCTCGACCGCCGCGCGATGGCGCGCCGCGCGACGGAATGGCTCGCGCGCGTCGGCATGGAGCGGCTCGACACCGCGACGCTTATCGAGCGGCTGTCGGTCGGCCAGCAGCAGATGGTCGAAATCGCCCGCGCGCTCGGCCAGGAGGCGCGCGTGCTGATCATGGACGAGCCGACCGCCGCCCTGACCGAGCACGAGACCACCACACTGTTCAAGCTCATCCGCGAGCTGCGCGAGCAGGGCAAGGGCATCGTCTACGTATCCCATCGCATGGAAGAGATCTTCGCCATCTGCGATCGCATCTCCGTGCTGCGTGACGGCCGGTTCGTCGGCACGCGCCCGGTACCCGGCCTCGCCTTCGACGAGGTCGTGAAGATGATGGTCGGCCGCACGCTGGATGCGCGCTATCCGACCCGCACACCGAACATCGGCGAGGTGCGGTTGAAGGTCGAGCACGTCACGGGCGGACTGGTGCAGGACGTGAGCTTCGACCTGCACGCCGGCGAGGTACTCGGCGTGGCCGGCCTCCTGGGCGCCGGCCGCACCGAGCTGGCGCGGTTGTTGTTCGGCCTGGACAAGATGGCGTCCGGCACGATGACCCTCGACGGCACGCCGGTCACGCCGTCGTCGCCCATCGACGCCATCCATGCCGGCTTCGGTTTCGTGACCGAAGACCGGAAGGCGCAAGGCCTCGTCCTCGACCTCAGCCTGCGCGAGAACGTGAGCCTGCCGCGCGTGCCCGCGCATGCGGGCCTCGTCGACCGGCCTTCCGAGAAGAAGCAGACGCGCGGCCTCATCGACGCGCTGAAGATCCGCACGCGCGACATGGAGCTGGATGCGCGATCGCTCTCGGGCGGTAACCAGCAGAAGGTCGTGCTGGCGAAGTGGCTGGCGCTAAAGCCACGCGTGCTCATCCTCGACGAGCCGACGCGTGGCGTCGACGTCGGCGGCAAGGCCGAGATCTACCACATCATCAACCAACTCGCGGAGCAGGGCGTGGCCATCCTCATGATCTCGTCGGAACTGCCGGAGGTGCTCGCGATGAGCGACCGCATCCTCGTCATGCACGAAGGCCACGCGACGGCGCTGCTCGACGCCCATGGCGCCACGCAGGAAGCCGTGATGACCGCCGCGACCGGAGGCAAGTGACATGACGCTGCATTTCGACTGGAGCCGCGCGACGACGATCCTCCAGCGCCTCGGTTCGGTCATCGGCCTCGTCCTGCTCTTCATCGTGCTCTCGATCATGAGTCCGGACTTCCTCACCACCGGCAACTTGCTCACGGTGCTGCGCCAGGTCTCGATCAATGCGCTGATCGCGTTCGGCATGACCTTCGTGATCCTCGCCGGGGGCATCGACCTTTCCGTCGGTGCGATCCTCGCGCTTACCGGCGCGGTGGCGGCGGGCCTCATGGCCGCGGGACATGGCATGGCGCTGGCGGTCGGCGCGGGCCTCGGGCTCGGGCTCGTCCTCGGCATGGTCAACGGTGTGCTCGTGTCCTGGGGCAAGGTGGCGCCGTTCATCGCCACCCTCGGCACGATGACGCTGCTGCGCGGACTCACGCTTTCGTATACGCAGGGCAGTCCGATTCCCGTCACCGACAAGGGCTTCGCGCTGCTCGGTGGCGGCTATGTCGGCCACCTCGTGCCGTTGCCGGTGGTCTGGATGTTCATCGCCTTCGTCGTGTGTGGCTTCCTGTTGCGCGGCACCGTGTTCGGTCGCCACGTGGTCGCCATCGGCGGCAACGAGGAGGCCGCGCGCCTGTCCGGCGTGCGCATCTCGCCGATGAAGCTCGCCATCTACGGCCTTTCCGGCCTGCTTTCCGCCTTCGCCGGCATCGTGCTCACCTCGAGGCTCTATTCCGCGCAGGCCACGGCCGGCGCCGGCTATGAACTCGACGCCATCGCCGCCGTGGTCCTCGGCGGCACCAGCCTGGCCGGTGGCCGTGGCTGGCTCTTCGGCACGCTGGTAGGCGCGCTGCTCATCGGTTTCCTCAACAACGGCCTCAACCTGCTGGGCGTCAGTTCGTTCTACCAGCAGGTCGTCAAGGGCATCGTCATCCTGATCGCCGTCCTGCTCGACAGGCGGCAGTGAACCACGAGGTACACGTCATGCGCACACGCAACTTCTTCACCACGGCCGCCGTCATCCTTCTCGCCGCCTGCTCACAGCAGGGCCCGGGCGAATCCGCGCCAACCGCTGCCGGCACGGCGGGAGGCGCGGCGCCGTCGGGTACGCCGGTGGTCGGACTCGCACTGTCCACGCAGAACAACCCGTTTTTCGTTGAACTGAAGGACGGTGCGCAGAAAGCGGCGAAGGACGCCGGCGTGCAGCTCGTCGTCGTCGACGCGCAGGACGATCCGGCCCGGCAGATCTCGAGCGTGGAGGACCTGATCCAGAAACGCGTGTCGGTGATCCTGCTCAATCCGACCGACTCGTCCGCGCTCGCTGGCGCCGTGCAGTCGGCGCAGCGCGCCAACATTCCTGTCGTGACGCTGGATCGTGGCGTCGATGGCGTGGAAGTCGCCTCGCACATCGCATCCGACAACATCGCGGGCGGGAAGATGGCCGCCGACTACCTCGCGAAGGCGCTGGGTGGCAAGGGCGACATCATCGAACTGCAAGGCGTTGCCGGTACCTCCGCCGCGCGCGAGCGTGGCAAGGGTTTCGACGACGCGATCGCGGGCACCGGCATGAAAATCGTCGCGAAGCAGCCGGCGAATTTCGACCGCGCTCAGGGTCTGTCCGTGAGCGAAAACCTGCTCCAGGGCCATGGCGACGTCCAGGCGATCTTCGCGCAGAACGACGAGATGGCGCTCGGTGCCGTGCAGGCACTCGCCGGCAAGAGCAAGAAGGTACTCGTCGTCGGCTTCGACGGCACGCCGGACGGTAAGACCGCGGTACAGAACGGCGGCATGGCCGCGACAGTCGCGCAGCAACCCGAGGAAATCGGTCGCCTCGGCGTCGAGACGGCGAAGAAGCTCATCGACAAGCAGCCGGTGGAGAAGTCGATCGCGGTGCCGCTGAAGCTTCTGACGAAGGAATAAGCGGCCAGATTTGCTGCCTGGTGGGAGCCGAGCAGAAAGTGAGCAGCCGCTAGTCCTGCGGGCCCGGTGCGATGACTTCCCGTTGCCCGTTGATGCCCATCGCCGACACGAGGCCCGCCGCTTCCATCGCCTCCACCAACCGCGCCGCGCGGTTGTAGCCGATGCGGAACTGGCGCTGCACGAAGGAGATGGACGCACGGCGGGAGCGCAGGACGAACGCAGCCGCTTCGTCGTAGAGCGGGTCCAGCTCGGCATCGATGCCTTCCTCGCCCGGCTCGCCCTCGACGGCTTCGCTCGCCGGGCCGGCAAGGATCTCGTCCTTATAGTCCGGTTCGCCGAACTGCTTCAGCCACGCCACGATGCGATGCACTTCTTCGTCGGCGACGAAGGCGCCGTGGATGCGTTGCGGGTACCCGGTGCCTGGCGGCAGGAACAACATGTCGCCCTGGCCAAGCAAGCTCTCCGCGCCCATCTGGTCGAGGATGGTGCGCGAGTCGATCTTCGAGGACACCTGGAACGCCACGCGTGTCGGGATGTTCGCCTTGATCAAACCCGTGATGACGTCCACCGACGGACGCTGGGTGGCGAGGATGAGGTGGATGCCCGCGGCGCGTGCCTTCTGCGCCAAGCGCGCGATCAGTTCCTCGATCTTCTTCCCCGCGACCATCATGAGGTCGGCCAGCTCGTCGATCACCACGACGATCATCGGAAGGGTGTCGAGGTGCTCGGGTACTTCCGGGTGTGCGGGGAAGGGATTGAACAGCGGCGTCCCGGCCGCGCGCGCCTCGCGCACCTTCTGGTTGTATCCCGCGAGGTTACGCACGCGCAGGTCGGACATGACCTTGTAGCGGTTTTCCATTTCCGCCACGCACCAGTTGAGCGCGTTCGCGGCGAGCTTCATGTCCGTGACGACCGGCGCCAGCAAGTGCGGAATGCCTTCGTAGACCGAAAGCTCCAGCATCTTGGGATCGATCATGATCATGCGGACGTCGTCCGGCGTCGCCTTGTACAGCATCGACAGGATCATCGCGTTGACCGCGACCGACTTGCCGGAGCCGGTCGTGCCGGCGACAAGCATGTGCGGCGCCTTCGCGAGGTCGGCGACCACCGGTTCGCCCGTGATCCCCTTGCCCATGGCGAGCGTCAGCAACGAATCCGAGTCGCGGTATTCCGCCGAGTCGAGGATCTCCGACAACGCGATCATCTGCCGCTGTTCGTTCGGCAGTTCGAGCCCCATGCACGTCTTGCCGGGAATCGTTTCGACGACGCGGATGGACGTGCGGCCAAGACCGCGCGCGAGATCCTTCATCAGCGCGACGATCTGGTTGCCGCGCACGCCGACGGCAGGCTCGACTTCGTATCGCGTGATGACCGGCCCCGCCGAGGCCCCGACGACCTGCACCGGCACCTTGAACTCACGCAGCCGCTGCTCGATGAGTTCGCCGGTCTCCCCGAGCTCTGCTTCGGAGATGGACAGGGTGTCGTGACGCGCAGCCGCCAGCAACGTGAGCGGTGGCAGGCTCGCCTCGTTTGGACGGCTCGCGCGCAAAGGGCCGACAGGTGTCAGCGCCACCCGATGTCGCAGTGGCTCGATCGGTTCGTCAGGGCGGGGCGATTCGGCGACGGATTCGTCATTCGCCGCGATGGCGAAGCGCGACACGGGCCGTGCCGATGGCGGCACCGACACGGGCACCGGCACCGGCACGGGCCGGTCCGCAAGGTGTTGAGTTGAACCGTGCCGCTGCTGGGTGGGAGCCGACCCTGTCGGCGATTCAAGGCTGCCCTCGTTCTCCAGGCCCACCGAAAGGGGTCCCACCGCACGCGGCGCCAACCACGGCTCGCGAATCACCGTCTCCGGACGGGCATCACGGCGTGGCGGCACGGACGTGGCCATCGACGGCCCGACCGTCGGCGCGGGGGACGCGGCGCGAACGATCGTCCCCCGCGACGAACGCGTTTGTGCAGACGATCGCTTCGCCTCGGGTGTCGCACGCCGACGGACGGGCGGACGATCCGCACGCCGCACGGCCGCCGCCGTTCGCCGACCGGTAGCGCGCGCGGCCGTGCGCGAGAACAGCCTCCGCGTCGCTTCGATCGTCAGCGCGCCCAAGGGCTCGAGCACCGCGTTCGCACGCGTGAGGAACGACGACCAAGGCACGCCGACGTACCAGGGCAACGCGATCACCAGGATCACGACCGCAAGCAGCGCCGTAAGGCCGCCGCCGGGAAAGGTCGTGAACGCCGCGGCCAACACGCGGCAGACGACACCGCCGGTGGACGCATCGTCGGTGTAATGCGACACGACCAGCCCTTCGAGCGTGGAGCTCGCCACCAGGACCAGTGTGAATCCCACCCAGAAGCGAATCGCGCCGGGACCGACGGTGGGCGGCCGGCGCCGGCGGACCATCGCGGCGACGAGTCGCCAGAACAGGGGAAGCAACCACAGAGTGGACAGCCCGAAGGCGCCGAACACGAAGGAGAGCATGCCTAACCGGAAGAAGAATCAAGCGAGCCCATTAGTTTAGCCCGCATTCGTGCGGAGAGCGGCGGGAATGCGCGCTAAGCCGCTGGCATCGTTCAAAAGGCACATTCCCACGAGGAGCGGGAATGCTAGCCTCGCGAAAACCTGCGGGGGCGACGATGAATCCGATGATCCTGGTAGCCGTGCTTTGCCTGGGTGCCGTGGCCGGCGCCTGGCTTCGATCGGAAGCGGTCCTCGCGGCGAAAGGGTCGCTCGGACTCGCCGCGGGAGTCCTGCTTGCGCAGGTGCTTTCCATGCTCCTTCGCTTCGGGCACGTCGCGGATGCGGACGAGATGCTCGAACCGATCCTCGTCGCGCTGCATGTAGCGTGGGCGCTGACTGTCGCGTACGCGATCGGCGCGGCCTTTCCATCCACGCGCGGCAACGGGGCACGTCAGCGCGCGCTATGGCTTGCCGCGGTGGGCGCCGCGCTCCTCGTGGCCGGAAAATTCCTGCTCTTCGAGGTCGGCAAGATCCGTCATAACGAGGAAATGGAACAGTTCTTCCTCTCCTCGGGCTACCCGGCGTTCCTGCATTACGTGGTCATGGCACTCGAACTGACCGGGTCGCTCGCCCTGCTGTTCTTCGCGAAGCGGCGGCCGGGTTTGGCCGCCGCGATCGGTCTCGGCGTGATCATGGCTGGCGCGGTCGCCACGCACATGCGTAACGGCGACCCGCTGAGCGACTCCTACGACGCCATCTCGCAGGCCGTCTATATCGCTACGTACTTGGTAGCCGCGGTCTTGGCGATGCGTGCAACGGCTCCGGTCTCGGCGCGGCGTTACGCGCGGTAGCGCGGTGCCACGTCCTTGCGCGAGAGGTTCGGCGCCATCGTGAGGCGTGCGGCCTCGTAGGCCTTGTACTGCTCCTCGTCCTGCAGCGGCGGAATGGTGACGACTTCACCGCGGTCATAGCCGACCAGTGCGGCGTCCACCAGGTCGGCGGTGTCCATCACCATGCCGGGCAGCATGGCATCCACGTCCTTGCCCGACTTCTCCCAGATTTCGGTCCGGGTCGCGCCCGGCAGAACCACCTGCGCGCGCACGTTCGTGCCCTGCAGCTTCGCCGCCAGCCCGAGCGTGATGTTGACGAGGTGCGCCTTGGTGCCGCTGTAGAGGCCGTCCATCATCTCCGGGGCGAAGGCGAGCACGCTGGCGATATTGATGATGCCGCCCTCGTTGCGTGCCGCGAATGCCTTGCCCGCCGCGGCGGCCAGCAAGGTCGGCGCGAGTGTGTTCACGACGATCAGCTTTTCGATGTTCTCGCTGCCGTTCTCGAGGATGCTGCCCTCCAGCGAAATGCCGGCGTTGTTCACCAGGAGGGTGAGCGTGGCGTCTTCCGCGAGTACGCGCTCTACCGTCGCGATCCCCTCGCGGTCGCCAAGGTCGGCTTGCAGCACATCCACCTTGCGGCCGGTGCGCGCGGCGATTTTTTCGGCAAGGGCGTTGAGCCGGTCGAGACGCCGGGCGACCAGGAGCAGGTCGTAGCCGCGGTCGGCAAGGCGCTCGGCGTACAGCTCGCCGATGCCCGAAGAAGCGCCTGTAATCAGTGCCTTACCCTTGTTCTGGATGCTCATGATCGTTGACTCCGCATAGTTAGTTGCAAAACGATAGTTACTACGTTGCCATACGATAGTGACATCGCTATCATAATGCAATGGACTCCGACAAACTTTCTTCCGGTACCTGCGCCATCTCCCGCGGCCTCGCGCTCGTCGGCGACACCTGGAGCGCCCTGATCCTGCGGGACGCAAGCCTCGGCCTGACCCAGTTCGACCAGTTCAGGACCAGCCTCGGGATCGCGCCGAACATCCTGTCGCGCCGATTGAAGTCCCTGACGGAGGCTGGCGTCTTGGAGAAGCGGCGCTATAGCGAGCGGCCTCCGCGCGACGAGTACGTGCTGACGCAGGCGGGGCGCGACTTCCTTCCCATCCTCGCCGCGATGGGCGAATGGGGTCGACGCTATAACGGCGGCGGACGGGCGCTATCGCACCTGGTGGACAGCGACACCGGCTGTCCTCTCGAACCTGTCGTCGTGGATCGCACGACGGGCAAGCCGCTAGGCGAGCTACCGATGCGCCTGGTAATGCCGGACTGAGTCGGCTGGCTTCGGGCAAGCCGCCGTGGGAAAGAGGTCGTTCGGATCGCCACGGCGCGAGGCGACGATGGGATGCTGGACGGCCGTGTACCAGCGCTGGCGCGGCCACCAGTGCGCGAGCTTGGGGTGCAGCGTCGGTTCGACGGCCTGCCCCGGCTCTGGAATCAGCACCTCGGCATGACGGCATGCCGCCGCTGCCAGGACGCGCTCGGCCGGCTCCGTCCACGCATGGTGCGCCAGCTTGATGAGGCCCCAGTGCACGGGGATCAACACGCGTCCACGCACTTCCTCGTGCACGCGCACCGCCTGTTCCGGACCGAGGTGCCAGTCGGGCCACTGCGGATCGTACTGGCCGGACTCGATCATCGTGACGTCGAAGGGGCCCAGCTTCTCACCGACATCGACGAACGTGTCGTTGAGGCCGGTGTCGCCGGAGTAGAAGGCGCGATGCGCCGGGCCGACGAGGGCAAAGCCGGTCCACAGCGTCTGGTTGCTGCGTGGCGACAGTCGTCCGGACGCGTGGCGCGAGGGGGTGGATACGACACGCACGTCGCCCACCGTCGTTTCCTGCCACCAGTCCAGTTCGGTGATGCGTTGCTCGGGCACGCCCCAGCCCACGAGGTGGGAACCGATACCCAGCGGCACGATGAAGCGCACGCCGCGCGCGTTCAGGGCCTGGATCGAGGCGCGGTCGAGATGATCGTAATGGTCGTGCGACACCAGCACGGCGTCGATGCGTGGAAGGTTCTCGATCGGCACCGGCGGCTCGTACCAGCGTTCCGGGCCCAGCCACGGGAACGGCGACGCCCGTTCGCTCCAGAGCGGGTCGACCACGATGTTGGTGCCGTCGATCTCCACGAGCATCGACGAATGCCCGAACCACGTGATGCGCAGCCCGCTTGCCGGGGCGGCGGCGTATAGCGCCGAGGAATCGACCGTCGGTACGGGACGGTCGGGTTCCTCGCCCGGCTGCGATCGAAGCAGCTGGAAAATGCCGCCCTTGATGTTGCTGTACATCGGCAGCGGGTTGTCGAAACGATCGCCATGCCATTGCGGCGAGTGGGCATAGCGCGACAGTCGCGCGCCGTCCGGGTTCGTGCCGATGTTCGGCCACGCCGAGACGGCGGCGAATACGATCAACGCCACGACAATGGCGGCCGCGACGCCGACATGGCGGGCGATGCGCTTCAAGCAGGCATCGTCGCCATGTCGATCACGAAGCGGTAACGGACGTCGTTCTTCACGAGGCGCTTGTAGGTCTCGTTGATCGAGGCCATGTCGACCACCTCGATGTCGGACACGATGCCGTGCTCGGCGCAGAAGTCCATCATCTCCTGCGTCTCCGCCATGCCGCCGATCGCCGAACCCGCGATGGTACGACGGGGGAGCATGAGCGCACCGCCGATCATGCCGTCGATGGGCGTCAGCACACCGACCAGCACCATCGTGCCGTCGAGCCTGAGCAGGTTGATGTACGGATTCAGGTCGTGCGAGACCGGCACGGTGTTGAGCAGGAAGTCGAAGCTCGCAGCCGCCGCCTTCATGGCTTCCGCGTCGGTGGAGAGCAGCACGGCGTCAGCGCCCAGACGCTTCGCGTCGTCGCCCTTGGAGGCGGAGGTGGTGATCATCGTGACGTGCGCGCCCATCGCCTTGGCGAACTTGACGCCCATGTGGCCGAGGCCGCCGAGGCCCACGACGCCCACCTTCTGGCCCGGGCCCACGTTCCAGTGGCGCAGCGGCGAATAGGTGGTGATGCCGGCGCAGAGCAGCGGCGCCGTGGCCTTGAGGTCGAGCTTCTCCGAGATCTTCACCACGAAGCGATCCTGCACGACGATGTCGGTGGCGTAGCCGCCGTAGGTCGGGGTGGTCTTGTCCTGTTCGGTGCCGTTGTAGGTGAAGCTGGTGTGGGTCAGGCAGTACTGCTCGAGGTCGCGCTTGCAGGATTCGCACTCGCGGCAGGAATCGACCATGCAGCCGACGCCGGCATAGTCGCCGACCTTGAACTTCGTGACCGCCGAGCCGACGGCCTTCACGCGGCCGACGATCTCATGGCCCGGCACCATCGGGAAAATGCCCGGACCCCAATCGTCCTGAGCCTGGTGCAGGTCGGAATGGCAGACGCCGCTGTAGAGGATTTCGATGTGGACGTCGTTCGGGCCCACGTCGCGGCGAGGAACCTTGAAGGGGGCGAGGGGCGCCTTGGCCTGGGGGGCGGCGAATCCGCGGACTTCGAACATGGCAGTCATCCTCTTCATAAGGGTGTGGATCGGTAGCCGGTAACGGTAATGCTTCAACAATCCATTGCGCCAACGGGGATTCCGCGATGAATCGTTGAGTTATCCTTGACAATCATGCGACCGGACAACCTTTCCCACCTCGCCGCGTTCGCGGCCGTGGCCCGCCACGCGAGCTTCCGCAAGGCCGGGGCCGAGCTGACGCTGACGACGTCGGCGATCAGCTATGCGATCCGCAGCCTGGAGGAACGGCTGGGCGTCGTATTGTTCCATCGAACGACGCGGAGCGTTTCCCTCACCGAGGCGGGGCAGCGCCTGCTGGAGCGGCTGGCGCCCGCACTGCTCGACGTGGGCGAGGCGCTGGAGGAAATGAACAACTTCCGCGCGACGCCCGCGGGTACGTTACGGATCAACATGCCCCGCGTGACGGCCCAGCTGCTGCTGCCCGGGCTCTTGCCCCGGTTCCTGACCCGTTACCCGGACATCCACTTCGAGGCCGTCGACAACGACGGACTCGTGGACATCGTGGCGCTCGGGTTCGACGCCGGCATCCGCTTCCTGGAACAGGTGCCGGAGGACATGATCGCGGTGCCGATGGGCGGCGACCAGCAGGGCGCCTGCGTCGCCTCGCCTGAATACATTGCCGAGCACGGCATTCCCCAGCATCCGAACGACCTGTTCCAGCACGACTGCATCCGATTCCGCTTCCCCAGTGGTCGGCTCTACAAATGGGAGTTCGAGCAGGGCACGAAGAAGCTGGAACTGGACGTGCGCGGCCGCGTGACGTTCGGCGACCTCCGTCTGGCGCTCGATGCCGCCGTGGCTGGGATCGGCTTCACGCTCGTCCTGGACGAGCAGGTGACCGACCTCGTCGCCGAGGGGAAGCTGGTGAAGGTCCTCGAGGACTGGTGCCCGCCGTATCCGGGTTTCATGCTTTATTACCCGCGCCAGCGGCGGGTGACCTCGGCCCTCAGGGCCTTCATCGAGTTCGTCCGCGACGAGACCTACTAAGTCCACTTGTGGCGGCGTATCCTATGGCAATGTTGCGTCGCAACACGCGGCGACGCGCCCCATCGTCCCCGAGCTGCCAATGACTTCTTCCGCACCCGCGCTCCGCCCGGGCACGTCGCCCGTTCGCGCTCCCCATGTCGGTCTGGTGATCCTGGCCCTGGCGGTCGGTGGCTTCGCCATCGGCACGACCGAGTTCGCGTCCATGAGCATGCTGCCCCTGTTCGCGCAGGGCCTCGGCATCGACGCCCCGACGGCCGGACACGTCATCAGCGCCTATGCGCTGGGCGTGGTCGTGGGCGCGCCGATCATGACGGTGCTCGGCGCGCGCGTGCCGCGTCGCCGCTTGCTCCTCCTTCTCATGGCGATGTTCACGCTGTTCAACGGCCTGACCGGGCTTTCGCCGAACTACCACTGGATGCTGGTGTTCCGCTTCCTCGCGGGCCTGCCGCACGGCGCGTATTTCGGCGTCGCCGCACTCGTCGCGTCGTCGCTCGTGCCGGCGAATCGCAGAACGCGCGCGGTGGGGCAGATGTTCCTCGGACTCACGATCGCCACGGTGGTCGGCGTCCCGCTGGCGAGCTGGCTCGGACAGGCGGTCGGTTGGCGGTGGGCGTTCGCGCTCGTCGCGTTGCTGGGCATCGCGACGATGTCCGCCGTCGCGCTGTTCGCGCCCGAGGTGCCGGCGGACCAGAACGCGAGCCCTCTGCGCGAACTGGGCGCGCTGAAGCGACCGCAGGTGTGGCTCACGCTGGCGATCGGCGCGATCGGCTTCGGAGGACTATTCGCCGTCTACACGTATCTCGCCGATACCCTCGTGGCCGTCACGCACATGTCGTTGGGCACCGTGCCATGGGTGATCGGCGTCTTCGGCCTCGGCCTCACCGCCGGCAACATGATCATTCCCGTCTTCGCCGACCGCGCGCTCATGCGCACCGCGGGAGGACTGCTGGTGTGGAGCATCGTCGTGCTGGCGCTCTTCCCGTTCACCGCGGGAAATGTATGGACGCTGGGACTGAACGTGTTCCTCATCGGCATCGGCGGCGCGCTCGCCACGGTGTTGCAGACGCGGCTGATGGATGTCGCGGGTGACGCGCAAGGCCTTGCCGCCTCACTCAACCATTCGGCCTTCAACACGGCGAATGCGCTGGGGCCGTTCCTCGGCGGACTCGCCATCGCGCACGGCTACGGGTGGACGTCGGTGGGTTGGGTGGGCAGCCTCTTGGCAATGCTCGGCCTCGGTATCTGGGCAATCGCCGCGGCCGCCGACGTGGAAACCCGGCCGTCACTTGCCGATGCAGAATGAGCTGAAGATGGCGCCCAAGAGGTCGTCGGACGAGTAGGTTCCGGTGATTTCGCCCAACGCCTGTTGGGCATGGCGCAGCTCTTCCGCCGCGAGTTCGCCGGCATGGCTGCCGTGCAGGGCGTGCGCCGTGCGCTCGAGATGGTCGCGCACCGCTTCGAGTGCGACGACATGGCGGCGTCGTGCACTGAAGGCGCCTTCGCCCGCACCCGCCGTGGCGAGGTGGCGGAGGATCGCGCGAAGGTCGTCGAGGCCTTCGCCCGTGCGTGCGGATAGCCAGAGCGTTTCATGATCGCCATGCCGTTCGCGGCGTGCGGCGACATGCGCCAGGTCGATCTTGTTGATGACGACGACGCGCGTTGCATGCGCCGGCGTGCCTTCGAAGAAGGCGAGGTCGTCGCTCACATGGGACTCGTCGGTGACGAGGAGGGCGACGTCGCAACGCTCGAGTTGTGCGCGCGCGCGGCGAATGCCTTCGCGTTCGACGATGTCGTCCGACTCGCGTAGCCCCGCCGTGTCCGCGAGTTCGAGCGTGGCGCCTTCGATCGAGACGGACTCACGAAGCACATCGCGCGTCGTGCCCGGGATGTCGGTGACGATGGCGCGCTCCTGTCCCGCAAGCGCATTCAGCAGGCTCGACTTGCCCGCGTTGGGACGGCCGACGATCGCCACGGATATGCCGTCGTTCAACCGGACGCCTCGCCGCGTTTCGACGAGCAACGCATCGAGGTTGGCTCGCAGCGTGGCGAGGTTCCGCCCGATGACAGGGTCGGCGAGGAAATCGATTTCCTCTTCGGGGAAGTCGATGGCCGCTTCGATGTGCACGCGGAGCGCGACCAGCTCGGCGAGGAGATCGTCCACGCGCGCCGAGAACACGCCTTCCATCGAACGCAACGCAGCGCGCGCCCCGGCTTCCGATGTGGCGGCGACGACGTCGGCCACCGCTTCCGCCTGGGCGAGGTCGAGCTTGCCATTGAGGAACGCACGCTCGGTGAACTCGCCGGGACGCGCTAGACGCGCACCCAGCGTGACGACGCGGCGAAGCAGGGCGTCGAGCAGCACCGCGCTGCCGTGGCCCTGCAATTCCAGCACGTGTTCGCCCGTATAGGATGCCGGGCCAGGGAAGTGGAGCAGGATGCCGCGGTCGATCAATTCGCCGTCGCCGTCGCGGAATGCCGCGAAGTGTGCATGTCGCGGCGACGGCTCGCGCCCGAGCATCGTGCGTGCGATCGACGGAACGAGCGGGCCGGAGACACGAACGGCGCCGACACCGGCCGCACCCGCGCCGGTGGCGATGGCTGCGATGGTGTCTTCGCCGTGGCTCATGGGGAACTCCCTATGGCGAAGCGGCGCGTCTTTCGACGCGCCGCCCTGTGGATCAAGCCGTCTTGGCCTTGATCTCGGCCCTGTCGACGCTGCGGTTGATCCACCACTGCTGGAGCAGGCTGGTGGCGCCGTTGACGGTCCAGTAAAGCACGAGGCCGGCCGGGAAGAAGGCGAAGAAGACGCCGAAGATCAGCGGCATCACCTTCATCATCTTGGCCTGGGTCGGGTCCATGCCGGCGGTCGGCATCATGCGCTGGGTAAGCAGCGTGACCAGGAAGTACAGCACCGGCAACACATAGAGCGGATCGGGCGCCGAGAGGTCGTGGATCCAGCCGAAGAACGGCGCGTGGCGCAATTCGATCGACTCCGACAGCACGCGGAGCAGGCCGATGAAGATGGGGAAGGTGATGAGGATGGGCAGGCAGCCCGCCATCGGGTTGACCTTCTCCTTCTTGTACAGCTCCATCATCGCCTGCTGCATCTTCATGCGATCGTCGCCGTAACGCTCCTTCAGCGCGGCGACGCGCGGCTGCAGCTTGCGCATGCGCGCGCCCGACCGGAACTGCGCATCGGTGAGCTTGAACAGCGCGGCCTTGATGAGCAGCACGAGCAGGATGATCGCCACGCCCCAGTTGCCGCTGATCGCGTGCAGCTGCGAGAGGAGCCAGTGCAGCGGCTGCGCGATAATCGTGAGCCAGCCGTAGTTGCTGGTGAGCTCGAGGCCGGGCGCGATGACGTCGAGCGTGCCCTGCAGCTTCGGACCGATGTAGAGGCGCGCGACGCTGTCGGCGGCCTGGCCGGGTGCGACCTGCATGGCCGGGCCGAAGGCGCGCACGAGGTAACGCGGCATGGCGGAGTTCGGATCGACGATCGTGCTGCTGTAGGTCACGTTCTGGTCGGCCGGCGGGATCCAGGCGACGAAGAAGTAGTGCTGCAGCATGCTGATCCAGCCGCCGGTGATCGCGTGGTTCAGCGGCTTCTTGGCGAAGTCGAGGAATGACAGCGATTCGAACTTGTTTTCCGGGCTGTACCACGCGGCACCGAAGAAGCTGTGCTGCGCCGGATCGGTGTAGCTCTTGAACCAGTTGGCCTTCGGCGCGGGAACGCGCTGCAGCTGGTGATAGGCGTTGCCGGTCCAGGCCACGCTGGAACCGTTCTCGACGCGCTGGTCGAGGTCCACCACGTAATCGGTGCGCTTCAACGTGTAGCGCTTCACAACCTTCACACCGGACGGATCGGTCCAGGTGAGGTCGAGACTCACCGACTTCTGGCCATCGGCAAGGACGGCTTCGCTTTTCTCGGCATGGAAGAGGGCGCGATGGTCGGGGGCGGCGCCGGTGCTGCTGACCAGGCCATCCTGCGCGGCGAAGAAGTGTTCCGGCGTGTCGTCGAGCAGTCGCGCCGGCGGCGGGTTCGGATTCTTCTTCGTCACCGGATCGTTCGGGTACGCGAGCAACTCGGAACGCACGATGCTTCCGCCGCGGGTATCGATCGTCAGGCGCAGCACGTCGTTAGCCAGCGTGACGAGTTCGCCCTTGCTGTCGGCGGACGAGGCAGACTCGGTCGGCACGGCAGCCGGCGCGGCGGCCCCGGGAATGCTGGTGTCCGTGTTCGGCTTGCCGGCGCCGGCACCGGCATCGGTCTGGGCTGCAGGCGTCGGGGCGACCGGTTGCGGACCGTAGTCCTTTTCCCATTCCGTCCACAGCAGGTACGCCACGAACATGAGCGCGAAGAAGAGGAGCGTGCGCGTTTGATTCATTGCTTAGGCCAGATCCGAATGGCGCCACGGCCGGCTGGCCGGGAAAGGCGGGAAGGACGGTGAGGTCAACGCGCGATTGTGCCGTCGGCACCCTCAGGCTTCAACGGCCGGATACGGCGCAGCAGGCCATCCAGCTCGGCCAGGAGCACCGCGCCGGTCTCGCCCACCGCGGTATCGCGGGCCATCACGAGGATATCGACCGGCGGCAGCGAAGGACGGGCGCGACGGAATGCCTCACGCGCCAGACGCTTGATCCGGTTGCGATCGACGGCGCGTTTCGAGCAGCGCTTGGAGATGGCCAGGCCGAGCCGGGCGGTGCCGGCGTCGTTGTTTCCGAAGCGCAAAAGAAAACAGCGGCCGCCGAGGCGACCGCTGACTGTGCGCAGGGCGGCGAAATCGGCGGCGCGGCGTAACCGCGCCTCGCGCGGCATGGCTGCGGCACGCACGACAGGCGAGCCGCTTACGGGATCAGGCGCTTGCGACCCTTCGCACGACGGGCGTTGATGATCTTGCGGCCGTCGGCGGTGGCCATGCGGGCGCGGAAGCCGTGCGTGCGTGCACGCTTGAGCTTGCTGGGCTGGAAAGTACGCTTCATGGCGCTACATCCGGATGAAGAGGGAAAAAGGCCCGAAAGTATGCGGGACATTCCGTAGGACTGTCAACCGCTTGGGCGAGAGAGGACACGGGTCTTCCGGCGAGGCGAGGCCCGAGGAGGGGGCGGAACACTGGTAGACTTCGTCGTCCACCCCGCGCGCATGCGCCCCTGCTGTGGCAAGAATACCTGATGAGTGATCTTTGGAGGCGCTGTCTCGAGCGTCTGGAAGGCGAGTTGACGTCCGAGGACGTCCACACCTGGCTGATGCCCCTGCAAGCCAGGGAGGATGGCCACGGCCTGTTCCTCTACGCGCCCAACCCCTATTCGCTGGACACGGTGCGCGAGCAGTACCTGGTCAAGATCCAGTCGATCGTGGAGCACCTGAGCGGGCGTGCCCTGCCCGTCCGCCTGGAAGTCGGTTCGTCCGGCGCCCGTCCGGCACCTTCGCGCCCCGCCTCGTCGACGGCGCACGCCCCGGCGCAGGCCGCGCCGCGCATGGCGGAGCCGGCGCACGAGCCGCCGCACGTGCACAACCTCGACCCGCACTACACGTTCGAAACCTTCGTGGAAGGCAAGTCGAACCAGCTCGGCAAGGCCGCGGCGATGCAGGTGGCGATGAATCCCGGCCGCGCCTACAACCCACTGCTGCTCTATGGCGGCACCGGCCTGGGCAAGACCCACTTGATGCATGCGGCCGGCAACCTGCTCATGCAGAACAACCCGGGCGCGAAGGTGCTTTACCTGCGCTCGGAACAGTTCGTCAGCGGCATGGTGAAGGCGCTGCAGCAAAAGAACATGGACGACTTCAAGCGCCGGTTCCGCTCCGTGGACGCGTTGTTGATCGACGACATCCAGTTCTTCGCGGGCAAGGACACCACGCAGGAAGAGTTCTTCCACACGTTCAACGCGCTGTTCGAGGCGAAGCAGCAGATCATCCTTACCTGCGACCGCTACCCGAAGGAACTGGACAAGCTGGAGCCGCGCCTCAAGTCCCGCTTAGGCTGGGGCCTCTCGGTGGCGATCGAGCCGCCGGATTTCGAGACGCGCGCGGCCATCCTGCTTTCCAAGGCGGCCGAGAAGGAGATGGAAGTCTCCGAGGACGTGGCGATGCTGCTGGCCAAGCGCATCCGGTCCAACGTGCGCGACCTCGAGGGCGCCCTCAACACGCTGGCCGCCCGCGCCAACTTCTACCGCAAGCCGATCACCACGGATTTCGCCGAGGAGACCTTGCGCGACCTGCTGAACACGCATGCGCAGGCCGTCACGGTGCCGAACATCCAGAAGACGGTGGCGGACTACTACCAGGTGCGCCTGTCGGACCTGCTCTCCAAGCGCCGTGTGCGCTCGCTGGCGCGTCCCCGGCAGGTCGCCATGGCCCTGTCCAAGGAACTGACCGAGCACAGCCTGCCTGAGATCGGGGAGGCCTTTGGTGGCCGCGACCATACGACGGTGCTGCATGCGTGCCGCACCATTCGCGGTTTCTGCGAAAAGGACGTACGGATGCGCCAGGATTGGGAGCAACTCATACGTATCTTGACGGGCTGAGAAGCTGTGGATAATAGGTGGATGGATGGAGGACGGTTTTGACGCCTGAAGTTATCCACAAGGCACCCACACGAAACCGCGTGTTCAAGCTAGTCGATATCAAGAATCAAGCTTCTGAAATTCAACGTGATTTCCGGCTTTTCAAGATATCCACCGGCCCAACAACAACTACCAATAAAATCTTAAAAACTTAAAAGCAGGAGTAGGGGACGCATGCAATTCAGCATCCAGAGGGAAGTACTGCTCAAACCCCTGCAGCAGGTGGTGGGCGTCGTGGAACGCCGCCAGACGCTGCCCGTGCTGGCCAACCTCCTCGTGCGCGCCTCCGGTAGCGAGGTCTCGTTCACCGGCACCGACCTCGAAGTCGAGATGATCGCCACCACCGCCGCCGACGGCGTGCAGGAAGGCGAGATCACGATTCCGGCCCGCAAGCTGTTCGACATCGTTCGCGCCTTGCCCGACGGCGCGAAGATCGACATCAAGTTGAACGGCGAGCGCATCGCGCTGAATGCCGGCCGCAGCCGGTTCACGCTGGCCACGCTGCCGTCCAGCGAGTTTCCGATCATCGACGAGATCGAACTGGTCGAGCGCGTGACGCTTCCCGAGGAAGTGCTGCGGGACCTGATGGATCGCACGGCCTTCGCCATGGCGAACCAGGACGTCCGTTATTACTTGAACGGCATGCTGCTGGATCTCCAGGAACACACGCTGCGCTGCGTCGCGACCGACGGCCACCGCCTGGCCCTGAAGGAAACGAAGCTGGAAAGCTCCGTTTCCACTCGCCGGCAGATCATCATTCCCCGCAAGGGCGTGAACGAACTGATCGGGCTGTTCGAGTCGGGCGAGGGCTCGGTCGAGCTGGAGTTCGGCCGGAACCACCTGCGCGTTCGTCGCGGTGGCGTGGTCTTTACCTCGAAGCTGATCGATGGCCGCTTCCCGGACTACGAGGCGGTGATCCCGCTCGGCGCCGACAAATCCGCCACGATCGAGCGCGACGTGCTCCGCAGCGCCTTGCAGCGCGCCGCGATCCTCTCCAACGAGAAGTATCGTGGTGTGAAGCTCGAACTGACCCCGGGGCGCATCAAGATCGTCGCGCACAATCCGGAGCAGGAAGAGGCCCAGGAAGAGGTGGAGGCCGAAACCGCGGTGGACGATTTGGCCGTTGGTTTCAACGTCGGCTACCTGCTCGACGCCTTGGGCGCCCTGCGCGGTGACAAGGTTCGCATCAACCTGCGCGATGCCCAGTCCAGCTGTCTGCTCCAGGAAGAGGGCAACGACGAAGCCCGCCATGTGGTCATGCCGCTTCGTCTCTGACGGCCTTCCACGCTAAAGTGCGGCCCATGACGCCGGGGATGTCTTCGACACCCCGGCGTTTCTCGTTTCGGATGGGATAAAGGCTGGATGAAGTTCGACCTGCTGCGGATCGCTGGCTTGCGCTGCCTCGACGAGGTGTCGGTGACACCGTCAGCCGGGATCAACGTGTTCGTGGGTCCCAATGGTGCCGGCAAGACGAGCGTTCTCGAGGCGGCATACCTGCTTTCGCACGGGCGCTCGTTCCGGGCGGGATCGCGCGACGTGCTGCTGAAGCGGGGGTCGGCTTCGCTCTCCGTCTTCGCCGAGGTAAAAAAGGGCGACGGGAGCGTCCGCCGGCTTGGCCTGGGTCGGGAGAGCGGCCGGTGGCAGGCCCGTGTCGATGGCGATGCCGCGGCATCGCTCGGTGCCTTGGTCCAGGAGTGTGCCGTTGTCTGCTTCGAGCCGGGATCCCACGACCTGATCGCCGGCGCCTCCGACGAGCGCCGTCGGTTCCTGGATTGGGGTCTGTTCCACGTGGAACATGGTTTCGTCGGGCAGTGGCGCCGCTACCAGAGGGCGCTGAAGCAGCGGAACGCTTTGCTTCGGGCGAACAACAGCGTCGACCCCGCCCAATTGGAGCCGTGGGAGGCTGAGCTGGCGGCATCGGGGGAGGGGATGACGACATACCGTCGCCAGTATCTCGACCGCCTGCTCCCGCACGTCCAGTCGTTCATGACCAACGTGCTTCCCGAACTGGGGGCGTTTTCCATCCGCTACCGCCCGGGGTGGGATGAGGCGGCCGATTTGGCCACCACGCTGGCAGAACGCCGCCTGCGAGACCTTGGGAGGGGCCACACGACCGTGGGACCCCACCGGGCGGACTTCACGGTGACGTTCGAGCAGGCCCCGTTGCGTGAGCACCTGTCCCGCGGGCAGGAGAAATTGTGCGCGTTGGCGTGTCTCCTGGGGCAAGCGTCGCTCCACGCCGAAATCCGCGGAGAATGGCCTGTGGTCTGCCTTGACGACCTTGCATCGGAGCTTGATCGTACCCATCAAGAGTGGGTAGTCGCGCAGCTTCTCGGCCGCGACGTCCAGGTCTTCGTGACGGGGACAGAGGTTCCCTCCGCCCTTGCCGCACAGCCGGTCACGATGTTCCACGTGGAACAGGGTGCCGTCACGGGTTTGCTATAATCGACCGACTGTCCCGAAGCCTTTCCGCGCCGCTCGGGGCCGCACTCTGGCGCCATCACCGGGCATCGCATGAACGAACCTCTCGATCCGACGACGAACTCGAACGCCTACGACTCCGGCAGCATCAAGGTCCTGAAGGGCCTCGACGCCGTCCGCAAGCGCCCCGGCATGTACATCGGCGACACCGACGACGGTACGGGCCTGCACCACATGGTGTTCGAGGTGGTGGATAACGCCATTGACGAGGCTCTGGCCGGCTACTGCGACTACGTCAAGGTCACCATCCTCCAGGACGGGTCGGTCAGCGTCGACGACAACGGCCGCGGCATCCCGGTCGACATGCATCCGGAAGAGGGCAAGTCGACCGCCGAAGTGGTCATGACCGTGCTCCATGCCGGCGGCAAGTTCGACGCCAACTCCTACAAAGTCTCCGGTGGCCTCCACGGCGTCGGCGTCTCCGTCGTGAACGCGCTCAGCGAGAAGCTGTGGCTGACGATCTGGCGCGACGGCAAGGAATACCGCCAGGAGTACGCCCACGGCGAACCCCAGGCTCCCATCGCCGCCGTCGCCGACGCGAACCGTCGCGGCACCATGGTCCGCTTCCTGCCCAGCCCGGCGACCTTCACCAGCAATATCGAGTTCCACTACGACATCCTGGCGAAGCGCCTGCGCGAGCTGGCCTTCCTCAACTCGGGCGTCACCATCGAGCTGGTGGACGAACGGAACGACCGCAAGGACATTTTCGCGTACGAGGGCGGCATCAAGTCCTTCGTGCAGCACCTGGCCCAGCTCAAGACGGCGTTGCACCCCAACGTCATCAGCTTCAGCTCGTTCTCCGAAGGCATCACCGTCGAAGTGGCGATGCAGTGGACGGACGCGTACCAGGAAACGATGTTCTGCTTCACCAACAACATCCCGCAGCGTGACGGCGGCACCCACCTCACGGGCTTCCGTGCGGCGCTCACCCGTACGCTGCAGAACTACATCGAGAAGGAAGGCCTGGCGAAGAACGCCAAGGTCGGCCTTTCCGGCGACGACATGCGCGAGGGCCTGATCGCCGTCCTCTCGGTGAAGGTGCCGGATCCGAAGTTCTCGTCGCAGACCAAGGACAAGCTGGTTTCCAGCGAGGTGAAGACGGCGGTGGAGCAGGTCGTCAACGACAAGCTCGCCGAGTTCCTCCTCGAGCACCCGGCAGAGAGCAAGGCCATCGCCTCCAAGGCCGTGGACGCCGCGCGTGCGCGCGAAGCGGCCCGCAAAGCCCGAGAAATGACCCGCCGCAAGGGTGCGCTGGACATCGCCGGCCTGCCGGGCAAGCTCGCCGACTGCCAGGAGAAGGATCCCGCGCTGTCCGAACTGTTCCTGGTGGAGGGTGACTCCGCAGGCGGTTCCGCGAAGCAGGGGCGTAATCGCCGTACGCAGGCCGTGCTGCCGTTGAAGGGCAAGATCCTCAACGTCGAGAAGGCCCGCTTCGACAAGATGATTGCCTCCGCCGAAGTCGGCACGCTGATCACCGCGCTCGGCACGGGCATCGGCAAGGAGGAATACAACCCGGACAAGCTGCGCTACCACCGCATCATCATCATGACCGACGCGGACGTGGACGGATCGCACATCCGTACGCTGCTGCTCACCTTCTTCTACCGCCAGATGCCGGAGCTCATCGAGCGCGGCCACGTCTACATCGGCCTGCCGCCGCTGTACAAGGTGAAGCAGGGCAAGCAGGAGATGTACATCAAGGACGACAACGTCCTGAACGAGTACCTGATCGCCAGCGCCGTGGACAACGCCTCGCTGACGCCGGAAGAGGGCGCCCCCGCCATCGACGGCGTGGCACTCGAGAAGCTGCTGCGCGACTACCAGGCGGCGCAGGACCAGATCCAGCGGCTGAGCCACCGCTTCGACGTGGCGTCGCTCACGGCCATGATCGAGCACACACCGCTCGAGGAAGGGCATTGGACCGACCCGGCTCGGATGCAGGCGTGGCTCGACGGCATCGCCACCCGCCTCAGTGCGAGCGGGCTCGGCAAGCCGACCTACAAGCTGCGTTTCCGTGCCGCGCTCAATGAGCAAGGCGCCGCGATCGAGGTCGAGCGCATGCAGCACGGCCTGAGCCACACCTGGATCATGCCGCAGGCGTTCTTCGCCGGTACCGAGTTCCGCGCCATCCACTCGATCGCGCAGCAGCTCTCGCAACTCGGTCTCCAGCCCGGTGCGGTCGTCCGGCGCGGCAACGGTTCGCGCGGCGTGCTGTCGTTCGCCGACGTGCGCAACTGGTTGCTCGAGGAAGCGAAGAAGGGCCGTACGATCCAGCGCTTCAAGGGCCTGGGCGAAATGAATCCCGAGCAGCTGTGGGAAACCACGGTGAACCCGGAAACTCGGCGCATGTTGCAGGTGGGCATCGAGGACGCGGTCGCGGCCGACCAGATGTTCTCCATGCTCATGGGCGAAGCGGTGGAACCCCGCCGCGACTTCATCGAGGCGAACGCGCTGAAGGTCGCGAATCTGGACATCTGATTCGCCCATAAAAGCACGTGCGACATCCAAAACGCCCGGTCGACGCTCGACCGGGCGTTTTTTATGAGCTGCATCACAGATCGCCGCAAAGGGGTCGAAAAGTGCGATTTCAAGGCAACCTTTTGCCTATAAATCGGTAAGCGCCAACATTCTTCTAACAAGTCGTTGTTTTGACTCTCCTTTTTTCTTGCGCTGCGACTTGTTCTTAGGAATAGAATCGGGTTAACCTCTGTAGTCCCCCGGAGTGCCGCCTTGTGCGAAGACTCCTACAACCGAGGTCATTCAATGAAACAGGGTTCCCTCAGCAAGTTGGCGCTCGCTACCGCGATCGCACTTTCGCTTGTCAGTGGTGCGGTGGTCGCTCGCGACACCAAGCCCCAGGAAAAGAAGGAAGCGCTGTACCCGAACGCCACGCGCACGGAACCCAAGCTCGACCTCAAGAGCGAGAAAGACCAGAAGGCCATCAACGAGGGCCTCGACGCCGCGAACAACGGCGAGAAAGACAAGGCGATGCAGATCCTGCAGCCGCTCGCCGATGGTTCGGGCACCAGCAGCAAGTACGCCCAGGCGCTCGCCCTCCAGGGCATCGCCAACATGAAGTACAACGACGGCGACATCAAAGGCGCCATCGCCACGCTGAAGCAGGCGCTCGATATCGGCGTCATGCCGAACGACACGTACTTCCAGCTGAAGTACATGTACACGCAGTTCCTCGTGGCCGACGAACAGTACGCGCCGGCACTGCAGTCGCTGCAGGAATGGCGTAACGAAGGCAAGAAGGAAACGGCCGATTCGTACGGCCTCGAAGGCAACATCGACTATCGCCTCGAGAAGTACCCGGAAGCGATCGCCGCGATCAACAAAGCCAAGTCCATGCCGGATGCCAAGCCGCAGGGTTCGTGGGACCAGATCCTCGCCGCCAGCTACGCGGAGACCGGCCAGGGCGACAAGGCGGCCGAACTCGCGCAGGCCGAGCTGCAGAAGAACCCGAACGATCCGACGGCCTTGAACAATGCTGCGTCGTCGTTGATCCAGGCGCAGAAATACCCCGAAGCCATCGCGCTGATGGAGAAGGGTCGCGCCGCCGGCGCTTTCAAGGATGAGAAGCAGTACGTCAACCTCGCGAAGGTCTACCTGATCGACGGCCAGGAACATGGCGACCGCCAGGAAGGCAATGCCTCCAAGGCCGCCGCGGTGCTCGACGACGGTCTGGCGAAGGGCGTGGTCAAGCCCAGCGCCGAGGTCTACAAGCTCCAGGGCGACGCCGCCATCACCGGCGGCAACGAAGCCGCCGCGCTGGCCGCGTACCAGAAGGCCGCGCCGCTCGCGAAGGACGGTGAAATCACGCTGAGCATCGCTCGGCTGCAGCTCAGCAAGAACCAGTACGGCGCCGCTGAAAAGTCGGCGACGGATGCCATCAGCAAGGGTGTGCAGCATAAGGGCCAGGCCTACATGCTGCGCGCGGAAGCCAAGCGTGGTCAGAAGAACAAGCAGGGTGCCATCGCGGACATGAAGCTCGCGGCTCAGGACCCTGAAACGTCTGCCAAGGCCAACGCCTGGTTGAAAACGGCAGGTACCGGCAAGTAAGCGCTTGTAAAGACCCGGAAGGGGGGTCTATGGATCGTCGTAAATCCTCCCTTCAGGTGCTATACAAACGCCATATGCTGGTGTAACTTGCTTATCTTTCCGCTTGCAGAAACCTGCGTTTTCGGCATTGTCAAGCCGTCGACGCCGGAAGAGCAGTGCGGGCTCACTTCCGCTTGATTAGCTCTTGATAGTGACTGATGGCCTCAAGTAACGAATCAACCGGCCAAGCGCCGTTCAGTTGGGGGCGCACCAGTGCGTTGGCTGTTGCCATCGCGCTGCACTCGTTCGCCTTCCTGCTGCTGGTCGCGCCCATGGCGCCGCCCAAGACGCAGGAAAAGCAGAAAGAGAAGGTCGTGCAGGTCGATTTCATCGAACCGCCACCGCCGCCCCCGCCTCCTCCGCCGCCGCCGCCGGAACCCCCAAAGCAGCCGCCGCCGAAAATCATTCAGCAGGTAAAGCCGCCACCGACACCGCCGCCGCCGGCACCGCCGCCGCCGGCTGTTGAAGAGGCGAGCACGAATGCCGTTCCGGCACCGCCGCCGGCGCCTCCCGCGCCGCCAGCACCGCCGGCTGACATCGCGCCCAGCGAGAATCTGTCGTACCGTCAGCGCAACCCGCCAAGATATCCGCCGCAGGCGATTCGTCAGCGGCATGAAGGTACGGTGATACTTCTGGTCCTCGTAGGTGTCGACGGTTCGCCGAAAGACATCAAGGTCGACCAGTCGAGCGGTTTCCGCGAACTGGACAAGGCAGCGCAGGATGCGGCAAGGAACTGGCGATTCAACCCGGGCAAGCGAGGCGGTCAGGCCGTCGAAGGCTATGCACGTGTCCCCGTTACGTTCAACCTAAACCAGCTGTAAGTCCTCACACTTACATCTCTGTTCACGCTTGACTTCCCAAGGGTAGCGTTATGTTGCAAGACACCTCCGCTCAGCCTGCTAATCCAGGTCAAAACTCCAATGCCGACGCCCTCAAGCAGATGGGCTTCGACCACCTGATCCACAACTTCGACTTCCTCGGTTGGATTGTGTTCGTGGTGCTGGTCGCGATGTCCGTACTCTCCTGGTACTTCATCGTCGCCAACTTCATCCGTAACAGCATGGTGCGTGCGCGCGCCGACAAGGTGATGCAGGGCTTCTGGAACACCTCGTCGACGCAGGAAGCCATTCGTATGCTCGAAGAGCAGCCGAAGGGCGAACCGTTCTCGAAGATCGCTCTCGATGCCGCTTCGGCCGTCGCTCACCACCAGGCAGCCGCCGGTGGTCGCCTCGCCGAGACGCTGTCGCGTTCGGAATTCATCGACCGCGCCCTGCGCCAGGCCGTCGCTCGCGAGAGCCTGCGTCTGGAAGGCGGCCTGACCCTGCTCGCCACGGTCGGTTCGTCGGCTCCGTTCATCGGTCTTCTCGGTACGGTGTGGGGTATCTACCACGCACTTATCGGTATCGCCGCTTCGGGCTCCGCTTCGATGGATAAGGTCGCCGGCCCCGTCGGTGAAGCGCTGATCATGACCGCGTTCGGTCTGTTCACCGCTATCCCGGCCGTGCTTGCGTACAACTTCTTCATGCGTTCGAACCGCCTGACCTATGCCCAGTTCGACGAATTCGCGCACGACCTGCACGACTTCTTCGCCACGGGCGCCCGCGTCGAAGGCACCGGTCCGGCTGCCGTCGTCAAGAAGTAAGAGGAACTGACCCATGGCTATGAGCAGCGGGGGCAACTCCGGTGGGCCGATGTCGGAAATCAACGTCACGCCGCTGGTCGACGTGATGCTGGTTCTGCTGATCATCTTCATGATCACGGCGCCGCTGATGTCCCATAAGGTCCAGATCGATCTGCCGAAGGCTAATCCGAACGTTAAGGATGACACCCCGGTCGAACCGATGGATCTCGCGGTCAAGCCGGACGGTACGTACTTCCTCAATGACGGCGAAGTCACTGAGGCTGAACTGAAGGCCCAGTTCGCGGTTGCGGCGGCGAAGTCGCCGCAGCCGGAACTCCAGATCCGTGCCGACCGCACCACCGAGTATCGGGTGGTCAAGAAGATCCTTGGCGATGCCAAGGAAGCGGGCATGGTCCATGTCGGCTTCATGTCGACTGGCAAGGCGGGGGAGTAACGAACATGGCATTCAGTTCAGGCAACTCCGGTGGCCCGATGTCGGACATCAACGTCACGCCGCTCGTCGACGTGATGCTGGTGCTCCTGATCATCTTCATGATCACGGCTCCGATGCTGTCGCATAAGATCAAGATCGATCTTCCGCAGCCGAACCCGAACATCGTCAACCCAGAGAATCCGCCGGATCCCGTCCGGCTGCAGATCCGCCAGGATGGCTCGCTGTATTGGAACGACACACCGGTCGACGAACTTGGCCTTCGTGCCCAGATCGCGGTGATCGCCCAGCAGTCGAACCAGCCGGAACTGCAGATCGACGCGGATGACGCGGTTCAGTACGAGGTCGTGGCACGCGTGCTTTCCGACGCAAAGGGCCAGGGCCTGACCAAGATCGGTTTCGTCAACGCGCAATAACCGATCGGTTGTCCGGTAACACCGAAAACCCCGCCTCACGGCGGGGTTTTTTTATTTCAGGATGTCGAGGTAGGCGCGGACTGTACTCGCCAGGCCCTGGTACAACGCCTCGCTGATCAAGGCATGTCCGATCGAGACCTCTGCCAGTCCCGGAATCGCCGACTTGAACGTGCCGAGGTTCGCCTGGCTCAGATCGTGTCCCGCATTCACCGCGAGACCGGCCTGTTGCGCGCGTCGCGCGGTGTCTGAAAAAGCGGCGAGCTCCCTGCGTGCGTCACCTTCCTCGAAGGCCTTCGCGTAAGGCCCCGTGTACAACTCGACGCGCTGGATGCCGATCGCTTTTGCCTCCTCGAATCCCGCACCGCCCGCATCGACGAACACGCTTACGCGGCAGCCGAGTTCACGGAATGCCGCGACCACCGGCTTCAGGGTCTCGATGTCCGTGGTGAGGTCGAAGCCGTGGTCGGAGGTGATCTGGCCATCGCCATCGGGCACCAGCGTGACCTGCGTCGGCCGCACTTCCCGCGCGAGTTCGAGAAGACCCGGGTACGCGCCACGCGGACCTGCGAAGGGATTGCCTTCGATGTTGTATTCCACGCGCCCGCGCAGCAAGCCGGCCAGCGTGCGAACGTCGTCAGGCGTCACATGGCGCATGTCGGGCCGTGGATGCACGGTGAGGCCGCGGCACCCGGCGTCGATGCAGCAGTTGGCGGCGGTGGCGATGTCGGGTTCGTGTCCGCCGCGGGAGTTGCGCAGTACGGCGATCTTGTTGAGGTTGACGCTGAGCAGGGTCATCGACGGTCCATAAAAAAACGCACGCCACCAAACGCGACGTGCGTAATGACTGTCATCCCAGCATAACTCGCCACGTCCCTGTGGCGCACTCCACGGTCACACTCACACACAAGGAATCAGACACAGCTCGCCGCGAAAAGGTTCAAAGCGGAAATGTGAAGACGCGGAGCGCACGTTGAGCACCCCGCCAGGCGACAGCGGCGACGAGGTCATCGGCCAGCGACAAGGGGCGGACCTGCCACTCGGCTGCGTCGCCCACGTCGCCCTCGAAAGCCTCCGGCTTGGCGCCCTCCTCGTTCAGGCTGAACGACACGCGGTGGAGTCCATAGGAAAGTCCGCCGCCGTGGGCCTTGAGCACCGCTTCCTTCGCGGTCCACAACGTGAGGAAGCCCTGCAGTTGCATTGCTGTCGGCAACGATCGGAGGTAAGCCGTCTCAGCCGGCGCGAAGAATCGCTGCGAGAGTTCGATCGCCCGGGCCCTCGGCCGCACGGTTTCCACGTCGACGCCCACTTCGAACCCAGCCGCTCCCCGGCCCACCGCGAGTAGCGCCACGTCGCCACTGTGCGACCAGTTGAAGCCCAGGCCGTCGTGGGGTGGCCCGAAGTGCGGTTTGCCGTGCTCGCCCCGCTCGATCGGCACCGTCTCGTCACCCGCATAGGACCGGAGGATGCCGGCGAACGCGCGCTCGCCGGCACCACCGGCCCAGCTGCTGCGCCAGATGTGGATCTCGTCATTCGCCAGGGGCGAGATGTGCGTTGCCGGTGGAGTCACCGGCACGATCCTAACCCGTGGGAGCGGTGGCGTCGCGAGGTCCTTCGGCACGGAATGAACGCGTCCGGGCGGGACGGGGCAAGTGGCCCTAGAATGGCCACGTATACCGGGGGAGGCCAAAGGTGATCGCAGGCTGGCTGTTGTTGCTGGTGTCGCTGCTCTACGTGGGGATGCTCTTCGGCATCGCCTACCTGGGCGACCGCCGTCCGCTTTATCCGCGGCAGCCGAAGCTGCGTCCCTTGGTCTACAGCCTGGCCCTCGCGGTGTACTGCTCGTCGTGGACGTTCTACGGCGCGGTCGGCACCGCCGCGGTCTCGGGCCTGTCCTACCTGCCGATCTACCTCGGTCCGCTGCTCCTCTTCGTCCTGGGCTTCGGCCTGCTCGAGCGCCTGGTGCTCGTGGCGCGGGAACGCAACATCACCTCGATCGCCGACTTCATCGCCGCGCGCTTCGGCAAGTCGCACGGTCTGGCGGCACTCGTCGCGGTCATTGCGGTCGTGGCCGTGATTCCCTATATCGCCCTGCAGTTCAAGGCTGTGGCGATGTCGTTCACCGTCCTCGGTGCCGGCAACTCCGCCTGGTGGTTCGGCGATACCGCCTTGTGGTGTGCCGGCCTCCTCGCTGTGTTCGCGATCCTCTTCGGTACGCGCAACATCGACGCGACGGAACACCACCACGGCATGATGCTTGCCGTCGCTGTCGAGTCGCTGGTGAAACTGCTCGCCTTCGTCGCGATCGGCGTCTATGCGTACCTGCACGGCCCGGGGCTGGTGGAAACGATGCGCGCGCCCATGCTCCAGGTGGAAAAAGGAAGCATGCCGCCCGGCTTCGTCGCGCAGACGCTGCTCGCGTTCTGCGCGATGTTCTGCTTGCCGCGACAATTCCAGATCGGCGTGGTGGAATGCGAAGATCCACGCGACCTGCACCGCGCGCGCTGGTTCTTCCCGATCTACATGGTGCTGATCTCGGTAGCGGTGCTACCCATCGTCAGCGCGGGACTGCACCTCCCGCAGGTCACGCGGGGACACGTGGATGCGTGGGTGCTGAACCTGCCGATCGCCTTGGGCGATAGCGGCATCGCCCTCCTCGCCTTCGTTGGCGGCTTTTCCGCCGCCACCGGCATGGTGATCGTCGCGGCCGTGGCGCTCGCCACGATGATCAGCAACGACCTGGTGATGCCGGCGTTGTTGCGCGTGAAGCGGCTCGACCTCGAGCGCCGCGGCGACCTCTCGAACATCGTGCTGCTCGTGCGCCGCGTGGCGATCGTCGTCCTCGCGGGGCTGGCGTACATCTACTACCGGATCATCGCCGACGCCGAGAACCTCGCCGCCACCGGGCTGTTGTCGTTCGCGGCGGTGGCGCAGTTCGCGCCGGCGATCGTCTCGGCGCTCTATTGGCGCGGCGCTAGCCGTGTCGGCGTGTACGTCGGCCTGCTCGCGGGATTCGTCGTCTGGGCGTATACCCTGCTGCTGCCCGCCATGACCCGCGCCGGCTGGTTGCACCCGGGCTGGATGGACGACGGTCCGTTCGGCCTCGGCTGGCTCAAGCCGACCGAACTGTTCCATCTCACGGGGTGGGAGTCGGTCACGCACGGCACGTTCTGGTCGTTGCTGTTCAATGTCGGTTTCCTCGTTTTCATCTCGCTGCGTTTTCGTCCCAGCGTCGCGGAGCGTCTCCACGCCGCCCTCTTCGTCGATCCCTTCGTGCGTAGCGCTACCGGCGCCGGCGACTGGCGTGGGCGAGTCACCGTGCGCGACCTCGGCACGATCGCCGGGCGCATCGTCGGCGACCGCGTCACCGTGCGCGCGTTCACCGAGTACGGCCAACGCCACGGCGTGACGCTCTCCCCCACCGATTCCGCCGACCGTCCGCTCATCCAGTTCACCGAACGCCTGCTTGCCAGCGCCGTCGGTGCGGCCAGTGCCCGGCGCATCCTGATGGGCGCGCTCTCGGGCACCGGTCTCGATATCGCCGAAGCCATGGCCTTGATGGACGAGGCGTCGCAGGAGCTGCGCTTCAATCGCGAGCTGCTATCCACGACGCTGGAAAACGTCTCGCAAGGCATCAGCGTCGTCGACGGCGAGATGCGCCTTGTCGCATGGAACCGTCGATACCTGGAACTGTTCGGTTACCCCGATGGCATGGTGTACGTCGGACTGCCGGTCGCCGACCTCATCCGCTGGAATGCCGAGCACGGCGAGTGCGGCCCCGGCGAGGTCGACGAGCACGTGGCCAAGCGCATTCGCTACATGCGGGCCGGGTCACCGCATGTCTTCCAGCGTGTGCGCCCCCACGGCACGGTGATCGAGATGCGCGGCCGGGCGTTGCCGGGCGGCGGCTTCGTGACGACGTTTACCGATGTGACAGCATATAAGTCGGTGGAACAGGCACTGATCGACGCCAACGAGACGCTCGAGCAGCGCGTGGAAGATCGCACCGCCGAATTGTCCGAGGCCCTGAGCGCGACCGCCATCGCGCGGCGCGAAGCCGAAGCCGCAAACGCATCGAAGACGCGCTTCCTCGCCGCCGCCAGCCACGACCTGCTGCAGCCGCTCAATGCGGCCCGGTTGTTCACCTCGGCGCTACGCCAGCACCCCGGGCTCGACGGCGAGGTGGCGAAGCTGGCGGAACGCATCGATGCCTCGTTCCGCGCGGCGGAAGACCTGCTCGACGCACTGCTCGACGTCTCGCGACTCGATGCCGGCAGCTATCGTCCGGAAGTCGCGCCGTTCGCACTGGAAGACTTGTTCGATTCCCTGCGGCAGCAATTCGCCGTCGTGGCCGAGCAGCGCGGCCTGACCCTTCGCGTGGTGCCCTCCTCGCTCGCTGTGCGTTCGGACGCGCAATTGCTTCGCCGCATCGTCGCCAACTTCCTCTCGAACGCCTTGCGCTATACGCGCTCCGGCGGCGTCCTGCTCGGCGTGCGCCGCAGCGGCGACACGGTGCGCATCGAGGTCTGGGACAGTGGGCCCGGCATCGCCCACGAACAGCAGGCGCGGATCTTCGGTGAGTTCCAGCGGTTGGAGCGTCCGTCGCCGTGGGGCGAGAAAGGCCTCGGCCTCGGTCTCTCCATCTGCGATCGCCTCGCCGGCATCCTCGGCCATCCCCTCGGCCTGCGTTCCCGCGTCGGCCAGGGGAGCTGCTTCAGCATCACCGTGCCACGCGCGGAAGCCGTGTCGCGCAAGCGCGCGCCGGCCGTCGTGCGTCCGGGCGGCGAACAGCTGCCGCTGACGGTACTGTGCCTGGACAACGACGAGACCATTCTCGAGGGCATGCGTGCGCTGTTGGGCCGCTGGGGCGTCGATTGCCGCGTGGCCTTGGATGTCGAGGCCGCGCTGGAGACGCTGTCGGCCACGCACGTCGACTTGATCCTTGCGGACTATCACCTTGGCGAAGGCATGGACGGCCTCGAGGCGCTGCAGTTCCTCGGCGGCAAGGTGACGCGGATGCCACCGGCGGCGATGGTGACGGCCGACGGAAGCACCGAGTTGAAACAGCGCGCGCGTTCGCTGGGCTACCCGTTGCTGCACAAGCCGGTGCGACCGGCCGCGTTGCGTGCCTTGCTAGTCGCATTGGTCAAGCGCACGGGAACGCACGCGGCCTGAGGTAATCCCATTCGCTCGCAAGCGAGCTTCCCACAAACCTGCAATGGGCTAGTGCTTGCTAGCAATCCCATAAAACCGAGGGGCCGGTGCTTGCCAGCCAAGCCCACAAAACCTGGGACGGCTCAGTGGGAAGCGCGCTTGCGCGCGAACGGTCGAAGCGAAACGTTAACCTTCTTGCGACACACCAGGGAATGCTTCCTTCTCCACATCCAGGTGGCTCGCCGCCAGCGCCACTTGTGTGCGATTCGACACACCCAGCTTTCGCATGATCGCGGTCATGTGCGCCTTCACGGTCGCCTCGGACACGCCGAGGTCGAAGGCGATCTGCTTGTTGAGCAGACCCTCGGCGATCATGTTCAACACGCGGAACTGCTGCGGCGTGAGCGACGCCACGCGCGCGGCGACATCGGCCTCGTCGGCCTTCAGTTCGACGCTACCGCCGACGAGCTGGTGCGGAAGCCACACGTCGCCATCCAGCACGGCACGCACGGCCTCGACGATCTGCTCCACCGCCGCGGACTTCGGAATGTACGCCGACGCCCCATGGGCAAGCGCCCGGCGCGCGATCTGCCCTTCCTCATGCCCCGAGACGACGATAGTGGGCAAACCCGGGTACTGGCCACGGATGTGCGCGAGCGCGGAGTAGCCTCGCGCGCCCGGCATGTGCAGGTCCATCAGCAACAGGTCCGCGTCGGGTAGCGATTCGATGAGCGCGAACAGGGCCGGAACGGTGTCCGCGGTGTGCACCGTCGCGCCCGGCACCGCCGCCAGCACCGCGCGCTGCAAGGCATCGCGGAACAGGGGATGGTCGTCGGCAATGAGGACGTCGGACATGGGCTACTTGATCAACCGTTCTTCCACGAGGCTCTTCACCACGCCGGGATCGGCGAGGGTGGATACGTCGCCGAGCTGGTCTGGCTGGTTCTCGGCGATCTTGCGCAGGATGCGGCGCATGATCTTGCCGGAACGTGTCTTCGGCAGGCTCGGCGCCCATTGCAGGTAATCCGGCGCGGCGATCGGACCGATCTCCTTGCGCACGCCCGCGATCAGTTCCTTCGCCAGCGCCTCGCTGCCCGTTTCCCCGGCGACGAGGGTCACGAAGGCGTAGATGCCCTGGCCCTTGATGTCATGCGGGCAACCCACCACGGCGGCCTCGGCCACCTTCGGATGCGCCACGAGCGCGCTTTCCACTTCCGCGGTACCGATGCGATGGCCCGAGACGTTGATGACGTCGTCGACGCGACCGGTGATCCAGTAGTAACCGTCGGCGTCGCGCCGCGCGCCGTCGCCGGTGAAGTAATTGCCCGGATAGGTCTTGAAATACGTATCGACGAAGCGCTGGTGATCGCCGTACACGGTGCGCATCTGACCGGGCCAGGAATCGGTGATGACCAGGTTGCCGCTGCACTCGCCTTCCTGCGGCTTGCCGTCGGCGTCGACGATGGCCGGCTTCACGCCGAAGAACGGCAACGTGGCGGACCCCGGCTTCAGGTCGATGGCACCCGGCAGCGGCGTGATCATGAAACCGCCCGTCTCCGTCTGCCACCAGGTATCCACCACCGGGCAGCGTTCGTCGCCGACCACGCGGTAATACCAGTTCCACGCTTCCGGATTGATCGGTTCGCCGACCGTACCCAGCACGCGCAGGCTCTTGCGCGAGGTCTTCTTCACCGGGCCCTCGCCCTCGCGCATCAGCGCGCGAATGGCCGTGGGCGCCGTGTAGAACAACGTCACCTTGTGCTTGTCGACGACCTGCCAGAAGCGGCTGAAGTCGGGATAGTTCGGCACGCCGTCGAACATCACGACGGTGGCGCCATTAGCCAGCGGACCGTATACGACATAGCTGTGGCCGGTGACCCAGCCCACGTCGGCCGTGCACCAGTAGATATCGTCCTCGCGGAGGTCGAAAGCCAGTTCGTGCGTGAGACTCGTATACACGAGGTAGCCGCCACTGCTGTGCAGCACGCCCTTCGGCTGGCCCGTCGAGCCCGACGTGTAGAGGGTGAACAGCGGGTCCTCGGCGTTCATCGGCTCCGGGGCGCACACCTCGGACTGGCCTTCCATCAACGTGTGGTACCAGCGGTCGCGCGGCGACTGGAAGGGGATGGCGCCGCCCGTGCGGCGAACGACGATGACCGTCTCCACGCTGTTCGTGCGCGGACGCGTCAGCGACTCGTCGACGTTGGCCTTCAGCGGAATCTTCTTTCCGCCACGGCAGCCTTCGTCGGCGGTGACGATGAGCTTGGCGCCCGAGTCGGCGATGCGGCTGGCCAGGGAATCCGGCGAGAAGCCACCGAAGACCACGGAATGCACGGCGCCGATACGCGCGCACGCGAGCATGGCGACGGCGGCCTCGGGAATCATCGGAAGGTAGATCACCACGCGGTCGCCCTTGGCGATGCCCAGGTTCTTCAGCGTGTTCGCGAACTTGCACACCTCGGCATGCAGCTCGCGATAAGTGATGCTGCGCGATTCGCCCGGATCGTCACCCTCGAAGATGATGGCGGTCTTGTCGCCGCGCTGGGCCAGGTGGCGATCCAGGCAGTTGGCCGAGACGTTGAGCTGGCCGTCTTCGTACCAGCGGATGTAGAGGTCGTTCGGGTCGAAGGAGACGTTCTTGATCTTCGTGGGCGGCACGATCCAGTCGAGCCGCTCGCTCATCTCCTTCCAGAACCCGTCGGGATCCTGGACGGACCGTGCGTACAGGCGCTCGTAGTCGTCCTTGCGGACGCGCGCCGTGGCGGCGAAGGCGGGATCGACCGGGTGCAGATCGGACATGCTGGCTCCAGGGGTTTGCTATGGCCTGAAGTTTAGCCTCGCGGCGCAGCATTAAGCTGCGAACCCGCTACGACTTTGGTCGAGGTTCGACCTTTGGCGAATGGCAGGCCCAACGGCCGTGTCACATGCTCGGCCTGCCAATGGTTGGGGAGACCATGATGAACAGCATTCGCTCCGGTGGCCGCAAAGCCATCGCCCTCAGCGTCGCCTGCGCCCTGATGCTGCCGATGGCAGCGTTGCCGGACCTGGCCCATGCCCAATCGCGGGCGAAGAAATCCACGCGGGAAGCCCAGCTCGAATCCCGAGTGAGCCAGCTCGAGCAGCAGCTGGCCGAACTGAAGGCCATGATCCAGCAGCAGAACGCGGCGACCACGCAAGCCACCGCGACCGCGCAAGCCGCGCAGACCCAGGCCCAGCAGACCGACGAGAAGGTGACCCGCGTCGAGAAGACCGTGGCCACGGTGCCGGCGAAGCCCACCTTCAGCTCGGCACCCGGCGTGTCCGTCGCCTTGCACGGCTTCATCAACGCCAATGCGTTCAGCCAGAGCAAGAGCTTCACGTACGGCAACGGCGCCAACGCGGAGTACCCGATCCCCGGCCAGGGTGGTCGCGTGAACGACTCCCTGAGCGGCGTCGATGTGCGCAATACGCGCTTCTGGCTCGACTTCACCGGCGCCAAGTTCAACGAGAACTGGGCCGGCAGTGGCCGCCTCGAGATGGACTTCTTCGGTGGGTTCAACGGGACCGGTCCGTACAGCCAACAGCAGCCGACGCCGCGCCTGCGCCAGGCGTACATGGACATCACCAACGCGGCCACGGGCACGACCTTCCGCATCGGCCAGATGTGGGACCTGATGTTCCCGCTGGAATACGTGCCGCAGTCGCTCTCGCACATCGCCTTCCCGCTGGGCTACGGCACCGGCATGATCGGTTGGCGCTATCCCGGCATCATCCTCATGCAGGACCTCAACCACGGATCGGAGGGCGTGAAGTGGCGCTTCGACCTGGGTGTCTTCGAGGGCAGCTGGAACGGACCGGGCCTCACGACCAACTACCTCACCGCGGGTAACGCCGGCTTCAAGCCACAGGTGGAGGCGCGGCTCACCGCCAAGGGTACGAACTGGCAGATCTTCGGCGCCGCGCATTACAGCAAGCTGGACCTGCACGGCGTCGACGGCGAGACGGTGACGCCGATCAAGAGCGGCATCAAGAGCAGCGCGTACGAAGTGGGCGGCATGTGGATGCCGGGCAACTTCATCGTCAAGGGCGCCGTCTACACCGGTACCGCCATCGCGCAGATCTTCGGCGACCTCTCGCAGTTCGGCGACATCAAGGACAAGGGCGGTTACCTGCAGGTCGGCTACAAGTTCACGCCGAACTGGAGCCTGTACGGCACCCTCGCCGGCAGCAAGCCCAACGAGAACGACGTGCTGCGCTGGCGCGCACCCACGGCGCCGGGCCTGCTCAAGAACCGCCAGCAGGCGCTCAGCCTGCAGTACACGGCCGGTGCGTACGACTTCAGCATCGAGTGGCTCCACTCGAACCTCAATTCGACCACGGTCAACGGCTTGGGCCGGCAGAAGACCTCGGCGAACGAATTCACCCTCAACGGCAACTACCGGTTCTGATCGGAGACCGACATGGCGACTACCGCGGGCGGCCTTCGCGCCGATGGCACCATTGGAACCAGTCATAAGCGCGTCATTTTCGCGTCCAGCCTGGGCACCGTCTTCGAATGGTACGACTTCTACCTTTACGGCTCGCTCGCCGCGATCATCGGCAAGCAATTCTTCACGGGCCTCAACGAGACCAGCCAGTTCATCTTCGCGCTGCTGGCTTTCGCCGCGGGCTTCTTCGTGCGGCCGTTCGGCGCGATCGTGTTCGGTCGCGTGGGTGACTTGATCGGACGCAAGTACACCTTCCTCATCACCATCGTGATCATGGGTACCTCGACGTTCCTGGTCGGCGTACTGCCGGGCTACTCCACCATCGGCGTGTTGGCACCCGTGCTGCTGATCGTGTTGCGCCTGTTGCAAGGCCTGGCATTGGGCGGCGAATACGGCGGCGCCGCCACGTACGTCGCGGAACACGCGCCGATGGGCAAGCGCGGCTTGTACACCAGCTTCATCCAGATCACCGCCACCTTCGGCCTTTTCCTGTCGCTGCTGGTGATCCTGGGCACGCGCATGGGCATGGGCACCGAGGCATTCGAGGCCTGGGGCTGGCGCATTCCGTTCCTCATCTCGTCGGTCCTCGTAGGCATCTCCGTCTACATCCGCATGCAGTTGCAGGAATCGCCGGTGTTCCAGCAGATGAAGGCGGAAGGCAAGCACTCGAAGGCGCCGCTGACCGAAGCCTTCGGCCGCTGGCCGAACCTGAAGCTGGTGATCCTCGCGCTCCTCGGCGCCACCGCCGGCCAGGCCGTGGTCTGGTACACGGGCCAGTTCTACGCACTCTACTTCCTCACCCAGAGCCTGAAGATCGACGGCACCACGGCCAACCTGCTCATCGCCGCCGCGTTGCTCATCGCCACGCCGTTCTTCGTGTTCTGGGGCTGGCTGTCGGACAAGATCGGACGGAAGACGGTGGTGCTTGCCGGCTGCCTGATTGCCGCGCTCACCATGTTCCCGATCTTCAAGGGACTCACCCACTTCGGCAACCCCGCGGTGGAAGCCGCCGCCGCCTCGTCCCCGGTGGTGGTCACCGCCGACCCGAACGCCTGCACGTTCCAGTTCGATCCCGTGGGCAAGAAGACCTTCACCAGTTCGTGCGACGTGGCCAAGAGCGTGCTGGCGAAGAAGGGCATCCCATACTCCAACGCCGAGGCGCCGGCCGGCGCGCTGGCCACCGTGAAGATCGGCGACGAGGTGATCGAATCGTTCGAGGGCACGCAGCTCGACAAGGCCGCATTCACCGCGCAGAACAAGGCGTTCACGGCGAGGATCGGTGACCAGGTCAAGGCCGCCGGATATCCCGAGAAGGCCGATCCGGCGGCGATGAACAAGCCGATGCTGGTGGTGCTGCTGTTCCTTCTGGTGCTCTACGTGACGATGGTCTACGGGCCGATCGCCGCGTGGCTGGTCGAGATGTTCCCCACCCGCATCCGTTACACCTCGATGAGCCTGCCGTACCACATCGGCAACGGCTGGTTCGGCGGATTCGTGCCCACGATCGGCTTCATGCTGGTGGCGTGGAAGGGCGACATCTACTACGGCCTCTGGTATCCCGTCATCGTGGCGTTGATGACGTTCATCGTCGGACTGTTCTTCGTGCGGGAAACGAAGGACGTTCCGTTGGAACATTGAGCCACCCGGCGCCGGCGCCTCCCTCGGAGGCGTCGGTTGCCTTCCGCGTCATCCGTCCCGATATCGTTCGACCATGTAATCAACGAAGACCCGTACCTTCGGTGCCAGATGGCGCGTCTGCGGATACAGGATGTGATAGTGCTGCTTGCCCAGGATGTAATCCGGTAGCACCGGTACGAGGCTGCCGCGAAGCAGATCGCCTTGCACGGTGCGCCGGGTGAATGCCGCGACACCGGCTCCGGCAAGCGTCGCGGCATAAAGGGCGGTGATCGCATCCACGGACAACGAGCTGCGCGGCGCCACGCGAATCGGAGCCTCCCCCTGTCGTGTGAGCGACCACGTCTCCGCCGTCCCACTCCCCGAGAACGCCAACCTCTCGTGTTGCGCCAGCTGTTCGGGTGTCATCGGCAAGCCGCGCCGGTCCCGGTACGCGGGTGATGCGACCAGCACGATGTCTGACACGGCAAGCGAGCGCGCCATGAGGGTCGTGTCGGCCAAAGGTCCGCTGATGCGGAGTGCCGCATCGAAACCTTCGTCGACGAGGTCGACGAAGCGGTCACTGCACGATAGGTCGAGTCGGATGTCCGGATAGCGTTCCTGGAATGCGGGCAGCCAGTCGGGCAACTCGAGCGTGCCGATGACGTGCGGGACGCTGACCCGCAAGCGACCGGCAACGCGCGCCTGCTCATCCGTCATGCTCTCGGCAGCGCTGCATACTCGGTCGAGGATGTCGACGCAGGCCGCGTAATAGCCTTCGCCGGCGGCGGTCAGCGCGAGGCGCCGCGTGTTGCGATTGAGTAGCTGGACACCTAGTGACGATTCCAGTTGCTTCAATTGGCGCGACACCGTCGAATGCGTCGTCTCCAACCGCTCGGCGGCGGCGGAAAATCCACCGCTCTCCACGATACAGCGGAAGGCACGCATCGCCAGGAACTGGTCCATTGCAGGGAAGCTCGGTTGTCGCTCCGCGCCGCGGATGCGGTGGGTGTAAACGCGTCAGCGCAACGGCAACTCGAGGATCTGCGATGTCGTCAGCACGTCGCCAAACGTATCCTCGATCTCCGCGAGCGCGGCGCGATGCAGGGTCTTCTCGTCGACAGTCGTGCCGTCCGTGCGTGTGATGGAGCGCGTCGCCGAGGCGTCCGATGCTACCACGACGTGGAAACCGGCCGGCACCGCATCGCGAGCCGCTCCGGCGACGCATGCGTGCGTCATCAGCCCGGCAACGACGATCGTTTCGATTTTCGCCGCCTTCAACCTGTGCTCCAGATCCGTGCTGGCGAAGACGCTGACCGTCTTCTTCTGCAACACCGTGTCCTGCGCGCGAGGTGTCATGTCCGGGTGGAACTTGACCGTCTCGCCATCGATGGCGAACAGCGCCGATCCTGCGGGTGCGATGTGCTGGACCGCGAATACGGGGATCTTCGCTTCGTCGGCGAACCGGATCAGGCGCCGCGCGTTTTCCATCGCCTTCTTCCCGTCGGGAATGGGCATCTTGCCGGTGAAGTACTCGTTCTGGAAATCGACGACAACAAGGGCGGTCGTCGTCGGGTCAAGACTTTCGAGCGACGTGGCACCCGACATCACGCGGATGGTCGGATGCGGATGAGCCGGTGTGGCAGCGGTGCTCGCGCCGGCGGCGGTGAGCGATGTGCCAAGGGCGGCAAGCTTGAGAAGATTCGAAAGCGACATGGTCCACTCCGTGAGTCGGTGAGGGTGCGATGGGCAACCTCGAGAACGTGGAAGGAGTCTCCATATCGCTAGCAGCGGGTGCAACGCTGCGAGAGGCACAGAGCCTGTGCATATGTTGCACAGGCTCCGACGCCATACGCGCTAGTTCTAGTCGCCTTTAGCTGCGGTTTCGACCAGGGCCGCGACTTCCTTCGGGTGGGAGATCATCACCACGTGCGAGGCGCCATCGACCACCACGGTCTTCTTCGACTTCGCACGCTCGGCCATGAACTTCATCGCCTCCGCCGGAATGTTCTTGTCCTTGCTGCCGTAGATATGCCACGACGGGATGTGCTTCCAGGCAGCGGCGGTTTCCGCCTCATTGAGGGCGCCGGCCGTGATGGGGCGTTGCTCGGCGGCCATGACCTTGGCCTGCTTGACGGGAAGGTCGCCGGCGAACTGTGCGGGAAACTTGTCCTGCTGGACGTAAAGGTCCTTATCCCCGCCGGAGAGTGGCACGGGCGGCGCGAGAGCCGGTCCGAGCGTGCTACCGGGGAATTTGCCGGATAGTCCGCCGGCCGACTCGCCTACCTCGGGCGAGAACGCCGCGACGTACACGAGGGCCTTCACGTTCGCATGCCCTTCCGCCGCCTCGGTAATAACCGATCCGCCGTACGAATGGCCGACCAGCACGACAGGCGCGTCGATACCCGCGAGCACGTCGCCGATATACGTGGCGTCCGTCTTCACGCCGCGCAACGGGTTGGCCGCCGCGACGACCGTGTAGCCGTCCTTCTGCAGGATGTCGACGACACCGTTCCAACTCGAGGCGTCCGCGAAGGCGCCGTGGACGAGGACGACGGTGGGTTTGTCGGCGGCGAAGGCGGCGGGGCTGAGGGTGATGGCAGCCAACAGGGCGGCGCGTGCGAGGGAATGGTGCATTCGGGATCTCCTTGGGTGACGGGGACTGGCGTGTCCCCGGGCGGGGATTGGAGCAGGTCGGCGTGGCGAAGCCTTGTCTGCTTTGGCGTCGACTGGGACGAATCCGGCGTGACGCCGTTCTCCGCGTATCGCGGTTTTTGAGACGGTGGAGTCGTACATTTGTACAATGTCCGACCCGATCCCCATGATTCGCCGCCACAAGGGCCGCGGCGCCGCCTCCAATCCGGAGGGCCGCTTCGAATCCACGCGTATCCAGGCCGAGGACGATGGCTGGTATCGCGAGGAGGACGACCACCGTCCGACCACGGAGGTGCGCGAGGAGCTGGCGCGCAGCGTCATCAGCCGGAACGATTCGCCCGACGTCAGCTTCGACCAGGCGACCAACCCCTACCGCGGGTGCGAGCACGGGTGCATCTACTGTTTCGCCCGCCCGTCGCACGCCTACCTCAACCTCTCGCCCGGCCTCGACTTCGAGACGAAGCTGTTCGCCAAGACCAACCTGGAAGAAATCCTCCGCGCGGAACTGTCCAAGCGCAGCTACGTATGCAAGCCGATCAACATCGGCAGCAATACCGATCCTTACCAACCCATCGAGAAGAAGTGGCGGCTCACGCGCGCCGCGTTGGCACTGCTCAACGAATGCAACCACCCGTGCACCATCGTGACGAAGAACGCCTTGGTCGAACGTGATCTGGACATCCTCGTACCGATGGCGCAGCGCAAGCTGGTGCAGGTGTTCATTTCGATCAATTCGCTGGACAACAAGCTGGCGTCGAAACTGGAGCCGCGAGCCTCGGCGCCGCATCGACGCATGCAGGCCGTGGGAACGCTTGCGAAGGCTGGTGTGCCGGTAGGCGTCCTGGTCGCGCCGATCATTCCCGCACTCAACGAACGCGACCTCGAGGCCATCATCGAACAGGCCGCGACGAACGGTGCGAACGCCGCGGGTTATACCTGCGTCCGCCTACCGTATGAACTGAAGCAGCTGTTCCGCGAATGGCTCGACCTCCACTATCCCGACCGCGCCGCGCACATCATGAGCCTGATCCAGCAGATGAATGGCGGCAAGGACTACGACTCGAACTTCGCCACGCGCATGCGCGGGCAGGGGGTGTTTGCGGAGATCATCCGCAAGCGCGTGGAAGTTGCGCGGCGGAAGAACGGGATCGATCGGGCCTGGGACGTGGTGCTGGATACGTCGCAATTCGTGCCGACGCGCCTGCCGTCGCCTCAGGGGGAGCTGTTCTAGGCGGCCATTGTGCAAATTCGGCAATCGGCTGGCTGGATACGCAAACGATGCACTAGGAAAAGGCCTTGTCTTCACCTCCTCGGTGCCAGGCAAGTACGTGGGTCGTCGGCGGTCTACCAGAAGATAGTCAACCAAAGCGGCGTGACTACGGGCTACCTGACCTGCCCCCACTGAGCCGTACCACGTGAAGCTGTAAAGTTCGTCAACCACGAGGACGGACATGAAGAAGAGTCGTTTCACCACCGAGCAGATCATTGGCTTCATCAAACAGGCCGACGCAGGGATGGCGGTCTCGGAGCCAGCGCGGCAGCATGGCTTCAGCCCCGCGAGCTTCTACGCCTGGCGGGCCAAGTACGGCGGCATGGGGGCCGAGGACGCCATGCGGCTGAAGGAGTTGGAGTCCGAGAACGGTCGGTTTAAGCGTCTGCTCGCAGAGGCCCATCTGGACATCGAGGCTTTGAAGGTCGGGTTCGGGGTAAAACGCTAGCCCCGCAACGCAAGCGCGAGGCAATCCGGCGCATGTGCGAGCTGACGCCGATCAGCGAGCGCCCGGGCTTGCCGCCTTGCGGGGCTGTCCCGCGATGCTTTCCGTCACGAACCGATACCCACGCCCGCCACGCAGGCGTTGTCGCTGCGGCTGGTCGAGCTGGCGCAAGCGCGCCGCCGCTTCGGTTATCCACGCGCCATACGAACCGACAACGGACCGGAATTCACCAGTCGCGCTTTCATCGCCTGGACGCAGCAGCATGGCATCGAGCACATCCTCATCGAACCGGGCTGCCCCACGCAGAACGGCTACATCGAAAGCTTCAACGCCAAGTTCCGCGACGAGTGTCTCAACGAGCACTGGTTCACGTCACTGACCCAAGCGCGTGACGTCATTGGAAGCTGGCGTCGTGATTACAACGAGGTTCGGCCCCATAGCCGCTGTGGCCGCATCCCACCATCGCAATTCGCTGCCCATCACCGCGCACAATCGGACAACAACGCAGTAATCTTCAACCCCGGACTTTCACAGTGATCACTGGTACGGCTGCTGGGGGCAGGTCACTACTGGGAGCGCGGCCAGCCGCCCAATATGTTCAGGGTGCGCACAGGAACTGAACAACCAAAACGTGAAGGCACTGTCCCCACTTAAGGAGGCTTCGAATTCCCAATGACTGAGTATGAAGACCGATTTAGATGGCTACTCTCAGAGTTGAGGAGCCGCCCATTTCTTCACCAACTTGCATTCGGCATTTGTATCTTTGAGCGATCACTACCTGGATATTTTCAATTTCAGCAGGAGACAGGATGGCACGGAGGTGCAGAACTCCGAGCCGTTCTAGCGAAATGCTGGAGTGTCCTGGAAGGCGGAAAAAACACTAATGAGCTATGTTTTACGACAAATGTAGAAGATTGCGCGCGGTGGATGCCGGAGTCCGAGAGATTCGATAGCCCATATACTTCCGCGGCCATAGATACTGCGAATATCGCATGTTGCCTTCTAGAATATCTAGACGCTAGTGATTTTCAATTCATACTTGAAGCGGCAGAAGCACGAAGGGACACTATTTATCTTTATGTGCAAAATTCGATGCCTGGGGTCCTTGTTGACGAATCGCTGCAGCGGGCGACGCATGAACATCCCCTCATGATGGAAGAGCTGTCATTTATGTCCGGAGACCTCGACGAGCTCGCCGATCTTTCAACGAAAGGCGCCGAACTCTCAACCGGACTTCTGAAGCGAATTCGAGCTATGCGCTACAGTGATCTTCGCTTGAAGTAACGCTTTCGTTCTTGAATCCCAATGGTGGAGGAATTACTCGTTTTCATTGGGAGAGCGAGATGCGTCCTTATGAGGGCGATATGTCGACCCCCCGTTAGTTAGTGCCAACCATAACCCGAGGTCGCCGGATCGTTTTGCTGTCTGAATTCGGCGGGTGTCAGCCCGCCAAGGCTGTCGTGCGGGATCTCGCCGTTGTAATCGGCAAGCCAGAGCTCAGCCTGCTCGCGCACCTCGGACAGGTTGCGGAACACATGCAAGTCGAGCACGCCGCGACGAAAGCTGCCGTTGAAGCGTTCGATGAAACCGTTCTGCATCGGCCGGCCGGGTTTCGATGAAGTCCAGGGTGATGCCTTTTCGTTCCGCCCATTCTGCTAGCGCCAAAGCCACAAATTCAGGACCGTTGTCCAGGCGAAGTTTCGACGGATACCTAACAGACGAAATACTCAAGAACGCGTTCTTGATGGAGCTCAACGAGAGGATCACTGGCGCGGTATCCGGGGGGCGTCGTTACGGGTGGGTCGCCTATTTTAGTCAGATCAATGACCAAGAAATTCTCTATCGGATCGACAGCGTCATCCGTGGACTCTTTTCCCGATTAGCTGAATTTCATTTCACGGCTCCGAAGGAGTTGAAGCGAATTGCGCGTTCACACTGGGAAATTCGGTATAACGTGCTCGGTGGGTACATTCGTAACTACGATGTCATCGTCACAACCGAACAAAGGATTGAATTTTTAGTGGCTCGTGGTCGTATGGGCGCGGGCGAAATACTTACAGAAGCTGATATTAATGAGAGGTATGAGGCTTACCTCGCTCGCCAACTTGCAGATATGCACGCCGACGAAGCATCCATGTACTAGTGCTAGCGGTGGCGAGCGAGCGCGACAACGTATATCCTCTGTTCGGACGGGGTGCGCCACCGCAATCCCAGCACGGCTTCTTCCGAAAGCAGGCTGTTCAGGACTTCGAACGATGCGCCGTCCCTCGCGACGGTGCCGATCGGTACATGACGCGCACCCGTCGCCTGGTCGCTGAGGACCGCGTGTCTCTGCGTAAACGTCCCCCGCTCCGTATCCTGCCCGGTCAGGCGCACGGACGTACCTTCATGAAGGAGCGTGCCGAGGGCCAATGCTTCGGCCGTCGACCAGTCGATGCCGGTGTCCTGCGCGATGGATTTCTCGCGCTGGTCGAGGAAACGCTGGATCGTAGGGTGGACGCGGAATCTCTCGGGGACGCGCGTCAATGCGGCGCCCACAGCGGCGACCACGTCGGCGCCGACGCCCGTCGGCGGGCTGGCGTCGCTCACCGCGGCATCACCTTGGAATCGCAGGCCTTCCCATCGTCCGCCCAACCAGTCAGCGGATGCTGGAACGAAGGCCTGGCTCGCTTCGAGTTCCCGATCGAGGTAAGCGACCCAAGCCGCCTTCATCCCGTTGAACACCTCATCGGTCAGGATGCCTTCGCCGCGCAGCCGGTCTGCGTAAACTTCCAGCGTGGACGGGTGCGACCGGATGGCCTTGTACATGAGCGGTTGGGTGAACGCCGGCTCATCACTCTCGTTGTGGCCGTAGTAGCGGAAACACACCATGTCGATCACAACCGGCTTTCCGAACCTCTGACGGAATTCGAGCGCGAGACGCGCGACAGTGACGACCGCCTCCGGATCGTCGCCGTTCACGTGGAAGATGGGGGCACCGACGACCTTCGCCAGATCCGACGGGTGCGGGGACGATCGCGCGTAGGTCGGGTCCGTCGTAAAGCCAATCTGGTTGTTGATGATGAAATGCAGCGACCCGCCCGTCCGGTAGCCTTCGAGGCCGGAGAGCGCGAAACACTCCGCGACCACGCCCTGCCCGGCAAACGCGGCGTCGCCGTGTATCAGTAACGGCAGTACGCTGGTGCGGCTGATCCGGTCGCCCTTCTGGTCCTGCTTCGAACGAACCTTTCCGAGCACGACGGGATCGATGATCTCCAGGTGCGATGGGTTCGACGCCAGCGAGAGGTGGATCGTCCGCCCGCCGAATTCGCGGTCGCCCGACACCCCGAGGTGGTACTTCACATCACCGGAGCCTTCGACCTCTTCAGGGAAGAATGCCCCCCCGCGAAACTCATGGAAGATCGCGCGGTGTGGCTTGCCGATCACCTGGCTGAGCACGTTGAGCCGGCCGCGGTGCGCCATGCCGATGACCGCGTCGGTCACGCCGTGGTGCGCCGCCAGTTCAATGATGGCTTCCAGCGCGGGAATCGTCGCTTCCGCACCGTCCAGGCCGAAACGCTTGGTGCCGACGAACTTCTTGTCGAGGTAGCGCTCGTAGCCTTTCACTTCCACCAGTTTTTCGAGGACACGCATCTTCTCTGTCGGCGACAGCTGCCCGGGAGCCACGGGCCCCTCGATGCGTTCGCGCAACCACTCGCGTTGCTCCGTGTCGGCGATGTGCATGTAGTCGTAACCGATGGTTCCGCCATAACGCGCGCGAAGGTCGGCTTGGCGATTGCGCAGGGTTGTCGTCTGTTGGCCGAACGTGCCGTCGACCGCGATGACCCGGTCAAGGTCGGCGTCGGTAAACCCGTGGGCCTGGTAGTCGAGATCGGCGTGAGCGTCGGGGGCCTTGAGCCCGAGAGGGTCAAGGCGGGCCTGGAGATGGCCGTACGAGCGGTAGGCATGGATCAGACGGGAGGCCCCGATCGCGTCGCGCACGCTGCCTGTCGCATCCGAAGGCAGGTTTCCGTCTTTCGCAAGCCCCGCGCCCGGCGAGGGGGCAGCCATGCGTACGGCGCCAGCGAAGGCAGCCTGCCATTCTGTGGGCAACGACGAAGGATCGTGCTCGTATTGCTCGGCGAGGCCCTCGACGTAAGGCGCGCTGCCTCCGTTGAGGAACGACGTATCGGCGAGCCATTGGACGAGGGAGCCGGAGCGGAATGCGGTCATGGCGGCGAATCCTGACGCGAGGGAGACAAGTCTGTCTACATCAAGCTTGATGTAGACAGGTCTGTATGTCAAGATGGACGGAACAAGGAGTCGCCATGCCCTCGAAATCCAGCGCAACGCTTCCCGCGCGCCAGCGCATCCTGGAAACCGCCAACCGCCTCTTCTACAGGGAAGGGCTGCGGGCGACCGGCATCGACAGGATCATCGCGGAGTCCGGTGTCGCCAAGATGTCGTTCTATCGCCATTTCCCGGCGAAGCGCGACCTCATCGTGGCCTTCCTCGAGACGCGCCACAAGGAGTGGATGGCGTGGTTCAGGACGGACGTCGAAAGCCGGCTCACGAAGCGCGGCGCCGGCCTCGAGGTCATTGCCGACGTCCTGGAGACTTGGTTCGCCCAGCCCGACTTTCGCGGCTGCACGTTCATGAATTCGGTCGCGGAAGCGGCCAGCGAGGAACCGGCCATCGCCGGCGTCGTCACGGAGCATGAGACGGAACTCGGCGACTACATTCAGGAGCTCGCGCAACGACTTGGCTTGTCCAACCCTAAGCGCGTGAGGGAGGCGGTCATGGTCGTCATCCAAGGGTCGGTCGTGCGGGCCCTGATGACAGGCGAGTACGGCGACCCCACGGTCGGCCGGATGCTTCTCCGCGCCATCGCCCGCGAGTACACACGCAAGAAACTTCAGTGATCCCGCGCGGGGAGCATGTGGACGGTACCGGGACGCTCCCCGATATCGTCAAGGCGGGCTTGGACGTCCTTTTTTGCGGGATCAACCCCGGACAGGCCGCGGCAAAGGCCGGTCACCATTTCCAGGGCAACGGCAACCGATTCTGGAAAACCCTGCACGACGCCGGCTTCACCCCTGGCCAGCTTACGGCAGTCGACGACGCGAGGCTGCCGGAGTTCGGGTACGGGCTGACGGCGGTCGTTCCCCGTGCCTCGCGCTCCGCAGACGAGGTCACCGGGCCCGAACTCCTGCAGGGCCTCCGGGATCTGGAGGCCAAGGTAAGGCGATGGAAACCCCGCGTCGTCGCATTCCTGGGAAAGGCGGCATGGACGGTGCATACCGGGAGCACTCAGGTGACATGGGGACGGCAGGGCTTGGCATTCGGGGGCGCCGAGGTTTGGGTCCTTCCCAACCCCAGCGGCCTGAACAGGCACTTTTCTCTCGCCGAGCTCGTGCGTGCGTACCGGGAACTGCGTGAGTATGTCGGGGCGGCGGAAGGAATCAGCCGGTCAATGCAGGCGCCGCCGGAGAAGTGGAGTGAGGCAGAGAGGCCCATGTGGCTGAGCCGTTCGCTGCCTTCAGCTAGATGTGTCGCCAGCCACCGGAGCGGCGAAGAAAATTTCGTGCGCGATGTCGAAACAGGGTCGCGCCGCTCGACGGAATAGTCAGAGGGACATCCTCTACCATCACAACGAGGTGAAACCATGGGTACCGTCAATCTCCACCGCGTCCTGCGCACCACGCCCGAGCGTCTCTTCAAGGCCTTCACCGATCCCGACGCCATGGCCAAATGGCTGCCGCCGTACGGATTTACCTGCAAGGTCTACGAGATGGACGCCAAGGTCGGCGGCACCTTCCGCATGTCGTTCACGAACTTCTCCACCGGCAACGGCCACTCGTTCGGCGGCAAGTACCTGGAACTGGAGCCCGGCAAGCGCCTTCGCTACACGGACGTTTTCGAGGATGCGAACCTTCCCGGCGAGATGGTCACCACTGTGACGCTGACCGCGGTCAGCGTGGGAACGGAACTGAAGGTGACGCAGGAGGGCATTCCCGATGCCATCCCGGCGGAAGCCTGCTACCTCGGCTGGCAGGAATCGCTGATGCAGCTGGCGCAGCTCGTCGAGCCGAACATCCCGGACTGACGAACGCTCCTCCCCAGCCACCATGGTGGCCATGTGCCATAAGTGGGTGCCGCCGGGCAGGGCGGCGCCATCTTGTGGCACATCAAAGGAGGTGCCCAAGCGGATACCTTGTTGAACGAAACGATGCGGGTCATCGACAGCATCGTTCCCACGACGGGGGTACGGATGCTTGGCTATTACGTAGAACTGGCCTTGCGCAACATGAAGCGCAACCGGATGCTCACCGCGCTCATGGTGCTCGCGATCGCCGTGGGCATCGGGGCGAGCATGACGACGCTGACGGTGATGCACCTGCTGTCGGGCGATCCCCTGCCCGGACGGAGCCAGCACCTCTATTACCCGCAGGTGGACGTCGACCCGCAGTCCAAGCGTCGCGAACCCTTCGACGTGCTCGACTACCAGACGGCGGTCGACCTCTGGCGTTCGCGGCGAGCCGACCGGCAGGCGCTCATCGTGAACAGCGACGTGAAGCTGCAGGCGCCCGACTCAAGGCTGCCGCCATTGATGTTGCCGATGCTGTCCACCACGACGGACTTCTTCGCGATGTTCGACGTGCCGTTCCGTTACGGACGGGGCTGGAGCGCCGACGACGATGCCCGGCACGCGCGAGTGGCGGTCATCTCCGCCGACCTCAACGAGAAGCTGTTCGGCGGCGCGAACAGCGTCGGCCGGGCGTTGCGGCTGCGCGGCAAGGACGTGCGCATCGTCGGTGTACTGGATGTGTGGCGGCCCTCGCCCCTGTTCTACGACGTGCGCGGCGGCCGCTTCTCCAACGGTGACACCGCCGACTTCTACGGAAAGCCGGAAGACGTGATCACGCCGTTGAACACGGCGCTCGACATCAACCACGGCTATTTCCAGCAGTTCACCTGCTGGGGCATGCCGGCGACGCCGGGCCACCTGCAGAACTCGCCATGTGTCTGGGTATCGCTCTGGGTGCAGTTGGGCGATGCGAGCAAGGTCGCCGCCTATCGGCGCTACCTCGACGATTATGCGGCCGAGCAAAAGGCGCTGGGGCGCATCTCGGTGGCTGACAACAACCGCATGCGCTCGTTGATGGAGTGGCTGGATTTCAACGGCGTCGTGCCCAGCGACGTGAAACTCCAGACCATGCTGGCCTTCGCCTTCCTGCTCATCTGCCTGTGCAACGTCGTGGGTTTGCTCCTTGCCAAGTTCCTCCGCCGCGGTGGGGAAATCGGCCTGCGCCGGGCGCTGGGCGCGACACGAAAGACGGTGTTCGCGCAATACCTCGTCGAAGCAGGCGTGATCGGCATCGTCGGCGGTATTGGCGGCCTGCTGCTCACGCTGCTCGGTCTTTCGCTGGTTCGACGGCAGCCCGTGCCTTACGCGGACTTCATCCACCTCGACGTGTCGATGTTCCTGGCGACCTTCGCGCTCTCGCTCGGAGTCAGCCTCGTCGCCGGCATGCTGCCCGCCTTGCGTGCCAGCCTCGTCGAACCCGCGCTGCAGCTGAAGGTGATCTGAGATGAGCACGATGCAGTTCCAGCCCATCGTCGCCGCACTGCGCAAGCACCGCATTGCCACGGTGCTCATCGCGCTCGAGATCGCGCTGGCCTGCGCCGTGCTGTGCAACGCCTGCTTCCTGATCATGCAGCGGGTGCAGGCGATGCACGTGATCACCGGCGTCGACGAAAGCGCCCTGGGCACCATCAAGCTCGACGGGTTCGAGCCGGTACAGGCGACCGATCTCAACGCGCGCGTGCTGTCGGCTGTCCGTGGCGTTGCCGGCGTGCGTGCGGCCACCGTCGTCAATACGGTGCCCTTTGGCCAACATGCCGGGCGTGCAGGCGTGTTCCTGGATCGGGACAAGGTCCAGTTCGGCGGCGTCGTGGAGTTCTATCTCGCGAGCCCAGGCACGGCAGAGGCGTTCGGCTTGCGCCTCATTTCCGGACGCATGCCCGCGCAGAACGAATACACGCCCGTCGCAAACTTCGTCCCGAAGAATCCCCCGGTGCTGGTCACGCGCGTACTGGCAGACCATTTCTGGCCCGGCGAGAACCCGCTCGGGAAGACTTTCTGGAGTGGTGAGACTTTTCGCGTGATCGGCGTACTGGATCACCTGGCCGTCCCGGAACCAGGCGGTGGCGAGGCGAAGGATCCCGATTGGTCGGTGTATGTTCCGGCCCAGCCGGGCCCACAATTCGCGGGCAGGTACCTCATACGCGCGGACCCGGCCGATCTGCCGGGCGTCATGCGCCGCGCCAAGGAAGCCGTGCTGCGGGCCGCCCCGGATGCGGTGATGGATCAGGCCCAAAGCCAGACGATAGGAGACCTGCGCAGCCGTTACTTCCTCAGCTCGCGCGTCATGACCGGGCTGCTGGTCGGCGTGGTGGTCGCGCTGCTCGGTACGACCGCCCTCGGGATCGTCGGACTCGCGAGCTTCTGGGTCGCCCAACGGCGCAAGCAGATTGGCGTGCGCCGCGCGCTCGGCGCGACCAGCGGCGACATCCTCCGTTACTTCCAGATCGAAAACTTCCTGATCGTCACCATCGGCATCGTGCTCGGCATGGCGCTTGCGTTTGGCATCAACGCCGCCCTGATGAAGGTCTACGAGTTGCCGCGCCTGCCGGTCTGGTACCTGCCGGTCGGTGCGGCCGTGCTGTGGGTACTCGGTCAACTGGCCGTGCTCGCGCCCGCACTTCGCGCGGCTTCCGTGCCTCCCGTCGCGGCGATGCGATCGGCATAGCGGTGACCGAGGGTGTCCGCGTGCGGCGTCCGCGGACAGGTTCGATGGACGCCGCGCCAGATCGAAAGAAATCGCAGGCGTCCGGACAGTCCCTGGAAAAGCGGCTCGTAAAGCGTGGACGGCAGGGTCCCGCACCCGGCACGCTTCTTGCTGAATCGCCCCATCGACACACTGGAATAGGGGCGAATATGCAGAAGCGGAAGTTATCGACGTGCCTTGGGCTCTTGCTGGCGTTGGCTGGCGGCGTGCCGGTGACGGCGGGTGCCGAAGATCTCCTGGACGTCTATCGCGAAGCCGTCGCCAACGATCCGGTGCTGGCCAGCGCGGATGCACGGCGGCTGGTCGTGGCGGAAGGCGTGCCGCAGGCCCGCGCGGCGCTGCTGCCGCAACTGTCCGCCGGCCTCAGCCTGCAGCAGTTCCATCCCGGCTATGCCGGTGTCATCAACGACGGCAACGGAAATCCGCAAGCCACCTCGAACAGCGGCCACAGCCGCCAGCGCGACCTGTCGTTGACCCTCGACCAGACGGTGCTGGACCTGTCGAAGTTCGCACGGGAGCGACAGGCCAAGCTCACGGCGGAGGCGCAGAACGCGACCTACGAGGGCGAACTCCAGGATCTGTTCGTCCGTACGACCACGGCCTATTTCAACGTGCTGGTCGCGCAGGACCAGGTCGAGGTGTTCCGCTCGTACGAAGACGCATACAAGCAGCAATACGAGCAGGCCAAGGTGCTGGTCGGGCAGGGCCTGAATCCCGAGGCGGATCTCACCCAGTCGCAGGCGTACTACCTCTACATCAAGTCGTCGCGCGTCGACGCGGAAACCGCGTTGAAGGACGCGCGCCGTGCGCTGCAGCAGCTGACGGGTAAGGAACCCGGCACGCTGAAAACCCTCCGCGACGACATCCCCATGGAGCGACCGACGCCGGACGATCCCAACGCATGGGTGGAACAGGCGATGCGCCAGAGCCCCTCCGTGCTCGCGGCCAGCCATCTCGTCAGCGCCGACGAGCACTCCATCAACGCGGCCCGCGCCGGCCACTTGCCCACACTGGGCCTTGCAGTCGGCTATGACAAAGCGGGCGCGTGGTCGAATCGCCTGCCTGGCACGGCCAGCTACGGCACGGGAAACACCACGGTGGGTCTGGTGCTTTCCGTCCCGCTCTTCAGCGGCGGCCTCACCCAATCCCAGGTGCGCCAGGCGATCCACCAGCGCGATGCCGACCAGGGCGACCTGGAAACCGTCCGCCGGCAGACGGCCCGCGATGCGTACAACTACTTCAACCGCGTGGAAGCCGGCATCGGCCAGGTGAACGACGCGCGCAGCGCGGTGGACGCCGCGAAGAAGGCACTGGCGTCGATGCGCGCCGGCTACGACATCGGCACGCAGAGCCTGACCAACGTGGTTTTCGCGATCCAGACGCTGGCTGAAATTCGCAGCCAATACACCGCGCTCCGCCATCAGTTCATCCTCAACAAGCTGCTGCTCAAGCGCACCGTGGGCGCGGCAACGCTCAAGGACGTCGAGGACATCAACAGGCTTCTTCAGTAATCTGGGCGCAGGTACGGAAGGAACGGAACATGAGACACAAAGCGCTGGCGCTCGGAAGCTTCCTGGTCCTGTCGATCCTCTCGTCGTCCGCGTCGGCCGCGGATGAAGAAGCTCAGGTCCGTGCCGCCGAAACCAGGTTCTGGACGGCATACAACGCCTGCGATATGACGACGATGAGCGACCTCATTGAGCCCGCTGTCGAGTTCTATCATGACAAAGGCGGGCTCACCTCCGGTCGGCAGGCATTGATCGACTCCCTACGCAAAGGGCCCTGCGGTGACCCCAAGATGCACCTGCGCCGCGAAGCGGTGGCAAGTAGCATCACATTCCACTCGATGAAAGGCGGCTACGGCCTGATCACCGGTCACCACCTCTTTTACGTCACCTGGGAAGGCAAGCCTGAGCACCTCGACGGCCAAGCCGATTTCACCACGCTATGGAAAGACGACGGCGGCAAATGGCGGATGTATCGGGTGCTCAGTTACGACCACGGGCCTGTGCCCTAGCGCGTCGCCGATACCGTGGGAACGCCATCCTTCAGCTCGAAGCGGAATGAGTAGTCGAGGCTGAAGGGTTGGGTCGTCTTCGTCTGGTTGAAGTTGCCGCGGGCATCTTCGTTGTCCTGGACGACGGTCATCGGCGTGTAGCGCCAGCGCATCGCGGCCTCGCGTACGGCGGCGAAGAATGCGCCGTGATGCTCGCCGCCCATGGTGTCGAGATCGCGCACGTCCGTGACCTTGCCGTCGCCGTCGACGATCACTTTGGCGCGGATCGTCGCGGCAAGGTTCGCCGAGACAAGCTCGGGCGGATAGACCGGGGGCGGGTTCTCGATGGGCTGCGCACCGAACGTGTGCTGGCCCTTGGCCGGGTGGAGCCGGTCGGCGTCTTTCGCCGGGACCATGTCGTAGCTGACCTTGCCATCCTTCGGCGTGGCGGCCTGCTTCGCCGGCGCGACCGTCCCGTCGTGGGCGCAGCCAGCAAGAAGGATGAGGGTGCCGACGAGGCACACGAGGCCCGGACGATTGCTGGAGCTTGCCATCTTGGTTCCCCTGTTTCTGGTGATGTTCGTGAAGTCTGACACGGTGGGCGCCACGGCGTCTTTTCTGGTGAGCTATCGGTCTTCCCCGGAGGCGCATGTCCCTTTGCGGGTCGCGCGCTACCTGATCCGACGTTGGCAGGCGTTGCCTTGTCCTGGCTCGCGGGAGTGCACGTGTTCGTTGCTTTGTTTTTCCTTAGTTGCGCACTGCTTCCCGCGCACTGATGTTCGCAGTAAGAATCGTTTTGTCTGACAAAAACGGTGCGGTCGCAAACTGGCAACGGGAGCGATAGCGACACACGTCACAGAACGACAAACTAAGCCTTAATGTTTCAGACATGCTTAAGCTATAACGTCGTGGCGCAGTGAAGGCGCGGTCGTCGTATCGATTGAGCAGGACACGCTTGACAGGGGAGCGGTAGACGCAATGGATAAGTATCCACCCAGTAGGCCGCAGAGGCCGAAAGCGAAGCGAGTAGCGAACCTCGGCCGATCACGCATCGAATGCCGATGTCATGGCCTGGATTGTTCCCGCATGGCGATGCTGCACGCACCGCCCACGCGCGCGGACACCTGATCATCTAACTCCCGAACACCGCCGTCATCGGACGCGCGCGGCTGGAGCCGCGTGCTACAGGACAGCGGCCGACGAACCGGGAGAAGCCACTACGCGATAGCGCGATAGCGCGACGCACCCGTGCGTCGCGCGACGGGCAGGCACGCGCGCGGCTCACTCCCTGGCTGATTCCTCCCCGTGCATTTCCCGAAACAGGAAAACCGCCATGAACAAGATCCACAGCAAGATCTGGAACCGGGCACTGAACCAGCTCGTCGTTGCCTCGGAACTGGCCAGCAGTCGCCCTGGCGGTACAACGACCAGTCGACCCGTAGGTCGAGGCAGACGTCAAGGATTCGGCAGGTTCGTCGTTGCCGCGTCGGCGGCCGTCGGTGGCCTTGCGTGGACAGTCGTGGCGCAGGCCCAGGTCAGCTGCGCCAACCCTCCGTACAATGCCTACGCCGGATCGACCATGTGTATTGGCTTGGCGTCCGCGGCTAATGCCGGCGGCGCGACTGCCGTGGGATACGGGGCACTCAGCGCTAACTTGAACGGCGTCAGCGTCGGCTTCCAGGCGTACGCGCAGGGAATCAATGCCATCTATGTTGGTGCCCGCACCGTCCCAAGCTCTGGGGCCCTCGCGGAATCAGCAATAGCGGTCGGGACTGACGTGACAGCGAGTGGTGCCGCGGCCATCGGTATCGGCGTGCAGAGCTTGGCTTCGAACGTCAGCGGCATCGCTATCGGCACGCAGTCGTCGAACACGGGTTCCAACGCGGTCGCCATAGGCGCGAGATCGTCAGCCGATGTCGATTCCGCGAACAGCGTGGTCATCGGCAGTTCTTCCAAAGCGGTGGGCGCCCAGAACTCCGTCGCGTTGGGTACATCGGCACAGGCGAACACGGGGCAGGCGACCGCCCTCGGCGGATTCACCGTGGCCACCGGCGAGGGCACCCTGGCTGCGGGGCTGTCGTCCCAAAGCCTCGCGGCCCATGCCACCGCCATCGGCTGGCAGGCCTATGCAACAGCGCTCAATGCGCTCTACATCGGTGCCCGCACAACCGGCGGCGCTACCGCCGAGTCAGCGATTGGTGTCGGCACGGATGTGACGGCATCAGGCTTGTATGCCATCGGCATGGGCTTGCGCGCCGCCGCAACCCAGACGCAAGCGACCGCTATTGGTTATCAAGCCAAGGCGAGCGGGCTGGCTTCGATCGCCATCGGCGGCGATTCGACCGCCAGCGCCACGGCATCAGGCAATAACTCCACCTCGATCGGCGCGCGGTCGAGCGCTATTGCCGTCAACGCAGCGGCCATCGGCTATGACGTGCACGCCACGAACAGCAACGCCTCCGCGTTTGGCGTGAGTACGAGCGCCACGGGCCAGGGGGCCATCGCCTTGGGCAACGGCTCCACTGCCTCCGGGACCAACTCGGTGGTGTTGGGCACCACGACAACCGCCACCCAGATCAACGCCGTGGCGGTAGGCGTCCTTGCCAACGCTGGTGCAGCCGCCGCGGTCGCACTCGGCCCACAGGCGCAGGCGATGGCGGCCTCGACCGTGGCTCTTGGCGACAGGAGCACGGTGGCCGCCGCCGCCGGTCCCGGCTCCATTGCAGCAGGTCGAAACTCACAGGTTACGGCGGGCACCGGCGCGGTCGCACTCGGCGAAGGGCAGGTCGCGAGCGGCAACGGTGCGGTCGCCATCGGCGACCCGAATGCCGCTAATGGTAACGGTGCCGTTGCCGTGGGCTCGAACAACACCGCCACCGGCGATGGCGCGATTGCGCAAGGTAACGGCAACAACGCTCAAGGCGTCGGTTCCATTGCCATGGGCAACACCAGCGGCGCGCTCGGTGCCGGTTCGGTCGCCCTTGGCAATACGGCAAGGGCAAATAACGCGAACGACGTGGCCCTGGGGTCGGGTTCGACCACCGCTGCGGCCGTGGGCACCGCCGGGACGACCATCAACGGGGTTGCCTATGTGTTCCAGGGAACCACACCAGGTAGCACGGTGAGCGTGGGCGCCGCCGGCGCGGAACGCACCGTCACCAACCTTGCGGCGGGTCGTATCAACGGTGCCAGCACGGATGCCATCAACGGCTCTCAGTTGTTCGCGACCAACCAGGCTGTGGACGGGTTGGGAACGAGCGTTACCAACCTCGGCAGTACGGTGACTAACCTCAGCAACACCGTGACCAACCTTGGCGACACCATCGCCACGACCATCGGCGGCGGCACGACCTACGATCCGACCACGGGCAACATCAACACCAGCGTGACCTACGGCGGTAACACCTATAACTCGCTGCAGCAGATCTTCAGCCAGATCGGCGGTGACGTGGCGACCGCCGCCATGCACTACTACAGCGTCAACGACAACGGCACGCCGGGCGCCAACTATGCCAATGACGGCGCCACCGGTCTCAATGCGCTGGCGGCGGGCATCGGTGCCACGGCCAGCGCGGACAACGCTACTGCGCTGGGCCAGGGTGCGGGCGCCTCCGTGCTCGGCGGTGTGGCGCTGGGCTCCGGCGCGGTCTCGGATCGCCCCATCGCCCCGGACTCCGGCTCGATCACGGCAGGCACCCACCTCATTCCGTTCAACACCTCCGACCGCACGCTGCGCGGTGCCGTCTCCGTCGGTAACGCCACCGACTTCCGCCAAGTCACCAACGTTGCCGACGGTACGGAAGACCAGGATGCGGTGACGCTGCGCCAGTTGAAGGGCTCGCTGGCCTCGTTCGCGATCACGCCGCTGAAGTACTTCCACGCCAATTCCACGGCCAGCGATTCCGCGGCGGTGGGGCTGGAATCAGTGGCCATCGGCCCACAGACCACGGTGAACGGCGACAACGGCATCGGCATCGGCAACGGCGCCATCGTGCAGCAGACGGCGCCGGGCGGCACGGCCATCGGCCAGAACGCGACAGCGAACCTCGCCGACGGCATCGCGCTGGGCAGCAATGCCACCTCGAACGGCATCCAGGCCATCGCACTCGGTACGGGTGCACAGGCAGCCTTCGCGGGCAGCGTGGCGCTGGGCGCGGGCTCCACGACAGAAGCCGCGGTGCAGACGCCGAACGGCGTCGTGAACGGCACGACATACGCCTATGCCGGTACTGCACCGGGTTCCACGGTGAGCGTGGGTACGGCTGGTGCCGAGCGCACCATCACGCACGTGGCGGCCGGCCGCGTCGATGGCGGCAGCACGGATGCCATCAACGGCTCGCAGCTGTACGCGACGAACCAGGCCGTCGGCGCCGTGGGCACCACGGTGACCAATCTCGGCAGCACGGTCACCAACCTCGGTAACACGGTGACCAACCTGGGCGATTCCACCGCGACGAGCATCGGTGGTGGCACCACGTATGACCCCGCGACCGGCACGATCGACACCAGCATCAACTACGCCGGCAACACCTACAGTTCGGTGCAGCAGATCTTCGACCAGATCGGCACCAATGGCATCAAGTACTTCCATGCCAACTCGAACCTCGCCGACTCCATCGCGACGGGCGTGAACAGCGTGGCGATCGGTCCTCTGTCCAACGCCAACACCGACGACGCCGTATCCATCGGCAACGGAGCCACCGCCGGCGCCAATGTCGGCGACGTGGCACTGGGGGCGGGTTCCACGACGGCACCGGTGGTGCAGACGGCCGGCGGCACCATCGCGGGCACCGCATACACGTATGCCGGTGGCACGCCGACGAGTACGGTGAGCGTCGGCGCGGGCGGCGCGGAACGGACAATCACGAACGTGGCCGCGGGGCGAATCGACGGCGGCAGCACCGATGCGGTGAACGGATCGCAGCTGTTCGCCACGAACCAGGCGATCGATTCGCTCAACACCACCGTCATCAACAACGCCACGCACTACTACAGCGTCAATGACAACGGCGTCACCACGGGCGGCAATTACGACAATGACGGCGCCACGGGCCTGAACGCCGTCGCCTCCGGCGTTGGTTCGGTCGCCGCGGCGACCAACGCCACGGCGGTGGGCCAAGGCACGAGCGCCACGGTGCAAGGCGGCGTCGCGCTCGGTTCCGGCGCGGTGTCCGACCGTCCGATAGCGCCGGACTCCGGTTCCATCACGGTGGGCACGCACGTCATCCCGTTCAACACCACCGATCGCACGTTGCAGGGCGCGGTGTCGGTGGGCAACGCCACGGACTTCCGCCAGGTCACGAACGTCGCCGACGGTACGGAGGACCAGGATGCGGTGACCCTCCGCCAGCTGAAGGGTTCGCTCGCCTCGTTCGCCGTCACGCCGACGAAGTATTTCCACGCCAATTCGACCGCCAGCGATTCGGCGGCGGTGGGCGCGGAGTCGGTGGCCGTCGGTCCGGAGACCACGGTGAACGGCGACAGCGGTATCGGCATCGGCAACCACGCCATCGTGCAGCAGACGGCGCCGGGTGGCATCGCGATCGGCGAGGATTCCACGGCCAACCTCGCGGACGGCATCGCGTTGGGCAGCAACGCCACGTCCAACGGCATCCAGGCCATAGCCATGGGTACCGGCGCCGAAGCGGCGTATGCCGGTAGTGTGGCCCTCGGCTCGGGCTCCAGCACCGATGCGGCCATCGGCACCGCCAGCGCCATGCTCGCCGGCGCGACCTACGCCTTCGCCGGCACCACGCCGGGGTCGACGGTGAGCATTGGCGCGCTCGGCTCGGAACGCACCCTCACCAACGTCGCGGCCGGGCGCATCAGCGGTAGCAGCACGGACGCGATCAATGGTTCCCAACTCTATGCGACCAATACGGCGGTGGATGCGCTGTACACGGCGTTGACCAACCTCAGCAACACGGTGAACAACCTGCCGCCGCCCGGCAATGGCGGCACCAACATCGACAACACGTACCAAACCAGCCCCGATAACACGTCCACGGCGTCCGCCGGCGGCAACAACTCCACGGCGGCCGGCGCCGGTTCGTCGGCCTCGGGCAACAACAGCACCGCGATCGGCGCAGGCTCAAATGCCAGCGGCGACAACAGCGTGGCGATTGGCGCGGGCTCGGTCGCGACGGGCAGCAATACCGTGTCAGTCGGCTCGGTTGGGCACGAGCGCACCGTCACCAATGTTGCGGCGGGCGTGAATCCCACCGACGCGGTGAACGTCGGCCAGTTGGACCAGGCGATCGAGAGCGCCAAGAACTGGTCGAAGGACTATGTCGACCAGCGCTTCCAGAGCGTCGACCGCGACCTCAATCGCGTCGGCAATCGCGCCAACGCGGGCGTCGCGTCAGCCATGGCGATGGCTTCGCTGCCGCAGGCCTACCAGCCGAACCAGAACTCCGCCGCAGTCGCCCTCGGTAGTTTCCACGGCGAGACTGGTATCGCCGTGGGCATGTCGACGATCACCGAGAGCGGGCACTACGTGTTCAAGCTCAACGCCACGACCAATTCACGCGGCGACGCGGGCGCCGGCGTCGGCGCGGCGGTGGTCTGGTGAGCGGTGCATCCATGAACATCATCGAAGGAGTCAGGAACATGCGTGCATCGTTCAAGGGTATCGCCGTGTCGTGCATCGCGCTGGCGCTGGCAGGTTGCGGCAGCTACAGCCGCGACATCGCGAAGGACGGTCGCTCGGCGGCTCAACTCGACTGGCCGGCGCCGGCGAACATGCCGTCCCTGCATAAGGGCGGCACTTTCCCGAACCTGGACAACCTGCGCCAGGTGAAGTCCGGACTCGACAAGCACCAGATCTCCGAGTTGATCGGCTTCCCGCACTTCGAGGAAGGTGTGTGGGGTGTGCGGGAGTGGAATTACCTCTTCAACTTCCGCAAGCGCGGTACCGACGAGGTCGTGCAGTGCCAGTACAAGGTGTTGTTCGACCAGGACAAGCTGGCGCGGAGCTTCTATTGGAAGCCGGAATCTTGCGCGGCCTTCCTGGACGAGCCGACGCCGCCGGCAGCCGTGGCCGATGCGATGCCGCAGCAAATCACCTTGTCGGCCGACGCGCTGTTCGCCTTCGACAAGGCCGACCTGACCGCCGATGGAAGATCGGCAGTGACAAACCTGGGAGCGAACCTGCGGGCGCACATGGCGCAGATCCAGAGCATCCGCGTCACGGGCTATACGGATCGGCTGGGCACCCATGCCTATAACCAGCCGCTATCGGAGCGCCGGGCGCGTGCGGTGATGGAAGCCCTGGTCGCCGACGGCGTTCCCCGCACAAAGATCCTCGCGGAAGGGCTCGGCGAGAAAGATCCGGTGAAGGAGTGCCCGGCCGGTGCACACGCGGAACTGGTAGCGTGCCTTGCGCCAAATCGACGGGTGGAAGTGAGGGTCGAGCAGGCGTCATAACGCCCGTAGGCCTGTCGACACCGGATGCGGGCGAGGGCGGGTCTATCGGCCGGCTTTCGCTCGCTGGCGGTGCGCGGTTTGTTTCGCACGGTTGCCGCACGCCGCCATGCTGCACCAGCGGCGGACGTGACCGCGGGTGTGGTCGGCGAACAACAAGGTACATGTCGGGCCCTCGCAGGCTTTGATGTGCGAGAAGTCTTCTTCGGCGACCAGTTTCGCCATCGCTTCGCCGATCGGCTGAAGCAGCGCTTCCGGCGACGTCCAGCGGCGCGTGCGGACGAGCCGCACTGACCCATCACCCCCGTCGCCGACGAGCTGCGCAAACCCTTCGTCGCGCGCGAGCAGCAGGTTCAGCGGCTCGAGTTCCGGAAGGTCGGTGGACTCCAGTGCCCGGCCCCTCTTTTCCCGCACGAATGCGCGGAACCATTCCCGCAGGTTGCGCGCCTTGTCCGCCATCCGATCGAGTTCGCCCGGCATCGCGCGCTGGCGTACCTCGGCCAAAACCTTGGCAGGAACCATGTCCGCTTGCTCGAGCCACGCCAGCAAGCCGTCGCCGTCGTCCAGCCAGTCGAGCGGGACGTCCACCGGCGTGGCGACTGAATTCAGAAAATCGAGACCGGGGGCATCGGCGACAAGGATGGGTGGCAGGGACTGGGACATGACGGGCCTCGGTAGGTGGGGCGAACGTAACCCCTTCAGAAGTGGTTGACAAGTTAGCTTCGTCGGACATAACCTTCTAATCGATGTCAAGGCGGTTATTCGGAATGCGAGCCGGCCCCATCGCACAGGCCAGCCAAAAGCCACCGCTACGCCTACTCCCGGAGCCAGCCATGTCCTCAACAACCTTGACCTTCATCCTCGCCCACGGCGCCTGGGCCGATGGCTCCAGCGGGTCAAAAGTCGTCAGCCGACTCCTACATAAGGGTCTTAAGACGGTTACCACTCCGCTTCCCTTGACGAGCTTGGCGGATGACGTGGCCGCCGTGGAACGCAGCATCGAGCGCGCCGGCGGACCCGTGATCCTGGCGGGTCACGCCTACGCCGGTGCAGTCGTCGGCGCGGTGCGCAGTCCGCAGGTCAAGGGCCTCGTGTATGTGACCAGGCCATCCTCGCCGCCGTGCAGCGCCCAATCTTCCCCGCCTGCCTCACCGTTCCCGTGCCACGCCCGCTCTGGAAGGACGTACCCAGCTGGTACCTCGTCGCAAAGGAGGACCGGATGATCCTCGAGTCCACCCAACGCTTCATGGCGGCGCGCATGAACGCGCGGCTCGCCGGGCACGCCGTGGACCACGCACCTTCCGTGACGGCACCCGACACCGTGGTGGACCTGATCCTGCAAGCCGCGCATGGCGTCGCGGATTGAGCCTACGAACGTCCGGACCCGATTCGAGAGGAGACATGCCATGACACCCGTTCGCAAGGTGAGTGCAGACCGACTCGGCGCGTTTTCCGATGCGGTGATTGCCGTCCTCATCACCATCATGGTGCTGGAACTCAAGGCACCGGAGGGCACGACGTTCGAGGAGCTCGTGACGCTTTGGCCGACCGCCGTGGCATACCTCGTGAGCTTCCTTTTCATCGCGATCATCTGGACGAACCACCACCACCTCCTGCGCCTCGTCACGCACGTAACGAACCGCCTCATCTGGGTCAATTTCGCCCACCTGTTCGGCATCTCCCTCGTACCGTTCGCCACGGCCTGGATCGCCAATGCCCACGTCGCGTCGGCGCCCGTAACGGTCTACGCGACGATCTTCTTCTGCGTCGACTTCATCTACCGCCTCTTCGAGAAAGAGGTCTTCACCCAAGTGGACGACACCCAGATGTCCCCGCGATCACGGCGCATGGCACGGCGCCGGTCGCTGGGCACGCTCCTGATGTTCGCCATCGCCGCCGTCGTGGCGCTGGTTTTTCCGCTGATTGGACTCGTGCTGATCTGCAGTGCTCTGGCGATGTACCTGCGCCCCGAGATCCCGGACGACCTCCTGGACCCGACCCATACGAACTGAACCCTCACCACTTGCCGAGGAGTACGAACCATGACCGTCATCCGCTACCGCACCGCCGACGTCGACGGCTTCAACGTGTTCTATCGCGAAGCCGGCCCGGCGGACGCGCCGAAGTTGCTCCTGTTGCACGGCTTCCCCACGTCCAGCCATATGTTCCGCGACCTTATTCCGCTGCTTGCCGACCGCTTCCATATCGTCGCGCCGGACCTGCCGGGCTTCGGCCTCTCGGACATGCCGTCCCGCGACAGCTTTGCCTACACCTTCGAGCACGTCGCTGACGTCATCGACCGCTTCACCGAGGTGGTAGGGCTCGACACCTTCGCCGTCTACGTCTTCGATTACGGCGCGCCAACCGGCTTTCGCATCGCCAGCCGTCATCCCGAGCGCATCACTGCGATCATTTCGCAGAATGGCAATGCGTATGAAGAAGGATTGAGCGACGGCTGGAACCCCATCCGCGCTATTGGCAAGACTCTTCGAAGCAGAATCGCGAAGTGCTGCGCGCGATGCTGGCACCGGAAACGACGCGCTGGCAGTACACGCACGGCGTGTACGACGAAGCGAGCGTATCGCCCGACGGGATCGCGCTCGACAACTACTATCTGGCCCGCCCCGGTGCCGATGAGATCCAGCTGGACCTGTTCGGCGACTACAAGAGCAACGTCGCGCTATATCCGGCATTCCAGGCGTACTTCCGCCAGCACAAGCCGCGATTCCTCGCGGTATGGGGCAAGAACGACCCCTTCTTCCTGCCGCCCGGCGCGGAAGCCTTCAAGCGCGACAACCCGGATGCGGAAGTCCGCTTCTTCGACACGGGACACTTCGCCCTGGAAACCCACGCCGTCGAGATCGCCGAGGTCATCGGCGACTTCCTGTCGCGCTGATCACTCCTGCACGCCTGCCGGCGCACGGGCCGTCGACGGGCGGCGGCATCAAGGCGATCTGAGGTTGGCCTGACCTCGGCTTCGCTTGCGCTTCACGCGCTGGATCGGATCGTTTGCGGTCTCAGGAGGTAGAGCCCATGCCATCGAGTGTCCCGCCCATGTTCGCCGACGACCACACCTCGTACGGTCGCCCACCCAGCAGCGATATTCCGCGCGATCAAGCGCGGGACGACACGCGCGACGTCCGCGATGAAGCGGTGCGCGACAAGGCACCCCGACCGAACTAGTGGGGTGGCCAAATTAAAGAAATCGATAAGTGTCCTCACGCCATGACAGCTTCTAACGGGAGCGTGGATGTCATAACCTCGGGTGGCTAGTCCAACCCGCCTGTCCAGGCACTCCCCAACAGCGCTGAGGACTCGATCATGGATCCATCGAACGACTGGAAGTTCACCCGACGTGAAGTCCTCAAGATGGGCGCCATGTCCGTCACGGCCCTCGCGGTGCCGGGGCTCGTCGCCGCCCCCGTCGACGCCGCGACGGCCGCCAAGCCGGTCACCGCGAAGGTCGCCTTCGAGGTCAACGGCAAGCCACAGCAGCTGGACCTCGATACCCGCACCACCCTGCTCGACGCCCTTCGAGAGCACCTCCACCTGACCGGCACCAAGAAGGGCTGCGACCACGGCCAGTGCGGCGCCTGCACGGTCATCGTGGACGGGCGTCGCATCAACAGCTGCCTGACGCTGGCCGTGATGCACCAGGGTGCGAAGGTCACGACCATCGAGGGGCTCGGGACACCCGACAAACTGCACCCGATGCAAGCCGCGTTCGTGAAGCACGACGGCTACCAGTGCGGTTACTGCACGCCTGGGCAGATCTGTTCCGCGGTGGAGGTGCTGGACGAGATCAAGGACGACATCCCGAGTCATGTCACCGGGGACCTGACGGGCAAGGCACAGTTCAGTCGCATGGAAGTCCGCGAACGCATGAGCGGCAACATCTGCCGTTGTGGCGCGTACTCCAACATCCACGATGCGATCACGGAAGTGGCCGGAGGTACGGCATGAAGCCCTTCACTTATGAACGCGCCGATTCGCCCAAGGCCGCGGCCGCCGCGGCGGCGAAGACGCCCAACGCCAAGTTCATCGCCGGCGGCACGAACCTGCTCGACCTCATGAAGCTCGAGATCGAGCAACCGGCGCACCTGGTCGACGTCAACGGGCTGGACCTGGACACGATCGAGGTCACGGAAGACGGTGGCCTGCGCATCGGCGCCATCGTGCGCAATACCGATCTCGCCGCCGACGCGCGCATCCGGCGCGACTACCCACTTCTCTCGCGGGCGATGCTCGCGGGCGCTTCGGGCCAGTTGCGCAACAAGGCCACCACCGCCGGCAACCTGCTGCAGCGCACGCGTTGCCCCTATTTCTACGACACCAATCAGGCCTGCAACAAACGACTGCCGGGCAGCGGTTGCGCGGCACTAGGCGGGTTCAGCCGGCAGCACGCGATCGTGGGCGTCAGCAAGGCCTGCATCGCCGTGCATCCCAGCGACATGGCCGTAGCCATGCGCGCCCTGGACGCCACCGTCGAGACCGTGAAGCCGGATGGCAGCGTGCGCCGCATACCGATCGCGGACTTCCACACGCTCCCGGGCAACACGCCGCATATCGAAAACGTGCTCACGAAAGGCGAGCTGATCACCGCCGTGACGCTGCCCAAACCGGTCGGCGGAACGCAGCTGTACCACAAGGTCCGCGACCGCGCGTCGTATGCGTTCGCGCTAGTGTCGGTCGCGTTGATCGTGCAGCCCAACGGGAGCGGGCGCGTGGCCTTGGGCGGCGTCGCGCACAAACCGTGGCGGGTCGAGGCCGCCGACGCCGAGCTGGCGAACGGTGCCAAGGCCGTCAGCACGCGATTGCTTGCGGGCGCGAAGACGACGGAAGACAACGCGTTCAAGACCACGCTGGTGGAGCGCACCCTTGCAGCGACACTGGCCGAAGCGAAGGAGCGGACGGCATGAAGTTCGATACTCCCGCCACGACCAATCCCATCGATCGCCTCAAGGTGGTCGGCAAGCCGGTCGATCGCATCGACGGCCCGCACAAGACGACCGGCACCGCCCCCTATGCCTACGAGCGACACGACGTGGCGCCGAACCACGCGTACGGCTACGTCGTCGGCTCATCCATTCCCAAGGGCCGGATCGTTTCCATCGACACCTCGCGCGCGAAACGCGCGCCGGGCGTCATCGCCATTGTCACCGCCCAGAACGCCGGAAAGCTCGGGAAAGGCCGCTTCAACACGGCGCACCTCCTCGGAGGCCCGAACATCGAGCACTACCACCAGGCCGTGGCCGTCGTGGTGGCGGAGACGTTCGAACAGGCGCGTTCGGCGGCAGGCCTGGTGCGCGTCGATTACGCCCGGGCCAAGGGCAACTTCGACCTCGCCGCGTCGAAAGACGCCGCTGCGAAGCCGAAGGGTGGCAAGCCCGATACCGCCGTGGGCAACTTCGACGCCGCGTTCGCCGCGGCACCGGTGAAGCTGGACGCGACATATACGACGCCCGACCAGACGCACGCGATGATGGAGCCGCATGCGACCATCGCCGCGTGGGAAGGCGACAAGCTCACGCTATGGACGTCGAACCAGATGATCGACTGGAGTCGCGGCGACGTCGCGACGACTCTCGGTATTCCGAAAGAGAACGTGCGCCTCGTGTCGCCTTATATCGGCGGCGGCTTTGGCGGCAAGTTGTTCGTGCGCGCCGACGCGATCATGGCGGCACTCGGTGCGCGCGCGGCCGGGCGGCCGGTAGCGGTCGCGCTGCAGCGTCCGCTCATGATGAACAACACGACGCACCGCCCGGCTACCATCCAGCGGATTCGCATCGGCACGTCGAAGGACGGAAAGATCGACGCGATCGCCCATGAGAGCTGGTCGGGTGACCTTGCCGGCGGCGATCCGGAAACGGCGGTGTCGCAGACCCGCCTGCTTTACGCCGGCCCGAACCGCATGACCGCCATGCGCCTGGCCGTGCTCGACTTGCCGGAAGGCAACGCCATGCGCGCCCCGGGCGAGGCGCCCGGCATGATGGCTCTGGAGATCGCCATCGACGAGATGGCGGAGAAGCTCGGCATGGACCCCGTCGAGTTCCGCATCCTCAACGACACGCAGGTCGACCCGGAGAACCCGAAGAGACCCTTCTCGCAGCGCCGCTTCGTGGAATGCCTGCGTACTGGCGCGAAGCAGTTCGGTTGGGACAAGCGTGCCTCGCGCCCCGGTAGCACCCGCGACGGCCGTTGGCTGAAGGGCATCGGGGTGGCCTCGGCGTTCCGCAACAACCTCGTGATGAAGTCCGCCGCGCGCGTGCGGCTGGAGCGCAGCGGCCGCCTCGTCGTCGAGACCGACATGACGGACATCGGCACGGGCAGCTACACGATCATCGGCCAGACCGCCGCCGAGATGCTCGGCTTGCCGCTGGACCGCGTGGACGTGCGCCTGGGCGATTCCGCTTTCCCGGTTTCGGCAGGATCGGGTGGCCAGTGGGGCGGTAACAGCTCCACAGCTGGCGTCTACGCTGCGTGCGTGAAGCTGCGCGAGGCGATCGCGCAGAAGCTCGGCGTCGATGCGAACACGGCGGTGTTCGACGGTGGCGACGTCGTGTCCAACGATCGTCGCGTGCCGCTGGCGAAGGCGGTGGTCGATGGCGACATCGTCGCCGAGGACGGCATGGAATACGGTGACTTGGAAGAGCGCTACCAGCAGTCGACCTTCGGCGCGCATTTCGTCGAGGTGCGCGTCGATGCCGCTACCGCGGAGATTCGCATCGAGCGCATGCTCGCCGTCTGCGCGGCGGGCCGCATCCTCAATCCGAAGTCCGCGCGTAGCCAGGTGATCGGGGCGATGACGATGGGCGCGGGAGCGGCCTTGATGGAAGAGCTGGTCGTCGACAAGCGCCTGGGTTTCTTCGTCAACCACGACCTCGCCTTGTACGAAGTGCCGGTACACGCCGACATTCCGCACCAGGAGGTGGTCTTCCTCGATGAAACCGATCCCATTTCCTCGCCGATGAAGGCGAAGGGCGTGGGCGAACTGGGTATCTGCGGCGTCGCCGCGGCGATCGCCAACGCCGTGTACAACGCCACCGGCGTGCGTGTGCGTGATTACCCGGTGACGCTGGACAAGATCATCGACAAGCTGCCGCCCATCACGGTGTGACGGCTGGCCCGCAAGGTCTTTCGCCGACGGTACCTGCGTATCAGCCGGTTCGTGTGAAGCCGTCGGCGCTCCAGTCCTCGCTGCCCACGCCGTGGTGCACGATGAACAGGCCGTCCGGATCGTAGCGCCGCTTCGCCGCGGCGAGGCGGCGGTAGTTCGTGCCCCAGAACGCCTGTTGCCAATCGCGTTGGAAGTAGTCGCTCTCCGAAACGTAGGCGCCGCCGTGCGGCACGGCCTTCGCCAGGCGGTCATAGGCTGCCTTGACTCGGTCCGCGCCTCGTCGCGCACCGCTCTCGTCGACACGCGTACCGAGGCCCTCGTACGCCGGGTCGCCCGCATTGCCGATGAGCGCGAGCGCGAAACCATCGAGCACCGCCGGGTTGGTGGCGGTGTCCTTGCTGGCGGCGATCGCGTCCGCCGGGGCGCCGAACAGGCCCTTGTTGAAGTGCAGCTCCACGTCCATGTGTGCCGCGGCGTCGCAGATGGCGGCGGCCGCGGAGGTGCGCTCGCTGTCGCGCAAGAGTCGGGAAGGCAGCCACGTGGACGCGTAGCCATGGATGAACCAGCCCACCTGGGCCTGGTCGCCCTTCCAGAGGATATGGTCGCGCGGGGCGCCGTCGCGCGCGTCGGAAACGATCAGGTCCGGCGCGTGTTCGCGAAAGAACGCCGCGTCCCAGAAGTGCCGCGCGGGCATCGCCATGGCTTGTAGCGGTTTGAGGAAGGTGTAGGCGGGCCGGGCCTTTACCCACGCGACGAACGGTGCCCACACGGCTTCGGCTTCCGCCTGGTCAAGGCCCTGGAACACCATCGTGACCTGCATGCTGCGTTCCCCGCGGAACGCGATCTGTTCGCCCCAGTGCGGATTGCACAGCGCATCGCGGTAGAAGCGCAGCGCCTCGGCCGCCAACGCGCGATAGGCCTCGTCGGAATCGGCCCGGATGGCGCCGAACAATGCGCCGAAGGTGTCGGGAAGGTCGTGCGTACGCAGCGTGAGTCGCGTGACGACCCCGACGCAGCCGCCACCGCCGCCCTTCAGGGCCCAGAACAGCTCGGGATCGCGGAAGGCGTTGACGACGCGGATGCGGCCGTCGGCGGTGACCACCTCGGCCTCGAGCAGATTGGACGCGGCGGTGCCGAAACGCTTCGAGAAACTGCCGAACCCCCCGCCGGTGACGAGGCCGGCGACACCGACCGTGGTGCACCCACCGCCCTGCACATAGCGGCCGCCCCGGGTGGTGACCGCATCGTACGCGTCGATCCACATCGCGCCGGCGCCAATGCTCACCGCGGGCAACGCCCGGGTGCCCGGTGCCGTGCCGCTGGGAACGAAGGCGTCATGCATGTCCACGCGATTCATCCGTCGGGTCCACACCAGCAACGAGTCCGGCGCGCACGAGGTGCCCTGGTAGCTGTGGCCGCCGCCCTTCACGACCAGCCTCACGCCATGCCGGTTCGCGAACTTCACGGCGGCCGCGACGTCCTCCGCGCTTTCCGCGGCGAGGGCCCAGGCGCTCGGTCGGGAGTTCCAGGCGCCGTAGTAGCCGCTGGTCTGGGTCAGCGCCGCCTGGTCGCCGATGTAGTACGGGTTTTTCAGTTGCGCCATCGCCTCCGCGCGGGTCGCGACGTCACCCAGGAAGGGCGAGCGCGGCACCGACAATCGCCCGCCGACCTCGCGATTCAGTGCCTGCCATTGCGCATCGCCGGGCCAGCCTGGCGCGCCAGGTCGCACCCGCTCCCGGACGACGGTCGTCGCGCCTTTCGGTGCGGCCAGCAGGGAGTCCACCCGGAGTGCGAGGGGCAGGAGGGGCAGGGCCATCGCGTGCTTGAGGAGGGTGCGGCGGTTCATGGGAAACCTCGTCGGTCGAATGGACGCATCCTGCGGCGGCGCGCGGCCGCGTGTCTCGCGCCCGGGGAGGAAATCGACGGTCCGAGGGACGAATGGTGGGCCCCCGGGTTCGAACGGGACGACCAACATCCGGCCAACGTCCATCCCGTTATGCTTGACCGGTCCCTCCGATTCCCCGCCGGTGAGAACCATGGCCGCCTGGACCGACCGCCGCATCCTCGATCTCCTCGCGATCGAACAGCCCTTGTTGCTTGCGCCCATGGCCGGCGCGGGACTCGCGCCTCTGGCCATCGCGGTCGCGCAAGCCGGCGGGCTCGGCGCCATTCCCTGTTCCTCCATCCCTGTGGAAAAGGCCACGGCGGAAGTCGTCGCCTTTCGGGACGCCGTGGACGGGCCGATCAACCTGAACTTCTTCTCGCACCGGCCCGAAGCCCCGACCAACGAGGCGTCGGCGCGCTGGCTCGAACGGTTGGCACCGTACTTCGAGGAGTTCGGCGTGGATGCCAGCGACCTGGCGCCCGCCGGCGGAAGGGCGCCGTTCGACGAGGCCATGTGCGCCATGGTCGAGGCGCTGCGTCCGGAGGTGGTGAGCTTCCACTTCGGGCTACCGGACGACCACCTGCTTTCGCGGGTGAAGGCGACCGGCGCCGTGGTGCTGTCGTCGGCGACGACGGTGGCGGAGGGCCGCTGGCTGGCGGAGCGTGGCTGCGACGCCGTGATCGCCCAGGGCTACGAAGCCGGCGGCCATCGCGGCAACTTCCTCACCGACGACATGGCCACCCAGCCCGGCACCATGGCCTTGGTGCCGCAACTCGTCGATGCCCTGCATGTACCGGTGATCGCGGCGGGCGGCATCGCCGACGGGCGAGGGATGGCGGCCGCGCTTTGCCTGGGCGCGTCCGCCGTGCAGGTGGGCACGGCCTATCTGCTGGCCGAGGAGGCCACGAGCGTGGCGGTGCACCGCCAGGCGCTGCGCGAAGCCCGTGACGACAATACGGCGATCACGAACGTCCTCACCGGCCGCCCGGCGCGCGGCGTGTTGAATCGAGTCATGCGTGAATTGCGGCCGCTCTCGGACGCCGCCTTGCCGTTCCCGCTGGCCGGCGGCCCGTTGGCACCGCTGCGCAAGATCGCGGAGGCACGCGGCAGCGGCGACTTCCAGCCGCTCTGGGCGGGCCAGTCGGCGGCGCTGGCACGCGAAGCCTCGGCCACGGCGATCACACGAGACATCGTCGAGGTCGCGGCGCGGTTGTTGCGAGTCTGAGGCAAGCACCCATCGCCGACAGGGTCGGCTCCCACCGAGTCAAGGCGAAGTGGCTCGGTCAATCGAATCCGAATTGCTTGCTGCGTTGGCGCTGCCTGGTGGGAGCCGACCCTGTCGGCGATCCCGCGGCAGCGGGCAAGCGTGCCTAAGCCCTCTGCCCGTGCTGCAGCAGCCATAGCTTCACGTACTTGCGGCGCACGTATTCCACCCGCAACAGCGCGTAGACGATGCCGCGCCAGCCGTCGAGGAAGCCGGCGCGCAACACGTAGCCACGGAAGAAGCGCCACATCGGGCTCACGACGATCTGCGCCAGCGTGGCGCGCCTGCCCGCCGCGAATTCCTCGGTGGCCATCATGTGCGCGTAGCGCTCCTGCTTCGCCATCAATTCCGAAAGCGATCGGTACGGATAGTGGTCGAGGTACCCGCCCAGCATGCGCACGTCGCCATCGACGCTTACCGATTCATGGATCTCGCGCGGACCGCGCCAGCCGCCCTGGCGACGGTCGAACAGGCGCAGCACCTTGTCCGCGCCCGCATTGCCGTGACGCATGAAGCGCCCGAAGAAATCATTGCGCCGGTAGAAGCGATAGCCGGCGGCGTCGAAGCCCTTCTCGAAGGCCTCTTCGATGGCCTTGCGCAGATCGGCGCCCACCCGTTCGTCGGCGTCGAGGCAAAGCACCCAATCGTTCTTCGCCTGGGCCACCGCGAACGCCTTCTGGCTGCGGAAACCGTCGAACGGGCGCGACATGACGCGGGCCCCGGCGGCGCGGGCGATGTCCAGCGTGTCGTCCGTGGAACCGCCATCCACCACGACCATGTCGTCGCAGAAAGGCGCGGCGGAAGCCAGGCAATCCCCGATGCGGTCGGCCTCGTTCTGGGTGATCACGCAGAGGGAAATGGGCCGTCGGGTCATCGGGTGCGGTGTCGGGTGCAGAGCCGTCATAATGCCACGTCGTTTACCGCGGAGTGCCGCCCTTGGCCGCGTGCCTGATGTTCGCCACCGAATCCTACGGCCTGCCGATCCTGCGTCCGCTAGCCGCGGCGGCACGCGCGCGTGGCATCGACGCGGGCTGGATCGTACCCGCCACGGTGGCGGCGCAGCTGGCGCCGGACGAGCATCGCGTACGCAGCCTCCGCGAGGCGCATGCGTTCGGCGCCGACGCCGTCTACTGCGCGGCCAACTGGGTCTCGCCCGCCTTGCCGGGCATCAAGGTGCAGGTGTTCCACGGCTTCAATGCGCAGAAGCGCGAGCCGGATCGCGGCCACTTCGCCGTCCGCGGCTTCTTCGACCTCTATGTGACGCAGGGACCGGCCACCACCGTTCCTTTCGAGGCGCTGGCGCGCGAGCACGGCTATTTCGCCGTGCGCGAGACGGGCTGGCCGAAGCTGGACCCGTTGTTCGCGTCTTCCTCGTCGTCATCGAGCGACCTGCTGCCGCGCGACGGACGTCCGGTCGTGATGTATGCCTCCACCTTCAGCCACCGGCTGAGCAGTGCGCCGGCGATGGTGGAGCCGTTGCGCGCGATGATCGCGCGTGGCGACCGGCAGTGGTTGCTGACCTTGCATCCGAAGTGCGACGAGGCATTGTTCGCGGCGTATCGCGAACTGGAAGCACCCAATGCGCGGTTCCTCACGTCCGATCGCGTCATCGACATGGAGCGGGCCGCGGACGTGCTCGTCTGCGATACCTCATCGGTGGTGCACGAGTTCGCGGTGATGGGCAAGCCGGTGGTGACGGTGGCCAACCGCGTGCCCCAGCCCTTCATGCTCGATGTGCCATCGCCTGCCGACGTCGACGCGGCCATCGACCGAGCACTCTCGCATCCGCCCGAACTCATGGCCGCCATCCAGGCCCACGGCGACGACATCCACCCGTTCCGCGACGGGCACTCCAGCGATCGCGTGCTGGACGCGGTGGACGCCTTCCGGCGCGGTGAGTTCGGCGCGCTGAAGCGCAAGCCGCTGAACCTCGTGCGGCGATTCAAGGCCCTGCGGGACATCCGGGCGCTGCTCGACCTCCGCTGAGCACCACTCCGGCAGTAGTAGCTGCCCGACAGAAGCAAATGAGAATAATTCGCGATATTGCGTAGGACATCGCCTTTGCGTCATCATTGGAATGAGATTCATTCGCAATGACGACCAAGCCACCGTCACTTAAACGGCGGCCGCTCCTCGGGGAAGTCCATGATCCTGAAACGAAATGCCCTTTCCATGCTGCTGGCAGGGACGTCCATGCTGCCGATGGCCGCCGCCGCCCAGGAAGCCACTCCCGCCACAGCTGCCGGCGACAAAGCCGTCCAGCTCGCCCCCATCGATGTGCGCGGCCAGCGCCTGGACGAAGGCTACGCGCGAGCCGACGCTTCGGGCGCCACCAAGACCGACACGCCCATCATCGAGACGCCCCAGGCGGTATCGGTCGTGTCGGCCACGCAGATGCTCGACCAAGGCGTGCTTACCGTGCAGGATGCGCTGCGGTATTCCGCCGGCGTGCGCGCCGATGCCTACGGCGTGGACAGCCGCGGCGACGACGCCTTCATCCGTGGCACCTCGTTCACCCAATACCTCGATGGCCTCCGCCAGTACTTCGGGTATGCCTATGCGCGCACCGAGCCGTACTTCCTCGACCATCTGGAAATCGTACGGGGCCCGTCGTCGGTGCTGTACGGACAGGGCACCACCGGTGGCCTGATCGCGCTGAGCTCGAAGCTGCCACAGTTCGCGGCGTCGCATGAAGTCGACGTGCAGCTAGGTAACTCGGCGCGCAAGCAGGTTGCCTTCGACTTCACCGGACCATTGGATAAGGCGGGTCACTGGGCGTATCGCCTCATCGGCCTGTACCGCGACGCGAACTCGCAGATCGACCACGTGCCGGACGACCGCAAGGCGCTCGCGCCATCGATCACCTGGGCCCCGGACGAGAACACGCGCTGGACGCTGCTGGCCAACCTGCAGTTCGACCACAACGGCACCTCGCTCAACTTCCTGCCGCACGCCGGCACGTTGCTGCCGAACCCCAACGGACGCATCGACACGCATCGTTTCGTCAGCGAACCGGGCTTCGACCGATATGACACGAACCAACGGTCGCTGACCTCGCTGTTCGAGCATCGCTTCAACGACACATGGAAGTTCGTCCAGAACATGCGCTACTCGCACGACAACGTGGATTACCGCACGCTATATCCGGACGTCTACTCGAACCCCGCGTATCCCTTCCTCGACGACAGCCAGCGCATCCTCGACGACAGCCAGCGCACCGTCGCCCGCTACAGCTACGTGTCCATCGACCGGCACAAGCGCTTCGTCACCGATACGCACGCCGAAGCCGATTTCGACCTGGGTGGCATGCGTCACCGCGTGCTCATCGGCCTGGATATCGGCTATTCGCATACCGACAGCCGGCAGGGCAACGGTTTCGACGACGTGCCTTTCGACCTCTATGCGCCCGTCTACGGCAATGGCTTCGCCGCACCCGACATCTTCCCGATCGCGTCGACCCATACGCGCCAGACCGGCCTGTACGTGCAGGACCAGATCAACTGGGGCGACCACTGGATCGCCACGGTCGGCGTACGCCACGACCGCGCCACACTCACCACGGGCGACGACCGCTCGGTCGACAACGCCACCACGTCGCGTTTCGGCGTCATGTATCGCTTCGACAACGGCCTGGTTCCTTACCTGAGCTATACCGAGTCGTTCCAGCCCCTCGACAGCCTGGACGTCTACAACCGTCCCTACGAGCCGCTGCGCGGCAAGCAGTACGAAGCCGGGGTGAAGTACCAACCCGTGGGATCGTCGACGCTGCTCACGGCGACGTATTACGACCTGCGCGAGGAAAACCGCCTGGCGCCTGACCCGGAAAATCCGCTCAACCAGGTCCAGGCAGGCAAGGCGAAGACGCGTGGCGTCGAGCTCGAAGCGTCGACGCGCGTCGCCTCGCACCTCGACCTGATCGGTACGTACACCTGGACCAAAGCGCGTCCCGACGACGGCACGATCGTCGCCGGTGTACCGAAGAACCAGGGTTCGGTGTGGGCCGTCTACCACGTGAACGACGCCGAGAGCGATGGCCTCAGTGTCGGTGTCGGCACGCGCACCATCGGCGCGAACTACGACGAGACCGGCACGTTGAAGGTGCCACGCAAGACGTTGTTCGATGCGATGGTGGCTTACACGCAGGGTCCATGGCGCTTCTCGGTCAACGCGGCGAACCTGACCGACCAGGTCTACAACGCGACCTGCCTCGCGCGCGGCGATTGCTTCTACGGACCGCGCCGCAGCATCGTCGGCTCCGCCCGCTATCGATTCTGAGGCGGTCACGCACCGACGGATTGGCATTCGGACGTCCGAAGCCGTTAGGATCGGACGTTCGATGACACGGCTAGGGGTGGACCATGGGTTTTCGCAAGTTGCTGGGGAGCGCGCTGCTGGCAGCGCTGACGTCGACCACCGCGCTGGCGGCACCGCCACCGGGACACGCCGGCAATCCTGTGTTTCCCGGCTGGTATGCCGATCCCGAAGCGGCCATCTTCGACGACACGTACTGGATTTTTCCCACCACGTCCCTGAAGTATGCGGCGCAGACGGGCTTCGACGCGTTCTCGTCCCCCGACCTCGTGCACTGGACGAAGCACGCGCGCGTGCTCGACATCAAGGACGTCCCGTGGGCGAAGAAGGCGCTCTGGGCGCCGGCCGTGGTGAAGAACGCCGGTAAGTACTACTTCTTCTTCGCCGCCAACGACATCCAGAACGACAACGAGATCGGCGGTATCGGTGTCGCGGTGGCGGACAAGCCGGACGGTCCGTACAAGGACCTGATCGGCAAGCCGCTCATCGGCGCGTTCCACAACGGCGCGCAGCCGATCGACCAGTTCGTCTTCCGCGACGACGACGGCACCCATTACATGATCTACGGCGGCTGGAAGCACGCGAACATCGTGAAGCTGAAGCCCGACTTCACCGGCCTCGAGCCGATGGCGGACGGCACGGTGTACAAGGAGATCACGCCGGCACCCGAGTACGTCGAGGGGCCGCTGATGTTCAAGCGCAACGGCAAGTACTACTTCATGTGGTCCGAAGGCGGCTGGACCGGCCCGGACTACTCCGTGGCGTATGCCATCGGCGACTCGCCGATGGGCCCGTTCAAGCGCATCGGCAAGATCCTGCAGCAGGATCCGAAGGTGGCGACCGGCGCGGGACACAACTCGATCTTCCACGTCGCAAAGGACGATACCTGGTACATCGTGTACCACCGGCACCCGCTGGGCGACGCGAACGGCAACCACCGCCAGACGTCGATCGAGCGCATGTACTTCGACAAGGACGGCAAGATCCTTCCGGTGAAGATCACGAACGAGGGCGTGGAAGCGCATCCGCTGCGCTGACATCGACGATGACCTTGCCGGCGGAACGGCCGCTCTCGACAAGATCGAGCGCGGCGTTCCCGTCGGCGAGATCGAAGCGCTGCTGTGAGAGGACCGGTCGCAGGTGGCCCGCGTCGACCAGGCGCGTGGCCTCGGCCATGATCTTCCCGTGCTGCTCGCGTCCCTCGCCGCTCAGCAGCGGCAGCAAGGTGAAGACACCGGAGTAGGTCCCCGCACGGAACGACAACGGTGCCAGAGAATGCGTGCCCCAGCCCAGGCTGCTGACGACGTGGCCGCCGTAGCGCCTGACCGCCTTGAACGACGCGTCGAGCGTGGCGCCGCCAAGGGTGTCGTAGACGACGTCGAAGCCGATGCCTCCGGTGTGCATGGACACGATCGCCTCGATCGACGTCTCGCGATAGTCCACGAAGGTTGCGCCCATGGCCGTGATCGTGCTTTCTTGCGCGGGACTTCCCGTGGCGACGACCGTCGCTCCCCGTGCTACGCCGAGTTGCACCGCCATGCTGCCGACGCCGCCGGCACCGCCATGCACGAGTAGGCTCTGCCCCTTTCTCAGCGCGGCGCGGTCGACGAGGCCTTCCCATGCGGTGATGAAACCAAGGGGGATGGCGGCGCAATCCGCCAACGGCAGGCGAGCGGGTGCCGGCGCCAGAAGACGCGCATCGACGGCGGCGAACTCCGCAAGTGAGCCTGCGGTGCCGCCGACGCCGCCGGTCATGCCATACACCGCGTCGCCCGCGTTGAATCGACCCGCCTCGGCACCGATGGCCTCGACGACGCCAACCATGTCGATGCCGAGGATCGCCGGAGCATCCTGTGCGGCATGCGCTGCCTTGCCGGCGCGAATCTTCGTGTCGAGTGGATTGATCCCCGCGGCGACGATGCGAACGAGCACTTCGCCGCGCGCGGGTTGCGGGACGGGAATCTCGACAAGCTGTAGCGGGGCGCCCGGGCTTTCGAGACGCAGCGCGCGCATGATGGACGGCGTGTTCATGCTTCGACTCCTGATAGTAGAACGGTGCCTAGGCAGCTATTACATGCATGCCTTACAGCCCATGACACCCGACCTTTCGATACGCAAGGATTCGTTACAATCCGGAGCCGGGCAGGGTCATTCCTGTGGGAGTGAGGCAGTATGCGGTACGAGAAAGGCCATAAAGAACAGACGCGCCAGAAGATCGTCGAGGCCGCGTCGCAACGATTTCGCGCGGACGGCATCGACGGCGTCGGTGTCGTGAGCCTGATGGGAGAGGTCGGCCTCACCCAGGGCGGTTTCTACAACCATTTCGATTCGAAGGAAGACCTGGTTCGCGAGAGCGTGGTCGCGGGTGCCGCGTGTGCCATCAAGCGGCTCACGGCCAAGGTCGCCGCATCGCGTGGCGAAGGCTATCGCGCCTTGATCAACGGGTATCTCTCCGCCGAGCACCGTGACCAGCCGGAAACCGGTTGCGTCGCCGCCGCCCTTTCGGCGGAAATGGCACGGCGTCCCGTGGCGACGAAGACGGCCTTCACCGATGGCTACGCGGAAATGGTCGGGCTGATCGCCTCGACCCTTCCCGTCGGCGCACGCGGCAAACGTCGCCGTTCGTTGGCCATGGCGGTCTTCGCGTCGTTGGTGGGCTCGATGTCGCTCGCGCGCGCCGTGGCCGACAAGGACCTCTCGGACGAGATCCTGTCGCTCGGCCGCCAGGCCGCGCTGGAACTGGTCGAGGCGGGCTGACTACTTCACGACGGGCGGTTTGCCCATCGCGGCCGTCTTTTCGGCGATCTTCGCCTTGATGGCGGGAATCGCGGCGAGCGCCGCGCGTTCGCCCTCGAGGATGGCCACGTTCTTCTGGTCGAAATCGGTGGGGCCGATCTGGCCGACCTTCGGGCGAATGACGATGTCCGCGCGCGCCAGTTCCTGCTCGGCGAGCTTGCGTCCCATGATGGTGATCGACTGCCCCACGATGCCGACCATGCTGTCCGGATTGCTGCCGTCCGGACGGGCGGAAATGTCCACGGCGATCACGATGTCCGCACCGAGCTGCCGCGCGGCGTCGACCGGTACCGGGCTCACCACGCCGCCATCCACGAAGTGCCTGCCGGCGATATCCACCGGCTCGAACACGCCCGGGATACTGCTGGATGCCCGCACCGCCTGACCGGTGTTACCGCGGATGAAGACGGCGCGCTGGCCGTTCTCCAGTTCCGTGGCCACCGCGGCGAAGGGGATACGCAGCTTCTCGATCGGCGCCTGGTGCACCAGCTCGTTCACGTAATCCTGCAGCTTCTGGCCCTGGACCATCCCGCCGGAGAAGAAACGCACGTCGCGAATCTTCCCTTCATCCAGCGAGAACGCCGTTTCCTGCAACTGGAAGGCGTCCATGCCGCTGGCGTAGAGCGCGCCCACCACGCTGCCGGCACTCGTTCCGGAGACGGCGTCCGCATGGATGCCGCTGGCTTCCAGCATCTTGATGACACCGATATGCGCGAAGCCCTTGGCCGCGCCGCCGCCCAGCGCGAGACCGATGCGTGGCTTCGCCGCCAGCACGGGCAGGGCGGTATCCAGGCGCGCGTCGGGCTTGCTGCCACCGAAGCAGCCGCCAAGCAGGACGACGCAAAGCAGCGGTAGCCACTGGCGCCGGGGCGTCACGCGCGCGTGTCGTCGGCTTCGAGGTGGTAGCGCGTGACCACGTCGATTTCGTTCCTCGAGCCGAGGAAGACCGGCACGCGCTGGTGCAGGGCGGTCGGCTGCAGGTCCATGAGTCGCGTCCGACCCGTGGTGGCGGCGCCCCCGGCCTGTTCCACGATGAAGGCCATCGGATTGGCTTCGTACATCAGGCGCAGCTTGCCCGTGCCACCCTTCTTCGTGATCTTGGCGTCGAGCGGATAGATGAAGACGCCACCGCGGGTGATGATGCGATGCACGTCCGCCACCATCGACGCGACCCAGCGCATGTTGAAGTCGCGTCCGCGCGGACCGTCGGTACCGGCCAGCAGTTCGTCGATGTAGCGCTGCATCGGGGCTTCCCAATGGCGCTGGTTAGACATGTTGATGGCGAACTCGCTGGTGTCCGACGGGATGACGATGTCGCGGCGGGTGAGCACGAAGCTGCCGTGCTCCCGGTCGAGCGTGAACTCGTGCACGCCGTGGCCGAAGGTGAGCACGAGCAGGGTGCTCGGGCCGTAGACGACGTAGCCGGCGGCTACCTGCTCGGTGCCGGGCTGGAGGAAATCCTCCACTTTCGGTTCGGTGACCCCGTCAGGGCAGCGCAGCACCGAGAAGATGGTGCCTACCGAGACGTTCACGTCGATGTTCGAGGAGCCGTCCAGCGGATCGAACAGGAGGAGGTGGTTGCCCTTGGGGTAGGCGTCCGGAATCGGCTGCGGATCGTCCATCTCTTCCGAAGCGCAGGCTGCGAGGTGGCCGCCCCAGGCGTTGGCTTCGAGCAGGATCTCGTTGGAGATCACGTCGAGCTTCTTTTGCGCCTCGCCCTGCACGTTCTCCGACCCGGCGTTGCCGAGCACCCCGCCGAGCGCACCCTTGCCGGTGGCGACGGAGATGCGCTTGCAGGCACGGGCCACGACCTCGATCAGGAGGCTGAGCTGGGCATTGATGTGCCCGGCGCGCTTCTCTTCAATCAGGAACTGGATCAGCGAAATCGGTTTCGTCATCGGGCGGGACTCTGGCGCGAAAGCCCGCATTGTCCCGGTCGGCGGTGAAAGGCGCCAGAGGGACTGCTGACAGAACGGTGTCAGCAGCCCCGGCGCAGACTTTCCCCTCACGCAATGGGGAGTGCATCGCCATGAATCGTTTCCTCGACCGGCTCGCCGATCTTTACGCGCCCCTCGGCCGCCGCGGGCTCCTGATGGACGGGCAGTACCGTTTCGCGCCGGACACACCGCGCCGACCGGGCGGGCGCAAGGCGAAGTCCCGGCCCGCACCGAATCCGTTCCAACGACCATCGACAAGGACCTTCGCATGAATACGCCGCACCGGATCAAGTTCCACCACGCGCCCAACAGCCGTTCGGGCAGCACGCTCATGCTCCTGGAGGAGCTGGGGGCGCAGTACGACATGCATGTGATGGACCTGAGCCGCGGGGAGCAGCGCCAGCCCGGCTACCTCAAGGTCAATCCGATGGGAAAAGTGCCGGCGATCGAGCACCTGGGCGGACTCGTGACGGAGCGGCCCGCGATCTTCACCTACCTCGCCGATCTCTATCCGGCCGCGAAGCTCGCCCCGGCGCTGGACAGCCCGCTACGCGGCCCGTACCTGCGCTGGCTCGCGTTCTACGGTTCCTGTTTCGAGCCGGCCGTGATGGATCGCTTCATGAAGCACGAGCCCAGCCCGCCGATGACGTGCCCCTATGGCGACTTCGAGACGGTGATGGACCTGATCGAAGCGCAACTGGCGCCGGGCCCCTGGCTGCTCGGGGAAACGTTCACCGCCGCGGACATCCTCTGGGCCAATGCGCTGGACTGGACCATGAAGTTCGGCATCGTTCCGCGCCGCGACATCTTTGAGGCGTACGTGGCACGGCTGATGGTGCGTCCGGCCATTGTCCGGGCAGCGATCCAGGATGAAGCGCTGGCGCGCGCCCAGACCCTGGCTGTCGCCTAAGCCGCGGCCATGTGGCGGCGAGCGGCCAACCGTGACCTCTATCGCTTCCCGCGCCGCGCGCGGGAAGCGATGATGTGCCGATGCGCCGCGCCGACCGCCTGTTCCTCATCATCAACGCCCTGCGTGGCCGGCGGACCGCGCTGCCTGCGCGCCAACTGGCGAGCACGCTCGAGGTGTCGCTGCGCACGGTCTACCGCGACGTGGCCGACCTGCAGCTCTCCGGCGTTCCGATCGAAGGCGAGGCCGGCGTGGGTTACCTCCTGCGCAAGGGCTCGGACATCCCACCGCTGATGTTCTCCGCCGGCGAACTCGAGGCCCTGGTGGCAGGCACGCGCTTCGTCCGCGCGTTTGCCGGAGAGCGGCTGGCACGCGAAGCGCAGGCCGCGTTGATCAAGATCGAAGCCGTGCTGCCGCCCGACCTGCGCGAGAAGTCGGCGCAGTCGCGCATCTTCGCGCCGATCTGGCGCGACCCTTTCCAGAACCACATCGCCATGATGCTCGACCGCCTGCACGAAGCCGTGCTCGCGCGTCGCGTGCTGTGCCTCGACTACCGCGATGCCGAGGGCCGAAGCAGCACGCGCGAGGTCGAGCCGCTGTGCCTTTCCTTCTGGGGCGGGGCGTGGACGCTCGGCGCCTGGTGCCGGCAACGGGATGCCTTCCGCAACTTCCGTCCCGACCGCATCGCCGATTGCCGCGACGCCGGCGAAACCTTCCCAGACCTTCCGGGCCGCAACCTCGAGGCGTACCTCGCGACGATGCGCGGCCACTACGCGGGCCTGGAATAAGCCGCCGAAAGCTTTTCGCTTTCGCGGATGCGATGATCGGACTTCTCGTCCCCGACAAACGGAGCCCGCATGTCCCCCTGGATCCGAGCCATCGCCTTCGCCGGTCTGTTCGCCGGCACCGCCCAGGCCGCCACCACGCCCGACGATACGTTCCGGGCCATCTACACGAAGGAGTGGGCATGGCGGAATGGCCAGGCCGGCATCCTCACCTCGGGCGAAGCGCAGCCGGGCGACGGGCGACTCGATACGGTCGACGCGGCCAATCAGGCACGGCGCCTGGCCTACTGGAAGGACGTGCTGGCACAGCTCGACCGCATCGACGCGAAGGCGCTCAGCGGCAACGCGAAGGTCGACTACGAGGTATATCGCGAGCAGATCCGCAACCTCGCCGCCTCGCAACGCTTCGAACAATGGCAGATGCCGTTCAACAGCGATTCCGCGTTCTGGTCAGACATCGGGTACGTGCTGCACGGTGACGACCTCCGCACGCGCGAAGACTACCGCCACTACGTGGACCGCCTGCACCAGGTTCCGGCGTACATGGACCAGGAAATCGCGAACATGCGCCTGGGCCTCGCGCGCGGATTCACCGTGCCGCGTGCCGTGCTGGATGGGCGCGACGTCTCCATCGCGGCGGTCGCCCAGCTGAAGAACCCGGAAGACAGCGCCCTCTATAAGCCATTCAAGGCGATGCCGAAGAACCTTCCTGTCGCGGACGCCGAGGCACTGCAGAAGGAAGCACGGGATGCCATCGCGACGGGGGTGATTCCCGCCTATGGGCGCTTGCTCGCCTTCTTCCGCAACGAGTACCTGCCGAAGGCGCGCACCACGCTGGCCGCCGAATCGCTGCCCGACGGCAAGGCGTTCTACCGCCAGCAGATCCACGAATACACCACGCTCGACCTGTCGCCCGACGAGATCCACGCCATCGGCCTGCGCGAAGTTGACCGCCTCCACAAGGCGATGCTGGAAACGATGAAGGAGACGGGCTTCAAAGGCGACTTCCCCGCCTTCCTCACTTTCCTTCGCACCGATCCCCAGTTCTATGCGAAGACGCCCGACGAGCTGCTCATGCGGACGGCCTGGGTGGCCAAGCAGGTGGATGCGAAGCTGGGCAAGTACTTCGGCCTGCTGCCGCGACAGCGCTTCGCCATCGAGCCGGTGCCGGCGGACATCGCGCCGTATTACACCTCGGGCCGCGGTGGTGCCGACGTCTACCTCGTCAATACGTACGACCTGCCCTCGCGCCCGCTGTTCAACATGCCCGCGCTGACCTTGCACGAGTCGATGCCGGGCCACGCGTTGCAGCTGGCGCTCTCCGCCGAACAACAAGGCCTGCCGCCCTTCCGGCGCGACGGCTACATCTCCGCGTACGGCGAGGGCTGGGCGCTGTATTCGGAATACCTGGGCAATGAAATGGGCATCTACCACACGCCCTACGAACGCTTCGGCTACCTCACCTACCAGATGTGGCGCGCCTGTCGCCTCGTCGTCGACACCGGCATCCACCACCTCGGGTGGACCCGTCAGCAGGCGATCGATTACCTCACCCAGAACACCGCGCTGAGCGACCGCGAGATCGCCAACGAAGTCGACCGCTACATCAGCTGGCCGGGCCAGGCCCTCTCCTACGAACTCGGTTACCTGAAGATTCGGGAACTGCGCGCGCGTGCGGAGCAACAGCTGGGCGAGAAGTTCGACCTGCGCGCCTTCCACGACACGGTGCTGGCGCTCGGATCGGTGCCGCTGCCGGTACTGGAGCAGCACATCGACGCGTGGATCGCCTCGCGGAAATAACAGGATCATCCCGTCCGTACTGCATTTTCTCTATCCATGGAGTAGACTGCATCACAACTCCACAGGTGAAGCCACGATGCAGCACGCCATCCATGCCGAACCGATCCACCTCGCCGACGCCGGCGGGCCAGCGCTCCGAGCCTTTTTCAACCTTGCGGAGCGTTGGAAACTGCGTACCGCCGAACAGCGCACGCTGCTCGGCGAGCCGCCCGAGTCCACGTACTTCAAGTGGAAGAAGCAGCAGGACGGCACCCCCTCGCGGGACGTGATCGAACGGATCAGCTACCTGCTCGGTATCTGGAAGGACCTGCAGATCCTCTTCCCCGACCCCCTCCAGGCCGACGCGTGGGTGCGCAAACCGAACGACGCCCCCTTGTTCGGCGGCCGCTCCGCGCTGGAGCGGATGCTTTCGGGGAACGTCGCCGACCTCTACGTCGTCCGCCAATACCTGGACGCGCAGCGCGGCTGGAACGGATGAGCCCCGTCCCGCCGCTCCGCCGCATCCGCTGGAGCCAGGCCTACCGGATCGTGTCGAGCCGGTTCCCGCCGGTCGGTCTCTTCGATCGCATTGCGGACCCTGGCGACATCGACGCGGTGATGGCGATCGAGTCGCTCACCAACCCGCGCCTGCGCGAGGAAATGGGGGCCCTCCGCCTCGTGCCGCCCGAGCGGCGCATTTCGGGGCAGGGAACATCGCCGATCATGGCCGCCTTCACCCACATTTCGCCGGACGGCAGCCGTTTCAGCGACGGGCACTGGGGCGTGTTCTATGCGGCGCATAGCGTGCCGACGGCCATCGAGGAGACGGTGTTCCACCGCGAGGCCTTCCTCGCCGCGACCCACGAGCCTCCCACCGATGTGCAGGTGCGCTGCTACAAGACCGCCATCGCCGGCCGTTTCCACGACATCCGTGGTGGCTGGGCCGCCGAGCACGATCCCGACTCCTACGTGGCCAGCATGAAACTGGCCCGGACACTCCGCGAACAGGGCTCCAACGGCATCGTCTACGACAGCGCCCGGCATGCCGGCGGGGAATGCGTGGCGGCGTTCTATCCCGACGTGGTGGCGCCGTGCATCCAGGCGGAGCATTTCATCTACCGCTGGAACGGCATCCGGATCGAAGCCGTACTGAAGGTAACCCCTGTCGAGCGTCAGGGTTTACCTCAACGTACGTAAGGGGTTACGGTGGAACGGATGAAGAAACTCACGCTCCTCCTCACCCTGCTCGTCCTCGCCTTCGCCGTCCACGCCAAGGGGCCCGACCACAGCCAGTGGGAGCACGACATCCAGGCTTTCGAGGCGGCGGACAAGGCTTCGCCGCCACCCGCCAACGCCGTGCTCTTCATCGGCAGCTCGTCGATCCGCATGTGGACGACCCTGGCGGAGGATTTCCCCAACCACCGGGTCATCAACCGCGGCTTCGGTGGTTCCGACCTCGACGACAGCACGGCGTTCGCGGACCGCATCGTGACGCCGTACCACCCGGTGGCGATCGTGATCTACGCGGGCGACAACGACCTGCAGAACGGCGATACCCCCGAGCAGGTCCGCGACGATTTCGCCGCGTTCGTCGCCAAGGTGCGCCAGGAACAGCCGGCACTGCCCATCGCGTTCATCTCCATCAAACCCAGCATTGCCCGGCTGGCGCTCCTTCCGAACATCGAGCGCGCCAACAAGCTGATTCGCGACTGGTCGATGGGGCAGAAGGGCATCGCCTTCCTCGACGTGGCGCCGGCGATGCTCGACGCCCAGGGCCAGCCGAAGCGCAGCATCTTCCTGGACGACGGCCTGCACATGAATGCGTCGGGCTACGCGCTGTGGGTCGCGCAGGTTCGTCCGTGGCTTGCCGACCACGCCGTGGCCGCCGAAGTTAAACGGGAACCAAATGCTGCGATGCAGTGAGACGGGAACTTCACGGCTTCGCCCTTATCTAAGTATTCGATCGCCGAGAGGCGACCTGTTGGCAAGCGACCCGTTTATCGAGTCGATTGTCCCGGGTCTCGCTATTTCCCCTGATAGCCTGGACCCGACGCGACCCCGGCAGCTCCTCCCCTGGCTGCCGGGGTTTTATTTTGCCTATCGTTTGCGCAAGAAGAGCCGACAGGGTCGGCTCCCACCGAACTCGAGTGGTCACGATCAAGTGCGGACGGCCATCAGCTCGTCCGCGTCGTTACTCAGGCGTGCTGCACCCGCGGTGCGTAGGGCTTGATCGACGTGTCGAATGCCCGCCAGACACCGTCGTTGCCCTGGATGTTCAGGACGATGTCGGAGGCCGCGTTGGCCGCCTCGATGCGGCGGGCTTCGCTGAGCGCGCATTCCAGGGCGTCGTCGCGCGAGCAGAACTCGCCGACCTCGCATTCGTTCTTCTGCAGCAGCCAGAGGCCGGGACCGACGGACTCGAACGGAATATCGAAGACGACCACGATGGACACACCCTGTTCAACGGAAGTGGGGCCATCGTAGGGAGCCGTTCGTTAGGCGTCCGTTGAGTTTCAGTTGTCTCCGCCGGAGGCGAAGCCCTCGCGGGTACCGCGCTGGTAGACGGTGTCGCCCGGCAGGACGTCCGCGGCCGCCACCGCTTCGCCGTTCGCCAGCTTCGCGTAGATCGGGGTGAAGTCCGGGCGGGTCGCCTCGAACAGCTGCTCGAAGTCGTCGATGACGAAATACGTCTGCTGGTACGTGTCGATCCGGTACCGGGTATTCATCACCCGCTCCAGGTCGAAGCCGATTCGGTTGGGCGCCGGGGAATCGATCGAATAGACCGACTCGCCCTTGGAACTCACGATGCCCGCGCCGTAGATGCGCAGGCCTTCGTCCGTGCGGATCAGGCCGAACTCCACCGTGTACCAGTAGAGGCGCGTGAGGTTCATCAGCGCCTCGGGCCCGATCGCATGGGCCTTCATGCCGCCCTTGCCGTAGGCCTGCATGTAATCGGCGAAGACCGGATTGAGCAGGAGCGGCACGTGGCCGAACAGGTCGTGGAACAGGTCAGGCTCGGAGAGGTAGTCGAGCTGGTCCGGCTTGCGGATCCACCAGCTCACCGGGAAGCGCCGGTTCGCGAGGTGGTCGAAGAAGACCTCGTCGGGCAGGAGGCCCTCGACCGCCACCAGCTCCCAGCCCGTGGCCTTGCCGAGCACCTGGTTCAGGTCCGCGAACCGCGGGATGCCGCCGTCGCCCAACCCGAACCGTTCGACGCCCTCGAGGAACTCGCGGCACGCATACGCAGGCAGCAACTCGCGCTGGCGGCGATACAGCGTGTCCCAGACCTCATGGTCGGTCTTCGAATAGCTCGCCCACGGCTGTTCCACCGTGCCGGTCGCGTAGACGGGCACGTATCCGCGGTCGGTCTGCTGGTGTTCGACGCGGCGGGGGGTGTCCATGGCGGCTCCTACGGTTCGGGCAGTCTCGAAGCAACAGCTTAGCCAGCAGGCGGCGCAATAGGGTTGCAAAGTTGCGCGACGTAGGCGAGTGGGAGCAATAATTCGCCGAAGTCACCCTGAAAGGCGCAGGAATCGTGCAAGCCAACCTCGACCGTACCGACCTGCGCATCCTGGCCACGCTCCAGGCCAACGGGCGCATGAGCAATGCGGAACTGGCCGCGGAAGTGAACCTGTCACCTTCCGCCTGCCTTCGGCGGGTGCAGAAACTCGAGTCCGACGGCATCATCGCGGGCTACGGCGCCCGGTTGGAGCCTCGGGCCATCGGCCTGGGCCTGCAGGCCTTCGTGCGTGTGCAGCTGTCGCGGCACGAGTCGGAAGCCATCGACTCGTTCACGGAGCGGGTGGCGGAATGGGAGGAGGTGGTCTCCTGCTACGCGCTCACGGGCGATATGGACTACCTGCTCCAGGTGTATGTGGCGGATCTGGATGGATTCTCCCGCTTCCTGCTCGATCGCCTGCTCAACGCGGCGGGGGTGGCCGACGTCAATACCAGTTTCGTCCTGCGCACCGTCAAAGCCTCGACAGCCTTGCCCTTGGGGAACGCCCGCTCGTGACCCTTGGACCCCCGTCTTCAAAGAATAAAGCGCGGGTCCCCTAGCGGGAGGCAGCGCCCCTCGTTAATCTTGTGCGCTCGATGGAAGCCGTCACCGCCAATCCGACACCCCGCGACCGCCTGCGTCCGCTGCGCTACCTGTGGCGGGTGCCGCTGTTGCTGCTCCACGTGCTGTTCGGCATCGTGATCTGCGCGCTGATCCTCAGCTGGGCCGGCGGCGTGATGAAGGACGGCCGCGAACCGTTGGCCCACCGCACCATCCGCATGTGGTCGACCATGCTCCTGCGCGTGTTCGGTTTCCGCAGCCGCCGCCTGGGCCGGCCCTTGCCGGACCCCGTGCTGTTCGTGGCGAACCACACCTCATGGCTCGACATCGAACTGCTCCATTCGCAGCGCGCCGCCTGTTTCGTCGCCAAGGCGGAGATCGCCCGCTGGCCGCTGGTGGGCTGGATGGCGGCTCGCGGCGGCACGATCTTCCATCGCCGCGGCAATAACCACTCGCTGTCGTCGGTCATGGCCGCCATGGTCGAGCGCCTGCGCGAAGGACGTTCCGTCGCCGTCTTCCCGGAAGGCGGCACCGGTCACAACGGCGTGTTGCGCGTCTTCCACGCGCGCATCTTCCAGGCCGCCCTCGATGCGGAGGTCCCGGTGCAGCCGGTGGCGTTGCGCTTCGCCCGCCATGGCCGTCGGGTCGTCGACGCGGGATTCCGCGAAGGCGAGAGCTTCATGGCCAACTTCCTGCGCCTGCTCGGCGAGCCGCCGCTCGACGTGGAGGTGCACTTCCTCGAGCCGGTGCCGGTGTCGCCCGAAGGACGCCGCCGCATGGCGGAGGCCTCGCGCGACCGGATCGCGCTGGCCCTGGATACCGACACGCCGGCATGAACCTGCCGAAGGGAACGGATTTCCAGCCGCCGTGGCCGCTCCGCAGTGGCCATATCCAGACGATGCTGTCGTCCAGCGGCATCCGCCGCCGGCTGCTGCCGCGCCACGCGCACCGTGTGCAGGACAATGCGCAGGAAGTCCTGGTGGACGTCGGCCACGGCGATCGCCTGAGTGGACGCTTCACCCCCCAGCAGACGGGCAAGGCCTCGCGCGGCCTCGCCATCCTCTTCCACGGCTGGGAAGGTAGCGTCGATTCCACCTATGTATTGCAGACAGGCAGCCGCCTGCTCGACGACGGCTGGGACGTCTTCCGCCTCAACTTCCGCGACCACGGCGACAGCCACGGGCTGAACGAAGCGCTGTTCCACTCCTGCCGCATCGACGAGGTCGTGACGGCGATGGGCGAGATCGCGCGCATGTTCCCCGCGAAAGCCATCGGCGTGGCGGGTTTCTCGCTGGGCGGCAACTTCGCGCTACGCGCCGCGATGCTGGCGCCCAAGCTGGGCGTGCCGTTGGATTACGTGCTGGCCGTGTGCCCGATCGTCGATCCCAGCGAAGGCCTGTTTTCGCTGGAGAGCGAGGCGCCCTGGTTCTACCAGGCTTATTTCATGAAGAAGTGGCGCCGCTCACTGCGCCAGAAGCAGCAGGCGTTCCCGCAGCAGACGTACTTCGAGCTGGAGGAACTGCGCCAGAACATGCGCGACCTCACCCGGTCGCTGGTGTTGCGCCACACGGATTTCGGGTCGCTCGAGGCCTACCTCGACGGGTATTCCGTCGCCGGCGACCGGTTGATGGACCTGCACCTGCCGGCGACGATCCTCACCTCGCGCGACGACCCCGTGATCCCTGTCGCGGCCTTCGACCAGTTGCGCGTGCCACCCAATGTCGAGCTCGACATCGCGACCTATGGCGGCCACTGCGGTTTCATCCGCGACTTCAGCATGACCAGCTTCACCGACGACTACATCGCGGCACGCTTCGACGCCATCTCCCGCTGAACCCTGGCGGGCGCCATTCCAAGGAGTCCGTTCATGCGTAGCGCCTTCGTTCTCGCCCTCGCCCTCCTCGCCGCCCCCGCCTTCGCCGGGACGCCGGACATGGCGTCGCTGAAGGTGCCGCCGGGATTCCACATCGCCGTCTGGACCGACAAGGTGCCCGACGCACGAGAGATGGCGTTGGGTGCGAAGAACACCGTCTTCGTCGGCTCGCGCGACGCCGGCAAGGTCTATGCCGTGAGCTACGCCGCCGACGGCTCGGTGGAAAAGGTGAGAACGCTGGCGAGTGGCCTGAAGCTGCCGGTCGGCGTGGCCTTCCATGGCGGCGATCTCTACCTGTCGGCGGTGAGCAGGATCTACGTGCTGCGCGATATCGAGGACCACCTCGACACGCCGCCGAAGCTGGAACTGGTCACTGACAAGCTTCCCACCGAGACGGCGCACGGCTGGAAATTCATCGCCTTCGGGCCGGATGGCAAGCTTTATGTGCCGGTCGGCGCGCCGTGCAACATCTGCGACCGTGGCGACGAGGGCTTCGCCCAGATGGTGCGCATGAACCCGGACGGCACGGGCGTGGAGACCGTCGCGCGCGGCATCCGTAACTCCGTGGGCTTCGATTGGCGATCCACCGACAAGTCCTTGTGGTTCACCGATAACGGCCGCGACATGCTCGGCGACGACATTCCGAATGACGAACTCAACCGCGTCACGAAGATGGGCGAGCACTTCGGTTACCCGTACTGCCACCAGGGCGACACCATCGACCCCGAGTTCGGCAAGGGCAAAAACTGCAAGGACTACACACCGCCCGTGCTGACATTGGGTCCGCACGTCGCCGCCCTGGGCATGCGTTTCTACAACGGCAAGCAATTCCCCGCCGCCTGGCACGGCGCCGCGATCGTCGCCGAGCACGGTTCGTGGAACCGCTCGGCGAAATCCGGGTACCGGGTGATGACCGTGCGCCTCAACGGCAACAAGGTCGTCAGCTACGAACCGCTCGTCGAGGGATTCCTCAAGGACGAAACGGTGTCTGGACGCCCGGCCGACGTGCAACCGCTACCGGATGGCAGCCTGCTCGTGAGCGACGACGACAACGGCGCCATCTACCGCGTGACCTACAAGCAATAGGAAGGAGTACCGCATGCGTCTCAACAGCGACAGCATCGAGCACGGCCAGCCCATTCCCGCGAAGTTCGCGTTCATGGAACTCGGCGAACCGATCAAGCCCGCCGGCAACGTCACGCCGCACCTGGCCTGGACCGAAGTACCCGCCGCGGCGAAATCGTTCGTCATCGCCGTGATCGATACCGACGTGCCATCCAAGCCGGACGACGTGAACGTCGAAGGACGCGAGATTCGCCGCGACCTGCCGCGCGTCGAGTTCGTCCATTGGCTGATGGCGAATATTCCGCTGGAGTGCCGCGAGCTGGGCGAGGGCGCCTGTGGCGAAGGCATCGTGCCGCGTGGCAAGAAGGATCCGGTCGGCCCGCCCGGGTCGGTGCAGGGCCTCAACGACTACACCGGCTGGTTCAAGGGCGACCGTGACATGGAGGGGCACTATCACGGCTACGACGGTCCGTGCCCGCCGTGGAACGACTCGATCCCGCACCACTACCACTTCCATGTGTACGCGCTCGACGTGGAGACGCTGCCGCTGGTGACGGGCTTTTCCCTCGCCGAGCTCCGCGATGTCATGGAAGGCCACGTCGTCGACCAGGCCGTCATTACCGGCACCTACTCGCTCAACCCCAAGGTGAAGGCGTGACGGCGCGGTGAAAGCGGCTGCCTGAACGTCTATTGAGCGACGTCGGGCAGCTTCACGCCGCATGCGCGGGGCGCGGGACTAAATGGTGCCGCGCCACTCCACGGAGAACCCACCATGCTGCACTATGCCCTTGTCTTCCTCGTTATCGCGATCATCGCGGCCGTCTTCGGCTTCGGTGGCATCGCGGGAACGGCGGCCGGTATCGCGAAGATCCTGTTCGTCGTTTTCCTGATCCTGGCGATCATTTCGTTCTTCCGCGGCCGCAGCGTCTAGCGGCCGTGACCCCGGCGTCACCTTTTTTGACTTACCTTGTCAGACCCCGTACCGGAGACCGTCCATGAACAAGCCCGCCGACCATGTCGCTAACGCCGCGACCGCCGCTGCGAACACCGTTTCGGCCGCCGGCCGCATCGACGAACGTGCCGAGCGAGTAAAGCAGGCCACTTCCGAGGCGGTGGATCGCACGAAGGATGCCGTTGAGCGGGCTGCCGACAAGGTGGAGTCCACCTTGCACACCGCCACCGACAAGGCTGCCCATGGTGCGACCCGCGCTGCGGAGAAGGCCGAGGAAGTGAAGATGCGCGGCAAGGAAGCCTACGGTGACGCCGTCGAGCGGACCAACGACTGGCTCGACACGGCCCGTGAATACGTCCGCGAGAAGCCGGTGCAGTCCATCGCCCTCGCCCTCGCCGCCGGCTGGCTGGCCGGCCGCATCCTGCGTAACTGATCCAATCACTTCCCCAAGGGGCGTAGCGCATGCTGGACGATGGTCCCCCGGGGCGCCAGGACGTGAACGAGCCGATGCCGGGAGAAGGCGCGGCGGCGGGTTCAGCGAAAGCTGCCTCGCCGTCGTGGCTCGACGACCTCCGCCGTCTCGGCGCCGGTCTGAAGGAGCTATTTTCGGCACAGCTGGCGCTGTTGAGCGCCGAGCTAGGCTTGGCGCGAGCCGGCATCGTCATGATGCTGTTCATGGGCCTGGCCGCCATCGTCTTCGCCGTGGCACTCGGTTTTACCTTGCTGGCGCTGGCCGGCTGGGGCCTGGCGCAATGGTTCGGATCGTGGGCCTGGGCGCTCACCGCGCTGGCGGCGCTCCAGTTGCTGCTGCTGGTGGGAGCCATCCTTGTCTTCCGCCGTGCCATGCACTGGCTTACGCTGCCCGCCACGCGGGCGGAATTCGCCATCCTGGCGCGCGAAGCGTCGCGGCAGGGCAAGGCGGAAAGCGAACAAAAGGGGGAGTAACACGATGGGTGTCTTCAACAGCATGGCGAAAGTCACCGCCGCGCGTGCGCGGGTGACGCTTGCGCGGGAAGAAACGGTGCGCCCGGCGGCGGCCCTGATCGCGCGCGGTTACGAGCATCCGCTGACCGTACTCGGCGTTGCCGCCGGCTCCGGCTTCCTCCTCAGCAAGATAAAGATGAACCCGCTTGCCGTGCCTGGCGTGAGCGGTGTCGTGGCAGGCGGTGTCGCCGACATGATCGCGCGCGGCCTGTCCGTGGCCGCCGGCAGTTTCCTCGGTGAGTTCGCCAGCGACGCCGTCGACGTCGCCGACCAGGTGCCATGAGCGACTTTCCCAGTCCACTCCCTACGCCGCTCCCGTCCACGGCGGCGCCCGGCGTCGCCGTGTCCACGATCGGCACGCGGTCGCGGCGCAAGCCCGGCAGCAGCCGGAGCACCCGACGCATCACGCGTCACCTGCGCTCCATCCGCATATCGCTCAACGGCATGATCCTGCTGGCGCTGCTGTACACGGTGGCGATCGGCAAATCGATCCTGGTGCCCCTGGTTCTCGCGGGATTTATCGGCCTCGCGCTCAATCCGATCGTCGCGTCGGCGGCACGCGTGCGTATCCCGCGCTGGCTTGCCGCTGTCACGGTGATGATCCTGCTCGGAACGGGACTCGTTTCGGCCGTCGCGACGCTTTCGACGCCGGCGCTGAACTGGTTCCACGAGGCGCCGACCGCGATGCGCGCGTTCGCGCCGAAGATCAAGCCGATGACGCAGCAGATCGAAGCAGCGAGCCGCGCGACGCAGACGCTGGTTGGTGGCTCCGTAGCGAGGAACGCGCCCCAGGCGACCAACAGCTTCGCGTTCTCCGCGTGGGACGTGGTGGCGAGCGCGCCAAAAGTCCTGGCGAGCATCCTCACCGTCGCGTTGCTGGTGTTCTTCTTCCTGGTCTATGGCGATGAGATCCTCCGGCGAGCGGTGGAGATATCGCCAACGTTCTCGTACAAGCGACACACGGTCAGCATCGTTCGAAGCATCCAGGAAGAAGTATCGAGCTATCTCCTGCTGACGGCGGCCATCAATGTCACCCTGGGCCTCGTCACCGCTGGCATGTTGTACCTCTACGACGTACCCGATCCGCTGCTGTGGGGCTCCGTGGCGACGGTCGCGAACTTCATTCCCTATGTAGGTGCCATCACCACGACCACGATCCTCGCGGTCGTGGGCGCGCTGCACTTCCAGGAACTCGGTCCGGCATTGCTGCCGGCCGCTACGTTCGCCGGCATCACCGCGATCGAAGGCAACATGATCACGCCCATGCTGCAGGGGCGCCGCTCGCGTCTGAGCCCTGTCGCGATCCTGCTCTGGCTGCTGATCTGGGGCTGGCTGTGGGGCATCCCCGGCGCGCTGCTCGCCGTACCGATGCTGACCTGCGTGAAACTGATCACCGCGAAGCTGCGCGGCTGGCAGTGGTTCGCGCATATCGTTTCGCGCTGAGTCCTACCAGGCGATCTTCTTCCGATCGCGGAAGAACTCGCCCGACGACGACTCATGCTCCGAAAGCAACGCCGCCCACACGATGCCTTCCGCACTCTCCGCCGCTGGCCTGCCACCGCTGCCGCCTAGCGCGGTAGCGGTCCAGCCCGGACAGACGGCATTGACGAGGATGCCGCTACCCACGAGTTCGCGCGCAAGCACCTGCGTATACGCATTGAGCGCCGCCTTCGACACGCGATAGGCGGGACTGTTCTCGCCGCACATCGCGCCCAGGGCGCATTCGCTCGATACGTTCACCACGCGGCCGTATCCGTGCCGTTTCATCAAGGGCAGGGCGGCGGCGGTGAGGCACCACGCGCCGATGAGGTTCACATCCAGGGCGCCGCGGATGGCGTCCAGGTCCGGTGTCGAGGGGCGGCCCTCCGGGTCGTAGTAGCCGCCTGCGTTGTTCACGAGGATGTCGAGGCGGCCGAAGTGATCGCCGATGTGTGCGATGGCCTTGTCGACATCGCCTTGCTTCGTCACGTTCAGCCGGATCGCATGCGCGTCGCCGCCGAGCTCGCGGATCGCGCGTGCGACCTTCTCGCCCTTGCCGGGTTCACGCATGCCCATGAACACGGTGACGCCACTCGCTGCGAGCTGCTTCGCCACTTCGAGGCCGATGCCGCGGTTCGCGCCGCTCACCAGCGCGACGCGCTGGCTGAGCGGCGGTTCCACCGACAAGGTCTTACCGCGCCTCGGCTGTACCGGAAGACGATGGACGTTATGTGCGCTCATGGCGCCTTCGCAACCTCGCTGCACGCGTCGTCACCGCAGGCCTGCCAACCGCCGCCGAGCGCCTTGTACAACTGCACGGCGCGCAGGTTGATGCCTGCTTCCGCCTCGGCAAGCTGGTCTTCCGCCGCGAGCTGCGTGCGCTCGGCGTCGAGCAGCTCAAGGTAATCCGTGCGGCCCGCGTCATAGCGCAACTTCGCCAGGTCGGCGGCACGACGGCTCTCGGTGGCCTGTACCACGAGCTTCTCGACCCGCTCGCGCTGACGGTTGAAGGCCACCAGCGAATTGTCGACATCCTCGAGCGCGGTGAGCACGGTGCGATCGTAGTTGGCACGTGCCTCGTCGGCGCGTGCCTCCGCGCCCTTCACGCCGGAACGCACGCGCTGCACGTTGAGCCCCGACCACGAGATGCTCGGTGCCACCGACCACGCCCGCGAGTCGGCACCGCCGAAGTCGTTGCTGCGTCCGGCGAGGAAGCCGATGAAGCCGCCCAGCGAGATGTGCGGGAAGTAGTCGGCCTTCGCCACGCCGATGCGCGCGTTCGCGGCGGCGAGCTCGCGCTCCGCGATCCGGATGTCCGGACGACGTTGCAGGACCTCGTCCGCACCGCCAATGGCGAGGGTGGCGTCGATCGGCTTGAACGACGCCGCCGACAGGTCGATGTCGAGCTCGCCCGGACGCTCCCCGAGCAACACCGCAAGACGGAACTGGTCGGCGCTGGCCTGGGTCTCGAGCACGGGAAGCTGCGCTTCCACGGCGGCGAGGCGAGCCTTCGCACTGGCGAGGTCCTGCTCCGCGCCGGTGCCGACGTCCACGCGCGCGGTGATCACCTTCAGCGAATCCTGCTGGTTGGCGATGTCGCGCCTGGCCACGTCGATACGCAGCTGGGTGCCGCGCAGGTCGAAGTAATTACGCGCGACTTCCGCGAACAGGGTGACCTGGGCGTCCTGCAGGGACGCCTGGCCCGCCGCGGCATCGGCACGCGCGGCCTCGACCGAGCGGCGGATGCCGCCGAAGAGGTCGAGTTCCCAGGAGGCATCGAAGCCAGCCTGGTAGGCGGTGACGGTCTGCCGCTGGTCGCTGAAGCCAGGCTGTTGCTGGCGGCTGCGCTGGTACGACACGCCGGTTTCGATATCCGGTATCTGCTGGGACTTCGCCGTGCCCAGCGCGGCGCGTGCCTGGGCCAGGCGAGCCACCGCGATCTTCAGGTCCGGCGCGTTCTTGGCGGCGCGAACGATCAGCGAATCGAGCGTCGGGTCGCCGAACTGCTTCCACCACTGCGCCTGGAACCCGGCGGCGTCCTGGTGGGCTGCATCGACGCCCTGCAAGGTGACGGGCGCTTCCTTCGGTGCGTGGTAGTCGGGGCCCACGCTCGCGCAACCGGCGAGGACGAGGGCCGCGAACAGCGCGGTACTGCGGAACATGGTTTTCATGATCAGGACTCCCGTGCCGCGTGGGCGAGGAGGCGACGTTCACGGCGCGCCTGGCGGCGGGCCTCCGAGCGTTCGTTCCAGGCGCGGATCAGCACGTAGAAGAGCGGGGTGAAGATGAGGCCGAAGAAGGTGACGCCAAGCATGCCGGAGAACACGGCCACGCCCATCGCGTGACGCATCTCCGCGCCTGCGCCGTGCGAGGTCACCAGCGGCACAACGCCCATGATGAAGGCGAACGACGTCATCAGGATCGGGCGCAGTCGCAGGCGGGCGGCCTCAAGCACCGCATCCACGCGGTTCATGCCTTCGATCTCCGCTTCGCGTGCGAACTCCACGATCAGGATCGCGTTCTTGCAGGCAAGGCCCACCAGCACGATCAGGCCGATCTGGGTGAAGATGTTGTTGTCGCCGCCGGTGATGAACACGCCGAAGATCGCGGACAGCAGCACCATCGGCACGATCAGGATCACCGCGAGCGGCAGGCTCAGGCTCTCGTACAGCGACGCCAGCACCAGGAACACAAGCAGCACCGACAGCGGGAACACCAGCACCGCCGTGTTGCCGGCGAGGATCTGCTGGTAGGTGAGTTCGGTCCACTCGAAGCTCATGCCGTTCGGCAGGTTGGCCTTCACCAGCGCTTCCATCGCGTCCTGCGCCTGACCGGTGCTGTAACCCGGGGCCGGGCTGCCGTTGATCTCGGCGGTGGGGTAACCGTTGTAGTGCTGCACGCGATCCGGGCCGTTCGCCTGGCGCACGGTGAGGAACGAGCCCAGCGGCACGAGGTCGCCGGCGGCATTGCGGGTCTTCAGGCCCACGATGTCGGACGGCTCGTGGCGGAACGACGGCTCCGCCGACACGTTCACCTGATAGGTGCGGCCGAAACGGTTGAAGTCGTTGACGTAGAGCGAGCCGAGGAAGGCCTGCATCGTCTGGAACACGTCGCCCAGGTCGATGCCTTCCGACTTCGCCTTCTCGCGATCCACGTCGGCGTCGAACTGCGGCACGCTGACCTGGTAGCTGGTGAACAGGTGCGCGAGCTCCGGCGTCTTCTGGCTCGCACCGATGATGCCCTGCGTCTGCTTGTACAGCTCTTCGAAGCCCAGGCCGCCACGGTCCTCGATCTGCATGCGGAAGCCGCCGATCGTGCCGAGGCCGTTCACCGGCGGCGGCGGGAAGATCGCGATGTACGCATCCTGGATGGACGCGAACTTCGCGTTCAGCGCCGCGGCGATCGCATCGGCCGACACGTCCGCGCTACGGCGTTCCTCGAAGGGCTTCAACGTCACGAAGACGATGCCTGCATTCGTGCTGTTGGTGAAGCCGTTGATCGACAGGCCCGGGAACTGCACGGCGCTTTCCACGCCGGGCTGGGCGAGGGCAATGTCGCCCATGCGGCGGATCACACTCTCGGTGCGGTCCAGCGAGGCCGCATCGGGCAGCTGCGCGAACGACACGAGGTACTGCTTGTCCTGCGACGGCACGAACCCGGTCGGCACTTTGGCGAAGCCGAGGAACGCGAGACCCACGAGGCCGGCGTAGAGCACCAGCACGATCCCCGAGAAACGCAGGATCTTCTTCACGCCACCAACGTAGCCGTGCGCGCCGCGCTCGAACGTGCGGTTGAAGGGACGGAACAGCCAGCCGAGGCTGCGGTCCATCCACACCGTGAGCTTGTCCTTCGGCTCGTCGCGACCCTTCAGGAGGATGGCGGAGAGCGCCGGGCTCAGGGTCAGCGAGTTGAACGCCGAGATGACGGTCGAAATGGCGATGGTCAGCGCGAACTGGCGATAGAACTGGCCCGTGAGGCCGCTGATGAAGGCGGCGGGCACGAACACCGCGCAGAGCACGAGGGCCGTCGCGACGATGGGGCCGGTCACTTCGGTCATCGCCTGGCGCGTCGCCATTTTCGGATCGAGCCCATGCTCGATGTGTCGCTCCACGTTCTCCACGACCACGATGGCGTCGTCGACCACGATGCCGATCGCCAGCACCAGGCCGAACAAGGACAGTGCGTTGAGCGAGAAGCCGGCGAGGTACATCACCGCGAACGTACCGATCAGCGAAACCGGCACGGCCACCAGCGGGATGATCGAGGCGCGCCAGGTCTGCAGGAACAGGATCACCACCAGCACGACGAGGATGATGGCCTCGAACAGCGTGTGCACGACGGCGTCGATGGAGCCGCGCACGAAGACCGTGGGATCGTAGACGATCGAATAGTCGACGCCCTGCGGGAAGTCCTTCTTCAGCTCGGCCATCTCCTTGCGCACTTCGTCGGAGATGGCGATCGCGTTGGAGCCGGGACGCTGGAAGATGGGAATCGCGACCGCTTCGCGGTTGTTCAGCAGGCTGCGCAGGGCGTAGTTGTTCGAACCCAGCTCCACGCGCGCGACATCGCGCAGGTGGGTCACCGAGCCGGAGGGATCGCTGCGCACGATGATGTTGAGGAAGTCGTCCTCGGTCACCAGGCGGCCGCGCGTGTTGATGTTCACCTGGAAGGCGGACGTATTCGGGCCGGGGGGTGCATTGAGCGCACCGGCGGCGACCTCGATGTTCTGCTCGCGGACGGCCTTGATCACGTCACCGGTGGTGAGGTTACGGATCGCCAGCTTCTCCGGGTTCATCCAGATGCGCATGCTGTACTCGCCGGCGCCGAACAGCTGGACGTCGCCGACGCCGTCGAGACGGGCGAGCTGGTCCTTGATGCGCGTGCGGGCGTAGTTCGACAGGTAGAGCATGTCGTAACGGTGGTCGGGTGACGTGAGGTGCACGACCATGGTCAGGTCGGGCGAGCTCTTGTTCGTCGTGACACCGAGACGCTGCACTTCCTCGGGCAGGCGCGGGAGCGCCTGCGACACGCGGTTCTGCACCTGCACCTGCGCGTTGTCGAGGTCGGTGCCGAGGGCGAAGGTGACCGTGAGGGTCATCGCGCCGTCGCTGGTGGCCTGCGAGGAGGTGTAGAGCATGCCTTCCACGCCGTTGATCTGCTCTTCGAGCGGCGTGGCAACGGTTTCGGCGATCACCTTGGGATTGGCGCCGGGATAGGACGCCTTCACCACCACGGTGGGCGGCACGACTTCGGGATATTCGCTGATCGGCAGCTTGAACACGGCGATACTGCCCGCGATCAGGAAGAGCACCGACAGCACGCCCGCGAGGATCGGGCGGTCGACGAAGAATTGGGCGATTTTCATGGGTGGATCAGTCCTGGTTCTGCGCCACGCTGTCGACGCCGGCCGGACGCGACGCGACATTGCGCGTGCCTTCCGGTGCCAGCGACGCCATCGCGACACGCTTCGCATTCACTTCGACGCCCGGGCGCACGCGTTGCAGGCCGTTCACCACGACCACGTCGTCCGCACCGAGGCCGGAATCGACCACACGCAGGCCGTCCACCAGCGCGCCGGTGGAGACGCGGCGGTACTCGACCTTCTTGTCCTTGCCGAGCACGTAGACGAACTTGTTGCCCAGGTCGGTGCCCACGGCCTTGTCGTCGATCAGCGCGCGCGGCTGGGTATCGCCGCTACGCAGTTCCACGCGGGCGAACAGGCCGGCGGTGTAGGCGCCATCGGCGTTGGGGAACACCGCGCGGAGGCGGATGGTGCCGGCACCGGCGCGCACCTGGTTGTCGACGAAGTCGATCTTGCCGACGTGCGGGTAACCTTCTTCATCAGCCAGGCCCATCTCCACGGCGGGAGCGCGGCCGCTCTGGCGACGCAGGCGATCCAGCTTCAGGAAGGTCTGTTCGTCCACGTCGAAGTAGACGTACATCGGGTCGACCGAGACAACGCTGGTGAGCGCGTCGTTCGGCGTCACGAGGTTGCCCGCCGTGATCTGCGCGTTGCTGACCTTGCCGTCGATCGGTGCGCGCACCTGGGTGAACGAGAGGTTGAGCTGCGCGGCATCGAGCGCGGCCTGCACCGAGGCGACCTGCGCCTTCGCGCTGGCCGCGGCGGTGTCGAGGCGATCGGCTTCCTCGCGCGACACGGCGTGCTGTTCCACCAGCTTGTTGCCGCGAGCCGCATTGGCCTCGGCGTTCTTCGCCTCGGCCCTCGCCTGGGCGAGGTTGGCGGCGAGACGGTCCACCTCGGCGCGGTACGGGCGCGGGTCGATGGTGAAGAGCAGGTCGCCCTTCTTCACCGAGGCGCCTTCGCGGAAGTGGATCGAATCGATGTAGCCACTGACGCGCGGCTTGACCTGGATGGTGTCCACGGCCTGGATACGGCCGGTGAAGGCGTTGGCGTCGGAGACCGGGCGGAGCAGGACCTGGGCCACGGTGACTTCCGGTGCCGGCGGGGCGGCCGCGGGCTCGCTGGCGTGGCTCGGGGAGCTGCCCGCGCTGAGCCAGATCGCCGAAGCGACGGCGACCGCGAGGGCCGACGAACCGAACAGGATTTTCTTCTTCATGGGAGGTCCTGGAGCTTCGATGGGAGGGGGGAAAGTCGGTCGGGGGCCGGAAGGTTGGAGCCTCAACGTTGGTTGAGGTCAAGCCGGTCCACCGCAGGGAGCGAAATCTAGGTCTTGCTTGGCAAGCGAAAAATGGGTCTACAATCACCGCGCCTGTGACGCACAGTCACGAATGCATCCCTGGAGTGAGCGATGGAAGACTTTTCCGCGATCAGCGTTTTCGTCCGCGTGGTGGAGGCCAAGAGCTTTTCCTCGGCCGCGCAGCACCTGCAGATGACGCCGTCCGGCGTCAGCCGTGCCATCTCTCGTCTCGAGGAAAGCCTGGGGGCGCGGCTGTTCTTTCGGTCGACGCGTTCGCTGCGGTTGACCGACGATGGCTCCGCGTTCTATGCACGTTGCAAGGAGATCCTGGCCGACCTCACCGAGGCGACCGAGGCTCTGGGCTATGCCAGGACCAAGCCGGCCGGCAAGCTGCGCGTGGCCGCGTCCTCTGCCGTGGGACGGGCGGCGATCATCCCCAACCTGGCCGAGTTCGAGCACAAGTACCCGGATATCCGCCTCGAACTGACGATGTGCGATTTCCCGTTCGACTTGAACGAGGAAGGCTTCGATTGCGCCATCCGCATGGGTGAATTGGCCGATTCCAGCCTCATCGCGCGCAAGATCGGCCACTTCAGCAACGTGCTCTGTGCCGCGCCGTCATACTTGGCGAGGCACGGCATGCCGTCGTCCATCGAGGACCTGAAGAACCATCGGGCGGTGAACTTCGTCCATCCCAGCACCGGGAAGCCGTACCAGTGGCAGTTCGACTCTCCGAGCGGCCGCGTGTCGGTCGACGTGGATGCGCACATGCTGATCAATGACGGTGAATCGGTCATCCAGGCCGCCATCGCCGGTCTCGGCATCATCCAGGCCCCGCACTGCCTGGCGAACACCGCGCTGGAGAAGGGCCTGCTGGAGATCATCATGACCGACACGATCTCCACCGGGTCCAACCTGTGGATCGTGTACCCGCAGAAGCGCCACCTGTCGGCACGCGTCCAGGCCTTCATCGAATGGACGAGCGAGCTGTTCCAGCGCACCAGCGAGCCGAAGTGCAAGCTCGTCCACCAGCAGCAGCTGGAGATGGCGAGGCTGCGCAAGGTCCGCCAGGAAGAAACCGCCGCGGTCGCCTGAAGCCCCGTGTAGGTCGCGGCGTCGGCTTCATAAAAGTTCATGGAGACTTCAGGCGCTTCACACGGGCCTCCGCTCCACTCGGGCTTCCCATTGACGGAGCCCGAGCCATGCGCCGAATCCTAGCCGCGATCGCCACCCTGGCGTTCACCCTTCCCGTCCTCGCGGGGACCTACCGCCCGCCCGCCCCGGCCAACGACGGCTGGGCCGTCGCCGATGCCGGCAAGCTCGGCTGGCATACCGCCACCCTGTCCACCCTCGAGGACAAGGTGGCCGATGGCAGCTTCAAGAAGATCACAAGCGTCGTCGTCGCGGACCACGGGCGGCTGGTGTACGAGCATTATTTCAACGATGGCTCGCCAGACCTGCTCAACGACGTGCGCTCGGCGAGCAAGAGCCTCACGGCGATGCTCGTGGGCGCGGCCATCGAGCGTGGGGCGATCCGTGACGTGAAAGCGCCGGTATACGCATTCTTCCCCGAGATCCGCATCGAGCAGCCCGACCCGCGCCGGGCGACGGTGACGTTGGAAGACCTGCTCACCATGAGCTCGATCTGGGAATGCGACGACGAGAACCCTGCTTCGTCAGGCAACGAGGAGCGCATGTACGTCACCGAACGCTGGCTGGACTTCGCCTTGAACCTGCCGATCCGCGGCTACGCGCCCTGGGTGAGTCGTCCGAAGGACTCTCCCTACGGCCGCACGTTCTCGTATTGCACGGCGGGCAGCTTCGTCGCCGGCGCAGTCGTGGAGCGGGCGACGAAACGGCCGCTCGCCGACTTCGCGCATGAGGTGCTCGAGGAGCCGCTTGGCATCACCAAGTCCAAGTGGAATGTGTCGAGCGAAGGCATCGGCATGGGCGGCGGCGGGACGCGTTATCGCTCCCGCGACCTGGCGAAGCTGGGCCAGCTCGCCGCGGACAGCGGGCGCTGGAAGGGAAAGGCGGTGCTACCGGCGGCATGGGTCCACGCGATGCTGACGCCGCACGCCCAGGCCCGCGACGACGCCGATTACGGCTACCTGTGGTGGCAGTTCCGCTTTCCCATCCACGGGGTGGAGACGAAGGTATGGGCGATGGGCGGCAACGGCGGCAACTACGTGTTCGTGCTGCCCGAGCGCGGGCTGGTGGCCGTGATCACGAGCCAGGCGTACAACCAGGGCTACGCACATCCGCAATCGCAGGCGATCTTCCGCGACATCATCCTGGCGTCGATGCCGAAGCCGTAGCGGCTCCTACATCGTTCAAGGACGGCCTTGCGCGAGCAGCTCCTTCGGACACCATGGCGCGTCGAGCACGCGCTCGCGCTCCGCGGCCACGCGGCGTGCGATCGCCTCGAGCACCGCCTCGAAACCGGCGTCGCCCGCCATCGAAGCGAAAAGCGGCGAGGCACGCAGGTAGCCCGCATCGCGCCATCCCTTGTCCACGGCCTCGGACAACGCGGCTACCGCTCCGCGCCGGTCGTGCGCGGCGTCGAGGAGCAGGGCGAGTTCGAGGCGGCTGCCGGGCCACGGATCCTCCGGCAATGCCGCACGGGTCGCGGCGATGCGATCACGCAGCCATGCCGCGTCCACCGGCGCCTCGCCATGCAGCGCGGCCAGCGTGGTGGGCAGCGTGGCCGAGGGACGCAATACCTTCGCTTCCGCGAACGCCCTCGCCGCGGAGACATGGTCGCCACGACGCAAGGCGAGTTCGCCGTCCAGCTGGGCCAGTTCCGCACGGTCCGTGCCGCGCCTGCGTGCTTCGGCCAGCGCCACCGCCGCCTCGTCGAAGCGTTGCTGCGCGAACAGGAAAGCGGGCCAGCCGACATTGGCGAAGACGTTGTCCGGCGAAAGCTCGAACACGTGCCGGTACCGCGCCTCGGCCGCGGCGGCAAAGCCGAGCAGCTCGTACTCACGTGCGACCTGCACTTCGCGGAAGCGCACCTTCGCCGGGTCGCCATGCATGTCCATGTTGGCGTGCAGCGCATCGGCGAGACGCCCCTGTTCCTGGTAAAGATACGCGGCGGAGGATCGACTCGCGTCGTCCTTGGGGTCAAGCCGGACCGCGCGCTCATAACCGGTGATGGCGCCGCCGATGTCGCCCAGGCAATCGTGCGCATAGCCCGATGCGGACCACGCGGCGGCACTGTCCGGACGTAGCGAGACGGCGCGCGTGGCCAGCCGCAGTGCTTCACGCGCCTCCGCCGGCCCGGCGTTGTAGAGGCAACTGCGGGCGGCACGGGTGCGTGAGGCGCCTGACAACGCATCGACGTCGTCGGGTGCTTCCCGCAAGGCGCGATCGTAAAGGGCGAGGGCGCGCTCGTTGTTGTCGCGCTGTCCCATGGCGCGATACCACTCGGCACGCTGCAGGATTTCTTGCTGGGCGCTCGTCACCGGCTTCTGTTCCCGCGCGAGGAAACCGACGCCGACGGCCGTGGCGGCGAGCACACCCACGGCGGCCACCGCGGGCCAGATCGTGCGTCGCCGCGGCGGCCGGTCGGCGAGCGGCACCGGTGGCTCGCCTAACTGGTAACCGCGGCTGCGCACGGTCCGGATGTAGCGTGGCTGCCGCGCGTCGTCACCGAGGGACTGGCGAAGGAGTCGCACGCGCTGCGTCACCGTCTCCTCGTTCACCACGGCTGGTGCCCAGACCGCCGCCATCAACTCGTCGAAGCCGACGACGCGATCGCCGCGCTCCAACATGCACGCCAGCAGTCGGAAGCTGAGTCCCGACACCTCCAGTAACACGTCGCCTCGCTCGACCCGTTGACGCGCGAGGTCGATGGTGAGGTCGATCAGGCGGTAGCGGGTGGCGACGGGCACGCGATCAGCCGCCGGCGGGCAGGAGCAGCAACAAGGCGATGCCGAGCACGATGCGGTAGATCGCGAAGGCGGTGAAACGGTGCGAGCGGATGTAACCGAGCAGCCACTTCACGGCGATGAAGGCCACGACGGTGGACACGACGAAGGCCACGCCGAGCCCCATCCAATCCTCACCGGCGGCGCCGCCGCCGCGGACGGTCTTCAACAGCTCGTAACCGGAGGCCGCATACATCGTGGGGATGCCGACGAGGAACGCGAACTCGGTCGCCGCGGCGCGATTGTTGGTACCTGCCAGCATGGCGATGAAGATCGTCGCGGCCGAGCGCGACGTACCCGGAAAGACGCCGGCCACGATCTGCGCGAGGCCCACGAGGATCGCCACCTTCCACGAGATGGCCGCATGATCCGGCCGGTTTGCCGCGAACTTCTCGGCGAGCAGCATCCAGACGCCGCCGATGACCAGCGCCCAGGCGATCGGCGTCACTGTCTCCGGCAACTTGAAGCCCAGCTTCGACACGACGAGGCCCAGCACCGCGGTAATCAGGAAGGCGACCGCCAGTTTCGTCACGTAGTCGCGTGTCTCCGGACGCCGCCAGTTCACCGCCATGCTCCACAGCGTGCGCCAGTAGATGAAGGTGACGGCAAGGATCGCGCCGGCCTGGATCGCGATGTTGAACAGGTCGGAGCGCGCGCCCAGCCAACGTTCGGCGATGAGCAGGTGGCCCGTGCTGGAGATAGGCAGGAACTCGGTGATCCCCTCGACGATGCCGAGGAGGATGGCGCTGAGCAGGTCGTTCACGTGGCGGGGATTCCTGTGGGGGACGACGCCATAGCTTAGCCGCTGTCCGCGTCGGTCCGTCACGCAGTGCCCACGCGGCGCGCTGATATGTTCCTCCGGACCCGGCGGACGGACGCAGGTCGTCCGTCCGCAAGAAATCCCGAACGGACTTGCCATGGCGCCATTCCTTCCCCCGCCGGGCCGCTCTTTCCGTGGCTCGCGTGCCGTCGTCGTCGCCGTCGCGCTGTTGCTCACCGCCTGCGCGCCACCCGTGCGGCCACCCGCCTTCCAGCCGCGCGACGACGTGCCGCTGTCTGGACTGCCTGTCGGCAAGGCGGGCTGGCCGTCGCCCGAATGGTGGCGCCGCTACGGCGATCCGCAGCTCGATCGCATCGTGGCGTTGGCGATGCGGGGATCGCCCGACATGGAACAGGCCGAGGCGCGATACCAGGCGGCGCTGCGTTCGGTCGAGTCCGCGCGCGCGGCGTTGAATCCGCAGGTGCGCGGTCTCCTCGACGGCGGGCACGGCTACAGCGACGTGGCGGTGCGCGGCGAGGTACCCGGCGCGCCGGGCAGCGCACAGCGCTTCCAGCTCAATCCCGGGCACAGCTGGAGCAACAGCGGCGTGGCCGGCGCGCTCGCGACGTGGGACCTGGATATCTGGGGCAAGCAAAAGGATGCCGTCGCCGCGGCGGTGGGACAGGCGCGCGCCGCCGAGGCGGAGCGCGCCGCGTCGGCCACGTCGCTGCAGTACAACGTCGCAAATACATACTTCGACTGGCAGGCCCAGCAGGCACGGCTCGCCGTGGCGCGGCATGCGGCCGCCTCTGCCGCCGACTATCGCGAGCTCGTCGCCTTGCGGGTGGAGCACGGCCTGGACGACCCGACCGCGCTCGACCAGGCCGACAGCCGCCTGGCGCAACTGCGTCGTGCCGTCGCCCAACTGGAAGGCGCCGCGAGCCTCGACGCCGTGCAACTGGCGGCCTTGGCCGGTGCCTCGCCGAACGAGCTCGGCACGCTGACGCCGTTGCCGCTGCCGGTGCCCGACACGCGCCTGCCACCGGACGCGCGGCTGGCCCTGCTCGCACGCCGCCCCGACATCGCCGCGGCGCGTTGGCAGATCGAGGCCTCGTCGAAGAACATCGACCAGGCACGCAAGGCCTACTACCCCGACGTGAGCCTCATGGCGCTCGGCGCTTTCCTGCGCACGTATCCCGACCTGGGCTCCGGCACGCGCACCGACCTCACCCTCGGCAACATCGGCGCCTCGGTGCAACTGCCGATCTTCAGTGGCGGCCGCCTGCGCGCGCAGTACGAAGGCGCGCAGGCACAACTGGACCTCGCGGTGGCACGTTATGACGCGGCCGTGGTGCAGGCCGCGGGCCAGGTGGCGCAAGGCATCGCGACACTGACCACGCTCGAGGACCAGCGCGTCCAGGTGGATCGCCAGGTCGCCGCGAGCGCCGCGCAGAAGGGCAAGGCGGCGGACCGCCGTTCGAAGGGCCTCATCGACGACCGCACCTGGCTCGATGCCGACATGCAACTGGACCAGCAGCGCGACGCGCGCCTTCAACTGACGAGCCAGATGCTCTCCGCCAACCTTTCCCTCATCCACGCGCTGGGCGGCGGCTACCACGCCGACGACCTGCCCGATCTACCGGCCGCCGGTGCCGGCGAGGATTCGACCCGATGACACATGACGACGAAAAGGAACGCGAGGACGACAAGCACGACAAGGACGGCAATGACCAGAAGGAGCAGGAGAAGAAGGACGACCCGAAGGCGAAACGCAAGAAGGTGATCATCCTGTCGATCATCGCGGCCGTCTTCATCCTCGCCGGCCTGGTCTGGCTCCTGCTGCAGATCTTCGTTTTCTCGAAGCGGGAAACCACCGACGACGCCTACGTCAAGGGCGACATGGTCACCATCTCCTCGCGTATCGCCGGAACGGTGATCGAGGTTGCGGTGGAGGAGACCGAGCGCGTGCACCGTGGACAAGTGCTGATCAAGCTGGACCCCGTCGACGCGCGCGTGAGCCTGATGAACGCCGAGGGCCAGCTCGCGCAGGCAGTGCGCGAGGCGCAGGCCCGGATGCAGCAGGCCAACCAGGCCGACGCCGCCATTCCACAGCGTCGTGCCCAATACGAACAGGCACGTGACGAGTACAACCGCCGTCACCCCTTGCTCGAACGCCGTGCCGTATCGGCCGAGGAAGTGGACACGGGCAAGCGGCAGATGCAACAGGCACTGGCGGCGTTGCAGGCCGCCGAGCGCGAAGCCGCCGCGGCGCATGCGCAGGTGGACGGCACCACGGTGGAAGACTTTCCCGCGGTAATGCAGGCACGCGCGCAATTCCGCAACGCGTGGGTGAACAACGGCCGCAACGCCATTGTGTCGCCGATCGAGGGCTACGCAGCCCGGCGCCAGGTGCAGGTGGGCCAGCGCATCCAGCCCGGGCAGGACCTGCTCACGGTGGTGCCGCTCTCCGATCTATGGATCGACGCGAACTTCAAGGAGACCCAGCTGGAAAACATCCGTATCGGCCAGCCGGTGACCGTCACGACCGACATGTATTCCGATGTCGAGTACCACGGCAAGGTCGTCGGCCTCAACGCCGGAACGGGCAGCGCGTTCTCTTTGCTTCCGGCGGAAAATGCCACGGGCAACTGGATCAAGGTCGTGCAACGCCTGCCCGTGCGCGTGTCGCTCGATGCCAACGAACTCAACAGGCATCCCCTGCGACTGGGCCTGTCGGCCGACGTGAAGGTCGACACGCATGAACGCGGCGGCCGCGTCCTGGCCGAGACACCAAGGAACAAGCCGCTGGCGAGCACCGATGTGTACGCGCAGGAGATGGATCGCGCCGACGAGCGCGCCGAGGAAATCATTCGCGCGAATACCGTCGCTACCATGCCCAAACCGCAACCGGCCAGGCGCGGCGGCTGAGCGATGGGTAAGTCCGATCAGGACAACGCCCGGCCACCGCTGACCGGCGGTGCCCTCGCCCTGTTGACGGCGGGCGTGGCGCTGGCCACGTTCATGGAGGTGCTCGACATCTCCATCGTCAACGTGTCGGTGCGCACCATCGCGGGCAATGTCGGCGTCAGCAGCAACGAAGGCACGATGGCGATCAGTGCCTACTCGATGGCAAGCGCCGTCATGCAACCGCTCACGGGCTGGATCGCGAAGCGCTTCGGCGAAGTGCGGACCTTTTCGGTGTCGGTCATGTTGTTCGTCGTGTTCTCGGCCATGTGCGGCCTGTCGCAGAGCATGCCGATGCTGATCGTGTTCCGCCTCTGCCAGGGCGCGGTGTCGGGGCCCATGGTGCCGTTGTCGCAGACACTGCTGCTCAACAACTATCCCGTGGCGAAGCGGCCCATCGCGCTGGCGCTTTGGGCGATGACCGTCGTGGTCGCCCCGGTGTTCGGACCGATCCTCGGCGGATGGATCACCGACAACTACCACTGGTCGTGGATCTTCTTCATCAACATCCCGGTGGGCATCTTCGCCATCGTCATCACCTACGCGCTCCTGCGCGACCGCGAATCCAAGATTGTGAAGGTCCCGATCGACGCGGTCGGCCTGTTCCTGCTCGCCGTAGGCGTCGGATGCCTGCAGTTCATGCTGGACAACGGCAATGACGACGACTGGTTCACCTCGAAGACGATCACGGCGTTGGCGATCGTATCCCTCGTGTGCCTGACCTTCCTCGTGGCCTGGGAGCTGATGCACAAGAGTCCCGTCGTCGACTTGAGGCTGCTCGCGAAGCGTAACTTCCTCGTCGGTGTCCTATGCCTGTCGCTCGGCATGTTCGCCTTCTTCGGCGGCACCGTGGTGATGCCGATGTGGGTGCAGGAGGTGCTCGGCTATACCGCGACGTGGGCGGGCTTCGTCGTGGCGCCGATCGGTGTCCTCGCGATCGTGATGTCGCCCCTGGTCGGCGCGTTCCAGAACAAGTTCGACCTGCGGTTGTTGAACACGGTCGGTTTCGCGATCTTCGCGGGTGCTTCGTTCTACATGTCGACGCTGAGTACCAACGCGCCGTATAGCGAACTGGCGTTGCCGCGCATGTGCATGGGCGCCGGCGTCGCGCTGTTCTTCGTGCCGGTCAACCAGATCATCCTTTCCGGACTGCCCGACGAGCAGGTGGCCAGCGCATCGGGCCTGTCCAACTTCTTCCGCACGTTGGCGGGCAGCATCGCCACCGCTGTCAGTACCACCATGTACTCGCATCGCACGACGTACCACCACGCCGTGCTGGCGGAAAACGTGAGCGAAGGCAGTCGTACCACCAGCGAGTACCTGGAGCGCTTCCAGGCCTTCGGCGTGCAGGGTCCCACGGCGAATGCCGCCCTCAATCGAATCGTCGACATGCAGGCCGCCACCCTCGCCGTGAACGACGTCTTCTGGATGTTCGGCCTGATGTTCGGCCTCGCGATGATCGCGGTGTGGTTCGCGAAGCCGCCATTCGCCTCCGGCGGCGCCGGAGGCCACTAGGCCGCGCTTACGTGAACTGGAGCGTCTCGGTCAGGTCGCCGGGGGGCGGGCCGCCCGCCGCCACCATCGCCTCCTCGCGCATCTTCAGGCCCGGCAGCTTTTCCAGCTTGAAGCGGCGGGTGAGGAAGCGCGCGATGGACCCGGTGTCGTAGATCGTATGTTCGACATGGCCCTTCTTCGCGTGGGGCGAGACCACCAGCGCGGGGATGCGTGTACCTGGGCCCCAGCGATCGCCCTTGGGCGGCGCCACGTGGTCCCACCAGCCGCCGTTCTCGTCGAAGGTGACGATTACCAGCATGTCTTTCCACAGCGGACTCGTACGCAAGGCGTGCACGACGTTGGCGATGTGGCGGTCGCCGGCTTCCACGTCGGAGTAGCCGGCGTGCATGTTGAGGTCGCCCTGCGGTTTGTAGAACGTTACCGCCGGCAGCTTGCCGGCCGCGACATCGGCGAGGAAATGGTTGGTCGAGGGCGTTTCGCCGATGCCTCCGTCACGCAGGTGCCGCTTGCGCGATTCGGTACCGGGCGCGAGGGAGACGAAGTAATTGAGCGGCTGGTGGTGCGGCTGGAAGTTGGGCGTTTGCGGGAAGCTGCCGTCGCTGCCGTCGCCCTTGCCTTCGAGCGCGGCCTGGAAGCCACCGCCGTACCACGCCCAGTCGACATCCTTCGCCGAGAGCATGTCGCCGATGTGTTTATGCGATTGCGGCGGCAGCGTGTTGGCGCTGCTCGCGTCGGCCAGGAGCGGGTTCTTCCGGTCGACGTTGAAGCCGGGCGAGTAGGGCGGACCGATGGTGTTCACCGCCCAGAAGTCCGGCGTCAACGTGTTGTGGTGCGCGAACTTCGGCTTGCCGTCCATGGCGCTCTTCGGCGAGTCCTCCGCCATCTTCAGGCGATGGTCCGTCGGCTCGCCGCTCTCCGTCACCGCGATGTTGAACTGCGCGGGGCTCTTGTCGGCATTCGGATAGAACGGTGGCTGCGCGGCCACCAGGTACTGGTGGTTGAGGAACGAGCCACCGAACGCACCCATGAAGAAGTTGTCGCACAACGTGAACTGCTCCGCGAGCCGCCACAGGCGAAGGTGCACCGGTGCGCTCGCGTAGTAGCCCATCGTGAGGGCGCCGTTGTCGCCCCACGCCACGAAGCCGTCGTTCCTGCCGCCGTTGATCTGCAGTTGGTTGTTGTAGAACGCGTGGACGAGGTCGCGGGTGACGAGGCCGTGCGGCAAGGGTGTCGTGCCGTCGCCGGTGTGCAGCGCCCAGGGCGCATTCGGCAGGCCGGCGATGTCTTTCTCGACGATCTTGTACGTCTTGTGGTCGACGACCTGTTCGTGCGGCACGAGACCGCCCCAGATCGGTGGGAGCGTGTCGAGCACCTTGCCGTCGCGATCGCGCTGGAGGTGGCGCTCTTTCGGCACGGCGCTCAGCGGTTGCTGCAGGCCGGGGAACTCGCCGAACAGATTGTTGAAGCTGCGGTTCTCCGCATAGATGACGACGACATGCTGGATGTGCTTTTCGAGAAGCGCGTCCAAGTCCTTGCCGCTGGGCGCCGGCGCCGCCGGTTTCGCACCGTTTGCGGAGGCATCCTGGAGGCCGCCCAGCGCGAGCAGCGCGCCGGTGGTGGCCATGCCGCCGAGCAACCGGCGCCGACCGGTGTCGGGTGTATCGTCGTCGTGCCTGTTCGTCATGCCATGACCCTGTGCGGTTCGCGTAGTAGCGGCCCAGGCCGCGAACTCCTACGGAGCCAACTCGACGACCTTGGACAATGCGGAGACGCCACGTTCGTCGAAAGCCTCCACGGCCACGACATAACGAACGCCCTTGTTGAGAGAGCGAAGCGTAAACGATGTCGGCTGATCCGCGAAGCGCTGGTAGGTCGAATGCAGCCGGTCGGCGGCGAGACCCCAGCGAACGTTGTATCCCACCACGCCAGGCACAGGCTTCCAGGCGATCGTCGCCTCACGCGTGTCGCTGCCACGCGTCGCCACGAGACCTTCCGGCGCGGCCGGCGGTGCGCCATCCGCGTTGCCGAAGACACGCAGGTCGGAGATCGCGAGATGTTTCGCGCCCACGTGCTTGTGCCTGTAACGAACGTAGCGCAGGCGCTGCGGTTGTTGCAGTTCGATGTACGCATTCGGTCGGTCGCGTGACTCGTTCGACAGATCCGCGAGCGTTGTCCAACGCTTGCCGTCGCTCGAGCCCTCCAGGACGAACTGCGTGACGAGATCGGGCGCGTCGCCGTAACGGTCCGATTTGAAATCCGCATAATCGATCTGCACCGCGCGTACCGTCGGCGTCCCGCCGAGGTCCAGGGTGAGCGTCTGGCCAGCTTCGTTGGACTTCGCCACCCAGAACGTCCGCGGGTCTTCGTCGGTAAGCGCAGAGGCCGGATGCTCGGCTAACGACGACGAGGCGACGACCTTCTTCCGGTAGGAAAGCAGCATCCATCCGGTGAAGGTGTCCTCCCCCTCACGCAAGGCGTGGTCCGGCATGCGGTGCGGGAAGTCTCCGAAGCGCGTGTCGATCCACATCTGGCCGTCGTCGTGCCAGCCTGCGGGAAACATGTCGATGCGGCGTTCGAAGGTCCAGTTCACGCCCAGCCACGCGGTGCCCGTGTTCCAGGCGTTGCCATACGCATCCTCGAACGTCGATCCATGGCCGGCACCCGTGACGAACCCGCCTGGCTTGTAGCCGACAGGGTTGTACGGCGCGTATTCGAACGGCCCCAGCGGCGATGTCCCGACGTAGACGCCCGTGGCGTACGCGTTGTACTCGGTGCCCGGCGCGCCGTACTGGAAGTAGTAGCGCCCGCCGTGCTCGTTCATCCAGGACCCCTCCATGTAGGCGGGTTTGTCGCCCATGGTGTGGTCGGGGCCGAAGCGCTCCCAGCCATGCCGCGCGGGGTCCATGTGGACCAGCGCGCTCGGCGGCGTCAGGAAGGCAAGGCGCTTGCCTTCGCCTTCGCGCGAAGCGAGGCGGAGATCGAGCTGCGCGCCGTAGAGCGGGTAGGTGTCCGACGATCCCCAGTACAGGTACACCTTCCCGTCCTTGTCCTGGAACAGGCCCGGATCCCAGGGACCGGGCGGGAGCGGACCCGAGGCTTCGGTCTTCCCTGCCTCGTCGTACTGCGTGGCGCCGGGCACAACCGGCAGTTGCCGGGTCCAAAAATGCCATCGCCCACTGGCCGGATCGGTGGTGACCATCAGCGGTCGGGGCGCGAACGCCGACTGCATGAGGAACAGCTTCCCGTCGGCTACCAGGGTCGCGGGCGCCACGAGACCGTTGAACGGCCAGTGGTCCGGCGTCACGAAGTCCCAGCGCACCAGGTCCTTCGACATCCAATAGCCGTCCGCGAGCGTCTGGAACATGTACCAGGCATCGCCGAAGCGCACGACCGCCGGGTCGGCACCCGTCCGGTACGAGATGCCTTGGTTCATCTGCTCGAAGTTGTAGCGGTAGTCGATGTCGATCGGGTTGGCGTAGGTGCGCTGCGCACCGGTCGCGTGGAGCGGCGGCACCGCGAAGACGATGGCGGCGACGGCGAAGAGGAAGCGCATGGCAGGTCTCTCGGAGGCGATCCTGCATCGTGCCAGCGTAATGGCGGTTACGCCCTCGGGCATGCGGTGCCCCACCTCGTGGTGCAACCCGTCCTGCATTGCACCACAATGGTGCGTTCGCACAGTCCCCGATCCGGCGGTCTATGATGCCCCGGCTTGGCCGAGGCCACTCCGTCGATGGCGGAGGTGCTGGCATAGCGATTGCTAACCGCATTCCGCCCCAACCCCATTCGAGGTTTGTATGTCCGCCGCTTCCAAAGTGCTGAACCTGATCCAGGACGAGGAAATCGAGTTCGTCGACCTGCGCTTCGCCGACATCCTCGGCAAGCACCACCACGTCACGTTCCCCGCCCACGCCATCGACGAGAGCACTTTCGAAGACGGCAAGATGTTCGACGGTTCGTCGATCGCTGGCTGGAAGGGCATCAACGAGTCCGACATGGTCCTCATGCCGGATCCGGAAACCGCCCACCTCGACCCGTTCAGCGCGCACAAGCAGCTGATCCTGCACTGCGACGTGCTCGAGCCGAGCACCATGCAGGCCTACGGCCGCGACCCGCGCTCCATCGCCAAGCGCGCCGAGGCCTACCTGAAGTCCACCGGCATCGCCGACACCGCGTTCTTCGGTCCGGAACCCGAGTTCTTCATCTTCGACTCGGTGCGCTGGCAGAACGACATGGGCCGCGTGTTCTATGAGATCGGCTCGGAAGAGGCGGCCTGGTCGTCGCGCTACAAGTACGACGGCACCAACACCGGCCATCGCCCGGGCGTGAAGGGCGGCTACTTCCCGGTCAGCCCCGTGGACAGCCTCGGCGACCTGCGCGCCGACATGTGCAAGGTGCTTGAGTCGCTGGGCCAGGTGGTCGAAGTGCATCACCACGAAGTCGCGAATGCCGGCCAGTGCGAAATCGGCACGCGCTTCAACACGCTGGTGAAGAAGGCCGACGAGCTGATGACGATGAAGTACGTCATCAAGAACGTCGCCCACCAGGCAGGCAAGACGGTGACCTTCATGCCGAAGCCGATCGTCGGCGACAACGGCTCGGGCATGCACGTGCACCAGTCGCTTTCGAAGAACGGCGAAAACCTGTTCGCGGGCGACCTGTACGGCGGTCTCTCGCAGACGGCGCTGTGGTACATCGGCGGCATCTTCAAGCACGCCAAGGCCATCAACGCCTTCGCCAACTCCACCACCAACAGCTACAAGCGCCTGGTGCCTGGTTTCGAAGCCCCGGTGATGCTCGCCTACTCGGCGCGCAACCGCTCGGCCTCCTGCCGCATCCCGTACGTGTCCAGCCCGAAGGGCCGCCGCATCGAAATCCGCTTCCCGGATCCGATGCAGTCGGGCTACCTCACCTTCACCGTGCTGATGATGGCCGGCCTCGACGGCATCCTGAACAAGATCGACCCGGGTGCACCGGCGGACAAGGACCTGTACGACTTGCCGCCGGAAGAAGAGAAGAACATCCCGCAGGTCTGCGCGAGCCTCGACGAAGCGCTGGTCGCGCTCGACAAGGACCGTGAGTTCCTCAAGGCGGGCGGCGTCTTCACCGACGACTTCATCGACGGCTACATCGCGCTGAAGATGCAGGAAGTCACGCGGTACCGTGCGAGCACCCACCCGCTCGAGTTCCAGATGTACTACGCGATCTGACGACGATCGCAAGGTGAGGGAGAAGGGCGCCGCGGCGCCCTTTTCTTTTTCTTAAAGACCTGGAGCGACCTGCCGATGACATACCTGCGGCATTGAGTGGATTCTCAAGCGCGCTGTATAGTCATCCATAGTGCAAGCCGGTGCAGTCGGCTCGCTTGAGAGGGGCTCCACCTTGAATAAGATCATCCTCGGCGCTTTCGCGCTGATCGCGCCCGCGTTTGCCGCGGCCGCCGACGCACCGTCCAACAGCTACGACTGGCGGACGAACTGGCCGACGCACCATGTGTTCGCCGATGGGACCGACCTGGGTCTCACATTGAAGTACCAGTACGACTCGGACCGCTTCTCGCACGACGAGGGGCTCTACGACGATGCGCACACCAACCGGCGCAAGGAATTCGGCTTCTTCATCCGCAAGAAGGGCGTGTACGACGGCACCGTCGTGTTCGACTTCCAGACGAAGACCTGGCTCGACGTGTTCTTCCGCATGCAGGGCAAGGCGCTGTTCGGCAGCGATGTCGGCGCGTTTCGCGTCGGCTTCATGAAGACGCCGGTGGGCTTCGAGGGCAATACCAGCACGGGCAGCACCTCGTTCATGGAGACCTCGCTGCCGATGCAGGCCATTTACGCGAACCGCCGCGTCGGCCTGGATTGGGCGCTCACGCGCAAGGCGTATCTCGTCCAGCTCGGCTACTACAAGGGCGGCAACCTGCAAGGTGACCTGGATGGCCGCATGGTCGCCGCGCGTGCCGCCTGGACGCCGCTGAATACGCCGGGCGACGTGCTCCACCTCGGCGGCTCGTTCTCTCGCGAGGAGCCGGAAGGCAGCACCGATGGCCGCGGACGCTACAACCCGCCCAACGTGCGGCTCCGTGCGTTGCCGGAGGCGGGCCTCGTGAGCCAGCGCCTGGTCGACTCGGGCGCACTCAGCATCGCCGACCACGTCGATCGGCGCGGCCTCGAAGGTCTATGGATACACGGACCGTGGTCGTTGCAGGGCGAGTACCTGTCCGCCGCCGTACACCTCAAGGACAAGCCCACCTACGACGCGCACGGCTGGTATGCCTTCGGGAGCTGGGTGATGACCGGCGAATCGCGTACCTACAACGCCGGCAATGTCGGGGACATCGTGCCGAAGGGGGCGTGGGGCGCGCTCGAGTTCGTGCTCCGCTACAGCACGCTCGACCTGGACGACGGCCCCACATTGGGCGGCACCGAGCACGACTGGACGGTCGGCGCCAACTGGTACATCACGAAGTACCTGAAGCTGCAAGGCAACTACGTGCGCGCGACGAGCGATCGCCGTGACCTGCGCGTGGATCCCCACATTGTCGAGGTGCGCGCGCAGGTCATGTTCTGACCGGTCAGAGTTCGTCGTGGCCGGCAGGGAGCGGTACGTCGACTGGCACGGGCACGCTGGCGAGTGCCGGGGCTGCACCCGGAAGGGCGTCGAGAGGATTGTCGAAGCGCCCCTCGCAAGCGGCGATGCGGCTCGCGGATGCCGGCACGATGCCCGTGAGCAGGTATCGCGCCGCGGTGCGTTCGACGCAAGGCGAGGTGGTGTAGTTGAAGACGCCATGCAGGGACGACCCGCGCACCAGGAGCATGTTGGCCGTGGCGAAGCGGTCGACGATGCGGCGGGCACCGCCGATCGGCGTCGACGTGTCCTTTTCCGACTGGATCAGCAGGAACGGCGTGACGTTGCCAAGGTGTGCCAGGTCCGGTGCGCGTGAACTGGGCGCGCCCCAATGCAGGCAGACCAGTTCATCCAAGGTCTCTTCGCCGGTGACGCTGAAGTAGCGGGCGGCATCCTGCCGCAACGTGTCCCGGATCGCCTCTTCGCCGCGCGTCCACGCCCAGTCGTTGCAGGGAACGAGGGTGCGTACTGCATCCTGGTCGGTCGCCGTGAAGAAGCCATGGGGAATGCGCGGCGGCGCATACAGTACCGACGCCAATCGCGACGCTTCCCAGCGGATGCTTCGGTCGAGGGTGTGGTCGGCGCTCGTCGGTGAGCGCTGGAGGATGTAGGCCAAGGCGTCGAAAGTGGCTGGGTTGTCGCGTCGCATCCACGACGCGACATGCAGCGCGGCGGCGAGTCGAACCGGCAACGTCATCTCCCGTACCCAGACCTCGCGTATGCGGGGCGGCAGTTCGTCGATGGCGCTCGCGGCATCGTTCGAGGTGCCGAGGCCGTACCGGCGCGCGTTCGCCAGCAGGGGCGCGACGGCTTTACGGGTGAACTCGCCATGCAGCGCGAGCATGGAGGCGCGGGTCGCCATACGATAGTCGCGCGTGAAATCCAGCGTGGAATCGAGCAGCATGCGGCCAGCGTGCTCTGGATACGTGGCCGCGTACCACGCGCCCACCATGCCGCCATAAGAGATGCCATAGAAGTGCAGCCGGTCGTCGCCGAGGCTGCGACGAAGCGCGTCCATGTCGTGGACGAACTGTTCGGTATTGATGTAACGCGCGCTCTCGAAAGCACGACACCCCTGGACGACGGCGCGTGCGTCGGCGACCGCGAGGTTCCACGTGTCGTCGTCGAGGTGGGTGGGCAGGAAGGGGAAGCCCCTCGGGACCGATGGCCCGCAACTGAACTCACTGCTGCCTACCAGCCCCCGGGGAATGACGGCGACGAAGTCGTAACGCTCCGACAGTCGCCGCTTGTCGACCTCGTCCGGATCGTTCGGATTCGCACGCGCCCACGCAGCGGCCGTCGCTTGCAGCAGTTTCCCCGGATGCGAACCGGGGCCGCCGTTGTTGAAGAAGATGGCCCCTTCGCGTTGTGTCCGCGTGCCTGCCCGCACGCGGACCACGCCGACTTCCATCATGCGACCGTCGGGAGCGACATGGTCCAATGGCACCGTCATGGAGCCGCATTGCAAGCGGTCGCCAAGGCTGTCCGAGGTCGACCCGACCCAACTTTCGGGACAGGCTCCCCATGCGATGACCTGTGGACGTTGCAACGATCCGGTCAAGGCACGTGGCGTGGCGACGACGACTCGTGCCGACAAAGCAGCGAGTGCGGCGATCGCCACGGCGGTGGCGATGCGGTGATGGCACGACTTCATGACGGTGCTCCTTGATGTGGAGCGCCAAAGTAGACGGCTGACCGCATGGACACAGCCGGGCGTGGCTGAAGAAACGTGCGGTAATCCCCTCGAAACGCTTCGGATACTGCCTGCGTCGATGTTAGGTATCCAATTTCGTCTCGCGTACCGGGGCAGAGCCCTGCGAAAAGTCAGTCGGCGCGTAGTACGAACGTCGCGGGTTCGCCTGTCACGGACGAGCCGGCGATCCAGACGAGGAAGTCGCCGGGCTCGGCCTCGAAGGTCTTGCCGTCGCGATGGGTGAAGGCAAGGTCCTTCCGCGTCAGTTCGAAAGTGACGTCCACCGTTTCACCCGGTGCAAGCAGGACCTTCCGGAAGGCCTTGAGTTCGCGCACGGGCCGCACGCGGCTGGCGACACGATCGTGGATGTACAGCTGCACGACCTCTTCGCCGACGACGTCGCCCGTGTTGGTGACCGTCGCCGATACGACGACGGTGTCGTCCCAGCCGGCATGTGCGGGCACGCGGGGCGCGCTGTAGCCGAAGGTCGTGTAGCTGAGGCCATGCCCGAACGGATACAGCGCCTCGAAGGTGACTTCGCGGTAGCGCGACTTGAACGCCGGCGGCTGGTCGGCCAGTTCCGGTCGGCCCGTGCGCGGGTGGTTATAGAAATAGGGTTGCTGCCCGGAGTCCTGGGGAAAGCTCACCGGGAGTCGGCCCGAGGGGTTGTAATCGCCGAAGAGGACGTCGGCGATGGCGGGACCGGTCTGGCTGCCGAGGAACCAGGTGACCAGGATCGCGTGGGCATCGCGCACGGCACCGTTCAATGCGAGCGCGCGGCCGTTCTTGAGGAGCACCACGACAGGCGTGCCGGTGGCGACCACGGCTTCGGCCAGCGCCTGCTGCGCGGCCGGCACGACGATCTGCGTGCGCGACTGCGCTTCGCCGGAATAATTCTGCGGTTCGCCGATCGCCAGGACGACGACATCGGCACGCCGTGCCGCGACGACAGCGGCGTCGATGCCGCCCTCGATGGCTTCCTCCACGCCGGACCCCGCCACGACCTCGAGGGACGTCGCGTCGGCGAGCGCCGCGCGCAATCCGCTCTCGATGTTCGTGTGGCGGGACGTGTCGCCGAACAGGGTCCAGCAACCCTCGAGGTTGTCCGTGTCCGCGCCGAACGGACCGATCAAGGCGAGCTTCTGGCCGCTCTTGCGCAGCGGCAGCACGCCTTCGTTCTTCAGCATGACGATGGAGCGCCGGGCGGCGTCACGCGCGAGTGCCGCGTGCTCGCTGTCGCGCGAGCGATCCGCCTCGGCCGTCGGGTCGAGCGAACGGTAAGGATTGTCGAACAGGCCGATGGCCTCCTTCACCGAGAGGACGCGGCGCACGCCCTCGTCGAGCACGTCCATCGGCACGGTACCCGATGCGACGAGGTCCGGCAGGTGCGCGGCGTAGAAACCACTCTGCATGCTCATGTCCACGCCAGCGAGGAAGGCGAGGCGTGTGGCGTCGCGCTCATCCTCGGCGAAGCCGTGCGCGATGAGCTCCATGTCCGCCGTGTAGTCGGACACCACGAGTCCACGGAAACCCCACTCGCCGCGCAGGAGATCGGTCATGAGGCCCCGATCCGCCGACGCCGGGACGCCGTTGATGTCGTTGAACGCACTCATGAAGGTCAGCGCGCCCGCGTCGAGCGCGGCTTTGAACGGAGGCAGGTGCACGTCGCGCAGCGTCTGTGGCGCGATGTCGACCGAGTTGTATTCCATGCCGGCCGTGACGGCGCCATAGGCGGCGAAATGCTTCGGCGTGGCAAGCAGCGAATCCGCTGCCTTCAGGTCACCACCCTGGAAGCCGCGCACGCGCGCCGCCGCGAAAGCCGAGCCGAGCACCACGTCTTCACCCGCGCCTTCGGCGACGCGGCCCCAGCGTTGGTCGCGCGCGACGTCAACGGCTGGCGCGAACGTCCAGTGGACGCCGGCCGCCGTGGCTTCGACGGCGGTGGCGCGCGCCGTGCGTTCCGCCAGGTCCGGCTCGAACGACGAGGCCTCGGCCAGTGGAATGGGAAACACGGTGCGCATGCCGTGAATCACATCCGCACCGAAGAGCAACGGGATACCGAGCCGGCTTTCTTCCACGGCCACGCGCTGGGCCTCGCGTCCTTCGGCCGCGCCGACGCCATTGAACAACGCGCCGACCTTGCCGGCGCGCACTTGCTCCAGGACCTCGGCCGCCCCACGCGCATTGACCTCGGGGTTGATGTCCGGCGCGAACGGGCGCACGGCATCGGCGAACACGCCCAGCTGGCCGACCTTCTCCTCGACGGTCATGCGGGCTATCAGGTGTTCTACGCGGGAGTCACGGTTCATGGTCTGGCCTTGGGAGGCAACGGCGGGGCAAGTCAGGCGGGCAAGGATACCGGCATCGCGTGCGGGAGTGGGCACGTAAATTTCGTTACACGTAAACGATTACGCCCTTGGGGCGCAATATTTTCACGCCTCCCGGGAGCCTTCCCGCCGCGCGCGCCGCGCCGCCGGGCGGGAGAGATCCGCGGAAGCCCGAATCGGCAATCGGTGCACGAGACGGGACTATCGTTACGTCTTCCGGCAACATCGGGACGTTTACCGTTCGCGGCGCCGTCACGCGCCACGACAACGCATCGCGCTGCGCTAGGCTCGGGTGACTTGAGGGAGTCGTGCGATGCAGGTCTCTTCCAGGCCACCGATCATCGAAATGCGGGGCATCGGCAAGGCGTTTCTCGCCGGTTCGATCGAATGCCAGGTGCTGACCGACATTCATTTGAGTGTGCGGCAGGGCGAGTTCGTTTCCGTGGCCGGGCCGTCGGGTTGCGGCAAGACGACGCTGCTGTCGTTGATGGGCCTCCTGGACGTGCCGACGCGTGGGGAATTTCGCTTTGCGGGCGAGCCGGTGCAGGACCTTGGACGCGCGGAGCGGTCCCGCTTGCGCAACCGGCAGATCGGGTTCGTGTTCCAGGCATTCAACCTGATCGACGACCTCAGCATCGCGGAAAACGTGGCGCTGCCGCTCTCGTTCCGTGGACGCATGTCGCGGCAGGAGCGCGGAAGGCGCGTCCGCGATGCGTTGGGGAGCGTCGGCATGACTCATCGCATGCGCCATTATCCTTCCCAGCTTTCAGGTGGGCAGAAGCAGCGGGTGGCCGTGGCCCGAGCCCTGGTGGGCGATCCCGCCATCGTGCTGGCCGACGAACCCACCGGCAATCTCGACCTGCACAACGGCGAGATCGTCATGGCCCTGCTCGGCCGCCTGCATGCCGAGGGGCGGACCATCTGCATGGTCACCCACGACGAGCGCTTCAGCGCCATGTCCGACCGGACCATTCGTCTGCTGGACGGTCACGTCGTCGACGAGAGCACCTTCCAGCAACGGCGCAGCGAAATGGAGTCAGGGCTCGACCAGCTTCGTTTCGGCGAGTCGCTGCCGTGAACCGTCGCGCGGACATGCTTCGCGCCGGGCGGGCCCTGCTGCGCCGGCCGGGCTTCCTCATGGTTGCGTCCGCGACGCTCGCGTTGGGCGTTGCCGCCATGATCGGGACGTTTACGCTCGTGGACTCCCTGCTCCTGCAACCGCCACCGTGGCCGAATCACGCGCGTGTGGTGGTGTATGGCGGGAGCACGGCGGGCGACCGCATGCGCGCGATCTCGCCTCGGCTTTACGTCGCCATCGGGTTACCGTCTTCCGTGTCGTCCCGGGGGCTGGCACGGCTGCCGGAGACCATCAATGCCGTAGCTGGCGGTCACCGCGAACTCCTTCGTGCGCAGCGCGTCGACCCGGGTTTCCTCCCCACGCTCGGCGTCGTTCCGTTGCACGGCAAGCAGGCGCCGTTGTCGGACGACGACGTCTTCGTCTCGCACGCCCTCTGGCGTCGGTGGTTTGCATGCGACCCGGACGCCGTGGGCCGGGCCATGCTGGTGGACGGTCGGCGCATGACCGTCCGTGGGGTGCTTCCCGAGGACTATCGGTTTTTTTCGGATGTCGACCTTCTCCTTCCGCTGGGCCTGGCCACGTCGGCGATCGATTCATGGGAGAACATGACGGCGGTCGCGTTGCTCGCGGTGAGGCATGACGTGAACGACTTCTCCGACGATGTCGTGCGTTCGGCCACTGCGCACGCGGGGGAGTTGCGACTGGGTCGCGACGACCTGCGTTGGTATGGAGCCACGCCTATCGACGAGCTGCTGGCCCCGGGGGCACACGCGAGCCTATGGATGTTCGCGGCGTGCGCCGTGCTCGTGGTCGTCGTCGCTGGCGTGAACGTCTCCCAGCTGATGTCCACGCGCATGTTCGGACGCATCCATGAGACGGCCTTGCAGATGGTGTTCGGCGCGAACCGGTGGCAGGCATGGATTCCCGCCCTGACCGACGCCATGGCAATCGGCCTGGCGGCATCGCTCGCAGGCGCGCCGATCGGCTTTCTCCTGGTCGGGCTCTTCCGCCGGTTCGTCCCCTCCCCATGGTTGTCGTCGGCACTGCCGCCGAGTCCGGGCTGGCGGGTCCTGCTTGCCGTCGCGGCGATGACCTTCGCCGTCGTGCTGCTGGCGGCCATGCATGGCGCGATGCGAGCCAGGATGAACCTTCTCATGCGGGAGCGCTCCGCCATGGGTGGCCTCACGGGTCTTACCACCGCCTCAGGCAATGCGCGATCGACGATGGCGATGGTGCAGGTGGCGCTGGCGACCTTGCTGGTTTCGCTGGGCGTCGCCGCGGTGGTGCGGGAAGGACGACTCGAGCGCACGCCGGCGGGTTTCGACGCTACCAACGCCATGGCGGTGGAAATCCATCCACCGCGGCAGGAGTTTCCCGAGGCGCGCGATATCGTTCGTCTGGTGGATGCCATCCGGACCGCGCTGGCGCGCGTGCCAGGTGTGGAGACGGTCAGTTGGTCCACGGAGCTACCGACGGGCCGGGGCTTCGTGATGCCCTTCCTGCACCGGGACGGGACGACCGAGTTCCTGCAGTACGGGCTCACCACGCCGGGCGCGGCCCAGGCGATGGGCATGCGCAAGATCGCGGGCCGCTGGTTCGATGAAGCCGACGGACCGTATGCCGGGCGCGTCGCGTTGGTGAACGAGGCCTACCTGCGCCGCTTCGCGGGCAGCGCGATGGGTGGTCTCGTGCTACCCGCAAGCGCACCGGACCAGGCCGCCCGCATTGTCGGTGTCGTGGCGGACACCCGGCGCGACAGCATGGGTCCCGACAACCCGGCCGTGTTCATTCCACTTGCCCAGGCGAGCCCCGGCACTTACGCACTCGTCCGGGACCTGGCGCCATCCCATATCGTGCTGCGCGGGCCCGCCGCGAGCAGTGTGGCTCGCAAGGCCCTGCCCCGAATCGTCGAAGACCTGGCGCCGTCCCTTGCCTTGTCGTCGCCGACGTCGATGGAGCAGATCGCGGATGCGCCCCTCGCCGACGCGCGGCGCGACGTTATGCTTTTTTCGACGCTTTCGCTGTTCGCGATCGGCCTGGCGGGCGTGGGTCAATATTCGGTGCAGACCGTCGAGGTCGCCGCGGCGCGTGACGCCATCGCCCTTCGCGCGGCGCTGGGCGCCACGCCCAGGAACCTGTTGACACGCGTCCTCCGCAAGGCGCTTGGCATCGCCCTCGCCGGCATCGCTCTCGGATTGACGTCGATGCACGTCCTGCAGCACTGGCTGTACCCAGACGTGGCCCTTCCCGGGGGGTTCGGCATAGCGACGACGGCGGTCGCGGCCTTGATCATGGTTCTTGCAACGGTGGCGGCGGCCCTGGCACCCGCGCGCCGGGCGGCGGATGTCGAAGCCTGGCGGGTAGTGCGCAGCGATTGACCATGCCGCAAGGCGGCGCATGCAGATTGGGGAAAGGCAAAGTATGTCCAGAAGCAACGAAATCGCGGCCCCGGTCCTGGTGGTCGACGATCATCCCGATATCCGGCTCGCCTTGCGCATCCTCCTGCACTCGGAGGGACTTGCCACGGTCGATGTCGCCTCCGCGGCGGCGGCGCTCGATGCGGTTGCCAGGACCGAGTTCGGCTGCGCCGTGGTCGATCTCAACTATGCGTCCGACACGACCTCCGGCCACGAAGGCCTCGATCTCGTGACGCGACTGCGCGACGAAGCCCCGGAGATGCCCATCATCGCGATGACCGCCTGGGGCAGCATCGAGATCGCCGTGCGCGCGATGCGATTGGGTGCCGCGGACTTCATCGAGAAGCCATGGAACAACGCGCATCTGATCCACGCCGTTCGCAGCCAGCTCGCGCTGCGCCAGATGGCGGACGAGAACCGGCGCCTGCGCGCCGAGGCCGCGCTCTCCCGGCAAGGCGTGGACATGCTGCGCATCGGCGAATCCTCCTCGATGCGGCGCGTGCTCGAACTGATCCACAGGATCGCCAGCGGTGACGGCAACGTGCTGGTGCTGGGCGAGAACGGCACAGGCAAGTCTCTGGTCGCACGCGAGATCCATGCACGTTCGCCGAGGGCCGAACAACCGGTGATCCGGGTGGACATGGGCACGCTGCCCGAATCCCGTTTTGCCGAGGAAATGTTCGGTGAAGACAAGCCAGTGCCTCGGCCCGGCCGCTTCGAATTGGCGCACGGCGGGAGCCTCATCCTCGAGGAAGTGGGCAACATCCATCCGCTCCAGCAGGTGAAGCTCCTCCGCGTCGTCGAGGAAGGCGAACTGGAGCGCTGCGGAGGCATGCGCACGCGCCGCGTCGATGTCCGCGTTATCTCCACCTCCAACGCCGACCTCGACGCCGCCACACGCAGCGATCGCTTCCGCCGGGACCTGTTGTACCGGCTCAACGCCATGCAGGTACGCCTGCCGCCGCTGCGCGAACGGCAGGAGGACATCGTTCCGCTGGCCCGGCACTTCCTGCTTCGCGAGTGCCGTCGCAGGGGGCGTAGTGCGATGCTGTTCACACCTTCGGCGGAAAGGGCCTTGCGCGGCTACGACTGGCCGGGCAACGTGCGGGAACTGGAGCACACCATCGACCGTGCCGTGCTCCTGGCCGGCAGGGACGACGTCGATGCAGACGCGCTGTCGCTCCAGCGACGCCGGGACGAACCGGTGGTGCTGGACAGTCTCACCCTTCCCGAGGCCGAGGAGTTGCTGATCAGGCAGGCGCTCGAACGGAACGACCACAACCTCCAGTGAGCCGCCGATGCCCTCGGCATCTCTCGCCAGGCCCTTTACCGCCGCTTGGAGAAGCGCCGGGCCCGCGGTGGGCTGGAGTCGGTCGACTGACGATCCGGGCACGCCGCCTTCCGACGCGAGCACCTTGAACAACGTGCACGTTCGACCCGCCTGCAACTTGGGGCGGCGCCATGGGTCGCCATCGTCCTGCTGCCGGTGACTGCCGCGGGAGGGTCGCTGGTGGTGCTCGACGACCTTTCATGGATGCTGCGGCTGGGTCTGTTCACTTTGGGCATGTCCATCACGCTCGCGCTCGCGTGGACCGCCGGACGCCGGGTCATGGACACGCTCGACACCGTTTCCGACCTCCTCAGTGCCTTGCGTGAAGGCGACTTCGGCTTGCGTGGGCGCGTTCGGTCGGGGCACGACCCGCTGCAACGCCTGGTGGAGGACGTCAACCTCCTGTCCGATGTGTTGCGCGACGGACGGCGTAAGCGCACGGAAGCGTCGCGGTTCCTGGGTAAGACCCTTACCGCCCTCAAGGACCCGGTGTTCGTTGCGGACGAGCAGGGCAGGTTGCGCCTGATCAATCCGGCGGCGCGCCAGTTGATCGGCGCGGAAAAGGCCGTGGTGGTCGGTCGTGACCTCGTGTCGCTCGGCCTCGCCGAGGCGTTCGCCACGCCGGACAACGCGGTCTTCCATGGTCGCTTTGCGGGAGGAGAGGGACGGTGGGCAGTGCGCCGCGCGGCTTGGCGCAGCGACGGACGCGAGCACCGCCTGATCATGCTGCGCGACCTGAGCGCGGCGCTCGGGCAGGAAGAGCGTCGCGCGTGGCAACGCCTGATCCGCGTGCTGAGCCATGAGCTCAACAACTCGCTGACACCGATCGCCTCACTGGCCGGTAGCCTGGCCAGCCTCCTCGAGAAGCAGTCCGCCGAAAGCCTGCGCGGGGATATGCGAACGGGTCTCGACGTCATCGAGCGGCGTGCCACGTCCCTTGCCCGCTTCCTCGCCGGCTACGGAAAGCTCGCACGCTTGCCGCCGCCCCGCCCCCGCTCGTTCCGTCTCGACGTCGCGTTGGCAAGGTTGGCCGCGCTCGACCGCCGCCTCGACATCGCGGTGCTGGGCACGGAGCAGGTCACGATGTATGGCGACGAGGACCAGCTGGCACAGGCGTTCATCAACCTGCTCCGCAATGCGGTCGAGGCCGCTCTTCCCGTCGTGGGTGCCGTTCGCCTGGACTGGTACACCGAGGGGCGCCGCGTGTGCATTGTCGTCGAGGACGACGGCGTGGGTCTGCCCGAAAGCGATGCGCTCTTCGTTCCCTTCTTCACGACCAAGTCCGAAGGCTCCGGGATAGGGCTCAGCCTGACCCGGCTGATCCTGGAGGCCCATGCCGGGACCGTCGAATTGGTATCACGGACCGACGCTCGCGGCGCCGTGGCCACGGTCCGCCTCCCGCTCTTTCCCTGAGGGTTAGCGGCGTCCGAAGCCGGACGCCGGTGTCCGTTTCCGGACGGTGAGCCGACCGTTTTCGATGTGGAGCGTGAAGAACATGTCTTCCCGGGCCGTCGCTGCCCCTGTGACGCCCGGTTTTCCATTGCGACACGGCAAGTGGGCTCCCTAGATTCGCGGCGCACACCACGTGCGACGGACCTTCAACGAACGAGGAAAGCCATGAACCGGATCCTGGAACTGCAGCTCATGCAAATCGACGCCGCATCGATGAACGACACCAACGAAACCAACTACAGCACCTGCAGCAATCGCCGTGCTCGACCGCCAATGGGGATGGCTTCGACGAGATGGCTTGACGAGCCTGGGGGGCGCGGTGCGGGAGGCCTCATGGCTCCCGTGCCGGCATCGGCGTGACTTACAGGGGATGTGACGGGCATGGAGCGACACACGGAATTGTTGCAATACACCGCCGTGGACCGGGAATTCTTCGAGCCCTACGGGCGTCGCGAGATCGATACCGCCGACTTCGTCCAGCCCGTCCGGCGCATTGTTCCGGAAGAGTGGCGGGTACGGCGATCCGGGATCTGGATGCACTGCTCGCCGCCCGGTGTCGAGCTGCCGACGCAGGGATGGAAGATCCACGTCTCGAGCGTGGCGGCCACGGCCCGCATCGTGGTTTCGATCGCGGCCGCCGCGCTGGTCGCTTCGGGCACCGCGTTCAAATTCGCGGCGGACGCGCGCATGCTCGCGGCGATCAACGGAAAGCGTTGGCCGCGTGGGGGATCGGGGAAATTCATCACCGTGTACCCGCGCGGCATCGAGGACTTCCGCCGCATCATCGACGACCTCTACGTCGCGTTGTCCGGCTACTCCGGCCCCTACGTCCTCAGCGATCGCCGGTACCGCGATTCGCGAGTGCTCTATTACCGCTACGGGGGCATCGCCGGCGAACACCGCACGACAGCGGATGGACGCCGGGAATATGTGCTGCGCGCCCCGGACGGAAACCTTGAGCCCGATGAACGCAAGCCGGGGTTCCACCTGCCCGCGTGGCTGCGTGATCCGTTTCCGCCGGAGCCGCACGAGGGCAAGGGCGACGGTGCTCACCTGGGCGCGGGGCGGTTCCGCCTGCGACGGGCCCTGTCGTTTTCGTCCGCGGGCGGCATCTATCTGGGGGACGACCTCGACGAAGGCCGCCCCGTGATCATCAAGGAAGCGCGTCCCTTCATCGGCGGTGGCGACACAGCGACGACCATGCTGCGAAAGGAGTTTCGCCTCCTGCGCCGGCTGGCGCCGCTTCGTGTGGCGCCGCAGCCGGTCGCTTACTTCCGCGATTGGGAGCACAGCTACCTCGTGGAGGAGTTCATCGAAGGCGACACATTGCGCAGCTGGCTCGCGCGGCGCTATCCCTGGCTGCGGACACGGATGACGCGGGATGACGTGCAGCGCTACCTCGAAGAGGTCATCGCGGTGTTCGGGCGCTTCGCGGAAGCCCTCGAACTCACCCACGACGCCGGCGTGTCGATGGGCGACCTGTCGTTCCACAACTGCATCGTCACGCCCGGTGGCGAAGTGCGCCTGATCGATCTGGAGACAGCGATCGAGGAAGGCCTCGACCTGCCGCTGGACGTACGCACGCCTGGATTCGCGTCGCCGCGCCCCGTGCGCGACCATCCGGACGCGGCGCGCGCCGAGGATACCTATGCGTTCGGCGCCAACCTGCTCGCGGCGGTCATGCCGATGAACGCGATGCTGCCGCTCGATCGGTCGGCCGCGTCGCGCTTCGTCCATCGCATGAGCGAGGATCTCGGATATCCCGGTGCGCTCGCTGACATCATCGGCTCCCTGCTCGACCCCGACAGCACGAAGCGACCGACGCCTGTCGTTGCGATGGGCGCCCTGCGCAAGGCCTTCGACGCGGCGCCCGTCACCTGTCCGGTGGCCAACAACCCGCCGAAGCCAGAGCATGCGGAGGCGCTGTTCGCTTACATCGACGGCATGGCGAGGTCGGCACGGCCGGACCGCTACGTGCCGGCGGGTCCCGAGGTGTTCCAGAGTCATCCCTGGGGCGTGGCACACGGCGCCGCGGGCGTGTTGCATGCCTACCTCCGTGGCGGCAGGAACGCCCCGGAGGGATTGCTGGCTTACCTCGTCGATGGCGCGCGTCGCAGGCAGGATCGCGGCGCCAGCCTGATGCACGGCGATGCCGGCATCGCGTGGGTGTTGTTCGACGGGGGCGAGCCGGAACTCGCGACGACGTTGTTGGGCGCGCTGTCGCCCGACACGGCCATCCGCGCGCATGCCGGGTTGCACGACGGGCTGGCAGGCTGGGGCCTCGCGCGGATCAAGGCCTGGCGCGAGACGGCCGAATCCGGCTTCCTGACCGCGGCGGCGGAAGCTGGCGAGCTGTTGCTACGAAGTGCGGTGGCCGGCGAGGGAACCCTGCATTGGCCGCGCGGCGACGTGCAACCGGTGGGACTTGCCCAAGGCGCGGCGGGCATCGCGCTGTTCCTCCTCCACCTGCATGTGGCGACCGGCGACGAGCGCTTCCTGCGTGCGGCCGACAGCGCGCTGGCATTCGATCTCGCCCAACGCGGCCACAATCCCGACGGCGATGCCACGTGGCCGAAAGAGGTGGGAGGGGCCACGTTCTTCCCGTACCTGCGCCACGGCACGGCAGGTATCGTCGCCGTGGCCGCGCGGTTCCATGCCTGCACGGGAGACGCGCGATACCGTCATATCGTCCGCGGTGCCGAAGCGGACCTCATGCGCCGACACGCCATTTCCCCCGGGCTGTTCGACGGACTCACCGGCATCGGCGAAACCCTCCTGGACCTCGCCGATGCGTTTCCCGACGAAGCCGCCGGCTACCTGGCGGCGGCACGACGTATCGCGGGTGGCATCGAGCCCTTCCTCGTGCCGCGCAAGGAGGGACTTGCCGTGCCCGGTGCCGAGCTGCTCCGCCTGAGTTGCGATTTCGCCACGGGCAATGCCGGTGTCGGCGCCTTCTTCGACCGCCTCCATGGCGGCGCACCCGCTTCGTTCATGCTCGACGAACACCTGTCGTCCGGGTGGCGGAAGCCGTCCACCGGAGCGATGGCATGAGGTTCCGCGACGCCGCTCCCTAACGGCGTCGTGGTTCGGTTCCCGCCAGTCGCCGCGATGGCGGGAGCCTCACGATGCTCACAGGTGGAACTTCGCCTCGGCGAGCCACGTGCGCGACGGATACGGGTAATACACGTAGTAGCGCCGGTTGGTGAGGTTGTCGACGCCCACGCCGAGGTCCACGTGGTCGCTGGCCTTCCAGGAAACCTTGGCATCGAAGGTCAGGAAATCGCTGGCGCCGCCGAACGTGTCCGGGTGCACGTCGCTGTGGTCGAGCGTGTTGTACTGCCGACCAGAGTAGCGCCCGGCAAGCGTCAGTGCCAGCCGCTCGCTCGCGTGCCAGGTCGCGACGAGGTTCGCCCGCCATCGGGGGATGCGGTAGAACTGCTTGCCTTCGGAGGACGGATTGCGCGCGTTGCGGACCGTCGTTGCCTGCGTGTAGGCGGCGTTCGCGGTGATGTCGAGGCCCTGCCACACGACGTCGCGCCCGTCGTAGCTCGCTTCCGCGCCGCGTGTACGCACGAGCCCGACGTTCTGCACGTTCGTCACGTTCGGGAAGACGGTGGTGTCGGTCTGGCTGAAGAGCGTGTTCCGTGTGTCGCTGCGGAACACGCTGAAGCGCGCGACACCGTTCTCGCGATACCACTCCGCGGAGAGTTCTCGGGACAGGTCGTTCTCCGGCTTCAACGACGGATCGTTGTTCACCAGCGCGATGCCGTTGAACGTTCCCTGGAAGAGTTCGTTCACGGTGGGGAATCGATACGCCCGCGCACCGGAAAGGCGCAGCAGCACCGACTCGCTCACATTCCACGCGAGCGAGGCCTTCGGCGACGTATGCGACTCCTTCCGTTCCGGGTATGCGATGCCCGCCGTTGCGGTGGCACGTGCGCCGTTGAATGCGCGCCATTGCTCATAGCGCGCACCCACGGTGAGGCGCCAACGCTCCGCCAGTTGCCACGCATCCTGCAGGTAAAGCGCCTGGGTCTGCGTACTGCCGCCGTTGGCGGCGGCGAGCGCGCCCGCGCCGCCATCGCGCCACGCGTCCAGTGCGTAACTGGCATTGTCCAGGCGGTATCCGTCGTAGTGGTAGCCGAAGCTCACCGTATGCGTGTTGGGCGCCATGCTGTCCGGTGTGTGGCTTGCACGCAGGTCCAGCGTGCGCCACCGGCTGCCGTCCCCCGCGGTGAGCAACCCCGGGCCGTCGTAGGTGACCGTCGAGGCGACTCGGTCGCGGTTGCGGTCCATGTCGAAATAGGAGACGTCGCCTTCCACGTTCCAGCCGGTTTCGCGGTGCGTGCCGAGCGAAAGGCCGTAGAGATAATTGCGGCTCTGCCGCGTGCTCGGCGCGAAGTAGTTGGCGGGCAGCGTGTATTGCCGGCCGTCGATGGTCACCGGTCCGGACCAGACGGGCTGTCCCTGTGCGTCGCGCAGGAACGTCTGGGTGCGATGCGAAAGGTCCTGCTTCCAATAACCCGCCGTCACCGCCGCCGTCAGGTCGGGCGTGACATCGTAGGTAAGCCGGACATGCGCCTCGTCCTGGCGGGTGGCTTCCTGGCCTTCGCTGTTGATGCCGACGACCTGCCGCGGCAGGCCATTCGCACCGGTGTCGCCGATGGCACCCGTCACCGGGTTCTGCGTGCCTGGACGCACGGAGGCGTTCTGCGTGGCGTAGACCAGCGGCTGGCCATTCGCCTGCAGGTGTGACACGCCAGCGAGGAAGGCAAAGCGCCCCAGACGATCGCCGAACGTGACCGATTGCCGGCTGCCACCGTAGTCGCGGTCCACGCCATAGGTGTCGACGTGCTGGGTGAAGCCCTGCACCTCCGCCGTCAGCTCCCGCTTTTCAGGCATGCGCGTGGTCATGAGCACGGTGGCGCCGATGGCGTTACCGGGATAGAGGGCGGAGTAGGCGCCGTAGATGACGTCGACACGCGCGAGGTTCTCCGGAAACGCCATGGACCAGCGCGGCGGGTTCGCCCAGTTGTTGCCGAGCAGGTTCGAGAGGAGCAGGCCGTCGAGGTACACGAGTCCACGCGCGCTTTGCTGGTTGCTGGTGCCGCGCACGGAGAACGTGGCGTTCTCATCGCCGGCGAAGCGTTTGCGAATGCCGAAAGCGGGGAGGTACTTCAGGGCGTCTTCGGTGTCGACGATGTTGAGGCGGTCCAGTTGCGCGGCGCTGACCGTTTCCACGGCCGAGGGCATGTCAGGGTCGACGCTGGTGGATTTGTTCGCGGCGGACACGCGCACCTCGCGCAGCATGGTCGCGCGTTGTGGATCGTCGGCGGCGTCGCCTGCGTGGGCGGCGAGCGAGGCTGCGCCCAAGGCGCAGCAAATGGCGCACGGCAGAGCGCGCCCTGGGAAAGGAGGCAGGAGCATCATGGGAGTCCGTTGTCGGTGGCTAAGGCGCGATCGGGGGCGATCAGACCTGTGCCATCGGCGGACCCCGGGCAGGTGCATGGGCAACGCGGGCAGACGGGCGCACGCGGGGAACCGGCGCCGTCGCGAGCGCATGGGTGACGGGTGGAAGCGCATGGCCGACGAAGTAGCTGCCGGCCACGCCGGGCAGCTGCGCGAACAGCGTGCAGTAGCCACAGGCATCGTCGCAGTCTGGCGATCCGCGCGAATCGTGCGGCGCCGGCGTTTGCGCCATCGCGTGATGATGTCCGGGCATCGCCATGGCCATCGCCATGGCGGCGTGGTCGTGGGCAGGTGGAGCGAAAGCGACAAGGGATCGTGACACCGTGGGCACGAGCGCGGTGAGCCAGACGGCGACGAGCGCCATCCATCCCAACCATCGTTTTCCCGCCGGGCTTCGACGCACCGGATCCACCCTCATGACAACCCTGGACATGGGTCCAAGGATCATCGCACGGGCAGGCGTGAAGCCCATGCGACACGGTGTCGCTGCCAGCGTGGTCGCGGCCCCTCCTTCAGAACGGTCGCGGCGGTACGGCGGGCGGGGCGGCCATGTCCGGTGCCTTGCGCAGGACCAGCACGAGGGCCACGGCGAGCGTCGCCACGCACGAGGCAAGCAGGAAGCCGTCGAGCGTGGAGAGCGTATAGGCTTGCGTGCGGACGGCGGTCGCCAGCAGCCCGGCGCCCCGCGCCTCGGCGTCGTTCCCCTGGCTCAACGAGCCGACCGCGTGGGCATAGGCCGCGATACGTTCCGTCGTCGCCGGATCGGTCGCCGCCACGTGCTGGCCGATCAGGTTCGAATGCCATTGCTCCGCCTTGCGCGTGAACACCACCAGCAGCGACGTGCCTAGTTGGCCTCCGAACAGCCGCGCCGTCTGGATGATGGCGCCGAACGTGATGCCGTCGGTGGGACCCAGGTGGTGGCCGAAGAAGTAGATCACCGCGGTAAGTTCCAGTGTTTCGCCCATCGCCTGCAGGAGCAACGCGACACTGAAGTTTCCTTCCACCCATTGCGAGGTGATGCCGGTGGCGAGGAGGAATCCGGCGGCCGCCATCGCGAAGCCCGTGCCGATGGCGAAACGAGGTTCCAGGCGACCCAGCATCCACGCGACGAGCGGCGCGATCACCAACTGCGGAAGGGCGACCCATAGCAGGGCGTTGCCCACCTCCAGCGGGCGGAGTCCACGTACCTGGATCAGGTAGCTGGTGACCAGCGTGTTGCTCGCCGTCACGAGGAAGCGGGTCGCGAGCACCAGGACGATGAGCACGATGACGTTGCGCCGCACGAGCAGCCGGAAGTCGATGCTCGGCACATCCAGCGTGGATTCGTGCAGGAGGAACAGCCCCAGCGCGATGGCGCCGGTCACGAGCAGGGTCACGATCAACGAGGAGGAGAGCCAGTCGAGCCGGTCGCCCTGGTCCAGTGCGATGAAGACGAGGGTGAACCCGGACGCGGCGAGCAGCATGCCCCGGAAGTCGCCATGCCGAAGGTACTCGCGGTCGATCGGCAGGCGGCGCAGGCCGAACCAGTAGAGGGCGAACAACGGGAGCGCCACGACCGTGTTCTGCCAGAAGATCCAGTGCCAGGTCGCGTGCTCCATGTACCAACCCTCGAGCGACGACGCCACGTTGAGACCGAGGATGATGTTCATGGCATAGGCGGCGAGGCCCCACGGCCAGAGATGGCGAGGAAGGGAAATCAGGATGAAGGAGGCCGTGAGCGGGATGAAGGTGCCGGAACCGAGGCCGGCGACGACTTGCAACAGCAGCAGCGTGCGCAGGTCGGGTGCGAGGGGCAGCAGGAACATGGCGATGCCATAGACGGCGCAACCCGCCAGCAGCACCCGTCGCGGTGTGTAGACCCGGCCGAGGAAGATCGCCAGCGGGCCGATCATCATCTGTGCGGCGGAAAAGGCCGTGGGAATCCAGGCGCCCTCGTCGAATCCCGCGCCGATCGCGCCGCGTACATCCGCCAGCCCGAGGGAGGTGAGACGCGAGGTAAGCGTCGTCGCTACCGCGCCGACCAGCACGGCCGCCACGCCGAGCCACGGCAGGTTGGCCGGGGGCGCTGGCGCGCCGGCGACGGTATCGGCCGTCGCGCTCATTGGGACACTCCGGCGCCGGCCACGGGCTGCCTCGGCACGGCCTCGCCTTCGCTCCAACCGCCTCCCAGTGCCTTGATCAGCGTGACGGCCGCGAGCAGCCGTTGCTGGTCGTTCTGGATGGCCGCGCGTCGGCTGGCGAGTGCCTGGCGTTCCGAGTCGACGACTTCGAAATAGCCCGCCAGCCCCCGGTCGTAGCGCGAACGCGACACTTTCGCCGCCGCCGTCGCGGCGTCCACGGTCGCGGCCAACGCGTCGCCGCGCTCGCGCAACCAGCGCGTATCCGTGAGCGCGTCCTGCACTTCGCGGAACGCGACGATGCCTCCTTGCCGCCAGTTCGCCAGCGCGCCGCGATAGCTGGCGTCGGCTGCCTGCAGGTTGGAACGGTTGCGGCCGCCGTCGAAGATCGGCAGGTGGATGGCCGGACCGATCGACCAGGCGCGACTGTCCGCGCTGGCGAGGTCGCCGAGTCCATCGCTCGCGATGCCGCCTGCCGCGGTCAGGCGTACCTGCGGAAAGAAGGCCGCGCGTGCAACGCCAATGCGCGCGCTCGCGGCCGCCAGCGCGCGTTCGTCCGCGGCCACGTCCGGGCGTCGCTCCAGGAGCGTGGACGGCAGGCCCGCGGGAACCTCCGGCAGCACGGGCGTCCATGCCCGCACCGCGACGGTGAAGTCCGGCGCGTTGCGCCCTTCCAGCACCGCCAGCGCATGCTCCAGATTGTCCCGGCGACGGTGGGCATCGGCGAGGTCGGCACGCGTCTGGGTAAGGTCGGCGCGTGCACGGAGGACGTCGAGGTCGCCGACCACGCCGGCGTGCGCGCGCCGTTCCGCGAGTCGCAACGCGTCGTCGCGCAGACTGACGGTGCGCGCGAGCACGTCGATGTCGCGATCGCTGCTGCGCAGGGAGATATACGTGGACGCGGTGGTGGCGGCGAGGCTGAGCCGTAGTGCGGCGATGGTGTCGGCGTTGCCTTCCACCTCGGCACCGGCGGCTTCCACGCTGCGCCGGACCCGTCCCCAGAGGTCGACCTCGTACGCGACGTCGACGGGAACGCGCCACAGCGTCGTCTCGAGCTCGGGCAGGCGGTTGGCGACCGAGCCGGAGGTGCGCGCGCGTGCGTAAGCCGGATCCAGCGACACGTCGGGAAACTCGTCCGCGCGCGCGACGCCCAGCAGCGCACGGCTACGATCGTAGCGGGCGAGTGCGGCCGCGAGGTCCTGGTTGGCGGCGAGCGTGGCGGCGACATGACGGTCGAGTTCCTCGTCGCGGAACAGCGTCCACCAGGCGTCCGATAGCGGCGCGTTCACGGCGGGTGCTTCGCGCCAGGCAGCGGGGGCGGAAGCCTCCGGTCGCCGATAGTCGGGCCCGACCACGCAACCCGCCAGACTCACCGCGAAAACAACCAGCACCGTCGTGGGAAGCGCGCTGGCGCGCGAACGCTTCTTGCCGCGAGCACCCGTTCGCGCGCCAGCGCGCTTCCCACGGCGGTCCTCCTCCTCGCCAGGCCCGACGCGCCACAAGTTCATGGCGCACTCTCGTCGGCATGGATCTTCACGATGGTGGAAAGGCCTGGCGTCAGCCTCTCGCGATAGCGGCGCAGGTCGTCGGCCGCGAAAACGATCTTCACCGGTACGCGCTGGACGACCTTGGTGAAGTTGCCGGTGGCGTTATCCGGGGGAAGGAGGGCGAACTGCGAACCGGAGGCCGGCGACAGGCTGTCGACATGGCCGACGAAGCGGACGTCGGGCAGGGCGTCCACGGTCATGCAGGCCGGCGTGCCGCGACGGATGCGAGCGAGCTGTGTCTCCTTGAAGTTCGCGACCACCCAGACCTCGTCCGACACGATCGAAAGCAGCGTTTGCCCGGCATTGACCCTCGCGCCGACCTCGACGGTGCGGCGGCCGACGTAGCCGCTTACCGGTGCGATGACCTTGGTATAGCCATACGCCAATTGCGCGTCGTGCAGGGCGGCTTCCGCGGTCGCGACCTGCGCCCGTGCCGACGCCGTCGCCGCAACCGCCGCCACCTTGCGGGCGCCCGCGCTGGCGCGGTTCGCCACCGCGGAATCGGCCGCGGCCTTGGCCGCGTCGAATTCCTGGCGCGAGATGCCGCGCGGCGTCTCGCTCACCAGCTCGCCGGCACGGCGCAGGTCGAGCACCGTCTTCCGGGCGGAGGCGTCCGCCGCGGCGATGGCGGCGGACGCCTCCGCGATCTGCGCCTCGGCGCTCGCCAGCTGGCCCCTGGCCCGGGCGATTTCCGCTCGCGCCTGTTCCACGCGCACGTCGAAGTCGCGCGTATCGAGTTCCAGCAGGACGTCACCCGCCTGCACATGCTGGTTGTCGTTCACATGCAGCGTGAGCACCGTGCCCGTGACGCGTGGCGCCACCGGATGGATACGCCCGGTCACATAGGCATCGGTCGTCGTTTCCGTGCCGTCCAGCCAGAAAAACAGCAGGACGGCCAGCGTGCCGAGCACGAGGATTCCACCGATGATGCGCAACGCGTGTTTCATGCAACGTCCCCCTGCCCACGGCCCATCACGCTGCCACTGGGCACGGGGTCGATGCTTGGCGAATCCTGCGCGCGCGGCGCGGCGGATTCGTCGTTGACCCACCGCTATATAGCTTCCTATATTGCGGGGTCTTCCTCCGGGACCGCATCATGCGATTTCGCCCGCTCGTCGCGCTGATCCTCATGGCCGGGCCGTGCGCGGCGAACGCCGCCGATCTCGTCGTCTCCGCCGCCGCCAGCCTCACCAACGCCTTCCAGGCGGTGGGCAAGGCCTATGAGGCGCGGCATCCGGGGACCCATGTCGTGCTTAATTTCGCCGCCTCGGACGTACTGCTGCGGCAGATCGTGAATGGCGCGCCCGCGGATGTCTTCGCTTCCGCGGACCAGGCGGCGATGGACAAGGCCGTGGCCGCGAAGGCCGTCGATCCGGCGACGCGGCGGGACTTCGCACGCAACCAGCTGGTCCTGGTGGTGCCGAAGGTTGCCCGCGTCCCGGTATCGTCCCCCGCGAGTCTCACCGACGCGGCCGTCAAGCGTGTGGCCTATGGCGACCCGGGTTCGGTGCCGGCGGGGCGCTACGCAAAGGCCTCGCTGGAGCGTCTGGGCTTATGGGAGGCGGTGTCGGCCAAGGGCGTGCTGGCGCAGAACGTCCGCCAGGCCCTCGATTATGTCGCGCGCGGCGAGGTGGAAGCCGGCCTCGTCTTCGCCACCGACGCTGCAATCATGCGCGACCGGGTGACCGTCGTGGCGGTGTTGCCGACGCCGACGCCGGTGACGTACCCGATGGCCGTCGTCGCCCACTCGACGCAGGCGCGCGAAGCGGCGGCTTTCCAAGGCTTCGTGCAGTCGGAGGAAGGCCGCACGATCCTCGCCGGCTTCGGTTTCCAGGCGCCCTGACTCGCATGGACACGATCTGGGAGCCACTGGCACTGACGTTGAAGGTCGCGCTGTGGGCCACCGCGATCAATCTGGTGCTCGGCGTCGCCGTGGCGTACGGGCTGTCCCGCTGGCGCTCGCACGCGCGGGAAGTGGTGGATTCGGTCCTCACCTTGCCCCTGGTCCTGCCGCCCACCGTGCTCGGTTACTACCTGCTGGTGCTGCTAGGACGGCGTGGCGTACTCGGAGAGTGGCTGGACAGGCTGGGAATCGAACTGGTGTTCACCTGGCAGGGCGCGGTCATCGCGTCGACCCTGGTGGCCTTCCCCCTCGTGCAAAAGGCGGCGCGCGCCGCGTTCGAGGCCGTCGATCCGCAGCTCGAGGATGCGGCGCGCGTACTCGGACTGGGCGGCGCGGCGGTGTTCTTCCGGGTGTCGCTGCCGCTCGCCATGCGCGGCATCACCGCCGGCGCCTTGCTCGCGTTCGCGCGCGCCATGGGCGAGTTCGGCGCGACGTTGATGATTGCGGGCAACCTCCCGGGACGGACACAGACGCTGTCGGTCGCGATCTATGCCGCGGTGCAGGCGGGCGACGACCGCTCCGCGGGGATCATGGTGCTGGTCACCTCGGTGACCTGCGTGCTCGCGTTGTTGCTTGCCGGCTGGCTGGCGCCCGACCACCTGCGCCGGAGCCGGCCATGAGCCTGGATATCGCCATCCGCAAGACGCTGCGCGCTGACGACCGGTGCTTCGAGCTCGACGTCGCCTTCGCCTCCGATCACCGGCGAATCGTGCTGTTCGGGCATTCCGGTGCCGGCAAGAGCCTGACCTTGCGCGCGATGGCGGGATTGCTCGCACCCGACGCGGGGCACGTACGCGTGGACGGCAGGACATTGTTCGATGCGAGCACGCGCATCGACGTCCCCGTGCGGGAGCGCGGCGTCGCCTACGTCTTCCAGGACTATGCCTTGTTCCCGCACCTCACCGTGGCGCAGAACATCGGCTTCGGGATCGAGCGGGGCTGGTTCAACCCGGCGCGACGCACGCGCGACGAACGCGTGCGACGCTGGATCGATACGTTCGAGCTCGGCACCGTCGCCGACAGTTATCCGTCCCGCATCTCCGGCGGTCAGCGCCAGCGCGTCGCCCTGGCGCGCGCGCTCGTGGCCGAGCCACGCCTGGTACTGCTGGACGAACCGTTCGCCGCACTGGACCCGGCGCTCCGCGGACGCATGCGCGCCGAATTGCGTGCACTCCAGGCGCGCCTGGACCTGCAGATGCTGGTCATCACGCACGATCCCGCGGACGTCGCGGCACTGGAAGGCCACACGATCGAATTGCGCGACGGACGCGTCGCGACCCGCTGACGCCGCCACATCGCCGTGCGAACGATGGGCGCGAATGCAGGTGTGAAGCGCGCTGGCGCGCGAAGGGTGCTCGCGGGAAGCCGCAAGTGAACATCGCGATCAGTCCGTGACCCCGAGGATCACCGACGAAGCGTCGAAGACCGCCAGCACGCGCTCGCCTTCCGCCAGGTCCAGATCCGCGACGCTCTCCATCGTGACGATGGCGCAGATGCTGCCGCCGCCATCGAGACTGACCGTGACTTCGCTATTCACCGCACCGGGGACCACACGCGACACGGTGCCCGGCAGGCGGTTCGACGCCGACACGCGCAGGCCGTCACCCGGCAGCGCGAGCATGACCCAGCTGGCCTTCACCAGCGCCACGACCGCGCGTCCGACGACGAGCCCGAGACTGGCGGCGCTTTCGCGCGTCACGGTGGCGAGGAGCGCCGCGCCGCCCGGGAGCGACACCTCCACGGTGTCGTTCACCGCGCCTTCGCCGATGCGCCGGACGGTGCCGGCCAACTGGTTGCGCGCGCTCGTTCGCATCGTGAAGGTCCTCAGGAGGTGCAAGTCGTCCGTGGCGTCCTCGCCGAGTCCGGCCAGGCGCTCCACGAAGCGGCGATGCTCGGCCTCGATGCCGCGAAACGATGCGATGAGGCGTTCCGCTCGCGCCGTGAGCTTCGCACCGCCGCCGCCGCGGCCGCCGGCGGTACGCAGCACCAGCGGCTCGCCCGCGAGGTTGTTCATCGCTTCCACGGCATCCCAGGCACCCTTGTAGCTCATGCCCGAGGCCTTGGCCGCCGCGGTAATCGAGCCCGTGGCACCGATGTGCGCCAGGAGTTCGACGCGGTCGATGCCGCCCCAGCGGCGGGCGCCGTCGGTCAACCAGAGCGAGCCTTCGTAGTGGAGCATCGCGGAAGTTTAGGCTTCTTCGTGCCCTCGTGGGATGATGCCGCCGCCCACGACAGACAGATGACCAGGCCAAGCGGTGACGGACAGGCAAGACACGACGCGCCGGAAGGCGATGGCGACGAGGGTCGCGAAGTACCTCCTGACGGCGGCGATCGTCGCCGGCGCGGCCTTCCTGCTGCATCGCTACATCGCGCGCATGGCCTGGCAGGACGTGCGCGAGGCCCTCGATAGGATCCCTCGCTGGCACGTCATCGGGTCCATTGCCGCCACGATGCTCAGCTGGACCTGCCTCACCGCTTACGACGTCTTCGCCGTGGAGACCGTGGTGCCGGGGAAGGTGCCGATGCGCATGAAAATTTTCTCCGGCTTCACCACGCACGCCATCTGCAACGCGCTGGGCTTCCATGCGATCACCGGCACCGCGTTGCGGTACCGGGTGCTGTCGACGCAAGGCGTCGGTGCCGCCGACGTCGCCCGTGTCGTGGGACTCGTCGGTTTCGCCGTGGCCATGGGTTTCGCTTCCGTGACCTGCCTGGCGTTGATGGTGGAGCCGTCGATCGCGCGTGGATGGGGCCGCTGGCCGGGCATCGCGCTGGTCGTCCTGTTCGTGGTCCTGCTGCGCTGGCTCGCCGGGAAACACGACGAACTGAAGGTGTGGAAGTTCAGCACGCCGGTGCCGTCGGCCCGCTCGGCCGGTGCGCAGATGGTCATCGGCGTGGTGGAAATGATCGGCGCGACCGGTGCGATGTATTTGCTGCTACCCGTGGACGTCGCGGGTAGCTTCCTCGACTTCGCACCGATCTACGTCGGCGCCATCCTCGTCGGCATCGTCAGCAACACGCCCGGCGGCATCGGGGCATTCGAAGCGCTCACGCTGGCCGCCTTCCCGCAGGAACAGCGTGCGCAGGTGCTGGCCGCGCTCCTCGCCTACCGGGTCATCTACGGGCTCGGTCCCCTCGCGGTCGCCTCGCTTGCCCTCGGTGCCTTCGAAGTGCGCCGCCGTATCGTCGCTCCCGCATGAAAGTCCTCGCGTCACTCACCTTCCTGTTGCTCGCGGCATGCACGACACCGCATGCGCGTCGTACGGATGTGCTCTTCTGGAACCAGCCGCAGCGTGAGGCGGCGTTCCGTGCGATGGAAACGCATTACGCGAGCAACGTCGTGCACCACGGCAAGGCGCGTCCACTTCCTGCCGGTGCGCCCGTCCTCCCGCGGTTCACCGACGGCACGACGCTGGACACTTACATGGCCGCACACCACGTGGCTGGCGTCATGGTGGTGCAAGACGGGCACATACGCCTCGAGCGCTACGGCCTCGGCGCGGGACCCGCGACCCGGTGGACCTCATTCTCGGTCGCCAAGTCCTTCACCTCCACCCTCGTCGGCGCCGCGCTGCGCGATGGCGCCATCCATGGCCTGGACGACAAGGTGACGCGCTACATCCCCGAACTCGCGGCAGGCGCGTACCGCGACGTCACCGTGCGCCAGTTGCTTGAAATGACATCGGGCGTGCGGTGGAACGAGGATTACGCCGATCCGCGTTCCGATGTGGCCATGATGTACGAGGGCGTGCGCCAACCGGGCGTCCCGCTCCTGGTCACCTATATGTCGCGCCTGCCGCGCGAGTTCCCCGCCGGCAAGCAGTGGGTCTACAAGACAGGCGAGACCGACCTCGTGGGGATCCTCGTCACGCGGGCCACGGGCAAGTCCCTGGCCGCGTACCTGTCGGAAAAGATCTGGATGCCGTACGGCATGGCGTCCGATGCGCTCTGGCTCAAGGACGAGGTGGACGGTACCGAGGCCGGCGGGTCGGGCGTATCGGCCACGCTGGCGGACTATGCCCGTCTCGGGCAGTTCCTACTGGACGGCGGCATCGCGAATGGGACGTCGGTCCTCGCGGAGGGATGGCTCGCGGACGCCACTCGCAAGCACTCGGATATCGGCATCCCAGGGCGCGGCTATGGCTACCAATGGTGGAGCTACGACGACGGCAGCTTCGAAGGCATCGGCATCTTCGGCCAGCTGCTGCACGTCGACCCGCGCCGCCACCTGGTCATCGTGCAGCTCGCCGCATGGCCGGTGGCGACGAGCGAGGCCCAGGCCAAGGCTCGCGCTGAATTCGTGCAAGCGGTGAACCGTGCCGTGGATACGCAGGGCCGGTGAGAGGGAAGATCGCCTAAACTGGCGTACCCCGCATCAACAGGTGCCCCCCATGGCCCTCTCCTGGAACGACCTCACCTGCACGCCCGACAAGGAAGCCATCGACGCCCTCGCCGAATCCTGGCGCTGGCGCATCGGCGACGCCTTCACGCCGCTGCTGTTCACCGCGCTGGGCGACATGTTCTACGAGGCGGACGAAGGCGGCATCTTCTGGCTCAATACCGGCACGGCCGAACTTGAGCGCGTGGCGGAAAGCGTGCCTGGCTTCAATAACCTGTTGCGCGAGGACGTTGCCGACGACTGGCTGCTGCCCTCACTGATCGAAGCGCTGCTCGAGGCCGGCAAGACGCGCGGCGATGGCGAGTGCTACACCTACGTGACCCTGCCGGTCTTCGCCGAAGGCGAATACACCGTGGAAAACCTCAACCCGGTGCCGGCGAAAGAGCATTTCGAACTCACGGGCTCGGTCCTGCAACAACTCCAGGACGTGCCGGATGGCACCGACGTGAACATCGACATTACGCACTGAGGCGTTGCCCTTTGGCCATGCGTCAGGCGAAATAGTCGTCTTCGCGCTGGTGGCGAATGGCCAGCAGCGTGACGTGCTCGCTACCGATGTGGAACAGGACCACGTAGCCGTTGTTGCCGAAGGGAACGACGAGCTCGCGGAGGAAGGGATTCCTTTCTCCCGCCCTGCGGCAGGTATAAGGAAACTCGTCGAGAATCCGCACCGCGCGTACCAGGGTAGCCAGCGCGCGTTCCGCCGCGTCCGCGTCGCTTTCCGCGAGGAAGTCCGTGAGACGAAGGAGGTCGGCTCGCGCGCCGTCCGTGTAGCGAACCTCGTACTTCATTTTTCGGATTTCTTTCCTCGTGCGGCAGCGATGCGTTCCGCGGCCTCTTTATGTACGTCGGCGGCGGCGTGGTAACTGCCGGTGCGCTCCGCCTGCGCCAGTGAGGCAAGGCCTCGCGCGAGGAATTCCTTCTGCATCGCCCGGCGTTCGACCGCCTCGGCGACCGCGGTTTCTATGAACGAGGAAAGGGTTTCTTCCTCGCCCAGGACGTTTTCCGCCTGTTGGCGGAACGCTGGCTCGACGCGTATCGAGGGAAACGTTGCGGTCTTCATGGGCGCCTCTGCATTGCATTGCATTTGCGATGCAAGCTAGCACGCGGCTCCGCCGGCAGCAACGCTCGCCATCACCGTCTTAATCGGCGGTGGAACCCGCGCATGCTTCCGCGCGGGACTGCAGCAGGCGGCGCTCGCGGTCGTTGCGCGTCATGCCCGCCGCGCGCAGGAAGGCGGCACGGGCGTCCCCCAGGCGGCCCAGGCGGAAGAGCAGGTCGCCGTACACGCTGGGAAGCAGGTGGTAGTCCTTCAGCGTCGGCTCGTCGAGCAGTCCTTCCACAATCGGCAGGGCTGAGTCCGGGCCCTCGGCCATCGATACCGCAACGGCGCGGTTGAGCTCGACCACCGGCGAGGGAAGCACGTCGACCAGCTCGGCATAGAGTGCGGCAATCCGCGTCCAGTCGGTGTCTTCCGCGCGCGTGGCGCGCGCATGGCACGCCGCGATGGCGGCCTGCAGCGCGTAGGGGCCGCTCGCGCCGCCCAGTCGCTCGGCACGCTCGAGTGCCTTGAGTCCCCGACCGATCAGCAGGCGGTCCCAGCGGCCGCGATCTTGTTCGAGGAGAAGGATGGGCTCGCCGCTCGCGCCGGTGCGGGCGCCGGTGCGTGACGCCTGGATTTCCATCAGCGCGACGAGGCCATGGACTTCCGGCTCTCCCGGCATCAGCTCGGCCAGCACGCGGCCCAGGCGCTGGGCTTCTTCGCACAGGGCGGGTCGCATCCAGTCTTCGCCGGCGGTGGCGGCGTACCCCTCGTTGAAGACGAGGTAGAGCACGCGCAATACCGACGCGAGGCGTTCCTTCAGCGCGTCGCCGCGCGGTACCTCATACGCCACCGCTTCGTCGGCAAGGCTGCGCTTCGCACGCACGATGCGCTGGGCCACGGTGGCCTCGGGGACGATGAAGGCACGCGCGATTTCGTCGGTGGTCAGTCCACCCACCAGCCTCAACGTGAGCGCCACCCGCGCCTCGATCGACAGCACGGGGTGGCAGGCCGTGAAGATCAGCCGCAGCATGTCGTCGCCGATGTCGTCGTCGAGAGCGTCGATCAGGCGGTCGTCGCCGGACTCGAGCAGGCCTTCCATGTCCTGGCCCAGCGCCTCGAGCTTCCTTCCGGCCATGCGCTCGCGGCGGATACGATCCACTGCGCGATGCTTGGCGGCCTGGGTGAGCCAGGCGCCGGGATTGCGTGGCACGCCCTGGGTTGGCCATTGTTCCAGGGCCGAGACAAGCGCGTCCTGGGCCAGTTCCTCGGCCAGGTCCAGGTCGCGAACCATGCGCGCGATCGTCGCTATCAGGCGCGGCGATTCGATCTTCCAGATCGCGTCGATGGCACGGTGGGTATCGTGCGTGGTCATGACCACGCATGACAGCATCCGCCGCCATGCGTGGCAAGCCGCGTTGCGGCAATCAGGCCGGGATCAGGTCTTCCATGCGCCACAGCTCGCGGATCTCGAGCCGGGCATCGTCCCCGTCCGGGAACGGGTAGCTTTCGGCCCAGGCGATCACGTCCTCGATGCCGTCCACGCGCAGGACCCAGAAGCCGGCGACCATTTCCTTGATCTCGGCGAAGGGGCCGTCGAACACGGTCGGCTTGCCCTTGCCGAAGGTCACCCGCTTCGCGTGACGGCTGGACGCCAGCCCATGCCCCGCGATGAGGAACCCGGCGTCGTGGCCGGCACGATTCGCCTCGCTCATGCGGCCGAGGATCTCCGGACCGGGATTCCAGTCGGTTTCGCTGCGCTCGTTCGCCTTCAGCATCACCATGTAGCGAGGCTTGGGCGATTCTTCCTCGCTCGGATTGCCGAAACCGGATAGCCCACCCGGACAGCCGATGGGGCGGATCTCGATCTCGGCATGGCCGTTGGCGTCTTCCGCCGGCCATCCCTTGACCCACTCCACGGCTTCTTCCATGGAGGCGGCCTCGATGATGCTGAAGCCGGCGACGAGTTCCTTCGCTTCCGCGAAGGGACCGTCGACCGTCACCGCCTTGCGGCCCGGCGCGAACGTGACCCGCACACCCGAACTGCTCGGCTTCAGGCCTTCGCCGGCCAGCAGGCGGCCCTCCGCAGCGAGCGTGTCGATGTACTCGCCCATCGCGTCGATCAGTTCGCGGCTGGGTTTTACCCCGGCTTCGCTGTCATTGTCCGCCTTGCGAACGATGAGGAATTGCATTGGCTCACTCCTTACGGACTGGGTTTGTCGCCTGCGTTGACCATCCAGGGCACACCGAACTTGTCGGTGCACATGCCGAAGCCGGCGGCCCAGAAGGTTTCCTGATACGGCATTTTCACTTCGCCACCCTCGGACAAGGCTTCGAAGACCTTGCGGCCCTTCTCCACGTCCTCGATGCCGATCGAGATCGAGACACCCTCCACGCCTTTGTAATCCTGGGGGTTGTCCGAGCCCATGATCATCTGGTCGTCGACGATGAGGTTCACGTGCATGATCTTCTGGCCAATGGCGGCCTGCTGCTCGGGCGTCATCGGACCGCAACCGTTGTCCTCGCCGCCGCCTTCCTGCGGGGGCATCTCGTTGAAACGGTGGAGCTCGTTGATCTTTCCGCCGAGTGCCTTCTCATAGAACCTGAAGGCTTCTTCGCAGGTACCGTCGAAAAACAGGTAGGGCATGATCTTCATGTGGACTCCTTTCGTAGTGGGATGGGATCAATGACGCGACGCGATCTCGGCGCGCAGCCGTTCTTCCTGGGCGCGTGCCTCGGGAGTGAACTCGGCGCCGAAGTCTTCGGCATCGTAGATGCGGCGAATCTCAATTTCTGAGTCGACGTCGCCTTCGAACGGATTGGGGGCCCGCTTGATCCATTCGATCGCCTCGTCGAGCGAGCGCACCTGGATCAGCCAGAACCCGGCGATGAGTTCGCGGGTCTCGGAGAACGGACCGTCGATCACCTCGCGGCGATCGCCGGAGAAGCGCACGCGCGCGCCGGCACTGCTGGGATGCAGGCCTTCGCCCGCCAGCATGACGCCTGCCCGGACCAGTTCCTCGTTGAAGTTGCCCATCGCCGTGAGCAAGCTCTCGCTCGGCATGACGCCGGCTTCGGAGGCCTGGGTCGCTCGCACCATCACCATGAAACGCATCGTCGTTCTCCTGCGAGGGGCCCGGACGGTTCCGGGCTTTCATGGGAACGTCGATTGTGGACCCGTCGAATCGACAAGGGCGACCGACATTTATTCAACCCGGCCGGGGAGGCGGCTCAACCCACCCGGGCGGGCGCCTCGAAGACGGCACGGACCCCGTCCGGTTCGAAGCGGATGGCGGCCTCGCCGTGCGCCTCGCCGGCCAACGTCCGTTCGATGAACCGGGTGCCGAAGCCGCGGCGGACCGGCGGTTCCACCCGCGGACCGCCACGCTCCTTCCATGCCAGCCGGACCCGCCCACTCGTTGAGCCTTCGACGAACGACCAGATGACCGCGACCGTACCGGACGCCGTCGACAACGCACCGTACTTCGCCGCGTTGGTCAGCAGTTCGTGCAGGGCCATGGCCACCGCCACCGCGGTTTCGGGATCCACCGTGAGCGGCGGGCCGGCGATGCGCAACCGGGAGTGACCCGGGTCATGCGGCGCAACGGCGGATGCCACCACGCGATGAATGGCCACGCGCCGCGTACCGCCCGCCAGCAGCTGGTCGTGGGCGCCGGCCAGTGCGCGCAGGCGGCTCTCGAAAGCATCCATGGAGCTGTCCAGTGGACGATCGTCGCGGAAACTCTGCCGCGCCATGGCCTGCACGACCATGAGGATATTCTTCATGCGATGGTTGAGGTCCTCGATCACCACGCGCTGGGCGCGCGCGGTGTCGCGCAGGACCATCACGGTCTCCAAGGGGCTCGTCGCGTCGTTACTCATCGTATCCACCGTCAGGCCCGCGCTTCGCCTCTGTATCCCCCACGCGGAACGTTCCATGCGGCGAGGTCCGCTCCCTGCGGGTCCTGCCGTCCGCACGACCGACGGACTCTCCGACGATAAAGCAAGATACATGCGCGTTACATGACGTTACGCGGCCAGCGTGAGCCACGTCACGCCGGCTGTCCTTGGATCGATTTTTCAGAATCCTTCTATTGTGTGACGGTGCTGTAACAGCACGCTCCGTGTCCTCCCTGTGCCAGAATTCCGCCGTCGCCGCGGCAGACGCCCGGCGCAGCATGGTCGCAGGGGATACACCATCACGATCCGTTCGTCGCCGCCGCGACGGATGGGTCGTACGCGTATCCGCGCCACGCCGGCCAGCATCGTCATTCGGAAAAGGAACGGAAGGGAACATGGACCTGCTTCGCTTTATCGGTTTGTTGCCCGTGCGCTTACTGTGCGGTCTCTTCCATGTGCTGGGATGGGCGCTGAAGCCCCTTTTCGGCAACGTCGCCTGGGCCGCGCCCGCCTGGATGCCCGCGACAGGCCGAGCGGCTCGAAACCATCCCCTGAAGTTCGGCGCGACGGTCGCCGGCGTGCTCCTGATCGCCGCGGCAACCTGGTTCGGCTGGCACTGGTGGCAGAACCGTCCCCGCCCGGCGGAGCCGCAGCGCATCACGTTCCAGGCCCCCGCGCCCGAGATCAGCGATTACGACCACGTGCCGGTAACCATCCACCCGTTGACCGTGACCTTCTCCGCTTCCGCCGCGCGCCTCGAGTCCCTGGGCAAGCCGGTGACGGACGGCATCGCCATGGATCCCAAGCTTCCCGGGCAGTGGAACTGGGAGAACGACCGGGTGCTTCGCTTCACCCCCGCCAGCGACTGGCCGGTGGGTCGGAAAATCGACGTGCGCTTCGACACCGCGAAGGTCTTCGCGCCGCAGGCGCTGCTTGCCGACGACCATTTCAGCGTCGAGACGGCGCCGTTCAGCGCACGGGTGGTGAACGGCGAGTTCTACCAGGACCCGCAGGACCCGACGCGCAAGAAGACGATCGTCCAAGTCGGCTTCAACTATCCCGTCGACGCGGCGCAACTTGAAAAGCGCCTTGCCCTGGACCTGCGCAATGGCAACGACAAGCGGGGGACCGATCTGAAGTTCACCGTCACCTACGACGAGCACCGGCTCAACGCGTTCATCCATTCGCAACCCTTGCAGCTGCCGCGCGACGACGGTTCGGTTGGCCTGCGGATGGACGATGGCGTGCGCAGCAGCCGCGGCGGCGACGGCACGGAGAAGGACCTCGAGACCTCGGTGCGCGTGCCCGGCCTCTACAGCCTGAAGCTGGACGAGGTTTCAGCGACGCTGGTGGACAACGCGCGCTTCGAGCCCGAGCAGGTGGTGGTCATGCACTTCGGCGGCCCGGTAAGCGACGCCGAGCTCGCGAAGAAGCTGCAGGCGTGGGCGCTCCCGGCGAACGACGACAAGCACTACAGCGTGGATTCCATCGGTGAGGCGGACTTGCGCGGCTTCGCCCGGCTCAAGCCGGAGATCGTGCCCACGGAGAACGACTGGTCGGAGACGCAAAGCTTCCGCTACCAGGCGCAACCGGGCCAGCGCATTTACGTGCGCGTCGAAAAGGGCATGACCTCGTTCGGTGGCTACGTCATGGCCAAGCCGCGCGCGGACCTGCTCACCGTGCCCGACTATCCGAAGTTGCTGCGCTTCATGGCCGATGGCTCGCTGTTGTCGCTGAGCGGTGATCACCGGATCTCGGTCGTGTCCCGCAACATGCCTGGCATGCGCGTGGAGGTCGGACGGGTATTGCCCGACCAGCTGCAGCATCTCGTGTCGCTGAACTCGGGTACGTATGCCAAGCCGGAGATGTACAGCTTCACGCCCGACCACATCGTGGACCGCTTCGTAAGCAAGGTGTCGTTCCCCGACGAAGGCCCCGGCAAGGCGCATTACGAAGGCTTCGACCTCGGCCAGTACCTGGCCTCGGGCAAGCGCGGCGTGTTCCTGCTCAAGCTGTCGGGATACGACGCGAAGGCTGCTCAGGAGGCCCGCGCGGCGCGCGAGAAGGCGGCCCGTGAAGCCGCGGCCCGCGAGGCCGGCGGTGACCCGGATGCGGCCGCCACGGCGGCGGCCGCCGACGAGGAGGACAACGACGGCATGCTCTATGACGCTCCCCGCGACGAGCGGCTCATCGTCGTCACCGACCTCGGCATGATCGCGAAGAAATCGCTCGACGGAAGCCACGACATCTTCGTCCAGTCGATCCGCACCGGCTCCCCGGTCGCCGGCGCCTCGGTCTCGGTCATCGCGAAAAACGGCAGCACGCTGTTCACCCAGGCCACCGGTAGCGACGGCAGCGCGCACTTCGCCAACCTCAAGGGCTTCACCCAGGAAAAGGCGCCGGCGATGTTCGTCGTGCGCCAGGGCGAGGACCTTTCGTTCCTGCCGGTCGGCTCATACGACCGTTCCCTCGACTTCTCGCGCTTCAATATCGGCGGCGAGCCGAACGCGCACAGCCAGGGTCAGCTCTCCGCTTACCTGTTCTCGGATCGAGGCATCTATCGGCCCGGCGATCGCTTCCACATCGGCATGATCGTGCGCGCCAGCAGCTGGACGCGTAGCGTCGCGGGCATGCCGCTGATTGCCGAGGTAGTGGATCCGCGCGGGACCACCGTGCGACAGCAGGTGGTGTCGATGGATACCGCCGGCTTCGCCGAACTGGACCACGAGACGGCCGAGACGTCGCCGACCGGCAACTGGACGGTGAATCTCTACATCGCCAAGGACGGCAAGCCGTACTCCCAGATCGGCAGCGCGACGGTGCAAGTGAAGGAGTTCCAGCCCGACCGGATGAAGGTCTCCGCCACCTTGTCCGCCGCCGTGGCGGAGGGCTGGGTGAAGCCTGCGCAACTGAAGGCGCTGGTGGACGTGCAGAACCTGTTCGGCACGCCGGCGGCGGCGCGGCGCGTGGAAGGATCACTGACCCTGCGTCCCGCCTTCCCAAGCTTCCCCAGCTTCAAGGACTACCGCTTCTACGACATCCGCCGCGCGAAGGAGGGCTTCGAGGAGAAGCTCGCCGACGCGAAGACGGATGACAAAGGCCATGCCGAGTTCGCGTTGGACCTTACCCGCTACGCCGACGCCACATACCAGCTCTACTTCCTCGCCAAGGCCTACGAGGCCGAAGGCGGGCGCAGCGTCGCGGCCGCCACGCAGGGCATGGTGTCGTCCAACGACTGGCTGGTCGGCTACAAGGCCGTGGACAACCTGGACTATGTGAGCCGCGACGCGAAGCGCACCGTCAACCTCGTGGCCATCGACCCGAACGCGAAGCGCATCGAGCTCAAGGGGCTCAAACAAGCCATCGTGGAGACGCGTTTCGTATCGGTCCTCACGAAGCAGGACTCCGGGGTATTCAAGTACGAATCGAAGGCGCGCGAATCGACCCTTTCGGAAGTGCCGCTGACGATTCCCGCGAGCGGGCTCGATGTGCCCCTGCCCACGGACAAACCCGGCAATTTCGCGCTCGTCGTGAAGAATGCGGACGGGAAGGAAGTGAACCGCGTGGCCTGGTCGGTGGCGGGCGATGGCAACGTATCGCGCTCGCTCGAGCGCAATGCGGAGCTGCAGCTCACCCTGTCGAAGAAGGACTATGCGCCCGGTGAGGCGGTCGATGTCGCCATCCGCGCCCCGTATGCCGGCAGCGGCCTGATCACGATCGAGCGCGACAAGGTCTACGCGCACGCCTGGTTCCATGCCGACACGACCAGCTCGGTGCAGCACATCACCGTGCCGGCCGGCTTCGAAGGCAACGGGTACATCAACGTGCAGTACGTGAGGGATCCGTCGTCGGACGAGATCTTCATGAGTCCGCTGTCCTTCGGCGTGGTGCCCTTCTCGGTCAACATGGATGCGCGACGCAACGCGATCGCCGTGGAATCGCCTGCCCTGGTGAAGCCGGGGGACACGATCACCTTCCGCGTCACCTCGTCCACGCCCACCCGGGCGGTCGTGTTCGCCGTCGACGAAGGCATCCTCCAGGCCGCCCGCTACAAGCTCGGCGATCCGCTCGAGTACTTCTTCCGCAAGCGCATGCTCGAGGTGTCGACGTCGCAGATCCTCGACCTGATCATCCCGGACTTCCAGAAACTTATGGGCATGGCCGCGCCCGGCGGCGATGCCGAAGGCGCCATCGGGCGCCAGCTGAATCCGTTCCGGCGCAAGCGCGACAAACCGGTGGCGTACTGGTCGGGCATCGTCGACGTGGACGGCTCGCGCGACCTCACCTACAAGGTGCCCGACTACTTCAACGGCAAGCTCCGCGTGATGGCGGTGGCCGTGTCGCCCGAACACATGGGTACCTTCGAAGGCGCCACGACCGTGCGTGGCGATTTCGTCCTGTCCCCGAACGTCCCGACCACGCTGGCGCCGGGCGACGAAGCGGAGATCAGCGTCGGCGTCGCCAACAATCTCACCGGCCTGGGCGGCAAGGACGTGCCCGTCGCGGTGAGCCTGAAGCCAGGTCCGCAGCTCCAGGTCGTCGGCGATACGACGAAGACGCTCAGCCTCGGCGAAATGCGCGAAGGCGCGGCGATCTTCCGCGTGCGCGCAACCGAAAAACTCGGCTCCGGCAACATGGCGTTCACCGCGAGCTATGGCGGGAAGTCGGCAAGGCAAGCTGTGGACCTGTCCGTCCGTCCGGCGTCGCCCATGAGCACCGACCTGGCCTTCGGTCATGTCGCTGCCCACTCTCGCGGCGACGTGCAGGGCTTGCGCGACATGCACGACGAATACGCCACGCGGGACGCAGCGTTTTCGACGGTGCCGGCGGTGCTGGCGCGTGGATTGGCCGCCTACCTCGTGGACTTCCCGCACTACTGCACGGAGCAGGTGATCAGCGCGGCGATGCCGGCGCTCGTGCTCGGCAAGCGTCCGGAATTCGGCGACGTGAAGCCGGCTCGCATGCAGGACGGGGACGCGCCTCCGGCCGATCCCGTCGCAGCGTTGTTCGACACCTTGCGCGCGCGGCAGAACGGGCAAGGCGGCTTTGGCCTCTGGACGGCGACGCCCGACACGCATGCCTTCGCTACCGACTACGCCGTGCATTACCTGGTGGAGGCGGGCGATCGCGGCGTGGCCGTGCCGCGCGACATGCTGACCGCGGCGGACACCGCCCTGCGACAGATCGCCGCCGACGACAGCGGTGATTCGCTGGCGGACATGCGCCAGCGCGCGTATGCGATCTACCTGCTCACCCGCCAGGGCAATGTCACCACCAACGACCTGGCTTCGGTGCAGCGGCGCCTGCAAGAGGTGCATCCGAAGGACTGGAAGACCGACCTCGCCGCGGCGTGGCTGGCTGCCTCGTACAAACTGTTGCACCAGGACAAGCTGGCCGGCGACCTCATCGCGGGCCCGCGCAAGCTGCTCACGCGTGCGCCGGCCGACGAAGCTTATGCATACCTCGATTACTACGATGCGCCGATCCGGGACGCGTCCGTCCTGTACCTCCTGGCGAAGCACTTCCCGGAGCTGGCGCAGGCCCTGCCGCCGGAAACCGTGGAGAACCTCGTGCGACCGCTCGGCAAGGGCCACTACAACACCTTGTCGTCCGGCATGATCATCCTGGCCCTGGACGCGTGGGCGAAGGGTGGCGGTGATCCGGCCAAGCTGTCGATCGGCGCCGTGGCAGCCAATGGCACGGTCACGCCGATCGGTACCGCGAAGGGCTCGATCCTCGACGGACGCTGGTCCGCGGGCACGCAACGCCTGCGGCTCGTGAACGATGCCGACACGACGGCGTGGTACGGCGTGGCCCAGACCGGTTTTGACCGCAAGCCCTCCACCGAAACGCGCAAGGACGGGCTCGAGATCACCCGCTCCTACACGGATCTGCAGGGCAAGGCGATCGATACGGTCGGTGCCGGCGACGAAATCGACGTCCACGTGCGGATACGCGCCACGAAGGCCGGCGGCGTCGCCGATGTCGCGATCGTCGACCTGCTGCCGGGCGGCTTCGAGCCGGTCCTCGACACGACACCGGTTACCGCCGCGCCGACCGCCGAGGCATCGGACGCATCCGACACATCCGCTGGCGAAAGCGGCGACGCGACGGATGAGGGCGGAGGCGAGGGCGACGCGGGTGCCGACGCCGACGATACACCGGCCTGGCGTTCGCCCATCGGCAATCCGGAATCCACCTGGAAGCCCGAGTACGCGGACGTGCGCGAGGATCGCGTGGTCGTGTATGGCTACGCGAGCGACGACGTGCAGGAGTTCGTCTACCGCATCAAGGCGACGAACGCGGGCACCTTCGTCGTGCCGCCCGCGCTCGCCCAATCGCTGTACGACAGGACCGTGCAGGCACGCGCGCCGGGTGGCGGAACGATCAAGGTGGAGCGCAAACCATGATCGCGTACCTTGGCTAGGCGAGCCTCTGTGGGAAGCGCGCTGGCGCGCGAACGGGTTCGCCGCAAGGCCCCTTCGCGCGCCAGAGCGCTTCCCGCGATTCGCCGTCGCCTGCCCCGCTGGCACAACGTACTGGCGGCGCTCTTGCTGGGCGCCGGCATCCTGCTCGGATGCCGGCTCTGGCCGCACGATCCGCTGCGCGCGTCGTTCCCGTCATCGACGGCGGTGTACGACGCCAAGGGCCACCTCCTGCGCCTCACGCTCGCCAGCGACCAGCGCTATCGGTTGTGGGTACCGCTCGAGGACATCTCGCCCGCGATGGTCGACGCGGTGCTGCTGCACGAGGACCGCTGGTTCCGTTGGCATCCGGGCGTCAGCGCCTGGGGGCTGCTGCGCGGCGCATGGATGACCTATGTGCGGGGACGTCATCCTCAGGGCGGCTCGACCATCACCATGCAGCTCGCCCGCCTGATGTGGCGCCTCGACACCCGCAGCCCCGGCGGAAAGCTGGTGCAGGCGGCCCGTGCGTTGCAGCTGGAGCTCTTCCATTCGAAGCACGACATCCTCGAGGCCTACCTCAACGCCGCCCCGTTCGGCCGCAACGTGGAAGGCGTGGGCGCCGCGAGCCTCGCGTATTTCGGCAAGGCGCCGGCACGCCTCAGCCTTCCCGAGGCGCTGACGCTTGCCGTGATCCCGCAGGAACCGGGGCGCGGCTTGCCCGGCAGGATGGGTGGCGCGGCCGTGATCGATACGTCGCTCAAGTCGTCGCGCGATCGCCTGTTCGCCCGCTGGATCGCCGGCCATCCGGACGACGCCTCGGCACGCCCGCTGTTCGACCTGCCGTTGCGTCTCCGCCCGCTGTCGCGACTGCCGTTCGAAGCGCCGCATTTCGTCGAACAGGTATTGGCGGAGCGTCGGCTCGACGGCGACGACGACATGCGCGTCGCGACGACACTCGACCTGGGGCTGCAGCACAGCCTGGAGCGACAGGTACGCCAATACGTGGAGCGCGGTGGCGAAAGAGGGATCCGCAACGCGGCGGCGATTCTCGTCGATACGCGCGACATGGGCGTGAAGGCCATGGTCGGTTCAGCGGATTACTTCGACGCCTCGATCCAGGGACAGGTGAACGGCACGCAGGCGAAACGTTCGCCGGGCTCCACGCTCAAGCCTTTTATCTATGGGCTCGGCTTCGACCAGGGCTTGCTGCATCCGGAAACCGTGCTGCGCGACGTGCCGTCCGCCTTCGGCCCCTACACGCCCGAAAACTTCGACGGGCATTTCCTCGGCCCCGTGACGGCGACGCAGGCGCTTGTTCGCAGCCGCAACATCCCCGCCGTTCAGATCGCCGCAAAACTCGCCTCGCCCAACCTCTACCAGTTCCTCCGCGACGCCGGCATCTCGCGCATGGCGAGCGAACAGCATTACGGCCTGGCCCTGGTGCTCGGGGGCGGTGAAGTCACGATGCAGGAACTGGCGGACCTGTACGCCATGCTCGCGAATCGTGGCGAACTGCGGCCACTGCGACTGCTGGATACCGCGCCCAAGACCAAGGGCACGCGTCTGTTGAGCGAGGAGGCGAGCTTCTTGGTCATGGACATGCTGCGGCAGAATCCGCGGCCCGACGATGCCGTGGCGGCGCAATCCTCGCGCCTGCCGGTGTACTGGAAAACGGGAACGTCGTGGAGTTTTCGCGACGCGTGGACAGCCGGTAGCTTCGGCCCTTATGTGCTCGTGGTATGGATCGGCAATTTCGACGGCGCGGGCAATCCCGCCTTCGTGGGGATCGATGCCGCGGCGCCGCTGTTCTTCCGCATCGCCGACGCGTTGCGTGCCGAGCGGCCCGGGCTGGCGGAACCGGTCCGCCGCAACCCGCCCAACCTTCGGCGGGTGCCCGTCTGCCTCGCCAGCGGCGACCTCCCGAACGCCTGGTGCCCGCAGGTCGGCAGCACCTGGTTCATCCCCGGGAAGTCCCCGATACGCGTGAGCAACGTGCACCGGCCGGTGGTCGTCGACATCGCGACGGGCAGGCCGGCATGTCCCCCGTACGATCCGACGCGTACCCGGGTCGAGGTATTCGAATACTGGCCGTCGGACCTGGCAAGGGTCTTCGCGCAGGCGGGCATGCCGCGGCGTACCCCGCCCGCGCTGCCAGACTGCCAGGGCGGCGGCCAGCCACCCGGCGACCCGCCACGGATCACGTCACCGCTGAAGGGCAGCAGTTACCAGATCCGCGTGTCGCGGCTGGGTGCCGAGCGCATCGCCTTCGCCGCCACGGCCGATGCCGTCTCGCGCACCCTGTACTGGTTCGTCGACGATGCCTACCTGGGCAGTGCCGCCAACGGTCAGCCCCTGATGTGGGCACCGGAACACACGGGCCGCTTCCTCGTGCGAGTCGTGGACGAGCAGGGCCGCACGGACGCGCGCACGCTGGTGGTGGGTGCGCAGGAGTAGCGGCCGCTCAGTGCTCGCGCAGGTGCTCCAGGCCCTTGCGGGTCAAGGTGAGTTCGCCGCCACCGTAGCCTCGCGTGACGAAGCCGACGCGCTCCGCCCAGGCGACGGCCTCGGCGCACGCTTCCTCGGGGATGTTCGCCTTCTGGCGGATCTCGCGCAGTGCGTCGTCGGACACGGCGCCGGGATCCTCTGCCGCGCCCATCCGCAACTGGCGCTCGATCGCGCGCCAGACCTCGGCGTGACGGGCGTCGGCGACCGACGTTTCCTCGCTCATGGGCGGCCTCCATCGTGGGACAGGCCACGGAACCTAGTCGCGGGAGTGTCCACGGGATGTGTTCGGGCGTAACGTAGGGGTTCGACTGGGAGGCCTTGACGATGACGAGCACGATCATTCCCTGCCTGCGCTACACACACGCCCTCGAGGCGATCGACTTCCTCTGCACGGCCTTCGGCTTCGAGCGGCAGGCCGTTTACACGAACGCGGAAGATCCGCGCATGGTGGACCACGCGCAGCTGACCTACGGGGGCGGCATGGTCATGCTCGGTTCCGTGCGCAACGACACGGCCTTCAGCCAGCACATGGTGCAGCCCGATGACGTTGGCGGGCGGGAGACGCAGTGTGCCTGCGTGGTCGTCAAGGATGTCCGCGCGCATTACGAAAGGGCGAGGAATGCCGGCGCCACCATCGTGGAAGATTACGAGGAGAAAGAATATGGAGGCGCGGGCTATTCGGCGCGCGATCCGCAGGGGCACCTTTGGTACTTTGGGAGCTACGATCCCTGGGCTTCGGGTGAGGGGTAATAACGTGATCACAACTTCAATACGTGTCGCGGCATCCAATGCCGGGCACGTTCACGCCAGGAATCTTCGATGGATGTAGCCAACCAAGAACCACACGTCGCCCATCCCAAGGCGGCCATCGTCACCACCTGCATCCTCGCCGCGCTGGCAGGCCTCATGTTCGGACTCGACGTCGGCGTCATTTCCGGCGCGACGCAATTCATCCAGGCCGAGTTCAAGGTTTCCGACAGCGTCATCGAATGGATCGTCAGCGCGATGATGGCGGGTGCCGCGGCGGGATCCGTCGGGGCGGGCTGGATGTCGGCCGCCCTGGGTCGGAAGCGCTCCTTGATACTCGCGGGTGTCTTGTTCGTCGCCGGTTCGCTGTTTTGCGCGGTAGCCGGCACCGCGACCACGCTGATCCTCGCGCGCTTCGTGCTTGGCCTCGCCATCGGCATCGCCGCGTTCACCGCGCCCCTGTACCTCGCCGAGGTGGCGCCGGAACGCATCCGTGGCGCGATGATCTCGACCTACCAGCTGATGATCACCACCGGCATCCTCCTGGCCTTCCTCTCCGACACCGCCTTCAGCAGCAGCGGCAACTGGCGCTGGATGCTGGGCATCATCGCCGCCCCGGGTGTCCTCTTCCTCATCGGTCTGTTCTTCCTTCCCGACAGCCCGCGCTGGCTCCTGCTGGTGGGCCGGCGACAGGATGCCCAAGTCGTATTGACGAAGCTGCGTGGTGACGAGGCGGTGGTGCGGCGGGAGATGGCCGACATCGACGAACAACTGAAGACGCGCCAGCACGGCTGGAGCATGTTCCGGGAGAACCCGAACTTCCGCCGCTCGGTCGGCCTCGGCGTCCTGCTGCAGGTGATGCAGCAGCTCACCGGCATCAACGTCGTCATGTACTACGCGCCGCGCATCTTCAAGGAGATGGGCTACGACACGCATGCGCAGATGTGGTTCACCGCCGTGGTAGGCCTCACGAACATGCTCGCGACGGTGATCGCGCTCGCCTTCGTCGATCGCCTCGGGCGCAAGCCGATCCTCTATGCCGGTTTCGTCATGATGACCATCGGCCTTGGGGCCGTGGGCACGATGATGAGCCTGGGCATCACTTCGCATGCCGAGCAGTTGCTCACCGTGGCGATGCTGCTCTTCTTCATCGTCGGGTTCGCGATGTCCGCCGGTCCGTTGATCTGGGCCCTCTGCGCGGAAGTGCAGCCGCTCAAGGGACGCGACTTCGGCATCGCGTGCTCCACGTTCACGAACTGGATCATGAACATGATCGTGGGCGCCACGTTCCTCAGCCTGCTCAACGGCTTTGGCAACGCACACACGTTCTGGCTCTATGCCGCGTTCAACGCCGTGTTCATCGGACTCACGTTCTGGCTCGTCCCGGAAACGAAGAACGTCACCCTCGAACAGATCGAGCGCAACCTCATGAGCGGCAAGCCGTTGCGTGACATCGGCCAGTGATGGACTAGCACATCCGTCGACGGCGGGTCGCGAGAACACGGCACGCTTTCGCAAACTGCGAGCGAGATCGGACTTCTGAAAAGAAGTCCGATTTTTGAGCAAACTTCCATATGGCTTGTAAGCCAAATCCGACAGAATCCTTGTCGCTCGCGTCGTCGAGCACTCGGCTGCGCGAGCACGGGGGAAGGCCCCGTGCCTCCCCAGGCCGACGGCCCGATGGGTCGTTGCTTCTAAGAACGTAACAAGGTTAATCGGATGAACCTCAAGGTAATCTCTTCGGCCCTGCTCATCGCAGGGCTGGCGGCTCCGGCCGCCTTCGCTTCCACCGGCACGATCACGTTCACCGGTTCCATCAGCAACGTCACCTGCACCGTCAGCGGTGGCGAACCCGGCACGGGCAATCCCGACTTCACCGTGCCGATCGACGGCGTGAACGCCGGCGATTTCCCCACGGTGGGCAGCCACGCGGGCAATACCGGCTTCAAGATTTACGTGGGACAGGCCGGCGAAACCACCTGCACCAACGGCACCCTGGTGTGGGCGGCATTCGAGCCGGGCGCGACCGTCGACCCCATCACCGGCGCGCTCGTTACCTCGGGCACCGCGCAGGGCGTACAGATCCGTCTCTTCAACAAGTCCGGCGAGCCGATCGACGTCTGGAGCCCGAACCAGAGCGTGATCAAGGAAACGGTCGCCGACAACCAGGCCGTGATCGCGCACTCCGCGGCGTTCGAGCGCACCGGCAACATCACCGCCGGTGACGCAAACAGCTCCGTGGTCTATTCCATCCGCTACGAAGCACCGTAAGGAAACCCGGTCGCCGGCATGGGCCGGCGACCGATCTCCTCGCCAAGGACACTGCGAACCATGCAAGGTACGATCCGCAAAGCCGGCCCAGGCGCATACGCCCTGGCTGTCGCCCTCGCGCTGGCCGCTTCCTGCGCCGCGCAGGCGACCGTCGTGATGAACTCGACGCGTTACATCTATGGAAAGAGGTAACGCATGAAAATCTTCCACGCAGCAACACGACCCCGGACACTATGGGCTCTGGCCCTCTGTGCATGGGGGCCATGGGGAGTGGCATCGGCCGACGACAACGGCTGCTTCTATATCGCTGACGGTATCTACCAGATCGGTCAGACGGCGCAGGTGGTCGTAACGAACGACATGGCCGAGGGCACGATCGTGCGCGATGAAAAAGCGCACGGCGATGGAAACATCCTGGCCACCTGCATGCAGGGCGTAGGCACGTTCGAAGGCGACTACACGGTGCCCCAGGTCCAGTCGCTGATTCCTTTGACCGTCGGCGGAAAGCCATCGGGGTTCGGTCTGGAGCTCTACATCGAGGAGCTCCTTGAACAAAGGACGTTCCCTTTCCCGCACCGCTACGAGCGCAGCTTCAACATGGGTGACCCGGTCCGCAGCAACCATGCCAACATCGGCTATCGCATCAAGCGCATGTCGGGCCCCATCGAATTCGGACAGGTGGATGCGCGCAAAATCGCCGAGCAATGGACGTACGAGCCGGGTGGCAGGCGGACGGCGCCTTTCCGCCACATGACGATCTACGAGTTGGCTTTCGTTCGCCCTTCGTGCAGCATTTCGACCGAAAGCCTCAATCAGGAAGTACAGGTTGGCGATTACAGCGTGGCCAACTTCGCGACGCCCGATCGCGCGACACCGTGGAAGGAATTTCGCCTGACGGTGGAGGAATGCCAGGAGCCGGTCGGCATGGTCGCCAGCTTTACGTTTGGCACGCAGGCCGACGCCGACTCGGATAACGCTGAAGTCTTTTCGCTCAAAGGTACCGATGCCCCGGAGAACGTGGGATTGGAAATCGGCGACGGTAGTCGTAAGACTATCCGTCCCGGCGAGGAGGCGCGCTTCAACGCACTGGGCACCGGCGAAGACTTCGTCTTCAACGTGCGTCTCCGTGAGACGAAGCCGACGGTGCGCGGAGGACGCTTTCGGCGCCCGGTCACGGTGCTGGTCAACTTCATGTGAGCGACAGGCGCGTGCGCACAGATTACCTCGCACGGCTTCCACGTATTGCCACGGCTTCGCTCGCCGTCGCACTCGCGAGCTGTGCGTCGGTCGCAAGTGTGGGGAAACGTGTCGATGCAGGCGGCGCCATCGCCGTTGGAAAACTGCAGGTGTACTCCCTCGCGCCCCTGCATTCGCTCGGCTCTGAGCGCCTGCACCGCGATGCCCGCCTGCTCGACAAGGCACTCGCGGAGCGTTTCAGTGCGGAGAAGACCGAGACGGTCGTGGCCGATGTCGATGCGCTCGTGCATCGACATCGCCTTGCCGTCGAGGTGACGTTGGCCGGCAGCGAAGGGCTCAGTCGCCGCACGGCGTTGCCGGAGCGTGAGCTTCTGGAAGCCCATCGCCCCGAGGAGCAGGCCGTCGGCGCGACTCATCGACTCGTCATCCTGCCGCTGCGCCTGACCCTCGACCGTTCGACGGGTGTCGCCCATGGCGTGTTGCGCTGGCGGGTCGAGGGTACGGCCAACGACGAGACGCTGGCCGTGGGACTCCTGCGTTACACGGCGGATGCGCGGGGTTACCCGGCGAAGCGGATGGCGTCGATGCTGGTGGCGAAGCTCCGCGCACTGAACATCCGCTAGTAGCGAAGAGGAGGGCGGAGCTTCCCACATTGGAACGGTCAGTATTCGGCCACCAGCGTTCGGAACGGCCCTGGCAGCTTTACGCCGTCGGCGTCCCCCGTCGCGACCGCCTTGCCGTCCACCGTGACCTTCCGAGGCCGTACGCGATCCGGCCAGAAAACGCGTACCGGCGTGTCGGAGCGGATGCCTTTGTCCAGCGTCACCGTCAACCGGTTCCCGTCGCGTCGCGCGCTCATGCTCAGCGACCCATACGCGACTGGCAGGCGCGTGACGGACAGGCCCTTGCCGGCCACCCAGGACGGCGGCGTGCCGGGCAGCAGGTACAGACCGTCGTCGGCCTCGCGCATCAACATGCCGAAGATCGTCCGCGCGTACTCCGAGCCGATCCACGTATGCGGCATGTCCCCGAGGTAGCCTGGGTGGCGCAGGCGGGAGTGCACCACCTCGGCCCACATGTTCCATTCCGGCGGCCGGCGGTCGCGCACGACGTCGGCGAGCAGTTCGGCGGCATCGCCCGGGCGGTTCAGGTGCACGTAGGTCAGCACGTTGCGCAGCTCGTAAGGCGTGTACGCGTATAGCTCGCCGGGCCGCTCGCGCTTGCGCACGTCGGCGAGGTAGCGGTCGAACGTTCTCACCAGGGCGTCGTGCGGCAGGATGTCCATCTGCCCGGCCGGATCGAGGCCGATGGAGACACTGGTGGGATCGCCGTCGCCGAGGTCGGCGGCGGCGGGGATGACGTCGGTGCCCTTCCAGGCCATCGTCGCCCGTATCGACTGGCGCATCGATTCGCGCAGCGCCGCGTACTGCTCGCGCGCGTAAGCGGCGAGCTTTTCGTCGCCCCACTGCGCCGCCAGCCAGGCGCCGTCGTGCCAGCCCTTCAGCGCCCAGTAGTCGTCCCAGTAGCTGTGCGTCGGGCTGGAGTAGCCCTCGTGGCTGATCGACGGCGCAATGATGCCGTGGAAGCGTTCCGGCGCGGGCCGGTCCGACAGATAGCCCGGCACCATCGTGCGCTCACGCAGCTCCTGCATGAAGTGCATGGCCGCGCGTACCTTGGGCAGGTAGTCGCGCACGCTGTTGGGTCCGCCGCCGAAACGCGCGACGTCGGCGACGAGGTTGATGAATTCGCCCTGGCTGTCGTATTCGATGTCCGACCCGAAGCCGCGATTCACGCTGCCGTCGGCATTGAGGATGGGAGAAACGAGGCCATTCTCGTGCACCGCATGCGCGGCGTACCAGTCGAGGTAATCGCGCGCCGTCTTCACTTCGCCCATGCGCAGGAGGATCGACGCCGTCGCGGCACCGTCGCGGATGAACGAGCGGTTGTAGTTGCGCGGTCCCGCCTGCATGGCGTGGCCGGTCTGGTTCACCAGCATGTACGCGGCCTGCGAGCGCAGGATGTCCACGAGCGACGCGTCCGGCAGCGAGATGCCCACGCCGCCGAGGCGCTTCTGCCACTCGGCGGAGACCTGTGCGGCGATCGTTTCGTAGCGGTCCGCAGCCAGCGCGGCGCGGTCGATGGCCGGAGGCTCGGGCAGGCGACCGTTCGTGTCCGCGGGGGCGTTGCCGAGTGGAAAGGCGACGACCACATCGCGCTGTTCGCCGGGAGCGAGGTGCACGCGATAGTCCAGGACGCCGGCGGCGAGGCCGTCGTCGTCATGCGCCTCGCGCGTGGAGGGCACGGTGCCCGCGGCGACCTGCGCGGTGATTTCCGTTTCACCATGCGCGCCGAACGGCGCGGCACCGGCGGCGTCCACCGGCGTCAACGATGACAGTAGCGTGCGGCCTTCAACGCGCACGTCCGTGCGCGCCGCATCGCCCACGATGGCGATGTCGTGGATGGGTGATGCCCCGCCGTTCTGCCAGGGCGGATTGACCTGGATCGGCCGCACGACGAGGGACAGCGTGCCGTCCACGGACGCGCTTCCTTCATTGCGCAGGCGATGGCGCAGCAGGACGACCGGCTGGCCGTTGCCTTGCACCGCGATCGCCTCGCTGTTCATGGCAAGACCCGGCTGTACCGTCCAGCCCATCGACGGCATCGGCTTCCATCCGTCGCGCAACGCGTGCGTGCGCTGTGTGTTATCGGACACGGCGGCGCGACCGGAGGCGTCGCGCCAGATGGCCTGCACCTGCGGGCCGCCCTTGAAGGGCTCGATGTTGCCGTACTCGTCGAAGATGGACTTCTGCAGACCGGCGGGTACGCCGACGGCCGTCCAGTACACCTGTTGCATGTGCAGGGAGGAGGGGAACAGCGGCGCGTTCGCCCGCGAGGCCGCGATCTGGTAGCGCTTCATGGCCGTCATCGCGCGCAGTGGGCCCAGGAAGCGCAGGCGCTTGATACGGGGCGCCGCCCCGTCCTTCATGCCGACGACGAGGCGCAGCGCGGTCATGTCGCTCGCCTTGCGGGCGGCGAGGTACGAGGTGTCGCCGAGGCTGCCCGGATCGCTGTCGACCTCGCTCCATCGGCCCTTCGCGTCGCGGGCCTCGAGCGTGGCCCCGTCGCGCGGGCCGGCCCAGGTCACCTCGATACCCGCGATGTCCAGCGGCCGGGGGAGGGTGATATCCAGTTGCCGCCGTCCGCCGGGTCCCTTGCCCACGATGTCCCGGGCGTCGCCGTCGGCCCATAGCGACGCGCCGTCGCCCTTGCCGCCGAGCCCGGCAAGGCGTGCGGCATCGGCGGCGGCGAAAGGCTCGAACTCGAACACCGACACGCCCCAATCCGCCGTTCGCGCCGGGGCGGCGAGCCGCAGGTAGCGCGCCTCGGTGGCGGGGAAAACCAGGTATTCAGTGCCGCCGGGGGAATCCGTCACGGAATAGACGGGATGGAAGTCCTTGCCGTCGACGGACGCCTGGACGGAATACGCCGCGGCGAACCCGCTGTCCCAGTGGATCCGCACGCCACCGACCTTCGCCACCTTGCCCAGGTCCACCTGGAACCACTGGCCGGGGCTGAAGCCCCCGCCCCAACGGGTGGTCTCATCGGCGTCGATGGCATGGGCGGGCGCCAGCGCGGGCACCTGCTCGGAGGAGCTGCTGGCCTTCCAGGCGCTGCGCGGCGGCAAGCCGTCGGCGGCGAAGGCGGGGGTGGCCGAGAGCGCGGTCAGCGCGAGGGCCAGGCGCGCATGGCGCAAAAGGGATCGGGCGTGCATGGTTCTACCTCCGTGGAGGCCACCAAGCCTAGGCACGTAACGCGATGTAACCAACCCTTCGGCGTTAGAATCGAGACCTTCGCAAGCAAGAAGTACCCGTCCATGCGCAATCCGTTGCAGGAACAATTGCTCAAGGCCGGCCTGGTCAAGAAGGACAAGGCGGCCAAGATCGTGCGCGACCAGGCGAAGCAACGCCAGGGCAAGGCGCCGGCGCCCTCCGCCGAGGAACAGGTGGATGCGCGCAAATTGCAGGCCGAGCGCGCCGAGCGCGACCGCGCACTGGCCGCGGAGCGTAACGCCGAGGCCCGCGCTCGCGAAGTCCGCGCGCAGGTGCGCCAGATCGTGGAGACCACGCGGGTGAAGCGCGAGGGCGACATCGCCTACCGCTTTCCCGACGGCGAGAAGATCGCCAGCATCTTCGTGAGCGAGGCATTGCGTGACCAACTGGCTTCCGGCGCCCTCGTGATCGCGCGCCTCGGCGACGGCTACGAACTCATCCCCCGCATGCCGGCGGACAAGATCCACGCGCGCTCGCCGGAGACGATCGTGCTCGATCACGGGCGCAAGGAAGGCGATGCCGCGCCGTCCGAGGAAGACGTCGACGATTACTACAAGCAGTTCGTCGTGCCCGACGATCTCATCTGGTAAGGGAAGGATGCGATGACCGTCCTCGTCACCGGTAGCGCGGGCCACCTCGGCGAGGCGCTGGTCCGCCGCCTGCGCGCCGACGGTCGCGAGGTGCGCGGCCTCGATATCAAGCCTTCGGCCCATACGGATGTCGTCGGCTCGATCGCCGACGAGGCCTTCGTGCGCGACGCCATGTCGGGAATCACACAGGTGATCCACAGCGCCACGCTGCACAAGCCGCACGTAGCGACGCACTCGAAGCGCTCGTTCGTCGACACCAACGTGGGCGGTACCGTGGCGCTCCTGGAGGCCGCTGTGGCGCACGGGGTGCGCTCCTTCGTCTTCACCAGCACGACCAGCGCGTTCGGCGCGGCGCTGTCGCCCGCACCGGGCGAGCCGGCCGCCTGGATCGACGAGGACGTGCCGCCGGTGCCCAAGAACATCTACGGCGCGACGAAGATTGCGGCGGAAGGGATGTGCGAGCTCGTCGCTCGAAAGGACACGCTGCCGGTGCTGGTGTTGCGTACCTCGCGGTTCTTCCCCGAGGACGACGACAACGCGCATGTCCGCTCGGCTTATGACACGGCGAACATGCAGGCCAACGAGCTGCTGTATCGACGTGCCGACATCGAGGACGTCGTCGAGGCTCACCTGATGGCGTTGGAACGCGCGCCGTCGCTGGGCTTTGGACGTTACATCGTCTCCGCCACGACACCGTTCTCTCGCGGCGACGTTGCCGCGCTGCGTGGCGACGCCGCCGCCGTCGTGCGGCGGTTGTTCCCGGAGGTCGATGCGCTTTACGCGGCGCGTGGCTGGAAGTTGCTGCCGTCGCTGGACCGCGTCTACGACAGCAGCCGCGCCACACGCGACCTGGGCTGGCGGCCGAAGCGCGACTTCGCCTTCGTGCTGGAGTGCCTGCGTCGCGGTGAAGATTTCCGCAGCGAGATGGCGCACGCGGTGGGCGTGAAGGGCTACCACGACACCGTCTTCGACAACGGCCCCTACCCTGTGCTGGGCTGAGGCGACCTGTATCGCCGACAGGGTCGGCTCCCACCAAGCAAGGGAGTCGCAGCGCGGATTCGCCGGTGAACTGGCCGCGGCTTGCTCGGTGGGAGCCGACCCCGTCGGCGATTCAACCTGGCAGCAACTTCCGCTCGTGCCGCAGCAACCAGTCCTTGCGCCACAGCCCACCGCCGTAGCCGGTCAACGAGCCGTCCGCCCCGATCACGCGGTGGCAGGGAATCACGATCGCGATCTGGTTCGCGCCGTTGGCCCTGGCCACGGCTCGCACCGCCGTGTGCCGCCCGGCTGACGCGGCGATCTCCGAATAGCTCCGCGTCGTGCCCGGCGGGATCGCCATCAGTTCATCCCACACCGTGCGCGTGAAGGGTGAGCCGTGCATGGCCAGCGGCGTCTCGAATGTCCGCCGTGCGCCGGCGAAGTACTCGCGCAACTCAGACTCGATCCGCTCGATGGCAGGCGTCCGCCCGAAGGTGATCGTGGACCGCGTCGTCACGCGGAGGCGCTTCAGCTCGTTCGGCAAGGCCGTGCGGTCGAAGAATTCCAGCAGGTGCAGCGCCTGCGAGTCGCCGACGGCGAGCATGCTGCCGATGGGCGTGTCGATCCAGTCCGCCTTCAGCCACTCGCGACCGCGCAATTCGGCGGGGCAGTCCCCCAGCAGCTTGACGATCGCCTCGCGGAAGCCGCTGCCGGAGTCGTAACCCGCGGCCTGCTGCGCGTCGATGACGCTGGCGCCGGCGGCGAGCCGGTCCATGCCGCGGCCGGCCCGGCGCAGGCGCGCCATATCGAGGAAGGTGAGGCCGAGATGGCGCTTGAAGCTCCGCCGGACCGTGGACGGGTCGTAGCCCAGGCCAACAAGGTCGTCCTCCGACCAGATTCGTTCCGGCTCATCCTCGAGGCGGCGGAGCAGCGCCGAAACCATCGGCTCGCGCTGCCCGACGGGGTCGAGGGGACGGCAGCGAAGGCAGGGCCGGAAGCCGGCCTCGAAACAGCCAGCCACGGAATCGAAGAACCGGGTGTTCTCGAGCTTCGGCTTCCGCGCGGGGCAAGTCAGCCGACAAAACACCCCTGTGCTGGTGACGCCGACGAACACGTGCCCGTCGTAGGCCGGATCGCGGTCCAGGAGGGCCCGGTAGAGGGTGTCGTGGTCGGGGAGGTCGAAGAGCATGGCGTTAGGGTAACGCCCGGCCCCGGCCCGTGCCGCCGGAGATCGGGCGGCTATTCTTCCGAAGCATGGACTGTTGTAGGAGCCGCTATAGCGGCTCCTACACGATGTCGTCAGGCCTTGTTCCGGTCCGTCTCGAGCGCCTTGTTGATGCGCAGGGCGAGCAGCGTGCAGGCCACGCCCGAGAGCAGGTACATGCTCACCGCGCCGAGGCCGAAGCGCATGGACAGGCCGAGGGCGACGAGCGGGGCGAAGGCCGCGCCGACCAGCCAGGCGAAGTCGGAGGTCAGGGCCGCGCCCGTGTAGCGGAAGCGCTTGGCGAAGTTGGCGGTGACCGTGCCGGCGGCCTGGCCGTAGGACAGGCCCAGCAGCGCGAAACCGACGACCAGGAAGGCATCCTGGGCGAGCTTGCCGCCACCGAGCAGCCAGGGCGAGGCGATGGCGAACAGCCCGATCAGCACGGCCATGGTACCGAGGGTGTTGCGGCGGCCGACCTTGTCGGCGATGACACCCGAGGCGACGGTGGCGAGGATCGCCACGAACGCGCCCACGATCTGCACGATCAGGACGTTGTTGATGTCCTGCGAGCGATTGAGCGAGATCCACGACAACGGGAAGATCGTGACGATGTGGAACAGGGCGTAGCTGGCCAGGGCCGCGAAGGCACCGATGAACAGGTTGTAGCCCTGGGCGCGGACCATCTCGATGATGCCGATCGGCTCGAGCTGGCCCTCTTCGAGCAACTGGGTGTACTCCTCCGTGACCACCAGGCGCAGGCGGGCGAACAGCGCCACGACGTTGATGGCGAAGGCCACGAAGAAGGGATAGCGCCAGCCCCAGCCCAGGAAGTCCTCGCGGGACAGTTGGGTGTTGAGGAACAGGAAGAGGGAGGCGGCGATCAGGAAGCCGGTGGGCGCGCCCAACTGGCCGAGCATGGCGTACCAGCCGCGACGGTGCTTCGGCGCGTTGAGCGAGAGCAGGGAGGGGAGGCCGTCCCAGGAACCGCCCAGCGCAATGCCCTGCAAGAAGCGCAACACCGAGAGCACCACAATCACTGTGTAGCCGTGCGAGGTATTCGCGGGCAGGAAGGCGATGCACACCGTGGAGGTGCCCAGCAGGAACAGCGCGGCGGTAAGCTTCGTGCCGCGGCTCCAGTTGCGCTGGATCGCCATGAACAGCGTCGTGCCGATCGGTCGGGCGATGAACGCGAACGAGAAGATCGTGAAGGCCAGCAGGATGCCGTCCAGCGGGCTCAGGAACGGGAAGAACACCGACGGGAACACGAGGACGGACGCGATGCCGTACGTGAAGAAGTCGAAGTACTCCGAGGCGCGGCCGATGACCACGCCGACGGCGATTTCGCCGGGGGCAACGGACGCGTGGCTGGTCTGGTGCTGGCGCCGGACGTCGCGTTCGGCGCCCTCGGCGGCAGTGTGATCGGCGTGTGAAATGCTCGACATCGTATTCGGCCCGCTCGGGGAAGTGGATGGCAGGATAGCGAAGGATCGCACTACTCGGCTTGCAGGGCCATGGGACAAAGTGTCCTATGGTGGCCGCGGGCCGTTCGGCGTATTTTTTCGTGTCCCCACGGTTGCTCCCATCATGCGAATGTCCATGAAGATGTTGCGCGGATTGCTGATCCCCGCCCTGGCCCTGATCCTGTCGGGCTGCGACGCCGTGCTGCTTTCCCCCTCCGGCGATATCGCCCGGCAGCAGCGCGACCTGATCATCATTTCCGTGGTCCTGATGCTGATCATCATCGTCCCGGTGATCTTCATGATCCTGGCCTTCGCCTGGAAGTACCGCGAGTCGAACAAGGCGGCCCATGCCGAGTACGACCCGGACTGGAACCATTCCACGGTGCTGGAACTCCTGATCTGGTCGGCGCCGCTGCTGATCATCATCGCCCTCGGCGCCGTCACCTGGACCAGCACGCACAAGCTGGACCCGTACCGGCCGGTCGACCAGATCGACCAGGCCCGTGCCGTGGCGCCGGGTACCAAGCCGCTGGTGGTCGAGGTGGTCGCACTCGACTGGAAGTGGTTGTTCCTGTACCCGGAGCAGGGCATCGCCACGGTGAACGAGATGGCCGCCCCGGTGGACCGTCCGATCGAATTCCACATTACCGCGTCCACTGTCATGAACGCGTTCTTCGTCCCGTCCCTGGCCGGCATGATCTATGCCATGCCGGGCATGGAGACCAAGCTCAACGCGGTCATGAACAAAACCGGCGATTTCGAAGGTATTTCGGCCAACTACAGCGGCGCCGGCTTCTCCGACATGCGCTTCCGCTTCCATAGCCTGTCCGACGCCGACTTCGACGCCTGGGTGGCCAAGGCCAAGGCCAGCGGCGACACCCTCGGCCGCACGGACTACCTGAAGCTCGAGCAGCCCAGCGAGAAGGAGCCGGTGCACTATTACGGCACCGTGGCCCCGGGCCTGTACAACGCCATCCTCAACCGCTGCGTCGAGTCCAACCGCATGTGCATGAGCGACATGATGGCGCTCGACGCGCAGGGCGGGCAGGGCGTGGTGGGCGCCTACAACGTGACCACGCCCGACGCGGCGACCCGTGCGCGCGTGGGCCTCGCCGATGACGGCAAGCGGTACGTGGGCGCTCTGTGCGTCGCCAGCGGTGCCGGCGGCCAGCCGATGACGCCTGCCGGACGGCCGCTATGAGCGCCCCGGTCTCCTACCAATTCAAGCCTTGCCGAGTCCGGTAATGAACATGCCCGATCTAGCCAAACTGATCTTCGGACGCCTCACCCTCGAGGCGTTTCCGTACCACGAGCCGATCCTCGTCGGCACCTTCGCCGCGGTCGCCATCGGCGGCATCGCGCTGCTCGCGCTGATCACGAAGCACAAGCTCTGGGGTTACCTCTGGAGCGAGTGGTTCACCAGCATCGATCACAAGAAGATCGGCATCATGTACATGGTGCTCGGCATCGTGATGCTGCTGCGCGGGTTCTCCGACGCCATCATGATGCGCGCGCAGCAGGCCATCGCCTTCAACGGCAATCCCGGCTTCCTCCCGCCACACCACTACGACCAGATCTTCACCGCCCACGGCGTGATCATGATCTTCTTCGTGGCGATGCCGCTGGTCACCGGCCTGATGAACTACGTGGTGCCGCTGCAGATCGGCGCGCGCGACGTGGCCTTCCCGTTCCTCAACAACTTCAGCTTCTGGATGACCGTGGCCGGCGCCATGCTGGTCATGGCCTCGCTGTTCGTCGGTGAGTTCGCCCGCACGGGCTGGCTGGCGTATCCGCCGCTGTCCGGGCTGGCGCAAAGTCCGGACGTGGGTGTCGACTACTACATATGGTCGCTACAGGTAGCGGGCGTGGGAACCACGCTGTCCGGCATCAACCTGATCGCGACCATCGTCAAGATGCGCGCGCCGGGCATGTCCATGATGAAGATGCCCATCTTCACCTGGACCTCGCTGTGCACCAACATCCTGATCGTCGCCGCCTTCCCGGTGCTGACGGCGGTGCTGGTACTGCTCTCGCTCGACCGCTACATCGGCACCAACTTCTTCACGAACGACTTCGGCGGCAACGCCATGATGTACGTGAACCTGATCTGGATCTGGGGCCATCCCGAGGTCTACATCCTGGTGCTGCCGGTGTTCGGCGTGTTCTCGGAGGTCACCTCCACCTTCAGCCGCAAGCGCCTGTTCGGTTACGCGTCGATGGTGTACGCCACGGTGGTGATCACGGTGCTGTCGTACCTGGTCTGGCTGCACCACTTCTTCACCATGGGATCGGGCGCGAGCGTCAACTCGTTCTTCGGCATCACCACGATGATCATCTCGATCCCCACGGGCGCGAAGATCTTCAACTGGCTGTTCACGATGTACCGTGGCCGGATCAAGTTCGACGTGCCCATGCTGTGGACCGTCGGCTTCATGGTCACCTTCGTGATCGGCGGCATGACCGGCGTCATGCTCGCCGTGCCGCCCGCCGACTTCCTCCTACACAACAGCCTGTTCCTGATCGCGCACTTCCATAACGTGATCATCGGCGGCGTCATCTTCGGGCTGTTCGCCGGCATCAACTACTGGTTCCCAAAGGCCTTCGGGTACCGGCTCGATCCGTTCTGGGGCAAGTGTTCGTTCTGGTTCTGGCTGGTGGGCTTCTGGGTCGCCTTCATGCCGCTGTACGTGCTCGGCTTCATGGGCGTCACCCGCCGCATGAACCACTTCGAGGACCCGTCGCTGCAGATCTGGTTCCAGATCGCCGCGTTCGGCGCCTTCCTCATCGCGCTCGGCATCGGGTCGTTCCTGATCCAGCTGTGGGTCAGCTACAAGCGCCGCGACGAACTGCGCGACGTCACCGGCGACCCGTGGCACGGCCGCACGCTGGAATGGTCGACCTCGTCGCCGCCGCCCGAATACAACTTCGCGTTCACGCCGGTCATCCACGATACCGATGCGTGGTGGGACATGAAGGAGCGCAACGCCGGCCGTCGTCTCGAGGGCTACCTGCCGATCCACATGCCGAAGAACACGAGCGCGGGCATCATCCTCGCCGGCTTCGCCTTCGTGTTCGGCTTCGCGATGATCTGGCAGATGTTCCTCGTCGCCGGCCTGGCCTTCGCGGCCCTGCTGGTGACGGCGATCGCCCACACCTTCAACTACAAGCGCGACTACCACATCCCCGCCGACGTCGTGGCCCGGACCGAGGCCGCCCGCACGGAAGAGCTTGCCGCCCATGTCTGATATGCACGCCACGCCTTCCGCCGCGATCGCGGAACAGGACGTCGAATTCTGGATGTCCAAGGACCACCACCCGGCCAACGGCACGTTGCTCGGGTTCTGGATCTACCTGATGAGCGACTGCCTCATCTTCGCCTGCCTGTTCGCCACCTACGGCGTGCTGGGGCGGAGCTACGCAGGCGGTCCGTCGGGCGCCGACCTGTTCGACCTGCCGCTGGTGGCGGTGAACACGACGATGCTGCTGCTCTCGTCGATCACCTACGGCTTCGCCGTGCTGGAGATGCAGAAGAACCGCCGCGGCACGATGATGGCCTGGCTGATCGTCACCGGCCTGTTCGGTGCCGCGTTCCTCGGCATCGAGATGTTCGAGTTCGCGCACATGATCCACGAGGGTGCGGGCCCGCAGCGCAGCGCCTTCCTGTCCTCGTTCTTCACCCTGGTCGGCACCCACGGCCTGCACGTGACCTTCGGCATCGTCTGGCTGATCACGCTGTTGTTCCAGGTAGGTCGCTTCGGCCTCACGCCGGCCAACAAGCGCCGCATCATGTGCCTGTCGATGTTCTGGCACTTCCTGGACGTGGTCTGGGTCGGCGTCTTCACCTTCGTTTACCTGATGGGAGTGCTGCCGTGAGCGCGCACATCGAATCGCACGACCACCACGACGCGCACGACCACCACGAGCACGACGACGGCCATACCCCTAGCACCCTCAAGGGCTACATGATGGGGTTCTTCCTCGCCGTGGTGCTCACGGCGATCCCGTTCTGGCTGGTGATGGGCAAGGTCATCCCGAACTCGCAGACGCTGGCGGTGGTGATCCTCACCTTCGCCGCGATCCAGATCGTGGTGCACATGATCTACTTCCTGCACATGAACACGAAGGCGGAGGGCGGCTGGAACATGCTGGCGCTGATCTTCACCCTCGTGATGGTCGTGATCACCTTGTCGGGTTCCATCTGGGTCATGTTCCACCTGAACTCGAACATGATGCCGGGCATGTCGCACAACATGACCGGTGAGCAGGCCAAGAACCTGCCCTGAGCGTGAGCGTGGATACAGGCAACGACATCCAGACGCCGCGCTCCCCGCGCGGCGTCTTCGTTCTGGGCGCGCTCGCCCTGCTGGGCGCCGTACTGTTCGCCGCCTTCCTCGCACTGGGCACCTGGCAGGTGCACCGGCGCGCGTGGAAGCACGACCTCGTCGCCCGCGTCGACGCGCGCGTGCATGCCGAGCCGGTGGACGCGCCTGGCCGTGGCCAGTGGCCGGTGGTGAGCGTCGAGAATGACGAATACCGGCGCGTGAAGCTCACCGGGACGTTCCTGCAGGACAAGAGCGTGCGCGTGCGCGCAAGCACGGAGCTCGGCATGGGCTCATGGCTGCTGACGCCACTACGCCTTCGCAGCGGCGATATCGTGCTGGTGAATCGCGGGTTCGTGTCGCCGGGCTGGTGCGGCGGCAAGGCTACCTGCACGCCCGGTCCGTCCGGCGAGACGACGATCTCGGGCCTGCTGCGCATCAGCGAACCGAAGGGCGCCTTCCTGCAGGCGAACCAGCCGGCCAACGACCGCTGGTATTCCCGCGACGTCGCGGCCATCGCAGCGGCGAAGGGGCTGGACTCCGTGGCGCCGTATTTCGTCGACGCCGACGCGGCATCCTCGCCCGGTCGCGGCGAAGGCAACGACGGCCCGGTCGGCGGGCTGACGGTGATCGCCTTTCCCGACAACCATCTGATGTACGCCATCACCTGGTACAGCCTGGCCTTCCTGACGCTGCTGGCGGCATGGATCGTCTGGAAGGACGAGCGGCGCAAGCGCCGGGCCTGAGCAGCGGGGCGATTTCAATTTCCGGGGCCTCGCACGTCTTTAGGACATGCAGCCTCGCTATCCCCAAAGCGCCCCGTACGAGGACCTTCCCCTCGGTTGGGCGCCGCACCGCCAGGAACGCGGTCCCCTGGCCCTGGTACTCGACCACGCCCGCCGGCGCGCCGCCCTGCGCCGCGCGCTGCCGATGCCCGAGCGGCGGCTGACCTACCTGCTGCGTACCCTTGCCGCCTTTCGCCGCCAGGCCCAGTGGCTGCGCCTCGTCGGCGCCTCGCGCGCCATGCGCGCGGCGGCGGAATCCAACCCGCGGGTGTACGAGCGCTGGCAGTCGCACTACATCTCGCGGTCCTTCGACTTGGCGACCCGGGCCCGGCTGATCGAAGCGCACTACCGCTTCGTGGCACGCGCGTTTCCGGAGCGCCTGAGCAGCCGCCTCCTGAAGGGCCACGACGTGCGCCTGGCCACGTTGCCGCTCGGCAACGGCGAACTGGCCTACCTGCACGCGCGAGCTCCCGAGCACGAGTGCACCGGCGAGCTCGGCCTCTACCTGCTCAATGGCGAGAAAGAAGTCATCTCGTCGTGCACGATCACCTTCGGCGGTGCCGACGGGCTACTCCTCGGCGCAGTCCGCGGCTCCTGGGCCTACCTCGGACGCGGCGCCATCGTCCGTTTCAGCCGGGCCACCGGCGGCGTGCGGCCGCGCGACCTCCTGTTGTCGGTCGTGCGCGCCCTGGCACGCCACTACGGCATCGACCGGCTGCGTGGCGTCGGCCGGGACCAGCACCCGCTCGACCGCCGCGCGGGCGTGACCGCCGCCGCGTACGACCGCTTCTGGCGTCGGCACGGCGGTGTGCCGGACGCCGATGGCTGTTACGAGATTCCGCTGGTCGCGGCGCCCAGCGGTCGACCCGAACGCGATGCGTTCGGCAGCGACGCCTGCGACGTGGTGTTGAAGGCGTTCGGCAAGGTGGGCTGATCAGAAGTCGTACACGCCAGTCAGCAACACCACGCGTCCCTGCCGGATCGGCACGAAGGTCTCGTCGAAGTTCACCGCGTAGAGCGTGCGTGCGAAGAGGTTCTTGACGCCCAGCGTCATGCGCCAGTTCTGGCCATAGCGCGAGACGTTCGCCTCCACGCTGGCCTGGCCGGGAATGCCGAAGTATTCGCCGTCGGCGCTGGTGCGACCCAGGCTGCGGCTGCGCGCCAACACGCCCGCGGCGACACCCCAAGGCTTCACGCCGCCCTGCCCGAAACGGTAGCTTGCCCAGACCGCGGCCTGGTGCTTCGGCGCGCCGGTGGGGCGCGTATCGTCGCGGTTCTCGATGCGTGCCTCGGTGAGGCTGGCCAGCACGTCGAAGCCGGGCGCGACCTGGCCCGCGAACTCGACTTCGAGGCCACGATTCGTCTGGCCCGGCCCGGGCGTCGCGAAGAACGGCGGTTCCGGTGACACCAGGTCGACGCTGTGGTCGACACGGATGCGGTACAGCGCGGCGGTGAGGCGCGCCCGCTGGTCGAACAGGTCGAACTTGCCGCCTACTTCGATCTGTCGCGACGTCGCGACGGGCAGCGGCTGCCCGTCCTTGCCGAGGAGCGGATCGGGCTGGAATCCCGTCGACGTATCCGCGTAGAGGGAAACGTCGGGCGAGACCTTGTAGACCACGCCCAGCTTCGGAATCCAGCGCGATTCGTGCACGCGCCGCTCCGAGCCGTCTTCCCAGCGCGTATCGAGCTGGTAGCTGGTGCGGCGCAGGGCGGCAAGCACGTTCCAACGATCCCCGATTGCCACCTGATCCTGGAAATACAGCCCCGCGTTCGTCTGCCATGAGCCGCCAAGGTTGGTCACCGTCGTGCTGACCGGCGCGACGAACGCTTCGAACTTCTCGGAGAAGTCGCTCGTATTGCGCAACCCGTACGCGAGCGGCCGGGTGACGATCACCGCGTCGCCGCCGCTCCGTTCCGCCGACGGCCCTTCCTCGACGCTCCCACCGCCGTTGTCGCCGGCGTGCGTGCGCGCGAGATCCACCCCCACGAGCAGGTTATGCGTCACGTTCCCGTGGCGGAAGCTGGCACTGAGGTCGTTCTGCCAGGTCCAGTACGTGCCGGAATAGCGGAAGCTGCGCGCCACGGCGTCCAGCGTTCCCGCGAAGCCGGTGGAAAGGTAGGAAAGACTACGGCCGTCGCTGCGCTGGCGCACGTACTGACCCTGGCTATGCAGCGTCCAGTCGTTGCCGAATGCGTGGTCCACCTCGAACACCGCGCGGCTCGTGCGAAAGCGGGAGATGTCGGTGGGATCGTCCGCCGATCGCGATGCAAGCGTGGCCGTGCCGAGGCTGGGGCCGAGCAGCACCGTGTGGTCCGGGCCCGGCACGCGATTGTCCACGTACTCGAGGCCGGCCATCACGCGCGTGCGCGCATCTTGCCACGCCAGCGACGGCGCCAGGTAGGCACCGCGGCCGCCACCGTATCCCTGCGGCGTCTTCTCGCCCCGCTGCCCGGAGGCGACGAGGCGATAGGTCAACGATCCGTCCTTCGACGCCGTGCCGGCGAGATCGACGCCGAGGCGCGCGCCGTCGTACTCGCCCAGCGAATAGGTGAGCGTACGCACGGGTTGCGCTTGCGGGCGCTTCATCACGACGTTGATGGATCCGCCGAAATTGTTGTTCTGCGATGCGTCGCCGAGAATGGCCTCCGGCCCGCGCAGCACTTCCACGCGTTCGATGCCGATGAGCGGCGGAAGGTCCTCGGTGCGCGCGATGCCGTTGGGCATGCCGTCGGTCAGGCCGTGGCCCGCATCGAAGCCGCGAATGAGGAAGAGGGGCGAGCCACCGTAGCCGTCGACGTATTGCACGCCCGCGACGTAGCGGGCCACATCGCCGATATCCACCGCCTGCTGCGATTCGATCACGTCGCGCGTCAGCACGGTGACCGACTGCGGCACATCGCTCAGGCGCGCTTCCTGGCGCGTGACGGTGCGCGTCGTATCCGCCTTGAAGCCGGTATCCGACACCAGCCCCCGGACGTCGACGGTCGCCAGCGGCACGACCGTGGCAGGATCGAAGGCCACGGCGGGATCCACGGGGCCGGGCGTGGCATCGCCAGGCTTCTGGCGCTGCCTGACCACGACGGTGCGGGGATCGTATGTTTCGCGCTCGAGGTCGGTGCCTTCGAGCAGCTCGTCCAGGGCGGCATTGGGCGTCAGGACGCCCTGGGCGCCGCCCGAACGCCAGTTCGAGATCGATCCGGACGCGGTGAGCACCTGCACGTTCGCCTGTTTCCCCCAGGCAAGCAGGGCCGTGGCCAAGGGCTGCGGGGCGATGGCGAAGGGAATCGGGGACGAGACATCGCCGCCGGGTGCCTCGACGGCGCCGGCGGCGTGGGCCACGAAGGCCAGCGCGAGCGCGCCGGTGAGTACGCGCCGGCGCCCGCGAAGCATGTACTGCAAGACCTGCGGCCCCAGTGGGTGTTCTTGTTCAGCGCGGTCGGGCACCCCGCGCCGTGGTCGTCTGCCGCGCGAGCTCCAGACGGTCCGGATAGGCGTCGACCCGCACGGGGAAGACCCGTGGCAGCGCGGCTACCCAGCTGTCGATGGTATCGACCTGGACCGTACCGGTAAACGTCATCCGGCCAAGGGTCGGGTCGGCGAGGCGGATCGGCCGGGCGCTGTAGCGATTGACGTTCTCCACCACCGACGACAGCGGCTCGTTGACGAACTCCAGCCGGTGGCCGCGCCATGCGGTGGCGGTGGCCGGATCGACGTCGAGGATGCGCATCGCCTGGGTCTCGGGGTCGAAGGACACCTCGCGCCCCGCGCCGAGCTCGATGGTCGCGGCATCGCCCTGGGCGGCCATGGGCGAAACCTGCACACGACCCTCGGTGACCGCCACGGTGACCCGCTCGCCGGTCCGGCGCACGTTGAAGGCCGTGCCGAGGTCGCGTATCCGCAGTGGCCCCGCGTTCACGACGAAGGGGCGCTCGGCGTGGGCGACGCGGAAGAAGGCTTCGCCCGCGTCCAGGTCGACCGTGCGCTCGTCGTGGCCGTACCGCGCGGTGACCGAGGTCGCGCCGCCCAACTCGATGGTCGAGCCGTCCGGGAGGTCGATGTCTCGGTGGCCCGCCCGTTCGCTGGCGTACTGGTGCGGTGCGTTGAGGGCACCGGGACGCAAGGCCAGGAAGAGTTCGGCAGCGACGAAAACCAGGGCGACGCAGGCGGCGAGCGCCATGACCGCCTTGGGTAACGACCGGCGAGCCCGCGAGGATGGCGCGAAACGGCTCACGAAGGCGGCACGAGTGGCGGCATCCATGGCCGCGGCCGCCTCGGCCAGGGCGGCCGCACGCTCGAAGGCGTCGGCATGGCGGGGATCGGCTTCGATCCATTCGCTCCATTGGAGGATGGCCGGCTCGGGGAGGGCGGGGTCGCGCAGGCGCGCCCACCAGTCGGCGGCGGTGTGCTCGATCTGCCGTTCGAAGGGGAACGTCGTGGTGGTCATCGGGGGCTCTCCGCACGGTCGCGGCGTTGTCGGCAGTGCGCGAGGGCGTTGCCGACGTGGTAGCGCACCATGCGCTCACTCAGATTCATCTCACGTGCGATGGCGGCGAAGTCGCGTCCATCGATCACGTGCATCACGAAAGCCCGGCTCGTTTTCGCCGGCAGTTCGTCCAGTGCCAGGCGCAGGTCGCGCCATTGTTCGTGCGCCGACGCGTGCTGCTCCGGGATCGGCGTGGCGTGCCAGTTGTCGTCGTCCGGATCGGCGGGTGCCGACGCCCGGACGTTACGCATCCGCAGGCGGTCCACGGCCAGGTTCGAGGCGGCACGGAACAGGAAGGCGCGGGGCGAATCGATGGTCGTGCCCTCGCCGAGCGACAAGAGTTTGAGATAAACCTCCTGCGCCACTTCCTGTGCATCGGCCAGCGAATTCAGCCGCGCACGCAGGAAGCCGACGAGCGCCGCGTTGTGCTCGCGGAACAGGGCGACCACCTGTGCCGCCCGCTTACCGCCAGGGGAGGTGTCCGCCTCGGAAGGATCCATGGTGTGCCTGACTGCGTTCATGGGGCTGTAACTATGGTCGCACGGTGGGAAATCGGCGCCCGTACGGGCAGGGACGAACGCCGATTTCCGCACCGGCGAAACCCCTAGACGTCCCAGCTCCGGGAAATTGAAATGGCCGGGTGCGGAGAGGGCGCGATCGTCACTAAGGAAACAGTAGGGTGGACGCCCGATCCATCCATTAGGATGCGACCGACCGTCCGACATCGCCTCCGCCAGACGCCTCCATGCTTTCCACTGACGAACGAGATTCGCGCCGACAGTTCGGCTGGTTCATGTTGATCGCCCTGGTGGTGCTCGGGGCGGGGATCGGCCTGCGCGACCCCTGGCCGCCGGACGAACCGCGCTTCGCCCTGGTGGCCCGGCAAATGCTCGAATCCGGCCAGTGGCTGTTCCCGCACCGGGGCCTGGAGCTCTATTCCGACAAGCCGCCCATGCTCATGTGGACGGAAGCCTTCTGGATGTGGCTCACCGGCGGCTGGCGCGGGGCCTTCCTGCTCACCTCGCTGTTTTCCGGCCTGGGCACCCTGGCCCTGGTCTGGCACCTCGGCCGCCGCCTGTGGGACGCGCGGGTGGGCCTGGTCGCGGCGACGCTCGTGCTGTCGACGATGCAGTTCGTGGACGTGATCAAGCACGCGCAGATCGATCCGCTGAACCTGTTCTGGATCACGCTAGGCAACGCCGGCATCCTGCTGCACTGCCTCCGCGGGCCCAATTGGCGGATGTACTGGCTCGGCTGCTTCGCCGCCGGCCTGGGCGTCATCACGAAGGGCGTGGGCGTCATCGCCCTGTTCATGCTGCTGCCCTATGTGGTCATGCGCGCGCGGCAATGGCCGGGCGTCACGGTCACGCGCGGGGACGGGTGGCGCTGGGCCGGCGGGGCGCTGGCCTTCCTCCTCGCCATCGCGCTCTGGCTGGTGCCCATGCTGGCGGCCGCCTACGGGCTGCGCACGCCGGAATACCTCGCCTATGTGCAGGACATCCTCTTCCGCCAGACCGCCGAGCGCTACGCCAACTCGTGGCAGCACGAGGAGAAGCCCTGGTACTTCCTGCTGGTGATCCTGGGCAACTGGGTTCCCGCGTGGCTGTTGTTGCCCTTCATCGTGCCCGGCTGGCGCCATGCGCTGCGCCTCCGCGACCCCCGGGTGTGGATGCCGTTGATGTGGTGCGTGCTGGTGCTGGTCTTCTTCTCGGTACCCAGCGGCAAGCGCTCGATCTACATCCTGCCCGCGCTGCCCATGCTGGCGCTGGCCATGGCGCCCTATGTGGCGGACCTGTTGAAGACCCGCTGGCTGCCCCGGACCTCCTTCGCGATCACGGTCGCCTGCGCCGTCGTGTTCGGCGGCGCAGGAGCCTGGGCCCTGCTGAAGGCGCCGAAAGCAGCCCAGCGCATCGCCGCGGGTTACGAGATGGCCGGTCACGGTGAACCCCTGTGGTGGTGTGTCATCGCCGTGGGTGCCGGCTTCCTGCTCTCGGCGTTGGTATACCGTCCGCGCCGGGGTGTCGCCGCGTTGTTGGGTGGCATGGCGCTGGGCTGGATCATCTGGCCGGTGGGGACGGCCGTGCTGCTCGATGCCAATCAGTCCGCGCGGCAGCTGATGGAGAAGGCCGACGCCACCATCGGCCCGTCGGGTCAGTTGGCCCTGGTGGTCTGGCGCGAGGAACTCATGTACCAGGCGCGCCGTCCGGTGACCGAGTTCGGTTTCGCCCGCGATTCCGCCGACCAGCTGCGCGACGCGCGCGCCTGGCAACAGGCGGATCCGGCGCACCGCTGGCTGCTGGTCAACGAGGAAGCCCTCGACGACTGCGTCGTGCCCGGCAACGTGGTGAGCCTGGGCGTCGCCAACCGCACGCGCTTCGCGCTGCTGCCGGCAGGGGCATCGAGGCCCGGCTGCGTGCCGTCGAAGACCCGCTGACTACGCCACTCGCGGCGCTTCCGCCTTGGTCCGCCGCAGCATCCGCTCGTACTTCTTTTTTGTGCGCGACGCGTTGTGCGAGCGACTCATCGAGCAGTGGGGGATGATGTTCTTCTCGCCGAAGCCGTCGATCATCACGAGGCGGGGGCCGCCGCGCGAATCCTCGCCATAGACGACGTTCCACGCATGCAGGTCGGCGGCGATGGTGTTGTGCGAAAGCAGGCGCGCGTAGAAGGCTTCCAGCTCCGCCTGCGTCTTCGCGGTAAAACCTTCCGTCTTCACCCAGTCGTGCAGCGTCGGCGCCAGCCGGCCGTCGGGCGTGCGGACCTTTTCCACGACCTGGCCCAGCCCGATGTCGGTCATCTCCAAGCCGACGACGCGCGCGATGGGCGAAGTGGCGTAGCCCCCGACGTAGATGCCGGTGACGTATTCACGGAACTCACGGACGAAATCCTTGTACGGCCCACTGCGGGCCATCCGCCGGTACCAGGGCGCCTTGTTCCAGCGCTCCTCGATGGATCCGCTGGCGATCACCTTGACCAGCAGGTCCGTATCATCCGGGTGCTGGTACACCTCGCGGACATGCCCGGTGGCGATCGGCGTGGCGTCGGCAAGTCTGAACATCGTCGGTCCTCGCGCGGCGGCCGAAAGGCCCCCGTAAGTTGTCGAAAAGGCCGCCAGTGTAAAGTCTCGGGCCTGTAACATGCGTCTTTCCACGCGTGGCCGCCGCCGCGCCCATCGGGACTCCAACGTGCGCAAGCTTACCTGGCGCTTCATTGTCGCCGCCCTCGTCTTCCTGACCCTGTCGCGCCTCGGCCTGTCGTTGTGGCAGTGGACCCGCGTCCACGATGCCGGCGGACTGTGGCCCATCCTGCTCGGCGGCTGGCGCATCGACCTGTCGCTGGTCGCCATGATCGTCGCCTGGCCGGCGTTGCTCTCGCCCTGGCTGGGCCACCGCGCCTGGCCGACGCGCATCGCCGCATGGTGGTTGCGCTTCTGGTGGCTGGCCTTCGTGTTGCTCGAAGTGTCCACGCCGCAGTTCGTCGTGGAATACGACACGCGCCCGAACCGCCTGTACTTCGAATACCTCACCAGCCCGCACGAAGTGGCGGCGATGCTCTGGCATGGCTACAAACTGTCCGTGGCGGCGGGGCTCGTCGTGTTCGCGCTGCTCGGATGGCTCGGCTTCCGCCTGTTGCCCACGCGCCGGCCCGATGCCGTGGCGATGCGCGGCTGGATGCGTCCGGTCGCGACGGTACTCGCCTTCGTGGTGCTCTTCCTCGCCGGGCGCGGCACGCTCCAGCATCGACCGTTGAACGCCGCCCAGGTGGCCTTCACCAACGATGCGATGGTCAACACGCTGCCGCTCAACTCGTTGTACAACGTGCTCAATGCCGCCATCGCGCTTGGCAACGAACGCTCGGCATCGGCCGTCTACGGCAAGATGCCGGAGGACGAGATGCAGTCCATCGTTCGGCGCACCGCCGGCTTCGACGGCGCACCGCTCGATCCGCAGTACCCGAGCCTGCACCGCCAGCAGGCGACGCGCCAGGGCGAGAAGCCCCTCAACCTCGTCATCATCCTCGAGGAGAGCCTGGGCGCGCAGTTCGTCGGCAGCCTCGGCGGTGCCGGATACACGCCGGAACTCGACAAGCTCTCGAACGAGGGCTGGTGGCTCACCCGCACCTATGCCACCGGCACGCGCAGTGCGCGCGGTCTGGAAGCGGTGACCACCGGCTTCCTGCCCACGCCCGCCGAAGCCGTGCTCAAGCTTCCGCGCAGCCAGCGCGACTTCTTCACCCTCGGCGCGCTGCTCGACACCTTCGGCTACCACACGCGTTTCCTCTACGGCGGCGAGGCGCATTTCGACAACATGCGCTCGTTCTTCTTCGGCAACGGCTTCAACGAGGTGGTGGATCGCGCCACGTTCAAGACGAAACCCGTGTTCGTCGGATCGTGGGGCGCGTCGGACGAAGACATGTTCAACGAGCTGCACCAGCGCCTGCTCGACGACGGTGAGAAGCCCACGCTGACGGTGGCCTTCTCGGTCTCCAACCACACGCCCTGGGAATACCCGGCGGGCCGCATCAAGGCCGAAGGCGACCCGGCCAGTAACGCGAACGCGGTGCGCTACGCCGACTGGTCGATCGGGCAGTTCTTCGCGCGGGCGAAGCAGTCGCCGTACTGGAACCACACGGTCTTCCTCGTCGTCGCCGACCACGACGCGCGCGTATTCGGCGCCAGCCTCGTTCCGGTGCGCCACTTCCACATCCCGGCGCTGATCCTCGGTGCCGGCGTGCCGGTGAAGAAGGACGACCACATCGTGAGCCAGGTCGACCTGGCGCCGACGCTGCTCTCGCTGATCGGCATCAGCAGCGAGCACCCGATGCTCGGCGCGGATCTCACCCAGCGCTACCCCGACCGCGCCATCATGCAGTACGGCGACAACTACGGTTACCTGCGCAACGACACGCTAGTCGTGTTGCGCCCGAACCAGCCGGCCGCCCAGTACCACTACACCGTGGACGGCGAAAAGATGGCCCCCGAGACGGTCGACCCGCAGCTGGAAAAGGTGGTGCTGGCGCATGCGCTGTGGCCGAGCTGGGCTTATGGCAAGCAGCGTTACCGCTTGCCGCAGGCGGCGGACAAGGCGCCGAAGGACTGAGGTGTATCGCGGCCACATGGCCAGCCGTATTGCAGCGGTCGCGGTTCCTACCGGTCATTCGCGAATACCTCGTGCGCAAAACCCCACGGCTGCATCCGCCAACCTTCCGGCGTCGCGGAAAGTCGGTCCGTAAGGTCGAGGCGGTCGAGGAACGCCTCGTCGTGCGACACCACGACGAGTGCGCCATCGTATTGTCGAAGCATCGCTTCCAGCGCCTCGAGCGAGGCGATGTCGAGATGGTTGCCGGGTTCGTCGAGCAGGAGCAGGCCGGCGGGAGGTTCCGTCGCCAGTGCATGGGCGAGGGCCGCCTTCAGCCGCTCGCCACCGCTCAGCTTTCCCGCCGGCAGGCCGACCTTGGCCGCATCGAGGCCCAGCAGGGCAAGGCGAAGGCGTAGCGCATCTTCGCCCGCCGACGGTGCGGCTTCCCGCATTTGCTCTATCAGGGGACGCGTCGCATCGAGAGTGGCGAGCCGTTGATCGAGCCACGCCGCGCGAACGGGCACATCGACCGTTCCTGCCGTGGGCGCGATGCGGCCGGCAAGCAGATGCAGAAGTGTCGACTTGCCGCTGCCGTTCGGCCCCGTGACGCCTACGCGCTGGCTACCCCTGAGGACCAGGTCGATCGCCTGCGTACCGCCACGCGCGTGGGGGAGCACCACGCCTTCGAGCAACGCAACGCGACGGCCGTCGACCCGCACGGTCTCCGGCGCGAGCAAGGCAGGCACCGCGTCGTCGGTAACGCCCCGCGCCGCATCGGCCACTTTCTCCGCCAATGCAGCGCGCGTCGCATCGCGCTGCCGGATCAGCTTGCCGGCCGTCGCTTCGCTGCGGCTTTTCCGTCCGCCGAGCGAGATGCGGGGCAAGTTCGCGTCGTCGGCGTCACGCCGTCCACGTGCCTGCCGTCGCGCCTGCCTTTCCTGCCGTTCGCGCATCGTCAGCTCCGCGCGTTTCCGTTCGACGCGGCTCGCGTCGAGAGAGCGCCGCGCAGCCGCGCGTTCCTGGTCGCGCGCTTCCGCATAAAACGCGTAGTCGCCGCCATAGCTTCGCAATCCCTGCGACGACAGTTCGACGATGCGCTCCATGTCGCCGAGCAGCTCGCGATCGTGGCTCACGACCAGCAAGCCGCCGTTCCATGCACGGAGCCATAGGCGCAATGCGCTTCGCGCATCGCGATCGAGGTGGTTGCTCGGCTCGTCGAGGATGAGGTAGTCGGCATCGTGCAGGCGTGCGCCCAGCAAGGCGACACGCATGGCTTCGCCGCCGCTCAGCGTGGCCGCGCTTCCGGCGCCTTGCACGTGCGGGAGTCCTTCGGCAGACAGCGCATCGCGCAGGCGTTCCCGGACGTCCCAGCGATCGCCCACGACGTCGAAATCACGCGGATCAGTGCTGCCGGCTTCGATGCGCTCGAGCGCGGCGAACATCTCTCCGACGCCCGCGAGCGCCGCCACGGAGAGCTCGCCACCGCTGTCCACGTGCTGCGCGAGATAATAGACGCCGCTCGCGCGAATACATCGGCCATGCGTCGGCTCGGACAGCCCGGCGACCATGCGCGCCAGCACGCTCTTGCCCACGCCGTTACGCCCGACGAGGCCTGTAGGGCGCTCATCGAACGACGCGTTGAGATCGGAAAAGAGGGTCCTGCCATCCGGTAGGACACAGGTGACGCCTTCGAGCGTCAGCAAGGTCTTCGTCATGTGATATCCGGCAATGCCATGCGCTTCCCTCGGGGGGAAGATCGACGTGTGCCCGGTGAACGGGCGCAGGCATTACTGGCGCATCGGACGAATTCCTCGTGCTGTGACGGGGCGATGGTACTACGGCGAGGACGGAATCACCTGCCCGACGATCTTCGCCAGCGCCGCCTGTGAATACGGCTTGGCAAGGCGCGGCAGGTCCAATTGCGGACCCGCCGGCAGGTCGGCGTAACCGGTGGCGAGGACGACAGGCAGGCCCGGGTAGCGCTCGCGCAGATGCACGGCGAGCTGCGTGCCCGTCATCTGCGGCATGGCGTGATCGGTGATGACAAGGTCGATGCCCGCGCCGTCGATGAGACGTAACGCCTCCGCACCCGAACGGGCGGCGATCACGGCGTAGCCGAGGTCTTCCAGCATTTCGACCGTGGTGGCGCGCACCAGTTCGTCGTCGTCGACCGTGAGGATGCGCAGCGTGCGTGTCGCGGGAACTCGGCAGAATGCGGCCGCTGGCGACGAAACCACCGGCGTGGTCGTTTCGGCGGTCTTCGCGGCGGGTAGCCAGATCTCCGCCGTCGTTCCTTCATCCTTCCTGCTGTGCAGGATCAGCGTGCCCCCCAGTTGTTCCGCGAGCCCGTGCACCATGGACAGGCCCAGCCCGGTCCCCTTGCCGACGCCCTTCGTCGTGAAGAACGGCTCGATCGCGCGCGCCAGCGTGGCTTCGTCCATGCCCATGCCCGAGTCGGACAGCGAAAGCCGGACGTAATGACCCGGCGGCACGCGGCCATCCGTTTCCCGCACCCATTTCTCGCTCGTGGTGATGGTGATGGTTCCGGCACCGTCCATGGCGTCGCGAGCGTTCACCGCGAGGTTGAGCAGGGCGGCCTCGAGCTGGTTGGCATCCGCCTCGACGGGAGGAAGGCCCGCGGCGAAACGCGTTTCCACCACGATGGTGCCGCCCAGTGAACGCTGCATCAGTTCCTTCATGCCGTCGACCAGCGAGCGCAGGTCGACGCGCTCGGTCTTCAGTTCCTGGCGGCGCGCGTAAGCGAGCATGCGCCGGGTCAACGTGGCGCCGCGCTGCGCGCCCGCCATGGCGTTGTCGAGCAGGCGCAGCAATGTCGGCTCCTGCGGCATGCGCTCGCGCAGCATTTCGAGGCTGCCCTGCACGGCCATCAGCAGGTTGTTGAAGTCGTGCGCGATGCCGCCCGTGAGGTTGCCCAGCGCTTCCATCTTCTGCACCTGCATCAACGCCTGCTCGGCCTTGCGGATGTTTTCCTCACTCCGCCGCAGGGCGGCCGTACGCTCGGCCACCTTCGCTTCCAGCTCCTCGCGGAAGCGGCGCTCGCTTTCGCGCACCTCCTTTTCGGCGAGCACCCGCTCCGTGGTTTCGACGACGATCGCGATGACGCCGGCGGGGCGGCCGCTCTCGTCCAGTACCGGCGAGTAGTCGAGGTTCATCCAGACCGGCTCGGGCCGCCCGTGCCGGACGAGGGTCAGTTGCTGGTCCTTGTACGCCAGCGTGCCGCCGGCGAGGCCCACGCGCATCACGTTGTCATTGAAGTCGGCGACCTCGGCCCAGCCCTTGCGCACCTCCGATCCCAGCAGGGAGGGATGACGGCTCCCGGCGAAGACCGAGTACGCATCGTTGTAAATCATGATGCCCTTCTCGCCCCACAGCAGCACGATGGGTACAGGCGAAAGCAGGAGCATGCCCGTGACGGTGCGCAGGCTCTGCGGCCAGCTCTCGAGCGGGCCGAGGCCGGTCGCGGTCCAGTCGAAGGCGCGAATTAATGCGCCTGCTTCGCCGCCGCCGTCGAGCCACGAGAGGGTTGCGTCATCGGAGGGGTTGCGGGAATGGGCCGTCATCGGATCGATCCGGGAGCGATGGGCCGGAGTGTAGCGAAGGCAAATGTGATGGCGAACGCAAGACGACCGGCTTTCCTTAACGGTCGGTTCGGGTCCGCGCTTCGTCCAGGGTCCGGCACAGGGTCGTCACACCGGGCAGGATGGACGGCGAGGGCAGGGCGAGTGTCGGCGCGTCGATGGACAGCACATTGCCGTGGCTGACCGCCGCGAGGAACGCGGCCTGCTTCCATGGCTCCAGCGAGCCGTCGGCTTCCCCGCCGCCCAGGATGACGTCCGGATTGCGCGCCAATACGGCTTCCCGACTGACCGCCGGCGCGGCCTGGGCGAGATCGGCGAAGACGTTGTCGCCGCCGCAGAGGTCCAGGGCATCGTCGATGATCTGCGCCCGGCCGATGGTCATGAGAGGCCTGTCCCAGACCTGGTAGAACACCTTGAGGCGCTTCTTCCCGGCGTAGGTGGAACGAAGGCGCTCGAGGCCTGCTTCGAATGAGCTCGCGTTCCGTTCGGCAACGGCGTCGGTCCCTGCCAACCGGCCGAAGCGGCGCACCGCGGCGGCGACATCGGCGAGGCGCGTGGTCTCGGCATAGAAGACAGGCAAGCCAAGACGGACGAGCTTGTCCACCTGCGCCGCCGGATTACCGCTTTTCCAGACCACGACGATGTCCGGCTTCAGGCTGACGATCCGCTCGAGGTCGATCATCGTCGCGTCGCCCACGACCGGCACGGTCCTCGCCTCCGCCGGGTAGTCGGTGAAGCGCGAGGTCCCCACCACGTAAGCGCCCGCGCCCGCGGCGAACAGCGTGTCGGTGACGTTGGGAGCGAGGCTGACGATGCGGTGCGCCGGCGCGGCGAGCGTGATGCTGCGCCCGGCGTCGTCGACGACCGTCACGGAGGCGGCGGCCGAGGTGGCGACAAGGAGGCAGAGGCTGGCGAGGAGGCGGATCATGGTGTCCCGTGCAAGGGCGCGGCGCGGAAGAAGGGCTCGTCGCCGAGCATCACGCCATGGATCGGATGGTGGAAAGCGGCGCTGAGGTGCTCGCTGGTGACGACATCGTCCTTCAGCCCCGCGAGGGCACCGCCCTTGCCATCGAGCAGCACGGCATGGGTCGCGTGCTGGAACGCCAGGTTGATGTCGTGGACGGTGTAGACCACGGACTTGCCGTGCACCGACGCGGCGCGCATGAGTTCGTGCAGCGTCTTCATCTGGTGGTGCAGGTCCAGCGACGACAGCGGCTCGTCGAGCAGCAACACGTCCACGTCCTGGGTGAACAAGGTGGCAATGTTGACCCGCTGGCGCTCGCCGCCGGAAAGCGTGGTGACGTCGCGGTCGGCCAGCGCCTCGAGCTCGAACGTGTGCAGGGCGCGTTCGGCGGCGCCGGTGTCGCGCTCCCCCCAGGCCCAGAAAGGCAGGCTGGGGTGGCGCGCGGACATTACCGCTTCCATGACGGTGAGGCTGAAGGCGTCCACGATCGTCTGCGGCAGGAAACCACGACGGCGCGCGAGGTCGATCGGACGATAGCCGGCGATGTCGCGCCCCCCAAGCAGGACGCGGCCGCCGTCCGCGCCGCGCAAGCCGGCGAGGGTGCGCAGCAGCGTGGATTTGCCGGCGCCGTTGGGACCGAGCACGCACCAGACTTCCCCAGGCGCGATGCGCATGTCGAGCGCATCGACGAGCGTGCGACCGCGCATCGCGAGGGCGAGCGATTCGGCAACGAGGTCGAGGCTCATCGCCGCCGCACCAGCAGGAACATGAACGTCGGGACACCGATGATGGCCATCACCGCACCGACAGGGAGTTGGATCGGATCGGCCACGACGCGCGACACCGTGTCCGCGATCGTGACGACGATACCGCCACCGATCGCGCAGGCCGGAAGCAGCACGCGCTGGTCGTTGCCGACGATGCGGCGCAGTGCGTGCGGCACCACAAGGCCCACGAAGCCGACGGTGCCCGCCGTGGTCACCGCCACGGCGGTGGCGGTGGATGCGATCACGAAGATCGCCGACTTCACCACATTCGGACGCACGCCCAACGCGCTGGCCGATTCCTCGCCGCGCATCAACAGGTTCAACTGGCGCCCGAGCGGCACGACCACGAGGACGCAGGCCAGCAGCACGAACACGGGCAGCAGCCAGTTCGCCGCACCGCTCAGGTCGCCCATCATCCAGAACAACATGCCTCGCAAGTTCTTGTCCGGTGCGAGGACCAGCATCATGCTGACGATGGCGCCGAAGCCGGAGGCCAGCATCACGCCGATCAGGATGAGGTCGGTGGAATCCTCGCGCTGCGCCGCGCGGGCGCGTGCGAGGAGGTCGCGATGGGCGAGCACGAACACGCCCACGCAGGCAAGCAAAGCGCCGGCCGCCGCGCCCATGGCCGTGATCACGGCGCCGGCACCGGCGAGCATGGCGCCCAGCGCGCCGACGGCGGCGCCGCCGGAAAGGCCGAGGGTGTACGGATCGGCCAGCGGATTGCGTACGAGGATCTGCATCAGGCAGCCCGACATGGCCAGCAGGCCGCCCACCCCGTACGCCGCCACGGCGCGCGGCACGCGCAGTTCCCAGACGATGGCGTGCATGGCCGTGTCCGCCGGCGACACCAGCGCCTGCCAGGAAGCGGCAAGCGTGGAATCCGCGCCGCCGAGCAGGACCGACCCCAACAGCACGGCCACGCCGCACACGAGCATGACGAACCACAGCCGGAGGGCCGAAGCGAAGGTGGTCATGCGGGGTGGCGCCGGCTCGCGACGGGCGGCTGCCAGGTCCGGGTGGTGTCGTCGATGCATGCGTCGAAAGCGTAACATGAGGGGCTTCATCCGGCCGTCCCCGCAGCCATCCCCACCGGAGTCCACCGTGACCTACCAAGCCGCCCCGGATCGTTACGACAACCTCATGCCTTATCGCCGTTGCGGGCGCAGCGGCATCGACCTGCCCGCCATCTCGCTGGGCCTCTGGCAGAACTTCGGTGGCGCCGACGTCTACGAGACGGGCCGCGCGATCCTCCGCCGCGCCTTCGACCGTGGCGTGACGCATTTCGACCTGGCGAACAATTACGGCCCGCCGTACGGTTCGGCCGAAGAAAACTTCGGCCGGGTGATGGCAAGCGACCTCGCCCCCTACCGCGACGAGCTGATCGTCTCCACGAAGGCCGGTTGGGACATGTGGCCCGGGCCCTATGGCGGCATCGGCGGCAGCCGCAAGTACCTGATCGCGAGCCTCGACCAGTCGCTGCGGCGTATGGGCCTCGACTACGTCGACATCTTCTATTCGCATCGCGTGGACCCGACGACGCCCCTGGAGGAAACCATGGGCGCGCTGGCGCACCTGCATCGCCAGGGCAAGGCGCTGTATGTCGGCATCTCCAGTTACTCACCGGAACTGACCCGCAAGGCGGCCGCCATCCTGGCCGAAGAGCGCGTGCCGCTCTTCATCCACCAGCCCAACTACTCCCTGTTCAATCGCTGGATCGAGGACGGCCTGCTCGACACGCTCGAAGCGCTCGGCACGGGCTGCATCGCGTTTTCGCCGCTGGCCCAGGGCCTGCTCACCTCGAAGTACCTTGCCGGCGTTCCCGCCGATGCTCGCGTCACGCGCGCAGGCTCGCTGGGCAAGGACCAGCTCAACGAGAAAAACCTGGAGCGCGTCCGCGCCCTGAATGCCATCGCCGAACGTCGCGGCCAGACGCTCGCGCAGATGGCGATCGCCTGGGTGCTCCGCGACCCGCGCGTCACCTCGGCTCTTATCGGTGCGCGGACCGTGGCCCAGCTCGACGACTCGCTCGGCGCACTCAAGGGCCTCGCGTTCTCGCCGGAAGAACTGGCGGAGATCGACCGCTACGCGAGCGACGGCGGCACCGACCTCTGGAAGGAATCGGCGGAGCTCTGAGTCCGTCGGGGGCGGCAGGAAGGCAGCTAAAGAATTCGACAGCCGGGAACGGCCGTATCGCGTGTACTGCGGACACATCATCCCGGTACGGCAAACATGCGAAACGGCCTTCTGCTCCTGCTCACCCTCGCCCCGGCGCTCGTCGCCCTCGGACCCCTTTCCGCCCACGCGTCCGACCATCTCGACACGCCCACCGTCGCCGCCGATCCGCGCGCGGACATCGGCGACGTCTATGCCTGGACGGCGCCGGACGGCGGGCGGCTAAACCTCGTGATGACCATCGTCGGGCACAGCTTCTCCGACAGGATCGCGTACACCTTCCACGTGGACAGCGGCAAGGCGTTCGGGCAGACAACGAAGAGCACGTCGATCACCTGCCGCTTCAGCGCGTCCTACGCGGTGCAGTGTGCGGCAGGCGTCGACGAGCGTGCCGACGGATTCGTCGACGCGGCCGCCGGGTTCGCTTCCCCGAGTGGACGGCTGAAGGTTTTCGCCGGACGTCGCGACGATCCCTTCTTCAATAACGTGAAGGGATCCCGCAGCGCCTTCGACGTGGCGGCCGCGGCGCTCAAGGGCGGGGCACCGATGGATGCCGATGGGTTTCCCGCCTTCGATGCGGCGACCGTCGCCTCCATTCGCGAGCATTGGCGGCAGACCGACGGCGGCCCCGGCAAGAACTTCCTTGCCGGCTGGACCCCGGCATGCATCGTCGTGACGGTAGACCTCGATATGGTGGCGGGTGGCGGCCCAGTGCTTGCGGTGTGGGGAGAGACAGCACTGCCCAACGGGCGGGTGGATCGTGCCGGCCGACCGCTCACGGGCAACGCCCTGCTGGCGCCCCTCGCGCCAGAGGCGGTGAGCGATCGGCTCAAGGAGCGTTACAACCGCGCGGAACCCGCGACCTCGCGACAATTCATTGCGGACATCCAACGCAGCCTCGGCTTGTACGACGCCTATGACGGCGTGCGCGGGAACCAGTGGCTCGCCGACGCGCGAGCCGCCCAAGGCGAACGCTACAAGCAGCTCGCCACCTTGCTGGCAGATGACCGCCTTTGGGTGAACAGCGCGGCGCGTACGTGCACGCAACTCTTTGCCGTGGAGCTTGCCGCCCTTTCGGGCCGTCGCGATCTTGCCGACGATTGCGGTGGGCGCACGCCGAGCTACGATGCTTCGAACGTGTACCGGTCGCTGCTCGCGGCGGGCGACACACGCACGATCGACGACGGTGTGCATCGCGACGAGCGCGTGCATTCGACGAGCCGGTTTCCGTTCCTCGCGGCGGCGGCTGCCGTGAATCCCGAAACAGCGCCCGCACAGCCGTCGACGGCGACGGCGAGCGATTATCGTGAGTAAGACGTCGCACGCGGCATCGCTGACGGCAGCGATGGTATGGCTCGGCTATACGGGTGCCGCCATGGCGCACGCCGGCACCGGCTTGGCCGGTGGCTTCACGGCGGGTTTCGCCCATCCGTTCGGTGGCTGGGATCACCTGTTAGCCATGGTCTCCGTGGGCCTGTGGGGTGCCTTCCTCGGCGACCCGCTGGTCTATCGACTCCCGGTCGTTTTCCCGGGCCTGATGGTGGTCGGTGCCATCCTCGGCATGGCTGGCGTCCCGCTGCCACCCGTGGAGTGGGGAATCGCGTTATCCGTGTTCGTGCTGGGCGGATGCATCGCGGCCGCATGGCGACCGCCGATGTACCTGGCCATCGCCATCGTGGCCGTGTTCGGGCTGTTCCACGGATACGCGCATGGCAAGGAACTGCCGTCGGCGGCCGAGCCGGTGGGGTATGCCGCGGGATTTGTGCTCGCGACGGGCTCGCTGCATGTCCTTGGCATCGCCCTGGGCATGGTCACGCGCTGGCGGCAAGGCATATGGGCTGTGCGGATCGGCGGCGCCGTCATCGCAGCGGCCGGCACGTGGTTCATCGCGCAGGCATCCGGTGACACGGTGCGCGATCGCGGGGAGTGGCTGTTTCCCATCGTCGTACTTTCCGTCGTGGTCGCGGCCACCTGCGTCGTCGTCGCCAAGCTCACCGCGTCGAACCAGCGCGGGCGCATCGTCGCCTGGCGAGTCCTGATCAGTTGGCTGGTCGCGGTGGCGGCCCTGACTGCCACCCTTGCGTTCCTTCCTGTCACACCGGGCTACGCGCCCGATCATCTCGAGTAGGTCCCGTCATGCGTCGTCTTCTTGCATCGCTTGTCTTCGCCAGTGCGGGAGCCGCGATGGCACACGACTTCTGGGTGGAACCGGCAGCGTTCCGGACAAGCGTCGGCGGCACGACGCCTTTTACGCTCCAGGTGGGGCACGGTCCGTACCGGCAGCGGTCGCCCATCCCCGCGAACCGCATCACGCGCTTCGATCTGATCGGCCCATCCGTGACGACGGATGTGCGCACGATGCTGCGGCCGGGCGGGAAGACGGACGACGGGAACATCGCCCTGCCGGGCAGCGGAACGTATGTCGTCGTCCTGGAAACCGACAACCGTGCGGAAAGCCACCTCCCCTCGCTGCGCTTCAACGATTACCTCACGGTGGAAGGCCTGACGCCCGCACTCGAACGACGCCAGCGCGAGCACCGCATGGACTACGACGAGACGGAGATCTACAGCCGGCGAGCGAAGGTCATCATGCAGGCCGGCGCTTTCGATGCCACCGCGCAGGCGTCCGTTACGCAGCCCCTTGGACTGGCGCTCGAAATCGTGCCTGAGGTGAATCCGTATGCCTTGCCACGGCCGACGATCTTGCCCGTGCATGTCGTGTATCGAGGCCGGCCCCTCGCGGGCGCGACAGTGAAACTCACCGACCTGGACCACGATGAGCGTCCGGTCGAGCTCCACATCACGGACGACACCGGCCGCGCGACATTCGCGCTGCCGGTGAAGGGACGTTGGTTGCTCAACGTGATCTGGACGCGCGTCCTGCCGCCAAATGCCGAAGCTGACTATGAAACCGATTTCTCCAGCCTCAGCTTCGGCTTTTCATGAGATCGCCCAGAGGCGCCTTGCCTCGGATGCGATGACCTCGGGGAACTCCTCGGGAAAGAACAGTTTCCCCTGCGCGATGCGATGCACGCCCAGCGAGCGCGCGAAGGCATGGTCGAGGTATTCGGCCCCGGCAGGCGAAAAGATCGTATCGGCCATGCCCCAAACCGCGCGCATCGGCGCCTTGCACGCGGCGAGCGCGGGGCCGATGCCCGCGAGCGAGTTCTCTTCCAGCGCCAGTGCATAGGCGTGCGTGCGATCGGGATGGGCGACGAGCGGTGAGAGGTACATGTCGAGAGCTTCGTCGGTCGGATGGTCGGGATAGGAGAACGTCATGCCGCCCAGTCCCTGCGGCGAGCGTGCCAATGCCTTGTCCTTCAGCCATGGACGCAGCCAGGTATCCACATACGTGCCTTCACGGGACATCGCGATCACCGGCGCCATCGCCGCCGGGGGACATTCCTGTTCCGTATCGCAATTGGTGAGGAGGAGGCTGCGCACGCGGTCCGGATGGCGCGTCGCGAGCAACTGCGCCACGGCACCGCCGCTGTCGTTCGCCACGACGTCCGCCCGCGCGATACCAAGCGCGTCCATGAAGGCCGCCAGCATGTCGGCCTGTTCCGCCGGGGCGACGCTCTGGCCAGGGGCGACGTCGGTGTAGCCGAGGCCGAGGAAGTCTGGCGCGACGCAACGTCGGGCGTCGGACAACCGGGGAAGTACGCCGCGCCACTGGAATCCGTTCAAGGGAAAGCCGTGCAGGAAGAGGGCGGCATCGCCGCTTCCCTGCTCGACGTAGGCGATCTTGCCGAAGGTGGTATGCGCGTAGCGGCGGGCGGCCGTGAAGTGCGCCGCGTCCATTGTCTTCTGGGGTTTGCCCGCCTTCGCCGCCATGACCCCCGTCACGCGCGGTGCGCACGCGGCGAGGGTGCCGACGGCCAGGGCGCCGGCGGCCCAGCGGACGAAGGCACGGCGGCCGGTATCGGTCATTGCACTGCTCACGTCCGGTCTCCTTTGTTGCCGCCCATCGCGGCGAGCAAAGCAGACCATGGGGCCGTCGTTGCGGCTGTCGAAATATTTAGCGGCCGTCAGCCGCGCCGCGTGCCACGGCGGAAATCGGCGGGTGTCTGCCCATAGGCCTGGCGGAACGCCGCCGTGAAGTGGCTGTGGCTGGAGAAGCCTAGGTCGGCCGCCAGCGCCGACAGGTCGAGGTCCGCGCTACCCATGAGGTCGAGCGCGCGCGCCAGTCTCAGGCGCAACTGGTAGCGATACAGGGGAAGTCCTTCGACGCGCTGGAAGACCTGGGTGAGGTATACGGGGGACGCGCCGATTTCCGCGCCCACGTCGGCCAGGGACCAGCGCCGCGACAAATCGCTCGAGAGCAGCAGCTTCACCCGGTTGGCCAGCCGATGTTGGCCCTCGGTGGCTTGCGGGGCGCGCGTGTTACGCGGTCCGAGGCTGCGCGTGACCAGGTCGAGCAGGAGCCCTTCCGCCTCGAGCGCTTCCATCGTGCCGTGCTCCAGCCCGTGGCGCAGTGACGCCACCAGGGCTTGCGCATCCGTGTCGATGCGCCGGTGCTGCATGCGGAAGCCCGGGTTTGCCTGCTTGTTCAAGAAGGCGGCGGGGGCAAGCTCCTCGAGCAGGGCGGGGGATAGCTGGAGCGACAGGCTCGCGTCGCTCCCCGCCACCGGATGGGCGATGCGGTAGCCCTCGTCGGCATTGAAGAACACCACGTGGTTCGCATCGGCCACGGCTTGGTCGCGGCCCACGTGGCGCACGTAAACGCCCCGGTAAGGGAAGACCAGATAGGTGGACGCCGCGCATTCTTCCGGGCCGCTATGCGCGCAGCCACCGTGGCACACCATGTTCCGCACGGAAACGCTCGCTGTGTCCAGCGAGGCGCTGACGCTGAGCTCGTTGCTGGCGGGAGGAGGCTGGGGCATGGGCTTGACCGTCGGCAGGAGCCTAGCACGCGCCTGCGGACGCCGAATCCCCGCCAGCGGTTCGGGTTCACCGGGTGCGCAAAGCCGCCAGGTAGGCGCAGAGCATGTCGGCCATCGCGTCCGCGTACATCGCGATCTCCACATCGCTTCGCGGACTTTCCGAGAACTGCTTGCCGACCGCTCCCAGCGTGGTGGTGACCAGCTCGGCCGCGAGGACCCGGGTCGCTTCTGCGACGTCCGGCAAGGCCTCGCGCACGAAGGCGAGTACGGTCTGCTGCCCCGACGCGCGCACTTCGTGCGCTTCCGGCGCATCCCGGTAGAGCGGGGCTGCATCACCCAGCGCCACCCGCATGTCCGCCTCCTCGCACTCTGAGCGGACGAAGGCATGGACCAGTGCGCGCAGACGCTCGGGCGGCGATCGCCGGGTGTCCTCGAGGATCTCGCGTAGCATGTCGGTGGTCTGCCGCCACTCGTCGCTTTGCAGTCGGAAGAGGATCGCCGCCTTGTTCGGGAAGTACTGGTACAGCGAACCGACGCTGACGCCCGCCTTCTCGGCGACCCGGGCCGTGGTGAAACGATGCGCCCCTTCCGTGGCCAAAACCTGAGCAGCCGCTTCGAGAACCGCGGCGACGAGGTCGTTGGAACGCGCCTGCTTGGGTTGTTTTCGCGAGGAAATAAGGGGATTCCGGCGCTGGGTCATGACGTTCCTCGCAATGCGAATAGGAAACCTGACGAATCCGTCGCATTCTAATCCGGCTCGCCGAATGGCGCACCCAAACCCCCGGAGACACCATGACCACCCTCACTGCCGCCCCGCTCGCCTCCCTCCTGGATCGCCTGTTCGAGGAGGCCGACGGCACCTCGCCCATGGCGGTGCCGTCCATCGCCGCGATGTCCCGCGAGGACCACGAGCGCCTGATGCGGAGCAAGACCGATTACGTTGAATTCTATGGCCGTCTGAAGGACCTGCCGCTGCCCGTGTCGCGGGCGACCGGTAAGTTGCTCTACATGCTCGCGCGGGGCTGCGGGGCGCGGACGATCGTCGAATTCGGAACGTCGTTCGGCATCTCGACCATCCACCTCGCCGCGGCGCTTCGCGACAACGGTGGCGGCCGGCTCATCACCAGTGAGTTCGAGCCGTCGAAGGTGGAACGGGCGAGGGCAAACCTCGAAGCCGCAGGCCTCGCCGACCTGGTCGAGATCCGTACAGGCGATGCCCTCCGCACGCTCGCCGTGGACCTGCCTGACACGGTCGACCTCCTCCTCCTCGACGGCGCGAAGGCGCTTTATCCGGAGATTCTGGATCTGGTCGAAAATCGCCTGCGCCCCGGTGCCTTCGTCATCGCCGACAACGCGGACTACAGCTCCGATTACCTTGCGCGCGTGCGCTCGGCGGCCGGCGGTTATCTGTCGCTGCCGTTTGACGAGGATGTCGAGTTGTCGATGCGCCTCGGTTGAGCGGGTCATGCGGGCATGACACGATGCCGGCATGACCCGCCGCCCCGCCGACGCACAGCACCTGCGCGACCTCGCCCGTCTCCGCCGTGTCCGTGACCGGATGGACCGTGAGTACGCGCAGCCGCTGGATGTCGAAGCCCTGGGACGCGCGGCCGGCATGTCGGCGGGGCACCTCAGCCGGCAATTCCGCCTCGCGTATGGCGAGTCGCCGTACGCGTACCTGATGACGCGTCGCATCGAACGCGCCATGGCGCTGCTGCGCCAGGGAGAACTCAGCGTCACCGAGGTCTGCTTCGCCGTCGGTTGCGCGTCGCTCGGCACGTTCAGCACGCGCTTCACCGAACTGGTGGGCATGCCGCCGAGCGCCTACCGCGTGCAGGGGGCCCAGGCCACGGAAGGCATGCCGCCTTGCGTGGCGAAGCAGGTCAGCAGACCCGTCAGGAATCGAGAAGCGGAGCCGAGCGAGTCGTCCGTAGACTGATCGCCGTGGACTTCGCCACGCAACGGAACCGATCGACATGGCTATCAGCATCTTCTCCAGCTTCCTTCCGCAGACCGATCCGGAGGCCTCCCTGGCCTTCTATCGCGACACCCTCGGTTTCGAGGTGCGCAAGGACGTCGCTTATGGCGGCATGCGCTGGATCACCGTGGGCCCCGCCGGCCAGCCGGATACGTCCATCGTGCTGCATCCGCCGGCCGCCACGCCCGGCCTCACGGACGACGAGCGCCGCACCATCGCGGAGATGATGGCCAAGGGCACCTACGCGATGATCATCCTGGCGTCCCGCGACCTCGACGCCACCTTCGAACGCATCCAGGCCACCGGCGCCGAGGTCGTGCAGGAGCCGACCATGCAGCCTTACGGCATTCGCGACTGTGCGTTCCGCGATCCCGCGGGCAACCACGTGCGCATCAACGAAGTGCAGTAGTCCCCGGAGGGATGCGCCCTATCTCGATGGGGCGAGTCGCGAGGCGTGGCTGGCGACGATCACCCAGCCGTCGCCTTTGCGCACGTACGTATCCGTGAACTGGAAATCCAGCGCATACGATTTGCCGCCGCTCTTTCCTTCCACATGCGTGATACCGGTCACGACGGCGGAATCGCCGTACACCCGCACCTTCGAATTGCGATTGCGGAACACGTCGTACTTCGTGCCGCTTCGTAGATCGGCAACTTCATCCGCCCGCGTCGTGACCTTACCGGTGGAACTGGTCAGCGTGAACGTCGGATCGAGGTGCTTTTCGAGCCAGTCCGCGTCCTCGCGCTCGTATGCGGCGCAGACCTCGCGCTCGGCGCTGAGGATTTGCCGTACGTCATTGCGTTCGGAAGGTGTCGGTGGGCTCGCCGATGCGGCCTGGCTCAGGGCCGTCGCGGCGACGGCGAGCCATAGCGGGAGCAGGCGGCGCATACGAACAGGGCTTTCGGGATGCATCGGACAGACCTCGACGGAGCGTGCGGGCGGGACGACGGACCGACGGGACAACCTGCCTGCCAGCCCATACCGTGTAAAATCGCGGTTTTTCTCAAGAATAACCGTGCAAGCACTCCAGCGGGCCACCGTCCGCGGCCCTACCTTCATCCGCCTCCTGGCTCGTCTCACGGCTGTCGATACCGGGCCGTCTGGCCCGTCGCTGCCGGACCGGCTCAGCCGGTGGCTCGACTGGACGCACGCCATCGCGCTGTCCACGGCGCTTGACGGGCGGCCGCCCGCGCCTCCGGAAGGTGTCCCAGCCTTCGGCAGCGCCGAGGAAGACGAGTGCGCGCGGGTGCGGGCGGTACTGGTGAAGGCCATCGAGGGAGCGCGGGAGCTGGTTCCCTCGGCCTCCCGTCCGGCGGGCCAGGTCGACGTCCCCGCGGACTACGCACCGTTCCGCCAGCGTTACCTCACCCTCCAGCGGTCGATGCAGGCCGCGACGGGGCAGCTGCGTGGCCGCCTGCGGGACATGCTCGCGCAGGGCTCGCCGACGATGGCTCGCCTTGCCGAGGTGGATGCTGTCATGGAGATGGCGCTGAGCCCCCGGGAGCAGAAGTTGCTGTCCTCGGTGCCGGCCCTGCTTTCCGACCACTTCGACCGGCTCCGCCGGTCGGCCCAGGCGTCACCCACCGACACCGAGGCCGTCGAAGCGCGCCCGGTCCCGGCAGAAGGCTGGCTCGACGCGTTCCGCGGCGACATGCGCAGCGTGTTGCTCGCCGAGCTGGACGTTCGTTTTCAACCGGTGGAAGGGCTCCTTGCCGCCCTTCGCACCCGCTAATCGGGTAGTCATGTTCAGGAATCTTCTGTATCTCGCCGTTTTCCTCCTGGGTTTCGCCGCCGTCTGCTGGATAGGCATCGGTTATGTGGGCTCGAATCCACTCGGTGCCTTGGTGGCGGCACTGATCGGCGCCTGTTACCTCGCGGGCGCGGTGGAGCTGCAGCGCTATCGCCGGGCAACGCACACGCTGCGTGACGCGGCAGCCGGTCTGTCCACGACGCCTCCCTCCCTGGACGCCTGGCTCGAGCGATTGCACCCGACCCTGCGGAATCCCGTGCGCCTGCGCATCGAGGGGACGCGGACGGCGTTGCCCGTGCCGTCGATGACGCCTTATCTGGTTGGCTTGCTCGTCCTGCTGGGCATGTTGGGCACGCTGCTGGGCATGATGGCGACACTGCGGGGCACCGGCGTCGCCCTCGAAAGCGCCACCGACCTGCAAGCGATCCGCGGCTCCCTCGCCGCGCCGGTGAAAGGCCTCGGCTTCGCCTTCGGCACGTCGATCGCGGGTGTCGCGAGCTCGGCGATGCTCGGCTTGCTCTCCGCTTTGTGCCGCCGCGAACGCCTGCGCGTGGTCCAGCGCCTCGACGCGCGGATCGCGACGACGCTGCGTCCCTATTCGCAGGCGCACCAGCGGGACGAGGCCTTCCGGCTGTTGCAGCAACAAACGGCGACCATGCCCGCGCTGGTCGAGCGGCTGGACGCGATGATGGCGTCCATCGAGCGCCAGAACCTCGGCGCCAGCGAGCGGCAACTCGCGGCCCAGGAGGCATTCCACGCGCGCACGGAAGCGGTCTATGCGCAACTTGCTTCATCCGTGGAGAAGTCGCTCAAGGAAAGCATGGCGGAGGGCGCGCGCGCGGCCGGCACGGCGTTCCAGCCCGTCGTGGAATCGACGATGGCGGCGCTGTCGCGCGAGACGGCGACACTGCACGACACCGTGACGCAGGCCGTACAGCAGCAGCTGCAAGGCCTGTCGACCCACGTCGAAGCATCGTCCCGATCGGTGGCGGACGCGTGGAAAGACGCCCTGGCCGATGCGGTCACGGTCTTCCGCGAGGGCGGTGCGTCGATGGTGGAGGCCGTGCATGATTCCCAGGCGGAGCTGCAGACGACACTCGCAGCGCGCGACAACGAGCGGTTGGCGGCATGGACGGACGCGCTCTCGACGATGGCGAACGGGCTGAACGCACGCCTCGATCGATCGAGCGAAGAGGCCGCGACCCGGCAGAAGGACATCTGCGAGACGCTCAGCCGCACGGCGCTCGATGTCTCGGAGCGTGCGCAGGCCCATGCGAGCCACACGATTGCCGAAGTGTCGCGTCTGCTGGAGGCGGCGACGGAAGCCCCGCGTATCGCGGCGCAGGTCGTGGCCGAACTGCGCGAAAAACTCTCCGAGAGCATGGTGCGCGACACGGCGATGCTCGAAGAGCGTAGCCGCCTGCTCGCGACCTTGGAAACGTTGCTCGACGCCGTGAACCACGCCTCGACCGAGCAACGGACGGCGGTGGATGCGCTGGTCGCCACGTCGGCCGATCTGCTCGACCGCGTGGGCACGCGCTTCGCGGAACAGGTACGAGCGGAGTCGGCCAAACTCGCCACGATCGCCGACGGCATCACCGGGAGCGCGATCGAGGTGGCGAGCCTCGGCGAGACGTTCGGCGGCGCGGTCGACCGTTTCGGTCAGTCCAACGACGCGCTCATGGAGCGTCTCGACCGCGTCGCCGGCGCGCTCGATGCCTCGCTGGTGCGCAGCGACGAACAGCTGGCGTACTACGTGGCGCAGGCACGCGAGGTGGTCGACCTGAGCGTCCTCTCCCAGAAGCAAATCATCGAGGACATGCAACGCCTGGCTGGACAGTCCGCCAAGTCGGGGGCTGAAACGGCATGAGCGACGAGCTGGAGATCGAAGACGAGGCCGGGGTACCGATCTGGGCCGCCTTCGGCGACCTGATGTCCGTGTTGCTCGGCGCCTTCGTATTGATCCTGGTCGGCGTGATCGGCGTGCAGTTGCAGCTGTCCCATCGCCTGGATGAGGAGGTGAAGCAGCGGCACGCCGAGGAGCAGCGCCGCACGGCGCTGGAACAGGCGCTGGCGGCACCCCTGGCGGCCGGGCGGGTCACGCTGGTCAACGGCCGCATCGGTATCCGCGGCAATGTGCTGTTCGCCCTGAACTCCGACCAGCTCCAGCCGGAAGGGCGCGACCTGCTGAAAAGCCTCGCCGGACCGCTGTCGGGCTATCTGAAATCCCGCGACGAGATCCTGATGGTCAGCGGCTTCACGGATGACCAACCGGTGCACGATGGCAATCGCCATTTCTCGGACAACTGGGAACTGTCGGCGGAACGCGCACTGACCGTCACGCGTGCGCTGGTCGCCGAAGGTGTTCCCGCGTCGGCGGTCTTCGCTGCCGCATTCGGGTCGGAACAGCCGGTCGGCTCGAATGCGAGCGAAGAAGGCCGGGCGATGAATCGCCGGGTGGAGATCGCGCCCATCCCGAAGCCATCCACGTCCTCCGTGGCAGCCCATGGCCCATAGCGCTTCGCGTGGACCGCTCGGTGAACTGGTCGCCTGTCTCGCCGATGCCGCGTCGGCACGAGGCACCGGCGCGGACTATCCGGAACTGCCCGAGGTCGGGGAGTTCCAGAAGATATGGTCACGCCTGCGCACGGAAAGCCAATTGCGGCAGTCGCTGGCACACACGCCGGAGAATGCGGGCCCTCTCAACTCCAGTGCCCTCGTCCATCGCTCGATGGCACTGATGCGTGACCTGTCGCCGGGCTACCTTCGGCACTTCCTCTCCTACATCGACGACCTGTCGTGGATGGAGCGCGTAAGCGAGGGTAAGGTCGCGCCGGCGGCCGATGCACAGACGGCCGCGAGCATCGGCAAGCGTCGGAAGAGCAGGAAGCCTCGCACGAAACCTCCTGCCTAGGCATGCACGCGCCCTAAGTCGCGGGTTGTTCCTGCAAGTTGCGATCGAAAACACGAACCCATGCGGCCTTTGGCCAAGCAAGCGCTTCGGTCGCAGCGTGAACTGTCATCGACGAACCGCCGCTCCCGATGCCAGGAATAGCCATGAGGTCAATCATCGCCATCATCGCGGTCACCACGGCCTTCACTGTCGCCATGGCGGGGGCCGCCCCTCCGGTACAGGCGCAAGCGAAAAACGGCAGCCATCGCACGGACCTGTCGAAAAACGACCTGAGCATTCCCGGATGGGAGGAAGTCCAGGTGCGGGTCGACATCGACCCCGGCAAGACGGCGCCGAACCACCGCCACCCGGGCGAAGAAATCATCTACGTCATCGAAGGGACGATCGAGTACAAGCTGGAGGGCATGCCGCCCGTGCGCCTCCAGGCGGGCCAGGTCCTGTTCGTTCCTTACGGCGTGGTCCACAGTGCGACCAACGTCGGTACGACCAATGCGGCGGAACTGGGCACGTACGTGGTGCAGAAGGGAAAGCCGCTGGTCGAATGGGTCAAGTGAGCGCTCGCGCAGTGGCGGCGCCGGTTAATTCCGTTCGCGTACGAAATCCACGAACGCCCTCAGCGGCGACGGCAGATGCTTGCGTCCGGGGTAATAGAGGAGCGGTCCGCTGAAATCCTGCCACCAGGGTTGCAGCAGCGGCACGAGCTCACCACTCTCCAACTGCGGCCGCAGCCAGTCGGCGAAGAGGTGGATGATGCCGAGACCGGAAACGGCGGCCTGCACGGCGAGGTCCAAAGCCGCGCCTGTGCGGACGAGCAAGGGCCCTGTCGGGTCGATACGTATCACTTCGCCCTTGCGCTCGAACTCCCAAGGCGGCGTCGCCCCACCGGAAAACTGACCACGAAGGCAGGCGTGCTGCAACAGCTCCCGCGGATGGTGTGGCGTGCCGTGCGCGGCAAGGTACGAAGGTGCCGCCGCGGTGGCGAACCGCTGCGTGCGTGGCCCGATGGGCAGGGCGATCATGTCCTGCTCGAGGCGCTCGTCATAACGGATGCCGGCGTCGCAGCCCGCCGCGATAAGGTCGACGAAGCTGTCTTCCACCACCACTTCGAGGCGAACCTCCGGATATCGCTCGAGGAAGGGCACGATGATCCCCGCCAAGATGGTGCGCGCCACGTTGGCAGGTACGTTGATGCGCAAGGTGCCGGCCGGCCTGTCGCGATAGTGGTTCACGACGTCGAGCGCTGCTTCCACCTCGCCCAGCGCCGGTGCGAGGCGTTCCGCCAGGCGTGCACCGACTTCCGTGGGAGCCACGCTGCGCGTGGTCCGGTTGAGAAGGCGGACACCGAGCCGGGTCTCCAGGCGGCGCACGGCCTCGCTCAGGCTGGAGGCGGAGGCCTCGCCGCTGCGCGCCGCTTCGCGGAACCCGCCCGCGCGTACGACGGCCAGGAAGGCCAGGAGGTCTTGCGGATCGGCATTCATTGTTCGGTATCCCGTACAGCCCGTACCGATTGCACCGGATTATCGTGCGGGTGGTCAATCCCTATCCTCATGGGCGTTCCCCCATCTTCAGGAGACGCACATGAGCAACCTGAGCAAAGCCGGCACCTATGCCCTCGGCGACCGCACCGTGAACCGCATGGGCTATGGCGCCATGCAACTCGCCGGCCCCGGCGTCTTCGGTCCGCCGAAAGACCACGCAGCGGCGTTGGCCGTGCTCCGCGAGGCGGTCGCTTCCGGCGTGAACCACATCGACACCAGCGATTTCTACGGCCCGCACGTCACCAACCGGATCATCCGTGAGGCGCTCGGCCCCTATCCGCAGGATCTGACGATCGTGACCAAGGTGGGCGCGACGCGTGGCGACGATGCCTCGTGGATCGCGGCGGAACGCCCGGACGACCTCGTGCGAGGCGTCCACGACAACCTGCGGAACCTGGGCGTCGATGTCCTCGAGGTGGTGAACCTGCGCCTCATGGGCGACATCCACTCACCGAAGGAGGGCTCCATCGAAGAACCGTTCACCGCGCTCGCGGAACTGCGGGAGAAGGGGCTTATCCGCCACCTCGGCCTGAGCAACGCCACGCTGGCGCAGGTGAAGGAGGCGCGTGCCATCGCGCCGATCGTGTGCGTGCAGAACCAGTACAACCTCGTGCAGAGCGACGACGACACCATGGTCGACGCCTTGCACGAACTGGGTATCGCCTACGTACCGTTTTTCCCGCTGGGCGGATTTTCCCCGCTGCAATCGGACGCGCTCAACGCGGTGGCCAAACGCCTGGACGCGACGCCCATGCAGGTCGCACTCGCATGGCTGCTCCACCGTTCGCCGAACATCCTGCTGATCCCCGGCACATCGTCCGTTGGCCATCTTCGGGAGAACCTGGCCGCGGCGGAGCTCGAGCTTTCGGATGACGTGCTGGCGGAACTGGCGGCGATCGGCGGCAAGTGAGGCTGGCGCTTAGCCGCATGTCTGCAACGCCTGGAGTGACCAGGGCAGGCTGATCCGGTGACCGGCCTGTCGGCGTGCGAGCCAGCAAATTCGTTATGCTTCGGGTCGTGATTCAGGTGAAATCCCACCCCGAAGACAGGACCGCCGCGCGTGATGGATGAGCGAGGACCGGGTTCCGGCCGGGTTGCCGCGGTCTTCGTCGCCCTGATGTCGCTGCTCACCCTGGCGGCCCTATACGCCCCGCGCTTCGAGCAGGTCAGGGCGAAGGCGGAAGTCACTCCCCAAGCGAAGCCGTTCATGCCTGCGGTCGAGGTCTGGCTGAGCACGGCGGACCGCCGGGCGAAGCTCGCGTCGCAACAGGATGTCGCGATGCGTGCGCGAGGCACGTCGCCGGCCGACATCACCATCGACCTCGACACCAAGTACCAGACCATCACCGGCTTCGGCGCGGCGATGACCGATGCGTCGGCCTGGCTCCTCCGCAACAGGTTGAACGCGGTACAGCGCCTTGCCGTGCTGCGGGAGCTGTATGGGCCACCGCCCAACCTCAACTTCAACATGATGCGCCTGACGATCGGCGCGTCGGATTTTTCGTTGAACCTCTATACGCTGGACGACATACCGTTCGGCGAGAGCGATACGGAACTGAAGTACTTCAATGTCGCGGCCAACCTGCCAGACCTCATCCCGGCGGTGCGGGACGTCCTGGCGATCAACCCCGGCCTCCTCATCGTCGCGTCGCCATGGAGCGCACCGGCATGGATGAAGACGGAGGAGAACCTGATCGGCGGCGAACTCCAGGAGCAGTACGAGAGCGCGTATGCGGACTACCTCGTCAAATACCTGGATACCTACCGCGGCCACGGCATTCCGATTTATGCACTGACCCTGCAGAACGAGCCGGCGTACTCACCGATCAGCTACCCGGGCATGCTGATGCCCGCGGCGACCCGGGCGCGCATCATAGCCAGATACCTCGGCCCCAAGCTGGCAGGGCGCACGCCAAGGACACGGATACTGGATTGGGACCACAACTGGAGCCACCCCGAACAGCCCCTCGCCGTACTGGCGAATCCGGACGCGGCGCGCTACGTCGACGGCGTCGCCTGGCATTGCTACGAAGGTAGCCAGCACGCACAAGGGCGCGTGCACCGCGAGCACCCCGAGAAGGACACGTTCATCACCGAGTGCTCCGGCGGCGACTGGGCCTTGAACGTGACGAGCTCCATGTTGTGGTTCGCGCGAAACCTTCTGGTGACAGGCACCCGGCAGTGGGCACGCGGCGTCATCTATTGGAACCTGGCGCTCGACGAGGGCTACGGCCCACATTTCGGCGGCTGCCTCCTATGCCGGGGCGTGATCACCATCGATTCGGGAACGGGCGAAGTGACGCGCAACGACGAGTACTACGCGCTGGCGCACTTCAGCAGGTTCGTGCTGCCCGGCGCCGTCCGCGTGAAATCGACGGATACCGACGCCGACAAGGGCATCGCCAACGTGGCCTTCCAGAATTCGGTCGATGGTTCCATCGTGCTGGTCATGGTCAACATCAATAAGCGCGCGCGCCCCGTTTCCGTCGCCCAGGGCCAGGCCCGCTTCGACTACACGGTGCCGGGAGAGAGCGTGGTCACGCTTCGGTGGAACCCGGATCCGGCGGCGGCGTATATACGCCGGGCCCTGGAATGGCTGGGAAATCCGCGCCCCGTGCCGACTGTCGAATAACGACGGGAGCGCGTGCCAGATTCGCTTTTACTCGCCGGCTATGCGCCCATCGTTTGATGCTGCACTGCGGTTGGATGAATACTCGGCCATCGCCGCCGCCGCCCACAGCCATGACCGATTTGCTCTCGCCGGATTCGCTAGCTCCGCAGGAGCTCGACCGTGCATTGACCTTGCCTGCGCGCTTCTACACCGATGCGCGCATGTCGGCGCTGGATGCCTCCGCGGTCTTTGCCCGTACCTGGCAACTGGTGTGCCATCAGTCGCAGGTGAGTGGCGTGGGCGACCATGTCGTCGCCGAAGTAGCCGGGCTGCCGCTGCTCATCGTCCGTAGCGACACTTCCCGCATCCGGGCATTCCACAATGTATGCCGACACCGCGCCGGACCCATCGCGAGCTGCGACGGCCAGGGCGCGAAACATCTCCGCTGCCGCTATCACGGCTGGACGTATGGCCTGGACGGGGTGCTGCGTGGCGCCCCGGAAATGGGGCGCACGCCAGACTTTCATCCCGAAGACATCCGCCTCCCCGAAGCTGACGTGCATGTCTGGCAGGGGCTCGTCTTCGTGGCTATGGGTGAGGCGCCACCATTCGAGGCGTTCGTCGCGGGCATCGATGCACGCCTCGGAGAGCACCGGGCACTGCCCGACTACCAGTTTCACCATCGCATCGCATACGACGTCGCCTGCAACTGGAAGGTCTACGTGGACAACTACCTCGAGGGGTACCACGTGCCTCATATCCACCCGGGTCTCAATAGCCTTCTCGACTATCGGAGCTATATCACCGAGACCGCCGAGTGGTACTCCTTCCAGTTCAGCCCGCTGGAGAGTGGCGACGATCTCTATGGGAGCGGGGAAGCGCTCTACTATTTCCTGTATCCGAACGCCATGCTCAACATCCTTCCCGGCCGTTTGCAGACGAACCGGGTCCTACCTTTGGGCGTGGACCGCTGCCGGGTGGTGTTCGACTTCTACTACGCACCGGACCACCGTCCGGAGGCACACGCGAGGCGGGAACGGGACATCGCCTTCAGCGACGAGGTACAGGACGAGGACGTCACCATCTGCGAGGACGTGCAGCGAGGCCTCGCCTCCGGGTCGTACGAAGCGGGGCGACTGAATCCCTTGCGCGAGAACGCGGTACACCACTTCCATGAAATGATCCGCCGCGCATACCGCGACTTTCACGCCAACGCATGAGCAACCGTCAGAGGTCGCTCGGACAATGGATGCTGATCGCGCTGGTGATCGGCAACATCATCGGATCAGGCGTCTTCGTCCTACCCGCTGCGCTGGCGCCTTATGGCGCTGCCAGTCTGATCGGCTGGGGCATCAGCCTGGCAGGGGCGTTGATGCTGGCCCTGGTGTATGCGCGCCTGGCACAGCTGATTCCCAACCATGGGGGCGCGTATGCCTATGCGCGAACCGCCTTCGGGGACCGGGTGGGATTCGTGGTGGCCTGGAGCTACTGGGTCTGTGTCTGGTCGGCGAACGCGGCGATCGCGGTGGCGTTCGCCGGCAGCCTGGGCTCGGTATGGCCGGAAGCGACGCTCACGCCGTGGCGAAGCGCCCTATGCGCGCTCGGTGCGCTGTGGATTTGCACGGCCATCAACCTGAGCGGCGTGCGCGAAGCCGGCTACACCGCGATCGTCATGACCCTCCTCAAGTTGGTGCCCCTGGTCGCCTTCGGCGTGATCGGGCTGGGCTGGGTGCATATGAGCGCCTTCGAGCCGTTCAATCCCAGCGGCTTGCCCCTGGTGAACGTGGCGTCCTCGGTGGCCGCCTTGACGCTCTGGGCATTCCTCGGGCTGGAGACGGCGACTGTGCCGACGGGGATCGTGAAAGACCCTCGGCGGACGGTGCCGCGCGCCACCATCGCCGGAGTGGCGATCGCAGGTGTCGCCACGATGCTGGCGTGCACCGTGGTGATCGGCATGCTCCCGGCCGGCGTGCTCAGCACATCGGCGGCACCGATGGCTGAGGCAGCCAGGCGCGTTTGGGGTGACGCGGCGGGCGTCGGGATCGGCGTCGTGGCCACCCTGTCGTGCTTCGGCGCCCTGAATGGGTGGGTGTTGCTGCAAGCACAGACCACGATGGCCGCCGCGCAGGATGGGTTGTTCCCGGCGGGATTCGCACGCGTGGACAAGCGCGGCATCCCCTGGATCGGCCTGTTGATCAGCAGCCTGCTGGCGAGCGCCCTGATCGCCTCCAACTACACGAGGACGCTCGCAGCGCTCTTCACCTTCACCATCCTGCTGTCGACGGCGGCAACGCTGGTTCCCTATCTCGTGACGGTCCTGGCCTGGTGGCGAGTGGACACCACGGCCGGACTATGGCGCCGTTGCATCGCCATCGGTGCACTGGTTTTCAGCCTGTGGGCGCTGATCGGAACCGGCACGGAGACGTTGTTGTGGGGTGGGGTGCTGCTCCTCGCGGGGCTACCGATCTACCTATGGCAGCGCTATGCGACCAAGTGACTTGTCGGCCCGGCGGCGGTCTATCGGCGACGCAATGGGTCGAGCAGTGCCTTCAGGCCGTTGTGATCGAGTTCGAGCGCGAGGGCGAGCAACGTGCCGAGATGACCTGCGGGAAAGCCTTTGCGGGCGTACCACGCAAGGTAGGCGCCGGGGAGGTCGGCGATGAGGCGGCCCTTGTACTTGCCGTAGGGCATGGCGACCGTCACGAGGCTCTTTAGATCTTCGGGTTTCATTAGTGCTCCCATGAAGAGCACCCATGGTATCGCCTGTATCCACGCTTGAAAGGACCGGTGACGAAGCCGGTGTGATTTTTCCGCTCGAGGCGCGAATCATGGACATGGCGCGGGGATTGGGAGAGCGTAGTGCGGTCAGAAACGATAGGGATCTCCGTGAATACCATCCGGGACCGCTTCCAGGTGCTTCTCCGGGAGCACGATCGGATCGTGTTCAAGGTCGTGGCGATGTATTGCCGGGACGTCGAGGACAGGAAGGACCTTGCGCAGGAAATTTGCGTGCAAGCATGGCGATCCTTCAGCAGCTATGACGACACTCGCCCGTTCTCCACCTGGCTCTACCGGGTCGCGTTGAACGTTGCGATTTCCTCCGTACGTCGTTTCAGTCTGCGGAAAAAGTTCATCGCGGAGATGCCCGAAGGTTTCATGGACATCGCCGATGACCGCGCGGGACCTCATGAGCCCGATGAACGCTTGCAGGCGCTCCGCGCGTTCATCGGGCACCTCGACCCCCTGAATCGTGCGTTGATGCTCCTCTATCTCGAGGATCGGAGCTATCGGGAGATTGGCGAGGCGCTGGGCATATCGGAAACCAACGTCGCCACCAAGATCAATCGTCTGAAGCAGCGCATTCGTGCTGGTATCGCCCCACCCTCCGCCTGATCAGGAGAACCACGATGGAGCTTGATGACATGAAGGCCGCATGGCGGGACATGGACCAACGGCTTGGCGCGCAGAGCGCGCTGACTCTCCACATGTTCAAGACGGCAAGGCTCGATGGGTTTCGCCACGGATTGCGCCCGTTGGCCTGGGGCCAGGCTGTGCAGATCGTAGCGGGTCTGGTTGTTGCGTATGGGGGGGCGCGTTGCTGGTCCGACAACCCTGATAGTCCGCATCTGCTCATCGCGGGCTTGATGGTGCACATCACGGGAATCTCGATGATTGTATTCGGCGCCGCGGTGGCGACGTTCATCGCGCGCATCGACTATTCCGCTCCGGTAGTCACTATCCAGAACCAGCTCTCACGGCTGCGCAAGGTGTACGTGCGCGGAGGATTGATGGCAGGACTCCCTTGGTGGGTCGTATGGGTGCCGGCTTTGATGGTGGCCCTGAAGGTAGTCTTCGGAAACGACATCTATGTCGCAGCGCCCGAATGGATATGGTTCAACCTTGCAGTCGGTTTTCTTGGGCTGGTCCTGTCCTGGCGTGGCATCAGGTGGCTTGCCAGGCGTCCCTGCTGGGGTGTGCGGGTGGAAAGGGCGGCAGCGGGTGGCAGCATCAGCCGGGCCCAGGCCTGGCTCGATGAGATAGCGCGCTTCGAGAAGGAATGACGGCAGGTCCGACGACATAAGGGACTAACTACTAAATATATAGTTGACAACCGGTTTGCCTCGGCGCATATCTACTACATCTATAGTCGATAGCTGGCCGAGAACGCGTATGAAGATCTCTCTCACCGACCGTGAGGCGGACATCATGCAGGTGCTGTGGGACCATGGCCCCTCCCTGGTGACGGATGTTCGCGAGCGCTTGAGCGACAAGCTCGCGTACACCACGGTGCTTACGGTGCTGCGTACGCTGCAAGCGAAGGGATATGTCGGCTACGAGGAGGAGGGCCGTGGGCATCGCTATTTTGCGAGCGTCAAGCAGCAAGCCGCGCGCAAGAACGCGCTACAGCACCTGACGGACAAGCTGTTCAAGGGGTCCGCCGAACTGCTGTTTTCGCAGCTGGTGTCCGACCAGAAGCTCAGCCCCGAGCAGATCAGCCGCATGCGAAAGTTGCTGTCGGAACGTTCTGGCAAGGACAAGCCGTGATGCTTGCGTGGATGGTCTACGCGATGCTTGTCGCCTTCGCCCTCAGCGCGGCCGCCTTGCTGGCGGAGCAGGCGACCAGGCATCGTCGGTGGCCCACGCGCTGGCCCTGGATGGTCTCGCTCGCGGCGTCGATACTCTTGCCGATCGCTATGGCCACCATCTCCACGCCGCGACACGATGTTGCCGGTCCGGTGGACCTCGCGGCGACCACGGTGTCCACCGCTCTATTGACGCTGCACGACAAGACGTCGATCCCGTTGGCATCGCGAGTCATCGACTGGAGCGGTGCGAAGTCATACACCTCGTCGACGCGCATCAACATGATTCTGGTGGATATCTGGCTAGCCAGTTCGTTCACGCTGGTGCTGTTCCTGGCTTTGAGTACGATCGTTTTCCACCGACGCAAGCGCCGGTGGGCGCCGAGAATCCTGTGTGGCGAGCCAGTGCTCGTGTCCGAAGGCGTGGGGCCAGCCGTCGTCGGCCTGATCCGCTCGCGCATCGTGGTGCCGGCCTGGGTGCTGACGGAGGCACCGGAACAGCAGCAATTTGTCATGGCCCATGAGCGATCGCATGTGGAGGCGCGCGATCCTTTGCTGGTAGCGGCGGCGATGGCATTCCTGGTGTCGATGCCATGGAACCCCTTGCTCTGGTGGCAGTTTCACCGCCTTCGATACGCGATCGAAGTGGATTGCGACGCTCGTGTGCTTGGCGAGGGCGGCGACGTAAGTGATTACTGCGAAACGTTGATCCATGTAGGGCAGAACCAGTCCGAGTACGTGGGAGCGGTAACCGCGATGTCGGAGTCGAAATCGCTTCTCGAGCGAAGGATCAAGATCATGCTGTCGAAGCCTAAAAAATGGGCGGGCGCATTGGCGTTTGCCTTGATCAGCGTCGCCCTTGGCATGGCGATCTTTGCGGCCCAGGTCACGCCCCCTGCAGATACCCAACAGCCCGCCGAACACCCGGTCGCGACGGATCCGAGCCTTCTCGATACGTACACGGGCTTCTATGCGCTCAGCGACTACTCGCTGGTCACGGTGGCGCGTAAAGGCAGCGGACTGACCGTTACGCCCATTGGCCAACTCCTGGCACAGGGCACGATCGACGTCGCCGCCATCAGCGATACCGAATTTTCCATACCGAGCATCGACATCACGCTCGAGTTCATCAAGGACGCCGGCGGGCAGGCCAAATCCTTGCGCGTGCGCGAGCATGGCCGCGTCGTCATGGAGGCGCCTCGTGTCGATCCGGCCACGGCGGAGCAGATTCGCGAAGGGCTGGCGGCCAGGGTCAAGGACCAGAAACCTTTTCCCGACAGCGAAAAGGCCCTGCGCCAGATTTTGAGCCACCCGGACACCGGCGGGGCCGCCAAGTTAGGACCGGTCGAGTCCTACCGGTTCGAAGGCGTCACGGACTACGGCTGGGACATCTACGACGTTCAATACCAGCATGGCGCACAGCAAGTTTTCGTCCAGCTCGACAAGCATGGCTCGCTCACGAACTTTGTCTTGCGTCGTCAATAAGGGCACTCACAATGCGGCCAATCCGAAAGCGCGTTCTCCACGGCTCGATGCTCGTCGCGAGCATGGTCGCCATGCCGGTCCTCGCCCAGCCCGGCCGGTGTCCTGCTCCCGATGAAGCCGCAGGTGGTCCAAGTAACGCGCATACGCGTTACGTCGAGACGAAGCTGCAACCTGCCGTCATCAAGCCAGGGGACAAACCATTCACTTTGGCCGAGCGCATGCGCGAGTATGACGTGCCGGGTATCAGCATCGCCGTGATTCACGACGGGAAGATCGACTGGGCGCGTGGATGGGGCGTTCGCGATACCGTGAGCTGCGCGCCCGTTACGCCGGATACCGCTTTCCAGGCTGCCTCGGTCAGTAAGGTCGCGACGGCCATGCTCGCCTTGCGCCTGGTCGAACAGGGAAAGATCGGGCTGGACCAGGATATCAACGACGCGCTTCACTCCTGGAAACTGCCTGGGGACGCGACACTCGCGCCCCATGGCGTGTCCCTTCGCCAACTGCTGAGCCATACCGCTGGACTTAGCGTCCATGGCTTCGCTGGCTATGCGCCAGGTGCACCGTTGCCCACGCCCGTCCAGATCCTGGACGGCGCACCGCCCGCCAATAGCCCCCCGGTGCGTAGCGTGCTACCCGCCGGCGCGCAGTTCGAGTATTCCGGTGGCGGTTACGTGCTGACACAACTGGCCCTCTCCGACGCGAGCGGAATGCCGTTCGAGAAACTTGCTCAACGCGAGGTGTTGGGCCCACTCGGTATGACGCGAAGCGCCTTCGCCCAGCCGCCATCACCGGCGATCCGAGCCAACATGGCGCTCGGTCACGTCAACGGCGCCCCGATACCTGGGAAATATCATGTGTATCCGGAACTCGGCCCGGCAGGACTATGGACAAGCGCAGGGGATCTCGCCCAGTTGCTGATGGACCTTCAAGCCTCGGCCGCGGGCAAGAAGGGTCATCGCCTTTCGCCCGACATGACCCGCGCCATGCTGACGCCGGTCAAGGACAACTGGGGTCTGGGAGTTGCGCTGTACACGGAAGGCGTCGCACGTTTCGGCCACGACGGCGTGAACGAAGGATTCCAGTCTTTCATGATTGCGTACGTCGACAAGGGTGAGGGCATCGTTGCCCTGACCAACGGTGGCCAGGGCCGCCGACTCATGGACGACGTCGTCCGCGCCATCGCGACCGACTACGGCTGGCGCGACATCGCGGCACCAGCGGCTGCGGAAAAGACGCTGTCGCTCGCCGAATTCTCGAAAGCGGCAGGACGCTTCAAGGGCGGCGGGCTCGACGTTCTCATCGAGGCTCGCCCGGACGGCTTGTATGCAAACGCGGGCGCTCCCGTTCCCGAACGTTTACTCACACTCTCTCCCAGGCGCTTCCGGTCGGAATCCATGGGCGTCACGGTCGAGTTCGCGCCCGACTTTTCCAGCCTCACACTCATCGAAGGCGGCCCTCCGATGAAGCTGGTGCGCACGGGGCCGGCGCCCTCCGCGGCAAAATCCAACTGACCCGCCTCCCTGTCCCGTGGCCGGTGCGGCGATCCCGCACAGGCCAAAACCCTGCTGCGCCACGACTTGACACCGGTGTCAGTCCCGTTACACCCTGATTGCGAATCCGGTGCGGGGGCGCCTTGGATGCGTGGTTCACCCTTTGGTCCGAAGCGGGTGGGGAATCGGGGATGCAATTTCTTGCGGGCGATATCGGCGGCACGAATGGCCACGTCGCGCTCATGCGCGTCGCCGACGACGGACGGGGTGAGCTGGAGACACTCGCCTATCGCGTCTTCCCCTGCGCCGCCTTCCCGTCGCTCGCCGAGCTGCTCCGGACGTTCATCGATGCCGAGTTGCGTGCGTCGGTCTCGCATTGCGTGCTGGCGTGCGCCGGCCAGGTGATGGGCGACGAGGTGGTGAACGATAACCTTGCCTGGCCAGTTCGGCCTGACGTCCTCCGCGCCGCGCTCGGCCTGAGCGAGGTGGTACTTCTCAACGATTTCGAAGCCCTGGCCCATGCGATCGACGGGCCCTTGTCCGCGAGTGGCCGGCACCTGTGCGGTCCTTCGCGTCGTGGCCCCGGGGCGTCGCTGGTGGTGGGCCCGGGCACCGGCTTGGGCGCGGCCGCGCACGTGCCCGGTGCACCGGATGCGGTGGTCCTGACCACGGAAGCCGGCCAGATGGACTTCGCGCCGCATTCCTTGCGCGAGCGCGAGGTGCTGGCGTGGCTCGCACCGGGCGGCGGTTACGTACCGGTCGAGACCATCGTCTCGGGGCCGGGCTTGCTGACCGTCTACGAGGCGCTGTGCGCGCTCGATGGCAAGGCACCGACGCTGACGACACCCAAGGCCGTCACGGCCGCGGCCGCGACCGGGGGCGACCGGCACGCAGTGGAGGCGGTGGAGCTGTTCTGTGCGGCGCTGGGGAGCTTTACCGGCAATCTCGCCATGACGTACATGCCGACCGGCGGCATCTTCCTTGCCGGTGGCTTCCTGTCCTCCATCTTCGATTTGCTGAAGCGCAGTGCGTTCGAAGAGCGTTTCCTGCATGGGCGTAGCGTCCAGACGCTGCTGGCGCAGGTGCCGGTGTGGGTCACCGAGCATGGGTGCCATGGCGTGCAGGGCGCCGCCCGCTGGTACGTGCGCCACCATGCGCCGATGGGCATCACGTCGCCGGAGGGCGCTGCCGCATGAGGCCGGGCGCGACGAGGATACGTAACCGGATCGTGCTGGTGAGCGCGGCGATGCTCATCGCCATGCTCGCGACACACGCCTTGGCCGCATCCGCACCCGTGTGGTCGCTGGTGCCCGTGCCCGCGGTCGTGAAACCGGCCGCCACGGGTACGGTCGAGATCGCCAACGGCGCGGACGTTGTCGTGCGTGGCGCCGGCGATGCCGCCATGGCGACCGTCGTGGACACCTTCATGCGGCGCGTTGCGGACGTGCGCGGGCTGACGCTGCACAAGGGCGCAAGCAGCGCAGCGCAGGCTGCGGTGACGTTCGACGTTCGTCCCGACGCGGCCGTCGTGGGCGAGGAAGGCTATGCGATCGCCGTGGGCGAGCACGGCATCGTCGTCACGGCCCGCACTGCGCGCGCCGCGTTCTACGGAAGCGTGACGGTGTGGCAGCTGATGACACAGCCGGGTTGGAAGCGTGGCGCCGCGGCGCAGGTGCCCTACGGCACGATCGAGGACCACCCCCGCTTCGCCTGGCGTGCCCTGTTGCTCGACTCCAGCCGGCACTACCAGAGCGCCGACGAGATCAAGCGGCTGATCGATGGGATGTCGCTCGACAAGCTCAATGTGCTCGTGTGGCACATCACCGATGACCAAGGCTGGCGCCTGCCGGTGCCCAAGTATCCGGACCTGTCCACGAAAGGTGCGTGCCGAGAGGCCGTCGGTAACGACAGCGAAGTGTCGGGCGCGCACGACAAGCCGTACTGCAAGGTCTACACGGCCGCCGAGATCCGCGACATCGTGCGCTATGCCGCCGAGCGCTACGTGGATATCGTGCCGGAGATCGATCTTCCGGGGCATTCGCAGGCCGCCATTGCCGCCTACCCCTGGCTCGGCGTCACGGGCAAGCGTCCGCCGGTGTGGACCGACTGGGGGGTCAGCCCCTGGCTGCTGAATCCGAACGCGAAAACCCTGCGCTTCGTCGACGACGTGATGGACGAGGTGATGCGCTTGTTCCCGTCGCGCTACGTCTCTTTCGGTGGGGACGAGGCGGATAAGCAACAGTGGAACGCCTCGGCCGAGACCAACGCCCAGATGAAGGCGCTGAAGCTCGCCAACATGGATGCGTTGCAAGGCTGGTTCATGCAGCAGGTCGCCACGTACCTGACCGACCATGGCCGCATCCCGGTGGGTTGGGACGACGAAGTCGCCGCCGGCGTCGCGCTGCCGCGCGAACAGGTGGTGATGTCCTGGCATGGCGACCACGATGAGCGCGTGGCGCTCGCCGCCTTGCGCCAGGGCCACGACGTGGTCATGACACCCCAGGAGTCGCTGTACTTCGACCACCTGCAGTCCAGCCACCCCGACGAGTGGGCCGGACCACCGCCGGAGGTGACGTTGCGCCAGGCGTATGACACGCAGCTGGTGCCGCCAGGCACCAGCGCGGAACAGGCAAAGCACATCATCGGCGTGCAGGCCGGCCTTTGGGCCGAGCAGATGCTGACCTTCGCGCACATCGAGCACGCCACGTTCCCGCGCGTGGCCGCACTGGCGGAACTGGGTTGGTCGCCGGCGTCGACGCACGACTGGAACGGGTTCGCAGTGCGCCTTCCGGCTCAGATGGTTCGCTATCGCGCGCTCGGTATTGGCGTCGCGGACAGCGCATTCGCGCCAACCTTCGATGTGTCGCGTGCTACGAACGGCGATCTTCGCGTCGTGCTCGCCAACCAGGTCCATGGCGGCGGTATCCGTTACACCACCGATGGCACGGAACCCGGCCCACGCTCCGCGACGTACACGCGACCACTCTCGTTGCCCGCAGGCACCACGGTGCGAGCCGCGACGTTCGCACCGGATGGCAGCCTGCTTGCCGCGACACGTTCGACATCGCTGGACGAGGCCACGCTGTGGAGTCGTGACAGCGCCGCGCTACAGACCTGCTCCGGCGAGCCGCCATCCCGACTGCAAGGTGCCCGACCGTCGCACGGTGCGAGCCCTGTGTACGCGGTCGAGATCGGCAATGCTTGCTGGATGTGGCCGAAAGCGGACGTGCAGGGCGCCACGCACGTCACGGTGACAGCTGAAAAGCTGCCCTGGCGCTACGGCGACGAAGCGCGCGGCGCGGCGGTACGCGACAGCAAGGGTGCGGACGACGCCATGGAGATCCACGCCAACCGGTGCGATGGGCCGCGGCTTGCGACGTTGTCGCTCGGCCATGCCATGCCGGCGAGCGGACAGGTGCATCTGGAGACGACCTTCTCCACGCCCATCGCGGCGGATGCGCATGCCTTATGTGTGTTTGCAACGGGCGACCCACGCGAGGGGCAGTGGGCGCTGGGAAAGATTTCGTTCTCGAAGTAAGGCGGTGCGCGGGGGCGCGCCGGGTTTTGGGGAAAACAAGGATCGGCACCACAACGGCGTGCGCTTTCGGGCGCGGCCGGGCATTACGCGTTCCCGACAGGCAACAGTCACGAGGTTACGGCCATGTCCACAGCACTTCGCAAGCATCCCTTGTCGTTCGCCATCACGGCGACACTGCTAGTCGTCGCTTCGACATCGGCAGGGGCTTCCACCTTCTTCGACGTGCAGCAGGACGCGCCGCCCGCACAGGCAGCCACCACGCAAGCCACGCCGCCCGCGGCCGCCGCGAAGAAGGGGAGTGGTCAGAACGGTCAGGACGACACAGGGAAGCATGCCGTCGACCTTTCGGGCGTCACGGTCACCGGTGTCCGCGCATCGCAGATGAAGGCGATCGACGTGAAGCGCGACGCCGACAAGATCCAGGACAGCATCACGGCCGAGAACATCGGTGCGCTGCCCGATACAACGATCACCGATTCGCTCCAGCGCATCACGGGTGTGCAGATCAACCGCGACGCGGGCGTGGGTACGTCGGTGGACGTCCGAGGCCTGCCCCAGGTCGGGACCATGCTCAACGGCGAGGTCTTCATCACCGCGGACCAGATCGACTCCCAGCAGCCTGACTTCAGCATGCTGCCGTCGACCCTGTTCCACGGCGCGGACGTGGTCAAGTCGGCCACCGCGAACGAAACCGACGCGGGCATCAGCGGCGCGATCGACCTGCACACGTACCGCCCCTGGGACCTGCCTTCCGGCTTCACGTACAGCTACTCCGCCAACGGCGAGCGCGGCTCGACCACGAAGCACACCGGACCGGAGGCGAACGGCCTCTTCTCCTACAACGACAGCGGCCGGTGGGGTTTCCTCCTATCCGGTGACTACTCCGATACGCGGCGCATGAACTCCACCGAGGGCCTGGACCAGTATGGCGCGGTGCTCAACGGTGAGAACGCCGCGAGCGCCGGCGGCTATAACGGCTTCCTGACGCCGTGGAACGGTGCGCCCATTCCGTCGCAAATCGTGCAGAACGCCGACGGCAGCGTGGACGTGAACGGCGACGGCAAATCCAACGGTGTCTTCCTGGGCAGCCAGAACTTCGGCATCAACCAGATCATCACCCAGCGGCAGCGGAAGTCGGGCAACGCCTCCTTCCAGTTCGACATCGGCAACGGCTTCAGCCTCACGAGCGATTACTTCTACTCGCAGCAGCACGAGTTCGACCGGAACGTCGGCGTCCAGTTCAACTCCACCAACTGGCAGGGTGCGACATACGTGCCGTTGCAGTCGCAGGATACGGGCCGCCCGGCGCTGGGCTCGTACGGCACGCCCGAGCCGGGCTGGGAAGGCTCGAACATCTACACCACGCAGGTCTACCAGAAGTGGCCGGGCGACGTGGAGTCGTACTCGTCGATGATCCGCAAGTTCTCGGTAGCGAAGAACCTGAACCTGCAACTGGACTACGACAACGGCGGCCCCTTCACCGCGACGCTTCGCGGTATCCATGACACGGCGTCCCAGTCCCTGCAGGAAACCGACGTCAACATTTCCGATTCCGACGGTGCCCTTTGGCCCAACGTGCTGAAGGACGGCGTGCCAGACGAGGCGGTGCCGCCCGGGACGATGGTGTATCCCGCCGAGCTGGGCGGCAATCGTGTGTTCAATCCCACGGGCATTCCGCAGAACACGATTCCCATCGTGGCCGACTTCCGGGGCCGTTACCTGAAGATCAACACGCCGGCCGAACTCGCGGCGGCGTTCGCCGATCCCAACGCCTGGACCTTCAAGACGCTCGAGTCGTCGGGCAATTACGACCGCCAGGTGGCCCTCAACGCCTTGCGCTTCGACGGCAAATTCGACTTCGACGATGGCTTCAAGCTCGAGTTCGGCGTGCGCAACAGCATCCGCAGCGCGGACAACAAGGGCTGGACGTTCGAGACGCCGGTCTACGCGGGGATGGGCGCGAGCGACCCGAATGGGTGCCTGGTGCGCTACGTCGGTGCCGACGTGGTGCTGAACAGCGGAGCATGTACGGCCGGTAACGATCAGGGTTACTTCCGCGCGGGTCCCTTGTCGGCCATCTCCATGCCGAACACCGCGGCCCCGCTCGCCAATAACTTCAAGGCTTATAACAACCTGCTCGGCTCCGGCATCAACTTCTGGGCGATCGACCCCGATGCGATGAAGAATCCGGAGGCTTACTGGAAGTCGCTGTACCCGGACACCGTGCGGGTCGGCGAGCCAGGCACGACATGGGCCGTGCGGCTCAAGGAGTTGTCGGGTTACCTGCAGGGCGACTTCAACGGCACGATCGGCGACATGCCCTACAGCGGCAACGTGGGCGTGCGGCTGATTCGCAGCAATCTCGACGTGACGCAGCACCTGAGCGGCGATCCGGGTGCCTACGGCAACGAGCCGGAAGACGTGGGGCGGGATATCACGAAGCGGTCGTACCAGGACGTGCTGCCCTCGGCGAACTTCGCCCTGGATGTGACCGACAGCCTGAAGTTCCGCCTGGCGTACTCGAAGAACATGATGCCGCTTGACCTGAGCACCTGGGCGGGCGGCCTGCAGCTGAACTATTCGTTGTCCGAGACGCCGGATGGACCCGTGTTCCGTGTCGCCAACGGCACCTCCAGCGGCAACCCGAACCTCAACCCGTGGCGCTCCACCAACTTCGGTGCCTCGGCTGAGTACTACATCAACCCCACCAGCATGGTCAGCCTCGCGCTGTTCCGCATCAACGTGGACAGCTTCATCAAGAACGGCAGCGTCACCAACTGCACGCTGCCCGACGAAGATGGCGTGGTGCGCAATCACTGCATCGTCATCACGCAACCCGTGCAGGGCACCGGCAACAGCATCAAGGGCGCCGAGTTCGACTACCGCCAGGGCTTCACCTTCCTTCCGGGTATCCTTTCGAAGACGGGCATGGAGGTGAACGCCACTTACGCGCCCAGCAACTCCGGCGAGAAGGACCTCGCGGGCAAGGAGATCCCGTTCCAGGACAACTCCACGAAATCGGGCAACTTCATCCTGTGGTACCAGGACGACCGCTTCCAGGCCCGCGTGGCGTACAACTACCGTTCGCGGCGCGCGGTGGCCGATAGCGTCGGTGGCATCACCGGCCTGGAGATGTACGAGGCTCCGCAGGAATACATCGATGCGTCCATCTCGTACAAGTTCGCCAAGCAGCTGGAGGTGTTCCTCAATGGCACGAACCTGACGAACGAGTACCAGCGCTACTACCTCACATGGAAGAACCAGCCCGGGCACTCGACATTCTCGGAGCGTATGTTCATGTTCGGCATCCGTGGCCAGTGGTAGGGGAATCCATGAGCGAGCGCAGTTTCCACCGGTCGATCGGGGTCTTCTCGGGCACCGCGATCAACATGACGCAGATGTGCGGGATCGGGCCGTTCATCACCATTCCGCTGATGGTGGCGGCAATGGGCGGCCCACAGGCCATCGTCGGTTGGATCGTGGGTGCCTTGCTGGCGATGGCCGACGGGCTGGTGTGGGCGGAACTCGGTGCGGCCATGCCGGGTTCCGGCGGTACCTATGTGTACCTCCGGAAGGCCTTCCAGGAACGCACGGGCAAGCTCATGCCGTTCCTCTTCATCTGGACGATGCTGCTGGCCATCCCCTTGCTGATGTCCACGGGCATCATCGGTCTCGTGGAGTACCTGCACTTCTTCTTCCCGAACATGGGCTGGTGGACCGCGCACATCGTCGGCGTGGCGGCGACCGCGCTCGTGACATGGTTGCTGTACCGGCGGATCGAGTCGGTGCGCGTCATCACCATCGCGCTATGGGTGATCATGCTTGTCTCGATCATCGGCGTGGCGGCGGCGGGCTTCTCGCATTTCGACGCCAGGCTTGCGTTCGACTTCCCGCCCGATGCGTTCGGTCCCCGTTTCTTCGTCGGCCTCGGGGCGGGACTCATCATCGGTGTCTACGACTACCTGGGTTACAACACCACCGCTTACATCGGCGACGAATTGCGCGATCCGGGCCGAACCATGCCGCGCTCGATCATCATCTCGATCACCGCGATGATGGTGGTGTACCTCCTCCTCAACATCAGCGTGCTGGGTGTAGCCCCGTGGCGGGAGATCGCGGCATCCAAGTCCGTCGCGTCGCTGGTGGTCGAGCGCAGCTGGGGCCACACCGCCGCCGCGGTCATGACCGCCCTCATCATCATCACCGCGCTGGCCTCGGTGTTCACCGGTCTGCTGGGCGGCTCGCGCGTGCCGTTCGAGGCGGCGCGGGACAAGGTCTTCCTCTCGGCATTCGGCCGGCTGCATCCGAAGGAGGCTTTCCCCCATGTCGCCTTGCTGACCATGGGCGTGGTCACGGCCATCGGTACCTTCCTCGACCTGACCGAAGTCATCAACATGTTGCTGACGGCGACCATCCTCGTACAGTCCGTCGCGCAGATCGTCGCGCTCATCGTGCTTCGGCGGCGCGAGCCACAGCTCCATCGGCCCTATAAGCAATGGCTCTACCCGGTGCCGTGCATCATTGCGCTGGTCGGCTGGGTATACGTCTACGTGTCCGCATCGGCCCTCTCGCTGATGCTTTCGGGCGCATGGATCGTCGCCGGGCTGGTGGTGTTCGCGCTATGGGCGCGGGTGAATGCCGCGTGGCCTTTCGCACCGCTTGAAATCCAACACCCTGCCGCCGGGGAGCACTGACGTCATGCAGCGCGCAGCACGAACCACCTTTGCCGCCGTCATGTTGCTGGGCCTCGGCTCCGGTCAGACGGCGATGGCACGTACCACCTATGCCGATACACGCGTTGCCGCCGAGGCGGGAACCGTCAATCCTATCAACCGTTGGCAGATGCAGGACGTCGCAAAGGCGCAGCAGGGCGGCGAAGCGATTTCCGCGAGCGGGTTCGCCACCAAGGACTGGTATCCCGTCACCGGGCGCGCCACGGTGATGGCTGGCTTGCTGGAGAACGACGTCTTCAAGGGAGACGTGTTCCACAGCGACAACCTCCGCGCCGTGCAGGTGCCCGATGCCAGCGGCAACCTGTTCGTGACGCCGTGGTGGTACCGGGCCGGATTCAACCTGCCCAAGGCTCCCGGGACGCGCCATACCTTGCTGCGCACGCACGGGATCATCGCCAGCGCGGACGTCTGGGTGAACGGGCAGAAGGTCGCCGACCATGCGGATATCGCGGGCGCGTACCCCATGCACGACATCGATGTGACACGGTGGGTACGCGCCGGCGCCAATGCCGTGGCATTCAAGGTGTATCCGGGCGACCCGCGAATGAGCCTGTCCATCGGCTGGGTCGACTGGAATCCCACGCCGCCGGACAACAACATGGGCCCTTGGCGCGGCGTGGACATCATTCAGACCGGCCCGGTGGCGTTGAGCGCGGCGCACGTGGCCCCGACGCTATCGGCGGACCTCAAGCAGGCGACGCTGGCCGTGAGCGTTACCGCGACGAACCTGGATACGGTGGCCCACGAAGCCATCGTCTCGGGCACCGTCGCTGATACCCCGGTGCAGCAGACGGTCCGTCTCGCCCCGGGCGAGGTGAAGGTCGTATCGCTCGCCGCCGGAGCGACACCGGCCGTGGTGCTGGACAACCCCAAGGTGTGGTGGCCCATCGGCATGGGCGAACACCCGCTGTACCAGATGGCGGTCACCGCGACGGTGGACGGCGCGGCATCGGACCGTGCGGCGACGACGTTCGGCGTACGACGCGTCGAATCGACGCTCACCCGACAGGGCTATCGCCAGTTCATCGTCAACGGCCAGCCCTTGCTGATACGCGGCGGTGGCTGGGCGCCGGACATGTTCCTGCGCGACGACCCGGCGCGCATGGAGGCCGAATTCAGCTACGTGGTGAACCTCGGCATCAACACCATCCGCAGCGAAGGCAAGCTGGAGAACGACCGGTTCTACGACCTCGCCGATCGCAACGGCATCCTCGTCCTGCCCGGCTGGGAATGCTGTGACAAATGGGAAGCCGCCGCCAAGACGGGTGGCGAGCCTTGGAACGACGCCGACGTGCGCGTGGCGCAGGCATCGATGGCCACCGAGGCGCGCCTGTTGCGTAACCATCCCTCGGTCATCGGCTTCTACATCGGCAGCGACCACGTGCCACCGCCGGCGCTTGCGAAGATGTATGCGGATACGCTGCGGGCCGAAGGCTGGTCGCTGCCCGTCATCTCCGCGGCCGTGGACGAGAAGACGGCCGAAGCCGGCCCGTCCGGCATGAAGATGGCCGGTCCGTACGATTGGATTCCGCCGTCGTACTGGTACGCGGATAAGTTGGGTGGGGCGTTCGGCTTCGATTCGGAGGTCAGCGCGGGCGCGGTCATTCCGCGCCTCGAGGACGTGCAGCGCATGCTGTCGACGCAGGAACAGGAAGCCTTGTGGAAATACCCGGAGGTCCGGCAGTACCACGCCTCGGCCGACTGGTCGACCTTCGCCGTGCTTACGCCTTTCGATACGGCGTTGGCGAAACGCTACGGCGCGCCCACCGGCCTCGCCGATTATGTGGCGAAGGCCCAGCTCGACAATTACGACAACGTGCGCGCGCAGTTCGAAGCGTTCAACGCGCACATGGGTGCCGCCAACCCGGCCACCGGCGTCATTTACTGGATGCTCAACAACGCGTGGCCATCGCTGCACTGGCACCTGTACGACTACTACATGAACCCGGCAGGCGCATACTACGGCGCGAAGAAGGCCAACGAGCCGGTGCATATCCAGTATTCGTACGATTCGCGTTCCATCGTCGTGGTGAACCACACGCTGGACGAACGGCACGGGCTGCAGGCCTCGATAAAGGTCCGCAACCTCGATGGCAGCGTGCGCTACCAAAAGCAGGTGCAGGGGATCGACCTGCCGGGCAACCGCGCACAGCCGGTGCTCGACCTGCCGCCGGTCGCGGGATTGTCGACTGTCTACTTCATCGAGCTGGAGCTCACCGCCGTCGACGGCAAAGCCGTGAGCCGCAACGTCTACTGGCTGTCCACACGCGAGGACAAGCTCGACTGGGCGAAATCGAACTGGTACCTCACGCCGGTCACGCAGTACGGCGACTTCACCGCCCTGGCATCGCTGCCGAAGGCGACTCGCGAGGTCCACGTCACGACCGTGCGCGACGGGAACGAGGAGGTGGCCACAGTGACGCTCTCCGTACCCGCTTCCTCGCCATCGGCCGCCGTGCAGGAGCACCTGGCGATACGCCGTGGCGCGAAGGGCGACCTTGCGCTGCCCGTGACCTGGACTGACAATGACGTCACGCTCTGGCCCGGCGAATCCGTCGTGCTGACGGCGCGCTATCCGGCGCAAGGCAAGGCGGGCACGGTGGTCGAGGTATCCGGTTGGAACACGCCCGCGGCGCAGGTCGTGGCGGGAGTCACCCAGGGAACGAAGCATTGAAGAGGCCTTCATGTCGCGCGTGACCATCAACGATGTGGCCCGTGCGTCCGATACGTCGAAGAAGACCGTTTCGCGCGTGCTCAACCAGGAACCCGGCGTGCGCAAGGAGGTGCGCGACCGCGTGATGGCGGCCGTCGCCGAGCTCAACTACCGGCCGCTCACGTCGGCGCGCAGCCTCGCCTCCAATCGTTCCTTCATGATTGGCCTGCTCTACGACAACCTGTCGCCCAGCTACGTCATGGAAGTGCAGGCGGGTGTGCAGGAGGCCTGCGAGACGCACCAGTACAGCATGATGGTGCAGCCGCTGGACTCCAAGGCGCGGGACTTCATGGAACGCGTCGAAGGCATCCTGTGGCGGCACCGCCCCGACGGCCTGATCCTCACGCCACCCATCACCGACCACCCGGCGCTGCTCGCGCACCTGCGCGCCGTCGAACTGCCGTTCGCGTCCATCGCGCCACGCAAACCCAAGGGCATCGCCGGCGTCATACTCCAGGAGCGCGAGGCCGCCGCGGCGATGGTGGACCACCTGGTGGCACTGGGGCACCGCCGCATCGCGCACATCATCGGTGATCCGAAGCACGGCGCGGGTGTATGGCGCCTTGCGGGATACCGCGATGGGCTGAAGCGCGCGGGGTTGGCGGAACGCGCCGACTACATGGTCCAGGGCCAGTTTTCGTTCGAATCGGGCGTGAAAGCCGCCCGCCAGCTGTTGCGCCTGAAGCAGCGGCCCACGGCGATCTTCGCCGCGGACGACGACATGGCCGTCGGCGCCATCTGGGCCGCCGCCGAAGCCGGCGTGACGGTGCCGGGTGACGTATCGATCTGCGGCTTCGACGACACCACGATCGCCACGCAGGTGTGGCCCCTGCTCACCACGGTGCACCAACCCGTGCGCGACATGGGCAAGCGTGCCACGGAGGAACTCCTGTTGGGCCTCCTCGGCAAGGGCGAGCCCCGTATGGTCGAAGTCGATTACCAAATGCGCCTGCGTGCGTCCACGGCGCCCGCACCCCGATAGAGGAAGGACCATGCCAGCTCCTGACACCCAGCGCCGGTTCCATTTCATTTCCGGCCTTCCGCGCGCGGGCACCACGTTGCTTGCCGCCATCCTGAACCAGAACCCGCGCTTCCGCGCCGGCATGACCAGTCCCCTGGCCGACATCATGGGCGTCGTGGTGGCGGAAGCCAGCAGCAAGAACGACTTCGCCTTCGATGTCACGGACGAACAGCGCGTGGCCGTGCTGCGGGGGCTCGTGGAGAACTTTTACTCGGTCGATCGCCGCCCGGAGGCGGTGTTCGACATGAGTCGCTTGTGGTGCAGCCGCATGGGCCTGCTGGATGCCTTGTTCCCGGGGGTGAAGGTCATTGCCTGCGTACGCCAGCTGGCCTGGGTGCTCGACAGCATGGAGCGCTTGGTCCTGAAGCAGCCGGTGAGCGTCAGCAAGGTGTTCCGCTTCGACACGAACACGACCGTGTATTCCCGCGTCGAGGCACTGACCGATCCGCGCGGGATGGTCGGCTTCGCCTACCAGGCCACCAAGGAAGCGTTCTACGGTGAGTACGCACGCGACCACCTGTTGCTGCTGACCTACGAGAGCCTGGTGCGCGATCCGGAGACGGCGATGCGCGCGGTATACGGATTCCTTGGCGAGCCCTGGTTCGAGCACGACTTCGACAACATTGCCTACAGCGCCGACGAGTTCGATGCGCGCGTCGGCATGCCGGGCTTGCATGTCGTCCGCGCCAAGGTCGAGGCTGTCGAGCGCACGCCGGTCCTTCCGCGCGAGGTCTTCGGGCGTTTCGCCAACGAGGCCTTCTGGGCGGACCCGAAGAACAACGTCAACCAGGTGACCATCGTTTGACGACGCTGATCGCGCCGCACGGCGGCGCCCTCAAGGAACTTTACCTGCCGGAGGCGGAAGCGCTCGACGCACGGCACGCATGCGGCGCACTACCCAGTGTCGTGCTCGACCATCGGCATCTTTGCGATCTCGAGCTGCTCCTCGACGGAGCATTTTCGCCACTCGAAGGATTCATGGGCGAGGTGGATTACGACGCCGTGGTCAACGGCCTCCGTCTGGCCGACGGTACGCTCTGGCCCATGCCGATCGTGCTCGATGTCTCCGAGCAGGCTGCCGCATCGTGTTCGATCGGACAGGACGTCGTGCTGCGCGACATCCAGGGCACGGCCTTCGCGATACTCACCCTGACCGACGTGTTTCGCCCGGACAAGACTCGGGAAGCCCTGCAGGTCTATGGCACGCTGGACCGAGCGCACCCGGGCGTCGCCGACCTGCTAGGCCGTGGCGACGTCTACCTAGGGGGCCGTCTTCGCGGTGTCCAGCGACCGGCACACTACGACTTCACCGACCTGCGCGCGTCTCCGCGCGAGATGCGCGCGTACCTCGCCGATCAGGGTTGGGAGCGCATCGTCGCCTTCCAGACGCGCAACCCGCTGCACCGCGCACACGTCGAGCTTACGCGCCGGGCCATGCAGGCCACCGGTGGCAAACTCTTGCTGCATCCCGTCGTCGGGCGTACGCGGGAGGGCGATGTCGATACGTACACGCGGGTCCGCTGCTACCGGGCGTTGCTGTCGCATTACCCCGCTGACGCCGTGAAGCTGTCCGTCCTGCCGCTGGCCATGCGCATGGCCGGTCCTCGTGAAGCACTCTGGCACGCCATCATCCGAAAGAACTTCGGCGCGAACTTCTTCATCGTCGGGCGTGACCATGCAGGACCGGGGAGGGACGCTTCGGGACGGCCCTTCTACGAGCCGCTGGCCGCGCAAGCGCTGGTCCAGGCACATGCCGACGAATTGGGCATCACCGTCCTTCCCTTCGCGCCGATGGTGTATTCGCCCGAACGGCAGGCCTACGTGTCCACCGACGAGCTGCATGCGGGCGAAGCCGTGGCCGACATCTCGGGCACCGAACTGCGCAAGCACCTCCGCGATGGCAGTCCCATCCCGGAGTGGTTCACGTATCCGGATGTCGAAGCGATCCTCCGGCAGCGCTTCCCGCGCCCCGTCAATCGCGGGTGCGCCGTCTTTTTCACCGGACTGTCCGGCGCCGGCAAGTCGACCATCGCGCAGGCACTCATGGCCGCCATCCTGGAAAACACGGGGCGGCAAGTCAGCATGCTGGACGGCGACGAGGTGCGGAGGACGTTGTCGGCGGGGCTTGGATTCTCGCGCGCCGATCGATCCGCCAACATCCTCAGGATCGCGTACGTCGCATCGGAAATCGTACGCCACGGCGGCATCGCCATCTGCGCGCCGATCGCGCCGTATGCCGACGACCGGGCGGCAGCCCGCGCGATGGTCGAAGCGCAGGGCGACTTCATCGAGGTGCATGTCAACACCAGCCTCGATGTCTGCGAGGCGCGCGACACCAAGGGACTGTATGCACAGGCGCGTTCGGGTGCGCTCAAACATTTCACCGGCATCAGCGACCCGTACGAGGTGCCGGAAACGCCCGACCTCAGACTGGATGGCGCGGCGCAGACGCCGGCACTCCTTGCTGATCGTATCGTCGGCTTGCTGAGGGAGCGCCAGTTGATCGTCTAGATGGGCGCTGCCTTTGCGCTATCCCAGCCGCTTCGGCGAGGCTTGCGATAAACCGCCGCCACTGTTGCCCCGCAGGCACCGCTGCGATGTTCCAGGCGTGGCTACTCCTTCCCGTGTGCACTGCCTAGCCTTCTTGCTACCGAGACCGCGATCACCGCGTCAGCAAGAGGATCGTCCGATGTGTTTCCGAATCGTCACCGCCGCGTGCCTCCTGGCCGCGTCATTGCCCGCCTTTGCCGCGAACATCGCATCCATCTCGCGACTGGAGGCCGGCCCGGGCAACGTGTTGTTCGTCGCGGACTGGAAGGAGGCCCGGATCCACGCGGTCACACTTCCTCCCGCCACCCACACGCCTGCGGGAGGCGCGTTCAATATTCTCGACCTGGAATCGCTCCTGGCCCGCCAGGTCGGTGGCGCCCGGATCACGGTCGAGGACATGGCGGTACGCCCCGGTACGGGCGAGGTGTATGTCGCGATCAGCTACGGCGAGACCAAGGCGCCGGCGCTCTTCGCGGTCACGAGCGACGGCAAGGCGCGGCGTGTCGACCTGAAGGCGGCAAAGGAGACGTCAGTTGGGTTGCGCGACGCGCCCACGACGAACGCGTCGTTCTGGAAAGAGACGCCGGAACGAAGCTTCACGGTCACGGACATGAAGTGGCGTGACGGCGAGTTGTTCGCATCGGGGCTTTCCAATCAGGACTTCGCCTCGACGCTGCGGCGCATCCATTACCCGTTCGGCGATGCGCAAGCGGTGACCTCCGTCGAGATCTTCCACGGCGGGCACAATCTCGTCGAGACGCGCGCACCCGTCAGGGCCATGAGCTTCGCGGAACTCGACGGCATTCCCTACCTTGTCGCCGCCTATACCTGTACACCGCTCGTGCTCATTCCCTTGACCGACCTCAAGGACGGCGCACACATACGCGGAAAGACCGTCGCGGAGCTGGGCTATGGCAACACCCCGGCCGACATGATTTCTTACTCGGTGACCAGCGAGGGAAAGAAGAGCGACCTGTTGATGCTGGTGAACTACAACCGCGTATCGAACATCATTCCGGTCAGCGAACTCCAGGCGGCGAAGAATCGCCCCGGCATCGAAACGCAGGTGGCGTTCGGGCAGCTCGCAGGCGTGAATGTCATGCAGGCACCGCTGGCGGGGGTGCTTCGCATCGATAACCTCGACGACGATTCCTTCGTCATGATCCGCCGTGACCTGCAAAAGGATCGCCTGCAGATGGTTTCCATGGGGAAGGACCTCAGCTTCCGGCTGACCGACCACGTGTCCGAATACGCATTCCCCGATTTCAGCTTCAAAGGCAATGACTTCCAGATCCAGAAGATCAAGCCGCGCCAGGACATCCTGCTCAAGGCCGAGGGCTTCCCGGATCTGATCAAGGCAACGGACTGAGGCCATGCAGGCTTCCCGGCTCCTGCTGGCGGCCTGGGTGGTCGCGACCAGCTCAGGGGCGTGTCTCGCCCATGCGTCGAACGTCCCGTCGGTGCATCCGTCGGGAAGCAGCGTGCCGGCGAACCTGCTTCGGGTATCGCTCGTCTTCCCGAACGCGCCGGCAGACGAGGTCTTGCCGAGGATCGCTCTCTCGCATGCGAGTGGCCGTCCGGTCGACCGACCCTTCCTGCCGCAGGAACTCTGGTCGCCCGATGGCAAGACACTCACGCTGCTCCTCCACCCCGGGCGGGTGAAGACGGACCTGGAGGCGCGGAGGACGCTCGGGCCGATCCTCGAAGAGGGGGACGACGTCGTGCTGTCGCTCGATGGCCAGCCGCTCAAACACTGGCGCGTCGACCGTGCGGATCTTCAGGGTCCGCAGGTAGCGGCATGGCGCATCGCACCGGTTGCTTCGGCATCCCGACGTGCCCTGGTCGTGACACTCGATGCCGCGATCGACGCGCGCGCCGCGGAATACATCGCCGTGGCCGATGCGCAGGGTCGGCGACTGGCGGGAACCGGGCACCTCGGCCCGGGCGAGACGACCTGGGTATTCGTACCGGCCGCGCCGTGGCGCGTCGGGAGCTACCGCCTCATGGTCCGCGGCACGCTCGAGGACCCATCCGGCAACCGTCCCGCCAGCCCCTTTGAATCGCCCACTTCGTCCGCGGTGGCGGCACCGCCGGCCGATCTCTCCATTCCTTTCCAGATCACCGCACCCTCGAGGTCCCCATGAACATGCATCAACGTCGTACCTGCGCGCGGCTCGTTTTGTCGCTCGTTCTTGGCGCAACCATCGCGGCCACGGCCGCTCCGGCCCATGCCGCCGCACCCATCCAGGGCGGACAGGCTCCTGGCTACTATCGAATCATGGTGGGAACGATCGAAGTCACGGCCCTCAGCGACGGCACCATCGACTTTCCCATGGACACACTGCTCGTGGGTGAGACACCCGACGCGATCCGCGCCGCCTATAAGAAGGCTTTCCAGCGGTTGCCGGCCGAGTCGTCCATGAACCAGTTCCTGGTGAATACGGGAAGCCGCCTGGTATTGGTCGATGCCGGTGCCGGCACGGTCTTCGGCCCGACATTGGGCAACACCGTCGCGAGCCTGCGCGCCGCGGGCTACACCCCGGAGCAGGTGGACGAGGTCGTGATCACGCACATGCACGCGGATCATACGGGGGGTCTCGCGCACGATGGGCAGCGCACTTTCCCGAACGCGGTACTGCGCATTGCGCGCGCGGACCTGGACTTCTGGATGAACCCGGCCAATGAGGCCAAGTCTCCGGAGGGCGTACGCCCGAGTTTCGCGGTGGCACGCGAGGCCCTGGCACCGTACATCGCCTCGGGCAAGCTGGAACCGTTCGACGGCGCGACGCAGATCGTGCCGGGCGTCCGGGCCATACCGGCCCCGGGCCACACCCCAGGGCACACCTACTTCGCCGTGGAGAGCAACGGAGAAAAGCTCCTTGCCTGGGGCGACGTCGTCCACGCGGCAGCGCTGCAGTTCGCGCATCCATCGGTGCGCATTGCCTGGGACAGCGACGACGGCGCCGCGGAAGCCGCGCGAGAGAAAGCCTTCGCCGACGCGGCAGCGAAGGGATACATCGTGGCCGGCGCGCACCTGCCATTCCCCGGTCTCGGCCACGTCGCGCTGGCCGGCGATGGCAAGGGCTACGTTTTCCTACCGGTCACCTACTCGGCCGATAGGAAGCCCGTAGCACTCGCGAAGTGAATCGGTCAGTCCAGCGGCCGCACCCAGATGTTCCGGAAGCTGATGGGCTGCGAGTGGTCGCCGTGCGCCTGTAGCTTGATCGGCGCATCGGTATACGCCTTGTACTTGGGCTTGCCGATGTAGAACGTTTCGCCGGTGAGCTCGGTGTGGTTCTGCACCAGTACGCCGTTATGGAACAGCGTGACGTATGCCGGCGACTTCACCGAGCCGTCGGGGGCGAAAACCGGCGCCGTCCACACGATGTCGTACGTCTGCCACTCGCCGGGGCGACGCGCGGCGTTGACCAGGGGCGCCGCCTGCTTGTAGACGCTCGCGGCCTGGCCGTTCACGTAGGTCTTGTTCTGCCACGAATCCATGATCTGGACTTCGTAGCCCTCGTCGCCGGGACCGGTGGAGGCAAGGAAGACGCCACTGTTACCGCGTCCCTGGCCTTCGCCGGTGATGTCCTTCGGTATCTGCCATTCCAGGTGCAGCTGGTAATTGCGGAAGCGTTGCTTCGTCTGGATGTTGCCCGTCGTCTTGTCGACGGTGACCACGCCGTCATGCACCTTCCAGTGCGCGGGCGAGTGATCCTTCGACGCCTCCCAGCCGGCGAGGTCGCGACCGTCGAAGAGCACGACGGCATCGGAGGGCGGCGCGTTCTCCTTCGCGCCCGGCGTCACGACCTTGGGTACCGGCTCCCATTGTTCCGTGGCCTTCGGATCGTCCTGTGCCGAGGCGCAGGTCGAACCAAGAATCGTGAGAGAGAGAACGGCTAGAGCTGTCGGGGTGAAACGCTTCATCGGCACTCCTTGGGCAGATGTCATACCGTGCACGTCCGGAACGCGTCGGCGAACGATTCGAAGGGATCGGGGCGCGACGGCATGAACTCATGCGCGATGAAGCCCTGATAGTTCAGGTCCGCGATGGCCATCGCGATGGCGCGGTAATTGAGTTCCTGCGACCCGTCGATGTCATGGCGGCCGGGCACGCCGCCGGTATGGAAGTGACCGATCCACTGGATGTTGTCGCGGATCGTGCGGATCACGTCGCCTTCCATGATCTGCATGTGGTAGATGTCGTAGAGCAGCTTGACGTTCGGGGAGTTGACGCCCTTGGCCACGGCCACGCCGAACGCGGTGCGGTCGCCCTGGTACCCGTGGTGGTCCACCTTGCTGTTCAGCAATTCGAGGCAGAGCGTGATGCCGTTCTCCGCCGCGTAGGGTGCGATCTTCGAAAGGCCCGCGACGCAGTTGTCGATGGCTCGCTGGTCGTCGATGCCGGCCTTGCGGTTGCCGAACATGGTGATCACGTTGGTCACGCCGGCGCGCTTCGCGAGCGGGATCGTCGTCTCGATCTCCTTGATCAACGTGGCGTGGTTCGCCGGATCGTTGAAGCCCATTTCGATGAAGTTGTCCCGCTTGGCGGGGTAACCCATCGACACGGCCATACCGTTGTCCGTCACCACCGACCATTCGTCCGCGTAGAGCAGATCCACGCCCACGAAGCCGATGGTCTTGAGGCGCTTGCAGAGCTCGGGCAGCGGCGCCTTGGAGGTCCAGCGGCTCAGCGACTGCTTGAGACGTCCGGGGCCCGTCTTATTCGGACTCTTGCGCGGCGCCGTGTCGGCCGAGGCGATCAGTGGTGCGGCACCGAGCGCGGCGGCGGTCGCGGCGAGGTGGCCCAGCATGGTACGGCGGCGGCTGTCGGGAATGCGATCCGATGTGGTCATTCGAGCCCCAGGATGGTGCGGTTGAAAGCGCGGTCGGAGCCACTCGAAGCAAAATCGTCGAACGCGCGCTCGGTGACCTTGATGATGTGCTTGCGGATGAAGGGTGCGCCTTCCATCGCGCCCTGCTGCGAATCCTTGATGCAGCATTCCCATTCGAGCACTGCCCAGCCGGGGTAGTCGTACTGCGCGAGCTTGCTGAAAATCGCGCCGAAGTCGATCTGCCCGTCGCCCAGTGAGCGAAACCGCCCCGGCCGGTCGATCCAGCCCTGGTATCCGCCATAAACACCGGAGCGTCCGTTGGGCCGGAACTCGGCGTCCTTCACGTGGAAGGCGCGAATGCGGTCGTGGTAGTTGTCGATGAACTGGAGATAGTCCATCTGCTGCAGGACCATGTGGCTCGGGTCGAACAGGATGTTGGCGCGCGGATGGTGATCCACCGCGTCGAGGAACCGCTCGAACGTGGCGCCGTCGTGGAGGTCCTCGCCGGGATGCAGTTCGTAGCAGACGTCGACACCCACCTCGTCGAAGGCATCCAGGATCGGTTTCCAACGCTTGCCCAGCTCGGCGAAGGCTTCTTCGACGAGCCCGGCAGGGCGCTGCGGCCATGGATAGAACAGGTGCCAGGCCAGCGCGCCGGAAAAGGTGGCGTGCGCCGTCAGGCCCAGGTGGCTGCTTGCCTTGGCGGCGAGCTTGAGCTGCTGCACCGCCCATGCCTGGCGCTCTTTCGTGTGCCCACGCAGTGCCGGCGGAGCGAAGCCGTCAAACAGGCGATCGTAGGCAGGGTGCGACGCCACGAGCTGTCCTTGCAGGTGCGTGGACAGTTCGGTCACCGCGAGGCCGTGCTCGGCGAGCATGCCCGCGATGTCGTCGCAATACGTCTTGCTCGCGGCCGCCTGTTCGAGATCGAACAGGCGATGGTCGTTGGACGGGATCTGCACGCCGACGAATCCGAGCGACGAAGCCCAGCGGGCGATATCCGGCAGCGTGTTGAACGGTGCCTCGTCCGATGCGTACTGGGCGAGGAAGATGCCCGGGCCCTTGAGCGTCTTCATCGGTCAGATCCTCAACACGGTTTCGACGGCCCAGGCCTTGCCGTTACCCGCTTCCGTCAACGGGATGTCACCCTTCCAGGCGCCGGGGACGGGCGCGTACTGGAGCACCTGCGTGCAACCGGGCTGCGACAGGAAGAAGCCCAGCATCGTGAGCTTCTTGCTCATCAGCACGAAGTCCGCCGCCGGCGACAACGTGCCACCCTTCGGCACGGCCAGCGCTTCCTTGTGCAGGCGGGTCACCAGTGCCTTGCGCTGGGCCTCGTCGAGCTGGAGGAAAGGCTTGCCGCCGGCCTTGTCGAAGGCGGCCATGGCCGTGAGGTAGCGCTTCTGGTCGTCCTTGCTGTAGACGGCCTTGAACATCTGGTCGATGAACAACGGCACGCCCGCATCGACCGCGCCGGGGGTGTCGGTGCGGGGAATCACGATGTCAGACACGGCACCGACCAGGCTGTACTGCGCCGGATTGAAGAATTGCGGCTTCGCATCCGGCTTCTGCGATGCGGCGTGGGCGTCGAACACCGCCAGCAACGATGGCCCGGCGATGACGCCGACGGCCAGTGCGGACATGCTTTTCAACCATTCGCGACGATTCATGGCGAGATCCTCAGATATTGCCGCGCTTGAGTTCTTCCACGGCGTGATTGGCCGCGCGTGCGGTCAGCGCCATGTAAGTGAGGGACGGGTTCTGGCAGGCGGAAGAGGCCATGGCCGAACCGTCGGTCACGAAGACGTTCTTGCAGGCGTGCATCTGGTTCCAGCCATTGAGCACGGACGTCTTCGGATCGCGGCCCATGCGCGCGGTACCCATCTCGTGGATGCCGGCACCCACGTTGGCCTGGATCGCGAAGGAGCCCACGTCGCGATAACCCGCCGCCGTCAGCATCTCCATCGCGTCCTCGATGATCGCCTTGCCCATCATGAGTTCGTTTTCCTGGTGCGCGGCGTCGAAATTCAGGACGGGTAGGCCGTACTTGTCCTTGTGGTTGCGGTCCAGCGTCACGAAATTCTTGTGCGACGGCAGCATCTCGCCGAAGCCCATCATCGAGACGTACCAGGGACCGGGCGACTGGGCGGCGCGCTTGAGTTCTTCACCCAGCACCGGGTCGTCGACGAGGCGAGTCCAGTCCTGGCGCCCCGCGCCACCCTGGAAGCCGAAGCCGCGCAAGTATTTCTGCTTGTCGGTGCCGATGTTGCGATAGCGGGGAATGTAGAAGCCGTTCGGGCGCCGGCCCGAGTAATAGCGGTCTTCATGGCCGTCGACCATGGCGCGCGCGCCGCTGCCGAACAGATGGTCCATGATGTTGTGGCCGAGTTCGCCGCTGTCGTTGCCGAAGCCGTTGGGGAATCGGCTGGAGGTCGAGTTCAGCAGGATGTGCGCGGTGCCGAAGGTCGACGCACACATGAAGATCACCTTGGCGAAGTACTCGGTCTGGTGACCGGTCTCCGCATCCAGCACGCGCACGCCGGTGGCCTTGCCTTTCTCGTTGTCGTAGATCAGCTCGTAGACGATGGCGTTGGTCACCATCGTCATGTTGCCCGTGCGCTCTGCCGAAGGCAGGGTGGACGAGTTGCTGCTGAAGTAGCCGCCGAACGGGCAACCGCGCATGCACAGGTTGCGATACTGGCAGGTGGCGCGCTGCGGGCTCTGGTTGTGCTTCAGCGGGGCCGAGAGGTTGGCGGTGCGGCCGATGATGAGCTTGCGGTTGAACTTGTTGTCCAGCTTGCCCTGGAAATCTTTTTCCACGCAGTTGAGGTCCATGGGCGGGAGGAAGTCGCCGTCCGGCAGCTGCGCGAGGTGGTCCGTGTTACCGCTGACGCCGATGAAATGCTCGACGTAGTCGTACCAGGGAGCGATGTCGTCATAGCGGATGGGCCAGTCCACGCCCACGCCTTCCTTGCCGTTCGCCTCGAAGTCCATGGGGCTGAAGCGATAGCTCTGTCGACCCCACATCAGCGAGCGTCCACCGACGTGGTAGCCGCGGAACCAGTCGAATGGCTTGGTTTCCTCGTAGGGATTGTCGATGTCGTCGGCGAACCAGTGCTTGGTGGACTGGGTGATGCCGTAGAACGACGGGCGCGTGTGCTTGGGCCAGCGGGCCAGGTCTTCCTGCGTCGGCTCGTCGGCGTACGGCAGCTCCCACGGTGCCTTCATCGCCGTGGGGTAGTCGCCATGCTTGACCATCGGACCACGGTCGAGCACGAGCGTCTTCAGGCCCTTCTCGGTGAGTTCCTTGGCGGCCCAGCCACCACTGACGCCGGTACCGACGACGATCGCGTCGAATGTGTTCTTTTCCATGCCTTTCCCTTCAGCGCAACGGGCGCAGGTAGTCGTAATCGACGCGCGCGGCGTCAAGGGGGCTCATGCGGGCATACGGACCTTCCTGCTCGACGAAGCAATGCTTCAGTCCGGAAGTGTCGGCTGCCGCCATGATCGGTTTGTAGTCGAGCTTGCCGCGCCCGAGTTCGGCGCCAGGGTAATCCGTGTGCTCGCCGCGCAGGAAATCCTTCGCGTGCATCAGCGGGATGCGGCCGGGGTTGGCCTTGAAGTAGTCGGCCGGATTCTTGCCGCCCGCGGCGACCCAGCCGCAGTCGAGCTCGAAGTGCACGAGCTTCTTGTCCGTTTCCTTCAGCAGCACGTCGTAGAACGTCTGCCCGCCACCGACGTCGGTGAACTCGGCATGGTGGTTGTGGTACGCGTACTGGAGGCCGGCCTTGTGGGCCTTTTCACCGAGGCGGTTCGCATAGTCGGCCGTGCGCTTCGCATCGTCCAGCGAATAGGCCGGTTCCCCGGATTTGTTCGCCTCTTTCTGCATGATCGACGGCAGCATGCTGCTGACGATGTACTTCGCCCCCAGCGTATGCGCGGCCTTGATGCCGGCGTCGAAGCCGAGGCTGTCGAAGTGCATGCTCGGGCAGCCCAGGCCGGCTTCCTTCAGTTGGTCGCGCAGCGTCTCCGCCGTGCTGGTGACGATGGCTTCGATTTCCAAGTAGCCGATCGACTTCAGGGTCTTGAGCGTGCCGACGGGATCCTTCTGATACGCGTCGAGCACCATGTAGAGCTGGATACCCAGCCCTTTGCCCGTCGAGGCGGCGGCGAGGAGCTTTCCCGGCATGCTGAGGCCGAGCCCCAGCGCGGTGCCACACAGCGCGGAACGCGCGAGGAATTGCCTGCGATTCATCATGAGGTAACGCTCCGAATCAATGGGCGCCGACGACGGCGGCGTCCGCGGTGGCCTTGCGATCCTTGAAGAGCAAGACGAAGAGGGCGAAGACGAAGGCGGCGAAGGCGCCGGCGATGATCCAGATGCCGTGCCAGTCGTGCGTCCCGTCGCTGCGCGTATAGGTCTGGACCACCACGCCGGACAACCACGAACCGACGAACATGCCGAGGCCGTAGGTCAGGAAGGTGATGAGTCCCTGCGTTGCCGCGCGCAGCGCCGGCGGCGCTTCACGGTCGATGTAGATCTGGCCCACCACGAAGAAGAAGTCGAAGCAGACGCCGTGCAGGACGATGCCGAGCCATAGCATCCACATCAGCTCGCCGGACCCGCCAAAGGCGAACATGCCGTAACGCACCACCCAGGCGAGCATGCCGACGGCAAGCATCCACTTCACGCCAAGACGCCGGAAGAACCACGGAATGAGGAGCATGAAGAACAGCTCCGACATCTGGCCGCCGGTCATCTTGCCGGCGGCATTGACCACGCCGGCCTCGTTGAGGAACAGGTTGGTGAAGGCGTAATAGAACTGCAGCGGGATGCAGATCAGGAACGAGGCGAGGGCGAACACCGCCATCGAGCGCTCACGGAGCAGGTGCAGCGATTCCAGCGGCAGCACGTGGCGCAGTTCGAAGCGCGTATGGCGCGCGAGGGGCGGCGTGGGCGGCAGGGTGAAGCAGTAGCCGGCCATCACGACCGAAAGCCCCGCGGCCAGGAGCAAGGGAGACGCCGTGGCTTCCACGCCCCACGCGCCGACGACCAGGCCCACGACGATCCAGCCGATGCTGCCGAACACACGGATCGCGCCGAATTCTTCCTGCGGATCCTTGATATGCCGCATCGCGAGCGAGGCCGTGAGGGCCAGGGTCGGCATGTAGCAGAGGCTGTATGCCAGCAGGGGAGCGTAGACCAGCGCGAACGTCGTCTGCTGCGCGGCGACCGCGAGCAGGATGGCGCCGAGGAGGTGCAGCAGGGTGAGCACCCGGCGCGTGTCGAAGAGGCGATCGGCGAGCAGTCCGACGAACAGCGGCGAGATGATCGCGCCGACGGCGGTGGTACCCGCGATGGCACCGATCTCGGTGCCGCTGAAATGCAGCGTCTTGCCGAGCCAGGTGCCGACCGTGACGTACCAGGCGCCCCAGATCCCGAACTCGAACAACATCATCACTCTAAGGCGCCACTTCATCCGCGTTTCCTCGTTGGTCGTGTGGGTTCGAGAGGGTCGTCGACCGACTGCCACAGGCCCCCGGCGGCATGACTCTTGAGCATGGCGTCCACCAGCAGGCTGTTGCGGTAGCCATCGGCGAACGTCGGCAGCGCAATGGGCTTCGCTTCCGGCTTCGCGCCGCGACGGATCCACGCGTAGGCGTCGGAGATCACGTTGCGGAACGCATCCGCCCAGGCTTCCGGATGGCCCGCGGGCAGGTGCGCATAACCGCGGGCGGAAGGGTCCATGAGCGCGGGATCGCGCGTGAGGACGGTGTTCACCTTCGCGTGGTGCCCGAGCCAGAGTTCGTTGGGCTGTTCCTGGCGCCACGCCACGGAGCCTTCGCGCCCGTTGACCTCCAGGCGAAGGTCGTTCTTGTGGCCGGGGAGCACCTGCCCGACGGTGACGCAGCCGCGCGCACCGTTGTCGAAGCGAAGCAGCACGCTGGCCAGGTCTTCGCTGGTGATCTTGCGTCGCTTGCCGACGGTCTTAGCCGCGCCCGCGAAGGCTTGCGCCGAGGCGTCGGGCGCTTCGCGCTCGGGTACCACCGTGTGCAGGTCGGCCAGGACGGCGACGATGCGCGCGCCGGTGACGTGCTCGGCCAGGTCGCACCAGTGCGAGCCGATATCGCCGAGCGCGGAACTGGCGCCGCCCAGCTTGGGATCGAGGCGCCACGTGTACGCGCGCTCATCGGTCAACCAGTCCTGAAGGTAGCAACCGTGCACGAACACGGTTTGGCCCACCTTGCCCTTGGCGATCATCGCGCGGGCCTGCTGTACGAGCGGGTAGCCGCGGTAGTTGAACGTGACCACGTGCGCGAGGTTCGCGCCGCGCGCGGCCTCGTAAAGCTCTCGCGCTTCCTGCATCGTGGTCGCGAGCGGCTTGTCGGAGATCACGTGCTTGCCCGCACGCAGCGCCGCCAGCGAGACCTCGCGATGCAGGTGGTTAGGCGTGGTGTTGTGCACCACGTGTACGGCGGGATCGGCCAGCAGGTCGCGGTAGCTTGCGTAAGCCTGGCCGGCATTCAACTCGCGCGCGCGCTTTTTCGCGGATTCGAGGCTGGAGCCGGCGATGCCGATCACCTCGACGTCGCCGAGACGCCGCACGGCATCGAGATGGTGCGCGGCAATGAAGCCGGGGCCGACCAGGCCCATGCCAAGCCTCATCGGTTGCTGATCCTGGCGCTTGTCGCGATCGACTGGCTTGCCATGCTTACCCCAAATGTATTCGATTACATCCGCGCAGTAGGCGGAGTCCCCTGAAGATGCAAAGATATGTATCAGATGGGTGAAGACGCCTGCAACGGTTTTATGTAATCCATTACATTGCGCTGCAACATTAGGGATGGAAACACGCGTGAGTGCAGAGGGACCAGGGCAAAAGCCACAAGGCGTCGACGGTCAACAGGCCGATGTTGCGCCGCAGCCTGCTCGCGTGCGCACGGTGAAGGAAATCGCCGCCATCGCAAAAGTTTCAGTGGCAACCGTTTCGCGTGCGCTGCAGCGTCCGGAAATCGTCAGCGAGGAAACACGGCAGCGTATCCATGAAGTGGTGAAGCGACTCGGGTACACGCCCAACGCGCTCGCGCGGAACCTGCGGACGGCGCGGACACGGCTGATCGTCGCGCTGCTTCCCGACATCACCAACCCCTTCTTCTCGGAAGTGATCCGCGGCATCGAGCAGGTCGCCTACGAGAATGGGTATTCGGTGCTCCTGGGTGAAACGCAGAGCAATCTCGTGCGCGAACAAGCGTATGCCGACATGGTCGCGGCGCGACAGGCCGACGGCATCATCACCATGTTCCATCGCGTGCCCGCGATCCCCATGGATGGCCGCCTGCCGCTCGTCAACGCCTGCGAATACGTCAAGGACAGCGCCATCTCGAGCGTCTATGTCGATAACGTCGCGGCGGCGTCCGCGGCCGTCGACTACCTCGTCGCCCTGGGCCACCGCGACATCGCCTTCGTCGCCGGCCCCGCATCGAGCCCTATCTGCGTCGACCGCGAACAGGGGTACCACCTCGCGCTACAGCGAGCGAGCATCGCGGCCGACCCCGCCCTTACCGCCGTTGGGGACTTCTCGATCGAGGCCGGCGAGCGAGCGGTCGAGTTGTTGCTCTCGCAGGGCCAGTCCTTCAGCGCGGTCTTCTGCTCGAACGACGAAATGGCCATCGGCGCGATGCGTGCCCTGATCTCTCGTGGACTGCGCATCCCGGAAGACGTCTCCGTCGTCGGCTTCGACGACATCCGCTACTCCCGCTACACGTCGCCGCCGCTGACCACCGTCTCCCAGCCGAAGAACGCCCTGGGACGCGAAGCCATGGCGATGATGATCGAGATACTCAACGACCCGGAGGTGCCACCGCGCAAGCGCGTGCTCGCCGCCGAGCTGGTGGTGCGCGGGTCGACCGGGCCCCGGTCGTCTCTCTATCGAAACGTACCGAGGCCTGGCCTGGCTGGCGTCTTACCCTAGGGACCAGCCTGCGCGGTAGTCACGACGCAGGAACTGGTTGGCTTCCGCCCGGTTGGTGATGCGCATGTTCTGCGCGTCGTATTCGATCCTGCCACCCGCTCGCAGGGAGACGACGCCGAGCAGCATGACTTCCGTCAGCTGCGCGGCGTACTCGAACGGCGATGACGCCTTCGTCTTCCCTTTGCAGGCGTCGACCCAGTTCATCTCGTGCGAGGTAGTGATGCGCGCGTACTTCTGCGGAGGCGTGCCCACGGATTCGTGCAACGACTGCGGGAGCAGGCGCGGATTATCGCCGTAGGTCTCGTGGATCAGCTTGCCCTTGTCGCCGACGTAGAGGACGCCGCCGTCCCGCATCTGCCCGGCGCCCATCGCCTCCAGGCCCGGCGGCAGCAAGGCGCCGTCGTACCAGGTGAGCTTCACCGGCGGTCTGCTGCCGCGTGCCGGGAAGTCGAAATACGTCATCGTCGCCATGGGATACGACGCGTTGTCGAACGGCGTCGAAACGGTTTCCACGGACGTCGGGAAACCCAGGTCCAGCGACCAGAACGGCGAATCGATGAGATGCGCGCCCATGTCGCCGATGGCACCCACGCCCCAGTCCACCCAGCCACGCCAGTTGAACGGGTGGTAGACCGGGTGGTAGTCGACGACGGGGCCCGGGCCCAGGAAGAGATCCCATTCCAGGCCCTTCGGTATCGGGTAGTTGCCGACCATGGCATTGGCGAGCCGATCCATCACCGCATCCATGCTCCAGTTCGTGTCGTCCGGCTTCGGCCGGGGTTGCGGGCGCGGAATCCCCTGCGGCCAGTACACCAACGGGCGATTCGTCCAGGCATGCACCTCACGCACTTCGCCGATCGCCCCAGCCGCGATGTACTCGTTGATCAGACGGGCGTCGTCGGTCGAATGCCCCTGGTTGCCCATCTGAGTGACGATCTTGGGATTCGCGGTGGCCTTCCTGGACAGCTCGCGGGCTTCGTGGATCGACCAGGTCAAAGGCTTCTGCACGTAAACGTGCTTGCCATGACTCATCGCCGCGCTGGCGATCACCGCATGCAGGTGGTCCGGCGTCGCAATGACGACCGCGTCGATGTCCTTCTGCTGCTCGAGCATCCGACGGTAGTCGGTATAGCGCTTGATGGAATCGAACTTGCGCGAAAGCAGCTGCGTCTGCGCGATCTCATCCTGCAGTTCGCGACGCTTCTTGGGCGTCTGCGCCTTGTCGAGCCGCGCCTGCGCCTTGCCGAGGTCGGCAAACATCCCGCGAAAGGATTTTTCCGTATAACCCCAATCCACGTCGCACAAGGCGACGATGTTCTCGCCGGCCAACGCGCGGATGTTGTGCATGCCCATGCCGCCGACACCAATGCCGGCGATGTTCAAGCGATCGCTGGGTGCGGTGTGGCCGGGGCCGCCGAGGACATGGCGGGGAACGATCATCAGGCCCGTTGCGGCGAGGGCCGTGCCGGTGAGGAAGGATCTTCGGGAGAGCTTGACGGTCGACTGCGCGTCGACGGACGTTTCCGATGCGCTGTGAATCTGCTGCACGTTCTCTACTTTCGGTTCATCCGTCATGATCGCTGCTGTCTCCGCTTTTGAATATCGGTTACATGGGTAACGGTTTGGGCGAGGTTCCGTCCCCTGAGGGAAGCTCGACTTCTTATCGTAGAGTGGGTTTGGGTTTGAATGCTAGCCAGTGTTCCTGCAGAGACGGGATGTCAGTGCGTGGATCTGCGTTGTAGCTCTCAATCGACCATGCAAGAATTCGGAGTCGCGCACCTGATCGACGAACTTCGACACGATCCCTCTTTGGCGAAAGAGATCAATTCCTGGAAGGTTCTCCGTTCGCAGGCGGCCTCAAGGTCGCATTGAGAGACTCGATGAGGATAGTGTTTCGACGTGAGAACGGTTCCAGTAGCATGCAAGAAGAGGCTCGGGCAATTGATCGATCAGCCCTTCGCCGCGTCAGAATGTGATGACTCGCCGGTGACCATGACGCTTGGCCTGCGGACGCCATTGCCCGCCATTTGGCGGTTGGGGAGGCAAAATGTTGACCGAAGAAGGCAAGAAATATAAAGCTAAGCTTGATGCTGAAATTGCAGGCGTACCGACGTGATCGAGGTATCGACTTCGATATGCAAGGCTTCCCGGTTGAAGTCGTCGACGACATTGAACGTGCGGAAGCGTCGGCCGCACGTCAGTGCGTCGCTCATGAAATCCATGGACCAGACGGTATCCGGGTGCTTCGGAACGTACAGCGCGACTCGCTCGCGTTTGGGAAGCCGCCGCCGCGCGGCACGTCGAAGGTTGAGCCTCATCGCTTTGTAGACTCGATAGATTCCCTTGGAATTCCAGTCGGGACGCGTGCGACGCAGGATGGCGCAACACTTCCAGAAGCCGCGGCTGGGCCGATCCTCGATCACCCTGGACAACGCCGCGATCAGCGCCGCGTCACGTACGGCGGCGTCAGCCGGCGGCCGGTAATACGCCGATCGCTGCCTGACGGCAGATATCCTTGATCGGCACGCCAGCGTCGGCCTGTTTGAGAATGGCGACGATCTGCGTCTCGGTGAACTTCGATTTCTTCATGGATCCTCCGGATGGGAAAGATGCCAGAAGTTCCAGTTCTTGTGTGTCTACCTATTGGGGAAGCTTACGCTAGGGAAGCGCAGATGCACAAACCATTCGCGATACAAGCGGCGGGCCGCTTCTTCTAGCAGGGCAATGCGACGCTGGTTCGTAGCAATAAGACTGTCGTAAGAATCCAACACGAAGGCGATTGCAGCCTGATCGTCGAGACCAGGGGCAAGCAAACAAACGTTCTTGATCCGTTGTGGCGCGGTGTGTTTAACCTTCGCGCCAGTGGATGTAGCACGAATCTGTGCGCGAACGCCGGGGCTATTGAAAGCCCAATAAAGGAACTTCTTGTCGAACAGATCTTCGTTCGTAATCTCTACTAGACCAAGTCGTTGGTTGTGCAGGTACTTACCGTCTGCCGGAATCCTTGCCGCACTTCCGAGCAATCCCTCGCCTTGCTCGGTCATAGCGACAATCAAGTCGCCTTTCGAAAGCAAATACTCTCGGGGGAAATCCGAGTGATAGAACCTCTCTTTTCCTTCACGAGCACGGAACCCTCCTTTTTCAAGGAAATTCCCTGGCGTAAGCACCATTAACTCTCCGGCATCGGAGAAGAACTCGCCTTTGAATGCGAAACCGTGCTTTACGTGAATGCCGTCGCCTAGGCGCAAATTTCGCCAACTCACGCGAAGAGCTCCTGGAAATTGCGACTGATGTTCCCGGCAAACTCCACCGCCCTCTCGTTCAACTCCGTCAGCTCGTCGTGGATTTCACGCATCTTCTCGACGAAATCCTCCTCATCGTCCTCCGACACCGCCGCCACGCCCACATACCGCCCCGGCGTGAGCGAATAGTCATTCGCCGCGATCTCCTCAACCGTCACCACCTTGCACAGCCCCGGCACTGCCGCAAACACCCCATCTGGGAAGCGCGACAGCAGCCAACGTCCTTGCGCGATGAAATGAGCCGACTGCCTCATCCCTTCCAGCACCAGGTCACGGGTGGTCGCCTCCTCGTTCTTCCTCACATCTGCCGCTTGCAAGGAGCGCTTGGCCTCGCGCAGCGCCTTGACTTCGAACGCCTTGCTCAAGCGCGCACGCAAGCCTTTCTCCGCCGTTTCCAGCAGCTTCAGCCAGGTCTTGTGGCGGGCTTCCAGCAGCTTGCCGGCGGCTTTCAATTGCGGAGCAAGCCCTTCCAGCGTGGCTTGCACGGTTTTCAGGCTGTCCAGTTGGGTAGCGTCGGCCTTGCCGATGGTAACGCGAGCCGCTTCCGCCGCTTCCAATAAGGCGGCAACAGTCTCGGTGGCGGTGGCATCTGCCTGTGCGGTCTTCACCTCAGCCATGAACGCATCCAGCGCGTCCTGAGTGAGCTTCACGTCCGCAAGCTGACGCGATCGACAATGACATCGAAATCGTGTCCAACGCCGACAAGGTGCTCATTTACAATCGTCCGATCGGGAGGGAGGGTCTGCGATGGTCCGACCTCCAAGCATGGTGGATGGACGAACAGGGCATTGCAGACGCGAATGAAGGCAAGGGAACGCTCTATCGCCGTTTGAAAGCGAGCCTGCCGCCAACGTCACCGCCGCAGGCGGCGTTGTTCACTGCCTTCTACAAGGGTTTCGCCGCGTCCGTGCAAGGTCTGCCTGCATTGTTACCCGAGGTCTGGCTGCATTGGGACCCACAGACTGTCAGGGAGCGAGGGCGCGACGCCCTTCTGCGTTCCCGCATGGACTTCCTCATGCTTCTTCCCTACGAAAACGACCGCATTTCACAGGTGGAGCAGGTGGAATTCGACCCTGCTGCAAGCTACGCGCACGCCTTATTGTCAGCCGCGCCATGGGGACAAACTTGCTGGACGTCCATCAAGGTTTGGCCAAATCGGTCAAACCTTGATGGATCGCGCAGCTTGGACGACTTCGGACTTCTATGTGGTGGGCCCACCAGGACTCGAACCTGGAACCAAAGGATTATGAGTCCTCTGCTCTAACCATTGAGCTATAGGCCCTGCGCCGGACGAAGTTTAGCCGATCCGGATTGTGGATGGACCGGGGAAGTCGCCGGGTCCGCGCCTTTGCACGGACGACGATCGGGAGGGGACGGGGCATTCCTGCACGCAAAAACAAAACGCCCGCTTGCGCGGGCGTTTCATCATGCCAAAAATCCCTATCGATCAATCGATATCAAGGAACGACCGCAGCGTCTCCGAACGGCTCGGGTGGCGCAGCTTGCGCAGGGCCTTGGCTTCGATCTGGCGGATGCGCTCGCGGGTGACGTCGAACTGCTTGCCGACTTCTTCCAGCGTGTGATCCGTGTTCATGTCGATGCCGAAGCGCATGCGCAGCACCTTCGCTTCGCGCGGCGTGAGGCCGGCGAGGACGTCGCGCACGGTTTCCATGAGACCCGTTTCGGTCGCCGACTCGATGGGCGAGCTGGCGTTGGTGTCTTCGATGAAGTCGCCGAGATGCGAATCTTCGTCGTCGCCGATCGGGGTTTCCATGGAGATCGGTTCCTTCGCGATCTTCAGGACCTTGCGGATCTTGTCTTCCGGCATCTCCATTTCCTTCGCCAGCTCTTCCGGCGTCGGCTCGCGGCCGAACTGCTGGAGCATCTGGCGGGAGATGCGGTTCAACTTGTTGATCGTCTCGATCATGTGCACCGGGATACGGATGGTGCGCGCCTGGTCGGCGATCGAGCGGGTGATGGCCTGGCGGATCCACCACGTCGCGTACGTCGAGAACTTATAACCGCGGCGGTATTCGAACTTGTCCACGGCCTTCATCAGGCCGATGTTGCCTTCCTGGATGAGGTCGAGGAACTGCAGGCCACGGTTCGTGTACTTCTTCGCGATGGAGATCACGAGGCGCAGGTTGGCCTCGACCATTTCCTTCTTGGCGCGGCGTGCCTTCGCCTCGCCGACGGACATGGCGCGGTTGATTTCCTTGATGTCGGTCAGCGGCAGGTACAGGGTGCGCTCGATCTGCGCGAGCTTCTCCTGCTCACCGTCGATCACCTCGCGGTAGTTCTTGATGTTCGGCGACCACTTCTGGCGCTTGCGCGACAGCTCGGCGGCCCACTCGAGGTTGCCCTCGTTGGACGGGAAGCTCTTCAGGAACTCGGCGCGCGGCATCTTCACCTGCTTGACGAAGATGTCCATGAGCACGCGCTCGTGGTGACGGATGTCGTTCACCACTTCGCGCAGCTTGCGCACGAAGCTGTCGATCAGCGCCGACGGGAGCTTGAGGTTGAGGAAGGCTTCCGACATCTGCTCGCGGATCTTCGCGACCTTCTTGTCGTTGATTTCCGCCTTGGGCGCGGCCTTCTGGAACTTCGCGTGCAGCGAGCGGAGTTCTTCCATGCGGCGCTTGACCTCTTCCGGGTCGGGACCGGTCGGGCCGGTGTCCTCGTCCTCGGTAGCGGCCTCGACTTCTTCCTCTTCGTCGTCGCTGTTGCCGTCGGCGTCGACATTCGCGTCGGCTTCGGCCTGGGCGGCGTCGGCGGCCTCTTCCAGGTCGGCGAAGCCAGCGAGGATCTCGCTCAGGCGGCGCTTGCCTTCCACGTGCTGGTCGTATTCCTCGAGCAGCAGCTGGATGGTGAGCGGGAAGCTGGCCAGCGCGGTCTGGACCTGGCTGAGGCCTTCCTCGATGCGCTTGGCGATGGCGATCTCGCCTTCGCGGGTCAGCAGTTCGACGGTGCCCATCTCGCGCATGTACATGCGGACGGGGTCGGTGGTGCGGCCCACCTCCGCGTCGACAGCCGACAGCAGCGCCACGGCTTCCTCGGCCGCGGACTCGTCGTCCGTGCTGGTACCCGGCGCGGCGCCATCGGAGATGGTGTCGGTGTCGGGAGCCGAATCGTGGACCTCGATGCCGACGCCCTTGAGCACCGCCATGATGTCTTCGATCTGCTCCGGATCGACGATATCGTCGGGCAGGTGGTCGTTGATCTCGGCATAGGTCAGGTAGCCCTGCTCCAGTCCCTTGGAGATGAGCTGTTTGATTTCAGACTGTTGCTCGTGAGCTTTATTAGTCATGCCGACCGCCGCGGGTTACAGGAACCGATCAGTATAGTCATTTGATGATTTTTTGACCAGTTTTCAAGTGGATCGGACTCATCGACGGGACGCAAGAATCGCGCCAGATGGCCTGTTTTGGCCGGGCGGTCCCGCGTGGCGATGAGGAGGATGCGGGGCCGAACGCCCCGCGCAGTGACGGCTCAGCGCACCTCCAGGCGGAAGGTGACCGGGCCGTCGTTTATCAGATGAACCTTCATATGGGCCCCGAAGCGTCCGGTTTCCACCCCTGGCTGGGCGGACCGGGCCAGTTCCACCAGGCGGTCGAACCAGCGACGGCCCTCCTCGGGCGGCGCGGCCGTGGTGAAGCTGGGCCGCATGCCCTTGCGGGTGTCCGCGGCGAGCGTGAACTGGCTGACCAGGAGCAGGGCGCCGCCCGTATCGGCGAGACCGAGATTCATCTTGCCCTCGGCGTCCGAGAAGATGCGGTAGCCCCGCAGGCGCTCCAGCATGCGCACGCACTGGGCCTCGCCGTCGCCGGGCTCCACCGCGACCAGCGCGAGCAGGCCGGCGCCGATGGCGCCCACCGTTTCCCCGTCGACTTCGACACGTGCGGACTCGACCCGCTGGATGACTGCGATCATGGAGAGCTTAGCGGCTGGTGGGCGCCAAGCTTAATCGCGAACTAAACTCCACGGAATGCGTCCCGACATTTACCTGCTTTATCTCCTGCTCAGGCTGGTGAGCCTGCTGCCCCTGCGAACCGTCCATGCGCTGGGCGCCTGGATCGGCCGCCGATCGCTGCGCTCGAACTCGCGCAGCGCCCGCTATAGCGCCGTGAACCTCCGTCTCACGAGGCCCGAACTGGGCGACGCCGAACGGGCGACCCTGCTGCGGCAGACGATGGAGGAGGCCGGCAAGTCGGTGACCGAGGTCGCCGCCATCTGGGGCGGCGGGGCGGAGAAATCGCTGGGTCTGGTCCGCGACGTGGTCGGCGGCGAGCTGTTCGCCCAGGCGTTGGCTTCCGGCAAGGGCGTGATCATCGCCGCGCCGCACCTGGGCTGCTGGGAACTGCTGAACTACTGGCTGTGCAGCAAGACGCCGATGGCCATCCTCTACCGCCCGCCGCGCATCCACGCGATCGAGGCCCTCCTGCGCAAGGTCCGCGGCAAACTGGCGCCGGAGCAGGTGCGGGCGGAAGGCGCGGGCGTGCGCACGTTGTTCAAGCGTCTGGGCGCCGGCGGCACCGTCGGCATCCTTCCCGACCAGAAGCCTCGCGAGGGCGAAGGCGAGTTCGCGCCCTTCTTCGGCGTGGATGCGCTCACCATGGTCCTGTTGCCGCGGCTCGCGGCCCGCACGGGGGCGACCGTCCTCTTCAGCTTTGCCGAGCGTCTGCCCGACGGCGAGGGATTCCGCATCCATGTGCTGCCCGCGCCGGAAGGCATCGACAGCGCCGATCTCAAGATCGCCTGCGCGGCGCTGAATCGTGGCGTGGAACAGTGTGTGGAGCGCGCGTTCCCGCAGTACCAGTGGCACTACAAGCGCTACACGGCCCACGACCGGCCGGACCCCTATAAGACCGGCGCGGTCAGCGCGGGCGCGAAATCCGGTTGAGGAACACCGTCATTTCCTTCGCCGCCTGGATGTCGCCGCGGGAGGTCGCCGTGTCGATGCCGGATCGCCATGCGGCCGCGGCACCTTCGTGGTCGTCGATGGCGAGCAAGGCCTTGCCGAGCAGTTTCCACGCCGCGGAATAGTGCGGGTCGAAGTCGATGGCATCGCGGAAGGCCTGAGCGGCGTCCGCGTACGCGCCGTCGCCGAGCAGCGCATTGCCGAGCGAAAAGCGCAGCAGGGCCCCGTCGCGGACGCCGCCGAGCTGGGCACGCAGGCGTTCGACGAGGGGGTCGGTCATCGCAGGGCCGTCCGTGTGCGCCAGTAATCCTGAGGATAGAGCAGCGTCGGCTGCCTCGGTTCCGGCGGAAGGCGTCCGGCCTGCAGGGCGTCCAGCGTGGGCGCGTCCCAGATCATCAGCCAGCCCGTGCGCGACGGCTGGATCAGGCGCGCGTAGCGGAAGGCATTGGCCGGCGGATGCTTGGCGTAGGAGACGATGACGCCGTCGGAATGGTGGGCGGCGAAGTCGGCGAGGCTGTCGCCGTCGTGCACCACGTTGTCGTCGTCATCGTCGACCTGCGCGGGCATGCCCGGCGCGACCTTGATCCGGGCGATCGGGTGCATCAGGCGCCCGGCGAAATGGTACTGGCCGTTGTAGGACACCCCGAGGTTGCCGATGGGGCGCCCGGCGGCGTCGGCCTGCGCCAGGAAAAGCGACGCGGGCGTCAGGTCGTAGCGATACCAGAGGCCCAGCGTGAACAACGCATTGAGTGCCACCGTGCCGATGAGTCCGGCGAACGCCAGCCGGCGCATCTCGCCGCGGCCGCGAAGGAGCAGCAGCGCGCCGAGCACGATGAAGATCACGCCGAAGAAGCGCGCGTAGGGCGCCATCCCCACGAGCCAGATGTTGTCCGGGAACCGGGTAGGCACCACCGACGGCATCGCGAACAGCAGGATCGCGAGGATGAAGGCGCCCAGCGAAAGCGGCCACGTGCCCAGCGCGTAGTGCGACGCCAGGCCCACGTGCCGCTCGCGCAGATCGGCGACCGCGGCAGCCACCAGCATGGTCGCCCCAGCCAGTTCGGGCAGCACGTAGTAGAGCTGCTTACCCGTGATCAGCGAGAACGTGAGCAGCGTCGGCAGCAGCCAGGCCACGAGGAAACGCAGCCCCGGCTCCAGGGGCTGGCGCATGAGCGCGACGAACAAGGGCAGCACGACGAGCACGACCAGCAGGTTGCCGACCCACGTCGGGACCTGGGTCAGCGCGGACGCCAGGAGCAGTAGCAACGCGATGCCAGCGACAAGGAGGGCCACACCCGCACCCGGACGCCACGGCTTCCGGAACAGCGCCATCGGCACGGCGACGATGCCGCGCAACCAGCCGCTCAGCGGGAAGAGGATGACCGGCAGGAACAGCAGGTAATACCAGGCCGGGCGCGCGTGGTTCTGCAGGTCCACCGCCTTGGTGTCGACCACGCGGCCGGCGGTCTGGGTGAAGAACAGGCGCTGGCGATAGGCCTCGCCACCCGCCTCGCCGGCGGGGATCGCCCAGGCGAGCAGGATCGCGAAGCCGAGCAACAACCCGAGCACGCCGAAGCCGTACCAGCGCGCCTTGTTCTGCCGCGCCCAGTCGTTCCACAACGGGCCGAGCAGGAAGGGGAAGAGGACGTGCACCACCATCACCGGGCCCTTGGTGAGCAGGCCGGCGCCGACCATGAGACCGAACAGCCACCAGCGCGGCGACGCACGCGTGGCGGTGGGCGTGAGGCAGAGCAGCGCGCCCAGCACCCAGACCACGAGGAGTACCTCGTACATGATCTGCAGGCCGAACAGGAACGCGTACGCCAGCGCCATCAGCAGCCAGGGCGTGGCCTTGGCCACCCACGGGCGCGCCGGGAAAAGCCGCCCTGCCAGGACCGAGGCGAGGACCAGCTGGGCGCCGCCGAAGATCACCTCGAGGATGCGCGGCCAGACGTCGCTGACGCCGAACACCGCCCAGCCGGCGTGGATCATCCAGAACAGCAGCGGCACCTTCTCGCTGTACGGGTCGCCGTTGATGTGCGGCACCAGCCAGTGTCCGTGCGCCCACATTTCCCACGCCACGGCGAGCGTCCGCGTCGAGAACATCGGCATCGGGCCATGCGCGAAGATCGCGAGCAGGGCCATCGCGGCCCATAGCGGTAGCCACGGCCAGAGGGCGCGAATGTGTTCCGATCGGGTATAGGCGCTGTTGGACAAGGGCGTCGTGACCGCTGAGGGATAATGAATTCTAAACGAACGATATCAGAGCAGTACGTCAAGCGCCGTGCGTAACCGCCCCGCGAAACCGGCCTGGTTGGTCTCGTACCAATGCCGGGCCTGTTCGCCCAGCCGGCGCACCTCGTCGTCCGGCAGGGCGACGGCGCGTTCCACGGCGGCTTCCAGCGCCGCCTCGTCGAAGTGCCAGAGTGACGAGGCATTGAGCGTCCCGCACTCCCGCGCGGCGACGAGCAGCCCGCGCTCCGGGGTCACCAACTCGTTCATCGGTGGCGCGTCCGTGGTCAGCACGACGGCCCCGCAGCTCATCGCTTCCACGATGTAATGGCCCCAACCCTCCGCCTCGGACAGGCAGACATGGAACGCGTGGGCGTTCTGCAGCCGGCGGATGTCCTCGATGTCGTCCACGTACGTCACGCGATGGTCGAGGTTGGCGGCAGGCGCCGGGCGGTCGTTCCGCGCTGTCGACGGCGACTGCAGCACATGCAGGGTCGGCCACTCGGGGTGCCGGCGCCAGACGTCGAGCAGGCGTTCCGTCCCCTTCATCCGGCTGGCGCCTGCCAGGTGCAGGAAGGTGCGGTCGCGGGCGATGCCGTCACGGCGGCAGTCGATGCTCTGGAACCCGATCACGGCGGTGGGCAGACCCAGGGCCGCGAACGTGTCGCGCGCCACGGCGGTCTTGCAAAGGATCGCGTCGAAGCGATGCAACTGGCGGCGATCGCGACGCGACAGCCATTCCGGATTCGGCACGAGCGCGTTGCGCCGCGCGAGCGGCAGGTAGGCGGTGTGCACGTGCTCGAGCGTGATGCCGAGGTCGTAACGGCGCGGCCCGCGCCGCGCCAGCCACAGCGCGTGCATGCGCAGGACCTGCCACCACGCGCGCCATGGCAGCCCGCGGCTGCGCCGTGGCACGCCAGTGATCGAGACCGCGTGGCCCAACTGGCGCAGCGCGGCTTCCAGCAGGCGGATGTCGTGGCTCAGGCCGCGCCCGTTGTCCCAGGCGATCAGGTGGATGGACGCCACGTCAGCGTGCCGCGCCCGGCTGGCCCGCCGGAGGCAACAGGCGACCGATATATACCGCCAGTCCCAGGGTCAGGAAGAAATACAGCGAGTGCGGCATCGCGCGATAGAACACGTTGTCCGTGAAGCCGCAGAGCGCATACATGCAGACCGTGCTGAGGCCCGCGATCGCCGGCATCGCGATCGCGTTGTCCGGATCCAGCGCGTGCCGCCCGAAGTACACGAGGGCCCCGCCGAACAGCAGGACGAGCACCAGCAGGCCGGGCGCGCCGCCGGTCACCGCCCACTCCAGGTATTCGCTGTGCGGGTGGTCGTAGCGCTCCACCGTGGCATTGACCTTGCCTTCGGCGATCCGCGCCCGCGCGTAATCGCCGAACTGGTTGAGGCCCAGCCCCGCCAGCGGGTGCTCGGCCACGGCCATGCGTGCCGTGCGCCACATCTCGAGGCGCTCGCGGACGGCGCCGGTCGCGTCCTGCTCGCTATACGTCGACATCTCCTCGGTCACGGCCGCGAAACGGGAGAACACCTCGCCGTGCAGCGTGGTCGCGGCGACAGCCGCGGCACCGATGCCCAGCGCGACCAGCAGCAGGCCCTGGCGCCAGCGACCGCTGCGCCGCGACTGGACCAGCACCACGACCGCGAAGGCGGGAAGGAAGGCGAGCAGGGGACCGCGGCTCTGGGTCAGCAGGGCGCCGTAGAGGCCGAGCACGGCGAAGAAGCCATGCAACAGCCGTTCGCCACGTCCCAGCTCGGCACGCAGCGCCTGTGCCACGGCGACCAGCGAGAGCACGAGGATGAACATGCCGAATTCGATGGCGCCCCAGAGGCCGTTGTTGATGCCGTAGACCCGGTCGATGCCTTCGATGTAGTGCTGCTCGAGGCAGATGCCGCCCAGCACGCCGGCGGTGAGGCTGAAGCCGATGCGCAATACCTCCCGGCGCAGGGGCGCGGCGAAATTCGCGGCGATCACCAGGAAAGCGAGGATGTGCGAGGTGACGTCGAACTCGCGCATGGCGATCCCGTGCCCGGCCACGTTCGCGAGCCAGAAGGCGAAGGCGAGTGCGGCGGGACCCAGCACCCACGCCGCGCGGCGGTACGCGCGCCGCGTGTCGGGGTCGCGCAGGAGTGCCCACAGGCCCGCGATGAACAGGATGGCGGCGGGCACCGACTTTGCCTTGAGCGGCAGCGCGAACGTCAGCGGCATCACGGCGATCAGCAGCGAGACGATCCACATGCGCCATGGGTTGGTTTTTTCGAACACTCGGCACCTTGCTGGGATCGGGACGGCACGGCGGCCACGCCTCACGGCGACCCTGGCCGCCGGAATAGCGCGAGGGCATGGTACTTTAATCGACGGCCGATGCTGTTCGGCATCCACCGGGAAGGAAGCCGGAATTCAGCTTCCCCCAGGCAAGCCAGGATCGACACCGCCCGATGAAGCTCCTCTTCACGAATTTCCACGACGGCGACGGCGGCGGCCACACCACGTATATCCTCGGCCTCGCGGCTGGTCTCGCGGGCCGTCACGCCGTGCACGTGGCGGCGCCACCGGGCAGCCGCCTGAACCGCGAAGCCCGGGCGATCCCCGGCGTCGCCGTGCTGGACCAGCCGTTTCCGAACGGCCTCGGCCGCTTGCCCGCGCGGGCGCGGGCGCGGCGCCAACTCGCGGCGTACCTGCGTCGCGAGCGCTTCGACATCGTCCACGTGAACGGCTCGGCCGACCACCGGCTGGTCATGTCGGCCGTGCGCGGCATCCGTCCCCGGCCTCCGATCGTCCTCACGAAGCACAATTCGAAGCCGATGACGGGCCTCGGCCATGCCTGGCGCTCGCGCTTCGGGACGGACCAGGTGATCGCCGTGTGCGAGTTCGTTCGGCGCCAGGTCCTGGCGTCGCCCTACGCGCGCTGCCGTGTCGCGACGGTATTCAATGGCGTGGACATCGGTCGCTTCCTGCCGAGACCGGCCGATCCGGCCCGACGCGCGGCCTGGCTCGAACCTGCCGCCGCCGAGGAGCCGCTGCTGATCGGCAGCAACGCCGGTACCGCCCGCTACAAGGGTTGGATGGACCTGGTCGAGGCGCTCGCTCTGCTGGCGCCGGACCAGCGCTCGCGGCTTCGGGTGGTGTTGGCCGGCGGCCTGCCGAAGGCCGAGGACCTGGCGCGCGTCGAGGCGCTCGGCGTGGCGCCGCAGGTGCATTTCACCGGCCGCCTGGACGACGTCCGCCCCATGGTCGCCGCGCTGGATGCCGGATTCGTGCTGTCCTGGGACGTCGAGACGATTTCCTTCGCCTGCCGGGAAATGATGGCGATGGGCAAACCGGTGCTGGTCAGCGACTACGCCGGACTGCCTGAGAACATCCGCGCTGGCGAAGACGGCTGGGTGGTGCGCGCGCGCGACCGCGAGGCGATCGCGGATGCGCTGCGGCGGCTTTTGGCGGAACGCGACGCGCTACCCGCGATGGGCCACGCCGCGCGGCTGCATGCGGAAGCGGAGTTCGGTATGGAGCGCTTCGTCGATGCGACCGAAGCGGTTTACGCCGCGCTGCTCCGCGACTTCTCCAGCAACGCGTAATACATCCCGTCGAGATCCCCGTCACCGGGACGGATCTGCCAGCCCACGGCCGCCGGCTGCCCCACCGGTAGCGAGATGGGCAGTGTCGATGCGTCGTCGTGTGCAGCAAGAAACGCGTTCACCACGCCTTCGTTCTCGGCGCGCAGTAACGAACACGTGACGTAGAGCAATCGTCCGCCGGGGGCGAGCGTCTGCCAGCATGCCGCGAGGATGCGTTCCTGCTGCGCGACCAGCGCGGCGATGTCCGCCGCGCGGCGATGCAGCCGAACGTCGGGACGTCGCCGGATGACGCCCGTGGCGGAGCAGGGTGCGTCGATCATCACGCGATCGAACGGACGGCCGTCCCACCACCCGGAGGGATCGCCGGCGTCACCGATCACTACCTCCGCCTCGAGGCCGAGCCGCGCGAAGTTCTGGCGGATGCGCGGGACACGCTTCGCTTCGAACTCCACGGCCAGCAGGTCGAGGCGAGCACGCTCCAGCGCATGGCAGGCCTTGCCGCCCGGCGCGGCGCACGCGTCGAGCACGCGCTGTCCGTCATCGAGTCCGAGCAGGTCGGCGGGTACCTGTGCCGAGCCGTCCTGCACGGCGAAGTGTCCTTCGCCGAAGCCCGGGAGGCGCGTGATGTCGGTGCTGTGCGGAAGCACGAGTCCGTCGGCCAGCCACGGATGCAGTTCCACCGCCTGGTCGGCGGCGCGCAGGCGCTCGGCAAGTTCGTCGCGCTCGGCGCGTCGCCGGTTGGCGCGCAGCATGAGGGGCGGCTCCGTGTTGGCGGCGGCCAGCACGGCGTCGGCTTGGTCAGGCCAGTCACGCGCGATGGCGTCCGCGAGCCACGCCGGATGGGCATGGCGTGTGGCCGGCACGGCGTCGAGCGCAGCCGACAGCGTCTCGCGCTCGCGTTGCCAGCGCCGCAGCACGGCATTGACCAGGCCAGCGAGGCGCGGGCGGCGCAGTTCGCGCGCCGCTTCGACCGTTGCCGCCACGGCCGCATAACTGGGCAGTTCGAGGACTTCCAGCTGGATCAGCCCGGTCACGAGCAGCGCGTGGATCACCGGTTCGTTGCGCCGGATGGGCTTGTCGAGCAGGCGGTCGAGTGCGGCGTCGAAGCGGGGCCACCAGCGCGCGCCGTCGTTGAGCAGCGCGGTGAGCAGGGCGCGGTCGCGCGCATCGGGAAGGCGCGGCAGCGCCCGGTCGGCGACATCGCGCAGCGAATGCCCGGAAAGCGCGATGTCGGCGAGCGCTTCGGCGGCGAGGGCTCGCACCGAGATCGCGCGGCTCACGACGCGGCCTGCTTCAGCTCCGGCCGGGCATTGAGGTAGTCGACGGCGCCGATCCGGCGGCCGCCGGCGCGCTGCACCGCCGTGAGACGCAGGGCGCCCTCGGCACAGGCCACGTCGATGCCGTCGCGGGACGCCGCAAGGATGCGGCCCGGCTCGGCACCCGGAACACCGGGTACCGCCTGCGCCGACCAGATGCGCAGCCGTTCGCCGGCGATGTCGGCCTCGGCCACGGGCCAGGGATCGAAGGCGCGCACCTTGCGCTCCAGCACCATCGCCGGCTGCGCGAAATCGAGGCGTGCCTCGGCTTTGTCGAGCTTGTGTGCGTACTCGACGCCTTCGCCCGACTGCGCGCGCGGCACGAGCGATTCGCCCGCGAGCGTGCGGCGGAGTCCTTCGGCAAGCGCATCGGCGCCGAGGGCCGCAAGGCGGTCGTGCAGGCTGCCGCCGGTGTCGTCGTCCGCGATGGGTGTCCGCCGCTCGACCAGCACCGGGCCGGTATCGAGGCCGGCTTCCATCTGCATGAGGTCGACACCGGATTCGGTATCGCCCGCGAGGATGGCGCGCTGGATCGGCGCCGCGCCGCGCCAGCGCGGCAGCAGCGACGCGTGCACGTTCCAGCAACCGAGGCGGGGGATGGCGAGCACCTTGCGCGGGAGGATCAGGCCGTACGCCACGACGACCATCAGGTCGGGCGCGTAGGACGCGAGGCGTTGGCGATCCGCTTCGGCCTTGAACGATTCGGGTTGTTCGACAGGGATACCGGCGGCCAGCGCGGCTTCCTTCACCGGGCTGGCGGCGAGCTTGCGTCCGCGGCCCGCGGGGCGGTCAGGCTGGGTGTAGACGGCGACGACGTCCGCGCCGGCGGCACGACAGGCTTCGAGACAGGGAACGGCGAAATCCGGCGTTCCGGCGAACACCACCCGCAGGGAAGGGTTCGCCATCGGTCAGGCGCTGGCCTTGCGCTGCTTTTCCATCCGCTTGAGCAGCATGGTGCGCTTCAGCGGCGAGAGGTAATCGACGAACACCTTGCCGGCGAGATGGTCCATCTCGTGCTGGATGCAGACGGCCAGCGGGCCCTCGGCCTCGACGACGATCTCCTTGCCGTCCACGTCCTGGGCGCGGACCTTCACGTGCAGGGCGCGGGTCACGTCGGCATAGATGCCGGGGAAGGACAGGCAGCCTTCCTGGTAGACCTGCTGGCCGTCCTTCTCGAGGATCTCCGGGTTGATCAGCGCCATCGGCTCATTCCGGTCGTCGCTCATGTCGGCGACCAGCACGCGCTTGTGCACGTTCACCTGGGTGGCGGCAAGGCCGACGCCGTTGGCGGCATACATGGTCTCGTACATGTCGGCCACGAACTGCTTCAGTTCGGCGTCGAAGACGGTGACCGGGGCGGCGACGGTGCGCAGGCGCGGGTCGGGGAATTCGAGGATGGCGAGGGTGGACACGGTGTCACCTTGAACGTTCACGGGCCAAAGCGGCCGCTTCGTCGCGGATTTGCGGGCAAATCGGCGAAATCCAAGCAGCCGCGAAGGTAGGATGCCCCCGTATTCTACGCGTGGGGCACGTATTGTGCCCGTTAACGATTCGGTTACACTCGCGACAGCACCGGGGAAAGGGGAAAACCCGCCATGATCAAGAAGTTCGCCATGCTGCTTGGCGGCATGTTTTTCACTGTGGCCGCTTATGCGGCAGTGTCCCAGCTTCGACCCGACCACCCGGATACCTACACGGTGCGCAAGGGCGACACGCTGTGGGACATCTCGGCGCGCTTCCTGAGCAAGCCCTGGCTCTGGCCGGAGATCTGGCAGGCCAACCCCCAGGTCCGTAATCCGCACCTTATTTATCCGGGCGACGTGCTCAACCTGTCGATGATGGGCGGTCCTCGCATCGGCCTGCAGCCGCGCGTCCGCAGCGAGGGCGAGCCGATCACGGCCATCCCGCTGAGCGAGCTGCGCATGTTCCTGAAGGAAATGCGGGTGATGAACGCCGACGAGGTGGAGCAGGCCCCCTACCTGGTGGGCTTCGAGGAAGCACACCTCCGCGCGACCCCGGGCAACAAGATCTATGCGCGCGACCTCGACGCCGCGCAGCCTGGCCAGCGTTGGGCCATCGTCCGTCCGAGCAACCGCTTCCGTGACCACGGCGGGTCGGACGGTGACTTCGACATGCTGAACAACCCCTCGCACGGTTCCTTCGTGGCCGACGAACTGGACAGCGATGTATCGATGGCGCCCAGTCCCTGGCGCGAAGATTCTCGCCACGACACGCATGTCGGCAAGGGCGAAGACCGCGGCGTGGAAGTCTCCGTGATCGGCACGGCCGAAGTGATCGCCACCAACGGCGACGTCGCCAGCCTTGTGCTGGTCGATTCGACGAAGGAAATCCGCAAGGGCGATCGCCTGATGCCGGTCGACGACAAGCCGTACGACCCCTATTTCTACCCGCACGCGCCGAAGGCCATGCCGGCCGATCCGCGCGTCATCGGCTTCACCGACGCGCTGCATGCGGTGGGCAGCCGCCAGGTCGTCTCCATCTCGGCCGGCTCGGCCGATGGCATCGACAACGGCACCACCTTCACGGTGATGAGCCAGGGCGAGACGATCGACGACGAAGTCAGCGGCAACTACAACCGTCGCGGCACCTCCCCGGACGTGAAACTGCCGGATGAATACGGCGGCCACCTCATGGTCTTCCGCACCTTCGACCACGTGAGCTACGCCCTCGTGATGGACGCCCTGCGCCCCCTGAAGAAGGGCGACAAGCTGGTCGCGCCGGAGTAAGCCGCAGCTCCCCGTGAGCCGACATGGCTCTGGTAGGAGCCGACATGGCTCCTACAGCGGCTTATGGCGGTTCCTACAGAGGAAAGTCGGTCCGCCCCCTAAACTGCGCGGATGACTGAATCCGACGACCGCGACTGGCTGATCCTCCTGCGCACCCCCGGCTTCGGGGCAAGACGCCTGCGTGAGGGCCTGGTCGCCCGCGGCGGCGCCCCGGCCCTGCTGCGCTGGCTGGCGCGCCATCCCGATGCCCTGGACGCCGAAGGCCGGGCCTGGATAGAGCAGCCGGACGACACCGTCCTCGCCAACGACCTCGCCTGGCTGGCCGGCGATGGGCAGCTCATGCTCCGCTGCACCGAAGAGGACTTCCCGCCCCAGCTCGAGGCCATCCCGGACCCTCCCGCCGTGCTTTTCGTGAAGGGCGACGCGTCGCTGCTCCTGCGGCCGCAGGTCGCCATCGTCGGCGCCCGCCGCGCGCAGGAGCCCGGCCTGGCCAACGCCCGGCGCTTCGCCGCTGAACTGGCTGGCGCAGGGCTGTTGGTCACCAGCGGCATGGCCGACGGGATCGATGGGGCGGCCCATACGGCGGCCCTGGACGCCGGCGAAGCCACGGTCGCCGTGATCGCCACGGGACCGGACCGGGTGTACCCACGCAAGCACCATGCCCTGGCCCGGCGCATCGCCGAACAAGGTGCCATCGTCAGCGAGTACCCGCCGGGCACCCCGTCGCTGCCCGGCCAGTTCCCCCAGCGCAACCGGATCATCGCCGGCCTGAGCCTGGGCGTGGTGGTCATCGAGGCCGGTCTGCGCTCCGGTTCCCTGATCACGGCCCGCTACGCGGGCGAGCAGGGCCGGGAGGTCTTCGCTTTGCCGGGCTCGATCCACAACCCCCTCGCCGAGGGCTGCCATTCCCTGATCGCCGAGGGCGCCCGCCTGGTCCAGCGGCCCGACGAGGTCCTGGCCACGTTGGCGCCGGCCGCCATGGAACTGGGGGCCGAATTGCGGGCCCGCCTTGCGTCGGGCGGAGGTGCCGCCGGGGCCGGCAGCCGCAAGACCGGACCCTTCGACTGGCGCCAGGATGAGGAATATCGCCGCCTCCTCGACGTCATGGGGTACGATCCCGCCTCCCTTGACGCCCTGGTGGACACGACGGGCCTCTCCCCCGGGGCACTGTCGTCGATGCTGCTGATACTGGAACTCGAAGGCGAGATCGCGGGCCTCCCGGGCAACCGGTTCCAGCGCGTGGTCCGGTAGTCGCGGCTTGACAGCCGTCACGGCGATATGTTTCCAACTAAATATATACATACGCTGGGGTCCACTCGCCCCTGCGCTCCTCGGAATCGGTAACGCATGGCAAAGAACCTCCTCATCGTCGAATCGCCGGCCAAGGCCAAGACGATCAACAAGTACCTGGGAGCCGACTTCCAGGTGCTGGCGTCGTATGGCCACGTCCGCGACCTGCGGCCGAAGGAAGGTGCCGTCGACCCCGAGGACGGCTTCCGCATGGCCTACGAGGTGATCGACCGCAACGAGAAGCACGTCGACGCCATCGCCAAGGCGGCGCGCGCGGCCAGCAGCATCTACCTCGCGACCGACTTGGATCGCGAAGGCGAGGCCATCTCCTGGCACATCAGCGAGATCCTGCGTGAGCGTGGCCTGCTCGAGGGCAAGGACGTCCAGCGCGTGGTCTTCAGCGAGATCACGCCGCGCGCGATCAAGGAGGCCGTGGCGAACCCGCGCAAGTTGTCGCACGACCTCGTGGATGCCCAGCAGGCACGTCGCGCCCTGGACTACCTCGTGGGCTTCAACCTCTCGCCGGTGCTGTGGCGCAAGGTCCAGCGCGGTCTTTCCGCCGGCCGCGTGCAGTCGCCCGCGCTGAGGATGATCGTCGAGCGCGAACTCGAGATCGAAGCCTTCCGGGCGCGCGAGTACTGGACCATCCAGGCCAACCTCGCTCATCCGGACGGCGCGTTCGACGCGCGTCTGGTCAAGCTGCACGGCAAGAAGTTCGAGCAGTTCGACCTCACCAACGAAGCCGACGCCATGGCGGCGCGCGCCGCGCTTGAGAAGGCGGCGGCCGGCCGCTTCACCGTGGGCGAGGTCACCAGCCGCGAGCGCAAGCGCCGTCCGGCGCCGCCGTTCACCACGTCCACGCTGCAGCAGGAAGCGGCACGCAAGCTCGGCTTTTCCACCAGCCGCACGATGCGCGTCGCGCAGGGGCTTTATGAAGGTGTCTCGCTGGGAAGCGAAGGCAACGTGGGCCTCATCAGCTACATGCGTACCGATTCCGTGGCGCTGTCCGACGATGCCGTGGCCGAGTTGCGCGACCTGATCGGGCGCGAATACGGCAAATCCGCGCTGCCCGACAGCGTGCAGGTCTACAAGTCCAAGTCCAAGAACGCCCAGGAAGCGCACGAGGCCGTGCGCCCCACGTCGGCCATGCGCACGCCACGCAGCGTGGCGTCGTTCCTGAACGACGACCAGCGCAAGCTCTATGAGCTGATCTGGAAGCGCACGGTGGCCTGCCAGATGGTCCATGCCACCCTCAATACGGTCTCCGTCGAATTCCCCGTGGGCGACTCGGCGTTCCGCGCCAGCGGTACCACGGTGGTCGATCCGGGCTTCCTCGCCGTTTATGAGGAAGGGCGCGACCAGAAAACCGAGGACGACGACGACCAGCGCCGCCTGCCGCGCCTTGCGCAGGGCGACGTGGTGCCCGTGTCCCAGATCGGGGCCGACCAGCACTTCACCGAGCCGCCGCCGCGCTTCTCGGAAGCCAGCCTGGTCAAGACACTCGAGGAGTACGGCATCGGCCGTCCGTCGACCTACGCCAGCATCATCCAGGTGCTGCTGAGCCGCGAATACGTCCTGCTCGAGAACCGCCGCTTCAAGCCGACCGACGTCGGCCGCGCGGTCGCCCAGTTCCTCGCCGGGCACTTCGCCCAGTACGTGGACTACGACTTCACCGCGCGGCTCGAAGACGAACTCGATGCGGTCAGCCGGGGCGAAGAAGCCTGGGTCCCGTTGCTCGAGCGTTTCTGGCAGCCGTTCAAGACTCTCGTGGACGACAAGACCGAATCCGTCGACCGCAGCGAAGCCACCGGCGCGCGCGAGCTCGGCACCGATCCGAAGAGCGGCAAGCCTGTCTCCGTGCGCCTCGGCCGTTACGGCGCCTATGCGCAGATCGGCAGCAAGGACGACGAGGACAAGCCCACCTACGCGAGCCTGCGTCCCGGCCAGAGCATGCACACCATCACCCTCGAAGAGGCGATGGAGTTGTTCAAGCTGCCGCGCAACCTCGGCCAATCCGAGGCGGGCGAGGACGTCACCGTGGGCATCGGCCGCTTCGGGCCGTTCGTGAAGCAGGGCAGCACCTATGCCTCGCTCAAGCCCGAGGACGACCCGTACACGATCGAACTGCCGCGCGCGCTGCAACTCGTGCAGGAGAAGCTCGAGGCCATCGCGAACCGCACGATCCTCGATTTCGGTAACGGCGTGCAGGTGCTCAATGGCCGCTACGGGCCGTACATCACCGACGGCGAGAAGAACGCGCGCATCCCCAAGGACCGCGAGCCGAAGACCCTCACCGAAGCCGAGTGCGCCGAGCTGCTCGCGGCCGCGCCGGTGAAGAAGCCGCGTGGTGGCCGAGCCGCGAAGAAGACCGCGACGAAGAAGGCTGCCGTGAAGAAGGCTGCCGTGAAGAAGGCGGCCAGCAAGGACGCAGCCGCGACCAAGACGGCAACCAAGAAGACGGCGACGAAGAAAGCGGCGAAGAAGACCGTCGCCAAGAAAGCCGCGGCGAAGAAGTCGGCTGCGAAGAAGACGACGGCGAAGAAGGCCGCCACGAAGAAGGCCGCCACGAAGAAGACCGCGGCGAGCAAGGCGACGAAGACGGTGTCGCGCGTCGCCGACTGATATGCGTCGCTTCGACCCGTCCACCATCGATGCGGCCGCCACCGTCCTGCACCATGGCGGCGTCCTCGCGTATCCGACGGAAGCCGTCTTCGGTCTGGGATGCGATCCCCACGATCGGGCGGCGTTCGACCACGTGTTCGCGCTCAAGGGCCGTCCGGCCACGCAAGGTGTCCTGCTGATCGCGGCGACCTTCGAGCAGGTCGAGCCGTATATCGACTTCGCCTCGGTGCCGGTCGCCGTGCTGGAACACGTACGCGCGTCGTGGCCCGGACCGAACACCTGGGTTTTTCCGCGCAGTGCACGCGTCCCCGACTGGGTGGCGGGTGCCCACCCCGGCATCGCCCTGCGCGTGACGGCGCACGGACCGGCGGCGGCCTTGTGCCGCGCCTTCGGCAGGCCGTTGGTGTCCACCAGCGCCAATCCGCACGGCGAGCCGCCGGCCCGCGACCTGCCGACCCTGGAGCGTTACTTCGGCGATCGTCTGGACGCCGCGCTGGACGCGCCGCTCGGCGGGCTCGACCGGCCGACGCTCATCCGCGACGCCTTGAGCGGCGCTATCATCCGCGCCTGATAGGGGGGAATGCCGTTTGTCGTCGAACGTTCATGAGATCACCGGGCGCCTTGCCGGCGCGCCCTTGCCGTTGCTCGTCGGCGCGTTGTCCCGGCCCATCGCGTGGCGCGGAGGCCGCGCGGTAAGCGCCGCCACGTTCCTGGGCCATGTGCGCCAGGTGGCGGCCCTGCTTCCCGATGCGGACAGCGCGGTCAACCTTTGCGAAGACCGTTATGCGTTCCTCGTGGCCTTCGCGGCCCTGGTCGTCCGCGGTCAGGCGAACCTGCTGCCGCCATCGCGGGCGCCCCATGCCGTTGACGAGGTCATGGCGGGGCATCCCGGTTCCTACGCCATCGGGGAGCTCGACCTGGCGCCGGCGCCGGCCGGTTACCTCCGCCTGCCGCCGCTCGACGACGACGTTGCACCGGGCGGCGACGTGCCGATGATTCCCGCGACCGCCGTCGTCGCCATCGGCTACACCTCCGGTTCCACCGGGAGGCCGAAGCCGAACATCAAGACCTGGGGTGGCTTCGTCGCGAGCAACGCCGGCAACGCGCAGATGCTTGGCCAGGCGGTCGGCGGCTCGTTCGATGTGGTCGCCACGGTACCGCCGCAACATATGTACGGCATGGAGATGTCCGTGCTGATGCCGCTGCTGTCGGAAGTCAGCGTGCACGCTGGACGTCCTTTCTTCCCGGCCGATGTCGCGACGGCGCTGGGCACGATGCCCGAGCCGCGCGTGCTGGTCATCACGCCGGTCCACCTTCGCGCCATCGTGGAATCGGGTGTCTCCCTCCCGCCGCTCGCCGCCTTCGTTTCCGCGACCGCGCCGATGCCTGCCGAACTCGCAGCCGCGGCGGAACAGCGTTTCCGCGCGCCGCTCTACGAGGTGTTCGGCTCGACCGAAACCTGCGTGTTCGCCAGCCGGCGTACCTCGGTGGAAGACGACTGGACGCTCTATGCCGGCGTGACGTTGCATCCGCAGCCTGACGGCACCCTCGTGGACGCGCCGCAACTCGTCGAGCCGATCGCGCTGGCGGACATCGTCACGCTGCACGACGAAGGGCGTCGTTTCCGCCTGCGCGGCCGCAACATCGACCTCCTCGAAATCGCCGGCAAGCGCGCGTCGCTGGGCGACCTCAACCGCCGCCTGCTCGCCATCGACGGCGTGCGCGACGGTGTCCTGTTCCAACTCGACGAGGCGGATGCCTCCGGCGTGCGTCGCATCGCCGGGCTGGTCGTCGCCCCGGAGATGACCGAACAGGCCGTCCTCTCGGCGCTACGCCAGGCGATGGACCCGGTCTTCCTGCCCCGTCCGTTGCGCCTGGTCGACGCGTTGCCTCGGAACGAAACGGGCAAGCTGCCGCGCGGCGAACTGTTGGCCCTCATTCGACCGGCCCTGTAGCGGCGAGCACCCATCGCCGACAGTGGACCCCACCGAGCAAGGCGAGGGCGGGCGTCGCCAGTTAGAATGGACGGCTCGACATCCGGAGAATCCCATGAAAGTCCTCGTCATCGGCGGCGGCGGGCGCGAACACGCGCTGGCCTGGAAGCTCGGCCAGTCCGCGCGCGTGGACGAGGTGATCGTGGCGCCGGGCAATGCCGGCACCGCCCGTGAGCCGGGGATGAGGAACGCTGCCGTGGCCGTGACCGACATCGACGGCCTGCTGGCGCTGGCGCGCAGCGAAGGCGTCGGTCTGACCGTGGTCGGCCCGGAGGTCCCGCTGGTCGCCGGCGTGGTGGATCGCTTCACCCGCGAGGGGCTGCGCTGCTTTGGCCCCACCGCGGCGGCCGCGCAACTCGAGGGCAGCAAGGCGTTCGCGAAGGACTTCCTTGCCCGCCACGGCATCCCCACCGCGCACTACGCGGTATTCACCGAGCTCGCTCCCGCGCTCGCGCATGTCCGCGAGAAGGGCGCGCCGATCGTCATCAAGGCGGATGGCCTCGCGGCAGGGAAGGGCGTGGTCGTGGCGATGACGCTCGACGAAGCGGAAGCGGCGCTCGAAGACATGCTCGGGCAGCAGGCGTTCGGCGACGCGTCGTCGCGCGTGGTAATCGAGGAATTCCTCGACGGTGAGGAAGCCAGTTTCATCGTCATCGCCGACGGCACGCACGCGCTTCCGATGGCGACCAGCCAGGACCACAAGCGCCGCGACGACGGCGACAAGGGACCGAACACGGGCGGCATGGGTGCGTATTCGCCCGCGCCGGTCGTGACCGAGGACGTCTCGGCGCGCGTGATGCGCGAGATCATCGCGCCGACACTCGCCGGCATGGCCGCCGATGGTGCGCCGTTCACCGGGTTCCTCTATGCGGGCCTGATGATCGACAAGAGCGGCGCCCCCAAAGTCATCGAATTCAACGTGCGCTTCGGCGATCCGGAAACACAGCCGATCATGCTGCGCCTGCGCTCGGACCTGGTGGACCTCATCGAGGCTGCCCTCGACGGGCGCATCGAAGGTGCGGCGGCGCAGTGGGACCTGCGACCGTCACTGGGTGTCGTGGTGGCCGCGGGCGGTTATCCCGGCAAGGTGCGCGGTGGCGACGTGATTGAAGGTGCCGATGCGGACTTCGGCGCGGACGTGAAGGTCTTCCATGCGGGCACTGCCGAAGGGCCGGATGGCCGACCGGTGACGGCAGGCGGCCGGGTGCTCACCGTATGCGCGCTTGGCGACGACCTCGCCACGGCACGCACGCGTGCCTACGACGCCTTGGAACGCATCCATTTCGCCGACGCGTTCCATCGCCACGACATCGCACATCGCGCGCTGTCGCGGGATTGAGGGGCGGTTGAGGCTTTTCGCCGGGATGGAATCACGGCACTCCGTTACACTGGGGGAAACAAAAAGGAACGGCCCAGGATGTCGCAGTTCTCCCTACTCGCCCGGCGACGGTTCGCTCCCTTTTTCTGGACACAGGCGCTAGGCGCCTTCAACGACAACGCGTTCCGCAACGCGATGGTCATGCTGGTGGCCTTCCAGATGGCCCTACCGGATGCCCAGGTTTCGCTCTACACGAACCTGGCGCCGGCGCTGTTCATCCTTCCCTATTTCCTGTTTTCCGCCACGGCGGGACAGCTCGCGGAAAAGTTCGAGAAGACGCGGATCATCCGCTATGTGAAGCTCTTCGAGATCGTCGCCATGGTCATCGCGGCGGTGGGCTTTTTCACGCACCACGTGTCGCTGCTGCTCGTGGTGCTCTTCCTCATGGGCGTGCACTCCACCGTGTTCGGTCCCATCAAGTATTCGATCCTGCCGCAGGCGCTGGAGCGTAGCGAATTGGTCGGCGGCAACGCGCTGGTGGAAACGGGCACGCAGCTTGCGATGCTGATCGGCATGATCGTCGGCAATTCACTGATGCTCATCGCCGGTTACGGCACGCTCGCCGCGTCGCTGACGACCATCGGCATCGCCTGCGTCGGCTACCTCGCCAGCCGATCGATCCCACCCGCGCCGGCGACGGCACCCGATCTTCGCTTCAACTGGAACCCGCTGAGCGAAACCTGGCGCGTGCTGAAGATCACCCATGAAGACCGTGCGGTGTTCAACGCGGTGCTGGGCATTTCGTGGTTCTGGTTCTTCGGCACGGTGATGATCGCGCAACTGCCGACGTATACGCGGCACGTCCTCGGCGGTGACGGCTCGGTCAACACGCTCGTGCTGACGCTGTTCTCGCTAGGGACGGGCATCGGTTCGCTGATGTGCGAACGCCTGTCCCGCCGTCGCGTGGAGATCGGCCTCGTGCCGATGGGTGCCTTCGGCCTCACCGTGTTCGCCGTGGACCTGTACTTCGCGCGCCCGGGTGTGACACCGGGCGTCGCATTGGACTGGGCCGCTTTCGTCGGCGTGCCGGGCGCCTGGCGGGCGATGCTCGACCTCACCATGATCGGTGCGTTCGCCGGCTTCTACGTGGTGCCGCTGTTCGCCTTCGTGCAGAGCCGTGCACCGCGCGAGCGGCTGTCACGCGTCATCGCGGGCAACAACATCGTCAACGCGGTGCTCATCTGCACCGCCGCGGGGTTCGGCATAGGCCTGACCGCGATGGGCCTCGACGTGCCGTCGATCTTCCTGGTCACGGGCATCGTCAACATCGCCGTTGCCGTATACATCTTCACCCTCGTCCCCGAATTCATGATGCGCTTCATCACCTGGGTGCTGGTGAACACGCTTTATCGCGTGCGCGTGGACGGGCTGAAGAACATTCCGGACGAAGGTGCCGCGCTGGTGGTCTGCAACCATGTCAGCTTCATGGATCCATTGATCCTGATGGCGAGCGTGCGCCGGCCGATGCGTTTCGTCATGTATTACAAGATCCATGACATTCCCGTGCTGCGCTTCGTCTTCCGTACGGCGAAAGCGATTCCCATCGCAGGGCGGCAGGAAGATCCCGCGCTGATGGAGCGGGCGTTCGACCTCGTGGACGAAGCGCTCGCCAACGGCGAAGTGGTCTGTATCTTCCCGGAGGGAGGCATCACCCGCGACGGCAGCCTGCAGAACTTCCGCCCGGGCGTGGACCGCATCCTCGCCCGGCGCCCGGTACCGGTGGTGCCCCTCGCGCTGCGCGGGATGTGGGGCAGCATCTTCAGCCGCCGCGACAGCGCGCTGCGCCGCGCGCGTTTGCCGCGTCGCTTCTGGTCGAGGATCGAACTGGTGGGCGGCGAGCCGCTGCCGGCAGGCGAGGCGAATGCGGCGGTGCTGGAAGCGCGCGTCGCCCAGCTTCGCGGCGACAAGGTGTAGCCCTCAAGCGAACCAGGCGGCCAGAACGATCACGGCGACGACGGCCAGCCACACGATAAGCACGCGCCGGATCACGCGGCGCGCGTCTTCCAGTTCCGCGATGGGATCGCTGACGTCCTGCACGTACCCATCGCCTGCTTCGACATCCGCATCGACACCGGCGCGCGCGACCGCGCCGAGAAAATCGGGATCCAGCCGCGACCGCGGACTACCGGAATTGCGGTGCCAGTGTTTCCATGCGCCCATGACGGCATCGAAGTCGGAGACCAGCGCCATAGCGAAGACCATGAGGTGTGCCGGGATCCAGTCGAGCGCATCGGCGACGCGACGCGCGATGGCGCGCGTCGCGGCATCCAGCGCCAGCGCGACGTCGCGAGCGAGGATCTGCGCGAGGCGATAGCCCAGCGCGCCCGTGGGGCCGAGCACGAAGAACCAGAAAAGCACACCGAAGCGACGACGCAGTGCGCCGTAGAAGGCGGCCTCGACGAGCACCGGCGCGAACCAGCCCAGCGGCGGATCGTCGTGACGTAGCGCGGCCACGGCTTCATCCCTGCGCAGCGTATCGCGCGCCTGCAGGACCGCATCGATGTCGGCCTCGATCTCGCGGGGACCGAGGGCATACACGAGCACGGCGATGGCGAAGACCAGCCAGCCCAGGTCGAAGAAGGGAAGGGAACGGAGGATGCCCGCGACGATGGCGCAGGCGACGACCGGGGCGAGCAGCACCACGGCGACGCGTCCGGGGCCGGAGAGGTCCGAGAGTCGGTCGACCCAAAGACGGAACCAGCGTTCGTCGCGCCACCGCGTCAGTTGCGGCACGCTCCAGACAATGACGAGGGCGACGAGTACGGCGAGGAGACGTAAGGCCATGGGAGACACGATCCGCGGGTGGATGGCTCGATTGTAGGCGAACCAGGCGGCCGACTGCGTCCCACACCTCTAGCGGGGCGTACCTGCCACGAGTTCGTCGAGGTCGACGCCGCGCAGCCCCAGCCAGTGCTCGATGAGGCGATACGACACCGAGAGCGGGGGCGGCACGCCGAGGGTGCCCGAACGCATGCCCTGGACGATGTCCTCGACGGTGAACCAGCGAGCATCCTCCAGCTCGTCGTCGCGCAGGTGGATTTCGCGCGTTTTCGCCGTGGCGGTGAAGCCGACCATCAGCGATGCCGGCAACGGCCAAGGCTGCGACGAGTGATACGTGGCGTGCAAGACCTCGACACCCGACTCCTCGCGCACTTCGCGCCGCACCGCATCCTCGAGCGATTCGCCGGGCTCGATGAAGCCGGCCAGCGTCGAATAACGGCCCGGTGGCCAACCGCGCTGGCGCCCGAGCAGGCAGGCGTCGCCGTGCTCGACGATGACGATGATCGCCGCGTCCGTACGTGGAAAGTGCAGATGGGCGCCGTCAGGGTTGGTGCATTGGACGCGATGGCCCGACGCCACGACCAGGGTCGGCGCACCACACTGGCTGCAGAAGCGCGTCTGCCGCTGCCAATGGGTGATGCCTTTGGCGTAAGCGAAGAGCCCCGCCTCGAATGCGTCCAGGAGCAGGCCGGCGTCGCGCAACGACATGCGCCGCGCACCGGTCAGGGAAACGAAAAGCGCGGCCTGGGCTTCGTCGGCGACAAGCGCGAACCAGGCGGCGCCGGATGCCAGGCCCAGGAACGTGGAGGGAATATCGCCGAAGCGCTCGTCGCGCATTGCAGGCGACATCCAGCACGGCGATTCCGCATCGCTGCGCATGAAGGCGTTGCCTTCGGCATCCAGGACGAGGAAGCGCGACTCCGGGAGGCGTTCGAGTTCCTCGATCCAGAGGCGGTCGTCGCGGCGTTCGGACATGCGGTCGATGTCGATGCCGGCGAAGACGTTTTCCCGCGCGCGAGTCGCGGCGGCCTTGTCGCGCTCCTGGTCGACGCTCACGCCCTACGGCCGCTCATGCGCTGAACGAGGAACCGCAGCCGCAGGTGGTCTTCGCATTGGGATTGCGAATGACGAACTGCGAACCGCTGAACGATTCGGCGTAGTCGATTTCGGCGCCCGTGAGGTATTGCAGCGAGAGCGGATCGACGAGCAGCGTCACGCCTTCGCGTGCCACGGCCAGGTCGTCCTCGGCCTGCTCTTCGTCGAAAGTGAAGCCGTACTGGAAGCCGGAGCAGCCACCGCCGCTGATGTAGACGCGCAGCTTGAGGCCGGGGTTGCCTTCCTCCTGGATCAGCTCGTGCACCTTGCGGGCTGCCGCCTCGGTAAAGACCAGCGGCGACGTTCCCGAGCGGTAGTCGGGCGCGGCGCTCGGAGCCATGGGGAATGGGTTGTTCATGCCGACCATAATGGCGCCGTTCCCGGACAGGTCAAGCCTCGTCGAGCACGGGCGCCGCCTCGATGGCGGCCTGGGTCAGCTGGCGGATGGTCTGCGGCGCCCGATGGACCATCTTGCCGTTCACCTGGGCGCCGGCGGCCATCTCGAGCACCTGGTAGTGCACATCGCCGTCGATGCGGGCCAGCGGAGCCAGTTCCAGGCGCTCGGCGATGTGGATGTCGCCCGCGACGGCGCCGTTGATCACGGCATGCGGAACCTCGATGCGTCCTACCACCCGGCCGGTCTCACTGATGGTGAGCACGCCATCACTGCCCGGATCGGCGTGGATCGACCCCTCGACGGCCCCGTCCAGGTGCAGCGACCCGCTGAACAGGATGTCACCACGAAGGGTGACCCCGCCGGCGATAAGGCTGGTGGCGGCCGCGCTGACGGCGGGCGCCTGGTTCTTCCGGTTACTGCTGAACATCGTTGGCCTCGTCGTTACGCAGGGCATCGCTCCACGCCACCGTACCGGCGACAGATGCATCGCCGGTGACGTCGGCGACCAGCCGTAGCCGGGTCGGCTTGAAGCCGGCCGGAAGGGTGAAACTGCCCTGGATCTGCTGGAAGTATTTGAATGAGAAGGGAAGATTAGTGGATTGGCTGCCCTGGCCGAGCGCCGGCCCTTCGAGTGTTGCCACCTCGGTGCCTTGGATACCCTCGACCGCGAGCTTCAGCGATCCCTTCACCACGTCGCCGCGGCGAGCGTTCTGGGTCAGGGTCACCACCAGGTTCCAGGCGTTGCCGGTGCCTTTCACCGGCGTGGTGCGCGCACCCTGGATCTTCAGCCCGTCGCGCTGGCCGCCAGTGCCGACGAGGCGGGAATAAAAGGCGAGGTCGGTGCGCAAGCCGCTGATTTCCTCATCGCGCTCCGCAAGGTTTCGCTTGAGTTCCTTCGCAGCGACGTCGGCGACTTGTCCCGCGCGTTCAAGGTTAGCCACCTGCTGGCGCAGATCCTCGTTGTCCGCTTTCAACTGCCGCACCGCGCCGCGATCGGCTACGACCGCGGGCACTCGCGCCGCCGCGAACCAGGCGCCCACGCCCACCAGGAGCAGGCTGAGCGCCCAGGCCCCGCTAAGGACGAGTCGCTTCCGGCGCTGGCTGGCCGCGTCGTCGAGCGTGCGCACGACGAACCGTGGCGGTGGGCGTGAAGCCATGGGCATTCCGTGGAGAAGGCGTGAAGACCGCGATGGTATAGCCCCCGGTTCCTTCAATGGTCAAGGAACCCTCTCCCATAACGGAGAAAGGCCGCGCATGCGCGGCCTTTCCAGATGACCCCTGCGAGCCGGGGATCAATCGTGCAGCGATCCCACCTTGCTGAGCATGTACCGCTCGGCCCCGATGTCGGAAATCAGGCTGAACTGGGTTTCCAGCCAGTCGATGTGCTCCTCCTCCTGGCCGAGGATGAACTTGAACAGGTCGCGGCTGACGAAGTCGTGGATGCCTTCGCTATAGGCGATCGCCTCGCGCAGGTCCTTGGTGGCCAGCATTTCGAGGTCGAGGTCGCCCTGCAGGGCCTCCACGACGTTCTCGCCGATGCGCAGCTTGCCCAGGTGCTGGAGGTTCGGCAGGCCGTCGAGGAAGAGGATGCGCTCGATCAGCTTGTCCGCGTGCTTCATCTCCTCGATCGATTCCTCGTACTCGTGCTTGGCGAGCTCGTTGTAGCCCCAGTCCTTGAACATCCGGTAATGGAGGAAGTACTGGTTGATGGCGGCCAGCTCGTTGTAGAGGACCTTGTTGAGGTATTCGATGACCTTCGCGTCGCCCTTCATGAGGGGTCTCCCTGGTTGTGCAGGGCACGACTATACGTTGGCGCGCAGCACCATGACGTAACGAGAATGAAGGTGTTTCGCGTCCGCGACTGGACGCCGGGGATCGGCCCCGCGTGGGCTCAGGCCGGGGAGGGCAGGAAGGTCAGGAAGGTCAGCGCGGGCCGTGCAGCCTGGACGGCCTCACGCAGGCACTGCCGGGCTTCCGACTCGCAGGCGCCGCAGCAGTCCGAGCAGCCCGTGCGGGCCTGGAGCTCGGCAAAGGATTCGACGCCCTCGGCCGCGGCGCGGCGGATGGCGTGATCGGTGACGGCATTGCACATGCAGATGTACATGGGTGCGCATTCGAACGCGAATGCGAACGATTGTCAACTACACATTTGTGAAGCGTTCAGGCGCCGGTGTCGCCGACCTGGCGGAGCAGCTCGGCCTGTTGCGGGCAACGGCCGACCTCGACCCGGCAAACGGTTTCCACGGTCGGCGCGAACTGGCGCAAGGCGCGCTCGTAGACCTGCCGCTTGAAATTGACCACGTGGTGGGCCGGATACCAGAAGTCGACCCAGCGCCAGAGGTCGAATTCGGGTTTCTCGCAGGCGTCTAGGCGGAAGGCATCCTCGCCGCAGGTGAGGCGGAGGAGGAACCAGACCTGCTTCTGGCCGATGCAGGTCGGCCGCTGGTGGTGGCGTACGAATCGGCTGGGCAGGCGGTAACGCAACCAGCCGCGGGTTTCCGCCAGGACCTCGACGTGCCGGGCGAGCAGGCCGGTTTCTTCCTCCAGCTCGCGATACATGGCCTCCAGCGGTGTCTCGTCGCTGCGCATGCCCCCCTGCGGGAACTGCCAGCCATCGCGATTGACGCGGCGCGCCCAGAACAGGCGGCCGTCTCCATTCAGGAGCACGATCCCCACGTTCGGTCGATAGCCATCAGCGTCGATCATCCGTCCTCCGCGAGCCCGTTGCCGGCGTCAGGCCGGGTACGCTCGTCGCCACCGATTCAACCACAGCGCGAGAAGCGCGGGCAAGGCGCCACTTGAATGGGAAGCCAGCCACGATTAAACTGCCCGGCCTTCGCGGGTCTGCCCGCGGACGACCAGGTTCCACGGCTAGGTAGCTCAGCTGGTCAGAGCGCGGCACTCATAATGCTGAGGTCGGCGGTTCGAGCCCGCCTCTAGCCACCAAACGAAAAAGCCGCGCCTCAGGGCGCGGTTTTTTTTGTGGGGGATGCCTACACCACGATCGGTTCGTCGTCGGCGCGAATCGACAGGTCGAGCACCGCCCGCGCCAGCTCCACGACGTTATGCACTCGCAGCTTGGCCATGAGGTTCGCGCGGTGCAGTTCCACGGTCTTCGGACTGATGCAGAGCTCGCTCGCGATGACCTTGTTGAGCTTGCCGCACATGATGCCCTCCAGTACCTGGGATTCCCGGCGAGTAAGGGATACGTCCGGGCGCAGCGCGGCGAAGCTGCTCGCCGCGGGCTCGTCGCCGTGTTCGTCGTCGGGCAGGGGCATGAGGAAGACGGCGTGGAAGGCTTCGGGCGGGACGTCGAGTACCTGGCGGGTCATCCGGTAACGCCGTCGTGGCGCGTGCCGGTCGCGCAGGACGAATTCGTCGAGGTTGCCGGTCGGTTGGAGGTGTTCCTCGAACCACGCCGGGCCGGCACGCCCGCGTGCCGTGCCGAATTCGCGCTGGAACGCGGCGTTCGCCATCACGGCCTGCTGTCCGTCCACTCGCCATACGACGACCGGCCACGGCAGCGCCGCGAACACTTCCTCGGCCAGCCCGCACGTATGCGGGCCGTCGAGGGAATCACGAGCAAGGCACATCGATGCCTCCTGGTGGTACGCATGGATACCGGCGGGCACCCCTTCGCGTCGCGCCGGTAGTTACCACTGCAACGGTTCGCGGATGAAAAGTCCATGAATCCGGCCGCCGGATGCGCCGAAATGCGAACACCGTCGTGAAGACCGGCCGCGGAGCGTGGCGTCCGGCGTCCGCTACAATGCCGCCCCATGCGCATCTTCAAGACCTTCACCATCGAAGCGGCCCACCGCTTGCCGAATGTGCCCCAGGGGCACAAATGTTCGCGCCTGCACGGCCACTCGTTTCGCGTCGAGTTGCACGTGGAGGGCCCGACCGACCCCGTGCTCGGCTGGGTCATGGACTTCGGCGACCTGAAGGCGCGGTTCCAGCCCCTCTACGACCGCCTCGACCATCATTACCTCAACGACATCGAGGGCCTCGAGAACCCGACGAGCGAAAACCTCGCCCGTTGGATATTCGAAAAGCTGAGCCCGGATGTCCCGGGCCTCGCGAAGGTCGTGGTGCATGAGACGTGCACCTCCGGCGCGGAATATTCGGCGCCCGTTCGATAGCTGTCACCGCAACAATTCGCGGTTGCCGCGTCGCGTTCACGGGGTCTACACTCGACTTCCCCCGTTCCCCGACGGTCGCATCGATGCTCCCAGTGAACGTTTACGCCGCCTTTGCCCGATCCATCGGGCAGGACGCCGGCGTGCGCGATGCGGTGTCACGCGCATTGGCAGGTCCGCCCGCCCGGGCCTGACCGTCAGCGCTGCCTCGACAACGACGCGACGCCGGTCGCGCCGGCGGGTGGTTTTGGGCTTTCGCAGCTTGTCCCGTCGTTTACGGCGCTGGTATACTTTTCCAGATTAAACCGTGGCCCGTTGAACCATCTGGTGCCGCCTTCGAGCGAAACCACGGGAGCCTCGCGTTGCTCAACAGTCTTGCCGCCGGTCGTCACCTCGCCAAGCGCATCGTCTTCGCGCAGCTGGTGGTGGCCGTCGTCGCGGGACTCGCTTTCTCCCTGCAGGGACGTCCAGCCGCGCTGGCCGCCTTCGGGGGTGTCCTGATCGTCGCTATCGCCACCGCGCTGCTTGCCGCGCGAGCGTTCAGCGCGCTGGGCGGAGCGGGAGCAACGTTCATGCGGTTCCTCGTGGGGATGATCCTTCGCTGGATCGTCCTCATCGGTGGACTGGCTCTCATCCTGGTTCAGTGGAAGCTGCCACCCTTGCCCGCGTTGACGGGACTGGTGGCCGGCTACGCGGTCAACGTATTTGCATTCAGATTCAAGGGTTGAGCATGGCGAGCGAACCGCAGGGCGGTCTGACCGAATACATCCAGCACCATCTGAACCACCTGACGGTGAATTTCAGCGCCGACCATTTCTGGTTCTGGAACCTCCGCGCGGATTCCATCCTCGTCTCGTTCGGCCTCGGCGCCGCGTTCTGCCTGTGGTTCTGGCTGTTCGCACGCAAGGCCACGTCGGGCGTGCCGTCGAAGGGCCAGGCCCTCGTCGAGCTGGCGATCGAGTTCGTCGACACGCAGGTGAAGGACACCTTCCACGGCGACCGCCGCACGGTCACGCCGCTGGCGCTGTCCATCTTCATGTGGGTGTTCCTGATGAACGCCATGGACCTGCTGCCGGTGGACCTGGCCGGTTGGCTGGTGCAGACCTTCGCCGGTCATGAGGTCGCGCACCACACGTACTTCCGCATGGTGCCCACCGCCGACATCAACACCACCGTCGGCCTGTCGGTCGCCGTGCTGTTCATCGTCATCGGCCACGGCATCAAGGCCAAGGGCGGCTTCGGCTTCGGCAAGGAGCTGCTCACCGCGCCGTTCCACGCGAGCAACCCGATCGCCAAGCTGATCCTGGTGATCCCCAACTTCCTTCTCAACGTCGTCGAAACCCTGTCGAAGCCGGTGTCGCTTGCCATGCGACTCTTCGGCAACATGTACGGCGGAGAACTGGTGTTCATGCTGATTGCCGGTCTGATGGTGAGCTGGATCAGCTTCGTGCCTGGCGTCGTGTTCAACACGGCGTGGGCGATCTTCCACATCCTGATCATCGCCCTCCAGGCGTTCATCTTCATGATGCTGACGATCGTCTACATCGCCACTGCGCGGGAACACCACTAACTCACCGCACCGACGTTAGAACCTTCAGCTTCACCCTTTTCATTTCCACCCTTTCGCCATTCGTTTATCCCAGGAGAACACCATGGAACTCGCCTCGCTTCTCGCCCACGTCCAGGGCATGACCGCCATCGCCATCGGCGTGATCATCGGCCTCGGCGCGCTGGGCGCCTGCCTCGGTATCGCCGTCATGGGCTCGAAGTTCCTCGAGTCGGCCGCTCGCCAGCCTGAGCTGGTCCCGCTGCTGCAGGGCCGTATGTTCCTGCTCGCCGGCCTGATCGACGCGGCGTTCATCATCGGCCTCGCCGTGGCCCTGCTCTTCGCGTTCTCGAACCCGCTGGTCGGTGTCGTGCGCGCCGCCGTCGGCGGCTAAGCAGCCGTTCGTCATGTCGCCGTGACCCCGCCGGGTCACGGCGATCGTCAGTACCCAAGCGTTCGGAGTCTTCGGAGAGATCATGGAAATCAACATGACCTTCCTGGGCCAGATGATCTCTTTTGCGATCCTGGTCTGGTTCACCACCAAGTTCATCTGGCCCCAGCTCAACGGTGCCATTGAAGAGCGCCAGAAGAAGGTGGCCGAGGGTCTCGCCGCCGCGGAGCGTGCGCGCGCCGAGCTCAAGGATGCCGACGCCAAGGTCGCCACCGAGATCAAGCAGGCCCGCCTGCAGGCGACCGAGATCATCGACAAGGCCCAGCAGCAGGCCAACCAGATGCTGGACAAGGCCCGTGCCGAAGCCACTGGCGAGATCAACCGTCTGAAGGCCCAGGCCCAGGACGAGATCGCGTCGATGGCCCAGCGTGCGCGCGAGCAGTTGCGCGAGCAGGTCGGTGCACTCGCCGTCCGCGGCGCGGAGAAGATCGTGCAGCGTGAAATCGATCCGGCGGCCCACAAGGCCCTGCTCGACCAGCTCGCTGCCGAGATCTGATCATGGCCCAGGCGCTCACCCTCGCCCGTCCGTACGCGCGCGCCGCCTTCGAGGTGGCGCACGCGTCGGGTGCGCTCGCCGATTGGTCGGCGGCGCTCACTTTCGCCGCCGCGGTCGCGGTCGACCCCCAGGTCGCCGGCCTCGGCAACGATCCGCGCGTGCTGCCGGCGCAGCTCGTCGCCATCCACCTCCCGCAAGGCATGGCGGCCGACGCGCCGTTCGCCCACTTCCTCGAGGAGCTGGCCGAGAACCGCCGCATGCACCTGCTGCCGGAAATCGCCGCGCTCTACGACCAGTACAAGCTGGAGTCGGAGTCGACCCTGAAGGTCAAGGTCACGAGCGCGCTGGATCTCGACGGGGCGCAAACCGAACAGCTGCGTGCCTCGCTGAAGCGCCGCTTCAAGCGCGAGATCGAACTGGATACGCACGTCGATCCTGCATTGCTTGGCGGTGTCGTCATCGACACGGGCGAGCAGGTGATCGACGGTTCGGCGCGAGGCCGCCTGCAACGGCTGGCCAGCGCGCTGACGCACTGATTTCATATAGGAACCGACCATGTCCAGCACCACTCTGAACCCGTCCGAGATCAGCGAACTGATCAAGACCCGCATCGAGCAGTTCAAGCTCGGCGCCGAGGCACGCAACGAAGGCACGATCATCAGCGTGTCCGACGGCATCGTGCGCATCCACGGCCTGGCCGACGTGATGCAGGGCGAAATGATCGAACTGCCGAATGACACCTTCGCCCTCGCGCTGAACCTCGAGCGCGACTCTGTCGGCGCCGTGGTGCTGGGCGAGTACCAGCACCTGCGCGAAGGCGACGCCGCCAAGACCACCGGCCGCATCCTCGAAGTGCCGGTCGGTCCGGGCCTGCTCGGCCGCGTCGTCGACGCGCTGGGTAACCCGATCGACGGCAAGGGCCCGATCGACGCCGCCGGCACCAGCCCGGTCGAGAAGGTCGCCCCGGGCGTCATCTGGCGCCAGTCGGTCGACCAGCCGATGCAGACCGGCTACAAGTCCATCGATTCGATGATCCCGATCGGCCGCGGCCAGCGCGAGCTGATCATCGGCGACCGCCAGACCGGCAAGACCGCGGTGGCGATCGACGCGATCATCAACCAGAAGGACTCCGGCATCCGCTGCATCTACGTCGCCATCGGCCAGAAGCGCAGCTCGATCGCCAACGTCGTGCGCAAGCTGGAAGAAAACGGCGCGCTCGCCAACACCATCGTCGTCGTCGCCTCGGCCTCGGAAGCGGCCGCGCTGCAGTACGTCGCGCCGTACTCCGGCTGCGCCATGGGTGAGTACTTCCGCGACCGCGGCGAAGACGCGCTGATCGTCTACGACGACCTCTCCAAGCAGGCCGTGGCCTACCGCCAGATCTCGCTGCTGCTGAAGCGTCCGCCGGGCCGCGAAGCGTACCCGGGCGACGTCTTCTACCTGCACTCGCGCCTGCTCGAGCGCGCCTCGCGCGTCAGCGCCGAGTACGTCGAGAAGATGACCAACGGCGAAGTGAAGGGCAAGACCGGCTCGCTCACCGCGCTGCCGATCATCGAGACCCAGGCCGGCGACGTGTCCGCGTTCGTGCCGACCAACGTAATCTCGATCACCGACGGCCAGATCTTCCTCGAGACCGACCTCTTCAACGCCGGCATCCGCCCGCCCGTGAACGCCGGTATCTCGGTGTCGCGCGTCGGTGGCGCCGCCCAGACGAAGATCGTGAAGAAGCTCTCCGGCGGCGTGAAGCTGGCCCTTGCGCAGTACCGCGAGCTGGCGGCGTTCGCGCAGTTCGCCTCGGACCTCGATGCCGCGACCCGCGCGCAGCTGGACCGCGGCCAGCGCGTGACGGAGCTGATGAAGCAGTCGCAGTACTCGCCGCTGTCGATCGCCGAACTCGGCGTGTCGATCTACGCGGCCGAGAAGGGCTACCTCGACGACCTGCCGGTCAACAAGGTGCTGCCTTTCGAGAAGGGCCTGCACGCCTTCATGCGCCAGAACCACGCTGAGCTGATGGCGAAGATCGACCAGACGGGCGACTGGGACAAGGACATCGAGGCGACCTTCAAGGCCGCCGCCGACGAGTTCAAGAAGACCGGTAGCTGGTAAGAGCGAAACGCGCGGGGCGCTGGCGACACGCCCGCCCCGCGAGCTGGCGACACCCATTCAAGACGAGTAAGCCATGGCAAGCGGCCGCGAAATCAAAACCAAGATCAAGAGCACGCAGAACATGCGCAAGGTGACGCGCGCGCTCGAAATGGTCTCGGCGTCGAAGATCCGCAAGGCGCAGGACCTGATGAAGGCCTCGCGCCCGTATGCGCGCCTGATGCGCAAGGTCATCGCGCACGTCGCCCAGGCCAGCACCGACTTCACCCATCCGTTCCTGACCGAGCGCGGCAACGTCGCGCGCGTCGGCTTCGTCGTCGTCTCGACCGATCGCGGCCTCGCCGGTGGCCTCAACTCCAACCTGTTCCGCCGCACGCTCGCCTCCATCCGCGAGTGGCAGGGCAAGGGCGCCGAGATCGACGTCGTGGCGGTGGGCCAGAAGGCCGTGCAGTTCTTCCGCCGCATCAAGGGCGTGAACCTCATCGGCTCGGCCACCCACCTCGGCGAAAAGCCGAAGCTCGAGGACCTGATCGGCGTCATCAAGGTCGTCCTCGATGCGTACTCCGACAACCGCCTCGATCGCGTCTTCCTGGTCTACAACGACTTCGTGAACACGATCGTGCAGAAGCCGCGGATCGACGCGCTCCTGCCGTTGTCCGTGGTCGCCACGGAGCTGGAGCATGCCGAAGGTGCCGTGTCGGAAGGTGTCAAGGTCGAGCAGACGCACGACTGGGACTACATCTACGAGCCGGACGCACGCACGGTGCTCGAGCACCTGATGACGCGTTACATCGAGTCCGTGGTGTACCAGGCGGCGCTCGAGAACCTCGCCAGCGAACATGCCGCGCGCATGGTCGCGATGAAGGCCGCGTCGGACAACGCCAGCAAGGTCATCGGCGAACTGACGCTCGTCTACAACAAGGCGCGCCAGGCGGCGATCACCCAGGAAATCTCGGAAATCGTCGGCGGCGCCGCGGCGGTCTAAACGAAAAGCGATGGCGACGCGAGAGCGGCGCCGCTACAGAACCTAAAGAAGATTCATCCGGAGCATTCCATGAGCCAGGGTAAAGTTGTTCAGATCATCGGCGCGGTCGTCGACGTCGAATTCCCGCGCGACCAGGTACCGCAGGTCTACGACGCACTGAAGATCGACGGCACCGAGATCACCCTCGAAGTGCAGCAGCAGCTGGGCGACGGCATCGTGCGCGCGATCGCGCTCGGTTCCACGGACGGCCTGCGCCGCAACCTGATCGCGCGCAACACCGGCGAAGGCATCAAGGTGCCGGTCGGCAAGGCCACGCTCGGCCGCATCATGGACGTGCTCGGCAATCCGATCGACGAAGCCGGCGAGATCGGCGAACAGGAACGCTGGGTCATCCATCGCGAAGCCCCGTCGTACGACGACCAGGCGGCCGCGAGCGAGCTGCTGGAAACCGGCATCAAGGTCATCGACCTGATGTGCCCGTTCGCCAAGGGCGGCAAGGTCGGCCTGTTCGGCGGCGCCGGCGTGGGCAAGACTGTCAACATGATGGAGCTCATCAACAACATCGCGAAGGCGCACTCGGGCCTGTCCGTGTTCGCCGGCGTGGGCGAGCGTACCCGCGAGGGCAACGACTTCTACCACGAGATGAAGGACTCCAACGTCCTCGACAAGGTCGCGATGGTGTACGGCCAGATGAACGAGCCGCCGGGCAACCGCCTGCGCGTCGCGCTCACCGGCCTCACCATGGCCGAGTACTTCCGCGACGAGAAGGACGAGACCGGTCGCGGCAAGGACGTCCTGCTCTTCGTCGACAACATCTACCGCTACACGCTGGCCGGTACCGAAGTGTCGGCGCTGCTCGGCCGCATGCCGTCGGCCGTGGGTTACCAGCCGACCCTCGCCGAGGAAATGGGCGTCCTGCAGGAGCGCATCACCTCGACCAAGACCGGTTCGATCACGTCCATCCAGGCCGTGTACGTGCCCGCGGATGACCTGACCGACCCGTCGCCGGCCACCACCTTCGCGCATCTCGACGCGACCGTGACCCTGAGCCGCAGCATCGCGTCGCTGGGCATCTACCCGGCCGTGGATCCGCTGGACTCCACCAGCCGCCAGCTCGACCCGGGCGTGATCGGCCAGGAGCACTACGACGTGGCCCGCCGCGTGCAGGGCACGCTGCAGCGCTACAAGGAGCTCAAGGACATCATCGCCATCCTCGGCATGGACGAGCTGTCGCAGGACGACAAGGAAGCCGTGTCGCGCGCCCGCAAGATCGAGCGCTTCTTCTCGCAGCCGTTCCACGTGGCGGAAGTGTTCACTGGCTCGCCCGGCAAGTACGTCCCGCTGAAGGAAACCATCCGCGGCTTCAAGATGATCGTCGACGGCGACGTGGACTACCTGCCGGAGCAGGCCTTCTACATGGTCGGCGGCATCGACGAAGCCATCAAGAAGGGCGAGGAGATGGGCGCGAAGAAGGCCGCGTAAGCCTTCTTTCCCCATCCCCGACCAACGGAAGACCAGCCCATGACCCATACCATCCGCGTCGACATCGTCAGCGCCGAAGCCGAGATCTACTCCGGCGAAGCCACGCTCGTGGTCGCCACCGGTGAGCTTGGCGAGCTGGGCATCGCGCCGCGTCACGCCCCGCTGATCACCCGCCTGAAGCCCGGCCACGTCGACGTGGTCGGCGCCAACGGCGAGCGCCAGCAGTTCTTCGTCTCCGGCGGCATCCTCGAGGTGCAGCCGCAGGTGGTCACGATCCTCGCCGACACGGCCGCCCGCGCGGCCGACCTCGACGAGGCGGCCGCCCTGAAGGCGAAGGAAGAGGCGGAGGCCGCACTGTCCAACCGCGGCCCGCAGGTGGACGTGGCGGAGGCCCAGGCCAAGCTGGCCGAAGCCCTCGCCCAGCTGCAAGCCCTGGAACGCATGCGCAAGACGCTCAAGCATTGATCGACGAAGCCCCTCCCCGGAGGGGCTTTTTTTTTGGATGGGCTGTCCTGTTCATGGAATGACGACTCGCGGAGCGCCACACTGAGCGCTCGCCACCCGGTCACTCAGCCATGCGCACCCGCTACCGCCGCAGCCTCTGGATCATCGGTATCGTCGCCGTCGTGCTCATCGTCGGCCGAATCGTCCTGCCGTATGTCGTGCTCGATTATCTCAACGGCCGCCTTTCGCGCATGGGCGCGTACTCGGGCCATATCGCCGACATCGACATCCACCTCTGGCGCGGTGCGTATTCCATCGACCGGCTGACGATCCAGAAAGTGGACGGCAAGGTTCCCGTGCCCCTGTTCGATACCGACCGGGCCGACATCTCGCTGAGCTGGCGCGCCCTCTCGCGCGGGCACCTGCGCGGCAAGATCGATTTCTACCGCCCGGTGCTGAACTTCGTCGACGGCCGGGGCGAGGGCGACACGCAGACGGGTAAGGGCGTCGACTGGCGTGCCCAGCTGCGCACGCTGGTTCCGACGCGCCTGGAAGAGGTCAACGTCATGGACGGCACGATCACCTTCCGCAACTTCGTGTCCAGTCCGAAAGTCGACCTGAAGATGACCGAGGTGAACGGCACGGCCACGAACCTCACCAACGTGCAGCGCGAGGGCGGCTCGCGTGTCGCGCACATGCACGCCACGGCGAAGGTGCTTGGCGACGCGCCGCTGGAGACGCGCGCGGAGTTCGATCCGCTCGAGCGCCTCGGCGACTTCCGCTACGAACTGAGCATCCGCAACATCAAGCTGATCAAGGCGAACGATCTCGCCCGCGCGTATAGCGGACTCGATTTCGCCGGCGGGGAAGGGGAGTTCTTCATGGAGCTCCAGGCACGCGACCGGAAACTGAACGGCTACGCGAAACCGCTGTTCCACGACCTGAAGATCTTCAGCTGGAAGCAGGACGTCGAGCAGGACAAGAAGAACCCGCTCAAGCTTGCCTATGAGGTCGTGGCGGAGGGCGTCACCAAGCTGTTCAAGAACCAGGCGAAGGACCAGTTCGCGACGCGCGTGCCGATCTCGGGCAGCATCGACGACAAGAACGTTTCGGCGATGGAAGCCATCGTCGGCATCCTCCGCAACGCGTTCGTCGAGGCGTACAAGCCGAACCTCGAGCACCTGACCGGGCGGCCGAAGGACGAGTAGCCGACTTGGCATGGGGCCGCAAACGCGCGAAAGTGCGCCCCTCGTTCCGAGGCAGGCAGCCCACCCATGACCGCGACACCCCTCCACGTCCTCATCCTCGCCGCCGGCGAGGGCAAGCGCATGAAGTCCGCGTCGGCGAAGGTGCTCATGCCGCTCGCCGGTCGACCGCTGTTGGCCCATGTGATCGAGGCGGCGAGGAGCCTGGACCCCGCGGGCGTGCACGTGGTGTATGGCCATAACGGCACGCAGGTGCGCGATGCGTTCGCCGCCGATGGCGCCCTTGGCTGGATCGAGCAAGCCGAGCGTCTGGGTACCGGCCATGCCGTTCGCACCGCCCTCGAGGTGTTGCAGGCGAAGGGACAGCTCGAAGGGCGCGTGCTGGTGCTGTACGGCGACGTGCCGCTCATTCGCGCCGAAACGCTCGCGACCCTCGTCTCCACCGGCGACGGCCTGTCGATGCTGGCGACCCGCCTTGCGGATCCCAGGGGCTACGGCCGCGTCGTGCTCGACGCCGCCGGTCACGTGCGCCATATCGTCGAAGAAAAGGACGCGAGCGCGGCGCAGCGCGCCATCGACCTGGTGAACACCGGCATCGTCGCCGCCGATGCGGCGCGTCTGCTTGCCTGGACGCAGCGCCTCGGCAACGCCAACGCGCAGGGCGAGTATTACCTCACCGACGTGTTCGAGATGGCGGCCGCCGAAGGCTCGCCGGCTGCCTGTGTCGATTGCGAGGCCACCGAGGCGTCGGGCGCGAACGATCCCTGGCAACTCGCCGACCTCGAAGCGCTGTATCGCGAACGCAGCGCACGTGCACTGGCGCTCGCGGGTGTGCGGCTGGCCGATCCGCGGCGCCTCGACGTGCGCGGCAAGGTCACCGCGGGTCGCGACGTTGAGGTGGACGTCAACGTCATCTTCGAGGGAGAGGTTGTGCTGGGCGACGACGTGCGCATCGGGCCGTTCACCCGCGTGCGCAACGCGCGGCTTGCCTCGGGTACCGTCGTGCTCGCGCATTGCGACCTGGATGGCGTGGTGACGCATGGGCCATGCACCATCGGCCCCTTCGCGCGGTTACGCCCCGGCACCGACCTGGCGTCGGGCGTGCACATCGGCAATTTCGTCGAGACCAAGAACGCGGTCATCGCGGAGGGCTCGAAAGCGAACCACCTCACCTATCTCGGCGATACGGTCATCGGCAGCAAGGTGAACATCGGTGCGGGCACCATCACCTGCAACTACGACGGCGTGAACAAGAGCCGCACGACGATCGAGGACGGCGTCTTCGTGGGTTCCAACAGCTCGCTGGTGGCTCCCGTGACGCTGCACACCGGTGCGACGATCGGCGCCGGGTCGGTCATCACCAAGGACGCGCCGGCGAATGCGCTGACCATCGCGCGCGGTCGCCAGACGACCGTCGAAGGCTGGCACCGCCCGACGAAGAAGAGCTGAAGAGCATCGCCGACCCTGTCGGCGATCAGGCGCGATAGCGCCAGCCGTCGATTTCTATCAGCAGCTCTTCGCGGCAGATGTCGCCGTGCAGCAGCACCAGCGGCGCCTCGGGAAAATGTTTCGCGGCGAACGCCTGCACGGCGGGCGCGTGCTCGGGATGGCGGACATACGCCTTCAGGGGCGCCGTGCGCCCGAAGCCGGCCGGTAGGCCGCCCGCGGCGAGCAGCGCGTCGAGGTTGCGCAGGGTTTCCGCCAGTTGCGCCTCGATATCGCCCGCGTGGGCCGACGCATGCCCGACCACCGCGGCCGTGCCCGAGATGGCGAGCACGTCGCCTGCGGGAAGCAGCGTGGCGCGCGCGAAGCTCGGCGGCGTGCGCCCGTACTGGCGCGGGTAGCGCCACGCGCTCACCTGGCGCGGGTTCTCCACCCGCGTGCCTGGCCGGTCCGTCGCGAGCAGGTACACCTGCAGCCGTTCCGGATCCGCGTGGTGACCGATGGCCGTCGCCGCGGGGAAGCCGTGGGCGAACACATCGCCCATGCCGCCGATGCGGCCCGTACAGAAGTGCTTGTAGCGCTCGTCGTCGGCCTCGCCGGCGTTGATCGCGCCGAGGTAATTCCAGATTCGCTGCACGTGCTGCTCCGGCGCGCCCGCGACGAAGCGCGACAGGAGTCCGTACGCGTACCGCGCGGCGGCTTCCGTGCCGCCGTGCTCGTCTTCGCGGCACTCGACGGCGGCGTACAACCAGCCGCCGCCACGGGACCAGCGCAGCTCGCCCTCGCGGCCGCTTTGGACCTCGCCGTCCACTTCCCAGACCTCGCTCGCCGAGCGGCCGATTGGCGCCAGGGCCACGCTGAGCCACCGGGGATCGTCGACGGCAGGCGCGGCGGTTCCGAAACCGAAGGCGGCGAGCGTGGAAGGGGTGAGGGCGACCGGTCCGTGGACGTATCCCACGCGGGGTGCGGCATGGGTGGCCTGATGCGCGGGCTCGCGCATTTCACTTCCTGGGAGCATCGAGTCTTCCATCCAACGCAGTCGCGCCATCATATCGTCCCGCTCCCGGGCCGGCGCGTGAACGTGTGGGAATTCACCTGCCTGAACAGTCGAAGCTTGGCCTAAGACCCCTGTGGTAAACTCCGCGGCCGCTGCCATCCGGGGGGAGGCAGGAACATCCAGGACCTGGAAAGACCAATGGCAACGCAGACCGCAGCACAGCAAGAACTCGCCGAACTCATCGTCACCAGCCTCAACCTCGAATCGGTCAAGCCGGCCGAGATCGACCCGGAAGCCCCGCTGTTCGGCGGCGACCTGGGCCTCGATTCCATCGACGCGCTGGAAATCGCCCTTGCCGTGTCCAAGCGCTATGGCTTCCAGCTGAAGTCCGACAACCCCGACAATCGCACCATCTTCACGAACCTGCGCACGCTGTCCGACCATATCGAACAGCACCGCGCCGCCGCCTGAGCGCCATTCAGGCCGCACTGGCCCGGGGCGTGGTTTGCTTCGTCCGGAGATGTCGATGAACGATTCCGACCCCGTGCCGTTCGTGTGCCCGCTGCGTTTCGACGCGGCGCACCCGAGTTTCGCTGGCCATTTCCCGAGCCGCCCCATCGTCGCGGGCGTGCTCTTGCTGGAGGCGGCCGCGCTCGCGCTGCGCCGCTGGCGCGGAGTCACCGTGCGCCAGGTCGTCGATGCGAAGTTCCTGGCGCCGCTCCTGCCCGACGAAGTCGCGGAACTCGAACTCGTCGCCATGGGTGAAGCGCGCTTTCGCTTCACGGTGCGTCGCGGCACGGATACGCTGCTCCGCGGCACGATGGAGGGCGCATGAGCCACTGGAAGCAACAGGAAGGCGGCGGCTGGTTCGCGATCTGGCTGATCCGCACGATCGCGCTGAGGCTGGGTCGCGGCGTGGCGCGGGTGCTGCTCTATCCGATCGCCCTGTACTTTTTCCTCCGCCGCGCCGATGAACGGGCCGCCTCGCGGATCTACCTCTCCCGCGTGCTGGACCGTCCGGTCACCGCGTACGACGTCTTCCGGCATATCCACATGTTCGCGGCGACGCTGCTCGACCGCCTGTTCTTCCTGGCCCACGGCGAACGCGACTTCGCCGTCGAGGTCGAGGGCCTGCAGGCCCTGGATCAGTGCATCGATGCAGGCCGCGGCGTGCTGCTGATCGGTTCGCACCAGGGCAGCTTCGAAGCGCTTCGGGCGGTGGGAGCGCGCCGTCCGGAAATACCCCTGCGCGTGGTGCTCGATAAACAGAAGACCCCGGCACTGACCGCCGTGCTCGAAGCGCTGGCGCCGGACGTGGGCGCGGCGGTCATCGACGCCTCGCGGGGCGGTGCCTCGGTCGCGCTGGCGATGGCCGAGGGCGCCGCGCAGGGCGGTATGGTGGCCCTGCTCGCGGATCGCGGTCATCGCAACGAGGCGATGCGCCGGGTGCCTTTCCTCGGCAGGCCCGCGCCGTTCCCGGTCGGCCCCTGGCTGCTCGCCGCGGCGCTGAAGGTTCCGGTCGTGTTGTGCATGGGCATTTACCTCGGCGGCAATCGCTACCGGTTGATCTTCGAGGCGTTTTCCGATGGCATCGATGTCCCGCGTGCGCAGCGCGCCGCCGCGCTGGACGACCTCGTCGTCCGTTACGCCGGGCGCGTGGAGCACTATGCCCGTCTCTATCCCTTCAATTGGTTCAATTTCTATGACTTCTGGCAAGAAACTGGCCCTGCTGACGAGCCTGCTGCTGCCGCTCACGTGCCTCGCCACTCCGACGCCTGACGCGGACGACGCCAACGCGCTGATCGCCAGCCTGCATCGGCCGGCGCCTGCCCGCACGTCCTTCGCCGAAGCGCGCTTCATGCGGGTGCTGGACAAGCCGCTGGTGGTGTCCGGGGAACTGGCCTGGTTGGGAGGCGACCGCCTGGAGCGCCGCGTCGACAAGCCCACCCGCGAGGTGTCGACCATCGCCGATGGCGAGGTGACGCAGGAGCGCGAGGGCAAGAAGCCGCGCAGCTTCTCGCTGAAGCGTGCGCCGCAGTTGCAGGTGCTGCTCGATAGTTTCGTCGCCCTGCTCGCCGGTGATCCGTCGCGGCTCGGGCAATCCTTCGATGTCGCGCTTGGTCGCGATGCCGATCGCTGGCAGCTCACCTTGACGCCGCGCGACGCGCGCGTCGCGAAGCAGATCGCGGGCATCCACGTGTACGGCAGCGGGCAGGTCGCCCGCTGCATGCGCATGGACGAAAGCGACGGCGACACCTCGATCGACCTCCTCGGCGACCTCGCGGCCGCGATGCCGGCCGAGCCGACCCGCGAAGGCCTGATCGCGCAGTGCGGCGGCGCGATGTGAGGGGCCGGCGCCTTGGCCTGCTGATCGCCTGGATCGCCGTCCTCGCCCTTCTCGGCGCGGTGGTCGCCACGCAACTGAAAGTCGGCACCGACCTGCGCAGCTTCATGCCCGCGCCGACCACGCCGGACCAGAAGCTCCTGATGGAGCAGGTCGGCGAAGGTCCCGGTTCGCGACTGCTCCTCGTCGCGATCGACGGCGGCGACGACGCGGCGAAGGCGGCACTCAGCCGCGGGCTCGCGGGCGCGCTGCGCAAGGACCCCGCGTTCACCCAGGTCGTGAACGGCGACTTCGACCTCGGCATGCTCGACAGCACGCTGCTGCCGTATCGCTACCTGCTCTCGCCGACGCTGGACACCCAGGCGCTGGACGAGACGTACCTCGCCGATCAGTTGCAGCAGCGACTGGACGATCTCGGCTCGCCGGCGGCGACGCTGTTGAAGGGGCTCTTGCCCCGCGACCCCACGCTCGAGACCTTGAAGCTCGCGGAGCGCTGGACACCGGTCCGTTCGCCCGAGGTGCGCGACGGCGTGTGGTTTTCGTCGCGCGGGGAAGCGCTCCTGCTGGCGCAGACGCGCGGGGCTGGCTTCGATCCTGGCGCACAAGACGAAGCGATCGGCCGGTTGCGTGCGGCCTTCGCGGCCCTGCCCGCCAATAGCGGCTCGCATCTGACGATCAGCGGGCCGGGCTACTTCACGGTGGTGGTCAACGCGCAGACGCGCGACGAGGCCGACTGGATCGGCCGCATCTCCACCATCGGCTTCATCGTGCTGATGCTGGCCGCCTATCGCAGCTTGAGCAGCCTCCTGCTTGGCGCGCTGCCGGTTGCGACCGGCGCGCTCGCGGGCATCGCGATGCTGACGTTGTGTTTCGCGGAGGTGCACGGGATCACGCTGGCGTTCGGCTTCACGCTTCTCGGCGTGGCCCAGGAATACCCGATCCGCCTGCTGAGCCATCGGCGCGAAGGCGAATCCGCCGTCGCGAGCGTGCGCGGCTTGTGGCCGCTGCTGCTCACGGCGATCGCCTCGGCCTGCATCGCCTACCTCGCCTTCTACGCATCGGGCGTGGGCGGGCTCAAGCAGCTGGCGGTATTCACCATCACCGGCCTCCTCGCCGCGGGCTTCAGCACACGCTACGCCTTGCCCTACCTGCTGCCGGACCATGCGCGCGACGTCGCCGGCATGCGTGGGCTCGCCGCCTTCCGGGGCTGGCTCGACGCCTTGCCGCGTCCGCGTTGGCTGCCGATACCCATCGTGGCCGCCGTGGTGGCGATGATCGCGTTCGCGCCCGGCCCGTTCTGGCAGAACGACCTTTCCGCGTTGACCCCGTTGCCGCGCGACTTGTTGATGACCGACGCCCGCCTGCGCGGGGAGCTCGGTGCGCCGGACGTTCGCTATCTGCTGATCGTGCAGGCGAAGACGGCGGACGATGTCCTCGCCGCCTCGGCGAAGCTGGAACCGCGCCTGCGCGCACAGGTCGCGGCAAAGGCGCTCGACGGCTTCGAGCTGCCGTCCATCTACCTTCCCGACATCGCGACGCAGCGTGCGCGCCAGGCGAAGCTGCCGGATCGCCCGACCCTGGACAAGGCGCTGGACGCGGCGCTCGATGGCATGCCGTTCCGCAAGGACCTTTTCGCGCCCTTCGTCGACGACGTGGAGACCGCGCGGACTGCGCCCTTGCTTACCCCGGAAGTATTCGCGCGCTCGCCGCTCGGGCAGCGCCTTGCCGCCATGTTGCTGCAGCGGGGGGACCATTGGGTCGGACTGTCGACGTTGAGCGGCGTGCACGACGCCGCGGCGGTCGCGGCGGCGGTATCCGCCGCCGATCCGGGCGCGCGCCTGCTCGACCTGAAGGAGGCCTCCGAGTCGCTCGTCGCGGCGTACCGGACGCGCATCCTGCACGCGGTGCTGGCCGCCGCCGCCCTGTTGTTCGTGACGATCACGCTGGCACTGCGCAGCATCCGTCGCGCCTGGCACGTGCTGGCGCCGATGACCCTCGCGACCTTCCTCGTGCTCGCCGTGGAACGCATGGCCGGCATCCCCGTCTCGCTGTTCCACCTCGTGGCGTTGATCCTCGCCGCGGGTCTGGGACTGCATTACGCGTTGTTCTTCGAGCGCGATACTGGCGATCCGGCCGAACAGCGGCGCACGCTGCACGCGACGGTGGTGTGCGTCATCGCGGCCCTCCTCGTGTTCGGCATGCTGGCGTGGTCGTCGATCCCGGTGCTGCGCGCGATCGGCCTCACGGTCGCGCTGGGTGTCGGCTTCCACTTCTGCCTTTCGATCCTGATGGCTCCGCATGCTCGCCAAGACCGACTTCGTTGACCTGATCCCGCATGCGGGCGACATGTGCCTCCTCGACGGTGTCGTGGCGTGGGATGCGTCGTCGATCCATGCCGTCAGTACGAGCCACGTACTGGTTTCTCACCCGCTGCGCGGCACCGAGGGGCTGCACGCGATGCACCTCGCCGAATACGGTGCGCAGGCGATGGCCGTGCACGGCGCGCTGCGCGCACGGAATGAAGGCAGGACGGAGCCGCGGCCCGGCATGCTCGTGAGCCTGCGCGGCGTGAAGCTGGGCGTGGAGCGCATCGACACGCTGCAAGGCGCGCTGGACGTGCACGCTGAATGCCTGCTTGCGGACGATGCGGGAGCGCAGTACGCCTTCCGCATCCTGCACCAGGGCAGCGAGATCGCTTCGGGTCGGGCGGCCGTGATCCATCCGCAACGGTGATCGACGGCCCGGAGGGGTAGCGTGAAAGGGTGACTGATGAGGAGCCTGACCGGCCCCTCCGGACCGACGAAGAACAGTCTGCTACGCCGCCGTCTCACGGATCGCGACGGCAGTACGTCTATCTGATCAAGCCACCCGCGCGAACAACGCCATCCGTCGCCCTTCGACATCGATGAGGTGCTCGTAGCCCGCGACCACCGACGGATGGTCCGCCGCAGCGTGCTCGACGATGCTCGCGGCCAGTGCGCGCATCATGTGCACGTTGTCGCGCAGGCGCCGGGCGAGGGTGTCGTCGTTGAGGCTGTCGTGCAGCGTGGCATTCATCTCGGCGAACCAGGTCAGGTCGCGCTGGTCCATCATCGCCTTCCCGTTGCGCCGTTCCGACACCGCGTGCCAGCGCTGGAAGAACGTCTGCATGACGGTATTGAGCTGGGCGGACTCCATGAGTTCCGGGCCCATGCGGGTGATGAAGTCGGCGTCCCCGAGGCGGTCCTGGAAGACGATCTGGCAGAGCACGCCCCAGTAGTACGCGTAATCCCAGATCACCTTGACCGGCAGTACTTCCGGATCGCCGAAGAGGTTGTACTGGCCGCGGTACATCCGCAGCGTGCCGTCGTAGAACGAGAAGAACATCCGCTCGTAATGGCGGGCATGGGAGGAAAGTCGCTCGCCCCGGCGGTCGATGCCGACCAGCAGCGTGATGTACGTATTGGCAATGGCGATGAAGTCGCTGCCGGGCGAATAGAACGGATCGAGGAAGGCACCGGCTTCTCCCGTGAGTGCCCAGCGATCGGACGAGAACATCCGCGAGCAGCCATACGAGAAATTCCGGAAGAACGCGAAGTCCAGGAGTTTCTCGCGGTGCGATGCCACGTGCCGCGCCACGACGGGCTGGTGCTCTTCCAGCCAGGCCAGCGCGAGGTCGAAGGTCTTCATGCCTTCCAGCGGGTGCATCGCCGCATCGGCGACGATGCCGACGGAATGCGCACCGGACGACAGCGGAATCAACCACACCCAATAACCGGGGCCGACGAGGTGGTTCGTCGACCGCCAACGCTCCGGCGGATGGCAGCGGTCCTTCCACACCGGATCGTCGCACCAGTCGTCGATGGCCAGGCGTTCGCCGATGCGGAACCACACCGCGTTGGCGTGGTGGCCGTTGTCGCGCGTCAGGTCCAGCTTGCGGCGCATGAGTCCCGCGCGACCGGATGCATCGAGCAGCCATCGGGCCTGCAGGCTCTCCTCGACGCCGTCGCGCACGAAGCGCACGGTGTGGTCGTCGTCGCCGGCACCGACATCGAAGCCGCGGACGGTGACGCCTTCGCGGAAATCGATGCCGCGCCGCCGGGCCTCGTCGCCCAGGAAGTTTTCGAGGATGCCGCGGTCGATCTGGTAGCTCGGTGTCGGCAGCACGGCACTGACACCCAGCTCGGTGACGTCCTCGAGGTTGTCGCTGCCTTCGGAGAAGAAGAAGCGGAAGCCGAACTTGCGGATATGCGCTTCCTCGAGGTGCGGGAGCAACCCGAGGGTGTCGCCGAAGTAGTGCGCGGCGATCTCGACCGTCGACTCGCCCACCTTGAATGCCGCTTCGGGGAAGGGACGGACATGTCGTTCGAGCACGGCGATGTCCATGTCGGGATAGGCGCCCTTCAGTTGCATGGCGAGCGTCAGTCCGGCCAGGCCCCCGCCCAGGATGACGGCGTCGTGCGGCTTGCGATCCATCGATTCGACCCCTTCGTTCGCGATGTCAGTGTGTTGTCGAGCTTACCGCCCCTGGAGCGTTCCCTGGTCGTCCACGATGGTGGGACGGGCCCGCGACCGGCGGTAGCTGGCGAGGACGCTGCCGTAATGGACCAGCCGGCCGATCGTGTAGAAGGTGATCCGCGATACGTCGCGCACCGGACTGAAGTGGCTGAGGCGGAATTCGCCCTGGTAGCGCGACGCGATGGGGACGGAGACCACGCCGATCCCGCGCTCGCGGCAGGCCGTGATGAGCACGGCGGCCTCGAAGACGAAATGCTCGGCGGGGAGGTCGACCAGGTCGAGCGTCGCCCGCGGGTAGAGCCGCTGACCGCTTTGCGTGTCGGCGATCGGGTGCCCGCATGCCCAGGAGATACCCCAGTCGGCCACGGCGTTGGCGCGCCGCCGGCCCGGTGGCTGCTGCTCGCGCTCGAGCAGGCGCGCACCGATCACGATGTGGCCGGGAAAGCGTTCGGCCGCGGCCAGGATGGCCGGGATGTCGGAAGCCAGGTGCTGGCCGTCGCCGTCCATCGTCACCACCGCGTCATAGCCCATGCGGCGGACTTCGCGGAAGCCGGTGCGCAAGGCTTCACCCTTGCCGCGGCGGGTCTCGTGGCGGAGGAGGGTGACTGGCATGGCGCCCACGATTTCCGGGGTGCGATCGTCCGAGCCGTCGTCGACGACGATGACCGGCAGCCCGAGCGCCAGCGCCTCGCCGACGACGCGCCCGATCGCGCGTTCCTCGTTGAGGCACGGAATGAGGATGCAGTAACGCGGCGTGGCGGCGTTCATGCGGCCACGCCGACGTCGATGTGCAGGTCGAGGCCGCGCGCGGCCGGCAGGCGTAGCGCCGATGGACGCGTCAGCGCTAGCGCGAGCATCAGCGGCACGGCGCGGGCGGAGGGATTGCTCGCCGCCAGTCCGTCGAGCCACGCGTCGCCGAGGGCATCGCTGCCGCTGTTGCCGCGTTCCGGAGTGATGTCCAGCCGCACCGCCGCACCGTCCGCGCGTGGCGACAGCACCAGCGCCGCGGCGAAGGGGCCGGTGGTGCTGGTCATGCCGCCGAGCGGACCGGTGCCGGCGATGTCGTAGCTGGCCAGGAGGACGTCCCGGTCGTCCGCCACCGCGAGCGCGGCGGCTTCCAGCAGCCCGGCGCCAAAGGCTTCCTCGCCGCCGGAAACGGCGCTCGAGGCAGCGTGGCAACCGGTAGCGATGGTCCAGTAACCCGCGGGCGCGTTGTGCACGGAGTTGTGGAATTTCGTCGGCGACAGATCGCGTGGCGCGCTGGCCAGCGTCTCGCACATGTAATCGGTGATGACCTGGTCGCCGTGCGCGGAAGCGAAGACGCAGGGCAGGGCGGCGGCGTCGCGGCCGCTCATGCGCACGGCCTGACCCGCGGCGGCCACGGCGAGCAATACGCTTTCAGGGGCGCGGCGGCGTTCGTTCGGCGGCAGGGTGTCGGCGAGCGGACGCTCGTTCTCCCCGGGTGCGGCGGCACCCGCGGCGATCTCGCGGAACGCGTGCCAGTTCGGAGCGCCGGGCGCCCAGAGGCCGATGCCACTGACCCAGACGGACAACGCGGCGCTCATGCGCGTTCCTCCGCACGGGCGAAGGCCAGGCAGGCATTGTTGCCGCCGAAGCCGAAGGAGTTGCTCAGGGCGATGCGAATGTCCGCCTGCTCCGGGCGCCATGCCATCTGCGGGCCGCACAACGGATCGGGCGTGTCGGCGCCGAGGTTGCCGGGGATGCGACCGTCGCGCATCGCGAGCAGCGTGATCGCCGCTTCGAGCACGCCCGCCGCTCCCAGCGTATGGCCGGTGAAGCCCTTGGTCGAACTCGCCCGGGTGGAGGCGGGGAAGGTGCGCGCGACAAGCGCGGCTTCCACCTCGTCGTTCTTCTGGCTCGCGGTGCCGTGCAGGTTGATGTAATCGACATCGGACGGCTCGATGCCCGCGCGGGCCAGCGCATCGCGCAGCGCCAGTTCCGCGCCGAGGCCTTCCGGATGCGGCGTGGACATGTGGTGTGCGTCGCTGGCCTCGCCATACCCGATCAGAAGGGCGGCGTCCTTGGCTGCTTCCACGCGCTCGAGGATGGCGAAACCCGCGGCTTCGCCAATGGAGATGCCGCTGCGCCCGGCGTCGAATGGCCGACACGGTTCCGGCGAGACGAGCTCGAGCGAATTGAATCCGAACAGCACGCTGTCGCACAGCGTGTCCGTTCCGCCGACGACGGCCGCGTCGATCAGTCCGAGGCGGATCATGCGCTCGGCGTTGGCGAACACCTTGGCGCTGGACGAGCACGCGGTCGCCACGGTGAGGCACGGGCCCTCGAGTTCGAACGCCGCGGCGACGAAGCTCGCCAGCGAGTGGGGCGTATGCAAGACCGGACGATGCAGGTCCGCCGGCATGCGGCCATGGTCGAGGCGCCGGTAGCCTTCTTCCGTCGCGCCGATGCTCGCCGTGGACGTGCCGAGGAGCACGGCGACCCTGTTTGCGCCGTACCGTTCGCGCGTCGCACGCACGGCGTCCGCGAAGCCGTCCTGCTGCAGGGCGATCCATGCGAGGCGGTTGTTGCGGCAGTCCCACTCGGCGAGTTCCGGGGGAAGCGCTTCGTCTTCGACGCCGGCCACGCGGCCGATCCAGCAGTCGAGGGGCGCCACGCTGAAATCGTTCCGGGTCAGTCCGCCGCGCGAGTCGGCGAGGGCGTCGGCGTGGGCTTGCAGCCCGCGGCCGAGGGCGGAGGTAGCGGTGTAGGCGCGAATGGCTAACGGTGTCATGGGATGGGGCATGCGGCGAGCCTATCCTTTTTGATCGACAGCGTCGCGTGAACGCTAGTGCGTCCCGAGTGCGTTCGGCGATACTGCGCCTCTTCAGGATGCTTCCATGTCCGGTATCCAGGCTCCGAAAATTCTGCGCCGCGGCGTATGGCGTTACCTCAGCGACCGCGACATCCTCGTGGCGGCCTTCGCCACCTTGTTCGTTTTCGTCGCCAGCCTGGGCCTCGTCTACGTGGCGCATCTCGCGCGTGTCAGCTGGCTCGCGGCACGTGCGCCGGCGCGGGCCGCCAGTCGTCGGGCGATGCTGATCTTCGGGCGCCGTCTCGTTCGCGATTGGCCGGAATCCGATTTCGCCGGGCGCCTCGCTCGCGCGCGGACCGACGCGCTGGCGGGGCAGGCCGAGCGGGTCTTCCTGCTGGGCGGTTACAGTGGCGGTGCCATCAGCGAGGCCGAGGCCGGTCGCCGCTGGCTCGAGGCCGAAGGGTGGCCGCCGGCCGTACCGCTCGAACTGGAGCAGGCCTCCATCGACTCGCTCGAAAACCTGCGCCACGCCCGTGTGTTATTGCGAGAGCGCGACGACGAGCCGCTGCCGCCCGTCTGGCTCGTGACCAGCCGTTACCACTTGGCGCGTTGCCTGTACCTGGCCAGGCGGCTCGGTTTCGACGCCGAGCCACTCGCCGCCGAGGAGCGCCTGCCACTTCGTGGCCGCTACCTGGCGCGGCTGCTGATGGAGGCCGGTTACCTCATGTGGATCGATACCGGCATGCGCTGGGCCGCCCTGACCGGCAACCGGCGGATGGCCACGCGGATCTCCTGAGGGAGCCGCGCGGCGGCGTGCCGCAGTGGCAAGGCTGCGTGGCTTGCTAAGCTCTGCGGCCTGTCATCGCCCGAGGACCCGTCATGTCCGAACAAGCCGAGCTTGCCGCGTCGTTCCTCCGCGGCCTGCAGGACCGCATCTGCACCGCCATCGAGGCGGTCGACGGCAAGGCGCGCTTCGAGGAAGACGCCTGGACGCGGCCCGCCGGCGGTGGCGGCCGGACGCGGGTGCTCCGCGACGGCGGCATCTTCGAACAGGCGGGCGTCAACTTCTCCCGCGTGTCAGGCTCGCCGCTGCCGCCGAGCGCCACGGCGCACCGTCCCGACCTCGTCGGCGGCAGCTTCATCGCCACGGGCGTCTCGCTCGTGTTGCATCCGCGCAACCCGTACATTCCGACGACCCACGCCAATGTGCGCTATTTCGAGGCGTCGAAGGAGGGCAGCGATCCGGTGTGGTGGTTCGGCGGCGGGTTCGACCTCACGCCTTACTATCCGTTCGACGAGGACGTCCGCCATTGGCATGCGGTGGCGAAGGATCTGTGCCAACCGTACGGCGACGACGTCTATGCGCGCTACAAGCGCTGGTGTGACGAGTACTTCTACCTGAAGCATCGCGGCGAGACGCGCGGCGTGGGCGGCTTGTTCTATGACGACCTCAACGAGGGCGGCTTCGAGCGCTGCATGAACTTCACGCGCGACATCGGGGAAGGCTTCCTCGACGCCTACCTCCCCATCGTCGAGCGCCGCCGCGACATGCCCTATGGCGAGCGCGAACGCGAATTCCAGTTGTACCGGCGTGGCCGCTACGTGGAGTTCAACCTGGTGTACGACCGCGGCACGCTGTTCGGCCTGCAGTCGGGCGGCCGCACGGAGTCGATCCTGATGAGCCTGCCGCCGCGCGTGCGTTTCGAGTACAGCTATGCGCCGGAGCCGGACAGCCCCGAAGCGCGGCTGCAGGAATACCTGAAGCCGCGCGATTGGGTTTGAATCGGCTTACGGTGCGGAGCCGGCGAATTTCTTCGCCGTGGCGCCTTCGATCTTGCCGACCGTGGCCGAGTCGCTGACGTAGAGTTCCACCTCACGCTCGAAGCTCAGCGTGCCCTGGACGACGGCGTGGGGGCCAATGACGATCTTCGGCACGCGGTCGCCGTTGCTGCTGAACCAGCTCATCGTCGGCTTCTTCACGACCAGGCCGCCTTCGACCTTCGAGCCTTCGCCGATGGTGACGTCCGCGTTGACCGTTTCGATGCCGCCGCCGACGTGCGCGCGATCCAGGCTGATTTCGCCGTTGACGTTCGACAGGTGCCCTTTCACCTCCGCGCCCGGCTCGAGTCGAACCTTTCCGTTCACCGTCTCGACTTCGTCGGACACGCGCGACTTCTCGCCGAGCGTCACGGCGCCGTTCACCGACTTCACGATCGTGGCCGTGGCCCCGTCGCCGAGCTCGACCGAACCATTCACCGTGCTGGCCTTCTGCACGACGGCGCGGTCGCCGATGCGCACCGACCCGTTGACGGTATGCACGTCGCCCGCGTGCTGCCCCGCTTCGACCGAGGCGGTGCCGTTGACCTTGCTGACGTCCTCTTGTGCGAGGGCGGCGCCCGAGACGGAGAAGGCGATGAGGAGGGAAAGGAGGGTACGGCGCATTGCGGAACTCCGCGGGTGGATTGGACCCCTAGGATGCACCGAACGGCCACAAGGTTTAGCGTGACTGACGGCACGGGCCTCTCCGGGCGGCAAAGTTGACGGCTCCGGGGCCACGCTCCACCATCGGATTTTTCCTTCCCACCGTTGGACGCCATGTACAAGCTCGTGATGATCCGCCACGGCCAGTCGGCCTGGAACCTCGAAAATCGCTTCAGCGGCTGGGCCGACGTCGACCTCAGCGAGCAGGGCATCGCCGAGGCCCGCGAGGCGGGGCGCCTCCTGAAGGAGGCCGGCTTCACCTTCAACCTCGCCCACACTTCCTACCTGAAGCGCGCCGTGCGCACGCTGTGGCACGTCCAGGACGAGATGGACCTGATGTGGATCCCGGTGGTGACCGACTGGCGCCTCAACGAGCGCCACTACGGCGCCCTGACGGGCCTCAACAAGGCCGAGACCGCCGCGAAGTACGGCAACGAGCAGGTCCATATCTGGCGGCGCAGCTACGACACGCCGCCCCCGGCGCTGGAGGCGGGGGCGACCTCGTTCGCCGACGACGACCGCTACAACGGGATCGACGTGCCCCTGACCGAATGCCTCAAGGACACGGTCGCCCGCGTGCTGCCGTACTGGCACGAGGTGCTGGCGCCGGCCATCCGGGCAGGCAACAACGTCCTCATGGCAGCCCACGGCAACTCCATGCGCGCGCTGGTGAAATTCTTCGACGGCATCTCCGACGACGACATCGCGGAGCTCAACATCCCCAACGGGATCCCGCTGGTCTATGAATTCGACGCCGAGCTTCGCCCGGTGAAGCACTACTACCTGGGCGACCAGGCGGAGATCGAAGCCAAGATGGCCGCGGTGGCCAACCAGGGCAAGGCCAAGTAGCGCATGACAGGCGTCACCATCGATGGGTCACAACCGCCCCTCGAACGGTGACGCCGTTTCGCTAACCTTGCCTCACACCGACACCGAGAGGCATCGTCATGCTGGCACCGTCCGCCATTTCGCTCATCTTCACCGCTCCCCTGATGGCGTTCGCCGTGTACCGCCGCGTCCGCGGCAGCTTCGGCCGCCAGCCGATCCGGACGAAAAGGATGACCGTCCGCGTCGCGATTTTCGCGGTCGTCATCGGCCTGATGATGCTTTCGGGCCTGCAGGACATCCGGCTGGCCGAAGGCGCCCTGGGCGGTGTCGTTCTCGGCGGTGCGCTGGCCCTCGCGCTCGGCCTTCGCCTCACCCGCTTCGAAACCGGCGGCGATGGGACGGACTTCTACGTACCCAACCCCTGGATGGGCGGCGCGCTCACCGCGCTCCTCCTGGGACGGCTGGCCTGGCGTTTCTTGATGCTGGCCCCGGCGATGGCCGGCGGCGCCGCGATGGCCGCCAGCGGTCCCGCACCGGGCAATAGCCCGCTGACGATGGCGATCGTGGGCCTGACCGTCGGCTATTACCTGGTCTATTACACCGGAATCCTCATCCACCACGGCCGCCACCAGCGGGAGCTGCGGGCGGCTTGATCCCGCCTGGAGCGCCCTCGCTCAGAGAGCGTCGTTGTCCAGTTCGCCGGTGCGGATGCGGATGACCTGTTCGAGGGGGCTGACGAAGATCTTGCCGTCGCCGATCTTGCCGGTACGCGCCGCCTGCTGGATCGCCTCGACCACGCGCTCGATCTGGTCGTCGGCTACCGCCACTTCCAGCTTGATCTTGGGCAGGAAATCGACCACGTACTCGGCGCCGCGGTACAGCTCGGTATGGCCCTTCTGCCGGCCGAAGCCCTTCACTTCCGTCACCGTCACCCCCTGGACCCCGACGTCCGCCAGGGCTTCGCGGACGTCGTCCAGCTTGAAAGGCTTGATGATGGCGACCACCAGCTTCATGTATCACTCCTCGTGCGCGACGCGCGGATGACCATTGTGCCATCCGGGTCCGGGGTCGTCTCCATACGGTGGCTTGTAGGAAAAACCCTACACTACGTGTGGGTGTAGGCCTATAGCGCCTACAAACTCATCACTTAGAATTCATCCACGACATCGAGGTGCGCAAGATGGATGTGCAGGGTATCGATCAACTCGCACAGCGGTTGGCATCGTTGGTTCCGCCAGGGTTGGCGCAAGCGCGTGAGGATATGCACGCCAACTTCAAAGACATTCTGGCGCAAGGACTTCGCCGCCTCGATCTCGTAACCCGCGAAGAATTCGATGTTCAGAGCCAGGTTTTGGCGCGTACACGCGAACGGCTCGAGCTTTTGGAAAAACGCCTCGCCGACCTCGAAACTGGCGCGGCGCACCCCGGCCAATAAGGACGGCCACTCGTCCCGGGACCGCCCCCGATCCGTCACCCTCACCCCGAGAGCGGTCGGGGGCGGTTATTTTTCCCAGTGAGCGCAAGGAGCGCGTGTGCAGACCGGGCCCCGCCAGGAACGTGAGCGTTCGCACCCGGTCGACATCCGTTACCGGTTACGATACTCGGCACCATGAGCCTCGCCGTCACATTGTCGCGCGCGCAGGAAGGTGTCGCCGCGCCGCAAGTCGTCGTCGAGGTCCACCTGTCCGGCGGACTGCCTTCCACCTCCATCGTCGGATTGCCGGAAGCGGCGGTCCGGGAAGCGCGTGACCGTGTCCGGGTCGCCATCCAGAACACCGCCTTCGAATACCCGAACCGCCGCGTGACGGTAAACCTGGCGCCGGCCGAGTTGCCGAAGGACGGCGGCCGGTTCGACCTCGCGATCGCCCTGGGCATCCTCGCCGCCGGCTCGCAGGTGCCGCGCGAGCGCCTGGACGATTGCGAATTCCTTGGCGAGCTCGCCCTCTCGGGCGAACTTCGCGCCGTGCCTGGCATCCTGCCCGCCCTCATCCGGGCGCGCCGCAGCGGACGGCGCATCGTCGTGCCCCGGGCCAATGCGGCCGAAGCCTCGCTGATCGGGGAAGGCGATGTCCTCCTTGCCGGCAGCCTCGCCGAGGTCTGCGCCTGGTTGGGAGGGCACGCTGAGCTCAAGGGCCCGGAGGCCGCGGATTTCTTCGCCATGCCGGCCTGCGGTCCTGACATGCAGGACATCCGCGGCCAGTTCCAGGCGCGTCGCGCCCTGGAGATCGCCGCGGCGGGTGGGCACCATCTCCTCCTGGTGGGGCCACCGGGCACGGGTAAGACCATGCTCGCGGAGCGCCTCCCCGGCATCCTTCCACCGATGACGGAATCCGAGGCGCTGGAAAGCTGCGCCATCCGCTCGTTGTCCGGTGAGGACATCGAGCCCGGCTGTTGGCGCCGCCGGCCATTCCGCGCGCCGCACCATACGGCGTCGGGCGTGGCCCTGGTCGGCTGTGAATTCCCAAAGAAGATGCGACTCCACCAAAGGCGATGCGACTGGTGAATTCTGGTCTGGAATCGAGCATCGAGTTTGCGGCCTTCCTGGCTGACGTCTCCGATCCGGCGACCGGCGCCATTCGCGCTGACCGGCTCGCGAGGCGTTTGCGCATGGACCAGGCGTGTCTGGAAGAGGGCTGGCGGAGTTCCGGGATTGCGCCATGGAGTGAGTATGCGAGCTGCATTCTTGCCATCCTGGATATGCTCCAGGACATGACCTTCTGCCTCGAGCGCTCCGTTTGTTGGTGCGAAAGCCAACCATTGGCGTGTGCTGGGGGAAAAACAGTCACGGAATGCCTGGCTCGGGGGGAGGTTTACCGGGTGCTTGCCGTAGTTCGAGAGCTGCGAAAGCGGGGCCGGACGCTGGATTCCGCTGCCGCCGTGGACGCGGAAATGAGACGTGAGTTCCGTTAGGCGACTAGCGGCCATAGGAATAGCGGTGGCCACAGGGGCCCACAGGGAGACGATCGCATGCCGACGCTGCGGCCTGAAGAACGCTACGAGGTGGATCCGCAGGACAAGCTCGTTCGGGCCATCGTCGGCGGATGGGCGGAAGAGAAGCACAAGCGGCTTCGTCACTATGTGGATATTTCGCGAGGCGCCCGGCGCAAGTTCAAGGGGAATTCCACCTACATCGATCTCTATGCGGGTAGCGGACGTGCACGCATCCGCGGTACCACCGATCAGGTGATCGACGGCAGTCCGCTCGTGGCGGTGGCAGAAGCGGGCCGCACGGTGCCCTTCGGTGAGGTGTATTTGGCCGAATACGAGCCAGCGAATCTGGAGGCATGTGTCGCCCGCCTAGGACGGATCACGGCGCCTCCGATAAGCACCTATGTGGGCAAGGCAGAGACCACCGTCCACGAGGTCGCGGCACGGTTGTCGCCGACCGGATTGCATCTGGCGTTTCTGGATCCGTTCAACATCGACGCCATGCCCTTCGGGATCATCGAAACCCTGGCCGCGTTCGAGCATATGGATCTCATCATCCACGTGAGCGTGATGGACCTGCAGCGCAACGTGAAACGGCTGATGGCCAACGGCAGGCTCTCCGCCTTCGCACCCGGATGGGAAACCGCCGTAGATCCCCATGCCCGCAACAGCATCGTGGTCGTGGAGATCATGCGTTACTGGCAAGCGCTCATCGGTCGCCTTGGGCTGAAGGTCAGCCATGTGGAACGCGTCGCCGGCAATCGGAATCAGCCGTTGTACTGGCTCGTGCTGGCCGGGCGACATCCCTTAGCCGATCAGTTCTGGGCCGAAGTCAGCAACGTCACGTCGCAGCGGCGGCTTCCTTTCTAAGCGCCCTGCGGCGTCTGGACCAAGGCTCGTGCGGCACGCAGAAGCGACACCAGTGCCTCGGCCTGGGCGTGGGATCCGTCCCAGGCCCGATCCAGTTCCGCGTGCAGACGGTCGCGCACGGGATCGGTCGCGGCTGCCTCCAGAAAGGCAAGGTCGATGTTGGCCGCCTTGGCGAGTCGGAGCACTGCTTGGGTCACTTCTCTGGCCTTGCCATCGAGGATGCGACTGATCTGACTCTGCGACAGCTGCGCGACACGACCCAAGTCACTTTGGCGCCATCCCCGAGCGGCTTTCCACCGTTTCAGCTGCACCCCGAGCTCGTGCGCGGCCTCTTGCGAAAGAGGGCTAAGTGGTTGATCCGATTTCATGCGCATACTATAATAAGGTTATGCGCATAGTGCTACCGGCGCGCCCCGCGCTTGATGTCGGAACGACATGAGAGGACTGGACGGATGACGACGACCTCACGCATCGAATGGACCGAACAGACCTGGAACCCCATCGTGGGGTGCACCAAGATTTCGGCCGGCTGCAAGCACTGCTATGCCGAGGTGATGGCGCGTCGCCTGCAGGCGATGGGTACACCTGGCTACGAGAATGGATTCGCGCTGCGCTTGATTCCGGAGCGGCTGCAGGACCCCCTCAAACGCAAAAAGCCGACCGTCTACTTCGTCAATTCCATGTCCGACCTTTTCCACGAAAAGGTGCCGGACACCTATATCGACCAGGTGCTCGCGGTGATCGCCGCCACCCCGCAGCACAGCTACCAGATTCTCACCAAGCGGGCGGCCCGCATGGCGCGGTATTTCCGCGGCCGTCGTGTGCCGGACAATGTGTGGTTGGGCGTCTCGGTGGAAAACCAGCGCCATGGCGTTCGCCGCATCGACCACCTGCGGCAGGTGCCGGCGCGGATCCGCTTCCTCTCGGTGGAACCGCTGCTGGAGGATGTCGGCCCGCTGGACTTGACGGACATCCACTGGGTCATCGTCGGCGGCGAATCCGGCCCGAAGGCCCGGCCAATGAAACCGGAATGGGCCGAGGCCGTCCGGTTGCAGTGCGAGACGCAGTCGGTCGCATTCTTCTTCAAGCAGTGGGGCGGCTGGGGGGCCGACGGCAAACGCCGGGCGAAGGCCAAGAACGGCCGCTTGCTCAACGGCCGTACTTGGGATGAGATGCCGGTTCACCACGCGCTTTAAGGCAGGACGCTATGACGCTATCGCCGTATTCATGGAAGGATGGCCCGGCGATCATCGAGCAACACAGTGTTGCTAAGCATGAGGTGCTGCGCGAGTACCTGGTCGCGTACTTCCGGACGCTGGTGACCAGTCCTGGGCAGGACAAGGTCAACCTGTCGCTGGTGGACGGCTTCGCCGGCGGCGGCCTCTTTACCCATGCCGATTCGCGGCGACCCGTCCTGGGTTCACCCTTGATCATGCTCGAGGCCGCCCAAGAAGCCCGCGCGACGATCGAACTGGGACGGCAGAAAGCCCTCGAGTGGGCGATCGACTACTTCTTTGTCGAGAAGGATCGGCACGCTCTTGCCGCGCTCGATCGCACCCTGCGGCAACAAGGTTACGGAGCGCGCATCGGCACGGACATCAAGCTGTTGAAGGGTGCCTTCGCGCAGCATGTGGAAGCGATCGTGGCCTTCATCGCGCAGAAGAGCCCGCGGGCGGGGCGGTCGATCTTTCTCCTGGATCAGTACGGCTACAAGGACGTACCGACGGCCCAGATCCGTTCCATCTTTGCGCGCCTTCCCAGGGCGGAAATAATCCTCACCTTCGCGGTGGATTCCTTCATCAACTTTGCCCACGACGGTCCCCGCACCCAGGCCGTGCTGGACCGTATCGGCCTGGGCGAGGCCTTTGGCGGCCGCCGTTTTGACGACATCCGGCATAGCGAGAAGGATGCCCGGCTGTATATCCAAGGTCAGATGCATCAGGAACTGGTGCGTCAATGCGGGGCGGCTTACTACACGGTGTTCTTCATTCGTACCACAGGGCACGGGGTCTACTGGTTGGTGCATCTGTCTCAGCATCCACGAGCGCGGGATGTCATGACCCAAGTGCACTGGAAGAAGAACAACCATTTTATTCATTACGGAGGCGCCGGCATCGACATGTTCGGCCTCCTGGGCTATCAGGCCAGTCACGACGCGGTCCCGGCCGGTCAGAACGAATTTGGCTTTTGCTTCGACGATGTGGCCGGTGCGGCGAGCGTGGCCGCGCTCGAAGCGCAGCTGATCCGGCGGGTCCATGCCGCGCCGGAAGGGACGGCGTTCGGCACCCTGTTCGCCGATCTGTGCAACACCTCGCCGGCGAGCAGCGATCAGTTCCGTCAGGCCTTGGCCCGGTTGGTCGATCATAAAGCGCTCATGGTCCGTTCCCCCGAAGGACAGCAGCGCCGTACGGCACGTACGATCGCCAAAAACGACCTGTTGCTCGTGCCGCCACAGGCGAGCCTGTTTCTTCCTCCCTAGCGGTCCGCACCCTCGGCCCCGTGACGAGATGAGGCATCAGGCACGCTTTCCGAATGCCGAGAGTGGATCAATCAGGCGTTTTATAGCTTCGCTCTGGCGGAGACTATCTTCGAGCAACGTCTGCGCAGCGCCGATTTTCCCGAAGGAACCGAACTGCGCCATGGTCTTCGCCGTCTGCGCCAGTGTTTCTTCGATTTGCGTAACGATTGATCGGGCGAGATCGGCAACCGGGTCGTCCGACGGCCCAGGCGAGCCCGACAGATCCAGAACTGCGGAAGCAAGGGCGCGCTTATCCTCATCGGTAAGCGGGGCGAAGGAGAAGCGCTGGAGATCGGTCAATATCCCACCCAGGCGTTAAGCCGCTAGTTCAAGAGAGGGTTCACTCGGTACCACCACATCGACCAATCATTCACGCACCAATGCAGCACGGAGTCTGGCCTACCAACGCCGGCGTGCGTCACTTACCCGCGTTAGGTAACCAAATAAACCCAACGGGCGGCAATGGTTAGTGTCTGCTAGTTACATCAGAATGTCTTCACGACGGCATGCTATGTCTTGCCCTATGAAATCTCAACGTAACCAACTAGCTCCGCCGAGTAGCTGCCGTCGCCGTCCGCAGCACCCTTGTGCTTGAGCTCCCGCTGCAGTGTCGGCTCGACAGCGCGGACGAACAAATCGCTTCGTTGCTCCGCTCGGAGCGTCGGTGCGGCGGGGACAGCCTGAAAATACTTTTCGCATAGGCGTTCGACCACCAGAACGCGCGTGCCGTCCTGCTTGACGGCTATGGGCTGAACTACCACACGGCGCTCACCGTTACCGACGGACGCCTCTACCATCCATAGCGACAGCAGTACCGGCTCGTCCATGTCACCCGAAACCGCAATACCTACTTCCTCTGGTGCCAAGGTACGCCAACGGCCGAGTTCTTCCTGCACCAGCGGGTGGTCCAAGCCCATCAGCTGCAGCTCGTCCTGATTTGTCGCCGCTTCGCGACTCAAAGTGAAGCGCGTGCGGCGAGTGCCATCGTCAGTGATAACGTCGTACGTGGCATCGTCCACCTTCACTAGTCTCTGGTGGCGATCCGCGACCGCCGCCGAAAGGAAACGCACAAGCCGATCCAAACTGGACGACACGTCCGAGAAGGGCTTGTAGTCGTCCAAACTGAAGCCGTCGAGGTCTTGGAACAGGTCGAACACTACCTGCCGCGCTTCGCGGGAGTTCGACAGCGCAGCCTCCAGCTCCACCTGTGTGCGTTTCAGCTCCGGGTCGGACAGCGCCTCCTGATACAATCGGTCGTAGTTCAGTCGCTCGGACAATTGCCCAAGAATCTGCGCACGCAGGTCTTCCGCGACATTCCCTTGTTCATCGACCTTACCGACGGTGCGGGCGATCTCGGTGAGCTTCTCGTCGAGCAGCAGGAAGATGCGGCCCTCGATGGTGTCAGAAAGCACGAGGTTGTAGACCTGTGCGGTATGGCTCTGCCCGTAGCGATGGATGCGCCCGATGCGCTGCTCCATGTCCATCGGATTCCACGGCAAGTCAAAATTGAACAAGACGCGCGCAAACTGCAGGTTGATGCCTTCGCGTCCCGCCGCAGTGCAGACCAGCACACGCGGGCCGTCCTTCTGGCGGAAGCGTCGCTCCGCCGCGACCTTCGCACCGTGATCGCCACCTCTCAGCACGGCGACGCCCTGACCCGGAAACGTCTGCTCGATCTCGCGGGCGATCATGTCCACTGTACCGAGGTAGGTGGCGAAGATCACGATCTTCTCGTTGGGACTCTGCCGCCACAGTGTTCCCAAGCCATCGAGCAGCTTTTGCATCTTGGTCTCGCGCTCTCCCGGGAACACGCGCAGCAGGTCGCCGATGCGCAGCCGCTCTTCGGGCAGATGGAGGTTCACCACCGCCGACGCGGCTTCTTCCGCGTGCGTGGCCGAAGACTCGCTACCGTAAGGGTCGGAGGCCATCTCCAGCGCCTCTTCATCCAGCTTCTTCACCAAACGGAACTTTAGATCAGCCAGGACGCGATCTACTTCGCTGCGCCCGATGCTGTCGCGCGACAGTCCGAACTCCACGTGGATCAGCTCCCGCGCCTCCTCGGTCAGGCGCTCGCGGCCTTCGATGTCCAGTTCCTTGTCGCGCAGAAGCGCCTCGTGCAGGGTCAGCATCAACAGACGGCGTTTGAGCGTGCGGCGCACGGCGGCGAAGCTCGACGCAGCAATCTTCTGAAAGATCGCCATGAGGAAACCCAATGCGCGCCCCTTGTTACCTTGACGGCGCGCGAGGTCGAAGCCGTCTTCCAGATACTCACGTAGCTTTTCGTAGAAGAGCCGCTCGGCTTGATTCATCACGAAGGATTCGGTATGAACCCAGCGCCGCGCGAACAGAGGTGAGCCATCGGGCTGGCAGGCGTCGGCCTTGGTGCGGCGGAACATCACCGTGTTGAGCCGGTGCCGCTCCTCCACCATTTCCTCGGGGCTTCGGAACAGCGTCGGGTTCAGCAGCTGCGCCAGCATCCAGAACTGGAAGTGATTGCCCTGGTGAGGCGTGGCCGACAGCAGCACGAGGTCGCGCGAGTGATCTTTCAGCGCTTCGGCCAGCTTGTAGTTCTCGGTTTTCCTGACTTTGCCACCGGTCTTGTAGGCCGTGAGGTGATGCGCTTCGTCGAACACCACCAGATCCCAGCGTGGCGCGTCCAGCAGGCGCTTGATGCGCGCGGGGCGCTTCAGGGTATCGATGCTGGCGATCAGCCGGTCGTGCTTGGCGAAGGCATTGGTCTTGCGGTCGGTGATGTCGCCTTCGGAACCGAACACCTCGAAGTCGAGGTTGAATACTTCGTTCAGCTCGCGGTGCCAGTTATTCACAAGGCCCGCAGGCACCACCATCAGGGCGCGGGTCAATTCGCCTCGGCTGGCCAGCTCTCGCAATATCAGCGCGGTTTCGATAGTTTTGCCCAAGCCCACCTCGTCGGCAATCAGATAACGCCGGGGCGATGCGGTGGCAATGCGGTGCGTCAGCACCACCTGATGCGGTAACAGGTCGATCTTGGCCGAGGTAAGCGCTGAGGCGCTTTCCATCACCGGCAACGCGTGCGCCTCGTAAGACAGCCATGCCTTGCGCGACCGCTCTGCGCCACCATCCACGGCGCGCAGGATGCGCTCGGTGCGCGTGAGTTCGCGCCGCAGCGACGCCGCCGGCACTCGGCGTTCGCCGACTCCAAAGAACGCGCGCAAATAGCCGTCACGCGCAGGGTCAAGGACGACACCATGGCCATACTCGTGGTGGGTGATGCGTTCGCCGGGCTGGAACTGGATCTCTGCTGTCACGCGCCGCCCTCAAGTAATCCGCAAGTGGAACAGGCCAGCGGGCCTGCCGCCGTCGCGCAACAGAATTTCCTGCGGGTACTCGTTTGCCTGGCCCCACAGGATGCGGCCGAGGTCGATCTGGTACCCATGGGGCGAGTGGCAAAGCCAGGCCACCTCATCGGTGGCCGCGTGCGCTCTGACGCGGTTGTTACCACCGGGCAGCCAGAACGCCAGCGCCGCCTCGCCTTCATACTCGTCCTGAAAGGACAGGATGGCGGGCTTGATCACATCACCCAGCCACGCTTCGGCATCCGTCGGCGTCAGCAGATCGAGGCTGCCATCGAGCCCAGCCACGACCAGCGTCTTGCCGCCATTACTTGGCAAGTCGTCCGGCCAATTTCCTTTCGCGCGCAGGAACTCGCGCAAACTCCATACTTCGCCGGCTGCGCAGATCTGGTTGCGGGCCTCTTCGTCCCATACCCAACTGGTACCGCGCCGCTGCCACACCGTGTCGCGCAGAGGTCTCATCGTTCGTACTCCCCGTCGTCATGGAACAAGGAACCCTGCGCGGGCTGAGGTGCTTGGCTGGATTTCCAGGTGGTGAAGATCGATACCGCGCGCGAAGCCGCGTTGCGGGTGGCCTGATCTGGACCGTTGCGGTGAAACCATTCCAACAGCGGCTTCAGCGCGACGTGCGGCCTGAAATTGTCATTTCTCAGCGTGTCCGAGGCATTGATGCCGCTGCCGTCGAAGCAGGCGCCGATCAGCACCAGCGATTGATCCAGATCGGAGGTCAGGCGACGCCGGTGCCTGCCCGACCACTCGCGCGCGAACTCCCGCGCATCGGTGCGGGTGAACACCTTGTTTTTCTCCGCGCACCAGCCGCGCTGAACGAACTCGTCTGGCGTGGTGATCGAGCCCTTGAGAAACTTCTGCAACTGATCACGTTTTAGCTCAGGCGCGCTACCGAAGGTGCGCAGAAACTGGCGCGTAATCGGCTCGGCGTTGACCGGCGGCGCTTCCTTGCCCTTGTCGGCGTCCTCGTCGATGAGCTGGTTAATACCCACCAACGCGTCGCGCACGGAGATGGTGCGGTCTTCGTCCACGTACACCTTGCCGTAGTGACGCGAGAAGTATTCCAGCGCCTTGCCGCGTCGAATGACCTGAATGTCGGCGTCGGGCAGACCTTCTTTGGCATGGTTCTCCAGCATGGCCTGCAACTGCCGCACATCTGCCATCACCTCACGGCGCATCCGGCCCCAACTCACCGGCTTGGGTTCCTCGGTGCGCTTGCGACAGACGTGGATGATGTCGTACTCGATGGTCTTGGAACCGAACTCGCCTTCGCCCTTGGTTTCGTCGGACCGGATGGGGTACGTCGCTTCAAGGTAGTAGCCCGCGTCAAATAGCGACTCCAGCACCGCCACCCAGGGCTCGTCCTCGCTGTGGTGGAAGGTGAAGGCCAGGATGCCGCTGGGCTTGAGCACCCGGTGCGCCTCGCGCCAGCACTGCGTGAGCAGGCGCTGATAGAAACCGTCCGGGTCTTCCGGCTCGCGCGCGCGGTTGGCAACCGCCTCCAGCGACTTAGGCGTGTAATCGGCACGGAAGTAGTCGGGATATTTGTCCTTCAGCGCGAGGCGCAGCCAGACGTAAAAGAAGTCGGACAGCTCTGAGTAGTGCAGCAGGTCGCCAAAGGGCGGATCAGTAATAACGAGATCCTGGCTGCCATCGGCAAGCTGCGTCAGTTCCGTGGACGAACCGCAAAGAACAGCCGCGCCATCGACAGGATCTCCGGGGAAGACTTTCTCGCTTTTACCGCTAATGCCATCGGCGAGCGATGCCTCTCTGCGTCTCAGTCCCTCAGCACTGACGGCCTCCCAAGGGTGGAGCGCCCAATCGCGCCCTTCAACAGCGCCCTCCACGCTGGACGCCCAATTACCCCTGCCGAGATCAGCAAAGACACAATTCTCGATCGTCGTGGATTTTGGGTGGAAGTTGTTGTTCGAGAACATCGGTTCCGGCGTGTCACGCTGCGGATTCCAGAAGCTGAACAGGCATTGATTCCGCAGGTATTGTTGGAATGCGCCCAGCACGTATTCTCGAACCATCCAGTCGTAGCTACCGACATTTATGATGGCCTTCAACAGTTGCGCGTGAACGAGTAACTGGCGTGGATTAAACATGTCCACCCAATTCAGGTAGCCATGCTGCGGCAGCGGCTGGCGTTGGTGAGTCATATGCCCGAACGGGATGGCGCTCCGGGGCCAGTAGTCTTTCAAGTCGGAGTTTTTGCGCTCCTCCCATTCCTTGAAAGCTGCGTCGTATTGCGCAGCGAAAGCGCCATCTGCAGCCGAAAAAAAACGACCACCGTAGGGTTTGCCTGCAGCATCACGCCTGGGTGCATAACCCTGGATAGCATAGATGCTTGATGGTGCCGTCTTCTTCGTGGCCTCAATAGCAACGACGATCGGTTGCACCGTGCCACAGGCCGCACACGCAAATTTTCCCGTTTTCGGCACTGTTCCCTTCTTTGGCGCGAACGTGATCCCCGTTTCCGGGTCAGTCACTTCATCCGGCAGCGCGCCACGCACCTCCAGCAGGCGAATCTTCACCGCGCGCGCTGTATCCCATCGAGTGGTTGCCGCCACATCGTCCTGCGCCGAACCGCCGTATAACTGGCCGTTCGCATCCTGCTTCGCTTCGCCCGCCAGCCATTGCGGATGCACTAGTAGGCTCAGTTCCACCTTCTTGTTCTTGCCCTTGCCCAGATTCACCATCTCGGTGTGGCCGCAGTCCGGGCAGACCACTCCCTTTTTCCTATCGAGCACGGAATGCGGCAATTCGGTGGGCACGACAACGAACGGCGCATCGGGTGCCATGCGCGCAGCTTCTTCCTCCACATCAAACGCCTCGCCGCACTTGCCGCAGGTGTGTGCCCAATGCCTAACCGTCAGCGTCTTCACCGCCATAACCGGGCTGGTCATGATCGGCGTGCGGTGGCCGCAGCCAGTCACCTGACAGGGGCCGTGCTTATCCCAGAAGGTGTAGATGATTTCCGGGCCTTCGTAGCTGTAGTCCTTGCGCTTGTCACGCGGAATGGCGAGCGGGTCAAAATAGGCGGACATCGCCTTGTTGCTGGGCAAGTGCGTCCACTTGCCTGTCTCTCCCTGCGGGCCGTTGCAGAAGTAATACGGCATGATCTGCGGCTTAACCTCGGCCTCTATGTCGGCGCAGAGCTTTTTCACTTGCTCCAGATCGACATTCGCCAGTTCCTGCTTCACCACAAACCACGCGACTGGGTTGAGGTCGTTGCCGATCATCTGCATCCCGAGGCGCGAGCCTTCCACCAGCGTGGTGCCGCCGCCCATGAAGATGTCCGCCACCTTCAGGTGCTTGAACGCGCCGCGCTTCTGATGGTTGGCGTAGTAGTTGTCCCACACCAGCTTGGCCGCATGCGAAGGGTCATCCGGCGCCTTGGTTGCCGCCGCGATCAACATCGAACGGAACACGCTGGATCGACGCCGCGCCCACCACTTCGACATCTGGTATATCGGCTTACCGGCGTTGCCTTCGATGATCGCCACTTGATTGACCGGCAGGATGGGAAAATCCACCTCCAGACAGGTCTTGGGGCGGTTTGGGTCGTTGAAGTCCACGGTTTCAAGCGCGACCGCCTTGCCTGCGCCGACGGCTTTGGCGACTTCTTGTTGGAGTAGTTCTTTCTTGGTGGCCATCAGCCGCAATCCTTATTTGGTCAGCTCGACGAAAGGCGACAGCACTTCGAGCAGCGACAAGCCGCCATGCGTGAGCGTCGGGTAGCCGCCCTGACTGCGCCACTTCCTGCGGCCCAGGGCCAACCGGTGCGGGCCATGAGGGCTGTTGATCTGCAATGCTACGGGCGGTACGAAGGGACCGATATCACCGGTTCCCTTCTTGCTGCGCGAACTGCCAAACGTCTGCTTAAGGAACTGGCCGACCTCTCCATCGGCGTCGGGGAAGTAGCCGGTGGCTGCGTAGCCGTGATCGGAGGTGATAACCAGCCGTCGCCCGGTGGCGAGGCGCTCGACGAAGGCCCAGAAGTCATCGCCGGACAACTGCTCGGCAACGTCCTTGGTGAGCGGCTCCAGCCCTTGGCCTTGACCTGCAATGTCATGCAGCTTGGCGTCGGGCCAGTGGTGCCAGAAGATCTGGTTCGGCGCGCTGCCGATCAGGGCTTGGCAGTCCTTCCACGGCAAATCCACAGCTTCGGTATTGGCCGCTTGCAACTTGTGCGCGAGGCCGCCACCGTTACTCTGGAGTTTGCTGCGGCTGGAAAAGCCGAGCGCGCGGGCAAATACATCGGTTTCGCCGGGCAGCTCGGAAGCGCAAGCAGCGACCTCGTGCGTTGTGAAGCCTCGCTCCTTCGCGCCCTGCAACAACCATGGCAGTTCGCGCAGGGAAAGGCCGTCGAGGATCAGTACCGCCTTGGCGCTGAAGGGCTTGGCCCACCATCGCTGCAGGCGATCCGAAGTTCGCTCCACGCTGTCGCCGAACGCTTGCCACAAGTCCCAGCCGCTGGAGGAGAGGAACAGATCCAGTGCGCCGATCTCACGATCGCGCCGAACTACCTCCCTGGGCGCATTGTCCGCGGTCAGCGGCCTTCTGGCGATCTCGACGGATTGTTCAACCATGACGCGCCAAGCATCGGCGTCGGAGCCCCGGGTCAAGGCCTGCAAGGCGCTGGCGGTCAGTGCCATCAGTCGTTCTCCTTCTCAAGGTTCAGCTCAAAGCTCATGCCTTCGGGCAGCTTCTTGAGCAGTTCCTTGAGCTGCGCGCCTGTGATTTGCGAACCTTGAGCGGTGGACACCTTGATGGACACCTCCGCGACCCTGGTGGCCGGGCCGATGCCCCAACCCTCAATCTTGCCGATCAGGTTGAGCGGCGACGTGGCCGGGTTCGACAGCGGCATGCGCGGCTTGGAGGTGCCCCAGTCGCCGCCGAAGATACTGCCCAGTGCGGACTCTGGCGTGGGAGCGGGAGAAACGCTCGGTGTGGGTTCAGCTACGCCTGGCGAGGGGACAGCGCCACCACCACCTGATGGCGCACCACCCGGCAGCAGCACAGGCGGCGTGGTGCCTCCCGTTGCGGGTACCGCCGAGGGCAGCATCACGAATACGTCGTCGAGGTGGCGGCCCGTGAGTGAGAGCTTGGGACGCAGGCGTCGCCACGCGGTATCCTCGTCCTCGCCCGGGTTCGTCTGCAGGTACTCCATGCCGCGCAGGTTGATGGCGACCTTGCCCTTGGCGCATAGGCGAAGGAGGCGGTCCTTCATTGCCGTTTCGCCCAGCCACGGAATGCAGTCCTGCCCGGCAGGACGTGGCTCCTGCAGTTCGCGCAGCAGCTTGCCGACCGATTCGTTGTTGCTTGCGTATTCGAGCAGCAGTTCCTCAAAGTCTTCCGGCACAAACAGGTCGCCTGTCAGTGCCTCCTCGATGGCTTCGGGAATCTGCGAACCCTGCTTGTCGAGACGCTCAACGCTAAACTTGCACTGCGCGGGATCGGCGAAATTCCAGCGCTGCAGCACGGCGAAGCGGTCAAAGCGCTTCTTGAGGTTGTCGCGCAGAGTGTTTTCGAACTCCTTGTGCAGCTTCTTGTATTCAGGGTTCTGGCTGCTCCATTCCTGCGCCTTCATTTCGGCGCGGGCGAGGATGAGCAGGTCGCGATCCAGGAAGGAGTTGGTACTGCCCGCGCGTGGCAGCAGGAAGCGCACGGTGTTGCGACGCCTCTGCAAATGGTCTTTGAGCCAGCGGCCCAGCGTGGCGTCGAGCTTGTCGGCCTCCTCCGGCAGCACTAGGATGGGCAGACGTTCATCCCACTTTTCGGGCTGCTCGGCTTCATCAAGCGCTGTCCACGGATCATTGACCCACGACTTCGGCAGGGCGATGACACGGAAGGTCTTGGCGACTTCGTCACTGCCGCCGATGACGTAGCGTACCTGCTTGGCGAGCTGCACCTGATCCGCACGGTCAGCGAACAGCTTTTCGTTGCGCGCGTAGGCCATGAGCTTAGCGCGCGGGTTCTCCTCCTCGCGGAACAGCAGCTTGGTGCCTTCCTGATGGATGTTGAAGCTGTTCTCGACGATGGTCGCCAGCTCGACCTGGAAGGCGTTGTCGTCCACCGGCTTGCCACGGGTGATGTCTAGTTGCAGCGTGTCGGGGTCGGCTCCGGCGAGGTTGCCGACGGCAATCGAGCGCAACCACAGCGCGCCGATGATCTCCTGCAGATGTGGCGCGATGCTAGCGTGGTCGTGCCGCGCCTCCTGTACTGAAATTATGTTCTGCTGTGCCTTCTCGCGCAGTGTGCGGTGGTGTTGGTTGGCAACGGCTTCAAGCAGCGCGCCTATGCCCGAGGTGTCATCGTCCAAGCGGAAGTCGGCGGCGGTGAGCACCGGCACGGCCTCGCCACGGCTCTTGTAGAGGTTGGCGAGGATGCGGATTAGATCGCGCGTTTCCTGCGCGTCGGTGGCGATTAGCACCTGCTCTTCGAGCAGACGCAGCAGGTGCGGCGCGTAGGGCCACGATTCGGTGAATTCACGGTGCTTGCGCTCCTGCTCGGCGGGCGGCACATCGAGCAAGCGGAAGGATTCCGCCACATGCTGCGCAACCAGCGATTCGATGGTGCCGCTGGCGATCTGCAAGCGGTTATCGAACAGGCGGTGCAGCAGCATTCGGCGGCGATCCTGCTGGATACGCTCGGCGCTGCCGCCTGCCTTGAAGTCAATGGCGACCGGGTTGACGCGGTGTACCTGCTGGTAGGCGTCGCTGCCGCCGTTACGCACCGAGATCACCAGTACCAGCAAGTCGGGGCGCTCTTTGGCGATCTCCGAAAGAATCTGGATGAAGTTGAACGCCCAGTTCTTCCACGGGTACTGCTTGGTGTTGGTGAGGCCGTCGTACCACGTCTGGAACTCGTCCAGCAGAAGCATCGTCGGCTTGTTATCCAACAGTTCGATGATGAGCTTGTCGGACGGGATTTCGGTCTTGGAAGAGCCCTGACCCTCCCACTTGCCCTTGATGAAGGCGCCGTGCGGATGGTTCTCGAACAGCACATCCCACAGGAACTTGTAGCGGTGGCGATGCAGGCTTTCGCCAATGACGTGCATCCCTTCGCGCAGGGCGATTTTGCCGATGTTGGCATCGCCCAGATTAGCCGCCCACGAATTAAGCCACGAGCTGGTCGAGGACGGGTCAGTTACTGCGTGGTACAGAGCGGCCATCAAATGCGACTTACCGAGACCACGCTCACCAATCACGACGACTGAACGACCTTGTCCCGGTCCTACCGCTTCGATCCCCTTGAGCAAGTCGTGGGTCGGATAGGTAATGTCCAAGAATTGTTTGGCCGCAATCTGTGTCGCGCCAGTGTTGGAGTCATTGGATAGCTCAATGGCAGTGCCCTTGAGACGCTTGCCACGAAACTCTTCACGTAGAGTTAGTCCGAGCATTACTTCTTCCCCCTTTTGTTCGATGCGGTACGTGTGTCGCCATCGGGCGTTGCCACCGTTTGCTTCCTGATCCACCCATCGATGTCTTGACGCGAAAATCGCCACGTGCCGCCGACTTTGAATGCGGGGATCTCCTTCCCTCCCGCAAGCCGATAAATAGTTCGTTCGGTGACCTGCAAGTAGGCAGCAACCTGCTTTATGGTCAGGATCTCGAATTCGTTAGGTCGTGAAGGCATGACAATGCGCCCAGGTACTGAACTGGGAAGAATAGTGCAGAATTTTCATATTATGGGTAGCTTCGGCGTCTATTCGCCAGGATTTTCAAGGGCCACCCAATTTGTAGCCGCGCTTCCGGCTGCGGGAAGCGCCCTGCGACGGGCGATTTGCCCCGCGAGGATTTGGCTGCTTCATTGGATGCGGCCGAATCCAGGATGGCACCAACGTCGGCCTTGATCAGCATGGTGGAAACGAGGTGGATAGGCACCATCCCGAGGATTCGGCCGCAACGGCGTTGTCCACGCATTTTGCCCCGCCACCCTTTGGCTGTGGATATGACCCGATCGAGAAGCAGGGCTGGCCAGACTTCGCCTCCCATCGTCCATTCTGCGACTGGTCCGTGGCTGAAGCAGGTGATCTGACAAGAATTTAGAGAGGGATTTCTGTATGTAACCCAGCACGACCACAGTGACCGGCCTGTTCAGCACGCCTCACCATTATCAAATTCCGATTTTCCAGCGCGGCTACGTTTGGACTCTGGAGAAGCAGGTCGGCCCACTTTGGGCAGACATTCAAGACCGGGACGACGCCGTGCTGGAGCAACAGGCGTCAACTGCCAAAGGGGCGTGTAGACCGAAGCGACGTGGGGCCGGTGTGCCTCTCAAGCTGCAGCTCCAGCATTACGAATCACCGCCGATCACAGCGCCGGCAGTCTATGCAGATCCCACGTCTGTCGTCTCTGAAATCCTCTGGAACTCCTTGAGGTACTCGGGCCGATGCCGGGCCAGCCAGCGAACCACCGAGGCGTTGCCCAACCATTTGCCGAGATGGCCCTTGACGATGGTCAGGTGCAGCACGTCCGGACCATAGGAATCTTCGACGGCTGAGGTCTGCATCTGGAGTGCGGCAAGCTCGCGCTCCATCCGCCCTATGGATTCGACCGTGCCCGGGCTTGCCGCCACCTTGGGCTCATAGGCAAGCAGGGGCGGCGGCGTTGCCGCCAACATGGCGTTGGCAAACTGCATGGTGTAGTTCTTGTTGCCGAGCATGAGTTCCGCCGCCTCCATCTGCCGGACCGCCTTCATCTGGCGGAGGATGGAGAACACCTTTGCAGGACAGGGGGCATCGGCCAAAAGGCTCGCGGCCTCCTCGCAGATGCCGTTGAGCAGCCGGAACCGCTGCCGGACCGTTTCAACCGAAAGCCCCAGGGACTTGGCAAGGCGCTCGGCCGAAACGCCCCTCTCCATCGCCCGGACAATCATTTTGTGGTCCTGGATTGCGGACAGCCGCCCGACCCGTTTGTTGTAGGTGTAGGTGTCGTCGTGCTCCGTGAGCAGGCATTCGACCTCGGTCCAGCCAAGCTCCCGGATGGCCACAAAGCGCAGATGTCCGTCGACGAGGAAATACTGGTCTGCCTGCTTGGCGGACCGGGTGACCACGGGCGCCTCGACCAGTCCGACCTCCTCGATGGACGCCAGAATCTGCTGGTACTTGATGGTCGCCTTCACGCTCGGGCGGATCGCCTTGAGGGGAAGGATGCTCGACAGGGGGAGCCGGATGCCACGGCGGTCGAACGCCGTCCTGAGCTCTGGGACGCTGTCTTGGGGCGTCTGGATGGTCATGGATGCGCGCTCCGGATGCGTTCCTGGAGGAGCTTCGGCAGGGTGTCGAGTTTTTCAGCCTGAAGCAACGCCATGAACTCGGTGTTGTCGAGTAGCTCCTTGATGGCCTGTGTCGAAAACACCAACCGTTCATGGACAAACGTCGCTTTCTTGATGACCAGCCGCTGACGTTCGGCTTCCTTCTCGAAGATGCGTCGGATGTCCGCTGCCGACATTGCCTGCCGCTCACGGGGCGGAAGTCCCTCGCGGGTCTCGACCCTCGGCCGCCGCTTGGCCCGGGCTTCAAGGAGATGCCGCAGGCGGCTGAGCTTCTTGCCCCGGAAGCCCTGCTGGTAGGCATCGGACAGGAGTTTCTGGATTTCGGCCGTGCTGCTCCGGGCAATATCGGTTGCCATGCTGAGTGGGATGACGTCACCTTCGACCGCTGCCAGCAACTTCTCCTCGCCTCGTTCAAGCAGGTTGGTCACCATGTTTATCCATTGCGGGGTGACGCCGATGATGTCGGCAATTTCGTTCTCGGTATGGCCGCGCTGGCGGAGCCGTCCGATTTCGCGCATGAACTCGATGCCGGGGTACACCCGCCGCGCGACGTTCTCGACCAGACTCATGACGAGGCAATCTTCCTCGGCGGCATCGACAACCACGGCCGGCACCGTGGTGTGTCCAAGCACTTGCAGGGCCTCAATCCGCCCCTGTCCACAAACAAGGTCGTAGGGCTGACGGTGCGCACCCTCCCGCCGGCTCACGGTCACCGGTCGCTTCAATCCCACACGGCGGATGTTGTCGACAAGCTCCGTGTGGATTCGTCGACTTCGGGTGCGCGGATTGAGCACATGGATGTCACTGATGGGAATGTTTTGGACTTCCACGGAATCGAGGCTGGTCATGCGGCCTCCCTGAGGCGCGCCCGCGCGGCGAGTTCGGAGAGAATGGCGAGGGTGTCAAAGCGGTAGCCATCGATGAACGGCGAGTTTTCAAACCCGAGATGCCTTGGCCAAGTTGCCATGTCGAGGCGGGGCACGAGGTAGTAATCCCGCGCTTCTTTGTTTGCTTCATCGAGGCGAACAGCCACGGTGATGTCCGGCATAAGGTCCACGTCGAACCTGACTTTCCAGCGCAAGGAACCTGATTCTTGCCGGTGGCACTTGGCCAGCACCACTGACGCGGTCCACTCACCATTGACTGTGAGCAAGTCCGTCTCGGGATTTCGCTCCACGGAGCGCGCCGTTGTCCCCAGCATGTCGACCACGGCCGAGACGACCGAAGGGCGCCACGCGCGGAGCTGCCGGTTGACCTCCAGAAATCCGAAGTCCCGTCCACTGTCGTACCCGATGAGTGCGTAGGCCCGGACCAATCCCCCGAAGCGCTGCCGGTAGCTCGTGCTCGACGGCATGTCCGGTTGTTCATCGATGACGAGGCCCGAGAGCGCCTGCACCCGGTTTGCCAGCTCACGGAGCAGGGCGAGCATCTGGTGGTCTTCGAGCCGCACTGAGCGTTCGGCAATGATTTCCCGGACCTGGAGAAAGGCGGCTGGCGACACAATGCCTTCGAACGCGCCATCGCATCGCACCCAGCGTTCGGGTGGATTGGGCAATGTCGGGGTTTTCAGCTTTCCTGACGTCCTCGCATAAACATTGTTGCCGATGTATTTCTCATTGGTCAGCACCTGGTGGACAGTGCCGCGTGACCACGGCCGCCCAAGGTCGGTGAGGATGTTTTCGTCGTTGAGAAGGTCAGCAATCGACTGCTCGCCAAGGTGGCGTTCCAGGAAGAGATGGTAGATGCGGTGAACGGTGGCGACTTCCTCGTCTGGCCCGGCGACGAGGACAACCCGGTCGGTCTGGATGCTTTTCTGCTGCCCGCGACTGAGAAGACCTTTGGGAGCCCGGTGTTCATCAATCAACTGGCGGCGAAGGCCATAGCCTGGCGAGCCGCCCTGGTGAAAGCCGAGCCTGACCAGCCGGCATTGCCCGGCAAAAACCTTGGCGGACAATTCGCGGCTGTACTCGGCTGCCATCGAGCGCTTCACGCCTTTGACGATAGTCGCCAGTGGGGTTCCATCGTTCTCGAACGGCTCGGCACAGTAGATGACCCGGACGCCGGCCTTCGTGCAGAGATATTCGTAATGGGCCGCCTCGTCTGAATTCTGGAAGCGCCCCCACCGACTGATGTCGTAGACCAGGATGGCCGAGAAATCGAGGTGCCCCTCGGTGACGTCGTCGAGCAACTGCCGGAGGCCAGCCCTGCGTCCCACTTCAAGCCCGCTCTTGCCGTCGTCGGCGTAGGTCCGGACCACGTCCATATTGTGCCTCTCCGCGTACTCGCGGATGGCGGCTGCCTGGTTGGCGGTGGAGTATTTCTGGTGATCGGTCGACATCCGCACGTACTCGGCCACTCGAAGGTGATCGGATGGTGTGGGTGTCTGCGGAGCAACGTGCGGTGCCATGGGCACCTCGACTACAAAGTGGTCCCCCAGGAAGGGGACGCTACTCTCTATACAAACGGGTTCCGTGACGGCATCCACAGAATGCTCGGCGTGTGCGACATGCCAATCACGTGCCAGCTCAAAAGATGCGCCATGTGCCGTCCTTGACCTGCACCTGATGAACCTCTCAGCGTCTTCAGCCCAAGCTGAAAGACTGGGACGATCTTCGGTATATGACACAGAAACGCTTCTGGGCCTTTAGACCGATCGTCACCCGGCCGGATCTCGGGTACCGTGCCATTCCAATCGCGGCATGCGCGCCTTTTGGTCGAAGTCTGCACGGTGCGAGCGCGCAGACGACGCACCGCCATCCCTTAGACATTATATTGACGACAACCAGTGCCGGCAGCCCTGTTGTTAGGCCCGCTCACAATGAAGGCACCAGGCGATGCGGTCTGACTTGATGTGGTCGGCTATAGCCATAGGCTGTTACCTTGATCGACATGCATTATGGGTATTCCTTCGCCTTCGTACCCCTTTTTCAGCACGGACACAATGTTTCACTGGGTCTTGAGCATGCGACGTAAAGTGCTCCGCGTATCCCTCTTAATGCCTTTCAGCTTTCCGCAGTGCAGGGCTTTAGAATTAGCCGCACGGCGAACAGGCCATATATCTCTACTCCATTGGGTGCGTTCATGCTGGGATGGTCGATAACCGTTCGAATTGCGCCGCTGAAAGGCGCCAAGTTGGGTCCCGAGAGCATCCTCGCGCGCTGGATGACTGACGCCTCAGGCCTGGCATGGCTTCATCCCTTACTCGATCAAGGCAGGGTTCTTCAAACAAAGAAGAACGGATATCCGAACGAATACCGCGGCCTCGCCGGCGATATCCTGCCATTGCTTCAAACCGACGCGATGCAGCCTCGGGGGCTGGGCGCCTGGGTGTTTGGTCTGGACGAAGGCGAGGAATACGCCATTCCGCCTGGTGGTATGGTGGCCGACGCAGTCAGGTATGACGACCGTATAGCGGCGTGTCGGGACGACCAATGGTTAACCATCGAGGCATGGGACCAGTCCTAGCTGCGTCGGAAGGTGGCTTGACTCAAGGCGCCTCGCATGAACGGCCACTTATCGAAAGGCCGGAAAGCGGAAGCGCCGCCGCCGACGTCCGCGTGATCTAAAAAATGCCGTGCTGAGTCCGCCGGATCAATGCAGCGATTTGCGGTGCGCCGTTTGGTAGGCCCGTCCAATCCCGCGGTGTGTACTTAGGCCCACCGGGGGCTATCGGTAGTGGAGAGTCCCACCACCTCCTGGCCTGATCCTCCGTATCGAAGAAATCGACGGCAAGCGCGTACAGGGTGATTGTCGTCATGAGCACGGTGGCCCACGCCGGTGGCAAGCGGGCATCCGTCGGCAGTCCTAACGGCATTAGCGCCTCATCCAGAGCAGCCGGCGTGCCTATGGCAGCGCGGACGTGCATCCAGTCGGCAATCGTAATCGGTGGTGGACTACCTTCGAAGGTCACCTCTCGCCACGACTTGCCAGGCAGGAGTGAGCGAATCGCGGCGGCAGCTTTCGGCGGAAAAAGGTCGACTTCGTCTGCCATGGGGGCCTCCACACGTGGGCTGTCGAACAGCTTACGCCGTTCCGGCCAGCGCTGCCCAGCCGTGCGGGATGAAATTACCCTGAGCGAGCACGCCTCGACAGCTAGGTGCTCGCTGCAGGGGAGATCTGCGAGTTTCTCGCACGATTGCAGTTCTTCCGTATTCGCTGCGAGTTGCCGGCGTGATCAGCCGTTCCAATCAGGATCAGACTCAAGACTAGGCGAACTTGGCCGATATCGATGCAAAGGTAAGTGGCAAGGACGACGAAATGAATGCGCAATCACACCACCATAAGCGCTCGGTACCGCTGGTCCTGAGCGAGCTGAAGAAAGAACCTGGTCCAGTCATGCTTCACTGGTTCGGTGAGTTGCAGAAGGCGCGCAGCCGTTCGCAGCGCTATACCATCAAGGCCCATTTCCGGCACGTGGAGTCCGAAGCTGAGCCTGTCAATATCGACGTACCGCTGGAGGCCATGCATTTGCTGGCGACCGGCACGGTGTGGCGCTACGGCACGGTCACCGGGTATCACGACGTGATCGGCAAGAGCAAGGTGAAGACGGGCAACGTTACGCTAGACCTGACCGCCTTGGATCCGACGAAGGCCCACCGTGCGCAGTTGCCGGAGCGGTCGCTGTTGCCCGACTTCGCCTATCCGCTGGACGGGATCGCGGATCCGGCATTCGTCCGGGTCATGCCCACGGTGGGAGGGCCGGAGGTGATCTTCCCGCTCGCTGAAATCCTGCGGACCTGGTACCTGTTTCATCCGGACATGCTGCCGGTGATTCTGGGCGATGGCATCAACCATCCGCGCGGTATGTCACGTGGTGACCTGCCTTGGGACCCCGACGAGACCCGCCGTACCGGCGAGGGCGCGCATGTGGTCTATCGCACCCGCTTCGGCGATCCATCGATGAAGCGCCTTGCCCGTCTCCTGTTTGACCCCTTTGCCCGCTTTCGCGCGGGCCAGCTCGCGCGGATGTTTCGTGACCTGAGCCGTGAGCCGCACTTTCCGCTGCCTTTTTCCCTCCCTCCGTTAGAAGGCCGGCCGACGCTGACGGTTCGTTACGTCGATGTAGCGCCGTGGGAAAACCGTCGGCCTGCGCGGCGGCTGATCCTGTCGGTGCTAGGCATCGACCATCGCCCGCCGTTTCGCGAACTGACATGGGCGCCCCTGCACGACAACCGCAAGGATCCGGACGGTAGCCCGGACCGTCCCATCCTCGGCCCCTTTAGCGATCCGCTCATCCTGTCCGATGACCAAGGTGTGCAGCTGGCCGGTGACGGTCGCGACCCGTCGCTGGAGCGCGCGCGGACGTTCATGCTCGGCTTCGAGGACAACGCGTATTACGTACCGACTGAGTTGGTGCCCCGAAAGCCTTCCTCCCATCAGGCTGGTGGCAAGCCAAATGACCCGGTCGTTGTCAGCACCACGGGCCCGGATACCGGTGCCGCGGCTGAGGATGGTGTGGCCGAACTCGCAGGCGGCGACGCGCTGCCGAACACAGAGGCGGCGCAGTTTGGGCCGCCTGTCGCGTTCCTGCGCATGCGTGCGGTCTTTGATCAGGTGATCGACTACCTAGTAGACGCGTTGCCGGGATGGGGGGTCGGTTACCTTTCACTGGCCGGCACGGACAATGGTGTTCTGGAGATTCCTCACGAGGAACGGGACGATTACCGCTTCCTGATCTTGCATGTGCACGGGGAAGGGCGCCACCTGTACGCCCTTCACGGGGCCCCCATCGGCGACGACCATGGCAGGTCGCATCAGATATTCGCGTGTCGCCAGCCGTCGTTCCGTGCGCTCACGGAAAGCGATTTCAGCCGGTGGCTGAGCGGTTTTCCCTACAAGGGGCGACCCGTTTGGGTCGACAAGGAGCCCGGTGGGCTTAAGCTCATCCCCGAGGCGCGCAACCACCAGCCACGCATGACACCATTTGACGAAAGCGAGTGGACACACGCCTTCGCCTCCAATATTGCCGATGCGGTGCTCGTTCTCGCGCGCTAGGGGGGTGAGGTAGCCGTCCTATGCGAGGCGATCGTCACCTGCCCGTTCGACTTCGCGCATGCGTTCCAGTTGGAGTATCCCGAGGGCGGCCGGAGGAATCTCGCCGTCGCGAAGTGGGCGCTCATCGTTCGTGCGGCACTCAGCCTGGCGCAGATAACGGACCCCGGGAGCCAAGGCAGATGAAGCCGCTGCGCGAGCAGAACGTGTCCGCGAGCCTAGAGGCTGTTTCGCGACGGCGCGACCTGATCGAGTACAACAGCAACCCACGCGGGTGTAGGCGAGCGGCCATCATCAAAGCGGCAGCGATAGGCATGGCTTCGCGCTGCATCGCGGAGGAATGCGTCCGGCCAATCGTGGAGATAGTTCTCCAGCGCACCAAGGGCCCGCATGCGATCGGTTAGGCGCCAGTGTTCGAAGGGCGTAGTCGGGCGTGCCTGGTCGCGGGGCCAGCGCAGGCTGCGGCGAACCGCGCTGTCGGTTACGCCGTTCAGACGTGCTCGCGCGTACAGGCCACGCAGGAGCATACGCGTCCCGGCAAAGTACGTGCTCGCAGGAATCATTTCGCCAGCCAGAGGGGCTCGGCCTTGCCGAAGCACGCGATGGCAACGGTGTTCGAACGCCTTGGCCAACGCATTGAGCGGCCGCGAGGACGCTGCGGCAAGATTGCCCCCGCAAACGGCGCATCGGTAGCGGCCCACCTGGGCCAACGACATGCGTGAGAAGGTTATGGGGGCATCACAGTAGGGGCACGCGTCCAGCAGGGCGCACTGGTGACGGGTGCATGCGACCTCGAATGCGAGCCTTCCGCTGATCCGTAGCGGGCGTCCCTCGCCGAGGCAGCGCGGACAGAACGCATGCCCCCGGTGGCGGTGAGTTCGATGAAAGACGCCTACCGGCATGATCCACGGCAACCAGCCAGAGAGGGTGAGGCGAGGAAACAGCGTGCCCTCATATCGGTGCAGCGTCGCCCCGACGAGTATTGGTGGGTCGACATCCAGGTGATCGGCGATCACAGCGAGCATGTCGAGAGAGGCAAAGCGATCGACGTCGCGCGGCCAGAAGGGCTGTCCTGCCATCATGCGCGCCAACAAGGTATGGTTGCTGATGGCATTCGCCCACGCGAAGCGATGCAGCCACCATGACAACGCTTCACCCGGCACCAGCTGCGGGTGAACACACCACCGCGCATGCGTTGCCGGGTTCACGATTATATCCGCGCAGTGGCGAGTCGCCGTCGCCGATCGCTTGGGGCGGTCCAGGTAACATTGCGAAGCAGATCCTGGGTAATCGATTCTTCGCCACGGCCGAGCGCTTCAGCGACCGCCAGGCAAAGGAGATCGCGCATCTCGCCCAATAGGCCCTCGCTCAGGCCTAGGATCAACGCCGCCATGTCGCGCTGCTGCAGCCGCGAAGGTTCACGCAGCGGTAGAGTCGCTTCGAAGCTCGCGAGCAGCCGGCGGTATTCACCATCCATGCGCCAGGTCGGCATCCATAGGGGTGTCAGTCGATTGGCCAGTTGCTCGTCCTTACTGACAGCGACCTGGGCTTCGGTGGTGCCGAGCACGACCACCGACAGACGAAGCACGTTGCCCAAGTGCTTGACCACGTCCATCACGACACGGCGCCGGTCATTGCGAGGACCCAGGACGTGCTGGAATTCGTCGAGCATCAACATGCGACAACCCACGCTGTCCAGCAAGGCGCGGACCTGGCGTGCCTTCTCGCTGACCGGGTCACGCGCGCGGAACGGCTGTCTTAGGGCGATGAAGATTTCATCGTAGAGCCGCGCCTCGTCGGGATTGGGCGGCACCTCGATGCGAAGGACGGGAATAACCGCGGCATCGCCATCCAGATTGGGATCCATCGGATGACGCGCAAGGAATTCCAGTCCGACCGCGGTCTTGCCGCTGTTGGAATCGCCCAGGATTTGAAGGCCCGGCATGCGGTGGGAGGGAGGGTAGTCCAGCAGGCCTTCGAGCCTGTCCAGGATACTATCCGCCGCCGCGTAGCTAAACCACTTGGGTCGCCGCATAAAGGCGAGGCGCTCCTTCGCCGACAACGGCAGGATAAGGCGCACGCTTTCGTCAACATGGTCCATATCAGTGCACGACGCGTATCGCGAATGGCTCGGCCGGCGCGTCATCGTCCCAGTCATCATCCATTGTCGTCGCGCCGGCGGACGGGCGGCTGATTCCCACCTGGGCTTCCTCAGCTTCGCGGCGCGTGACGCGGTCCCGCTTCTTCTGCTGAGCCTTGCGCGCCTTCACCGAATGAGACTGGGCATCGGCCACCAGCTGGTTAAGGCGTTCATAGGTTTGAAAGATGAGGTCTTCGTCGACCTCGTTCCGCCCCTCCTTGCGAAGCTGCGCGCGCACTTCGCGAAGCTCCCACATGCTGATCGACGGGTGCTCCAGGTGCCGAAAGGGGATCGGGTAGTAGCGGTTCGTCGTCGGATCCAGGAAGAAGATGACGCTGATGTCACGCGGGTCGCGACGAATGACAAAGCGCCTCGGCCGCCGGGTCTCCGGGTTGACCGACCGGATCCATGGATCCAACACGGGGTCGTAGTAAGACAGCCCGTCGATCCGCAACCCGTAGGACTGGATGGTCCGCTCGATCATGGGCATGAAGTCCAGGCGCAAGCGCTTTGCGTCGCCCACCGGCGGTGGCAGGCCGACACCCGGTGTCACACCGTCGCCAAGGACACCGATCTCGTAGCGTTTGATCGGCGGACGGTCGATGCCGCTATGGACGCGCTGGTGGTACACGTTGCAGATGTACTCGGTCAGGTATTGCTCGAGTTCGCGCAGCGTCAGCACAGCCTCGGTATGCGGCGCGTAGGTTCCGCGCTCCTTGGTGTTGGCGAACGTGGTGCCCGGAAGCAGGTGAACTTCCTCGTTGAACGTCCCCATCAGGCGCTCAATATGACCGCCCCAGTTCGGCGTCTTGACCTTGCGCCATTCCACCCGGAAGCGGTACTGCTGTGCCGCACGCGTGATCATGCTGCCGCGGAACTCCTTGCCATTGTCGGCGTGCACCGCGGCCGGCGTGCCCCACATCGGCCAGCGGGCATCCACGCCGATGACGCCGAGCCAGCTGTCCTTGGGCAGGATCGCGTGCACTAGGCACATACCCACGGAAACTTCGCTTGGAGGATCCAGCGAGAGGTAGAAGCCGGCGACGCAGCGGGAATAGACGTCAATCGCCACGGTAAGCCAGGGGCGCCCAATATGCCGACGGTGCACGTCATCGACGATTACCACGTCCAGTGGAGTGTGATCGATTTGCCAGTACGCGCCGGGATAGTCAGCACCAGGAAAGGCGCCCGGACGCGGGGCAAACTTATCGTCGGCCGCCTTGCGACCGAGTCGCTTCTGAGTCACCAAGCGCTCGGACAGCTCGGCGACGCGGCGACGCACGGTGCTGGGGTGCGGGGCGGAAATGCCCGCGCGCCGGCATGCCAGTTCGATGTCGCGCATGATCTGCGAAATCAACGGACGTTGCGGCTGCAGGTAGCGTTGCTCGACGTTTTCGCGGATCAGGGCGTCAGCGAGGGGATCCAGACGGGATCCGCCCCGGCCTCCCGTAGGCTTATGCGGTGCCAGGTCGACGATGTCACCCCCTTCCTTGAGCTTCTTGATCCACCGATAGATTGTCGCGATGTGGACGCCAAGATGCTTGCCCACCTCGGCGACCTCCCTGCGCGAAGGTTGCTCGGCCGCCAGAAGGGGAGCGAGCGCGGTAGCTCTGCGCTGAGCCATTTCCCAGTCATCGGCGGAAAGAGTCTCGAAGCGCGAGCTGTGGTGGGCATCGTCCACCACCTCGGCTTCGCCCCGACCCATGGCCGTAAGTAGGGAGGAAATGGCCACACGGACCTTCTCACCGGTATCTACGCGAACAGCCAGGATCGAATACAGATCTACGTAGCGGACCAGCGTGTAGGCAATGCCATCGACGACGACGTCGCGTCCGATGCGAAGCATGTCCCGAGCAGTGGGCTCAGTCATGGCAGTAGATCTCCGAATGCATAGTGACCCGTTCGGACAGGTCGCACAGGAAATGACGACTGGCCACCAACGCCCAAACAGAGGCGACCAGCCCGGCCCGCTCCCAGGGGTCCGACGCCAAGTGTGCGACAAGTTTCTCGGGCGTCGTCGGACCGAGGTAGCGCAAGGTCTTGACCAGTAGCTCCTGGATGCCGCCATTGACCTCATCGTGGCCGTAGGGCAGGAGGAACTTGGCATTCCACAAGAGACCTCCGCTGCGGATTTCGCGGTCGGTGACAATGCGGAAGGCCCAACCATTAGCCCGGGCGAAACGACGCGCCGCCCTGAACCGGGCTTTCCACTTGGCCCAGTTATCCCGCAACTCCGCACGCTGCTTCACCTCGTACAGCACCTTGTACTCCCGGCCCGGGTGGACGTCGTAGTCGTAAAAGGTCACCAGCACATCGGGCACATAGCTCGGGTGCCCGTCGCCGACGTCGATCCGGAGCGGCTGTGGCTCCCAGCGGGTCACCTTCAGGTCGAACTCGAGCAGCAGGTAGAAGTCGCGCTCAAGCGAGGATTCGAAACGGGCAGCCTCCGGTCCAGCCTGCTTCTGGCTGGGCAGAACGCCTGCCAGGGCGCGGCGGCCGAGACCGATTTTTCTGGCAGGTGGCAAGGCGCGTGGAAACCCAGTCGCATCAGTGTGGTGAAAATTGTAATCCGTCGCACCCACTTCGGTAAGTGCTCGCAACGTGTTTGACAAATCCATGGCGTCTGGCCCTCAATTGGCGGCCAAACAGTCGCAATTACTTCGCTTCTTGTCATCGGCGGTGGGTCGTCGCCCCGCCCGGGCGAAATCTCGCTGGCGCATAACGGCGTGCTGTTCCTCGACGAGCTTCCCGAGTTCAGCCGCCATGTGCTCGAAGTACTGCGCGAACCGCTCGAATCGGGTCAGATCGTGATCTCGCGGGCTGCCCGGCAGTCGACATTTCCGGCGGAGTTCCAGTTGGTCGCCGCCATGAACCCATGCCCTTGTGGCTATGCTGGCGATCCGTTGCACGAATGCCGTTGCACGCCGGACCAGGTGCAGCGCTATCGAGGGCGCATCTCGGGGCCATTGCTGGATCGCATCGATCTGTGCGTCGAGGTACCTCGCGTACCGATTTCCGAACTCTCTGCCGCGCGGGGACCGCGCGACGACGACAGCGCCACGGTGCGCAAGCGCGTGATCGCGGCACGCGAGAAGGCGCTGCTTCGCGCGGGGCAGGCCAACTCCGAACTGAGTGTCGTGAACCTCGAACGCGACTGCGCGCTGCCTTCTGCCGAGCGCGATTGGTTGCAAGTAGCCCTCGACAAGCTCGGTGCGTCGGCGCGTGCCTACCACCGCATCCTGCGCGTGGCCCGCACCATCGCCGACCTCGAAGGCGGTACCGGTTGTGTTGAGCAGGTGCACCTGGCGGAAGCGCTGCATTACCGGCGGTTCTAGCGCCTTGTTGGCGAGGAGCATCCCCTCGCCGATCCCTTGCAAGACGATCAGGTCTGATCCGAGTGGCCGTGCGGCTCACTACCCGTTATGGTCGAGGACTCCTTGTCGTAGTGGTCGACTCGAAGATGCCCACCGCTTTCCCGCGTTCGCCGATCCGTCGCACGTCCCTCCTTGCGTACATTGCACCGTTCCTGGTGCTCGTTGTCGGCGCACCGGCGGCACCGCTGCCGGAAGCGGAAACGACCGTTACCACACACATACTCAACGGACCACCTGGCACCGCGCGAAAAGACGACATGGGTCGCCCTATCGATGCGCATGACGGGGAGATCCAGCATTTCGGCAATCGCTACTACCTTTACGGCACCGAGTACGGGTGCGGTTTCCGCTGGAACGACAAGAAATCGCCCTTTTGCGGATTCGTCGCGTACTCATCGAGTGACCTCGCGCACTGGCACGCCGAAGGCAAGCTATTCGACGCGAGTACGCCGACCTGGCAGCGGCGTTGCAACGGTTCCACCTACGGCTGCTTCCGCCCCCATGTCGTCTTGAACGCGAGAACGAAACAGTACGTGCTCTGGATCAACAGCTACGACGTGTCGGTCGGTTATCACGTCTTTACCTCTCCGAAGCCCACGGGTCCCTTCGTGGAGGCGGCGCTGCCCAAGCTCGCCATCAACAGGACGCAGCCGCCCGGTCTCAATCATGGCGACCACGACGTCTTCGTCGATTCGGATGGAACGGCATACCTGGCGTACACCGACTGGCGGCGAAAGGGTGACCTCGTCATCGAAAAACTTGACGCCAGCTACCTCAGCGGCACCGGTGAGTTCGCGCGCGTGGGATTGAAGGCCACGGAGGCACCGTCGCTCTTCCGCCGTGGCGATACCTACTACCTGACCTTCTCCGATCCCAATTGCGGCTACTGCGCGACGGGGACCTCCTATCTGCACGCGTCGTCGCCACTGGGGCCATGGGTGGGTAAGCCCGCGGCAACGGATGAGGAAAAGCTGCACCGCGGCCTCCGCCTTAGCGATACGTCGTGCGGTGGCCAGCCGGCGGACGTCGCCACGCTGCCAGGGAAGGGGGGTACGGTGTATCTCTACCAGTCGGATCGCTGGGACAACGAGAACCCGAACGAGACTCACGCGACCCATTACTGGGAGCCGCTTCGCTTTGATGCTGGCGGGGCCATCGCACCGCTGTCATGCATGGCCTCCTTCGACGTCCCTCTTGGGAGTTAATACTTATTTCATGTACTGAGTAGTTGACAAATAGCGGGTGCGAGCGGAGAATTCTGTACCAGGCGGTTCTCTAATGGGCTGCCCGCCCCGTCCCGGTGCTGGATACCCCTCCCTCCCCCCGCTCCAGCACCGGGGCCCGGCCTTCTCCAGCGGCGCTTCACCCATTCCCGCGCATCGGCCCGCCTTCCATGGCGCTGGCCGATTTTCCTTTTACGCCGCCGACGCCGGGTGGAACTGCTGCTCCTCCGTCGAGCCGTTGAGTGCCGACAACGAGCTCAACGATCCCGCGATCACCTGGTTCACCGTGTCGAAATACCCGGTGCCCACCTCGCGCTGGTGCTTCGCCGCGGTGTAACCGTCCTTCTCCGCCGCGAACTCGGCCTCCTGCAACTCGACGTATGCCGCCATCTGCCGATCGCGATAACCGCGGGCAAGCTGGAACATCGAATAGTTGAGCGCATGGAAGCCGGCGAGGGTGATGAACTGGAAGGCGTAGCCCATGTCACCCAGGCGCTTCTGGAACTCCGCGATGGTGGTCTCGTCCAGGTTCTTCTTCCAGTTGAAACTGGGCGAGCAGTTGTACGCCAGCTTCTTCCCCGGGAACTCCGCATGTATCGCTTCGGCGAAGCGGCGCGCCTGTTCCATGTCGGGCGTGGCGGTTTCACACCAGATGAGGTCGGCGTAGGGCGCGTAGGCAAGGCCGCGGGCGATCGCCTGCTCGATGCCCTGGCGCGATTCATGGAATCCTTCGACGGTGCGCTCGCCGGTCAGGAACGGCTTGTCGTGATCATCGACATCCGACGTGACGAGGCCCGCGCCCATGGCGTCCGTGCGCGCCACGATCAGGGTAGGGACGCCGGCGACATCGGCGGCGAGGCGGGCGGCCACGAGTTTTTGCACGGCCTCCTGCGTCGGCACCAGCACCTTGCCGCCCATGTGGCCGCACTTCTTCGCGCTGGCGAGCTGGTCCTCGAAGTGCACGCCGGCGGCGCCCGCCTCGATCATGTGCGCCATCAATTCATACGCGTTAAGCACACCGCCGAATCCCGCCTCCGCGTCGGCGACGATCGGCACGAGCCAGTCGATGCCATCCTTTCCCTCGGCGTGGTGGATCTGGTCCGCACGCAACAGCGTCTTGTTGATCTTGCGCACCACGTTGGGCACGGAATCGACGGGATACAGCGACTGGTCCGGGTACATCGTTCCCGCGGTGTTCGCGTCGGCGGCGACCTGCCAGCCGGACAGGTAGATCGCCTGCAGGCCGGCTTTCACCTGCTGCATGGCCTGGTTCCCGGTGAGCGCGCCCAGCGCATTGACGTACGGCGCGTCATTCAGCGATCGCCACAGTCGTTCGGCACCGCGCCGGGCGAGCGTGTATTCGACCTGCACCGACCCACGCAGCCGCACGACATCCTCGGCGGTGTAGGGGCGCTCGACGCCCTTCCAGCGTTCGTTGTTCTTCCAGTCGAGCGTGATCTGTTCGGCGGTATGCGTCTTCATCGTCGTGCTCCAGGGTCAGGACAGGTGCTCATAGGCGGGCAGGGTGAGGAAATCGCGGAGCTCGTCGGCGTGCGTGAGTGCGGCGATGAGCGCGGCCGCATCGTCCGCCCGCCGTGCGCCGGGTTGTCGGCTCTCGCGCAGGCGATGGCAATGTGCGGCCAGAGCGTGGTCGAACAGCGCGAAGTTGATCTCTGCGTGGTCGCTGAATTCCAACGGTCCGTGGTGCAGCCACTGCCAGAGCTGGGCGCGAGCGATCTCGGCCGTGGCGGCGTCTTCCATCAGGTGGTGGATCGGCACACAGCCGAGTCCGTCCAGCCAGGCGGCCGTGTAGCGCAGGCAGACTTCGACGTTGTTGTCGAAACCTTGCCGGGTGACCGTGCCGATGGCCGGGGCGATCAAGGCGTCGCGCGACACGTCGACGTCCTCACGCAGCACGTGCAGCTGGTTCGGCGTCGGCATGTGTTCGTCGAAAATCGACTGCGCGACCGGCACGAGCGCGGGATGCGCCACCCACGTGCCGTCGTGTCCCGCGGTCACCTCACGGAGCTTGTCGGCGCGGACCTTGGCCATGGCTGCTTCGTTCGCTTCCTCGTCGTCCTTGATGGGGATCTGCGCGGCCATGCCGCCCATGGCGAAGGCGCCGCGGCGGTGGCACGTGCGGATGAGGAGCTCGGAATACGCCTTGAGGAACCGAACCGTCATCGCGACCTGGCCGCGCTCGGGAAGCAGGCGGTCGGGGTGGGCGCGAAAGGTTTTCAGGTAGGAGAAGATGTAGTCCCAGCGTCCGCAGTTCAGGCCGACGGCGCGATCGCGCAGGGCGTGCAGGATCTCGTGCATCTGGAACACGGCGGGCAAGGTTTCGATGAGCACCGTCGCCTTCATCGCTCCGTATGGCAGTCCAAGCGTGGCTTCGGCGTGCCCCATGACGTCGTTCCACAGCGCCGCTTCTTCCATGCTCTGCAGCTTCGGCAGGTAGAAGTAGGGACCGCGGTCGTGCTCGTGCAGCGCTTTCGCGTTGTGGAACGCGAACAAGCCGAAATCGACGAGTGCGCCCGCCACTACGTCGCCGTCGACTTCGGCGTGACGCTCAGGGAGGTGCCAGCCGCGAGGACGGACCACGAGCACCGCCGGTGTGGCACCGACGCGATACGCCTTCCCCTCCGGGCTGGTGAACTCGATGCTCCCGTCCACTGCATCGCGCAGGTTGCGTTGGCCGTCCATCTGGTTCGCCCACGTGGGCGCGCTGGAATCCTCGAAGTCGGCCATGAATACCTTCGCGCCGGAGTTCAGCGCGTTGATGATCATCTTGCGCTCGACCGGGCCGGTGATTTCGACGCGCCGGTCCTGGAGCGCGGGCGGAATCGGAGCCACGGACCAGTCGCTTTCGCGGATGGCGACGGTGTCGTCGCGGAAGTCAGGAAGCTCGCCGGCGTCGTAGCGCTGCTGACGGGCGACCCGCTCGGCGAGCAGGACCAGGCGGCGCGCGTCAAAACGGCGGTGGAGGTCGGCCACGAAGGCAAGCGCCGCAGGTGTGAGGATGTCCGCATAGCTTTCGTCTTCGAGGCCGAAGCGGACGCCGGACAGTGGATGGCTCGCGCTCTGGGGAACTGCCATGGAACGTGCTCCGGGTTCGGGGTGGAGTCCACGCTAGGCCCGGAGCTATGCTGTTGACAAAGCATATGTTTCAATGTCAAACATTGACGGTGTTAATACAACACATAACTCACGGATAAGGCGGAAGTTTCTCGATGCCTCGGAAGCTGAACGCACCTCTGAAGACGCCGAAGCGGAGAGTCGCGGGGGCGAATAGGCCGGAAGCCGATAGCGAGGGCGGGCGGTTTTACTACAAGGGAAACCGGCTGAAGCAGCTTCGCGCCTTCGTCTACATCACGCGCCTGGGTACCCTCAGCCGGGCAGCCGAGGCCCTGTTCCTCTCGCAACCGTCGGTCAGCCTCCAGCTGAAGGCACTGGAGAGGGAGCTAGGCGCCCCGCTGCTCGAACGCACCCGGCGCCGGGTGACCCTCACGGACGCGGGCGAAGCGCTCTACGAAATGGCGCGACCCCTGGTCGAGGGCTTCGAGAACCTCGACCGGGAGTTCCAGGCGAAGACTCGCGGCAGCCAGGCCGGAAAGCTCACCGTCGCCGCCGGCTCGTCGACGATCCAGTACCTGCTGCCGGACCTGGTCAAGGCCTTCCGTGAGCGCTATCCCGCCGTGCACTTACAGCTGGCGAATGTCACCGGCAAGGACGGGCTGGCGCTGCTGCGCGCCGACGAAGCCGACATCGCCATCGGGTCGATGCTCGACGTACCGCAGGACATCGCCTGGGCGCCGGTCTATCACTACGACCCGATGCTGATCATGCCGCCGGACCATCCGCTGGCCGCGAAAGACGACATCCGCCTCGAGGACCTCTCGCCGTACGGGTTGATCCTTCCGCCGCAACGATTGACGACGTTCCGACTCGTCGACATGGTGTTCCAGCAACGGCACGTGCCGTATACCGTGGCCATCGAAGTCGGCGGCTGGGACGTCATCAAGCAATACGTCGCCATGGGGCTCGGCATTTCCATCGTCACCGGCATCTGCATCACGGAAGCCGACAAGGAGCGCCTCGTCGTACGCAACCTGCGCCGCTATTTCCCGCAACGCAGTTACGGTGTGGTGATGCGGAAGGGAAAGTTCCTGAGCCCGGAAGCACGCGCCTTCATCGACCTCATCCGGCCCGGATTGCTGACGCATCGCGATTACGACGAGCCGGGACATTCTGGGCGATGACTAGGCCTGCACGTCGATGAGATGTCCCCTCATGTAATCAGCTAGTGCCCGCATGCCTTCCACGCAGTCAATCGCCGCTTCATACATTCTGACGGCGACGCGATAATCTGCGTCACGAGCTTCCCGAACCTATTCAAGCGACTCCCGCATCAGTGTCAGCACATCCACAGGACCTTCGTGATCGAGTCTAAGGAGGCTGATTTTCACGAATGCCTCTTCGGAAATCATGCCTTCCCAGTACAGGTTGGCAGCCAGGTTGTCCAGCTGTTCAAGATCGACGGCGCTCATGTTGAGGCTGAGTAGCTGTCTTTTTAGCGTGTCGGGAAGATCCTTCGCGATCTCAGCTGGGTCGGAGATGCCAGAAGGGCAGTTGCCAGCGGTATTGGAACAGCTTTGTCGGAGACGGCAGCCCGCGGTGAACGTGCCGGTAGGGTGCATTGGTTGCATGTCTGGTGCGCCTTCTATGGAAGGCACAAGCATCCACGCGCGCACGTTCATGCACAGCCAGCAGAATGAGCCTCGTCCATGCCGCCGATTCCTCCGAGTTGTCAGGATAGCGCAAGGGCCCTGCGCCACGTTGCTTACCCGTGGGAATGGCCTGCCCCGATGGAGCGGGAAAAAGATGAGACGTAGTTTGGTGTCGCGCAATCTGCGCCCCACTAGGATCTTCGATGAAACTCTTCGTACTTGGCGCCGTTGCTGGCGCACTCCTTGTCACTACGTCGGCATCACCTGCACAAGGTTGGCCGCACATCGGTAGCCGCACCGACTGGGGGCGTTGTATCGCGAACCTTCCCCAGCAGGAAGAGGGAGGTTATCTGAACTCGGCGGAGACGAAGGTGGCTCTGCAGTGGACGACGACCTGCCACAGCTCATTCTGGGCGACTTCGCGGGGCGGGACGATGACGATGCAGAAGTTGACGGGCAGAGGGTGGCAAGATTTGAGCTATGGTTATTCGGCTTACGTGTCGAACCTTGGCCCTGGCACCTATCGACTAGTAATAAAGAACTTGTTCCAGCGACGCACAGGGTACCTCGTGCGTCATAGACGCGGGCTTGGCTGAGGACCCTTGAGAGCGCTCGGCATCACGAGCCGGGCGTTCCAAGTCAAGAAGTCTGCCTTAGGGATTTGCCGAGCTACACATTACGACGCTTGCCGCGACACCCACCAAACATCGCGCGGATACGCACCATGTCGGCTTCGATGTCTTCACCGGCTTCGACCAGCGGTCCCACGGTGAAGGTCTTCGTCGGATAATCGATAAGGATCGGCTGGATGGGAACGCCCGAGGCACGGGCGATGCGCAGGAAGCCGGACTTCCACTGCTTCACCGGCTTGCGCGTGCCTTCCGGCGTGATGCCGAGCCACATCCTTTCGTGACTGGCAAAGCGCGCGACCATCTGATCGACGACATTGGTCGCCGCGGAGCGGTCGATGGGAATCATGCCCAGTCGGCGGACGATCGGACCATAGGGGCCGGTGAGGACTTCGCGCTTGATCATCACACCCAGGTCCAGCCCGAGCGCGGATTTCATCAACAGACCCCACACGCCGTCCCAATAGGACGAGTGCGGCGCGCCGATCAGGATCAGCTTCGGCAGGTTCGGGAGGTCCCCGACGATGCGCCAGCCGCTCAGGCCGATGGCCCAGCGGCAGAAGCGCTTCCACCAGGAATCCGATAGCGATGGCGCCTGCGGCGGCAGATAGAACGGGCCGCCGCTCATTCGCGGCTCCAGTCGCGCGAGCGTGTCTTCTTCGTCTGCGATCGCTGCGCCTTGCCGACGAGGCGGCGTTCCTTGGAGGCGCGGGTCGGTTTCGTCGCCACACGCTTCTTGGGCGCCACCGTCCCCTCGCGAACGATGTCCGCGAGGCGTTCGCGGGCATCGTCGCGATTGCGCGCCTGGTCGCGGAAGCGTCGCGCCTGGATGACGAGCACGCCGGCGTCGGTCATGCGTCGGTCGCGCCGTGCGAGCAGGCGGGCGCGGACCTCGTCGGGAAGCGACGGTGAATTGGGGACGTCGAACCGCAACTCGACCGCGCTTTCCGTGCGATTCACATGCTGCCCGCCGGGGCCGTCGGCGCGCGTGAACCGCTCGATGAGCTCGGCGTCGGGGATGGCGATGGAGCGGGTCACGATCAGCATGGCGAGTCGGATTCTAGCAGCCAGCCCAACGCTCGAAGGCGTCACGCCAGCCGAACCGATCGAGCAGACGCTCCCAGGTCTCGTCCATGCCGGCGCGAATCGCCATGAGGCGACCGTCACGCGGATGCGCGAAGGAAAGCGTCGCCGCGTGCAGCAGCAGGCGGTGCGAGGCGAAGTGCTGCTTGAACAGCCGGTTGTGGTCCCCGCGACCGTGCTGGCTGTCGCCCACGATCGGGTGGTGGATGTGCGCGAAATGCTTGCGGATTTGCCGGAAGCGGCCCGTCTGAGGCTCCGCCGCCACAAAGGCATACCGCTGCTTATCGTAGCGCCCGAGCGGTATATCCACTTCGACCGTGCCGAGACGCCTGTAGTCGGTGCGCGCATCTTTCCGCGGCCCCGTATCGCGCGAGCCGGGCAAGGGGTAATCCACCATGCCCTCGTCGGGCTCAGGCCACCCGCGCACCACCGCAAGGTAGCGTTTTTGCACGCTCCGCCCCATGAACTGCTCGCCCAGTTGCGCGGCCACTTCGGGTGACCGTGCCACGAGCAGAACACCGGACGTGGCACGGTCGAGGCGATGCGCGAGGTGCAGGCGTCCCTCGACCTGTTCGCGCAGGAGGTCGATGAGGAACGCATCGTCGGGGCCGACGAACTTCGAGCGGTGCACGGCGAGGTTCGCAGGCTTGTTGACGGCGACGATGTCGTCGTCCTGGTAGAGGATCTCCAGCACGATCAGGGCAGGCGGCGCGGCCAGCCGATCGCGAACGCCCCGAGTCCGACGATGGCCAACGCGACGGCGGGCCACGTCGCATGGGGTGCCAGCGTCCCGAGCAAGGCGGCGGAGACCAGCAGCGCCGCTCCGAGCAATCCGCAGGCGACGAGCCGGCGCATCCGGCGCGCGTCGTCGCGGACCAGTGCGAGGGCGACCGGATCGGCCACTTGCACCTGCTGCCCGCTGGCTACCTGGCGCAGTGCGTCGCGCACGAGTTCCGGTACGCGCGGGGCCGTGTGGATCCACTCTGGGAGGCGCCGACGCACGTCGCGCAGCGTGGCCCGGAGGCTGTAGCGCTCGCGCAGGATCCGCCGCAGCACCGGATGCGCGACGGCCCAGATGTCGATGTCCGGGTCGAGCATCCGCCCGACGCCCTCGATGTTGAGCAGCGTCTTCTGCAGCAGGATCAACTGCGGCTGTAGCGTCAGCTCGAAGCGACGCGCCGTCTGGAACAACTTCACCACCAGCTCGGCGATGGAAATCTGCGCGAGCGGACGGGTGAAGTAAGGTTCGCACACCGTGCGCACCGCGGCTTCCAGTTCGTCGAGGCGAATCGTCGAGGGCATCCAGCCCGCGGCGACATGCAGCTGCGCGATGCGGGCGTAATCCCGTTCGAACAGCGCGATGAAATTCTCCGCCAGCCAGTATTGGTCCGCTTCCGGCAGCGAGCCCATGATGCCGAAGTCGAGCGCGATGAAGCGGGGTTCTTCCAGGCGCGAGGTATCGACCCAGATGTTGCCGGGATGCGCGTCGGCGTGGAAGAAGTTGTCGCGGAAGACCTGCTCGTAGAACAGCCGGACCCCCTTTTCCGCCAGCCTCTTGCGGTCGAGGCCGGCGGCGTCGATGGCGTCGATGTCGTCGGCGCTCACGCCGCGCACGCGCTCCAGGGTCAGCACGCGTTCCGTGCTGAAGTCCCAGTGCACTTCCGGCACATAGAGGTCGATGCCGCTGGCGAAGTTGCGCCGGAGCAGACTCGCGCTGGCGCCTTCGCGCTGCAGGTCGAGCTCGTTCGAGAGCATCTTCTCGACCTCGGCGACGACCTCGAGCGGACGGATCTTGTCGGCGTTCGGATGCCAGCGCTGGGCGAGCTGTCCGAGCGCATGCAACAGGTCGACATCGCGCGCGATGCGTCGATCGATGCCCGGACGCAGTACCTTGACCACGACCTCGCGACCGTCGTGCAGGGTCGCCGCATGGACCTGGGCGATCGAGGCGGATGCGAGCGCCGTTTCGTCGAACGCGGCATAAAGCGTGGCGACCGGCGCACGCAGTTCCCGTTCCACGATCGCGCGCGCCTCGCTGCCGGGAAAGGCGGGCACCTGGTCCTGCAACAGGGCCAGTTCATCGGCGACGTCGCCAGGAACGAGGTCGCGGCGCGTGGACAGCACTTGTCCGGCCTTGACGAAGATCGGCCCGAGCTCGGTGAGCGCGAGTCGCAGGCGGGCGCCTCGCGAGAGTGCGCGCACATCGACGGATGCCCGCGGGAAGAGGGGGCGAACCAGTTTCAGCGGGCGATAGAGGTGGCCGCCCTCGACGAGTTCGTCGAGCTGGTACTTGAGCAGGACGGCGGTAACGCGCAGCAGGCGCGGCGCAAGGCGCAGGGGCGTCATGCGTCACGCTCCTTCAGCGCACGCTCGAGCCGGGCGAGGCGCGCTTCGGCGCGCTCGGTGCGCTCGCGCACCGCGTCCACGCCGTCGAGGAAATCGTCCATTTCCCCGGGAGCGACCGCCACCCGACCTTCGTCGCGCAGCCAGTCGGCGGCATCCTCGGTGAGGTGCGCCACCGATTCCTTCGCGTGCGCCAGGGCGTCCCGCAAGGCCTTGGCGAGGGGGACGCCGATGACGTCGCCGAAGGTCTTGGCGAACGCTTCCTCGACATCGGGCGCGTATTGTCGGGCCAGCCGTTCGAGACGGCGGGCGAGCTCGGCGTCGCCCGCGATCTCGACCTTGCCGGGCGAGACGCCATCCTCGTCGCGGCGCAAGGCCATGGCCAGCAGACTGCCCGGCGAGGCGTTGACGCGCAGGCTGCCGCCTTCCTCCGGCGGTCCGACCCGAAGTCGGCCTTTCTCGACCGATATGCGCAAGGCGAGTGCCGGGCCGTCCAGGTAGAGCTGGATGCTGCGACCGTCCAGGGCGTCGAGGCGCGCGCGCGTATCCGGATCGAGGTCCACGGCGCGATTGAGCGCGGACTCCATCGCACGTCCGGCAAGGACGCGCAGGGGACGGGGCAGGAAGCGGTTAGGGCCGGTGTCGGCCGCGGAGCGATCGGGGGTCATGCCCCGGATTGTAGCTTGGGCTTACGTGGCCGCGCCGTCGAATCCCGTCTGGCGCCACGCCTCGAACACCGCGACGGCGACCGCATTGGAAAGGTTGAGGCTGCGGTTGCCCGGTCGCATCGGCAGGCGGATACGACGCTCTTCCGGCATGGCATCGATCACGGCGTCGGGCAGGCCGGCGGTCTCGCAACCGAACAGCAGCGCGTCGTTCGCTTTGAAGGCCACGTCGGTGTGCAGCCGCCTTCCTCGGGTCGAGAAGGCGAAGACGCGGGGATGGCCGATGGCGACGAGGCAGGCATCGAGGTCGTCGTGGACCGCGACGCGGGCGAACTCGTGGTAATCCAGTCCGGCGCGACGCAGGCGGGTGTCGTCCAGCTCGAAACCAAGCGGTCGCACGAGGTGCAAAGCCGCGCCGGTATTGGCGCAGAGGCGGATCACGTTGCCCGTATTGGGCGGAATCTCAGGTCGGAACAGGATGACGTGGGGCATGCCCCATTATGAGGCCGAGAACGGGCAGACGACGCCGTCGGGAGGCAACGTGCAGCCTGAGGCGGTGACCACCACGTTGCCGGCACCCAGGTTGGCGAGCTGGATGGGTTCGCCGGCGTAGGTGAGCATGTTGCCGAGGATCAGGCCGCAGACGAGCAGCGAGGCCACCAGCAGGCTGCGGAGCATCAGGAGTTCGTGTTTCATGGTTCGGTTCCTTGGATCGGGCAGGACTAGTAACGCAAACCCCGTGCCAGCCTGCGAGAGTGTGCAATCATCTGATTCGCATGAGGTTTGTCAGGTCGGCCTGCGGCGATCGATTGTCCGCGGACAGTGACCACGACCGACCGGACACCGTCCGTGTCCGCAGGCGGGTATGGATTGCGCGCGCGGGACGGCGCGGGCTAGCCTCACGGGAGTCGAGGCCGCGGTGGCCCTGAGGAGCCGTACATGAAGAAACGCTATGCCCTGCTTGTTGCCGGGCTGATGTCCCTTGTTGGTGCTGTATCGGCTACTCCCGCCTCGTCCGACGCCATTCCCGATATCCCCTACACCCGGTTCCAGCTCTCCAACGGGCTGACCGTGGTGGTGCACGAGGATCACAAGGCGCCCGTGGTGGCGGTGAGCATCTGGTACCACGTGGGATCGGGCGACGAGCCGGCAGGCAAGACGGGCTTCGCCCACCTCTTCGAACACCTGATGTTCTCCGGCTCGGAAAACCGCAAGGGCACGTACTTCCAGCCGTTCGAGCTGGCTGGCGCGACCGACATGAACGGCACGACCTGGTTCGACCGCACGAACTATTTCGAGACCGTGCCCACCACGGCGCTCGACATGGCGCTGTGGATGGAGTCCGACCGCATGGGCCACCTGCTCGGTGCCATCGGGCAGAAGGAACTCGACACGCAACGCGGCGTCGTGCAGAACGAGAAGCGCCAGGGCGAAAACCGTCCTTACGGCCGCGTGGACGAGAATATCCTCGTAAACACTTATCCGGCCGACCATCCCTACCACCACGACACGATCGGTTCGATGGCCGACCTCGACGCGGCGTCGCTCGCCGACGTCAAGAAGTGGTTCCACGACTATTACGGCGCGGCGAACACCACGCTCGTGCTCGCCGGCGACATCACCGTCGCGCAGGCGAAAGCCAAGGCCACGAAGTATTTTGGTGACATCCCCGCCGGTCCGCCCGTGCCGCGCCAGCAGCCGTGGATCACGCCTCTCCAGACCTCCACGCGCGGCACCCAGCACGACCAGGTCGCGCAGGTCCGGATCTTGCGCACGTGGATCGTGCCGCAGCTGGGCACCGACGACGCCATCCAGCTCGACCTCGCGACGACGGTCCTCGGTGGTGGCAAGACGTCACGCCTTTACCAGCGGCTCGTCTACCAGGACAAGCTCGCCGACGACGTCAGCGTGGGTATCGCTCCGTTCGCGCTCGCGAGCCAGGTGCAGCTCAGTGTCGACGTACGGAATGGCGTGGACCCCGCCAAGGTCGAAGCCGCCATCGCCGACGTGTGGAAAGAGTTCCTCGCCAGCGGTCCGAGCGACGACGAACTGGCACGCGCCAAGGTCGCCAACAGCGCGGCCTTCATTCGCGGCGTGGAAAAGGTTGGTGGTTCCGGCAAGGCCGCGATCCTCGCCGAGGGCCAGGTGTATCGGAACGACCCGGGCGCCTACAAGAAGGATCTCGCGCGTGCACAGGCCGCGACCGTCGCGTCGGTGCTGACGGCGTCGAAGACCTGGCTTGCCAAGGGCGATTACACGCTCACCGTGCTGCCCGCCGCCCCCGGTTTCGATCCCGCCGCTGAAGACAAGGCCGTCGTGGGCCTCGGCCCATCCGGAAAGAAGCCGGCTCCGATCCTCCCCAAGCCGGGCAATTACACGGTCGCGACATCCGACGTGGACCGCGCGAAGGGCGTGCCGCCGGTGACGAGTTTTCCGGATCTCGTCTTCCCGACCCTTCAGCGGGGCAAGCTGAAGAACGGTGTCGAAGTGGTGCTCGCCGAGCGCCACACCGTTCCCGTGACGCAGGTCCAACTGCTGTTCGACGCAGGCTACGCCGCCGACCAGGGGCGCAAGCTCGGTACGGCGAGCTTCACGTCCACCCTCCTGGAGGAAAGCACGACCTCGCTGGACTCCGTCGAGGTGGCGCGGCGCAAGGAGCGCCTCGGTGCCTTCGTCAACGCGAGTTGCTCGCTGGACACCTGCGCCGTCGGCCTCGACGCGCTCAACGCGCAGCTGAAGCCTTCGCTGGAACTGTTCGCCGATATCGTGCGCCATCCCGCGTTCAAGTCGGACGACATCGAGCGCATCCGCGGCCAGTGGCTGGCGGGCATCGCGCAGGAGAAGACGGAGCCGACGGGGCTGGCATTGCGCACGCTTCCGCCGCTGCTCTACGGGCGAAACCATGCCTACGGCATTCCGTTCACGGGTAGCGGTACCGAAGACGCCATCGCCTCGCTGAAGGCCGATGACCTTAAAGCGTTCCAGCGCGACTACCTGCGTCCGGACAACGTGCGCATCCTCGTCGCGGGCGACACGACGCTGGCGAAGATCCTGCCGCAGCTCGACGCCGTCTTCGGCGACTGGACGCCACCGGCGACGGCGATTCCGAAGAAGAACGTGGGCAAGGTCGCGATCCAGGCGAAGCCGCGCGTTTTCCTCATCAATCGCACCGACGCCCCGCAGTCGCTCATCCTCGCGGGCCTCGTCGCGCCGTCCACCAAGGCCAAGAACGCCCTCGACCTCGGCATCGCCAATGGCGCGTTCGGCGGCACCTTCACCTCTCGCCTCAACATGAACCTGCGCGAGGAGAAGCGCTGGGCGTACGGTGCCGGCAGCATGCTGTCGGATGCCCAGGGGCAACGGCCCATGCTCATCTACGCGCCGGTGCAGACGGACAAGACGGCCGAATCGGCAGAGGAAATCCTCAAGGAAGCGAAGGCCGTCATTGCGGCGAAGCCGCTGACGGACGACGAGGTGGCGAAGATCCGCGCCCAGCGTGTCCGGGCGCTGCCGGGCAGTTTCGAGACCACGGGTGCGGTGCTCGGCGCGATGACCGGTATCGTGGTCTACGACCGGCCCGACGATTATGTGCAGACGCTGAAGTCGCGCATCGAAGGTGTCGATCGCAAGGCGGCCGAGGATGCGCTGTCCGCCGTGATCCACCCCGACGCGCTCACCTGGGTGATCGTCGGTGACCTGCGCAAGATCGAGGCGCCCGTCCGTGCGTTGAACCTGGGCGAGGTGCAGGTGATCGATGCCGACGGCCATCCCGTGAAGGCGGCGTCGGCGGGCAAGGGCAAGCCAGTGGCGGCGAAAGCCGCGCGGTAATCCGGAGGAGGCGCGATCGATGGATCGCGCCTCCACGCTCATCCGGATAGCATAGGCAACGAACGTTCTACCGGAGCCACCCATGCGCAAGATCCTCATCCTTCTCATTCCGCTCGCCCTCTCGGGCTGCGACTGGGGCATCAAGCTCGACGACAGCGCGCGGAACGTGCGCACGGCGTGGAACGGCGACGTCGGCAGCTGCCGCGAACAGGGCAAGGTCACCGTATCGGTCACCAGCCGCGTCGGCCCGGTGGACCGGAGCGACCTGAAGGTGCGTGACGAGCTGGAAGTCATGGCGCGTAACGAAGCCGCGAAGATGGGCGCCGACACGGTGAAGCCGCTGGGCGAACCCCATGACGGTTCGCAGGAGTGGGGCGCCTACACCTGCGGCAGCCGCAACATGGCTCCCGCGCGTGGCAACACGCCACCGCCGCCGCCGGCGAACACGACGCCGCAGGGCGGTTTCGAAACGGTTCCCCTCAAGAACTGACGCCTGAGTCGCACCCGTGTGGGGGGCGCCGGCCGATACGGTCGTCGTCGCCCAACGCCTAACGTCCATGCTCCCCTTGCATGGAGTCATCGGCGTGAACACACCTACCTACGGCGCGGCCCTGTTGCGTGCCGCGCTTCTCGCTTCGCTCGGCGCGCTGTCCGCGTTCCCACTCGCTTCCCACGCGGAAGGCATCGACCAGCGGAGCTTCCGCCTGCCCAACGGCCTGACGGTCGTCGTGCACGAGGACCATAAGGCTCCCATCGTTTCGCTCGCCGTGTGGTACCGCGTCGGTTCCGCCGACGAGCCGGCCGGCCGCACCGGTCTCGCCCACCTGTTCGAACACCTCATGTTCTATGGGTCGAAGCACTACGACGCACCCTTCATGGACGCGGTCAAGGAATTGGGTGGCCGGAACATCAACGGCGAAACCTGGTTCGATCGCACCGCCTACTACGAGACCGTGCCGACGGGTGCGCTGGACAAAGCGTTGTGGCTGGAATCCGATCGGATGGGCCACCTCCTCGATACGCTCGACGAGGGGAAGCTGGAGAGTCAGCGCGCCATCATCCGCAACGAGCACCGCGATACGCTGGAAACACCGTATGCGCGGACACACGCGCATATCCTTCGCCATCTTTTCCCGGCGAACCACCCCTACCACCACGACGCCTACGGAAAGCCGGCGGACCTCGAACGGGCCACGCTCGACGACGCCCGTGCGTGGTTTCGCGATCACTACGGTGCGGCGAACGCCACCGTGGTCATGGCCGGCGACATCACGCCGGAACGCGCGCGGGAAAAAGCCATGGCGTACTTCGGCGACCTCGCGCCAGGGCCGGATCTGGCGCGGCGGCAGCCGTGGGTCGTGCCCTTGGCGGCCCCATCCCGCGGCGTGATGCACGACAAGGCGTCGACGCGCCGTATCGTCCGGGCCTGGCCGGTACCGGAAGCGGGAACGCCTGCCGCGACGGATCTCGACCTGGCCGCCCGCATCCTCGGCGACGGAGCGACCTCCCGGCTGCACACCCGGCTCGTCGGCACCGGGCTCGCCAGCAAGGTCGACGCGGACGTGCACGCGCTCGCCCTCGCGGGCGTTTTCACCATCACCGTGGACGTCGCCGACGCGGCCGACCTTGCCGTCGTCGAATCCGCCCTCGACGACGAACTGCGTCGCTTCATCGCGGACGGTCCCGATAGCGACGAGCTGTCCCTTGCCCAGCTTCGGGACAACACGGCGTTCCTCGCCGGCACGGAACGCATGGATGCCAAGGCGCACCAACTGGCGGACGGCCTGGCGCTGCACGGCGACCCGGCCGCGGCGTGGGCGTTCCAGGAGCGTGTGGGCGAGTCGACCGCCGCCACGGTCCGTCACGCGGCATCCGCCTGGCTGGCGCAGCCGGGCTACACCCTGACCGTGCTGCCTGCGCCGGAGGATTTCGACGCGGCGGCTGAAGATGCGTCGGACGTCGGCCTCGCTCCGCGGGAGGGAGAGCCGGCCGGCAGCCTCGTTTCGACGCGCGACCTTCGTGCCACGCCCGATTGGGCCATCGACCGGACGAGTGTCCCGAGCGTTGCCGACGGCCCCGGCGAATTCTTGTTCCCGGTCGTGAGCCGCTCGCAGCTTCCGAGCGGCGCCAGGCTGGTCTCCACACACCGGACCGGCTCCGGATTCGCCCATGTCCGCTTCCTGTTCGGCGGCGGCAGCGCCGCCGACCACGGACGCTTGGCCGGCACCGCCCGGTTCACCATGGCGATGCTCGACCGGGGTGTCGAGACGAAGGCGGCACGACTCGGTGCCACGTTCGAGACAGGCTGCGAAGCCGACGCGTGCTTCATCGACCTGCGCATACCGCGTGCACGATTGCAGGCAGGGCTCGCACTGGTGGTCGAGGCCGCACGCCACGCCGCGTTCCGCGCGGAAGACATCGACATCCTTCGCACGCAGTCGCTGGCGGCCATCGATGCCGGGCAGATGTCGACGTTCGCCCTGGCGAACAACCTCATCTCGCATCGTCTCTTCGGTGAGCATCATCCCTACGGTGCAGCCGCCTTTGGCCAAGGCACGCGTACGTCGCTCCTTGCGATGAACGTCGAGGCACTACGCGCGTATCGGCGTGACTACCTTCGCCCGGACAACCTGAGCGTCCTGCTGGTAGGCGATGTCGTGCATGAGGACGGCGTCCAGATGTTGAACGAGGCGCTCACTGGCTGGACCGCGCCCGCAACGCCGGTCGTGCTTCCCTCGATCGGCCTCGCTCCTGCCGGCGGCGGCGATGTGGCGTACCTCGTCGATCGTCCGGGTGCGCGGCAAGCGCATGTCGCGTTCGGCGTCGTCGCCCCGCCTGTCGGCGATTCCCTCGATCTCGAGGTCGCCAGCCAGGTCTTCGCCCAACTTCCCGGCTCGCGCCTCAATGCCAACCTGCGCGAAGGAAAAGGATGGAGCTACGGCGTGGTCGGCGGGCTGTCGCGCCAGGGTGGCGTGCGTACGTTGACGGTGCATGCGCCGGTCCAGGCCGATCGTGCGGGGGAGGCCATTGTCGAGATCCGTCGCGAGATCGAAGCGTTCATCGGTGGGGAGTCGCCCCTTGACGACGCGGAAGTCGGCAGCGTCCGAACGGGTCTGGCGCGTTCGCTGGCGGCCGCACTCGAGACCGACGCCGCGGTGCTGACCTATCTCTCCACATCGGCGCGGCTCGGTCGCGGCGACGATTTCTGGCCGAACGCCCTCGCCATGCTCCGCCGGACCAGCGCGGCGAAGGTCGGCGGCGCGTTCGAGGATCTGCTGCGAACGCAGGGCAAGACGTGGGTGATCGTCGGCGACCGGAACCTCATCGAAACGTCACTGCGGGAGCAGTTCCCATCGTTGCGCCTCGTCGATGGCGAAGGTCGCGCCATCGAATGAGCGGCAGGGGTCACGACATCGTGACCCCGTCCCCACCGCGTGCGCGGAACGCGTCGGCCAGCCAGTCGATGAACACGCGCACGCGTGGCGACAGCTGGCGACTGTGCGGATAGAGCAGGGAGACGGGTGAAGGCCTCGGGGGCAGGTCGGGCAGGACCTGCACCAGCGTGCCGGCGGCAAGGTCCGCCGACACGTGGTAGCGAGGCACCTGGGTCAAGCCCAGGCCGAGCAGGGCCAGCGTCGCATTGGTCTCCGCGCCGGAGACGGTGACCACGGACGGCAAGGTCACGTTGCGCAGTTCGCCCCCCTCGATGAATTCCAGGGGGAGGATGCCGCCGGTGGCTGTCGACAGGAAGCCGATGGCGACATGGCCTTCCAGATCGGCCAACGTGCGTGGCGTGCCGTGCCGCGCCAGGTAGTCGGGGCTGGCGCAGGTCACCTCCTCCAGCATGGCGAGGCGTCGTCCCACCATGCTGCTGTCGTGCAGGTCGCCGACGCGCAGCACGCAATCCACGCCCTCGCGCACCAGGTCCACCCAACGATCGCCTTCGCCGATGTGCACGCGCAGACCCGGGTATCGCGCCAGGAAGTCCGGTAGCGCGGGAAGCACGAACGTCCGCGCCAGGGTGCCGTGCATGTCCACGCGCAGCAGGCCCGTCGGGCGAGCGTCGACGAAAGCCGCTTCGGCGTCTTCGATGTCCGCCAGGATCGCGATGCAGCGCCGGTGGTATGCCTCGCCGTCGAGGGTCGGACTGACCTGGCGGGTGGTGCGCTGGAGCAGGCGCACGCCCAGCCGGGTTTCCAGCCGCTTGATGGCCTGGGTCGCCGTCGAACGGGGCAGGTCGAGGTCGTTCGCGGCCAGGGTGAAGCTGCGCCGCTCCACGATTCGCACGAAGAGCCGCATGGTGTCGAAGCGGTCGAGTGCCACGTCGTTTGTTCCGTTGCATGGAATAGTCTTGCCTGATTCTGCAAGATTATCCGGCGTCGAACAACGAGCATGCTTTCTTCGCCCGGCAATCCAGCCGGTAACGGAGAACGACATGAACGCGACTTCCCAGGCCAAGATCGCCCTCGTCACGGGCGCCTCCCGCGGTATCGGTGCCGCCGTTGCCAGGCGCCTCGCACGCGACGGCTTCACGGTGGTGGTGAATTACGCCGGCGGTACCCAGGCGGCGGAGAACGTGGTCCGCGACATCGAGGCAGCCGGCGGCAAGGCCATCACCGCGCAAGCGGATATTTCCAAGGCCGCCGACGTGCGGCGCATGTTCGACACGGTCGAAGAGGTTTACGGCGGCATCGACGTCCTCGTGAACAACGCCGGCGTGATGAACCTCTCGACCATCGCCGACCTGAAGGACGAAGACTTCGACCGGCTTTTCGCCGTCAACGTGAAGGGCAGCTACAACACGATGCGCGAAGCGGCACGCCGCCTGCGCAGCGGCGGGCGAATCATCAACTTCTCCTCGAGCGTCGTCGGCCTGTTGCAGCCGACTTACGCGGCGTACGCCGCCACCAAGGCGGCGATCGAGGCCACCACGACCATCCTCGCCCGCGAACTGCGCGGCCGCGAGATCACCGTGAACGCCATCGCCCCCGGCCCCACCGCCACGGACCTTTTCCTGGACGGCAAGTCGGCGGAACTGGTCGACCACCTCGCCAAGCTGGCTCCGCTCGAGCGTCTCGGCACGCCGGACGACATCGCCGCGGCGGTCGCCTTCCTCGCCGGCCCGGACGGTGCCTGGATCAATGGGCAGGTGCTGCGCGCCAATGGCGGCATCGTCTGATTCCCTCGCCCCTTACCGGAGAAACGCCATGAAACAGATCGTCCTCATCACCGGTGCGTCCAGCGGCTTCGGCCTGATGACCGCGCGCGCCCTTGCCGATGCCGGCCACACCGTCTACGCGAGCATGCGCGATATCGCAGGCAGGAACGCATCGCAGGCCGAGGCCGTCCTCACGGAAGCGAAGGAGCGCAACGTCGACCTGCGCGTCGTCGAACTCGACGTGACCTCCGATGCCTCGGCGGAAGCCGCCATCCAGACGATCCTCCAGCGCGACGGTCGCCTGGACGTGCTGGTCCACAACGCGGGGCACATGGTCTTCGGACCGGCCGAGGCATTCACCGCGGAGCAGTACGCGCAGCTCTATGACGTCAATGTGCTCGGCACCCAACGCGTGAACCGCGCGGCGCTGCCGGCCATGCGCAAGCAGGGGCGCGGCTTGCTCCTCTGGGTGTCGTCGAGCAGCACGCGCGGTGGCACGCCGCCCTTCCTGGCCCCGTACTTCGCCGCGAAAGCGGCCATGGATTCGCTCGCCGTCAGCTACGCGGGCGAACTCACCCGCTGGGGCATCGAGACCTCGATCATGGTCCCGGGCGCCTTCACGAAGGGCACCAACCACTTCGCCCACTCGGGCAAGCCCGCCGACACGGCCCGCGAGGCCGAGTACATGGAAGGCCCCTACGCCGGGATGCCGGACAGAATCCTCAAGGGCCTGGCGGCACTGGAGCCCGCAGACGCCGATCCCGCCGAAGTGGCCCGCAAGATTGTGGAAGTCGTGGACCTGCCGTCCGGCAAACGCCCCTTCCGCGTCCACGTGGATCCGTCGCAAGACGGCGCGGAAATCGTGAACGGCGTCGCCGACAGGGTCCGGCGCGAGCTGTTCTGGCGGGCAGGAATAGAAGACCTGCTGGTGACGAAGGCCTGACGTCACCGGGCAAAGGAGGGCCCCTAGACCCTACATCTATTGAATATACACAAATGAACTATATACTAATGAGGTAACCCAACCGCAGGACCGCCCCGTGCGTGATTTCGCCCCCACCGAAGCCCGTCTCGACGTCACCCAGGCCAAGTACCCCGACTTCCCCCGCGAGCCGGCCGTCCTGGTGCGCCTGATCAAGCACCTGTTCAAGGAAGTGCACGACGAGGCGAACGCGGCCCTGCGGGCCTATGGGCTGAACCACCCCGAATACAACATCCTCATGATGCTGTACGGATCTCCCGACAATCGCATGCACCCCTCGGAGCTGGCCGACGCCGCCGGCGAGAAGTCCGCCAACGTCACCCGCCTCACGACCCAGCTCTGCGAAAAGGGCTACGTGGCCCGCTCGGGCAGCGACGAGGACCGGCGCAAGGTGACCCTCACCCTCACGCCGGCGGGGCTGGAACTTATCGCGCGATTCCTTCCCGACATCGTCACGTTGCTTCACCGGCAGACGCGTAACCTCTCGCGGGGCGAACAGGGCCAGCTCGAAGCCCTGCTCAAGAAGATGCTGGCCGGGTTCGGGGAGTAAGGAGGGAGCACACGCGATGTCCGCTTCCAATCTCTCGACCAGCCCACCCCTCACTCGCCAGGCCGTTGCGGAAACGCTGCGCGAGGAAGCGTCGGTGTGGCTGTTCGTGGCGAAAACGCTCACGGCGTTCTTCCTCACCGGGTGGATCGCGATGCGCCTGGACTTGCCGGCGCCGTCCACCGCGATGTTGACGACGATCATCGTCGCGAACCGCCAGTCGGGCATGGTGCTCGCGAAGAGCTTCTACCGCGCGCTTGGCACGCTCGCCGGCGCGACGGTCGCGGTCGGCATCGTTGCGTCGTTCCCGCAGCAACGCGACCTTTTCCTGCTGGTGCTTTCGCTGTGGATCGGCCTCTGTGCCGGCGGCGCCACGCTTTATCGCAACTTCAAGTCGTATGCCTTCGTGCTTGGCGGCTATACCGCGGCCATCGTCGCCATTCCCGTCATCGAGAATCCGCTGGGCGTCTTCGACTCCGCGACGGCGCGCATCAGTGAAGTGCTGCTCGGCCTGCTGGTCAGCGGCGCGGTCAACGACGTCGTGTTCCCCAGCCGCGTTCGCGACGTACTGCGCCGCGCGGCGCGCGAGCAGTTCGCGCATTTCGTCGGTTTCATTCGTGACAGTACGGGTGGCGCCATCCCCCGCGATGCAATGGAAAAGGCGCACCTGCGCTTCGTCCGCAATGCGGTGACGCTGGAAGACCTGCGTAGCTCGGTCATCTTCGAAGATGCCGAGGCGCGTGCGCGAAGCAACCACCTTCGCTTGTTCAACCAGCGCTTCATGGCGACGTCGACGACGTTCCAGTCGCTGCACCATCTCATCAACCGGCTGGTTCGCGCGCACCGCGACGTGGCGGCGAAGACTCTGATCCGCCTGTACGCACCGATAGGCGATGCGCTGGATGCGCCCATCGAGGCGGGCGCCGCCGCGCGCGTGCTGCTGCCGCGGCTTGCGGCGGCGCGCGAGACGATGCGCGGCTCGGTGGACACGCTGCGCGCCACGCTCGACGACCCGCAGGACCGGCGCGATGTCGACACCGGCTCCTCGCTGCTGGTCCGCTTCGTCGACGAGCTGCACGACTACGTCGATGCCGCCGCCATGCTGCAGGCCCCGCGCGTCACCGGAGGCTCCGCGGAGCGCGTGCATTTCGGGCGCGGCAACGACTACCTCGGCGCTGGCATCGCCACCGTGCGCACCACCCTCACGATGCTGGTGCTCGGGGCCTTCTGGATCGCAAGTGCGTGGCCGATGGGGTCGAGCGCGATGTTGCTGGCGACGATCTTCGCGGGCCTGTTCGCCACGACGCCCAACCCCACGCGGGTGACGTGGATCGTGATGCTCGGCTACCTGGGGGGCATGGTCGCGGGATTCGTGTGCGAGTTCTTCGTGCTGACCCAGCTCGACGGTTATGGCCTGCTCGTCATGGGCGTGGCGCCGTTCCTGACCGTCGGACTCGTCATGATGATGACGCCGTCGCTCGCCTCGTTCGGACTGGGCTGGGCCATGGGGTTCGCCTACATCCTCGCGCTGAAGAACCTCCAGACGTACGACCCGGCACACTTCATCAACGACGCCATCGCGCAGGTGGTCGGCCTGGGCGCGGCCGCGGTTTCCTTCCTCGTCATCCCGCCCGCGATCGGCAGTGCATGGCTGCGCCGGCGCCAGCTCGCGCGCCTGCGTGCCCAGGTGGCGCTCGCGGCGGAAGCGCCGTTGCCTGGCCTGCGCCATCGCTTCGAGAGCGTGAACCACGACCTCGTGAGCCAGGTGGTCGCGCAGACCGAGCCCGGCAGCGCCGACTCCCGCGCCCTCATCGCCTGGGCGCTGGCGGTGCACGAGACGGGGCGGGCGCTCATCGAACTCCGCCACGACATGGCACGGCAGACCCTGCCGTCGACGCTTCGTCCTTATCTCGAAGGCGCGCTGCGCACGCTTGCGCGCTTCTACGAGCACCCCGATGTCGCCGGCTACCTCCTCGCGCGCGACGCGGTCGCCACGGCGATCGCGAGCGTCGGCGAGCACGAAGGCGCGGGTCACCTCCTCGACCACCTCCATCTCGTCCGCATGGCGCTGCTCGACGGTGAATCCGTCCTTGCCGCGTACATGCCGGACGCGCCTATCTCCAAGGTGATTGCCCATGCCCCGTGAAATCGCATTCGGCGACGCCCTCGTTCCCGGGCTGCTCGTCTTCTTCCTCCTGGCGCTGCTGGCGCTGTGGCTGCTCGACATCGTGGCCGGCCGCCTCGGCTTCTATCGCCTCGTCTGGCATCCCGCGCTGTTCCGGCTTGCCGTTTTCGTCTGTGTCTTCGGCGCTTTCGCGCTGTTCCTGTACTGAGTGATGCCGTCATGAAACTCGCCACCCTCGTCCGCTTCGCCGTCACCGCCGTCGTCGTGCTCGTCGCCGCCTTCGTCGGGCATGCCTTGTGGAAGCACTACATGTATTCGCCCTGGACCCGCGACGGACGCGTGCGCGCCGAGATCGTGCGCATCGCGCCGGACGTCGCCGGCATCGTCACCGACGTGCGCGTCGTGGACAACCAGGCGGTGAAGAAGGGCGACCTGCTCTTCGTCGTCGACCAGGCGCGTTACCGGAACGCCGTGGCACAAGCGAAGGCCAACCTCGAAGCGGCCGAAGCGGCGGCCCGTGCCGCGGGCGCGAACATCAACGCCGCCTCCGCCGGTGCCCAGCAGAGTCGCTCCAATTACGAGATGTACGAGGCGCAGTCCGAACGCCGGCAGAAGCTGATCAACAACGTCATCTCGGCCGAGGACAAAGCCAATGCGATGGCCGCGGCGAACGCCGCGCGCGCCGGCTGGCAGCAGGCGCAGGCCAGCACGAAGCAGGCGAGCGCGGCGCAGCAGCAGGCGCTTGCCGCCGTGGCCCAGGCCCAGGTGGAACTCGCTTCCGCGCAGTTGAACCTCGACCGCACGCAGGTGCTTGCGCCCGTGGACGGTTACGTCACCAACCTCGACGTCCGCGTGGGCGACTATGCCAGCGCCGGCAACGCACGCCTTGCGCTCATCGACAGTGGCTCGTACTGGATCTACGGCTATTTCGAGGAGACGAAGCTCCCCGGGCTGCGCGTGGGCGATCCCGTCGACATCCGGCTGATGAGCGGCGGCGTGCACCTGAAAGGCACGGTCGAGAGCATCGCGCACGGCATCACCGATGCGGACAACCCCACAGGCAACGACCTGCTGGCCGACGTGAACCCGACCTTCAACTGGGTGCGCCTGGCGCAACGTGTGCCGGTACGCGTGAAGATCGACACCGCGCACCTGCCCCCGGGCACGGTGCTGTCGGCAGGCATGACGGCGACGCTGATCGTGCGGCCGACGCACGGCGACGCCGTAGCGACCCGCTGATACCGACCTACAGGGCAGGCGGCGCCAGGCGCATCAGTCGCAGCTGCAACCACTTGTCCACGTCGGGCCATTCGGTGGCGAGGATGCTGTAACAGACGGTGTCGCGCAGGGAGCCATCCGGGCGGCGCTTGTGCGCGCGGAGGATGCCCTCGCGTTTCGCTCCCAGCTTTTCGATCGCCCGCTGGGAATCCTGGTTGTAGGCATCGGTGTGGAACTCCACGGCGACCGCACCGACGTTCTGGAACGCGTTGGACAGCAGCAGGTGCTTGCAGGCCGTGTTCACGTGGCTGCGCTGCCAGCGGCGCGCATACCAGGTGTAGCCGATCGCGACGCGGGACGGATCGGGCACGATGTCGTAATAGCGCGTGGACCCGACGATCTGGCCACTGCCGTTCTCGCGGATGGCCCAGGGGGACATGCGGTCCTCGTCCTGGCCGCGCAGGGCGGCTTCCACATACTCCGCCATGCGGCCGGGTGCCGGCACCGACGTGAACCACAGGTTCCAGAGGTTGCCGTCCGCCGCGGCGGTTTCCAGCGGGCCCACATGGTCCAGCGTCAGCGGTTCGAGGGTGACGTGGGCGTTTTCCAGGCGGACGGGGGTCATGGGGGCCTCAGGCGTCGAGATCGGGGATCAGGCGGCTTTCGATGCGCGCGATCGCGTCCTTCAGGAGCAGCTTGCGCTTCTTCAGGCGGGTGAGCTGGAGCTCGTCGCGGCCGATCGCGGCCGCCAGCTGCTCGATCGCCGCATCGAGGTCGCGGTGCTCCACCTTCAGTTCGGCGAGGTGCTGGGAAAGCTGTACGGGATCCTGGACCTGCATCGCGTTCGGCCGGCGGTGAGGAAGGGTCGATTGTAACCCCGGGCGCGCCGCGCCGCAGCGGCTACAATAGGGGCTTCCCTCCGGATTCCCGCAGCATGTCCGCCACCCCCGACGCCACCCGCAAGCAGAGCTACGAAGCCGGCAAGCTGGCCAAGCGCCTGCGCCGCCAGGTCGGCCAGGCGATCGCCGACTACGGCATGATCCAAGAGGGCGACAAGGTGATGGTCTGCCTCTCGGGCGGCAAGGACTCCTACACGCTGCTCGACATGCTGCTCTCGCTGCAGGCGAAGGCGCCGGTGCGCTTCGACCTCGTCGCGGTCAATCTCGACCAGAAGCAGCCGGATTTCCCGGAGCACGTGCTGCCCGAATACCTCACCGCGCGCGGCGTGCCGTTCCACATCATCGAGCAGGACACCTACAGCGTCGTCACGCGCGTCATCCCGCAGGGCAAGACGATGTGCAGCCTCTGCTCGCGCATGCGCCGCGGGGCCCTGTACCAATGGGCGGCGGCGAATGGCGTGACGCGGATCGCCCTTGGGCACCATCGCGACGACATCCTCGGTACGTTCTTCCTGAACATGTTCTACCAGGGCAGCCTGAAGGCCATGCCGCCGAAGCTCCTGTCCGACGACGGCCGCCATGTGGTCATCCGTCCGCTCGCATACTGCCGCGAGGACGACATCGCGGCCTATGCGGAAGCGCGTGCGTTCCCCATCATTCCCTGCAACCTGTGCGGCTCGCAGGAGAACATGCAGCGCAAGGTGGTGAAGCGCATGCTCGCGGATTGGGAAAAGGCGCATCCCGGCCGCAGCGAGACGATCTTCCGTGCAATGGGCAACATCGCGCCCTCGCAATTGACCGATCGCCACCTTTTCGACTTCGCGTCACTCGGCGCCCGCGACGACGCGCCGCGCGCGGACGCGCACGCATGGCTCGCCGGTGGCGACGCCGTCGACGATAACGACTGACCCCTCCCCATTCACACGTTCCAAGGCCTGCCGATCATGACCCTGTTCTCCTCCGTTGAACTCGCCCCGCGTGATCCGATCCTCGGCCTCAACGAGGCGTTCGGTGCCGACAGCCGCACCGACAAGGTCAACCTGGGCGTCGGCGTGTACTACGACGAAAACGGCCACGTGCCGCTGCTGCGGGCCGTGCGCGAAGCGGAGAAGGCGCGCGTGGACGCGCAACTGCCGCGCGGCTACCTGCCGATCGACGGCATCGCGCTTTACGACATGGCGGTGCAGAAGCTGCTATTCGGCGCCGGCTCGCCGCTGCTCGCCGACCGCCGCGTCGTTACCGCGCAGTCGCTCGGCGGCACCGGTGCGCTGAAAGTCGGCGCGGACTTCCTCAAGCGCCTGAACCCCAACGTGCCGGTGGCGATCAGCAATCCCAGCTGGGAGAACCATCGCGCGCTGTTCGAAGGCGCGGGCTTCTCCGTGGTGGACTACCCGTACTACGACGCCGCCACGCACGGTGTCGACGTGGAAGGCATGCTCGGCGGATTGGCGGCGTTGCCCGCCGGTGCGATCGTCGTACTGCATGCCTGCTGCCACAATCCGACCGGCGTCGATCTCGGCATCGAGGACTGGAAGCGCGTGGTCGACACGGTGCGCGACCGCGGCCTCGTGCCTTTCCTCGACATCGCCTACCAGGGCTTCGGCGATGGCATCGAGCCGGACGCCGCGGCGGTGCGCCTGTTCGCCGAGGCAGGGGTGGCTTTCCTCGTCGCGAGTTCCTTCTCCAAGTCGTTCTCGCTTTACGGCGAGCGCGTGGGCGCGCTGTCCATCGTCACCGCCTCGCACGATGAGGCGCTCCGCGTGCAGTCGCAGTTGAAGCGCGTCATCCGCACCAACTATTCGAACCCGCCGACGCACGGTGCCGCCGTGGTGTCCGCCGTGCTCAATCACGACGACCTGCGCGCGACGTGGGAAACCGAATTGGGCGAGATGCGCGATCGCATTCGCGCCATGCGCCGCGGCCTGACCGAGCGCCTGTCGAAAGTCGGCGACTTCGCCTTCATCGAGCGGCAGCGTGGCATGTTCTCGTACTCCGGCCTGTCGGCCGCACAGGTGGAACTCCTGCGCGCGGAATTCGGCATCTACGCGGTAAGTACCGGGCGCATCTGCGTGGCGGCGCTCAACGAGGGCAACATCGACCGCGTCGCCGACGCCATCGCCCGCGTCGTCTGAGCATCCTTCCCGCTTTTACGCCGGCGGCCGCACCGCGGCCGCCATGGCCTTCCCTTTCCATGAGACTTCCCGATACATGTTCTTTCGCAACCTGACGCTTTTCCGTTTTTCCGAACCCGTCGCCGCCGACCTGGAACGCCTCGATGAGGCCCTGCCCGAGCACCGGTTGCGTCCGGTCGGGCCCATGGAGATGTCGACGCGCGGCTTCGTATCGCCGCTGGGCCGCAACGAGGAAGGCCTGACCCACGTAGTGGGTCGCAACACGATGGTCACGGTGGGAAGCGAAGATAAGCTCCTGCCGTCGTCGGTGGTGAACGACGAGCTCGCCAACCGCGTGCAGAAGATCGCGGAGGAGGAGGGCCGCAAGGTGAGCGGTCGCGAGCGCAAGAAGATCAAGGACGACGTCATGAACGAACTGCTGCCACGCGCCTTCGTGCGCAGCTCCCGCATGAAGGCCTATGCGGACCGGAAGAACGGGTGGCTGGTCCTGGACACCTCCAGCCGGAAGTCGGCCGAGAACACCCTGAGCCAGATCCGCGAGGCCCTGGGCAGCTTCCCTGCCGTCCCGCTGGCACCGGAGGAGTCCCCCCGGGTCCTGATGACCCATTGGGTGGCGACGGGCGAGCTCCCTGGGGGGCTGGCGCTGGGTGACGAGTGCGAGCTTCGCGACCCTGCCACGGCCTCCGGCGCCATCGCGCGCTGCCGGCGGCAGGATCTCGACACTGATGAGATTCGGGAGCACCTGCGCACGGGCAAGCAGGTCTTCCAGTTGGGTTTGGTCTTCGACGACCGCATTTCCTTTGTACTCGGCGAGGACCTGATCCTGCGTAAGATCAAGTTCACCGACGTGGTGCTGGACGAACAGGCCGACAGCCCGGAGTCCGCCGCGGCGGAAATGGACGCGAATTTCGCCCTCATGGCGCTGGAATACGAGCGCCTGCTGGGCAAGCTGGAAGAATGGTTCAAACTGCCCCGGCCAGAGTGACGGGCGGGGCGTCGCAAGCATTGATACGGGTTCGTGGGACGTTCGTCGGGATCGGTACGAGACTCGCGACATGGCATCGGACAACGGCGACTGGCTGGAACTGGCAACCCCCACCGGGGGCACCATACGGGTGCTGAAGGCGGCGCATCCGCGTGCCCGCCGCCTGCGCCTCACCGTCACGCCGAAGGGCGCCCGGCTCACCTACCCGAACGGCACGCACGTGGCGCAGATGACGGCCTTCCTGCGCCACCACGCCGATTGGCTGGAACAGAAGCTGGATGAGTTCCACCTCGACGCCGAGCCCCTGCCGCCGCTACGCGTGGGGGTGCCCACCACGTTTCCTTTCCGCGGCGAGGACGTCGTGCTCGATTGGGCGGAGGGTCCATACCCGCGCGTGGACCATGAGCCGGGCGGCCTGGTGCTCAGCATCCCGCGTCCGCACACCCGTGCGCTGCTCGTGGCCCGGGGCCTGCTTGCCACGCATTTCGAAGCGCAGATCCGTCGCGACGTCTCGCGCTGGCTTCCCGCCTACATCCCGCAGATCAACGCCGCGCCGACCGCGCTGCGCATTCGGCCCCTGAAGAGCCTGTGGGGCAGCCTCGACACGCGCGACAGGATCAACCTCGACCTGGCGCTCGCCCTCGCCCCGCCCGCGGCCCTGCGCTATGTGCTCGTCCACGAACTCTGCCACCTGAAGGTGCGTAATCATTCGCCGCGCTTCTGGCATTGGGTGGAAAGCGTGTTTCCGGATTACAAGGAACAACGCGCCTGGCTGCGCACGAACGGGAGTGCCCTGAAACGCCAGCTCGATCGGCTGATCGCCGACGTGGCCGACTGAGGCAAGCTCCCATCGCCGACAGGGTCGGCGATTCAAGCTCGCCTCAGTGCGCCAGTGCGAAGCCCGTGATGATGCGCGCGGTTTCCACCGGCTTCTCCAGCATCGGCATGTGATTGCAGCCGTTCATCACGGTCGCACCGATCGAGGGAGAACTCTTCAATCCCGCGCGTAGCGTATCCAGCGCCGAGACGTCGATGATCTTGTCGTCGTGGCACCACACGCCCAGCACCGGCATCGACAGCTTGCCGATGACCGGATCGAGCGAGAACGCCTGCGCGGGCTGCTTGAGCTGGTCGAACGTGCGCTCGATGAAGGCATGGTCCTTCTCGTTGCGCGTGACCAATGCATCCTCGAGGCGGCCGGGAATGTGCGGCGGCGTGAGGAAGATGCGTGCGAGCAGCGCCTCCAGTCCGGCGCGGTCGTGGTAGATGAAGGGATTGACCCCCGACTTCACTTCGCGCGCGAAGTCGTTTTCCTTGAAGGTGAGCCCGAGCGAGCCCATCAGCACCAGGCTGGCGACGCGCTCGGGATGCTTGTCCGCGTAGACGCCGGCGATCGCGCCGCCCATGGACTGGCCCACCAGCAGGAACCGCTGCGCCCCGATGGCGGCGGCGAAACCTTCCAGGCGATCGGCCTGCGCGTCGATGCCATAGTCCCCATCGTCATGGCGCGATGATTCGCCCCAGCCGGGCAGGTCGGGAATCACCACGTGGAAATGGTCGGTGAGGCCCTTGGCCATCTCCAGCCAGGTTTCCTTGTTCGCCGCGAATCCGTGCAGGAGGACGATGGTCGGACCGTCGCCACCCTCGTAATACGACCACGACGTATCGCCAACGGCGACTGTCTTTTTCTCGAGGTGCGCGGCCATCGCCTGGCGCGCCACGTCCGCCTTGAGCAGTAGCGACGGCGCGAAGGCGTAAATGAGGCCGGCGCCGAGGCCGAGTACCACCGCCACCACGACCAGGAACTTCAGCCTGCGTAGCAGCAGCCTTTGCCACAGGGGGCGCTGGTCGGGAGTGGCGAGTTGGGGAGTCTTGGCCATGGAAGGGACCCGTAACATAAGGACGCCCCGCAAGATGCGGGGCGTCGCGGAAGGATGCAAGCCTGCGGACCCGCGAAGGCCCGCAGGAACCTGCGTCAATGCTTCTTGGACTTGCCGGCGAGGATGCCTTCCACCGCCTGCTGCGTCATCGGATGGTAGCCACTCTTCGCCTTCGCATACGTCGTCTTCGCGAAGGCGAGGCCTTCGGGCGTGCGTGCGAAGGCGCGGTACACCGGCGTGGTGAGGTAAAGGCGACCGATACGCGTCATGTGCTCGGCGGCCGCCGTCCACACGTCCTTGTCGCCCGCGGCGATGGCATGGGCGTACCAGCGCATGCCGATCTCGGCGTTGGGCGTGCCGGTGAGGTGCCAGGCCGCGTCGATTTCCTTGATCTTCGGCAGCGGCGTCACGTCGGGCAGGCGATCGAGGAAGTACATCCACTCCTGCGTGTTCCAGCCCTTCGCGTCGAGCTTGTCGGCGGCGAGCTTGCCGGCCAGGAAGTCGGTGCGCTCGCGGTCGATGGCGTCGAATCGCGGCGACGAGGGCAGCGGCGCGTCCTTCGGGATACCCGGCTGCCAGATCCACGCACGCGCCTCGGCCTCGCTCATCTTGCCCGGATACTTGTCCAGAAGATTGGCCTTGAGGTACGCGAACATCGTGTCGGTGTCGATGCTCTGGAACGCGAAGTGGGCGAAATACCCCTTGAGGTAGGTGTCGAAGTTCGCGCGGCCGAAACGCTGCTCCAGCGTACGCAGGAACCACGAGCCCTTGTCATAGGCAACGTCCGAGAGCGCATCGTCGGCACCGATGCCGCGCGGATCGGGCGTCAGCTTCTGCGCGTTCGCCGGCATGTCGCCGATGCTCTTTTGCAGCGCGCGCGCCGACAGCAGGGCTTCCTCGTCGGCGAGCGCCTTGCCATAGACGGCCTCGGTGATGCGACCCTGCACGTAGGTGGTGAAGCCTTCGTTCAACCAGATGTCGCGCCATGCGGCGCTGGTCACGAGGTTGCCCGACCAGGAATGCGCGAGCTCGTGCGACACGAGCGAGACAAGGCTCTTGTCACCGACGAGCACGGTCGGCGTGGCGAAGGTCATGTTCGGATTTTCCATGCCACCGAACGGGAACGACGGCGGCAGCACGAGGATGTCGTAACGACCCCATGCGTAGGGACCGTAGAGCTTCTCGGTGGTGGCGATCAGCTTCTCGGTATCCTCGAACTCGTGCGCCGCCTTGCCGACCACGCTCGGCTCGGCATAGACGGCACTGCGCGGTCCCGTCTCCTTGACCGCGATATCGCCCGCGGCGATCGCCAGCAGGTACGACGGAATCGGATGCGGCTGGTCGAAGGAGAAGTCGCCGTCCAACGGATGCTTCGCATCGTTGATGGCGCTCATCACGACGCGCACGTCCTTCGGTGCGCTCACGTGCGCGTCGTAGGTGAAGCGGATGGCCGGCGAATCCTGCAGCGGCACCCAGGAGCGCGCGTGGATGGATTCCGACTGCGAGAACATGAAGGGCTGCTTCTTGTCCGCCGTCTGCTCCGGCGTGAGCCACTGCAGGCCCGAGGCCTCCGGTACGGTGGCATAGGCGATCCGCACCGCGGCCGGATGGGTCGGCGCGGCGATGGTCAGCTTCGAACCCAGTTCCTTGTCGCGCGGCGCGAGGGCGAACGTCAGCGGCGTGCCCTTGCCGGAGGCGTCGACGGCTTCCACGCTCGCGATCTTCAGGTCGCGCGTGTCGAGGACGAGGTCTTTCGCCTTGGCGTCCTTCCAGTCGAGCTTCAGCGTGGCCTTGCCCGCCAGCTCCCGCTTGCCGAAGTCCAGCTTCAGGTCGAGGTCGAGATGGGTGACGCGAACGGCGTCCGGCTGGGCGTAGGAGTGCGGGTCGGCCGCGTAGGCCACCACGGGGAAGGCCATGGTGAGGGCAAGGACGGGGAGCAGACGCATTGCGTAGTTCCGGTGGAAGGAAGTCACCAGTATGCCACCGCTGGGAACGCGGCCACCCTGCCATCGGACCCAGGCGCCAACTTTCGCAGGCGCCGGTCGGTGCCGCCTAGAGCTTGTAGGCGCGATGGATCGCGACGATGCCGTTGCTGAGGTTGCGCACCTCCACGTGCCCGAAGCCCGCGCCGAGCATCATGCCCTTCAGGGTTTCCTGGTCCGGATGCTTGCGGATCGATTCGGCGAGGTACTGGTAGCTGTCGGCGTCGTTGGCGAACAGGCGGCCCAGGCGGGGCAGGATCTTGAACGAGTGCACGTCGTAAAGCTTGGACAGCACGGGGCTCTGCACCTTCGAGAACTCCAGCACCAGGGCACGCCCACCCGGCTTCAGGATGCGGTGCATGTCGGCCAGCGCCTTGTCCTTGTCCGTGACGTTGCGCAGGCCGAAGGCGATGGTCACGGCGTCGAAGCTGTTGTCGGGAAACGGCAGCATCTCCGCGTTCATCTGCGCCCAACGCAGGCCGGAGACGAGACCGCGGTCCGTAAGGCGATCGCGGCCGACGCCCAGCATGGCCGCGTTGATGTCGCCGACCACCACCTCGCCTTCCTCACCCACGACCGGCTTCAGCAGCGCGGCGATGTCGCCCGTGCCGCCGGCGAGGTCCAGCACGCGGTCCCCGCGACGCACGCCGCTGACGGCCACGAAATGGCGTTTCCACAGGCGATGGATCCCGAACGACATGAGGTCGTTCATCAGGTCGTAGTTACGCGCCACCGACGTGAACACCTGGCCGACGAGCTTTTGCTTGTCGGCCAGGGGCACGTCGCGGAAGCCGAAGTGGGTGGTTTTTTCGTTTTCCATGCGGCGATGGTACCCGTGTCGGCATCCGGACGCATGTGCGGCCGGCGTCAGGGGGTGTGGAAGCCCACCTCGAATTCCGGCTGCATGAGCGTCACCGGCTCCTTGCTGAAGACCGCGGGTCGGCCGCCCTGCGATTGCTCGACGGGGCGCAGGAAATAACCCGTGCCGTGGGTTTCCGGAATCTTGAAGAGGCGGAATGGGTAGTGTCCGCGGCCCTGGCGGCGACCCAGCAGCATTTGCATGTTGACGCGGACCCAGGCTCCGTAATTACTGCCCACGGTGGATCCTGTCGCCGGCGCGATGGTACGGGGGAGAAGGCTATTTTCACCGGGCATGACGGCGTGCCAAGGGGTTTCCGGGGGCAGTACCGTGATGGCGATGCCTTGCACACGCCCCGCGAGGGCCACCTGTGGCAACGAGATGCTGTTCGGGCCCGACGCGCGCGCGATGACATTTGGCGGAAGGTAGATATAGCCCACGTCCGGCCAATCGCGCACCGCGACCTGGGAACTCCGGGACTGGGTGGGCAAAGGCGTGAGGGACGGCCCGGTGATGTGCACGGCGGGGCCGGTACCTTCCGCAGCCGGAAGTCGACTGCTGGCAGGTTGCGCATGGGACGGGCCGGGAATGGCGGCCTCCGCCACGTCCAACGGCTCGAGGCTCGACAGCCATTCCGTCAACGTCGGCGTTCTCGTGGCGGGGGGAGTGGCCTGCGCGACACGCAGTGCTTCGTCCCAGGCCTCCAGGGCACGAGCACCGGGCATGAGGTAGGGATGCGGTCTCATATCGATTTTGGCCCGGAGGGTACTGACGAACTCGGTGAGCGGAAGTCGCTGGCGCAACGACTCGATCAGGAAGACGCGTTGGGCGTCCGTCAGTGCGGCGACCTGTGGCGTGATGTGCGTGTCGGCATCGAGCATCTCTTTCACTTCTTCCATGAGGCGCGCGAAGATGGAACCACGCCCGGAGCCCCCGGCTAATCCGACGCGGCGGAAATGCCACTGCCCATCCGCGAGACGCTCGATGGCTGGTCCGGGGAAGCGCGCATCGAGTGCACCGGGGCGGTTGAGGCGCCAGCCGGCGGTGCTCGAGTCGAATTGCACGTGGTACATCTTCCCGCCTTGCCTGATGTACCGGTTGCCGTCGATGGTGAAGACGCCGGAGCTGGGTGGCTTACCGGACGGCGCAGCAACGCCACGGGCGAGGAACCGCTTCTCGAACAGCGTGTCGGGCGCGGGCACCGTGCGATGGGTCGGTGCGAGCGTGCGCGAGCCCGGAGCGGCCCGCATGCGGGTGCCCGCGGACGAGGGCACTTGCGTGTAGAGCGGCAGGACGTTCAACGCCGAGGTGTAGCCGTCGACAAAGGCGAGGTACGCGCCCAGGCCGTCGCCTGACTTGACTTCGTCGTAGAAGCGCCAGCCCGATTGTGCCGCACGCGGGACGCTCTGCACCGTGCCGACAACCAGCTCCTTCGCCAGGTGAAAGGGCACGTTCCAGCCCCAAATGTCGAACACGCTGTCCCAGTCGGTCGCCGCGGTCGAACGGGTGAGGTCGTTGGCGTTGCGCTTGGCGAGGTTCAGGGCCGTGTCGTAAGCCGCGTCGAGGAAGGAACCGGCCACTTCGCGCTCCTCGAACCGTTCCTCGAGCTGGGTGCAGCGGGCGCGAGACTCGCAGCCGTCGATGCCGAAGACCCACTGCCAGTCACGTCCACCATTGATGAGCGGCACCTTGAAATGCCGCTGGCCGTAGCCGTCGATGGCGGCGAACGCGGCGGGGAGGCGGTCGAGGAGGTAGGCCTCGAAGCGCGGGTCGAGGAGGAAGTCGCGCGTCAGCTCGGCACGGTCGCCGAATTCGCGGAAGGCCCTGCCATCGGGCGCGTCCGGCGTGTAGAGGACGACGCGGCGTACCGCGCCAGCCTGCCGCGCCGTGATCATGAAGACGCCCGCAAGCGGTGCGCCCTTGTAGGTTAGCTGGTAGACGACGATCCGGTGACCGTCGATCGTTCGGCGCGCCACCGGCGCGGGGTCGTCCAGCACCGCCTCGACCCACTGGAACCCGCGCTCCTGGTGGTCATCCTGGAACGAGCGCGGTTCGCTGGCATCGTAATAGGCCAGACGCGCGTCGGCGGCTTCGAAGCGCATGCGTGCTTGCAGCAGGCGGTGATGCGCCGAGCGTCGCTCCCGCCCTGCCGGCGAATTGCCGAGCGCCTGGTCCAGGTGCCGCGCATACGCGTTGGGAAGGTCGAGGTCGCGGACGATGTCACGTAGCGCCTCCACGGGCACGTTGCTCCTCGCTGAACCGTCCGCGGCGAAAACCTCGAGGTGTTCGGTCGGCAGGCTGCCCAGGTTGCGGTAGGCCAGCGCCGCCAGGGAGAGGTCCTCGTGCGGGAACCCGGAGATGGCATGCGACAGGGGCGCGTCCGGCACCCGGCGCGTGAGGCGCACGGTGAGGTCGTGCGGCGCCGCATCGATGCCCCGCGCGCGCAGCGAATCGCCCAGCGCCGTCTCCGCGAAGGAGCCCAGCGAAGGAAGCAGGACGTCCCCGCCGTCGAGCCGCCAGCGGTCGCGATATTCGAGGGCCGCCTGTTGCCAATGGCCGCGCACACGCGCCGGCTGCACAGCCAGGCGCTCTTCGTCCCGTCGCGCCGCCAGGGCGAGGTCGCGCTGGCGCACGATCGCGTGCACATCGAGCAAGGAAGCCGGGTCGAGCGAGAGGTGCAGGCGGTCGCGCCAATCATCCGCCGCAGCGAACGCCGCCATGACCTGCTCGCGCTGGCGCGCAACGAGGCGCGCGGTCAACGTCTCGAATACGTCCCCCTCGATGGCGCGGGTGCCGAGGAAATGGGTGTCGAGCACACGCTGCAAATCGTCCGCGGCGATTCCGGGGAGTTCGTCGAGGCTGACCATCTGCGCGCGCATGCGCCATTCGACATCGCGGTACAGCGCGTCGAGCGAGTCGAAAATCTGCCAGCCTTCCTTGCCAGTGAAGAGCAACACGCGTCCGGGCTCGCGGTCGTTGGACAGCACGAGGGCACCCGCGTACGGCACCTCGCCCACGAGCAACTCCCGTGCGTGCAGGTAAGCGGGCAACGGGCCACCACCGTGCAGCGCGATGGTCGAGACGGTTTCTATCGCGTCGTCGGGGAAGGTGCCGTCATTGCGGCGCAGTGACGCGTCGTCTCGCGTTGCCTGGGCAAGGCGCAAGGCGAAGGCCCGACGCCGCGGCATCGCCGGCGTGCCCGGCGCGTGGTCGACCAGGGCGGCCCAGAAGGCGTCGAGATCGGCGAGGAGGAGATCGCGAACCTCCTTCGTCGCCGGTGGCGCGGGAAGCGCGTCCTGCTGTGCGACGAGCCATGCCTGCGTCTCGGCCAGGCGCTGGAGCGTGTCGAGGGCGGCTTGGTTGGCTTGTGCGACGTGTGCAGGCGGTGCCTGCGGCGGGAGCATGTCCATGGGCAATCCTTGGCGTTGGGAGCGCCAAGGTTAGGAGCGACGGTTCAGCGCGTCTGTCCGTGGGCCGCGAGGACGCGGCGTAGGACCTCCCGTGATCGCGTCGCGGGGCGACACCTACATCCGATCGCGGGACCGCAGGCAGCCCAGTGTCGCCTCAGGGGTGTTTCTCGTGCCTCTCGCGCTCGTTCGCCACGTGCCGGTCGTGCAGCGATTCGGCGGCGGAACCATCGTCGGGGTCCACCGGCGGGCGAGCGTCGAAGTCGCGGTCGTTCTCGCCACCCGGGGTGATCTTCAGGATCGAATGGCGGACTTCGCGCGCAAGGATCACGCGCGCGTCCCGCACCATGTCTTCGAGCGCGTCGCTGAAGTCCAGCTTGCCCGCCGGATCGGTCCACACCACTTTCGCCTCGCGCAGCTTCTGGATGAAGCCGCGGAACAGCGCCTTGTCGAAGAACTCCGGCGCCGACAGCTCGTTGAGCAGGCTCAGGCGCTGCGCCGTGAGCGTGCACGCGGTTTCCAGTTCGCCGGAACTCATCGTGTGCGGGCCGTTCTTCACCAGCGCCGCGATGGCGATGTAGTAGCGCTCGAACGCCTGCAGCATGCTGCGTGCGATCACGCGAAGCTGGTAGGCGCCATCGTCCTGGCCCGGACCGCGTTCGAGCACGCGGCCTTCCGCGCTGGCCTCGAGGATGCCGCGGCGGACGAAGAACTCGATGGTGTCCTGGACCTGCGCGGCGAAACCCTCCTCGTCCCAGGGAAGGAACAACTCGCCCTGGATGAAGGGATAGATGATGCGTCCGAGGCGCAGCACCGAGGAGCGCGACATGCGCCGGTTGTTGAGGAAGCAGGCCGCCACCCAGGCCGCGGCGGCATTGAGGTGGAGGACGTTGTTGCGGAAATAGGACAGCAGGACCGCCTGTTCGCCATCGGTCACCAGCACGTCGCCGAGCGGGTGGCGCACGCGGCGGATCCAGCCCATCTGCTCGCCGTACGCGATGATGCCCTGCGGGTTCATCGGCGTGATGGTCACGCGGTCGGAATAGGGCAGTTCCTGGAACAGCGCCTTGCTCAGTTCGAGCTGCGCGAGCAGGTCGTTCTCGGCCATCGCGTGCTTGGGCGTTGCCAGCAGCGCGAGGGCGAGGAGGTTGATCGGATTCACGTCCGCCGCGCGGTTGATGTTCACCTGGATGCGTTCGGCCAGGTCGTCGACCACGCTGCTCATCCATTCCGGCTTCACGTCGGGATCGGCCGTGGTCTCGCGCCAATTGGGCGCCGCCGCATCGAGCATCGGCGTCAGCAGGATGGGCTCGCCGAAGTTCAGGGTGACGTGGCCGTAGCGCTGGCGCAGTACCTTCAGTCCGCGGAGGAGGCCCAGGAGCGATTCCTTCTCCTTCGGCTTGCCGGACAGCTCGCCGATGTACGACTTGCCTTCCATCAGTTTCTCGTAGCCGATGTAGACCGGCTGGAACATCACCGGTCGTCGCGGTGCGCGCAGGAAGGCGCGCAAGGTCATCGCCAACATGCCGGCACGCGGCGCCAGCAGGCGGCCCGTGCGCGAGCGGCCACCCTCGATGAAGTATTCCAGCGGCACGCCACGGTCCACGAGTTGCGCGAGGTATTCGTTGAACACCACCGAATACAACGCGTTGCCCTTGAAGCTGCGACGCAGGAAGAAGGCGCCACCGCGGCGGAGGATCGGTCCCACCACCGGCAGGTTGAGGTTGACGCCCGCCGCGATGTGCGGAGGCACCACGCCGGAATGGTGCAGCTGGTAGGACAGCAGCAGGTAATCGGTATGGCTGCGGTGACAGGGCACGTACACCACTTCGTGTCCAGGCGCGGCGGCGCGCGCCTTGTCGAAGTGGTGCATGGCGATGCCGTCGTAGAGCTTGTTCCAGAAGTTCGACAGGAGAAACGACGTGGAACGCACGACCGGATGCGAGTAGTCGGCGGAAATCTCGAGGGCGAAGTCGCGCGCACGGCGCTGCGCCTTCGCCAGCGTGATGTTTTCCTTGCTCGCCGTGGCGGCGATGGCATCGCGCACGGGTTCGGTGTTGAGCACCGCGTCGACGACGGTGCGGCGATGGGAAAGATCGGGCCCGATCACCGCGGCACGGATGCGGCGGAAGTGCGTGCGCAGCACGCGGGCGATCTTGCGCGTGAGCCGCTCCGGCGTCAGGCCGCGCGACTCCTCCAGCACGTTGCGCAACGACACCGGCGCCGAGAAATGCACGACGGTGTCGCGGCCATTGAGCAGCAGCGCAAGCATGCGGCGGAAGCGACCGACCACCAGCCAGTTCTCGGCGAAGAGCACGCTGAACCAGCCGCTTTCGCGGTTCGGCGCGCGGCCGACGTAGATCGATACCGGCACGACCTGGATGTCCCGCGAGGGATCGTCCTCGATGGCGCGGATGAGCTGGCCGATGGGTTCGCGCGGTCCCCGGGCATCCGTACGCCCGAAGAGCCAGCCGTGACGGCGGCTGAGGGAGAACACGGAGCGCCGGCGGCGGCCGGGCAGGTCGAGCAACTGCATCGGGCTGGGTAGCCCCGCCTCGCGGCAGGCGCGCTCCAGGATGAGCGCGTCGGACGTGCCGTCGCGCTCGATGGCGTAGCAGACGGCGGCGCCACTGTTGAGCAGGGCGGCGGGTTCGGCGGGATCGCGCTTGATCCGCACCCAGGGTTCGAGCATGCGACCCAGCAGCTTGAACCACCAGGGTGAGCGGGCGACGTGGACGTGCGGATCCGCACTCATCGGAAATTCGGACATCGTGCGATTGTACGGCCTCAGCGGCCCTTGGCGTCCGCCCCCGGCGCGCCGGGGGCACCGGCCCGGGGCGACGGCGCGGCAGGCAACGGCGCGGCGCTCGAGGGAACCGCCGGCACGCTGGCCGCGGGCGCCGGTGGCGCCAGTCGGGCGTGTTCGTCGCGTACCCGTTGCAGCAAGTCGCTGTCGTACCAACGGCCGTCGAGGAGTACCAGGGTGGCGTCGGTCTGGATCGGCTTGTCCAGCAACGTATAGGTGATCTTCACGTGCGCCGAGCCGCCATTGCTCTCGATGGTATCGATGCTCACGGAGTCGAAGCTCTTGTCGATCGAGAGGCCGTAGACGTCGAGGAGGCGCTTCAAGCCGAGCCAGGCCGTGGACCAGGTGGCCATGGATTGCTCGAAGGTCATCGCGTGCAAGGCTTCGGACGTGGAGAGCTTCGCCTTGCGGGCCGTGTCAACGACGATCCCGATGGCCTCTTTCGCCTTGGCCTGGTCGCCCCAGGGCACGCCTTGCGTCCAGGGCGCGACCACGTTCACCGCTTCGCGCAGTTGCCGCTTCTGCGAGAGCGTGAGGTCTTTGTCCTGCTCGATGGCGGTCAATGCCATCGACTGGCCGATGCCGGCCATGAGCGGCATCTGGTCCTTGTAATCGCGATCGAAGCGGACAAGCGTGGGGCGCAGCTCCGCGAAGAGTTTCTTCTCCGCATCCGGCTCCGTGAGCCGCTTCACGCCAGCCTCGAACTTCGCTTCGTCATCGGGATTGACCGGCGCGCGGGCGGCGTTGCGACGCGGCCAGTCGGCGCGCAGCGTGGCGAAATCCGCGGGCGGCAGCGCGTGTTTCCAGAACAGCTCGAACTTCCCGTCGCGCAGGAGCGTCAGCGATTCGCGGGTGGCGTCTTCCGGGGAACCGCCGCCGGGTGTGCCTGGTGCCTCCTTCTGCCGGTTGCAGGCGGTGAGCAGCAAGATGGCCAGCAGGACCAAGAGGGCGTGGGGGCGGCGCATGGCGAGTCGGTTCGGCGGCGGGTCGGCGCGGGAGGTGGAGGATACACGGCCCCCGGCAGCGCGCGGGGCAGACCCCGGATAAGAAAAAACCCCGCGGACCAGGGGTCTCGCGGGGTTATCCAGCCCGAAGCCGGAAAGGGAAATGGCCTTGCCTGCATAGCTTTGGGCGCTACAGGTTTCGGCGAGGAGAATGATAGTTGCCTGACATTGCTAAGGCAATACGTCAGGTTATGCCTCCTAACCTACTGATTTACTTGACGCGCAGGGACTCGATCTTCTTCTGGCGACGTTCCGCGCGCGGCAGCGCGTAGTCATTGTCGAACAACGCGCTCTCCCAGGCGCCATAGGTCGGGTTCGGCAACACGAACCAGCGCTCGCCGATCCACGCCGCATAAGGCGCCATCGACGCTTCGCGACCTTGTGCGGTGTTGCCGGCGATGTTGGCGAAGTCGCCGATCTGGTCGCCGAACTGCATGAGTACGCGGTAGTCCCTTGCCACCCGCTGGCGCCGGCAGCCTTTTTCGCTGCCCGATTGTTCACAGCCTTCGACGAAGGTGCCGAGGCCCAGGAACGATGCCTTGCCGGCGACGGGGAAGCCAGCCGAGCGGAGGTTGGCGAGCGTGGCTTCGTCCAGGTCTTTTGCCCGGTTCGAGATGTAGATCACCGCGATGCCATGGGCCGCGGCGAATTGAGTGAACGCCAGCGCGCCGGGCAGGGGCCGGGCGATCGCTTCCTTGCACCACGCGGCCCAGTCGGCCTCGTTGAACTCGCCGCCGGAGCGGATAAGACGCGCCTGGTAGGGCGAGTTGTCCAGAACGGTTTCGTCGATGTCCAGGATGACGGCCGGCTTGAGTCCCTTGAGGGACGCATGCGCCACGCGGTCGTCTTTCGGCAACGCGTCCCAGCTCGGATCCTTCTTCGCCTCGAGCAGTTTCTCCTGCGCGTTGCGGTACGTCTGCAGGTAGATGAAGTCGTGCTCGCTGGCGTTCTGGGACCAGGCGACGGCGTTGAGATTGTCGTCCGGACCGACGCCGGCGGAGGCGGTCGCTGGGGCCTCGGTCTGCGGCGTGGCAGCGGGCGCCGGCGCGGCCGTTCGTGGCGCATGGGCGCAGCCGGCGAGGAACAGGACGGCCGCGCATGCGACCGGAACGAACTTCATCATGGTACCCCTTGGATGACGCATCGCGCCGAGGGCGGCGATTCTCGGACGAGTTTACGACACTGTGACGTCGGGAGCCCCACCGATCACTGTCGTCGTGCCTTTGCGAAGCGCGCTTCCCACAGCCCCCTGCGTCCTGACAGACTGCGCGCTCATCCACCACGGGACCGTCCATGGAAGCCGACAACTCGCGGACACGCGCCGTGCGCATTGCCAGCTATATCGCCGCGGCCCTCGGGCTGTTCCTCGTCCTCTACCTGCGCCTGCTGCCCGCCCTGCTGGCCGGCTTGCTGGTGTACGAGGTCGTGGTGTCGACGGCACCGTTGATGGGCCGGCGCCTGTCGGGCGACCGCGCACGCGTGCTGGCCGTGGCGCTGGTCGGGGTCATCGTGGTGGGGTTGCTGACCCTCCTCGTGCTCGGCGGCATCAGCTTCTTCCGCACCGAAATCGGCAATCCGGAAGACCTCTGGCAGAACCGGCTCATGCCGCTCGTCGAGCGTGCGCGCCAGCAGCTGCCGCCGGCCGTCGTCGACCGGCTCCCCGAGAGCGTGGACGCCCTGCGCATCACCGCGATGGATTGGGCGCGCTCGCATGCGGTGACCCTGCAATTGGCCGGCAAGGAAGCCGCCCGCGTCGTGGTCCACATCATCATCGGGCTCGTGCTCGGGGCCATCGTCGCCCTCAGTCGCGCGCGGCCCACGCACCAGGTGGGCCCGTTCGCCGCCGAGCTGAGCCTGCGCAGCGCCCGCCTCGCCGATGCCTTCCATAACATCGTCTTCGCGCAGATCAAGATCTCGCTGTTCAACACGCTATTCACCGCCATCTACCTGCTCTGCATCCTGCCGTTATTCGGCGTGCACCTGCCGCTGACCAAGACGCTCATCGTCATCACCTTCATCGTGGGCCTCCTGCCGGTCATCGGGAACCTCCTGTCGAACACGGCCATCACGATCGTCGGCCTTTCCGTGTCGTTGTACGTGGGCCTCGGCGCGCTGGCCTTCCTCATCGTCATCCACAAGTTCGAGTACTTCCTCAACGCGCGGATCGTCGGCAGCCAGATCCGTGCCCGGGCGTGGGAACTGCTGGTGGCGATGCTCCTGTTCGAGGCGGCCTTCGGGCTTCCCGGCGTCGTCGCCGCGCCGATCTTCTACGCCTACCTCAAGGCTGAACTGGAAGCCGGGCACTTGATCTAGCGTTCATCCGCCGGCTGCTGGAATCGCGCATCCTCGAGGAGTTCCCGCATGGTCGGTACCGCGCACGACACCCGCACGCTCCGCATCGCCACCTATGTGCTGGCGGCGGTAGCCCTGTGGGCGGTCCTCTGGCTGCACCTCATCTCGGCGCTGCTGGCGGGCCTGCTGGTGTACGAGGTGGTGGAAAGCCTCACACCCCTGATCCGCCGGATCGCTCCCGGCGAGCGTGCCAGGCCGATCGCCGTCGCGATCGTGACGGTTGTCGTCGTGGGCGCCATCATCCTGCTGGTCGTCGCCACGCTGACCTTCTACCGACGCGACATCGGCGATCCGCGCGAGCTGTGGGATACGAAGCTGCTCCCGTTGTTGAGCAAGGCGCACGAACAACTGCCCGCGTGGCTGACCACGAACATTCCCGACAGCTTCGCCGACTTCCGAGAGCAGGGCATGGGGTGGGTGCACGACCACGGGGCCGACCTGCGGCTGGTCGGAACGACGGCGGCGCGGGTTTTCGTGCACATCATTATCGGCCTGGTGCTCGGTGCCATCATCGCGGTGTCGCATGGCGCCGGTGGCCGGGCCGCGCGGCCCCTGTCCTTCGAGTTGTCCACGCGGGCGATGCGGCTCGCCCACGCGTTCCACAACATCATCTTCGCGCAGCTGAAAATTTCCGCGATCAACACGGCGCTGGCCGCGCTGTTCCTGCTGGTCGCCTTGCCGTCGTTCGGCGTGCACGTGCCCTTGGCGAAGACGCTGGTGATCGTCACCTTCGTCACCGGCCTCCTGCCGGTCGTGGGCAACCTGGTATCGAACGTGTTGATCACGATCGCCGGGCTGTCGGTTTCGTTATGGGTGGGCGTCGCCGCCCTCGGTTTCCTGATCGTGGTGCACAAGCTCGAGTACTTCCTCAACGCCCGAATCGTTGGCGGACAGATCCGCGCACGCACCTGGGAGCTGCTCGTGGCGATGCTGGCGATGGAAGCGGCCTTCGGTCTCCCGGGCCTGGTGGCGGCGCCGATCTACTACGCCTACCTGAAAAGCGAGCTGGAAGCGGAACGGCTGATCTGACGCCTCAGGCGCCGCCCGCGAGCATCGCGCGGATGCGCGCCATGTGCGTCTCGGCGGTTTCCTTCTTCACCTCGGCGTCCGCATCGGGGTCCTTGCCATCCCAGTGCAGGTCTTCCTGGGGCAGTTCCTCGAGGAAACGGCTGGGGTCGTTGGAGAGGATCTCGCCGTATTTCCGCGACCTCGCCGCGAACGAGAGCGTCAGCGACTCTTTCGCGCGAGTGATGCCGACGTACATCAGGCGGCGCTCCTCGTCGAGGCGGCCCTCGTCGATGGCGCCTTCATGCGGCAGCGTGCCGTCCTCGCAGCCGACGATGAAGACGAAGCGGAACTCGAGGCCTTTCGCCGAATGCAACGTCATCATGCGAAGTGCGTTGCCGGGATCGTCGCGGTCGGCATGACTCAACAAGGCGAGTTGCGCGGCGATGTCGCCCGTGCGGCCGCCATCCTTGCCCATGGCGCGGAACCAATCGATCAGCTCGCGCAGGTTGCCCAGACGGCGTTCGCGCAAGGTTTCGTCAGGCGTGGATGCTGCGATGTGCGCGCCGTACCCGGATTTCTCGATGACCGACGTCACCAGGTCCGCCGCGCTCTCGTGCACCGCGTGGCTGCGCAGTTCGTCCATCAGGCGAGCGAACCCGGCCAGTGCCGACGCGGGGCGCGGCGAAAGGGTCTTGAGCGCGGCGTCGCTCCGCGCGGCGTCCAGCAACGACGCGTTGCGCGACTGGGCGATCTGGCCGAGTTTTTCGAGCGAAGTGGCGCCGATCTCGCGCTTCGGCACGTTGACCACGCGCAGGAAGGCCGCGTCGTCGGTCGGATTCGTGAGCAGTCGGAGGTAGCAGAGGATGTCTTTCACTTCCGCGCGATCGAGGAAGGAAAGTGCACCGCTCAGGTGGTACGGCACGCGCGCCACGCGCAGGGCCTTTTCCAGCGCACGCGCCTGGAAGTTGCCGCGGTAGAGGATGCAGAAGTCGTCCCAGCGGACGCCCTTGTCCTTGTACTTCTCATGCAAGTTTGCCGCGATGGCGGCGATACGCTCCGCCTCGTGATCGTTGTCCTTGCATTCAAGCACGCGAATCGGCGGCCCTTCGAGATGATCGCTCCAGAGCTTCTTCTCGTGGACGTGCGGGTTGTTCGCGATGAGTTTGTTCGCCGCGCGCAGGATGCGCTTGGCGCAGCGGTAGTTCTGCTCGAGCTTGATGACGCGCAGCTGCGGAAAGTCGCGGCCCAACTGGTCGATGTTCTCGGGATTCGCGCCACGCCAGGCGTAGATGCTCTGGTCGTCGTCGCCGACGCAGGTGAAACGCGCCTTCGACCCCGCGATGGCTTTCAGCAGGCGGTATTGTGCGTCGTTGGTGTCCTGGTACTCGTCGACCAGGAGGTACCGAAGGCGCTCCTGCCAGATCGCCCGCGCATCGTCGTCGGTCTCCAGGATACGCAGCGGCAGGCGGATGAGGTCGTCGAAATCCACCGCGTTGAAGGCCGCGAGACGCTGTTGATAGAGGTCGTAGATCGTCGCCGCCTCGATCTCGCGCGGGCTCCGCGCGGCGGCCATGGCTTCCTCCGGCGTCATGCCGGCGTTCTTGGCACGGCCAACGAGGTTGCGGATGCCCGCGATCACCTCCGGTTTCACGCCCTTGGGCGACAGCTCCTTGATCATGTTGGCGCTGTCGTCCGCGTCGAGCACGGAAAAGCCGCGCCGCAGGCGCGCGCGATCGTGCTCGATCTGCAGGAACTTGAGACCGAGGGCGTGGAAGGTGCAGACGGTGAGCGCCTTGGCGGCATCGTCCGAGATCAGCTTCCCCACGCGCTCGCGCATCTCCTTCGCCGCCTTGTTGGTGAAGGTGATAGCCGCGATCTTCTCCGCCGCGAGGTGCCGCCGCGAAATGAGGTGCGAGATTTTTTCGGTGATGACGCGGGTCTTGCCGGAGCCGGCGCCGGCCAGCACCAGCAAGGGACCGTCGCAGTATTCGACGGCCGCGTGTTGTTGGGCATTGAGCATGGGGTCGACCGGGACGGGCGAGGCCACGCATGGTAACAGGTGCGGGGCAGGGGCCGAAGGCGCCCCTGTGAACCCGTGCGGGCGGCCCTTACCGGGATTTCGCTACCATATCCCGTCACGACCCGATCGAGGCCCGCATGGCCAAGCTGTACTTCTATTACTCGGCAATGAATGCCGGCAAGACGACGACCCTGCTGCAGAGCGCGCACAACTACCACGAGCGCGGCATGCGCACGCTCATCCTCACGCCAGCCCTGGACGACCGTTACGGCGAGGGCGTCGTGGCGTCGCGGATCGGCCTGCAGGCCCGCGCCATGCGCTTCGCCGCGGAGGAAGACATCCTGGCCATTGTCGAGGACGACATCCGGAAGCGCGGCCCCTTGCATTGCGTGCTGGTCGACGAGGCGCAGTTCATGAGCAAGGCGCAGGTCTGGCAGCTGTCGGACGTCGTGGACCGCCTGGGCATCCCCGTGCTGGCCTATGGCCTGCGCACCGATTTCCGTGGCGAACTCTTCGAAGGCAGCAAGTACCTCCTGGCCTGGGCCGACAACCTGGATGAGATCAAGACCATCTGCCACTCGGGGAAGAAGGCCACCATGGTCGTGCGCGTGGACGAGCACGGGCGCGCGGTGACCCAGGGGCCGCAGGTTGAGATCGGTGGCAACGACCGCTATGTCTCCGTGAGCCGTGCCGAGTTCAAGAGCATCACCGGTGGCGGCGGACGAATCGAGCTGCAGCAACCGATGCTGCCGCTCGGCGAGAGCGATCCCGACGAAGGAAATCCCGCGTGACCGAGACGACGCCCATCGCCGCCGAATGGCCGCGCCCCTACTGGCAGCCGAGTGAAGAGCAGGCCGTGCTGCTGTTCTTCGTGTTCGGCTCCTTTTCCGAAGACCTCGCCATCCCGGCCGCGCGATACGGTAGCCCGGGGCTTCCCGAGGGCGTGGAGCTCCAGCGCTTCCAGAACGCGGTGCTCGCCCGTTGGGAGGGCTATCCCCTCTCCGGTGCCCTTGGGGAGCTGCTGCGCGAGGACAACCCCGAGGCTTATGCCGAGGCGAAATCGGCACCGCACGTCGTCGCCATCCGTGGTCGCTTCCCCGACCGCCAAAACCTCGACTACCTGCGCGACACGCTCGGTGTGGTCGCGGCGCTGACCGACGTCGGCGGCAAGGCCGTGGTGGACCCGCAAATCCTCACCTTGTTCGACGCCGCTGGCTGGCGTGAGCACTATCTCGTGCAGGGCGGTGCTCCCCCGCGCCATCACGTGCTGATCCTTTGCAGCCCGGAGGAAACCAAGGGTCGCTCATGGGTCCGCACGCGCGGCATGCGCAAGTTCGGCCGGCCCGACGTTAGCCTGACCAACGTGCCCGACAGGGAAATCGACCGCGCCGGCGCGCTGGCCGAACGTTTCGTGGAACTCGGTGCGCTCGGCGCGCATTTCGATCCGGCGCAGGCGATCGAGGTCGACGGCGTGGCGGGCGGGCTCGCCGTGACGCTGTCCGGCGACGAGGAAGATCCGCGGTTCAACAACAGCCACGCGGCGATGCGCTGGCCCGACTGAGCCGGCGCGCGCGTCCGATCAGGGAGCGGCCGCGCCGACGTGGCGTGGCCCTTCCGGCTGTGTGTCCAGCCAGTCGACGAAGGCGTGGACCCCTCCCAGTTCATGGAAATCGACGGCGACGTAGTTCGGCTTGCGACCCGCCGCGGGCTGGCAGTAGTTCGCGTAGCGGTCCTGCAGGGCCGCGAGCGAGTTGTCGTTCGGTGCGTGCGACTCCGAGGGCAGCCCGTGGAACTGGTTCATCGTGAACAGCGGACGCCAGCCGGGCTTGCTCTCGATGTCATTCCGCCACAGTGGCCGCGTCTCACCCCAGCGGCTGTGACACCGGTAGTCATGCCAAAGCGTGGTGGTTCCGAGGCTCCAGTAGTTCTCTACCGTGAAATCTTCGCTCGGCATGATGTGCACCGCGCCACGGGGTGTCATGAACACGCCGCTCTGGTCGCGATTGAGGCTGAAGATCAGGATGCGCTGTCCGCGACGCACGATCTCGTCGTACGCCGGCCATGCTTCCGTCGACCAGCTGTACGGATCGAAGGTCTTGCCGACGAGGGCGGGAGCCAGCTCGAGTTCTGCAAGGAGCTCGTCGCGGTCGGTGAAGTCCTCCAGGTGTAGCGTGACGATGCTGTCCGGCGACCGCTCGAGGAAGGGCAGGAGTGTGGCGTTGACGAAGTCGGCGAACGGCTCGGACGAGGATCCCCTGCAACGGTTATGGCAGAGCCGCACCCGCCCGTCGTCGGGGTGCAGGTCCAGCATGAAGGCCCTCACCCCCGCGTCGAGCTGTTCCGCGATGGTCTGGCTCTGGTTGGGAAACAGCCCGTTGCTGGTGAACGCATTGTGGGTCGTGACCCAGCTGTAGCGATCGAACGGCAAGGTTTTGTCGTCGGCATCCTTTGCCATGGCGGTCTGGGTGAGGATAGCGATGGCGAGCAGGGCGCTGGCTCGTGTTATGTGACGCGTGAGCTTCATAAGCCGCCTTCCGTGGGAGGAAGGCACAGTCTAGGAGTCCGCGCCCTTGCGTCGCCGTAGGGTAAGTCTGATGGGCGTCGTAATCGTTGCGCCTCGGCATCACCGGACGCAACCGCAAGGAATAGGACGACGCGCTGTAGTCTGTGCCCACGTACAGATCACCTGTCCACGGGCTCCTACTCTGGCGTTCCGATCACGCCAAGGAATGCCCGCATGGACATGCTTCCGCCCGAAGCCCCGCCTGCACAGGTTGCGCACGCCAACCAGTCCGCCATCGCCGCGCTAGAGCGCATGCGCGACACACAGCAATGGCTAGTCACCCTGAAGGACGCGTTGCCCGAGATGGTGGCAGGACGAGAGGGGCGGGATGCCTTCCTCGCGGACCTCGACGCCTTCTGGGACGTTCTCGTGGCGGACGCGCCGGGTATGCCTGCCATACCGCGCCGCCAGGCGCTGGCGCGGCGCCTGGCCCAGGCGACCCGTGACGATGCCTCGCTGCGCCGCAACGACGGCACGTTCCCGGACGAGGCGATGGCATGGGTTTCCCTTGTCGCCCTGTCGTCGGCCGGTTCCTTGCCCAACGAGGTGCGCGCGGAAGAATTGCTCGTGGGCGACATGCCGTATGCGGGGGCGCTGGTGCTGCGGAGCGACCGGGACCCGAGTCGCGTCTTGCTCTTCATGAGCGACGGCGGCTGGCAGGCTTTCGACTCGCTCGACGCCCTTTATCGCGATGTCGAGTGGACTATGCGGACCCGGTTGGTCGGTCGCGACGACTTGCCCGGCATCGGTACGAACGACCTCCTGCCGGTACTAGGTACGCGCTTCCTCCGTGTGCGCGCCATCGAAGACGACGTCTTCGAGACGCTGGCCCGTCGCCTCGTCGCGCGCCAGCGAGAGCGGGTGGTGACGGCGTTCGATGAGGGCAACACGTCGACGGCCCTGAACGATCGCCTGTATGCCGCGATGGAGCCCGGTGCCATGCTGGACATGCATGCCATCGTGCGGCAGCGCGATCTTGCCTTTGCGGAGCGCCGGGACGAGGAACGTTTGATCGCCCAGCCCACACGCGTACGTGACCACTGGCGACAGATGGCGCTCGCCTATCGCGACCGCTGGCGGTTGGACGGCGGAGACCTGCGCATCCCATCGCTCGCGTCGTTCGCTGAAAACGTGTTGGGCAAGGCGCTTCGGGCGCATGGCATCGACGCTCCGCCGCACGACCTAAGAGTGCGCTTGACCCGGCGGGTGCCAGACGCGCCCTTGGGGAACGCCATTTCCGGCTTCCCGCACGAGGACCTGTCGTTGCTCGCACTGGCGTACCGCAACGTCGGTAGCCTTCCGACCGAGCACCTGGAAATCATGGGCGCCGATGGTGCGACTAGGAATGACGTGCCGGCGGAAACGGTGCGCCAGATCGTTCGCGGCCTGGACCTTCCCGACCTTTACGCACGGCACCTCGACGATGCCTTCGGAACCACGGACACTGGCCGCCAACGTCGCACGTCGCACAACGAGTGGCTGGAGGCGCGCATGCGTTTCGAGGCGGCCGATGCGCGGCTGGCCTATTACGACGCCAGCGAACCACGCTCCTTCCAAGACGACCACCAGGAGCGCGGATTCCAATGGGTGCAGGCGGTCCTGGACGGTTCCTCACCGGCGACGCGCCGCACGATCGATGGTCACGCCATCGTCGTCTACCAACTGACCTACAAGGGCGCTCCGCTCGCAGGCGTCTTCATGGTCACCGCACGCCAGGCGGCCGCCGTCCGGCGGGTCGTCCTGTACACGCCGGACGCGCCCGACGGGCGAGCATTTCGCGAGTTTGGCAGCCGTGCCGAGATGACGCGCGACTTCCTCCTCGAGCCTCGCTTCGAGACGTATCTCCTCGATCGACTGCCTACCGTGTTTACCGCATTCGATGCCCGTGGCAGGCGCCACTTCAAGCGCCCCCTCATCAATGGCGGGCGTGACTGGCACTGGGTGTTCGGCATCGAGGAGTGCAAGTCGCGCGACGGGTGCACGGGGTTGGAGGAACGGTTCCAGGAGCGCGAGGTGACGGGCTCCTTCCTTGACGCCGCCTTCGACGCGAACCTGAACCTCGCAAAGCGCAACGCGAACGACATCGCCCGTTCGACCGCGGTGGCCGATTGGGACGGCGTGTTCGACATCTGGGGCTGGAACGTGCCTTTCCAATTGGCGAAGGAGTTTGTCGTCGGCACCGTCCAGAGCGTGCCGCACACCGCCCAGGCGGGCTGGCGCTTCTACGACGATGTCAAATCCGGCGATGCCCTTGGCGCTTACCTTGCCTTCGTCGAAGGCTACACGTCGGCATTGAACATCCTGCCGCTCTACACGCAGGTTCCGCGTTCCGTCGGCGCGAGCATGCGTGCAACTCCGGGCTCGCGCGCCATCGTGCCGAGCCACCGAGGTGTGCCGGCGGCCGACACGTTGTTCGAGAAGCGTTTCCTTGCTCGCGGCGTCGCGCTGCCCGAGGGCAGGCCGTCCGCCGCCGGTGTCTTCACCATCGATGGCAACAGGTACGTCAGGCAAGGCGGGGAGATGTACCACGTGCGGTTCGATCCCGACATCGGCGGCTGGCGCCTGAACCGCCCGGGGGCCCTCGACGCCCGTTTCTCGGGGCCGGCCATTGAATGGCGTCCGGACGGCCAGTGGCACTTCCGGCGCATTGGCCTTGCCGGTGGCTATGGAGGAGCGCCGACGCTTTCCGCCATGTTGGAGGACGTGAAGCCGTTGCTGGCGGATCCGGCACTCCTGAGTGCGGACGCTGCGGCATTGACGGACCCCCAGCGCGCGGTGTTGATCGACGCGCTTTACCGACGCCTGCCACCGCGTGACTTCGTCCTGACGTTGCAGATCAGACTGGACCGCGCGCGCGACGCGGTCGTCTTGACCCACGAACAGCAGCAGGCGTGGAACGAAGCGCTGCGGACGGCGCGGGCGGCAAGGGCGGCGGCCGCGGAGGTGCAGCCATTCCTGGATCCGGACGCCATGGGATGGATGCTGCCGGGACTCCCGCAACAGCATCGCGTGCCCCTGCACGCCTGGCCGTCCGCGGTGTACGCGTACTTGCCGCCGCACGCACTGGCGCGCGCGCGAGGGCCGACCAGCATCTCGCTGTCCCAGCTGCGCATCGAGGAAGTCGCGTCGGGCGTTCCGGTCACCACTCTTCCGCCTTCGACACCGCTAGCCGAGGTGGCCGCCAACATGCTGCCCTTGCTGCCCCGTGAAGTGACGGCGCGCAACGGTGCCACCCTCGGAAGCGCAGCCGGCGGCTGGGTCCGTATCGACCTGCAGGTCCTGCGCTCGAAGGAAGCCCTCGCCCGCCAGGGATACCACTTGTATCCGGTGCGAGGAACGAATGGAGATGGCTTCCTGCTGCGTCCGCTATCGAAGGTCGCAGGAGATGGCACAGGCCGCAAGAGTGTCGTGTTCAGCGATTCGCCGGCCACGCTCGGTGGGTTGGAATTCCAGGTGGAATACCCAGCGCCATGAACGCCACGGCACGAGCCATGGCGTCAGCGCTGACAGGCAGGACAGTAGAACGACGCGCGTCCGCCCAGCGTGACCACCCGGATCGCCGAGCCGCAAACCTTGCACGGCTCACCGGCACGACCGTAGGCGAACAGTTCCTGGAAGAAATAGCCGGGCGCGCCATCCGGCGCAAGGAAGTCACGCAGGGTGGTGCCGCCTCGCTCGATGGCATGCGCGAGGATGCGTTTCACTTCGAGGGCGAGCTTCGCGTAACGCTCGCGCGATACCTTTCCCGCCGCCCTGCGCGGATCGATGCCGGCGGCGAACAAGGCTTCGCTGGCGTAGATGTTACCGACGCCCACGACAACGGCATTGTCCATCAGGAACGTCTTCACGGCGGCCGATCGTCCACGCGAGACGCGCCAGAGCACGTCGCCGTCGAACGCATCGGTAAGTGGCTCCGGCCCGATGCCGTGCAGGAGGTCGTGCGTTTCCCCGGGCATCTGCCAGAGCAGCGCACCGAAACGCCGCGGATCCGTGAAGCGCAGCACCTGTCCGGAGTCCAGCACGATGTCCACGTGGTCGTGCTTGCCGATAGGCGTGTTAGCCGGCAGGACGCGAAGCACGCCGGTCATGCCGAGGTGGAGCAGGGCGGTGCCGACGTCGGTTTGCAACAGCAGGTATTTGGCCCGCCGCTCGACGGTATCGATCACGTGCCCGGGCAGCAGCGTCGACACCTCCGGCGGTATCGGCCAGCGCAGGTCGGGCCGACGGAGCACGACGCCGGTCACGCGACGTCCCTCCACGTGGGGTGCGATGCCGCGGCGAGTGGTTTCGACTTCGGGCAGTTCGGGCATGGGGGAAAGATGGGGCGCGCCGCCGCGGGAGGCAAGCAGCCTACCGCGTCGGGAGCGGCGTCGTGCGGGGTGGGCGGGGCAGCGCCTCGGCGGGAACGATCGCGATGCGCTTGCCGACGCGGACATAGCGCTGCTTGCCCAGCGCCGTCATCTCGCCGAATTCCATGCGCACGCCATCCAGCACCAGGACGGCGAGCGGCGGGACGAGTCCGATCCTTGCCGCATCGAAGTCGGCGGCGGAACGCCAGGACGCCACGGGCGTGGCCGCCAGCGAGGCAAGGTCTTCGGCGCGCCCTTCGTCCGCGTGCGAGGCACCCGCGGTCCACTGACCGTCGCGCCGTTCGAAGTGCTGGTCCGGCAGGCCGTGCAGGTCGACGTCGATGCGCCGTACCTCGGAGGGGTCGAGGCCCGTGAGCGTGTGCGCGCGGAGGTCGGCTTCGTCCGCATGCCATTGCCACGCCACGCCGATGACAAGGCCGGTCAGCAGCAGCGCGCCCAGGTACCGGGGCTTCATCGTCAACGCCGTCTCCGCCGCCACGCGATCCCGACGCCGAGGCCGAGGAGGACCAGCGGCAGGAACACGAGGAACGCGAAGGTCACGAGGTTGAGTCCGTCCTGCGACAGCGAGATCACGCGATCGGGCGCGCCACGGGAGGGCAGGTCGACGAGCACGTCGTCGCCGAGCAGCCAGTCGAGGATGCGCTCGCCCATCGCGCGGTTTCCGCCGTTGCCGACATACGTGTTCGACAGGAAGTCGCCGTCGCCGATGATGACGGCGCGCTGCTCGCTTTTGGCCGGGCTGGGCGACAGGCGGTTGAGCGCGAAGCCGAAATCGAGGGGACCCTTCAATTCGCCCGCCTCGGGATGGAAGGCGATGGTCGAAGGCTTGTCGTTGTCGATGCCGCCGAACGCCGTCCAGCTGCGTTCGCCTGAGCGCAGGAAGGGTACGACCGCCCACTCGTGGGCCGAGACCTGGGCCAGTGCCGAGACCTGCGGGAAAAGCGTCGTGTCGCGAAAGCCGCGAGTGATCGCATGGAAGGGATAGTCGCCGATGACGACGATGCGCGGATCGCTCACGTTGAGCGTGCTGCCCTGTCCGTCCACGAGGACGCCGGGTAGCACGCGCACGCCGAGCACGTCGGCGAGCGCGCCGGTGCCGAGGTCTTCGTTCGTTGGCTCGGCAAGCCATAGCAGGTTGCCGCCGCCGCGCACGTAATCGACCAGCGCCGCGATGCTCGCGGCAGGCAGGGGCGCCGCGGGACTGGCGAGCACGACGAGGTCCGTGTGCTCGGGCACGCCCTGGGTCTGGCTGAAGTTCAATGGCACGGCGCGTATGCCGCGTCGCTCCACCTGGGCCATGAAGGTGCCGAGGTCGGCATTCGCATGGCCGTCGGCTTGCCGCTCGCCATCGCCGGTGACGAAGGCGACGATGCGCTGGCCGCCACGGGCCAGCCGTTCCAGCGCGTTCGACAGGTTGCGCTCGTTGATCGGGCTTTCCACGCGCTCCTCGCGCCCCTGGTAGCGCACCAGGAGCGCACCGTCGCCGGCGATGCCCAGTTGGCGCGACGCGGCGGGATCGAGGTCGGGATCCACGAAGGAAAGACGGAGGTCCTTCTTCGCGCGCACGTAGCGCTCCATCACCGCGGCGATCTGCTCGCGCAGCGGGCCGGTCGGCGAGATGTATCCCACGACGTCCACCGGACCACGGAGTGTGTCGAGCACGGCCACGCTCTCAGGTGCCAGGCTCGCGCGCGCGCCGCGCGTCCAGTCGAAGGTCCACGCATGGCGCGAACTGAGGAAGCCGATGCAGCCGGTGGCGAGGATGAGGCCGAACAGCACGAACCATCGATCGAAGCGACGCATCACTGGCGCTCCCTGTCGGCGTCGAGGCGACGGACGGCGAGGCAGAGGGACAGCGCGATCGCCAACGCGAACCATGCCAGGTCGCTGGTGACGACCAGCCCGCGCAAAAGGTTCTGCAGGTGCGTCGCCATCGTGAGCCATTCGAGGAACCCGCCGGTCACCCCGGCGGCCTGGGCACCGCGGTCGATGGTCCAGAGGACGAGGGTCACGATCAACGCCATGGCGGCGGCGATCGCGGGGAACGAGGTGGCCGCGGAACAGGCCAGGCCGATCGCGGCCAGCGTGGCGAGCAGCAGGGCGGTGCCGAGCGTCGCCGCGGCGAGCTTGCCCCAGTCGGCCGTGGACTCGGCGCCGATGGCGAGTGGCATCGCCAGGGTCGCCAGGAGCCACAGCCCGAGCCATGCGAGCACCGCCAGGTACTTGCCCGCCACGATGCGCCAGGGCGCCAGGCCCGTGGAGGCGAGCAGGGCTAGCGTGCCGGCGCGGCGTTCGCCGGCGATCTGCGTCATGGTCATCAGGGGGACGACGAGGAACGCGAGTTTCGCCAGTTCGGCCAGCAGCGGAATGGCCACCAGGTCGGTGAAGCCGGGGGCATCCGCCAGGGCGGCTAGCTTCACCTGCGCGCCGAGGAACTGGCCCAGGCCCAGGACGAAGGTCCAGGCCAGCCACGCGATCGTGAGGGCAGCGAGCGCCCAGGCCAGCGGCCGGACGGCGAGGCGGCGGAGTTCGAGGGCGGCCACGGCGGCAACGGTCATGCGGCGGCTCCCGTGGCGACGGCGAAGAAGGTGGCTTCCAAAGCTGCGCCTCCCTCGTTGCCGCCGAGCGCCGCGTCGTGGCGGAGCCGTCCCTCGTGCAGGATCGCCACCCGATCGCAGACGGCGACTACTTCGGCCAGTACATGGGTGGACAGCACCACGGCCGCGCCCGCGGCGGCGCGCTCGCGGATGAGCTTGCGCAGCTCGCCGACCTGGACAGGGTCCAGGGCATTGGCGGGTTCATCCAGGATCACGAGGGCCGGGTCGTGCACCAGCGCGCAGGCGAGTCCCAGGCGTTGGCGCTGCCCCTGGGAGAGGACGCCGGCAAGCCGGCGGCGCAGATCGCCGAGTTGCAGCCGGCCGATGATGGCGTCCGCGGCGCGGCGCGCGGCCTGGCGCGTCGCCCCGCGCAGGCGCGCGAATGCCTGCAGGTGTTCCTCGACCGAAAGCTCCGGCCAGGACGGCGCGTTCTCGGGCAACCACCCCACCAGCCGGCGCGCAAGCTCGGGATGGGCCACGAAATCGTCGCCCGCCAGATGAATACGCCCCTGGTCGGGCCGAAGGGCACCGGAAAGCATGGAAAGCGTCGTGGACTTCCCGGCACCGTTGATGCCCAGGAGGCCCATGACTTCACCGCCGTTCAGGGAAAAAGACACGTCGGTCACGGCGGCGCGTCCCGCCCGGCGGCGGGAAACGCCTTCGACGTTCAGCAATAAGGCCGCATTCATGCGGTTACGTCGGCGATCGACGGGTTACGCCGGCCATCGTGAGCGCATCGTGCGAGGGGGTACCGACAGGGCTGAACGGACGGGGTCATTGTCATCCCCGGATTGTGCGCAATGGGCTCGCGATCCCACAACAACCCTCTTCACAATTTGCCGATATCCATGCTGGTGGGTATGGCGCGTGCTCGCTAGACTGCTGCTGCAAGACTCCTTAACTACCCGTGCGGTAACGACACGATGCTCGACACCCTGCTCGATTTCCTGACCAACGGACTCACCCGCGCAAGCTGGGGCGAGATGCTGGTCTACGTGCTCGTGGTCACCCAGCTCACCATCTTCACCGTGACGCTGTACTACCACCGTAGCGCCACCCACCGCGGCGTGGATTTCCACTGGACGCTCAACGGCTTCTTCCGTTTCTGGGGTTGGCTGACCACCGGCATGGTCGTGAAGGAGTGGGTCGCCATCCATCGCAAGCACCACGCGAAGGTGGAAACCGAGGAAGATCCGCACAGCCCGCAGGTCTTCGGCATCAAGAAGGTCTTCCTCGATGGCGTGTCGCTCTACCGCGACGCCAGCGAGAACAAGGAAGACATGGAAAAGTACGGCCGCGGCACGCCGGACGACTGGTTCGAGCGCACGCTGTTCGGTCGTCACCCGTACTGGGGTCCGACACTGATGGCGATCATCGACATCTCGCTGTTCGGCGTGATCGGCCTTGCGATTTGGGCCGTGCAGATGGTGTGGATCCCGTTCTGGGCCGCCGGCTTCGTCAACGGTATCGGCCACTGGTGGGGTTACCGCAACTTCGAGAGCTCGGACACCGCGACGAACATCTCGCCGTGGGGCTTCTGGATCGGCGGTGAGGAACTGCACAACAACCACCACGCGTTCCCGAGCTCGGCGAAGTTCGCCCTGCGCAAGTGGGAGTTCGACATTGGTTGGGCCGCAATCTGCGGCTTGCGCGTGCTGCGCCTCGCCAAGGTCCTGCGCGTGGCCCCCACGTTGAATATTCGCCCGAACGTGCACCTGCCCGACGCGGAAACGCTGAAGGGCGTGCTCACCCTGCGCTTCCAGGCCACGACGGACTACTACCGCAACGTGATCCTGCCGACGATGCGCGAGGAAATGGGCCAGGCCGGTGACAGCATCAAGTCGGTGCCGCGTCGCCTGCGCCGTGCGTTGGCCGACGGTGGCCGCTGGCTCGACAACGACGCCCGCGAACGCTTGCAGGCGGCCCTGGCGAATCGCCCGGCCCTGAAGACGGTCTGCGATTTCCGCGCCCGCCTCGTCGCGCTGATGGAAGAACGCGGTGCCGAGAAGTCGCTGAAGGCCCTGCAGCAGTGGATCGTCGAAGCGGAGCAAAGCGGTATCCGCTCGCTCCAGCAGTTCGCCCAGCGGCTGAAGGGCTACTCGGCGGTTGGCGCGTAACACCCACCGCTACTGCTTGAAGCACGAAACCCGCCGTCGAAAGACGGCGGGTTTTTTTATCCGGTCAATGTGGAGACCTGGCGCGCCGGACACTCGTAGCTCGATGGGAGCGGCTTCCGCCGGGCAAAAAAAACCCGCCTTGCGGCGGGTTTTCGAAGATCCGAAGCGCCAGGCGCTTACTTGATCTTGCCTTCCTTGTATTCCACGTGCTTCCGGACGACGGGGTCATACTTCATGAAGACCATCTTTTCCGGCGTGTTCTTCTTGTTCTTCGTGGTCGTGTAGAAGTGACCGGTGCCCGCGGTGGAAATCAGGCGGTGCTTATCGCGCTTGCTTGCCATGGTTCGATCTCCTTAGATCTTTTCGCCGCGGGAACGGAGGTCGGCCAGCACAGCCTCGATGCCGTTCTTGTCGATGGTGCGCAGCGCGTGGTTGGAAACGCGGAGCTTCACCCAGCGGTTCTCGCTGGCGACCCAGAAACGACGCTCGTGCAGGTTCGGCAGCCAGCGGCGACGGGTCTTGTTGTTCGCGTGCGAGACGTTGTTGCCGCTCTGCACGCCCTTGTTGGTGACTTGGCATCTACGGGCCATGGGGGCCTCCTTTAGATTCATTGGACCGCCCTTTGGCCAGGACGGCATCGGCCCAGCGGCACGCCATAAGGGGCGCCACGCGATGGCTGGAGGATGGAGCGCTTCCGCCAGTGAGAAGCCCGCATCGCGTCACGGACTTTCCCGACGTATCGGGCTGGCATAGGGAAGCCGGGCATTCTCTCAGAAGCCGGGACCTTCATGCAAGCCGGACTGTGCGGCGTGCCGGGTTGTGTGAAACAATCCCATCCTTTCGTGCCAGCGGCACGCAATCAGCCCACACGACGCCTTTTCGAGGACCACGCAATGGCAGAAATCACCGCCAATGGCCAGGCCGGCCAGCCGCAGCTCGTGCTGCAGAAGATCTACGTGAAGGATGCCTCCTTCGAAGCCCCGAACGCCCCGCAGGTGTTCCAGGAAATGGGCGAAACCGAAGCCCAGCCGCAGGTCCAGCTCAACCTGGGCCACAAGGCCGTCGACCTCGGCAACGACATGTTCGAAGTGGTGCTGAGCCTCACCCTCACCTGCAACCTGGGTGAGCGCACCGCCTATCTCGCCGAAGTCCACCAGGCCGGCATCTTCGGTATCGCCGGCTTCTCGGGCGACGACCGCGACGGCATCCTCGGCTCGTACTGCCCGAACCTGCTCTTCCCCTATGCGCGCCAGATGGTGTCGTCGCTGGTCCAGGAAGGCGGCTTCCCGCCGTTCCTGCTCCAGCCGATCAACTTCGACGCCCTCTATGCCGAGCAGCAGCGCCAGCAGGTCGAAGGCGCAGGTGCCCATTCGCTCAACAGCTGAGTCATGAGCGCCACCTCCCGACCCACCGTCGCCGTCCTCGGCGCCGGGTCATGGGGCACCGCACTGGCAGCCTTGCTGGCGCGCAACGACGTCCCCACGCGCCTGTGGGGGCGCGATGCCGACGCGCTCGCGGAAATGGCCGCGGCGCGCCGCAACCTGCGCTACCTGCCGGATCTGGACCTTCCACCGGAGCTCCGCTACGAGGCTGACCTGGCTACCGTGCTGCGCGGGGCGGACATCATCCTTCTCGTGGTGCCGAGCCACGCGTTCGCCGCGTTGCTGGACCAGATCGTCCCGTTGCTCGACGCCGGGGCCCGGATCTCCTGGGCCACCAAGGGTTTCGAGACCGGCACGGGCCGTTTCCTGCACGAGCTGGTGAACGAGAAGCTGCCCGGCCGTCCGGCGGCCGTCGTCACCGGTCCGTCGTTCGCCCGCGAAGTCACCGCCGGCCTGCCCAGCGCGGTGACGGTGCACGGCACGGACGAGGCGTTCGCCAAGGAACTGGCCGTGCTGCTGCATGCGCCCAACTTCCGCGCCTACACGGGCAACGACATCCTCGGTGCCGAGCTCGGTGGCGCGATGAAGAACGTCCTCGCCGTGGCGACGGGCGTCGCCGATGGCATGGAGCTGGGGCTCAACGCCCGCGCCGGCCTCATTACCCGCGGCATGAACGAGATGCTGCGCCTGGGCGTCGCCTTGGGCGCGCGCGCGGAAACCCTGATGGGCCTCGCCGGACTGGGCGACCTGGTGCTCACCTGCACCGGCGACCTCTCGCGCAACCGCCGCCTGGGCCTGGCGCTCGGCCGGGGCATCCCGCTGACCGAGGCGGTCCGCCAGATCGGCCAGGTGGTGGAAAGCGTCGTCACCGCCGACGAGGTCGCGCGCCTCGCCGGGTTCCACGGCCTGGACCTGCCGATCTCGGCTGCCGTGCGCGCCGTGCTGCATGGCGAGGTAACGCCCGAGGAAGGGCTGCGCACGTTGATGGGGCGCGAGCAGAAGGCGGAGTATCCCGTCGACCTCTTTCCCCATCGCCGCGGCTAGGCGCCGGCGTCGGCGCCTCCCGGCTGGCTGAACCGGTCCGGTCCACTGGGTAAAAAGTCCTACGGGTAACGCATCGTGGCTTTGCTAAGCTTCCTGTTTTGGTCGCGCGGGCAGGATCGCTACGGATGCATCAACCGGACGACAAGCGCAGGCGGGACTATGCCGTCGACGTGCTGCCACAGGCGTGGCAGCGGGCACTGGGCAGCACGACGCGCCCGGTGGCGTCCGAGCGTGCCGTGTTGGGCTTCTTCCTTGAAGGCATCAATGACGATCACGAGCCGGCGGCTCGCCTCGACGTCGCTCCCGTCCTTCTGACGCTGGGGCCCGACGGGCGCTATTCGCGTCCGCTACCCCTCGACAGCCGGCACCTCGCGGACACGGCGCTGACCGTCGTCGAGAAGCGCCTCGCCGCGACGCTGCTGGGCCTGCCCCAGACCTTGCGCAAGAGCCGCAGCTACGCGCGTTTCACCGGCGAGCTGGGCGACCAGCTCCTGGCCGAGGTGCTCGAGAGCGCCCCGTGCTTCTTCGGCGGCGTTGCCGGCCTGCAACTTTCTCGCGGCAAGCCGCAACCGCTGCGCTGGCGCTGGAACCTGGAAAAGGACGGTAGCCAGAAGCTCCTTCCCGACGTGCCCGCCAGCCAGCGCCTGTTCCGGGTGGGTTCGCTGTGGTTCCTCGACGCGGAGCACGCCGAAGTCGGCCTCCTCGAGGGTGACGCGGAAGAGAGCGGCTGGCTCGACCTGCCGCCACTGCCGCCGGAAAACACCCCGGCGTTCCGCGCCGGGCTCGAGGCGACGCGCATGGGCCCCCGTGTGCCGGAGCCGCAGGTTTTCGGAGAGGTGCGTCGCGCCGAGGTGTCGCCGCGCCCGGTGCTCGTGCTGCATGCCCTGACGCGTCACGCCCGGCTGGCTGCTGGCACGCCGCCACTTGCTTATGGACGTCTGGCCTTCGATTACGCCGGCGAGCGCCTTCCCGGCCGCGGCGGCGAGCCCCTGGTTCGCCGCGTGCGCAACGGTGCGTTGCTCGAAATCACCCGTCGCCGCGCCGAAGAACTGGCGACGATGGAGACCCTCGAGACGGCCGGCCTCAACCCGGCGGTGGATACCGAGGGTTTGCCCTGGGACATGGCCGACACGCTGCCTGACGACGCGTGGCTGTTCCCCGGCAAGGGGTATGCAGGCGCGCTCGAGGTGAATACCCCGGCGCGCTGGCTGGCGCTGCGGCCCAAGCTCGAAGCCGACGGCTTCCAGCTCGAGTACGCACCGAGTTTCCCGTTCGAGGTACTGGAAGGCCCCGTGCGCTGGTACGGCCAGGCCCACGAGGATGACGCCGATCGTGCCTTCGACCTGGAGATCGGCATCGAGGTCGAAGGCAAGCGCGTGAACCTGCTGCCCGCGGTCGCGCAGGCGCTCGCCGAGCACCAGTTGAGCCTCAGCCCGATGCCGGGCGAGGCCGAGGATTCGGTCTGGTACGCCCCCGTCGACGAGCGACGTCGCGTGCCGGTCCGGCTGAAGGAATTGCGCGGCCTGCTCGCGCCCCTCGCGGAATACCTGGAGAAGCCGCGCCAGCAGTTGCACCTGCCGCGCGTGCAGGCCGGTCGCCTCGAGGAACTCGCCCAGGCCTTGCCCAGCGGCGGTTCGTTCGAAGCGCCCGAACGTCTGCGCGGCTTCACCCGCCGCCTGCGCGAGGCGGCCGAGCGCGCCAGCGATGCGATACCCGACGGCCTGCGTGCCGAACTGCGCGGCTACCAGCGCGATGGCTTGCGCTGGATGAACGCGCTCGCCGAAGCCGGCACGGGTGGCGTGCTTGCGGACGACATGGGCCTCGGCAAGACGCTGCAGCTGATCACCCACCTGCTTGCGCTGAAGGAAAGCGGCAACCTCACGTCGCCCGCGCTGGTGGTCGTGCCGACCAGCCTCGTGCCGAACTGGATTTCCGAGGTCGCGCGCTTCGCGCCGGGCCTGACGTTGCTCGCCCTGCATGGGCCGCAACGCGCGGAAACCTTCGCGCGCATTCCCGAGCACGACGTCATCCTCACCACCTACGCGCTCTTGCCTCGCGACGTCGACACGCTGAAGAAACAGGACTTCGCGCTGGTCGTGCTGGACGAAGCGCAGCAGGTCAAGAACCCGCGCACGCAGGCGCGCCGCGCGCTGCTCACGTTGAAGGTGCCGCGCTGCCTCTGCCTCACCGGCACGCCGCTGGAAAACCACCTCGGCGAACTGTGGTCGCAGATCGACCTCGCCGTGCCGGGCCTGCTGGGCGACGAGGGCGCGTTCCGCCGCCATTACCGCCTTCCGATCGAGAAACACCAGGACCTGGAATGCCAGGAGCGGCTCAATCGCCGCATCGCCCCCTTCATCCTGCGCCGCACGAAGGCACAGGTGGCGTCTGAATTGCCGGCGAAGACGGAAATCACCCGTCGCGTGGTGATGGAGCCGAGGCAGCGCGACCTCTATGAAAGCCTGCGCCTTTCACTGGCGGAGGAGTTGCGCGAGGTCATCGCACAGCGCGGTATCGCGCACAGCGGCATCGTGGTGCTGGACGCGCTGCTGAAGCTGCGCCAGGTCTGTTGCGATCCGCGCCTGGTGAAACTGGAAGCGGCACGCGGCGTGCGTGAATCGGCGAAGTTCGAACTGTTGATGGACATGCTTCCCGCGCTGCTCGCGGAGGGCAGGCGGGTGCTGCTCTTCAGTCAGTTCACCGAGATGCTGAAGCTCATTGCCGCCGAACTCGATCGCCGTCGCATCAGCTACGTCACCCTCACCGGCGAAACGCGCGACCGCGCCGAACCCGTGCAGCGATTCCAGGAAGGCGAAGTGCCGCTGTTCCTCCTCTCCCTGAAGGCCGGTGGCGTCGGCCTCAACCTCACCAGCGCGGACACGGTCATCCATTACGACCCGTGGTGGAATCCTGCCGCCGAAGCCCAGGCGAGCGATCGCGCGCACCGCATCGGCCAGGACAAGCCGGTCTTCGTCTACCGCCTGATCACCGCCGGCACGGTGGAAGAGCGCATCGAGGAGCTGAAGGCACGCAAGGCGGAACTCGCCGACGCCGTCCTCGAAGGTGGCGGCAGCCGCGAACGCCTCAGCTTCGACGAAAGCGATCTGGATGCCTTGCTGGCGCCGTCCGCCTGAGCTACGCCCAGCGTCGCGCGTGAGCGCTTTGGATCGGCACCCTTCGCGACCGTCTTGCGATGGCGCGCATGCGATCACCATAGCGAATGCATGGGACACGAAGGCATGAAAGAGAAATTCACCCGCTGGGACGCCGTCGACCATGTGCGTACCGAGGCAGACCAGACGGCTTACCTCAATGCGTGCCTGGACGACGATCCCGGTGACGGCAGCTTGGTTCGGGCGGCCCTTGGAGATATCGCGCGTGCGCGTGGGATGAGCAGCGTGGCGAGAGCCACGGGTATCTCCCGCGAAGGGCTCTATCGAGCCCTCTCATCGGAAGGCAATCCGGAATTCGCAACCGTGATGCGCGTCATGCGCGCGTTAGGAGTGCATTTGCGCGCTGCATGACACGGCGTCTTTGATCAACGCCTGAGCGGCGTACCACCCGCTTCGACGATCGCCAGCGCCGTGCCGCCGATGAGGCCGGGCTCCGGGTTCATGATCGCCTGCGTGGGCACTGCTTCCATCGTGTCGCGGAAGCGACCCTTGGCCTCGAAGCGCTCGCGGAAGTGGCCCTTCTGGATCCACGGCAGGAGGATCGGCGTCATGCCGCCGGTGAGATAGACGCCGTCCCACGCGCCCAGCGTCAGCACAAGGTCGCCGGCGACGCTGCCGAAGATGCCGGCGAAGGTTTCCACGGCACGGCCGCACATGGCGCAGGTTTCGTCCGTGGCGCGGCGGGTGATCTCTTCGGGCGTGATCGTCTCGTCAGGCTTCTGCCCGGCGATCTCGCAGATGGCCGTGTAGAGGTTCACGAGGCCGGCGCCGCTGATGAGGCGCTCGTTCGACACGCGCCCGTAACGCAGGTTGAGCACCTTGAGGATCTCGATGTCTTCCGCGCTGTGCGCGGCAAAGCCGGCGTGGCCGCCTTCGGTCTGCAGCACGCTCACTTTGTCGCCGCGGATCAGGAGGCCGCCGACGCCGAGACCGGTACCCGGCCCGACGACGACGAAGGTCTGTTCTTCCTTGCTGCCGATCTTCGGGATCGGCGAGTGGCCGACCTGGACCAGGTCGACGTGGCCCTCGGCGTCCGGCTTGTCGCTCATCAGCATCACCGCCATCGACTGGGCGGCGAAGTCGTTGACGAGGTGGACCCACTCGAGGCCGAGTTCCTTGGTGAGGTTCTTTGCCGAGATGGCCCAGGGATTATTGGTGACCTTGACGGTCTCGCCGTTGTCGATGCGGCCCGCGGCGGCGATGATCGCGCGCTGCGCCTGGTGGCCGGTTTCCTTGAAGTACTGTTGGGCCGCGTCGCCCAGGGAGGCGTAGTCCTTGACGTGGTAGCGCCGGATGCTTTCCTGGATGAGCGGTTCGTCCTCATCCGGATGGGCGATGCCGAAGCGCACGTTGGTGCCGCCGAGGTCGGCGAGCAGGGTCGGCGCCGGGGCGCTAACGTTGGCCATGTTGGAGAACCTGTCGTGTCACGGAAGCACGCAAGGGTGCCTCGCGCGGGGGCTGACGTCTAGTGAAGGCTTACTCTGGACCCGGCGGAGGCCTACAGAGACACGGGTCCAGGCCGAGGCTTTGATGTAAACGATTACGTCGGCAGAATACCTTATTGCCCGGGGCAATGGCAGGCTCTTGCCTGACAGCCCCGGACGCCAACGGAGAGATGTGATGGCAGCGGTTCGCCTCGACAAGGTGCGCAAGGTTTATCCCAACGGGCACGTGGCACTGAAGGAGGCGACCTTCGAGATCGCCGATGGCGAGCTCCTGGTGCTGGTGGGGCCCTCCGGCTGCGGCAAGACCACACTCCTGCGCATGATCGCCGGGCTGGAATCGATCTCCGGCGGCACCATGAGCATCGGTGGCCGCGTGGTCAACGACGTGGCACCGAAGGACCGCGACATTGCGATGGTGTTCCAGAACTACGCGCTGTACCCGCATATGACGGTCCGCGAAAACCTCGGTTTCGGCCTGCGCCTGCGCGGCGTGGCGCGAGAGGAGATCGATAAGCGCGTGGCCGTTGCGTCGGACATGCTGGGCCTGAACGAACGGCTGGACCATCGCCCGGCAGCGCTCTCGGGCGGGCAGCGGCAGCGCGTGGCGCTCGGCCGCGCGCTGGTTCGCGATCCTTCGGTGTTCCTGCTCGACGAGCCCCTGTCGAACCTCGACGCGAAATTGCGCCTGTCCACCCGCGTCGAGATCGCGCGCATCCACCGGCGCCTCGGTGCGACCATGGTCTACGTCACCCACGACCAGATCGAGGCCATGACGCTCGGCCAGCGCATCGTCGTGCTCAATGGTGGGGTGGTGCAGCAGCTCGACACGCCGATGAACCTCTACAACACGCCGGCGAACCTGTTCGTGGCGGGGTTCCTGGGCAGCCCGGCGATGAACCTCTTCCACGGCACGCTGCGCCGCTCGGACGGCCTGCGCCTGGAGATGAAAGACCAGGCGATCGCACTCGCGGCCGACGCACCGGGTCTTGCGGCGTACGTGGACAAGCCGATCATCGTGGGCCTCCGTCCGGAAGACCTGCTCACCGTGGACGACCATGCAGGCGTGGAGGAGCGCCTCCGTGCGCATGTCGAGGTCGTCGAGCCGGTCGGTAACGAGGTCTTCCTCAACATGCGCCACGGCGACGCGGAACTGGTCGCGCGCGTGCCGCCGCATTCGAGCATCCGTCCGGATACCGCCGTCGGCCTGGGCTTCCACCCGGAACGACTGCACTTCTTCGATCCGGAGAGCACGGCGCGCATCGACGCCTGAGCCGGCGGGCGTCGCCGCGGCTTCCGACCACCTGCGACGCCTTGTCCCCCGACGACGCGGCCGCGGGGAGTAAAATGGGTGGATCGCCAATGAACAGGCTCGTCCCATGACCTTTCCTGCCGTTCGCATGCGTCGCATGCGCCGCGACGCCTTCTCCCGCGCGCTGATGCGCGAGACCGTCCTGACCGTGTCCGACCTCATCATGGTCGCCTTCGTGGTGGACGGCGAAGGCGTGCGCCAGCCGGTGCCGTCGATGCCGGGCGTGGAGCGCCTGTCGATCGACGAGCTCGTGAAACTGGCCGCGGAATGCGTCGCCTTGGGCATTCCGGCGCTGGCCTTGTTCCCTTCCGTGGATGCATCGGTCAAGACCGAAGACGCGCGCGAAGCCTGGAACCCGGAGGGCCTGTTCCAGCGCGCCACCCGCGAGCTGAAGCGCCGTTTCCCGGAGCTGGGCCTCATCGGCGACGTGGCCCTGGATCCGTACACGACGCACGGCCAGGACGGCCTTATCGACGCCGACGGTTACGTGATGAACGACCCGACGGTCGAAGCCTTGATCAAGATGTCGCTGGCGCAGGCCGAGGCGGGCATGGATTTCATCGCCCCCTCCGACATGATGGACGGCCGAATCGGCGCCATCCGCGAAGCGCTGGAAGAGGCGGGCCACATCCACACTCGCATCCTCGCGTATTCCGCGAAATACGCGTCCAGCTTCTATGGACCCTTCCGCGACGCGGTGGGTTCCTCCGCCAACCTCGGCAAGGGCAACAAGCACACCTACCAGATGGACGTCGGCAACAGTGACGAAGCCCTGCGCGAGGTGGAGCTCGACCTCGCCGAGGGCGCCGACGCCGTGATGGTGAAGCCGGGCCTGCCTTACCTCGACATCCTGCGCCGCGTGAAGGACACCTTCGGCGCGCCGACCTTCGTCTACCAGGTGAGCGGCGAGTACGCGATGATCAAGGCCGCCGCGCAGAACGGCTGGGTGGACGAGAAGGCCGTGGTGATGGAATCGCTGCTGTCGATGAAGCGCGCCGGTGCCGATGCGATCCTCACGTATTTCGCGATCGACGTGGCGCGCTGGCTGAAGGGATAGCTCCCACAGGAATCGCCAAAACCCGCGCTCCTCCCCATGACATAATCCGGACGATACTTCGGGAGTCGGGATGGACGGGCATCATTTCCTTGAGACGGCGGTCGTTTTCCTGCTCGCGACGGTGATCGCCGTCCCGCTCACCAAGCGCTTCCGCCTCGGTGCCGTCCTCGGTTACCTCCTCGCCGGTGTGGTCATCGGCCCATCGGTGCTGGGCCTCATCAGCGACACCGAAGGCGTCGCGACCATTTCCGACTTCGGCGTCGTGCTGATGCTGTTCGTCATCGGCTTGGAATTGTCGCCGTCGCGCCTGTGGGTCATGCGCCGCGCCGTTTTCGGCAGCGGCAGCCTCCAGGTGCTCACCTGCGCGCTGGCCTTGGGCGCGATCGGCTACTTCCTGTTCGGTCTCACCTGGAAGGCCGCGGTGATCGTCGGCGGCAGCCTGGCGTTGTCCTCCACGGCGTTCGGTCTGCAGATCCTCGCCGAGCGCAAGGAAGCCGGCACCGTCTATGGTCGCCAGGCGTTCGCCATCCTGTTGTTCCAGGACCTCGCGGCGATTCCGTTGATCGCGGCCGTCGCCCTGTTGGGCGGCACGATCGCGCGTGACGCCCACGCGCCCGACCTCATGAGCGTCCTCCGCGTGGTCGGCACCATCCTCGCGGTGATCGTCGGCGGCCGGCTGCTGTTGCGCCACGTCTTCCGCTTCGTGGCGCGCGCGAAGAGCACCGAGGTCTTCACGGCCACCGCGCTGCTGGTCGTCATGGGCACGGCGTGGCTGATGGAACTCGCGGGCATCTCGACGACCCTCGGCGCCTTCCTCGCCGGTCTGCTGCTCGCGGACTCGGAGTACCGGCACGAGCTCGAATCGAACATCGAGCCATTCAAGGGATTGCTGCTCGGCCTGTTCTTCATCAGCGTCGGCATGTCGGTGGACCTGGCCATGCTGGTCGACAAGCCCCTGCTGGTGTTGGGCATGCTGGGCCTGTTGCTGGCGGTGAAGGCGCTGCTGATCATGCCCCTGGGCAAGCTCGTCGGCGCGCTCACGACCGCGGACGCGGTACGGTTGGCCGCGGTGCTCGCCTGCGGCGGCGAGTTCGCCTTCGTCATCCTCAACCTGGCCCAGCAGAACCGCCTCATCACCGACAGCCAGCGCGGACTGATGGTGATGGCCATTTCGCTGTCGATGGCGGTGACGCCGCTGCTCGTCCTCATCGCCGCGCGGCTGATGACGGAGCGCGTGCGCAAGCCCGATCGTGAATTCGATGCCATCGAGACGGATACGCCGCGGGTGATCATCGCCGGCTTCGGGCGGATGGGGCAGATCGTCGCCCGCATCCTGCGCGCCCAGGGGATCCAGTTCGTCGCGCTGGAAAGTTCGGTGGAGCAGGTGGACACGTCACGCCGCTTCGGCGGTACGTCGCTGTTCTTCGGCGATCCGGCGCGCCCGGAGATGCTGCGTGCCGCGCAGGCCGACAAGGCCGAGGTCTTCGTCATCGCGACGGACGATCCGGAAGCGAACCTGCGCACCGCGCGGCTCGTCCGCCGGCAGTACCCCCACCTGAAGATCGTGGCCCGTGCGCGCAATCGCCAGCACGTGTTCCGCCTCATGGACATCGGCGTCGACGACCCGGTGCGCGAAACCTTCTACTCGAGCCTCGAGATGACCCGCCACGTGCTGGAGTCGCTTGGGATGAGTTCGGACGTCGCCGAGAACCGCATCGAGCGGTTCCGCAAGCATGACGACCAGGTGCTACGGGCGCAGTACCTCGTCTACGACGACGAGACCGCGCTGGTGCAGACGAGCAAGGAAGCGCTGCACGACCTGCAGCAGCTCTTCGAGGCGGACGCCGTCGAAGAGCGCGTCCGCGACGGGGAGAAATAACCGCCGTTGGCGGTTACTTCGCCTGGTCGACCATCCACTTGACGGTGTTGGTGACCTGCTCGTCGGTGAGGGCGGGATTGCCGCCCTTGGCCGGCATGTGGTTCCCGTCCGGGCCGGTATAGCCCTCGATGGCGTGCTTGGTGAGGGTGGCGAGGCCTTCGGCCACGCGGGCCGACCAGGCGCCCTTGTCCCCCAGCTTCGGCGCCCCGGCCACGCCGGCCGTATGGCAGCTGTGGCAGAGGTTGTCGTAAATGGTCTTGCCGTCGGTGCTGCCGCCGTAGGCGACCTGCGAGGCGGCGGCCTTGGCCGCGGCTTCCTGGGCGGCCAGCATCGCGGCACGGCCCGTGTCACCGGCGTACACCCCGCCGACGGGCGCGATCCGGGCCTCGGTGCGCTTGGCTACCGCCGGATCCTGTTCCTTCGGGATGTTGCTGTAGATGGTATACGCGATGACCATCAGGACCAGGGCCAGGACACTGAGGCCGGCGGTCAGCCATGAGAACTGACGCATGAAGTTCTGGTCGGACTTGCTCGGAGAACCGCTCACGCATTGACTCCACTGGTTTTGGGTGTGCCGTCCCCCTCCCCGGGATCCGGCGTGCCTGCCGGCCGCTACGCGCGGCGTCGAACCCAGCGAGTATAGCGGAACCTCCGCGCGAGTCAGCGGTCCCGATTCCGACGATGGCAGGGGATGGGATTTCGAGACATGCCGTCAGTCATGGCATACCCCTGTCAACCGGCATTGTTCAATTCCGTTCCCGTACACCTATATTGGCGCCGTCTATCATTCACCTTTTACGGGTATAAACCCCCGTGGCGCAGGCCGCATCGGACGGAACTGTGAGGCCGTCCGGCTATTCATCTGGGAGTGTTGCATGTCGCGTTTTTGGAAGATCGCGCTGGCGGTCATCGTGGTTGTGGTGGTTGCGGGCATTTTTGTCGTGCCGCGCCTGGGCCACCACGGTGGCGACGCCAATGCACAAGGCAAGACCAACGGCGAGGGGCAGGGCGACCAGCCGCCCGTGCCGGTGACCGTCGTTCCCGTGGCGTCCCAGGACGTGCCCGTCTACCTCGTCGCCACCGGCACCGCGCAGGCACGTAACTCGGTGGTCGTGCGCCCGCAGGTGGGCGGCCAGCTGATGAAGCTGAACTTCCAGGAAGGCCAGGAAGTGAAGGCGGGCGACGTCATCGCCGAGATCGACCCGCGCACGATCCAGTCGCAGTACGACCAGGCCGTGGCGAAGCTGCGCCAGGACCAGGCTGCCGCGGCCACCGCGAAGAACAACCTCGAGCGGTCGCAGAACCTGGTCAGCAAGGGCGGCCAGCAGTACGTGTCCAAGCAGGACCTGGACAACCTCAAGAACACCCTCGACCAGGCCGCGGCGACGGTCGTGGCCGACCAGGCCTCCATCCGCGCCTCGCAGGTGCAGCTCGGCTTCACCAAGGTCGTCGCCCCGATCGACGGCCTCGCCGGCATCCGCGCCGTGGACGTGGGCAACATCGTCGCAACGTCCGACACGATCGTGACCCTCACCGAGGTCCATCCGATCTACGTCTCGTTCAACCTCCCCGAGAAGAACCTCGACCTTGTCCGCAGCGCCATGCGCGAGGACCCCGCCACGCCGCTGGAAGTGGACGCGCTCGACCGCATCGACGCCCACGTCATGTCCACCGGGCGCCTGGACGTCATCGACAACGCCATCGACACCACGACGGGCACGTTTCGCCTGCGCGCGCTGTTCGACAACCAGAAGACCGAGCTCTGGCCGGGGCAGTTCGTGAACGCGCGGGTGAAGGTCCGCACGGTGAAGGGTGGACTCGTGGTGCCGGCCCAGGCCGTGCAGCGCGGTCCCGACGGCGACTATGTCTACCTCGTGCAGGGCGACAACACGGTCAAGATGCAGGCGGTGGAAACGGCGAGCGAGGTCGGTGACAGCCACGTCCTCATCGGCAAGGGCCTGAAGCTGGGCGAAAAGGTGGTCACCGAAGGCCAGTTCCGCCTGAAGCCGGGCTCGAAGGTGCAGCCGCTGGCGCCGGGACAGGTGCCCGCCGCGCCGACGGCCGAGGAGTTGCAGAAGGCGGCTGCCAAGAAGGGCCAGGGCCGCCAGGGCGGACGCCGCTGATAGCGCGCGGCGCGCCCACGACGGGCGCGCCGACCATGGACCGCAAGGTCCCGACACCAGGATCACACCGTGGGTTTCTCGACACTCTTCATTCGCCGGCCGATCGCCACGTCACTGCTCATGGTGGCGGTGCTGCTGCTCGGCATCCTCGGCTATCGCCAGCTGCCGGTGTCGGCGCTGCCGGAGATCGACGCGCCGAGCCTGGTCGTCACCACGCAATACCCGGGTGCCAGCGCCAGCACGATGGCCGCGCTGATCACGACGCCGCTGGAGCGCAATTTCGGCCAGATCTCCGGCCTCAACATGATGAGTTCGGACTCGTCGGCCGGTCTGTCGACGATCATCCTGCAGTTCAACATGGACCGCGACATCGATATCGCGGCGCAGGACGTGCAGGCGGCGATCAACCAGGCGCGCGGCACGCTGCCGAACAACCTGCCGTATCCGCCGGTGTACAACCGGGTGAATCCGGCCGACGCGCCGATCATGACGCTGATGCTCACCTCGGAAAGCCGTCCGCTGCGTGACGTCAACAACTACGCCGATTCCATCCTGGCGCAGAAGCTCTCGCAGGTGCAGGGCGTGGGCCTGGTGTCCATCGCCGGCAACGTGCGCCCCGCCGTGCGCATCCAGGTGAACCCGGCGCAGCTGGCCAACCTCGGCTTGACCATGGAGGACGTGCGCAGCTCGCTCACCCAGGCCAACGTCAACGCGCCCAAGGGCACGCTCAACGGCAAGACGCAGTCGTACAGCATCGGCACGAACGACCAGCTGGTGGATGCCGCCGAGTACAAGGGCACGATCATCAGCTACAAGAACGGCGCCCCCGTGCGCCTGTCCGACGTGGCGAACGTGGTCGACGGCGTGGAGAACGACCAGCTCGCCGCGTGGGCCAACGGCAAGCCCGCGGTCCTGCTCGACATCCGCCGCCAGCCTGGCGCCAACATCGTGCAGACGGTGCAGCAGATCCGCGAGACCATTCCGGACCTGCAGAAGGTGCTGCCCGCCGATGTGCACCTGAAGGTGTTCTCGGACCGCACCATCACCATCCGTGCCTCTGTCGAGGACGTGCAGTTCACGCTCATCCTCACGATCTGCCTCGTCGTGGCGGTGATCTTCGTCTTCCTGCGCCGCCTGTGGGCCACGGTGATCCCGTCGGTCGCCGTGCCGCTGTCGCTGATGGGCACGTTCGGCGTGATGGCGTTCGCCGGGATGTCGCTGGACAACCTCTCGCTGATGGCGCTGGCGGTCGCCACCGGCTTCGTGGTGGACGACGCGATCGTCATGATCGAGAACATCGTCCGTTACATCGAGCAGGGCCAGGATGCGAAGACGGCCGCCGAGGTGGGCGCGAAGGAAATCGGCTTCACGGTGCTGTCGCTGACCGTGTCGCTGGTCGCGGTCTTCCTGCCGCTGCTGCTGATGCCCGGCGTCACCGGCCGACTCTTCCACGAGTTCGCCTGGGTGCTGACGATCGCGGTGACGATCTCGATGCTGGTATCCCTGACGCTCACGCCGATGATGTGCGCGTACCTGCTGCGGGCGGACCAGCTGCCCGACGCCGAGGATGCGCACGAGCACGCCGCGGCCGCCGGCAAACACACCACGTGGTCGCGCATCGTCGAGGGTTACGGCCGCAGCCTGGACTGGGTCCTCGACCATCGGCCTCTGACCATGATCGTGGCCGGCCTCAGCGTCGCGCTGACGGTCGTGCTGTACATCGTCATCCCCAAGGGTTTGCTCCCCGAGCAGGACACCGGCCTCATCACGGCCGTCGTGCAGGCCGACCAGAACGTGGCTTTCCCGCAGATGGAACTGCGCACGAAGGCCGTGGCCGATGCGCTGGCCAAGGATCCCGCCGTGGCCGGCGTCGCCGCCTTCATCGGCGCGGGCTCGATCAATCCCACCCTCAACCAGGGCCAGATCTCGCTGGTGCTGAAGGACCGCGGCGATCGCGACGGCCTCGACGAGGTGCTGCCGCGCCTGCAGAAGTCGGTGTCGCAGGTGGCGGGCGTGGCCCTTTACCTGAAGCCGGTGCAGGACGTGACGCTGGACAGCCAGGTCTCGGCCACCGAATACCAGTACTCGATGTCGGACGTGAATTCGACCGAGCTGGCCGGCTATGCACAGCAGATGACATCCGCGCTGCGCAAGCGGCCGGAACTGGCGGACGTGGACAACAACCTCGCCGATAAGGGCAATGCGCTGAAGCTGACGATCGATCGCGACAGCGCCAGCCGCCTCGGCGTGCCGGTGCAGACGATCGACGACACGCTGTACGACGCGTATGGCCAGCGCCAGATTTCGACGATCTTCACCCAGCTCAACCAGTACCGCGTAGTGCTGGAGGTGTCGCCGGAGTACCGCAACAGCACGGACCTGCTCAACAAGCTGACCGTGCGCGGCAACGGCAACGGTGCCCTCACCGGTTCGAACGCCACCAGCTTCGGCCAGCTCGCGTCGAGCAACTCGGCCACTCCGGCGGGTATCGGCAACACCGGCAACGTGGGCTTCCAGGTTGGTGTCGGCGGCACGATTCCCCTGGCGGCACTCGCCAGCGCCCAGGTAACCAGCGCGCCGCTGGTGGTCAGCCACCTGCAGCAGCTGCCTTCGGTGACCATCTCGTTCAACCTCGCGCCGGGCTATTCGCTGTCCACCGCGGTGGACGCGATCCATGAGGTGGAGAAGGATCTGAACTTCCCGCCGCAGGTGCGCGGACAGTTCATTGGCAAGGCGGCGGAATTCTCGTCCTCGGTGGGCGACGAGGTACTGCTGCTCCTCGCGTCGATCATCGTCATCTACATCGTGCTGGGCGTGCTGTACGAGAGCTACATCCATCCGCTGACGATCATCTCCACGCTTCCGCCGGCGGGCGTGGGCGCGCTGCTGGCGCTGCTCCTCTGCGGCATGAGCCTCTCCGTGGACGGCATCGTCGGCATCGTGCTGCTGATCGGCATCGTGAAGAAAAACGCGATCATGATGATCGACTTCGCCATCGAGGCGAAGCGCACCGGCATGAATGCGGCCGACGCCATCCGTCGCGCCTGCCTCCTGCGCTTCCGCCCGATCATGATGACCACCGCGGCAGCGCTGCTCGGCGCCCTGCCGCTGGCCCTGGGCAATGGCATCGGGTCGGAATTGCGCAAGCCCCTGGGCGTGTCGATCGTCGGCGGCCTGCTGCTCTCGCAGCTTGTGACGCTCTACACCACGCCCGTGATCTACCTGTACATGGAACGGTTCTCCGACTGGCTGGCCGAGCGGAAGCGACGACGCGCCCTGGCGCACGACGCCCAACCCCAAGCCGCGGGCTGATGACGGTCAGTCCGAAGGCCACCGAAGCACCCTTTTCGCCGGACGGTTCGCCGCCCGGCGAAACCTTTTTCCGGCTGGCGCGTTAGGGTTCGGATGCCCCGCTTTCCCATGCCCCCGACAAGCCTCCCCGCGCCATGAATATCTCCGGCCCGTTCATCCGTCGCCCCATCGGCACGTCGCTGCTCGCCATCGGCATCTTCGCGGTCGGCATCATCTGTTACGCCCTCCTCGGCGTCGCGGCGCTTCCGAACATCCAGTTCCCCGCGATCTTTGTCCAGGCGTCGCAGTCGGGCGCCGACGCGAGCACGATGGCCTCGACCGTGGCCGCACCGCTCGAGCGCCATCTCGGCCAGGTGCCGGGCGTGGAATCGATGCGCTCGAACAGCTCCGAGGGCAGTACCTTCGTGCTGCTGTTCTTCCAGAACGGCGTGAACATCGATTCCGCGGCGCGCGACGTTCAGGCGGCGATCAATGCGGCCCAGCCCGACCTTCCGTCGGGCCTGCTGAACCAGCCGTCGTACACCAAGGCCAATCCGAACGACGACCCGATCATCGTGCTGGCGCTGACTTCGGACACCGTGGCGCCTACCGACCTCTACAACGTGGCGGATTCGGTCCTGGCCCAGCGCCTGCGCCAGCAGGAAGGCATCGCCACCGTCGACATCGCCGGCAGCGCGACGCCGGCCATCCGCGTGGACGTGAACCTGCGTGCGTTGAATGCCATGGGCCTCTCGCCCGACCAGCTGCGCAATGCCCTTACCGCCGCCAACGTCACCTCGCCGCAAGGTTTCCTCAGCGACGGCCATACGACGATGGCCGTCACCGCGACCGACTCGCTGCACAAGGCCGACGAGTTCGCCAAGCTCATCATCGGCGTGAAAGACGGCGTGCCGATCCGCCTCTCCGATATCGCCAAGGTCTACGACGGACAGCAGGACGCCTACCAGGCCGCGTGGTTCAACGGCCGCCCCGGCATCCTGATGTACGTGTACAAGAAGGCCGATGCCAACGTCATCGAGACGGTGGACCGGGTGAAGGCGCTGATGCCGCAGATGCAGACGTGGCTGCCGGGGGGCGTGCAACTGCATTCCTTCTTCGACGGCACGCCGACCATCCGCGCGTCGCTGCACGAGGTGCAGGCCACGCTGCTGATCAGCCTCGCCATGGTCATCATGACGATGGCGCTGTTCCTGCGCCGGCTGGCGCCGACCCTGATCGCGGGGCTGGCCGTGCCCTTGTCGCTGGCTGGCGCGTTCATCGCGATGTATGCGTTCGGTTACACGCTCAACAACCTCACGCTCCTGGCGCTGGTGATCGCCATCGGCTTCGTGGTCGACGACGCCATCGTGGTCATCGAGAACGTCATCCGCCACATGGACGAAGGCATCCCCCGTTTCGAGGCGGCGCTGCTCGGCGCACGCGAGATCGGCTTCACCATCGTCTCGATCACCGGCTCGCTGGTCGCCGTCTTCATCCCGCTGCTGCTGGCGCCTGGCGTCATCGGCATGTTCTTCAAGGAATTCACCGTCACCCTGGTGTCGGCCATCGTCGTCTCGGCGCTGGTGTCGCTGACACTCACGCCGTCGCTCTGCGCCCATTTCCTCACCGCGCACAAGGACGACAAGCCGGAGTCGCGGCTCGGCCGGGCGCTCGAGCGCGGGCACGCGCGCCTGCTCGGCGCGTACCGCAGGGCGCTGGACTGGACGCTGCGCCACGCGCTGCTCATGGCACTGACGCCGCTGATCCTGATCGGCATCACCATCGTCCTCGCCGGCATGGTGAAGGGCGGGTTTTTCCCGCCGCAGGACACCGGCCTCATCGGCGCCCGCGCGACGTCGAGTTCCACCGTCTCCTTCGGCGAGATGAAGACGCGACAGGCGCGCATCACGGAGATGCTCCTGGACGATCCGGACGTGAAGGCCGTCGGCTCCCGCCTGGGAACCAGTCGCACCGGCTCGAGCGGCTTCTTCAATATCGAACTGAGGACGATGGCGGAGGGACGCAAGGACAGCACCTTCGTCGCGCTCGATCGTCTCTCGGCGAAGGCCAACAAGTTTCCCGACCTCAACCTGCGCCTGCGTCCGATCCAGGACCTGCCCACGGGCGGTGGCGGCGGCAATTCGCAAGGCGGGCAGTATTCGGTGTCGCTGAAGGGCGACGACGTGGCCGAGCTGCAATTGTGGATACCGAAGCTGGTCGACGCGCTGAAGAAGAACCCGATGCTGAAGGATGTCGGCAGCGACATCGATGCGGCCGGCCTGCGCCAGAACATGGTGATCGACCGCGATACGGCCGCACGCCTCGGCGTGGGCATCGGCGACATCGATGGGGCGCTGTACAACGCCTTCGGCCAGCGCGCCGTGTCCACCATCTATTCGGACATCAACCAGTACCGCGTCATCGTCAACGCCTTGCCGCAGATGGCTGCGACACCGGAGGCGCTGAACCAGCTTTACGTTCGCTCGAAATCCGGCGCCATGGTGCCCATGTCGGCCCTGACCCGGCAGGAGCCCGGTCTCGCGCCGACCCAGGTCGTGCACGAGGACCAGTACACGAGCATGAGCGTCAGCTTCAACCTCGCGCCGAACGTGAGCATGGGCGAGGCCATGGAGATCATCCAGAAGACGGTGGAAGGCATGCGCATGCCCGGCAACATCCGCCTCGATGCCGACAGCAGCTTCGGCCGCTTCCAGCAGGCGCAGAGCAACATGCCCCTGCTGATCCTCGCGGCGATCATCGTCGTCTACCTGCTCATGGGCATGCTCTACGAGAGCCTGATCCACCCGGTCACGATCATCTCCACGCTGCCGGCCGCGGGCGTGGGCGCGCTGGCCGCGCTGGTCATCACCGATACCGAACTGTCGGTCGTGGCGATGATCGCGCTGGTACTGCTGATCGGCATCGTGAAGAAGAACGCGATCATGATGATCGACTTCGCCCTGGTGGCCCAGCGCGACCACGGCCTGAGCTACAAGGAGGCGATCCGCGAGGCCTGCCTGGTCCGCTTCCGCCCGATCATGATGACCACGATGGTCGCGATCCTCGCGGCGACGCCGCTGGCGATCGGCCTGGGCGAGGGGGCGGAACTCCGCCGGCCGCTGGGCATCGCGATGATCGGCGGCCTGGTCATCTCGCAGAGCCTCACGCTGCTGTCCACGCCCGCCCTCTATGTGATCTTCGCCTGCCTGTCGGAGCGCTGGAAGGCGCGCAAGGCACGGCGGCTGGAGCGGCGCCGGGCCTTGCGCGCCTCGCGAGCCTGATCGCAGGCTCGCTTTCCCCTCCGGCGCCAATCGGGCCACAATGGACAGGTTTCCAGTCCATGACCTGGCCCACTCAAAGCACAAGGCTCGCCGAATCATGTCCAGCTCGCCCAAGATCATCTACACGCTTACCGACGAGGCGCCGTTCCTCGCCACCGCTTCTTTCCTGCCGATCGTCGAGGCCTTCGCCGGCACCGCGGGCGTGGCCGTGGAAACGCGCGACATCTCGCTCGCCGGCCGTATCCTGGCGCAGTTCCCGGACCGCCTCACCGACGCACAGAAGATCGGCGACCACCTGGCCGAGTTGGGCGAACTGGCCACGACGCCGGACGCGAACATCATCAAGCTGCCGAACATCAGCGCCTCCGTGCCGCAGATGAAGGCGGCCATTCGTGAACTGCAGGCACAGGGTTACGCGCTGCCCGACTACGTCGACGCGCCGGCCACCGAGGAAGACAAAGAAACCAACGCCCGTTACGGCAAGGCGATGGGCAGTGCCGTGAACCCGGTGCTGCGCGAAGGCAATTCCGATCGCCGGGCCCCGCTTTCGGTGAAGAACTACGCCCGCAAGCATCCGCACCGCATGGGCAAGTGGTCCCCCGATTCCAAGTCGCACGTCGCCCACATGGACGGCGGCGATTTCTACGGCAGCGAAACGTCCGCGACCATGGACAAGGCCGGCAGCCTGCGTATCGAATTCGTCGGCAAGGACGGCGGCACGAAGGTGCTGAAGGATAAGGTCGCGGTCAAGGCCGGCGAGATCGTCGACGCCGCGGTGATGAGCCGCAAGGCCCTCGCCAGCTTCATCGACGCCGAGATCGCCGACGCCAAGGCGAAGGGCGTGCTGTTCTCGCTGCACCTGAAGGCGACCATGATGAAGGTGTCCGACCCGATCATGTTCGGCGTCGTGGTGCGCGAGTTCTACAAGGACGTGCTTGCGAAGCACGCCGACGCGCTGAAGCAGGTGGGCTTCGATGCCAACAACGGCATCGGCGACCTGTATGCGCGCCTCGACAAGCTCGACGCAGGAAAGCGCGCCGAGATCGAAGCCGACCTGAAGGCCGAATACGCCAACCGTCCGGCGCTCGCCATGGTGAATTCCGACAAGGGCATCACCAACCTGCATGTGCCCAGCGACGTCATCATCGACGCCTCCATGCCGGCCATGATCCGCGACTCCGGCGGCATGTGGAATGCCGAAGGGAAGCTGCAGGACGTCAAGGCCGTCATTCCCGATCGTTCCTACGCCGGCGTCTACCAGGCGGTGATCGACGATTGCATCGCGCACGGCGCCTTCGACCCCGCCACCATGGGCAGTGTGCCGAACGTGGGCCTCATGGCGCAGAAGGCCGAGGAATACGGTTCGCACGACAAGACCTTCCAGCTGCCAGCCGACGGCAGCGTGCGCGTGGTCGCCGACGATGGCTCGGTGGTCTTCGAGCACGCGGTGGAGCAGGGCGACATCTGGCGCATGTGCCAGACCAAGGACGCGCCGATCCAGGACTGGGTGAAGCTCGCCGTGCAGCGCGCGCGCCTGTCGTCGACGCCGGCGGTGTTCTGGCTGGACAAGGCACGCGCGCACGATGCGCAGGTGATCACCAAGGTCGAGCGCTACCTCAAGGACCACGACACGAGCGGCCTCGACATCCGCATCCTCTCGCCGGTCGACGCAACGACGTTCTCGCTCGAGCGCATCCGCAAGGGCGAGGACACCATCTCCGTCACGGGCAACGTGCTGCGCGACTACCTCACCGACCTGTTCCCGATCATGGAACTCGGCACCTCGGCGAAGATGCTTTCCGTCGTTCCGCTGATGGCTGGCGGTGGCCTGTTCGAAACCGGCGCCGGCGGCTCGGCCCCGAAACATGTGCAGCAGTTCGTGGAAGAGGGCTACCTGCGCTGGGATTCCCTCGGCGAGTTCCTCGCCCTGGCCGCCTCCCTGGAACACCTGGCCGAGCGTTACGACAACCGCCACGCCCGCGTGCTGGCGAAGACCCTCGACCAGGCGAACGGCCGCTTCCTCGACAGCAACAAGTCGCCCGCGCGCAAGGTCGGCGAGATCGACAATCGCGGCAGCCACTTTTACCTGGCGCTGTATTGGGCCCAGGCGCTCGCCGCGCAGGACGACGACGCGGACCTGAAGGCGAAGTTCGCGGGCGTGGCGAAGGCGCTGGAAGAGAACGAGGCGAAGATCAATGGCGAGCTCATCGGCGCGCAGGGCAAGCCCGTCGACATCGGTGGCTATTACCACCCGGACATGCAGCGCGTGCGCGCCGCCATGCGCCCGAGCGCGACGCTGAACGCCGCGCTGGCTTCGCTTGTCGCGTCACGCTAACCCGTTGGAAAGTGGCCCCGTAGATCGGACGGGGCCCTCTCCTACACGGGATCGCTTGCGGTCGTCAGGGTCGCCAGTTCGCCCTCGGTAAGTGCCAGCGACGTCGCCTTTGCAAGGTCATCCAACTGCTCCACCGATGTCGCACTGGCGATGGCCGCCGCGATGGCGGGTTGTGCCATGACCCAGGCCAGCGCGACTTGCGCGGGCGTGGCACGGTGCGCCTCCGCCACCTGGTCGAGCGCACCGAGGACGCGGTAGCCGCGGTCGCCGAGGTACGTCTTCACCCGTCCGCCGCGCGCCGCGCTCTTCCCGAGGTCGGCTTCGCTGCGGTACTTGCCGCTGAGGAAGCCGCTGGCCAGCGAGTAGTAACTGATCACGCCGACGTGTTCCTTCACGCACAGCGGCTGCAGGTCATCCTCGAAGCCCTTCCGGTCCATGAGGTTGTACTCGGGCTGCATCGACTCGTAGCGCGCCAGGCCCTTGGAGGCACTGGTGTCGAGGGCGTCCGCGAGCCGTGTGGCGGCATAGTTCGATGCTCCGATGACGCGCACCTTGCCGGCCGTCACCAGGTCGTCGAACGCGCGCAGCGTCTCCTCGAGGGGAACCTTGGGATCGTCCTCGTGCGACTGGTACAGGTCGATGCGGTCCGTGCGCAGCCGGCGCAGCGAATCGTCCACGGCCTCGCGGATGTTGGTCGGCGAGAGTCCGGGATAACGGGCCCACTTGCCCACCTTCGTGGCGATGACCACCTGATCGCGCTTGCCACTCCGGGCAAGCCAGTTGCCGATGATCGTTTCGGATTCGCCGCCTTCGTTGCCGGGCACCCATGCCTCGTACACGTCGGCGGTGTCGATCAGGTTGAAGCCGTGGTCCACGAACGCGTCGAGGAGGTCGAACGAGCGGGCCTCGTCGACGCTCCAGCCGAACACGTTGCCCCCGAAGGCGAGCGGAGCCACCTGCAGGGGCGAGCGGCCGAGTTGGCGAAGCTTCATGCGTCATCTCCTGTGGGGTGGGAAACACCCATGATGACGCACGCCAGGTTCAGAGGGTGTGTCCGTCAGCAGCAGGCGGCACAGGCCGGGTCGAGGGGTGCGGTGCGGGGCGAGGACTCCGGCCGCAGTGCCGCGGGGGCGTCGGTCGAGCGCGCTCCCGCGCCGCGGTCGTCGTCGCCCCGACCCAGGCGCAGGACCAGTTCGCGGTCGACGATGTGGCCGTGCATGAAGGCCAATCCGGTGAAAATCGGTGCCATGACAACCTCTCAGTGGGAGCGTCGCGAACACTTGCGACTACAGGGGAAGTGCAGGGTGCCCGTTCCGCGGGGCGCCAAAAAGCGATATGTTTGCAACCCGGTCTTGAGGATTTTTCACATGTCCCGGTTGCCGCTCGGTCTGCTTCAGGGGTTTGTCCTGGTCGCCCGGACGGGCAAGCTTTCGCGCGCCGCGGAACAGCTGAACCTCACGGTCAGCGCCTTGAGCCACCAGATCCGCAACCTCGAGGAGCGCCTTGGCCGCTCCCTGTTCGACCGCGGTCCCCGCGGCGTCACGTTGACCGCGGAGGGTGCGGGCCTGCTCGACGCCATCGGGCACCACTTCGAAGGCATCGAGCAGGCACTGGGTCGCTACCAGGGGCGTCAGCAGGACGCGGTGAAGGTGAGCGTGCTTCCGTCGGTGGCGTCCAGTTGGCTCGTGCCCCGCCTGCCGCGCCTGGTGGGCAAGCATCCGGAGCTGGAGCTCAGCCTCCACTCCTCGGTCTCGATCGTCGACTTCGACACCGAGCCCACTGTCGACGTCGCCATCCGCTACGGTCTCGGTGCGTGGGCGCGCACGAAGGCCGACAGATTGTTCGACGAGTACATCGTCCCGATCGCCAGCCCCTCGCTGGTCCGCCGCATGGGTGGGCTGCCGGACACGTCGCTCGCGGGCTGGCCGTTGCTTGGCGATCCCTCGGGTCGATGGAACAACTGGTCCGAAGCCTTCGGCATGCCGCTGCCCTCGCGCTACGTCGCCCGCTTCGACAACACCGAGCACCTGCAGCGCGCGGTGCTCGAGGGCATGGGCGTCGCCCTCGGGCGCCTCGTCATGGCCCGCTCGCTGATCGAATGCGGCGCGCTCACCGTGCTGTGCGATGAACGCCTGCGTGTCGCGGAAGCGTATTACCTCGTTTACCCAAAGCGCTCCGAGGCGCACAGCGGCGTCTCCCGCTTCCGCGAATGGCTGCTGGGTGAAGCGAAGGAATACGAGGCCGGGCTCGGGGACGGCACCCGCCTTGGCGTCGAACGATACCTGCCCTGAACAGGGGCGCTTGACCGCCTTACGCTGCGGCGCGACAATTCACCGGCTACCACGCGGTGTCTCGCGTGGCGGCATCCTCCTTAGCTTATCCAGGCATATGGACGTCTACCCTAGTCGACGCGCCGGCTCCCGCACGCATCGGGTCCCGGCGCTGGCAAAACTCATCGCCCGCGGCGACCGCACCCGGTCGGCCGGCGCTTTCCTCCGCTAGGGAAAGTCCGGCTCTCCTCGTCCGGAAGCCGTGAGCTTCCGTTATTCGAGGATTGAGCCATGAACCTCCAGCTCGACAAGAACGGTCCGCGCATGTTCGGCCGTCGTCTCGCTTTCGCACTCGCTCGTCGCCGTGCCACCGGCCCGGTGCCGGCCAAGCGCACGATCACCGTCCCGCGCTCGCTCGATGCGGCCGAAAGCCCGGCGAAACCCGTGGATGGCAAACTCCCGCGGCCATGAACTGCGACATAGACACGACGGCGCGGCCCTCGCCGCTCACCGCTCATCCCCCAAGCGACACCGACCGTCGGCTCCGCGCCGGCGCGCCTGCTCTCGGCTGACGCCGACGAGCGCTCGCGCCCTCCGGACCGGGTCCGGAAAGGCAGCGAGCCATGAAGATCCACACCTCGCAGGCGGCCGTGGCCGCCAAGACCGGCGCCAGTGCCATCGCGGATGCGTACCGTCCCGCGGGCGACCTGCTGCGCGCGCTCGACGCACGTCCCGACGGTCTCGACGAAGCGGCCATCGCCGAGCGCCTTGATCGTGACGGCATCAACGAAGTGGGCCACGAGAAGCCGCCGCACTGGTCGATGCAACTGCTGCACGCCTTCCGCAGCCCCTTCATCATCGTGCTGCTGGTGCTCGCGGTCGTGCAGCTGCTTACCGAGCCGGACGACTACACGGGCCCGGTGATCGTCGCGGTGATGGTCGGCATCAGCGTGCTGCTGTCGTTCACCCAGGAATTCCGCTCGTCGCGCGCCGCCGAGTCGCTGAAGGCCATGGTGCGCAATACCGCCACGGTCACCCGTCGCGCGGAAGATGGCCATGCCGAGCGCATCGAGGTGCCGGTGGAGGAACTGGTTGCCGGCGACATCGTGCACCTGGGCGCCGGCGACATGGTGCCGGGGGACCTGCGCCTGCTCGCGGCGAAAGACCTGTTCATCAGCCAGGCCATCCTCACCGGCGAGTCGATCCCCGTGGAAAAGGCGGCGCCCAACGCGACGACCGCAGCCGATCCCTCCGTCGGTCCGCTGGACCTGCCGACCGTCTGCTACATGGGCACGAACGTGGTCTCCGGCACGGCAACCGCGGTGGTCCTGGCCACGGGCCCGCGCACCTACCTCGGCTCCCTGGCTCGTACGCTCTCGGGCGAGCGCGTGCAGACCAGCTTCGACCGCGGCATTTCCTCCGTGAGCTGGCTGCTGATCCGCTTCATGGCGGTGATGGTGCCGGTCGTGTTCGTGATCAACGGCTTCGACAAGCACGACTGGGTCGAGGCCTTCATGTTCGGCCTCTCGGTCGCCGTCGGCCTCACGCCCGAGATGCTGCCGCTCATCGTCACCGCGAACCTCGGCAAGGGCGCCATCGCGATGTCGAAGCGCAAGGTCGTGGTGAAGCGCCTCAACGCGATTCAGAACTTCGGCGCGATGGACGTCCTCTGCACGGACAAGACCGGCACGCTCACGCTGGACCGCATCGTGCTCGAGCGCCACGTCGATCTCGCCGGTAACGACTCGGACGAGGCGCTGCAATACGGCTACCTCAACAGCCGCTTCCAGACCGGCCTGCGCAACCTCATGGACAAGGCCGTGCTCACCCACCGCGATCTCGAGGCGACCGCGCGTCGCTTCCGCATCGTCGACGAGATCCCGTTCGACTTCCAGCGCCGGCGCATGTCGGTGGTGGTGGCGGACGGGGAGGGCGAGCAGCTTCTCGTGTGCAAGGGCGCGGTGGAGGAGATGCTGGCGATCTGCACGCAGGCGCGCACCGGCAACGTCGTCGAGGCGATGACGGAGGACAAGCGCGCCGCGATCCGTTCGATGACCCGCCGCCTCAACGAGGACGGACTTCGCGTGCTGGTCGTGGCGATCCGTCGTGATCCGTCGAGCGATCGCGCCTATGGCGTCGCCGACGAATCCGGACTCACCGCCGTCGGCTGCCTCGCCTTCCTCGATCCGCCGAAGGATTCGGCCGCCACCGCCATCCAGGCGCTGCGGCACCACGGTGTCGCGGTGAAGGTCATCACCGGCGACAACGAGGCGGTGACGCGGAAGATCTGCGCCGAAGTGGGCCTCGACGTGGATGCGTCGGCGCAGGGCCGCGATATCGAGCAACTCGACGACGAAGCACTGGACGCGATGGTCGACCTGACCACCGTATTCGCCAAGATGTCGCCCGTGCAGAAAGCGCGCGTGGTGAAATCGCTGCAGCGGCGCGGCCACACCGTCGGCTTCCTCGGCGACGGCATCAACGACGCACCGGCGCTGCGTGAAGCCGACGTGGGTATTTCAGTGGATACCGCCACTGACATCGCCAAGGAGTCGGCGGACATCATCCTGCTGGAAAAGAACTTGATGGTGCTGGAAGAGGGCGTGATCGAAGGTCGCGTCACCTTCGGCAACATCATGAAGTACATCAAGATGACCGCCAGCTCGAACTTCGGCAATGTGTTCAGCGTGCTCGTCGCCAGCGCCTTTCTGCCGTTCCTGCCGATGCTTCCGTTGCAGATCCTGGTGCAGAACCTCCTTTACGACCTCTCGCAGTTGTCGATTCCCTTCGACCGCATGGACGAGGAGTACCTGCGCCAGCCACGTAAATGGGACGCTGGCGACATCGGTCGCTTCATGGCGTGGATCGGGCCCGTCAGCTCGGTGTTCGACATCACCACCTTCTGGCTCATGTGGCACTACTTCGGTGCGAACGACGTGGCGCACCAGTCGCTGTTCCAGTCCGGCTGGTTCATCGAGGGCCTGCTTTCGCAGACGCTGGTGGTGCACATGATCCGCACGCGGCGCGTCCCGTTCCTGCGCAGCATGGCGTCGGCACCCGTGCTGGCGCTTACCGGTACGATCATGGTCGTGGGCATCATCATCCCGTACACCGGCCTGGGTACGCGTATCGGCATGCAGCCGCTGCCGGGCATTTACTTCGCGTGGCTTGCGCTCACGCTGGCGAGTTACTGCGTGCTGACGCAGGTGGTGAAGACCCTCTATATCCGCCGTTACGGTCGCTGGCTCTAGCGAGTATCGCCACGCCGGGACATGGGCGTCGCTGGACAGACGGGCGCGGCGGCAACGGGTTTCATACGTGCTCCCATGATGGAGACACGCCCATGTACCGCTTTTCCTTCGCTGCCGCCCTGTTCATCGTTCCCGCCGCCTGCCTCGCCCAGGTCCCAAACTCGGTGCCGCCGCGCTACGTCGATGCCATCGACTGGCCCGCGCATGAAGCGGGCCTGGAGAATTTCGCCCTGGCCGAGGAAATGCTCGCGCTCAGTTTCGACAGGCTTTGCAACGACACCTTCTGCGAGGGCCCCTACGGGAACCTGCGCCCGATGCAACTGAGTTGCTCGGTGGACGCCGCCAAGGGCACGCTGAAACAATGCCTGTGGATCTTCGCGGGCAGCGCCACATCCGTGAACGCGGCAACGGGGGCCGTGCAGGTCTCGGCCAAGATATTCAAGCGCAAGCTCCAGCTCGCCCGCAACACGCCGGTGGCGTCGTTCTACGATGTCATGCAGGGCGGCGAACTGCTCAACGAGAAGCTCCCCATGACACGTCGGACGGTCTATGAGAACCTCGTGGGCTGCTTACCGTGATACGACGGCTTACACAAAGGCGCGGGCGTCGGCGAGCAGACGCGATCCGGGGATGAGGGTCTCATACGTGCTCCTTACCACGGAGACAACCGCATGATCCGAAAGACCCTCGCCGCAAGCCTTTTCGTCCTCACCGCCGCCGGTTTCGCCGGCACCGCATTCGCCGCCGCGGAGCCGGTCGCCCAGCGGTACGTCGATGCCGTCGATTGGCCGGCCCACGAGGAAGGCATGAGTCGCTTCTTCGCCGCCGAAGCAAAACTGGTCGCCGGCTTCGACGCCGTCTGTGGCGACACGTTCTGCGAAGGCGAATACCCTAACCTGCGCGCCATGGAACTGCGCTGCTCGGTGGACGCCACGAAGTCGACGCTGAAGCAGTGCCGGTGGACCTTCGCCGGCAGCACGGCCAGCGTGAACAACAAGACCGGTGCGGTGACGACCACGGCCAAGCTCTTCAAGTGCAAGCTCATGCTCGCCAAGAACACGCCGATCGAGTCGTTCTACGAAATGGTGAATGGGGAAGACCCGCTGAACGCGAAGCTTCCGATGTCCCGTCACTCCGTCTACGACAGCATCAACGGCTGCCTGTAGTGATGCCGGCATCCGTCCCGCCACGTGCGGGGCGGGTGCCTTCGGTCAGGGCCGCGCCAATCCGAATGGCTGTTCGGTCCGCGTGGCAGCCATCGGGGGTGGCGCCTTCGCCGTCGCATGTTCCTCCATGGCGACCACGACGCGGTCGCGTCCCGTCGATTTGCCGCCGTAAAGTGCCTCGTCGGCCACGACGAGCAGGCGATCGAGGTCGTGACCGTGACGCAGCGTGCATGCAACGCCGAAGCTCGCCGTAACACGCGCGCTCGACGGGCCGCCGGCGGGAGGGGCGGCGATCCCTGCACGGATAAGTTCGGCACGCTTCGCACCGGCGGCCTCGTCGATGCCCGGGAACAGGATCGCGAATTCCTCGCCGCCGAGACGCCCGAACACATCGTCCTGGAGCAGATGGTCGCGGCATTCGGCCACCACACGCAACAGCACCCAATCACCTTCGGCATGGCCGTAGGTGTCGTTCACCAGCTTGAAGTGATCGAGGTCGAACAGCACGAGACACGACGGTTTGCCCGTCTTTTGCGCCGCGAGCAGCACCTGCTGCGCCCGTTCGACGAAATGCTGGCGATTGCAGATCCCGGTCAGGCTGTCACGGCGGGCCATGCGCATGAAGCGCAGCTGCGAGCGCTTCGTGCGCGCGAGCCACAACCCGATAGTCGCCAGCACCGTCAGGAGCAGCACGATATAGAGGCGGCTGGTTTCCACGGCGCGGCGGTCCACTTCGCGCTGCAACTGGAGGATCTGGTTCTGCCGGTCGAGCGCGTCGGCCTCCATGCGGCTGGAGGTGAGCTGCTGTTTCACCATCTGGTAAGCGAGCGCGCGCGCGCTCACATCGTCCAGGTAACCCTTGTCGGCCTGCATGTACCGTTCGAGCCATTGCACCGCGGTTTCAAAGTCGCCGCGCTGCCTGGCGATCAGGAACAACGTGCGCAGCGCCGCGGCCAGCGGCTCGGAGTAGTCCTTGCCCGGCGCACTCTTCACGGCGGCATCGGCGTATTTCTCCGCGGCAGCGGCGTCGCCCACATCCCACCAGGCTTGCGCGAGCAGCGATTCCACTTGCGACGTGAGGCTCGCGTAGCTGTCGCGCAGGACCGCGGGGTAGTTCTTTTCGAGGATATCGATGGCATCGCGCGGGCGTTTGTCGCGGATGGCCGTGTCGGCCACGTCCGCTCGCAGCGCATTGGCGATCAGGTTTTCGCTGGCGGCCTCGCAATCGGCGATGCCCTTCGCGTAACGTGGATCGTTTCCATCGATGCGCTTGCCGCGAAAAAGCGAGTGCAGCTTGATGAAGGTGCCCTTGCATGCGCTGTCGCCGGCGGGCGTGCTCTGGATCATGCGGTCCGCGTATTCGGCGGCGAGGTCGTATTGCCCCGCCGTCGCGAGCATCTGCGCCGCCTCGCCCAGTCCTTGCAGTCGCGCTTGCGGATCGGTCACGCTCGGCAGCATGTCGGTGAGATCCGAGAGCCGCGAGAACGCCTCCTCGTAGCGGTGGCCGATGCCCAGGATGTTGATCAGCGTGGCCGTGGCGCGGAACCGCAACACCTTGTCGGGTGAACTTCCGACGACGGTTTCCAGGAGCGGCACGGCGGTCTCATAGTCGCCCGCGTATGCCACCTGCCACGCTTCGAGGTAGCGGAGATGGGCGCGCTGCTTGTCGGTCAGTGTGGCCGCCTCGTGTCCGAGACGGGTGACCGTTTCAACGAATTTCTGATGGTCCGACGTCTTGTTCGCGTCGGCCCAGGCCAGGGTCGCGGTAGCGTTCTCGCCCGGTTGGAGCTGCGCAATGGCGACGCCGGCATGGCCAGCCAGGGCGAGCAGCGCGATCGCCAGCCGGCAGCGGTGCACGACGCGACCCACGATGCCCATCGGGGATGCTTACGCCTGGTACTGCGCGAGACGAACGGTGGCTTCCTCGTCGTCCTTGCGTTCCTGTTCCGGGTCCGGATCCTCTTTTTCGCGATCGAGCTGGATCCCGTAGAACGTGCGGGGGGCAAGCCTGGCGCGGAGCGTGTCTTCGTCACCGGCAAGGATTGCCGCCGCGAGGTCTCCCTCGACCCCGGAGGCGGTGAGTTCGCGGGTCAGCTCGTCGGCGCCCGCGGCACGCAGCGCGGCGTCGGCGCCCATGCGCTCCAGGAAATCGATGACGTTGGACATGTGTTCCCCTGTCGATGGCGCCGGACACCTCCCAGGTCCCCGTACGCCCTCCGATCATAGCGCGGCGGACCCGCCTGTCGGTGAAGATTGTCGTTCAGGACGCCCGGGCGAGCGCCGTCAGCCGGTCACGTATGGAGGGATCGGGCTCGAGGGCACGGCACGGTGGTACCGCGAGGGTATCGGACGTGCCCAGGGTGGTCTCCGGCAGGGTGGCGAGGGCGATGCGCTCGATGCGTGGATCCTGGAAGGGCAGGGTGGCCGCCCGGTAGACGATGACGTCGTGCTGCACCGGGTAGTGTCTTGCCAGGACGTCCGCGAGCACCGCGAGTCGCCGCGCGTCGGTGTCGAACCGCCCGCCGGTGAGGTCGCCGGCGATGCCTGCCTGCCAGAGCAACAACCAGGCGGAGGTGTCGACCACGCGGCGGTAGAGCATGAATTGCGTCGCTTCGAAATGCTGGCAGCCGACCCGGCCAGGATCTACGCCGAGATCGGCGTAGAGGCAGTCTTCCGACGATACCCCCGGTTCCATCCGGGCGACGTAACCCTCCTCCCGCGCTCGTGCCACGGCCTCGTGCGGTGCCTGTGCGAAGACGCCGGGATGGCCGTAGAAGACCCCACAGACCCGCCGGCCCGCACGGACTTCGCCAAGCATGGCGTCGACCATCTCCCGGTACGTCTCCTGGCGCGGCTTTTCCTCGCCGTACAGTGGCTGCAGGCTGCGCACGTCGCCGTGCATCCGGCGTACCCACTGTTCGACCAACCCGTCGGACACGCCGACGAAAACGACATCGGCCGACGCGATATGGCTGCGGGCCAATGGCGTGATGTGGGACCCGAGCGTCATGCCCACGCCCACGCAAGCGAGCGACCCGCGCGCCGTATTCGCCATTCGTCGTGCCCCGATGCCATCCCCGATGCGCCATCGTAGCGTCCGAGGCCCCGGCGTGCCCGCGAAACGCCACGACCCGGGCCCGAACATGGCCTTGGGGTGGCTCAGTATCTCGCCACCGACAAGGGGAGATATCGATGCACAGGACGCCAGGGCTGGACACGCTGCGCGCGATCGCGATCGTCTGGGTGATGCTGTTCCACAGTTTTTACGTCGGAGGCCTCGGCGAGGGCTACGGTGGGCTCGAACGCTCCGGCTGGATGGGCGTGGACCTGTTCTTCGTGCTCAGCGGTTACCTCATCGGATCGCAGGTGCTGGCATCGTTGCAGGCGACCGGGCGCCTCGATGTCGTGGGTTTCTACCGGCGCCGCGGCGTGCGCATCCTGCCGGCCTTCCTCGTGGTGTTCGCCATCTACGCGCTCTTGCCCGACTGGCGCGAAACGCCGGGCATGCAGCCGTTGTGGCAGTTCCCGACATTCACCTTCAACCTGCTGTTCGATACCAGCGACAACTACGCGTTCTCCCACGTCTGGTCGCTATGCGTCGAGGAGCATTTTTACCTCGCGTTCCCCTTCCTCGCCTTCGCGCTGACGCGCCGGCCAGCGGTCTGGAAGTTCGTCGCGGTGTGCGCCGTCGTAGTCCTCGGCGGCATGGTCCTGCGTGCCTGGTTGTGGACGCACGTGGTGGCGCCGGTGCAAGCGGCGGGCGGAAATGCCGGACTGGCATACCTGCGCCACCTCTACTACCCGACGTGGTCGCGCCTCGACGGACTCCTGGCTGGCGTCGTACTGGCGGCGTGCCGCGTCTACCGGCCGGCGATCCTCACGCGGTTGCGGGCACACACGACGAGGCTGCTTGTCACGGGCCTGGTCCTGCTCGCGGCATCGCTCGTCATGTTCGACGGCGCACGGACCGCGTTCTGGCCCTGCGTCATCGGGTACCCGCTGCTTTCGGCGGCCATGGCTGTCTTTGTCATCGCGGCGAGCGGAGGGACGTGGCTGGCCCGGCTCCAGGTTCCCGGCGCGGGCTGGCTTGCCGGTACCTCTTACAGTCTCTACCTCAGCCACAAACTCGTGTTCGCGCTGGTGGAAAGGGGCCTGGACGGACGATGGGCCGACGACCGCTACCTGCGTTTCGGCCTCTTCGCCGCCGCGACCCTCGCCGGCGGCGCCTTGCTGCACTACGCCGTGGAACGGCCGTTCCTGCGCTGGCGCGACCGGCGCGTTCCCGCTTCGGCTACACTGTCGCCGCCCAAGGTGATCCAAGGCGTCAGCGCCGCGGATTGAAACGGGAATCCGGTGACGCGCGCGGTCTCCATGCCGCCGCCATTCCGGAGCTGCCCCCGCAACGGTAGGCGAGCAAGAGGACGGCATCCAGCCACTGTGCCCTCGAGGCATGGGAAGGCGCCGCCCGGCAGGCCCCACGGCCTGCGCTCGCGAGCCCGGAGACCGGCCTCGAGGTACACCGGACAGGCGGAGGGCCATGTCGTGGGTGGCCGTCGAGCACGCCCCGCCGGCAATCCCGCATTCCCTGCTCCCGTCCCTCGCCATTCATGCCGCGCGGGTTGGCGCGGTCAGCAGGGAGTTACACCGTGTCGTTTCGTTCCTCCACCCTCGCGGTCGCCATCGCGACGGCCTTCCTCGTGCCCGGCGTGTCGTTCGCCGCCGACGCTTCCACGGACCTGGACAAGGTCGTGGTCACCGCCAGCCGTACCGAGCAAGCGCTGGGACAGGTGCTTGCCGCCTCCACGGTGCTCGACCGCGCGGACATCGAGCGCCTGCAACCGCGCTCCCTGGCCGACCTGCTCGGCAGGACGCCCGGTGTCTCGATCGCCAACAATGGCGGGCCCGGCAAGGCCACCTCCGTCTTCATGCGTGGCACTGAATCCGACCACGTGCTCGTGCTCGTCGACGGCGTGAAGGTGGGTTCCGCCACCTCCGGCACCGCAGCCTTCCAGGACATCCCGGTCGACCAGATCGAGCGCATCGAGATCGTGCGCGGGCCCTACTCGAGCCTGTACGGATCCGATGCGCTCGGTGGCGTGATCCAGATCTTCACCCGCCACCCCGACGGTGCCTTCGTACCGAATGCCTCCATCGGTGTCGGTAGCTACGGCACCGTGCGCGGTTCCGCCGGCTTCGCCGGTCGCGGCGCGCAGGGTTGGTACTCGGTCGAAGCAAGCCACGACCAGACCGATGGCATCAATGCCTGTCGTGGCAAGCCCAGCCCGGGCGGTGGCGGCTGCTTCACGTACGAGCCGGACAAGGACGGCTATCGCAACAACGCGCTGTCGTTGAAGGGCGGTTGGCGCTTCGACGAACAGTGGGATGCCGACGCCAACGCGACGCGCACGGAAGGCCGCAACCACTACGACGGCACGAGCAGCAACTTCGCCGAGTCCGCGACCCAGGTGCTGGGCGGCCGACTGCGCTACAAGCCCGCGCAGGAGGTCGTGGTGACGGCGAACCTCGGCCGTAGCGACGACCTTTCCACCGACTACGAGAACGGGACGTACGCCGATACGTTCAACACGCACCGCGACCTCGCTTCGGTGCAGGCGGACATCGGCCGGGTCGCCGGTGGCGCCGGCCTCACCACGGTGGGCTTCGATTGGCAGCGCGACCGCGTCGTGGGCAACACCGATTACCTGGTCGACGCGCGACGCAACCATGCGTTGTTCGCGCAATGGCAGGGCGAGTTCGGCGACAGCTCCGTGCAGGGCAGCCTCCGTCGCGACGATAACAGCCAGTTCGGCGGCAAGACGACCGGCAGCCTGCAATACGGCTATGCGCTGACGACGACCCTGCGCGTCACCGGCAGCTACGGCACCGCGTTCAAGGCGCCCACGTTCAACGATCTCTACTATCCGGACTACGGCAATCCCGACCTCGGTCCCGAAACGTCGCGGAACTGGGAGCTGGGACTGCGCGGCACCCCTGGCTGGGGCGGCTGGTCGCTCAACGCGTTCCAGAATCGGATCGACAACCTGATCGTGTTCGACGCCAGCCTCAGCGGACCGCTGTTCCCGTTCGGCGGCGCCAACAACATCGCGCGCTCGCGTATCCGTGGCGTCGAACTGGCGGCCGATACGACGCTGGGTGAGTGGCGCCTTTCAGGGAACGCGACCTGGCTCCAGCCGGAAGACGAGACCGATGGCCCGACGCACGGGAACCTCCTGCCGCGGCGCGCCCGCCGTAGCGCCAACCTCGACGTCGATCGCAACTTCGGTGCGTTGAGCATCGGTGCCGGGCTGTCGGCCTCGGGCTATCGCTACGACGACACCGCGAACGCGCACCGCCTGGGCGGCTACGCGCTCACCGACCTGCGCGCGGCCTACGCGTTCGCGGATGCCTGGAAGGTCGAGTTGTCGGCGAACAACGTGTTCGACCGCCACTACGAGACCGCCCGCTATTTCAACCAGCCTGGTCGCAACTGGCTGCTCACGTTGCGTTACCAGCCCCGTTCCTGATCCGCACACTCCCGGAGATTCCGCGATGAAGCCTTTGTCACGCCCCCTGTTCGCCGCCGTCGCCGCGCTGTTCGCGCTGCTCATGATCGCCACGCGTTTCAACCACTTCGGCGACGCGTTGCACCTTCCCGACGCGTCGATGGCCCTGTTCTTCCTCGGCGGCATCTACCTGCGTAAGCACCTCGCCTTCCTCGCCTTCGTGGTCCTCTCGGTGCTGGTGGACTGGTACTCGGTGAGCTATGCCGGCGTGAGCGATTTCTGCATCACGATCGCGTACTCGTTCATGCCGCTCGCGTACGCCGTGCTCTGGTATGCGGGCCGCCTGCTCGCGCCGCGTTACAACGGCTCGCTGGCCTCGCACGCCCTGGTCTTCGCGGGTCTGCTCGTGAGCGCCACGCTCTCGTACGCGGTATCCAACGGTGCCTTCTACTGGCTCGGCGGCCGGTATGCGGAGCCGAACATGGCGCAGTATGTACAGCGCTTCGCCCAGTGGGCGCCGCTCTTCGTCCGCGCGGCCGCGGGCTATGTGCTGACCGCGCAGGTCGTGCAGGCGCTGGTATTCCGCTTCGCGCCCAGCGCCACCGGCGATCGGGCCGCGCAGGCATGAGCGACGCCACGCCCTGGGCAGGCATGGACGACGAAGCGCGCCATCGCGACCGCATGCGTCGCAAGAAGGAACTGATCGACCGGCGCATCGCCCGTGCCACGATCGATCGTGGCGTGCTGGTGGTGAACACCGGTAACGGCAAGGGCAAGAGCTCGTCCGGCTTCGGTATGCTGGCGCGGTCGCTCGGCCATGGCTTTCGCTGCGGCGTGGTGCAGTTCATCAAAGGCAGCTTTTCCACCGGCGAGGAGGCGTTTTTCCGCATGTTCGAGGACGGCCCGCTGGACTACCACGTGATGGGCGAGGGCTACACCTGGGAGACGCAGGACAAGGCGCGCGACATCGCCGCGGCGACCGCGGCCTGGGAAGAAGCGGAGCGCATGCTCGGCGACCCGTCGTACGACTTCGTGCTACTGGACGAACTCAACATCGCCCTAGTAAAGGGTTACCTGCCGCTCGACCGTGTGCTCGTAGCACTCAGTGCGCGTCCCGAACGACAGCACGTCGTCGTGACCGGCCGCGGCGCACCGAACGAGCTCGTCGCGGCGGCGGACACCGTCACGGAGATGCGCGTGGTGAAACACGCGTACCAGGCAGGCATCCGGGCGCAGAAGGGCGTGGAGTTATGAGCCGGCACTGCCCGGCGCTGCTGGTGTCCGCGCCCGCCTCGGGGCAGGGCAAGACCAGCGTCACCGCGGCTCTGGCCCGTGCGCATGCGCGGCAGGGACGGCGCGTGCGCGTGTTCAAGACGGGTCCCGATTTCCTCGATCCGATGATCCTCGCGCGTGCCAGCGGTGCGCCGGTGTACCAGTTGGATGCCTGGATGGGTGGCGAGGCGGAGGTGCGATCCCGCCTCTACGACGCGGCTGGCGACGCGGACCTGATCCTCGTCGAAGGCGTGATGGGATTGTTCGACGGATCGCCGTCCAGCGGCGACCTCGCGATCGCCTATGGTCTCCCGGTGCTGGCCGTCATCGACGGCAGTGCCATGGCGCAGACCTTCGGCGCGCTGGCGCACGGGCTGGCGACCTACCGTTCCGGGCTGACGCTGCGCGGCGTGCTCGCGAACCGCGTGGGTGGTGCGTATCACGCCGGTTTGCTGCGCGACAGCCTGCCGCCCGGCATCGACTGGTATGGCGCCTTGCCGCGAGACGCGTCGATGGCCTTGCCGGAGCGCCACCTTGGCCTCGTCGCCGCCGGCGAGCTGGACGATATCGACGTGCGTCTCGATGCCCTCGCCGATGCGTGGCTGGCCCAAGGCGTGTCGGGTCTTCCACCCACCGTGGCCTTTGCCGCGCCTGACGTCATCGCGCCCCGACAGCCTTTGCGAGGCGTGCGTATCGCGGTCGCGCACGACGCCGCGTTTGTGTTCATCTACCCGGCGAACCTCGACACGCTTCGTGCGGCGGGCGCGGAGCTCGCGTTCTTCTCGCCCGTCGCCGGTGACGCGTTGCCGCCGTGCGATGCGGTGTGGTTGCCGGGCGGTTACCCCGAGCTGCACATCGAGGCGCTCGCGGCACACGACGACCTGCGTCGCTCCCTGCACGCGCATGTGGATGCGGGCCGCCCGTTGCTCGCCGAATGCGGCGGTCTCCTCTATGCGTTGGACCGACTGACCGACCGCGACGGTCACGAAGGCGAGATGGCGGGCTTGCTGCGCGGCAGCGCAGCGATGCAGCCGCGCCTCGCCGCCCTCGGGATGCAGGAAGCGCGGCTCCCCGAGGGAACCTTGCGGGGCCACTCGTTCCACTACGCGCAGGCCGACGTGGAGGCGGAGCCGCTGGCGATCGCCGGTAATCCGCACGGTGGTCCCACCGCGGAGCGCATCTATCGGCGAGGCAGGATGACGGCGAGTTTCGTGCACTTCTACTTCCCTTCCGATCCCGATGCAGCGGCGCGCCTGTTCCTGCCATGACGACCGCGCTCGCGATGCTGGTCGCGCTGCTGTCGGACGCGGTATTCGGTGAACCGCGACGCTTCCATCCCCTGGTCGGCTTCGGGCGCTTCGCGAGTGCCTGCGAACAAATCCTGTATGCCGACGCCCGGTTCGCCGGCGTCGCGGCATGGTGTTTCAGCGTCCTCGCGCCCGTCGCCTTGCTCTGCGTGCTGCGTGCATACCTGCCCATGGCTGCGTCCTTCGCGGTCGATGTAGTCGTGGTCTGCTTCGCGGTGGGCAGGCGCAGTCTTGGCGACCATGCGCGGCCCGTGGCGCAGGCGTTGCTCGACGGCGACCTCGATCGCGCCCGCGAAGGCGTGGGCAGGATGGTGAGTCGGGACACCGAGGCGCTGGACGAGACCCGTGTCGCCGCCGCCGCGACGGAATCCGTGCTCGAGAACGGTCACGACGCCGTCTTCGGCGTGCTGTTCTGGTTCGTGCTGCTCGGCGCGCCCGGGGCCTTGCTGTTCCGGCTCGCGAACACGCTGGATGCGATGTGGGGCTATCGCACGCCACGTTACGAACGCTTTGGATGGGCCGCGGCGCGCGCCGACGACGTGCTCGGTTTTCTTCCGGCCAGGCTCACGGCGTCGACATACGCGGCGCTCGGCCACTTCAGGGGTGCCATCCGTTGCTGGCGCGCGCAGGCTGCGGCGTGGGACAGCCCCAACGCCGGCCCGGTCATGGCGTCGGGCGCCGGTGCGCTGCGTGTGCGGCTCGGTGGCCCTGCGCCTTACCACGGCCGTTGGGAGGAACGTCCCGAGCTGGGCGAAGGCGATCCGGCGGATGCTGGTGCCGTCTTTCGCGCGCTGCGGCTCGTGGATCGCGGTGTCGTGGCATGGCTCGTGATCGCTATCGTCGTTGGAGCGGCTGCCCATGCTTGAGCACGGCGGACGCCTCGGGCGCGCGGCACGCGAGTTCAGCATGCCGCGCGAAGCCTGGCTGGATCTCTCTACCGGCATCAGCCCGCACGCATGGCCCCTGCCGCCGGTACCCGCATCGGCATGGCACCGCTTGCCGGAGGACGACGATGGCCTGCTCGACGCTGCGCGGGATTATTACGGTACGGACCATGTGTTGCCGGTCGCCGGATCGCAGGCGGCGATCGGTGCGCTGCCACGCCTGCGCCCACCATCGCGCGTCGCGGTCGTTGACCCGGCATACGCGGAGCATGCGCACGCATGGCGTCAGGCGGGGCACGAGGTGGTGGCGCTTCCGCTGGAGGAACTGCTTGCGCATGCGTCGACGTTCGACGTGCTGGTCCTCGTTCGCCCGAACAATCCCACGGGCGTGTGCCTCGATCGCCATCGCCTTCTCGAGCTGCATGCCGATGCACGGCGTCCCTGGCTCCTTGTCGATGAGGCATTCATCGACACGCAGCCCGAGCAAAGCCTCGTATCCCACGTGCGCGAGGGCCTGATCGTCCTGCGTTCCGTCGGCAAATTCTTCGGTCTCGCTGGCGCTCGCGCTGGCTTCGTCGCCGCGTGGCCGGCATTGCTCGAGGCGCTGGCCGAGGCGCTGGGTCCGTGGACTCTGGCGGGACCGACGCGTCACGTCGTCGCCCAGGCACTCGCTGATCGCGCATGGCAGGCGTCGGCGCGTACGTGGTTGCGCGATGCGTCGGCGCGGTTGGCTGCCCTGTTGACGAGGCATGACCTGCGTCCCTCCGGTGGTTGCGAGTTCTTCCAGTACTGCGAGCGTCCCGACGCGGAGGCGCTTTATCGCGCCTTGGCGACACGCGGCATCCTCGTGCGCCATTTCTCCGCGCCACAGGCGCTGCGTTTCGGTTTGCCTGCCGACGACACCGCCTTCGCGCGGCTGGATCGTGCGTTAACGGAACTGCGTGCATGAGCGCCCGCGTCGTCATGGTCCAGGGATGTACCTCGGATGCGGGCAAGAGCACGGTCGTGGCCGCGCTGTGCCGGTGGCTGCACCGCCGGGGCGTCGCCGTCGCGCCGTTCAAGCCGCAGAACATGGCGCTCAACGCCGCGGTGACGATCGATGGCGGGGAGATAGGTCGCGCCCAGGCCGTGCAGGCCCAGGCCGCGGGCGTGCCGGCGCACACCGATTTCAATCCCGTGCTGCTGAAACCGAACAGCGACACGGGCGCACAGGTGATCGTGCACGGCCGTTCCGTCGGGAACATGGATGCCGTCGGCTACCACGCCTATAAACGCGTGGCGATGGAGGCCGTGCTCGCCTCGCACGAGCGCCTCGTTTCCACGTATGCCGCCATCGTGGTCGAGGGGGCGGGAAGCCCGGCCGAGATCAACCTGCGCGACCGCGACATCGCCAACATGGGTTACGCGGAGGCGGTCGACTGTCCCGTGATCCTGGTGGCCGACATCGATCGCGGCGGGGTTTTCGCCCATCTGGTGGGTACGCTGACGCTGCTGTCGGAGAGCGAGAGAGCACGGGTCGTCGGCTTCGTCGTCAATCGTTTCCGCGGCGATATCGCGCTGCTGCAACCGGGCCTCGATTGGCTGGAGCGGGAGACGGGAAAGCCGGTGCTCGGTGTCCTTCCGTACCTGCATGGGCTGGTGCTCGAAGCGGAGGATGCGCTGCCACAGGCCCGCGCAGCGAAAGAAGGCGCGCGCCTGCGCGTGGCCGTGCCGGCGCTGCCGCGCATCAGCAATCACACCGACCTCGACGCGCTGCGCCTGCACCCGGAGGTGGATTGCCTGTTCGTCGGCCCGGGGGAAGTGTTTCCCGCCTGCGATCTCGTGGTGCTGCCCGGTTCGAAGTCCACGCGCGCGGATCTCGCGTGGTTGCGCGGGCAAGGGTGGGACAGCGCGATCCTTCGCCACGTTCGTTACGGCGGCAAGGTGATCGGCATCTGTGGCGGCATGCAGATGCTCGGCCGTGCCGTGCACGACCCAGAGGGCATCGAAGGTGCTCCCGGTTCCGACAACGGCCTGGGCCTGCTCGACCTCGAGACCACGCTGGCGCCGACGAAGCAGTTGCGCAACGTCCATGGCCGTCTCGTTCCGGGCGGCGCCGAGGTTGCCGGCTACGAGATCCATTGTGGCGTGAGTGTCGGGCCGGGCCTGGCGCGGCCTGCGGTGCAGCTGGACGACGGACGCGGCGACGGTGCGCGGTCCGACGATGGCCGTGTGCTGGGAACGTACCTGCACGGCCTCTTCGACCATCCGCAGGCGCTTGCGGCACTGCTGGGCGAAGCGGGTCTCGACCACGCAGCGCCACTGGACCTCCCGTCCCTGCGCGAAGCCACCTTCGATCGTCTTGCGGATACCGTCGACGCACATCTGGACACCGCCATGCTCACTTCGCTGTTTGGTATGTCGCCATGCTGAGCCTCGTCCTCGGTGGCGCGCGTTCGGGCAAGAGCGCCCTGGCGGAACGGCTTGCCATCGCCAGCGGCCGGGAAGTGGTGTACGTCGCCACCGCGCAGGCGCTGGATGCCGAGATGAGCGAGCGCATCGCTCACCACCGCTCGCGGCGCCCGACCGGATGGCGTCTCGTCGAGGAGCCGCTCGCGCTCGCCGACACGCTGGCCAGCCATGCGCGCGACGATCGCTTCGTCCTCGTCGATTGCCTCACCTTGTGGCTTTCGAACCTCCTCGGCGCGGAAGACGCGTCGCGCTTCGAGAGGGAGCGCGACGCTTTGTTGCAGGCAAGGGCGCTTCCCGGCGACGTGTGTTTCGTGAGCAACGAGGTCGGCCTCGGCATCACACCGCTGGGCGAACTCACCCGCCGTTTCGTCGACGAGGCGGGCCGGCTCCACCAGGCTCTCGCGCAGCGATGCGACCGCGTCGTCTTCGTCGCGGCGGGCCTGCCCCTGACCCTCAAAGGAACGCTTCCATGAACGACTGGCTCGCGGCGCCCTGCCGCGTACCGGATCAGGCCGCCGCCGCTGCGGCTGCGGCACGGCAGGGCACGCTTACCAAGCCGCCGGGCTCCCTCGGCAGGCTCGAGGCGCTCGCTATCCAACTTGCCGGCCTGCAAGGCATCGCGCGACCGAGCGCCACGCGCGTGCGCATCGCGGTGTTCGCGGCGGACCACGGCGTGGCGGCCGAAGGCATCTCGGCATTTCCGCAGGCGGTGACGGGCGAGATGCTGCGCAACTTCGCGCGGGGTGGCGCGGCGATCGCCGTGCTCGCGCGCGAACTGCAAGCGACGCTCGAGGTGGTGAATCTCGGCACGGTAAACGACCCGGGCGAGATCCCGGGCGTGCGCCGTCATGTCATCGCCGCTTCCACCGCTAACTTCTGCACCGGGCCCGCGATGACCGAGGTACAACTCGACGCCGCACTGGCCGCGGGCGTCGCGAGCGTCGCGGATGCGGTCGCGACAGGCACCGACATCTACGTCGGCGGCGAGATGGGCATCGGCAATACGACGGCCGCCGCGGCGCTCGCCTGCGCACTGCTCGGCGAGGCGCCCGAGGCGTTGGCCGGGGCGGGCACCGGTCTCGGCACCGACGGCGTCGCGCACAAGGCACGCGTGATGGCGCTTGCGCTGGCGCGGCATGCGGACGCCGTCACGCCGCGGGAGCGGCTGCGCCGGCTCGGTGGCTTCGAGATCGCCGCACTTGCCGGTGCGTTCGTCGCCGCGGCACAACGCGGGTTGCCCGTCCTCGTCGACGGCTTCATCGCCAGCGTCGCGGCCCTCGCCGCCGTGGCGCTGCGCCCCGACACGCGGCCATGGCTGATCTTCGCGCACCGCTCGCAGGAGCACGGCCATGCGCGCGTGCTGGAGGCGCTCGCGGCGGAACCCCTGCTCGACCTGCACCTTCGCCTCGGCGAAGCCAGCGGTGCGGCGGTGGCGGTGCCGCTGCTGCGCCTGGCTTGCGCGTTGCACGGCTCGATGGCGACCTTCGCCGAAGCGGGAGTGTCGGAAGCATGAGCATCCATCTGCTACGGCACGGCGACACGGGCCAGCGCAGCTACCGCGGACAACGGGACGACCCGCTGTCGACACTCGGATGGCAGCAGTTGCGCGACGCGGTGGAGGGCATGACGTGGGACCGCGTGGTGTCGTCGTCGCTGTCGCGTTGTGCCGCCTTCGCGAACGAATTTTCGGAACGGCGTGGCCTGCCGTTGCGCATCGATGCGCGCCTGATCGAATACCATTTCGGCGCATGGCAAGGCGTGCCCATCGAGACGATCGCCGAGCGGGACGGCGAAGCGCTGGCTCGCTTCTGGCGTGACCCCGTCGCCTACCCGCCACCTGATGGCGAGACCTTCGAGGCGTTTCGCGGGCGGCTCTCGCAAGCGCTCGACGATGTCGCCATCGAAGCATCGACGGCACGCGTGCTGGTGGTGACACACGGTGGAGCGATCCGCCTGCTGCGCTGCCTCGTCGAAGGGCGCGACTTCGGGGACATGGCGGGGATCGACGTGCCGCACGCCTCGTTGCATGCGCTGGCATGGCGCGCGTCGGGTACGTGATGCGCGGCCTCGCCATCGCCTTCGGCTTCCTCACGCGCCTTCCGGTGCCGCGGATCGAGCCCCGGTCGGATGCGCTCGCCGGCTCGCTCAAGTGGTATCCGCTGGTGGGCCTCGTGCTCGGCACGCTGCTGGCGGGCGCCGCGACACTCCTCTCTGGCGTGCTTCACCCGCTTCCGGCGGCGGCCATCGTGCTCGTCGCGTGGGTGGCCCTGACCGGCGCGCTGCACCTCGACGGCCTTGCCGACAGCGCGGACGCCTGGATCGGCGGCCTCGGCGACCGCACCCGCACGCTGGCCATCATGAAGGACCCGCGCAGCGGCCCCGCCGGTGTCGTCTCGCTCGTCCTGGTATTGCTGCTGAAGTTCTCGGCGCTCGCCACGCTGGGCGATCCATGGCTGCTCTTGCTGCCGCCGCTGCTGGGCCGCGCGGCGATCGTCGTGTGGTTCCTCATGACGCCTTATGTGCGCGCGGGTGGTCTCGGCGACCCCTTGCGCGGCGCACCTATCGCCGGATGCCATGTCGCGATCGCACTGGCCGTGCTGTCGTCGCTTTGCTTCGGCAAGGCGGGCGTGATCGCGCTCCTCGGCGCCTTCGCGATCGGCTGGCTATGGCGCCGTGCCGTCATGCGCAGACTCGGCGGCTTCACCGGCGACACGGCCGGTGCGCTGGTCGAACTGGTGGAAGCCGTGACCTTGATGATCCTCGTCTCGCGATAGCCTTCGGCGATCGGCACCTGGTCGCTATCGGCCATTCTGCCGATGGGCAAGGGTGCCGGACAGGCGTACATTCCAACGCTTCCGCGGGCCGGCGACGCCCGTCAAACGGAGTCTGGCATGATCGCTTTCCTGCGCGTCTTCGCCTTATCGCTGCTCATGGCATCCGCCGCCCAGGCCCAGGAGATGCACGACCACGGTGTCCCCGAGAAACTGGGCGACGTGTCGTTTTCCACCTCCTGCGCGCCATCGGTGCAAACGTCGTTCGATCGCGGCGTCGCCCTCCTTCACTCGTTCGCGTATGCCGCGGCCCGTCAGGCCTTCGAGGGCGTCGTGGCGAAGGACCCGAAGTGCGCCATGGGCCACTGGGGGATCGCGATGGCGTTCTTCCACCCTGTCTGGTCGCCCGCCCTGCCGGCGGAAACCTTCGCCCGCGCACAGGCCGAGGCTCGCGTGGCGGCGCGCCTGGCGACGAATGCGTCACCGCGTGAGCGGGCGTACATCCAGGCGCTCGGAAAGCTCTATGGCGGCGAGGACGCCAAGCCCGCGGCGCGCACGCTCGCCTACGAACAGGCGATGGCCGGTGTCGCGCGCGACGATCCCGAGGACGTCGAGGCCCAGGTGTTCTATGCGGTGGCACTGCTGTCGAACGCGCCGATGACCGACAAGACGCACGCGAAGCAGAAGCAGGCCATCGCCATCCTCGACCCGCTGTTCCGCGCCCATCCCGATCACCCGGGCATCGCGCACTACCTGATCCATGCCTGCGACAGTGCCGAACTGGCACAACGCGGCCTACCGGCGGCGAGGAAGTACGCGGACATCGCCCCTTCGGCGCCGCATGCGCTGCACATGCCCTCGCACATCTTCACCCGGCTCGGCCTGTGGGACGATTCGATCCGCTCCAACCTCGCTTCGAAGAAAGCGGCACGCGAGCATGACGACACCATGGGCCAGGTGCACGCGATGGACTACCTCGTTTATGCGTACATGCAGAGCGGTCGCGATCGCGAAGCGCGGGGAGTCATTGGCGAGTTGAAGGCCATGCACGGCCTGGACATGGACGACTTCGGGATCGCCTATCCGGTGACGGCCATGCCTATTCGCGAAGTCGTCGAACAAGGCCGGTGGAACGAGGCGGCTACGATAGCGCCACCTGCCGGCGCCCCGGCGTCCGTCGTCGCCATCGCGGTGTGGGCGAAGGGAATGGGTCTCGCGCGGAGCGGACATCCCGAGGAGGCCAACGCCCAGGCGAGCCGCCTCGATCGGATCCAGGCGCAACTCAAGACCGCCGGCGACGACTACTGGTCCGTGCAGACCGGGGTGCTCGCCTCCGAGGTGAAGGCATGGGCCGCTCAGGCCAAGGGCGACGCTTCGGCAGCCGTGGCCCTGATGACCGACGCCGCCGAACGGGAAGACAGGGTCGAGAAACGTCCGGTGACGCCGGGGCCCATCGTCCCCGCCCGTGAGCAGCTCGGTGAAATCCTGCTGGCGCAGAAGCAACCGGGACCGGCGCTGGCCGCGTTCAACATGGCGCTCAGCCAGGCCCCTGGTCGCGCCGGAGCCTTGCGCGGCGAGAAAGCCGCGGAAGCCACGCGGTAGCGCACCGCGTGGCCTCGTCGCTGCGTGGGCTTAGCCGCCTATCTCGCGCATCCACGCGTCCATGCCGCCTTCGACGTTGAATAGCTGCGTGAAGCCATGCGCCGCGAAGCGCTCGGCGGCCGCGCGGCTGGAGACGCCCACGTTGCAGATGAAGGCGATCGGCGTGTCCTTCGGCAGCTGGGCGAGGCCTTCGTAGCCTTCGTTCTCCAGGATGCGCGCACCGTCGATCGGTGCGACCACCGCGCGATTCTGGGCAGGACGGGTATCGACGAGGACCACGTCGCCCGCGTCGAGCTTCGCCTTCAATGCCTGCACGCTCATCGAAGCGATCTCGACCGCGCCCGGGAATTTCAGGCTGAGGCCTTCGCCCTGCACCGTCGACACCCAGTCGATGACGACGCCCTTGGCGCGCGCGGCGCTACCCGGGTCGAAGTGCACTTCGATGCCGCTGGCGACGGTCACGATGTCGTGGTCGCCGGCAGGCGCCAACTGGAAGCCGGCGCTGTGGTCGGGGCCGATCTCCAGGTGCAGGGCCATGCCTTCGGCGTTGGCCATGCCACCGCGGATGGCCTCGGCGGCCTTCTCCGTGATGGTGATTTCCGGCGGCGTGCGATCGGGCGCCGGCGCGCCGAACAGGCTGTAGAGCTCACCGCTGGTGTACATCTGGCGGATGATGTCCGAGCCGCCGACCAGCTCGCCCTTGACGTAGAGCTGCGGGATCGTGGGCCACTGGCCGAAATCCTTGATGCCCTCGCGGATTTCCGGATCCTCCAGCACGTTGACGGTGTGGTAGGTCGGGATCACGTCGTTCAGGGTGTTGATTGCCGCGGCGGAGAAACCGCACATCGGCTGCTGGCGCGTACCCTTCATGAACAGCACGACGTCGTGCTGGCCGAGCAGGGATTCGATGCGCTCGCGGGTGGGTGTATCGAGGGCCATGGGGTCACCGCGGGAGGGGAAAGGGGAGCCATTTTACCGGCATCCCTCGCACATGGGCCCGTTCCGGTCCGTTTCAACCCGCTACGGACACCCCGGCCCCGCGCAAGCTCGACAGGTCGGCCCGGCAGTCCGCCAGCGGTGCGAAGCCCAGCACGGCCTGGGGCGACGGGAGGACCGTCTCGCGGCTGGCACGGCCCAGCGGAGTGACCCGGTCCGTCCAGTGGATCAGCTCCATGGCGCCGGTGAAATCTTCCACCAGGGCGGTGCAATGCTCCACCCAGTCACCGTCGTTCAGGTACAGGATCCCGTCCATCGGACGTACGTGGCCGAAATGGATGTGACCGCAGATGTGGCCGTCGAGTCCGCGCTCGGCAGCGTCCCGTGCCACGCGCTGTTCATAGTCGCGGATATAGGCCAGCGCGGCGCCGACGTGAGACTTCAGGATGATCGACAGCGGCAGGTACGGCAGCTCCAGGCGTGAGCGCACCGCGTGCACACGGCGGTTCGCCCAGCAGATGAAGCGATGCAAGGTATCGCCGAGCCATGCGATCCAGCGCCGGCCGACGTGTTCCGGATCGAACTCGTCGCCATGGCTGACCCGGTACCGGCGTCCATCCGCGCCTTCATGGATGGCGTCCAGTTCGACCCTGATGCCGGCGATGCTGGTGCCGACCAGGCCGCGCATCTGGTAGTCGTGGTTGCCGGGAATGTAGATCACCTCGATCCCGCGCCCGGCGATAGCCACCAGTTCCGCCAGGACGGCGGTATGGTCCGGATGCCACCAATGACGCTTCGCGAGTGCCTCGAGGTCGACGATGTCGCCGACGAGGTAGAGCCTCTCGCATTCCAGGCTGCGCAGGAAGTCGAGGAGGTAGGCCGCCTTGCAGTCGGGCGTGCCGAGGTGCACGTCGGAGATGAAGGCGCTGCGGCAGGTGAGCTTCGCCATGGCATCGGTTCCCGGGGTCGTCCCGGGTTGCCAGTCTCCGGGCGCGAGGTAACCGGGTCATGGCGGGGGTGTTGCAGGGATGTTGCGCCTCCGCATGGACGACGGGCGCCATCTTCTCGCATCATTAGCCCCAACCGCCCGTGTGAAACAGGAGAGCTACGATGCGCCCTTCGATCCTGCTCGACCTGAAACGAGAAGCCATCCGGGAAGCCGCCAGCCGCTTCCGCACGACCAATCCGCGCATCTTCGGTTCGGTGTTACACGGCACCGACCAAGACGGAAGCGACTTGGACGTACTCGTCGATGCGCTCCCAGGGGCCACGCTTTTCGATCTGGGTGGTTTGCAGGTTGAGCTGGAGAGCCTTTTAGGTATCCCGGTCGACCTCCTGACGCCAGCCGATTTGCCCCCAGCGTTCCGCGCACAGGTCCTGGCGGAAGCCAGGCCAATATGACGAATCATCGCCAGTGCGATTATCTCGACCACATGAGGCAGGCGGCGACGGACGCGTGAGGATTTGTGGAAGCCATGGAAAAGGCCGACTTCCTCAGTGACAAGCGTACGCAGCAGGCGGTCATCATGAGCCTCATCATCATCGGCGAGGCCGCTACCAAACTCATGGACGGCTATCCGGACTTCATCTCGACACATACCGATATTCCATGGCGTAGCATGCGCGGCATGCGAAATCGCATCGCTCATGGATACTTCGATATCAACCTGGATGTCGTATGGGAAACTGTCGAGACCGCGCTCCCCGACCTCTTGACGCAACTGAACCGTCTCGCTAGCTAGCGCTAGTCAATTTTGCCGCGCAGCGCAGCCTCCGTTGCAGGAATGATGGCTTCAACCCAATGCGAATACTGCGCGGAGGAGGGGTGCAGCCCATCATCCGCCAGCATTCCAGACAGCGCGCCCGCTCCGCGCGAAGCCGACGTCACGTCCACCGACCGCGCATGCATTCGTAACGTCTCTTCACGTGCAATCGCGTTGAAGACGTCGATCTCACGCGCGATCGCCGTGCGGTCGCGTCCTTCCGCGAACGTCGTGACGCCCCAGTCGGGGATGGACACCACCACGACCCGGCCGGCATCGCCGGCGAGACTCACGGCGCGCTGGAGCAGGGCGGTGAACTGCTCGCGGTATTCGGCGACGGATCGCCCGCGATACTGGTTGTTCACGCCGATCAGCAGCGTGACCAGCGTGTAGTGGGGCTCGAGCCGGGAGGCGTCCATCGCCGATGCGAGTTCGTCCGTGGTCCAGCCCGTCGCGGCGATGATGCGCGGCGCATCCATGGCGAAGCCGCGTTCGCGCAGCCGCGCAACCAGCTGCACGGGCCAGCGGCCTTCCTCGGCGACGCCCTCGCCGATGGTGTATGAGTCGCCCAGGGCGAGAAACGTCGCTGCCGCCACGGATCAGGCGACCGCGCTGGCGGCCGGAGTCGCCTCCGTCGCCATCCGTCCGAGCACACGGTCGATGCGCACGATTACCTCGGCCAGCTGCGCCGGCTCGGGCAGCAAGGTGAGGCGCAGGTGTCGGCTCGCGGACAGGTTGAAGCTGGTGCCGGGAACGACGAGGACGTTTTCCTCTTCCAGCAGGCGCAGCGCGAAGGCGGTGTCGTCGAACTGCGCGATGGCTTCCGCGCGTACTTGCGGGAAGGCGTAGATCGCGCCGCCGGGCGCCACGACATCGAGGAAGGGGCTGGCGGCGACGCCGTCGAGCACGATGCGGCGGGCTTCATGAAGGCGTCCGCCGGGTGAGGTCAAGGCGCCGATCGTCGGTTTGTCGAGGAGCGCGGGGCGCACGGCCCATTGCGCCGTGACGTTCGCGCACAGCCGTAGCGCGGCGAGCAGTTGCAGCGCGTCGCGGTAGTCGGCGGTGCGCCGCGGGTCACCGGAAAGACTCATCCAGCCCACGCGGTAACCGCATGCCCGGTGCACCTTCGACAAGCCGCCGAAGCTGACGCAGGGATGGTCGCCCGCGATGGCCGCGAGGGGCTGGAAGGGCACGTCGTCGTAGAGGATCTCGTCGTAGATCTCGTCGCAGAGCAGGAGCAGGCCGTGCCGGCGTGCGACCTCCACGATGCGTTCGAGCAAGGCCCGGGGGTAGACCGCGCCCGTGGGATTGTTCGGATTGATGAGCACGAGCGCTCGCGTGCGCGGGCCGACCAGCGCATCGATCTCGTCCGGGTCCGGAAGGTGGCCATTGGCGGCGAGGCAGCGGTAATAGCGCGGGCTGCCGTCGTTGAGGATCGTGGCGGCGCTCCACAGCGGATAATCCGGACTGGGCAGCAGGACTTCGTCGCCGGGCTGGAGCAGCGCGCGGAGCGAGATGTCGATCAACTCACTGACGCCGTTGCCGACGAAGACACGGTCCATGTCCACGTCCGTCGCGCCGCGCGCCCGCTGCTGGGCCACGATGGCCTCTCGGGCTTCTTCCAGCCCTTGTTCGTGACCATAGGCCTCGCTGTCGCCCAGGTGCGCGCCGATGGCTTCGCGCAGGTGCGGCGGCGTCGTGAAGCCGTAGCGACCGGGATTGCCGATGTTGAGCTTGATGATCGGCTGGCCGGCCGCTTCCATCTCGCGCGCGCGCCGTGTGAGGGCGCCGCGGATTTCGTAGCGCACTTCCGCCAGGTGCGCGCTGGGCTTGATCGGTGACACGTGGTGCGTCCGCTGGCTGCGCCGGGCATTCCCCGGCGGTCGTGTCCCGATCCTAGCAGCGTCCTTCCAGCCCCGCGAGCAGGCATAATCGCGGCATGACCGACACCTCGGACCTGGCGCGCCTGCGCCATATCGGCTGGCGCGATGCGGCCCTGCCCGACGATCCACGCCGACTCGCGCGCGTGGTGGCGCAGCATCGCGCCGGTTACGAGGTGCACGACGGGTCGTCGGCGTTCAACGCGCAACCCGCCGGCCCCTTCCTGAAGCGTGGCCTGGATCCATCGCTGCGCCCGGCCGTGGGCGATTTCGTCTTCCTCGACCATGCCAGCCATCCGGTGATCGAGGCGGTGCTGCCACGGCGCTCGGTGCTGACCCGCGCGGCGGCGGGCGAGCGCTACGAGCGGCAGATCATCGCGACCAACATCGACTACGTATTGGTGCTCACCGGGCTGGACGGCGACTTCAATCCGTCCCGCATCGAACGTTACCTGACCCTCGTCGAAGGCTCGGGTGCGCGTCCGGTGGTGTTGCTGGGCAAGGCCGACACCGGTGTGGACGTCGATCGGGCAGTCGCCGAACTCGTGCCGCGCCTGCCCGCCGATGCCGCCGTGCATGCCATCAACGCCAAAGACACGGCGACGGTCGACCTGCTGGCGCCCTACCTCGGCCCCGGCATGAGCGCCGTGCTGGTCGGATCGTCGGGGGCGGGCAAGTCGACCCTCACCAACACGCTGTTGGGCGAAGAACGGATGGCCACGGGTGCCGTACGCACGCACGACAGTCGCGGCCGGCACACCACGACGCACCGGGCCCTGCTCAGCCTGCCGTCCGGTGGGTGCCTGATCGACACGCCGGGCATGCGCGAGCTCAAGCTCACCGGCGAGGAAAACCTCGACCTCTTCGCGGATATCGAGGCGCTCGCCGCGCAGTGCCGCTTCGCGGATTGCAGCCATGGCAACGAGCCCGGCTGCGCCATCCAGGCCGCACTGGCTTCCGGTGAACTGTCGCCGCAGCGTTGGCGAAATTTCCTGAAGCTGCACGACGAGCGCGAGGAGCAGGCGGCCACCCTCGAGGCACGCCTGAAGCGCAAGGCGGCCCCGAAGCCCGGCGGCAAACCGCGGCGCGGCGGCTGGTCCCGCGACGACGACTGATCCCGCGTTCCGACATCCATGCCATCGCCGCCCGACATACAGGGTCGGCGCTCGTGATTAACGTGCTTCGCTCCAATCGCAGAGCAAGGAGCGCGGCATGGCAACGAACACCCCCGGACGCGGCGCGATCGCCATCGCGATCGTTTCGGCGCTGACCGCGACACCAACGTCATGGTCCCGACCGGCGCAATACGTCGTGCAGCGTGGAACCGCGGATTTCCTTTCGCCCGGCGATGTCGTGCGCGCGTCCGGGCCCGGGACGATGGCGACACGGGTGGAAACCCGTGCCACGCTCGATGCGGAAGGGGCGCGATTCGTCAATGACGGCGCGGGCACACGCAATGCACGCGCCTATGGCGTCTTCGTCAACGATGGCGGGAGCCTCTCGCTCGCCGGCAGCCAGGTCGGTGTGAGCGGCCCCTGGGGCATCGGTATCCAGGTGCAGGGCAAGGCGACGCTCGACCTCGGCGACACACTCGTGGAGGTGCCTGGCGAGGCAGGCATCGGCGTTCTAGTGCATCGCGGGAGCCTCGCATCGTTGGATGACGTTCGGATCGTCACGCACGGAAGGCACGGCGTGGGCCTGTTCGTGGCAGGCGGCTCCCAGGTGACCGCCGAAGGCGCGCACATCGCAGCGGCCGCCACCGGGGCCACGGCGCTTGGCGTCAACCACGGAGAAGCACGCCTGCGCGGATCCACGTTGGAAGCGCCGGGCGGCAACGCCGTCAGCACGCGTTTCCAGGGTGATGGCACGGCACGCGTCCGCCTCGACGACAGCACGGTGCTCGGACGCATCGAGAGCGGTACGCCGGGGTTGTCGATCCACGCCCGCGGAACCCGCATCGACGGAGACGCCGTCCGGACAGGCAAGGGCGAACTCGAGATGCGGCTTGCGAATGGCGCCTGGCGTGGTCGCGGTAGCCGGTTGACGTCGTTGCACCTGGATCACTCTGTGTGGACCGTGACCGGCGACAGCGACGTCGGGTCCGTACGCCTTGCGGCCGGCGGTCGTATCGACGTCGACCGCGCGCAGGCGGGTTTCCGCAGCGTGCGCGTCGGCAGTTGGCATGCCGATCCGGATGCGTCCGGCATCGTGCTGGGCGCGCGGCTGGATGCGGGTGGGTCGCTGCGCCGTCAGGCGACGGACCGCTTGCTCGTCAGCGGCGACGCCACGGGGCTTACGCCGTTGCATGTCGCGAACGTGGGCGGTGGCGGCGCGGCGACAACGGAACGCGGCGGGCCGAGCGGGCCCGGCGACGGCATCAGCGTGGTGCAGGTGGCGGGTGCGTCCATGAGCGACGCGTTCCAGCTCGCGGGCGATTACGTCGCGGTCGGACCGTGGCAGTACCGGTTGCAGGCCTACGAGCCCGGTCGCAGCGATCCCGACCAGCGCCTCGTCGCGGGCGAGGGCGGCTACTGGGATTTCCGCCTGCAGAGCACGCGCGCTGGCGAGGCGACATCGCGTACCGCCCTGGTGCCGCAAGTACCCGCTTATCTCGTGCTCGCGCATGCCCTGTTCGGTTACGGCCGCGGCGCGATCGACGCGCTACGGCCCGTCGGCGTTTCGTTCTCGCGCGGGCCCGCCGTGCGCGTGCTCGCCTTCGGCGGCGATGCCGGATATCGCAGCAGTCTCTCCCGGGCGTCCTACGGCATCGACTACCGGCGCAGCGATCGCGGCCTGCAGGTCGCGGGCGACGTACTCGTCCAGGCCATCGGTGACACGACGCTGCGCACGGGAGTGGCGCTTTCCGTCGGCAGCGCGCGCATTTCCCCGCGCGCCGACGATGGCGATAGTGCCGCACGCGCAACCGCGCACGGGATCGCGTGGCACGCCTCGTGGACGACGCAAAGTGGCTGGGCCGTGACGTCGGCGTATGGCGTCACGCGCTATCGAATCGACGTGCGGACGCCAACACGGGGCGAGGTACTGCCGCGGTTGCGGGCGAAGGGCAGCGAGGCAACGGTCTCGGCGGCGTTCCGCTGGCGACCGTCGGCGCGACTGCTCGTCGAGCCCGGCGTCTCCGTGCTCTGGCAGCGGCTTCGCTTCGCCCGCGGCAGGGACGGTGACGGTATCGATGTCGTCGGCGGCTCGCCTCGGCGCACCACCTTGCGCGGTGGCGCGAAGGCTTCGCTCGTGTTCCAGCCTGAAGGAAGGAGGCTCTACGCCTGGTCGCCGTACATCGACCTGCGTTATGCGGTGGCGCGCGACAGCGGCACGTCGCTCCAGGTGTCGGGCGAGCGCCTGCCATCCGCCCGCGCGGGCCGTTCCATCGACGTGGCTGCCGGCGCGACATTCGAGTTCGGTACGCGATGGACCGTCTGTGTCGATACGACGGCCCGCCTGGCTCGCGGCCGCGGCAGCGAATCCGGGCGCGGCGCGCGCGCCGGCGCGGTCTGGAGCTTCTGAGGCGTGCTGTAAAGGACGCTTGACATTGATCCGGGCCGGGCTCAGGATAATGTCAAGCGTGCTTGACACGATCGTGTGCCGGGCGCTGACAGGGGGAGCCATGCGAGCCGTACATAAGCGTTACCTGCGTGAGTTGTTTCCGGCGATGGTCGCCTATGTACTGCTGCTCTTCCTGTCGGTGAGTTGGCTGCGGACACTGCAAGGCGATCTGGCGCGCACGCTCGTCACCCTTCTTCCCGTCCTGCCGATCGCCTACGTCATCCGCGCGATGGTGCGGGTGATCCGCGACCAGGACGAGTTCGAACGCCGCATCGACCTGGAGGCCATCGCGATCGCTGGCGCCATCGGCGGCTTCGGCTTCTTCACCTACGGCATGCTGCTCAACGCGAAGGTGATCCCGGCAACCACCGCCGAATCGGTGGCGATCTGGGTGCTGCCGGTGCTGCTGGGATGCTTCGGCGTGGTGAAGTGCGCCGTTCGGCTGTACTACCGCGCGCGATGAACAACCGCGTCCGTGAACTCCGCACCTTGCTGGGCTGGTCGCAGGCTGAGCTCGGCGAGAAGCTCGACGTATCGCGGCAGACCGTGAATGCCATCGAGACCGGCAAATACGACCCGAGCCTGCCGCTCGCGTTCAAGATCGCGGCGCTTTTCGAAACGTCCATCGAAACCATCTTCACCCCGGGGGAGCAGGAATGAAACGACCGCCACGGATCGCCGTCATCGTCGTCATCGTGGCCGCCGCCTTGAGCGGCCGGCAGTGGATGCGCCACGGCGGCGCCGAGTCCAGCCCCGCAGCGCAGCCGCTGGCGGCGACGAAGCCGGCGCCTCCACGTACCTGGCACCTCGGCTCGCTGGAACTGAAACCCTGCGAGTTGCCGCAGCCGCATTCGGGCCTGTCCACGGCGGCGTGGTGCACACCGTTCGACGTGCCGGAGGATCGCGCGCACCCGGAAGGCAGGAAGATCTCGCTGCGCCTCGCCATCGTTCGCAGCAGCGCCCAGGTACCGGCGCCGGACATGGTCGCCTTCATCGCCGGCGGCCCGGGCCAATCCGCGGCGGAAAGCTATCCGGCGATCGCTCCCGCGCTCGCACCGCTGCTCGCCCATCGCAACCTGCTCCTGCTCGACCAGCGCGGCACCGGTGGATCGCATCCGCTGAGTTGTCGCGATGACGAACCGGGCGCGCCGGGAGGTGTGGAAGACGAAGGCGGGTTCGACGCCGAGGCCGTGCGCAAGGAAACGCGCGGCTGCCTCGAGCGGCTCTCGAAGGACGCGGACGTGCGCTTCTACACGACCACCGATGCCGTGGCGGACCTCGAGGACGTGCGCCGTGCCCTGGGTTCGCCGCAGTTCGACCTGCTCGGTGTCTCCTACGGCACGCGCGTGGCCCAGCACTACGCGATGCGCCATCCGGACGGCCTGCGCACGCTCATCCTCGACGGTATCGCGCCGAACAGCCTCGTGCTCGGCGAGGATTTCGCGGTGAACCTCGATGCCGCGCTCAAGGCGCAGTTCGCGCGCTGCCATGCAGACGAGGCCTGCCGGGCACGCTTCAGCGACCCGTACCAGACGCTCTACCAGTTGCGCGACGCACTGCGCGCCAACCCGCACAAGGTGAGCTTCCGCGACCCGCAAGACTACGCCTCGGTGCAACGCGTGCTCAGCGAGTACTCGCTGGCCACGGTGGTGCGCATGTTCGCCTACTCACCGGAAACCGCCGCGCTACTCCCGCTGTCCATCGATGCCGCGGCCCACGGCGACGTCGGCCCCCTGCTCGGCCAGGCCAAGCTCCTTACGGGCGATCTGGGCGACACGATGGACGGTGGCATGCAGTACTCGGTGATCTGTTCCGAGGATGCCGACCTGTTGCGGTCGCGTCCGGAAGACAAGGACACGATCCTCGGCGACACCATGATCGAGGCCTTTCGCGCCGCGTGTTCGGTCTGGCCGCACGGTGCACGCCCGGCGGATTTCCACTCGCCGCTGAAGAGCGACGTACCCGCCCTGCTGATGTCGGGGGAGTTCGACCCGGTTACGCCGCCTCGTTACGGCGACGAGGTGCTCAAGGGCCTTCCCAACGGCCGGCACCTCGTCCTGAAGGGGCAGGGCCACAACGTGGTGGCGCGCGGCTGCATGCCGCGGCTGCTGGACCGTTTCATCGACAAGGCCGATGCGAAGGGCCTGGATGCGGGTTGCCTGGACCGTCTGGCGCCGCTGCCTGTCTTCGTCGGTTTCAACGGAGCGACCCCATGATCGAGGTCAAGGATCTGCACAAGGCCTTCGGCGACGTGCGTGCCGTCAACGGCGTGAGCTTCACCGCGCGGGATGGTGAAATCACCGGCCTGCTCGGGCCGAACGGCGCCGGCAAGACCACGACGCTGCGCATGCTCTACACCTTGATGACACCGGACGCGGGACAGGTGCTGGTGGACGGCGTGGACGCCGCGGCGGACCCGCTCGCGGTACGCCGCCAGCTCGGCGTGCTGCCCGACGCGCGCGGCCTCTACAAGCGACTGACCGCCGCCGAGAACATCGACTACTTCGGCGGACTTCACGGGGTGCCCGCGAACCTGCTGCGCGAACGCCGGGAAGCGCTCATCGACGCGCTCGAGATGCGTGACATCGCGGGCCGGCGCACCGAGGGCTTCTCGCAAGGCCAGCGAGTGAAGACGGCGATCGCACGCGCGCTGGTGCATGACCCACGCAACGTGTTGCTCGACGAACCCACCAATGGACTCGACGTCATGGCCACGCGGGCCATGCGCCGGTTCATGCGCCAGTTGAAGGACGAGGGGCGCTGCGTGCTGTTTTCCAGCCACATCATGCAGGAGGTCGCGGCGCTCTGCGATCGCATCGTGGTGATCGCCCACGGGCGCGTCGTCGCCGACGAGACGCCCGCGGCGCTTCTGGCGCAGACGGGCGAAACGAGTCTCGAGGATGCGTTCGTGAAAATCATCGGAACCGACGAGGGCCTCGCCGCATGAGCGCGTTCAGCACCGTTTACTGGAAAGAAGTGCGCGAGAACCTCCGCGATCGCCGCACGCTGATCAACGCGTTGATCACCGGCCCGCTGCTGGGCCCGGTGATGTTCATCATGTTGATGAACGTGATGATCAACCAGCAACTGGCGAAGTCGGACCGGCCGCTGTCGGTGCCGGTCATCGGCGCCGAACTGGCCCCTAACCTCGTCAAGGCGTTGAAAGGCGCAGGCATCGATGCCGCACCGGCCTTGGCCGACCCCGAAACGGCGGTACGCGAGCAACGCGCCGATGTGGTCGTGCGCATCTCGCCGGAGTACGCGCAGGCCTGGAGCAAGGGCCAGGCCGTGCAGGTCGAAGTGATCTACGACTCGTCGCGACGCGACGCGTCCACGCCGGTGGCGCGGGTGCGCAATGTCGTCGAAAGCTACGGCAAGCGCGAAGGCGCCATGCGACTCATCGCACGCGGCCTGTCGCCGACCACCGCATGGCCGGTACAGGTGGCCGAGCGCGACCAGGCGACGTCGCAGTCGCGCTCCGCGCTGATGTTCTCGTTCCTGCCGTATTTCTTCGTGCTCACCGTTTTTCTCGGCGGCATGTACCTGGCCATCGACCTCACGGCGGGCGAGCGCGAGCGGCAGTCGCTGGAACCCTTGTTCGTGAACCCGGTGTCGCGCTGGAAGATCCTCGCGGGAAAGCTCGGTGCCATCTGCACCTTCTCCGTGGTGAGCCTCCTGCTCAGCGTCGCGGCCTTCGCCACGGCCCCGTGGTTCATTCCCACCGACAAGCTCGGGATCGCGCTGGACCTCGGCCTGCGTTTCGGTGCGCAGGTGGTGCTGTTGATGCTGCCCCTGATCCTCTTGCTGGCGGCCTTGCAGTCCCTGGTGTCGGCGTTCGCGAAGAGCTATCGCGAGGCGCAGACGTACCTGTCGATCCTCATGATCGTTCCCGTGTTGCCGAGCGCGCTGCTGTCGGTGATTCCGGTGCGCGCGGAGCCATGGATGTACGCGGTGCCGCTGCTGGGCCAGAACCTGGGCATCGTGCAGTTGCTGCGCGGCGACGGCGTGCCGGGATGGCAGATGGGCCTGTGCCTCGCGGGCGGCTTCGTGGCGGCGATACTGGCGGTATGGGCCACCGCGTGGATGTACCGTTCCGAGCGCCTGGCCATCTCGGGCTAAGAGCCTCAGCGCCAGCGCACGTCGACACCCACCAGGAAGCTCCTTCCCGGCGCCGGCTCGTAATACCGCCCGTTTCCGTCATTGACGATCACCGACCCCACGACGTGCCGGTCGGCAAGATTGTCCACTCGTGCGAACGTGTTCACGCGCCACGGCCCTTCCTCGAAGACGTACCCGCCCGACAGGCCGAACAACGCATACCCCGGCGCCGACTCCGTGCCTAAGTCGTTGACCGACGTCGCGCCCATGGCGCTCATGTCGAAACCGGCCTGCCAGCCGCGCGTGCCGCCATAGTTCAGCGCCGCATATCCAAAGGAGCGCGGCACGCCAGGAATGCGGGTGCCCGCCGACACCGGCGTATCCGACGCCGGGCATCCGGCCGACGCGCAGGTGAGGAACGGCGTGCGGAAGCTGGCCTGGAGGTGCGTGTACGACGCGACGAAGCGCAGGTTCGTCGCCAGGTCGGCCTTGAACGACGCCTCGATACCTTGCCGTCGCGAGCGCGCGATGTTCTGGTAGGTCGTGCGGCCCCCGAGGTTCGTCGCCACGGCCAGCTCGTCGTCGCTGTCCGCGCGGAAGACGGCAACGTTCGCCTCGATGCCATCGGACGGGCGCAATTTGAAACCGAGTTCCGCGTTGTGCGAGTGCGACGGCTTCAGGTCGAAGGCGAGCCCGGCTCCGCGGTCGGCGCGGTAGCCCAGCTCCGAGAACGTGGGCGTTTCGAAGCCGCGCCCCCAGTTCGCGTACACGTGCATCCACGTCGCGGCGCGCCAGAGGATGCCGAACACCGGCGTCGTCGCGGCGTACTTCACCGTGCCGCTGTCGTCCGGGTTGCCGGCGGCGATGTAGCGGTCGGTGGAACGGAAACGGACTTCGCTATGCCGTGCGCCGCCCATCAGGGTCCAGTCGTCGGCGACACGCCAGGTGGCTTGCGCGTACTGGTCGAAGTCGAAGACCCGGTCGACCTCGTCGCGGCGCTTCGCACCGCGCACGCCCAGCGCATCGCCGACGAAGTTCTCGTAGCCTTGGCGATGCTGTTCCTGGTTATCGTAGGCCACGCCGGCAGCCAGTTCGAACGGTCGACCCGCGAGCGTGTTCCGCCAGGTCCAGCGCGCGTCGCCGCCGCCGTATTCGTTGTCCAGGTCCACCACGCCGCCCGAATTGCCTGGCTGCGACACCTGGGTGGCGACAGGGATGGAGAGGTACTGCGTCACGCCGCGCTGGCCGTAATAGCCCATGATGCGGAGGCTGTTGGCGTCGTCGATGCGCTGGTCGTAGATGAGGCCCGCCTGTTGCTGGTCCGCCGACTTACGCGTGTCGAACGTCTCCGCCGCGGCGGCCACCTGGCGCGGATTCGCCTTGTATTGCGCTCGCGTCAACCCGAGCGGATCCTGCGCGTCGGGTACGTCCAGCGTGTTCACCACCAGGGTGAGCTTCGCGTCGTCGTTGAGTTTCCAGCCGATCTTCGCGTTGCCGGACTCGCGGCGCGCGGCACTGTGGTCGCGGTAACCGCTGGTGCGGAAGTGCGTGAAGTCGACGTTGTAGTCGACGGGCCCATCCACGCCCCGCGCGTTGACCGAACTGCGGACGTTGCCGTTGCTGCCGGCCGCCACGCCGAAGCGAAGCTCGGCGGGATCGGTGCCGTCGGCGGTGAACAACTGCACCACGCCACCCGATGCGTTGCCGTAGAGGGCTGAGAAGGGTCCACGAAGCACTTCGACCCGATCGGCGGAATCGAGGTTGAAGTGCGACACCTGGCCCTGGCCGTCCGGCATGCTCGCGGGGATGCCGTCGGTGTAGAGCCGCACGCCGCGGATGCCGAAGGTCGAACGCGCCCCGAAACCCCGTATCGACACCTGCGCATCCTGCGCGTAGTTCTGCCGGTCGCGCGCCACGATGCCCGGGATGGCCTGCACCCGCTCGGACAGGTTCACGTCGAACGAGCCGTCGGGTGGTGTCGTCGCCACGTCGATCGCGGCGGGGACATCGTAAGGCGTCTGCGCGGTGCGCGTCGCGGTCACGACCACGGGCGCGAGCTGCGCCTCCTGGGCCGTGGCCACACTGCACAACGCGAGCAGGATGCCGCCCGCCAAGGGACGGAAGTGGGGCAAGGACATGTGCGGGGTTCCCTGGGGTGGGGCGGTCATGATGCGGAACGGAGTGTATTCGTTACCTCAAGGTCACCCTACCCACTTTGGGGTAGGAGGCCGCCCGTGTCCGGAGGAGGTCCTCCGCCGTGCTAGCCTTCCCGCCCACATCCCCAACGAAAGCGGTGCCGCCATGAAGAAGTTCACGAAGAAGTTCATCATCGCCAATGCGGTCGCCCTCGCCGCGTCCTTCGCCGTCCAGGCCTTCCAGGTCGACCAGCCCGCCCAGGCGACGCCGCCGGCCAGCGCCGGCCAGGTAGCTACGGCCCAGTTGCAGAAGGCCGTCGACGGCAGCTGGCGCTCGCCTGCGAACAAGGCTCGCGATGCGTACCGCCATCCGGCCGAGACGTTGACATTCTTCGGCATTCGTCCGGACATGACCGTGATCGAGATCTGGCCGTCGGGCGGCTGGTTCACGGAAATTCTTGCGCCGTACCTCAACGAGAACGGGCACTACATCGCTGCCGTGCCCCCGGGCTCGAAGAGCGCCGTGGCCCTGAAGAAGAAGTTCGGCTTCGACAAGGCGCATTACGGCCATGCCGGGTTCGTCGAGTTCGACGACAAGAAGCCGAACCTCGGTGCCCCCGGCTCGGCCGACATGGTCCTGACCTTCCGCAACGTGCATAACTGGGCGGCCGACGGCAATGCGGACGCCATGTTCAAGGCGTTCTACACGGTGCTGAAGCCCGGCGGCGTGCTCGGCGTGGAAGACCATCGCGCCGACAAGGGCAAGAAGCTGGATGAGGTCGTCAACAGCGGTTACCTGCCGACGGACTATGTCATCAAGCTGGCCACCGATGCCGGCTTCAAGCTCGATGGGCAGAGCGAGGTCAACGCCAACCCGAAGGACAACCACGACCATCCCAAGGGCGTGTGGACCCTGCCGCCGACGCTCGAGCTGAAGGACCAGGACAAGGCGAAGTACATGGCGATCGGCGAATCCGACCGCATGACCCTGCGCTTCGTGAAACCCGCCACGGCGAAGTAATGTCTGGAAGATGCCCCAGGTGCTGGTCGCACTGAACAAACCCTTCGGCGTGCTCTGCCAGTTCACCGCCGAGGACGGCCGGCCCACGCTGGCCGACTTCGTGCCGCAGAAAGGCGTTTACGCGGCGGGGCGTCTGGACCAGGACAGCGAGGGACTGTTGCTGCTCACCGACGACGGCCGGTTGCAGCACCGCCTCGCCGATCCGAAGCACAAGCAGCCGAAGACATATGTGGTGCAGGTCGAGGGGATGCCGTCGCAGGATGCCCTCGAGCGCCTGCGCCGCGGCGTGTTGCTGAAGGACGGGCCGACCTTGCCGGCCGAGGTCACGGCGATCGACGCGCCCGATTGGCTCTGGCCGCGCGATCCGCCCGTGCGCTTTCGCAAGACGGTGCCGGATGCCTGGTTGCGTATCGTCCTGAGGGAAGGCCGGAACCGGCAGGTGCGCCGCATGACCGCTGCCGTGGGCTTGCCCACCTTGCGATTGATTCGCGAGGCGGTCGGTGGTTATCGGCTCGACGGACTGGCGCCGGGCGAAGTGCGGGTCATCGATTCCGCCAAGACCCTCGGTTTGTAGGAGCCGCTACAGCGGCGAGAAACCAACAGCGCATTGAAGCGGCCGGCCACTTGCCCTCGCCGCTGTAGCGGCTCCTACAGGTGTGCGGGGATCCAGCGCGCTACCACTCAGCGACCGAGCCATCCGGGTGCCGCCACAGCGGGTTCCGCCAGTCGGCGACCTCGCGGCTGCGCTCGATCACCAGTTCCTCGTTCACGTCGATGCCAAGGCCCGGGCCGGTGAAGGGCTTCGCATAGCCGCCATCATCCAGCGCGAGCGCCTCCTTGTTCAGCACGTAATCGAGCACCTCGCCACCACGGTTGTAGTGGATGCCGATGCTCTGCTCCTGCAGCGTCGCGTTCCAGCTGACGAAGTCCACATGGAGGCAGGACGCCAGCGCGATGGGTCCGAGCGGGCAGTGCGGCGCGAAGGCCACGTCGTACGCCTCGGCCATCGCGGCGAGCTTCACGCATTCGGTGATGCCGCCCGCGTGCGAGAGGTCCGGCTGGATGATGGCGATGCCGCCGCGCTCCAGCACGTGCTTGAATTCGAAGCGCGAATACATGCGCTCGCCGGCCGCCAGTGGAATGGACGTCTGCGCCGCGATGCGCGGGTAATACTCCGCCTGTTCCGCCAGCACCGGTTCCTCGATGAAGAGCGGCCGGTACGGTTCCAGTTCCTTCACCAGCACCTTGGCCATCGGTGCCGACACGCGGCCATGGAAATCCAGGCCGAACTCGATCGTGTTGCCGAACGCCTCGCGGATTTCCGCAATGCGCGCCACCGCATCGTCCACGGCCTTGCTCGAGCCGATCATGCCCATCTCCTCGCACCCGTTCATCTTGAACGTGTCGAAGCCGTGGGCCAGGCGCTCGCGGATCTGCGCGATGATGTCGGCGGGACGGTCACCGCCCACCCAGCAATAGGTCTTCATGCGGTCGCGCACGCGGCCCCCGAGCAGCTCGAAGACGGGTGCGCCGAGCACTTTCCCCTTGATGTCCCACAGCGCCTGGTCGATACCGGCGATGGCGCTCATGAAGATGGCGCCGCCGCGATAGAAGCCGCCGCGGTACATCACCTGCCAGAGATCGTTGATGCGCGAGGGATCCTTCCCGACGAGGTACTCCGACAACTCGTGCACCGCGGCTTCCACCGTGCGGGCCCGCCCCTCGACCACGGGCTCGCCCCAGCCGACGACGCCTTCGTCGGTCTCCATCTTGAGGAACATCCAGCGGGGCGGGACGCGATAGGTGGTGATGCGGGTGATCTTCATGCTTATACCGAGCGATAGGCTTTGACGAAGGCCTGCGCGCGTTCACGCGTGCGCGAGACGGGCTGACCCGCTTTATACAGGTCTCCGCCCAACCCCGCACCGATGCAGCCGGCATCGAGGAACTGGCCGATGTTCTCCGGCGTGACGCCACCGACCGCGAGGAGGGGTACATCCGGCGGCAGGACCGCCCGGATCGACTTCACATAGCCGGGCCCCCACTGCGATGCCGGGAAGAGCTTCAAGGACTGCGCGCCGGCGGCGAGCGCCGCGAAAGCCTCGCTCGGCGTCGTGAAGCCGATGGAGGTGTACATGCCGCGATCGCGGCCGCGGCGGATGACCGCCGGGTCCGTGTTCGGCGTGACCAGCAGGTGCCCGCCCAGGTCGGCCACGGCGTCCACGGCATCCGGCGTGAGGACGGTACCGGCGCCGACGAGGGCACGGTCGCCTGCGGCCTCCAGCGCGAGCGGGATGCTGCGCTGCCAGTCGGGCGAGTTGAGTGGCACCTCGATGGCGTCGAAGCCCGCCTCGAGCAGCACCTCGACATGGGCGACGACCTCGTCCGGCGTGATGCCACGGAGGATGGCGATGAGGGGAAGGGCGGTAGGCCAGGCCATGGAGGTCACTCGTGGTAGAGCTGGGAGCGGCCGCCGTCGATGCGGATGTCGGCGGCGTTGATGTAGCGGGCTTCGTCGGACGCGAGGAACAGCGCGGTATACGCGATTTCCTCGGGCTCGCCGATGCGCTTATTCGGCAGGATCTCGGTCTGCTTGCGGCGCTCGGCCTCGGGATCCGGTGCGGCCGCGAAGCCCGCCTCGGCGATCGCCGTGAGCACGAGGCCCGGTGAGATCGAGTTCACCCGGACGCCACGCGCCGCGTATTCGATGCCGAGTGCCTTGGTGAGGCCGATCAGGCCATGCTTCGCCACCGGATAAGGGAAGCAGTGCGGGATGATCTTGTGGCCGTGCACCGAGGCGATGTTGACGATGCTGCCCCGGCCGAGTTCCAGCATGCCGGGCAGTACCGCCTTCGCGCAATTCCACGCGCCCTTGAGGTCGACTTCGAAGCAGCGCGACCATTCGTCGTCGCTCAGTGACAGCGGATCGTTGAAGACGTTGATGCCGGCGTTGTTCACCAGCACGTCCGGCGCGCCGAAGCGCTCCGTGGCGGCAGCGACCATGCGTTGCACGGCATCCGGATGCGTCACGTCGGCCTCGAACAGCATGGCGTCCTCGGTGTCGAGCCCGGTAAGGGTCTCGCGCGCCTGCGCGTTGTCCTCGAGCACGTTGAGGACGATCTTCGCCCCGTGTGCGGCGAACAGGCGTGCCGTAGCCGCGCCGATGCCCTGGGTGGCGCCGGTGACGATGGCGACCTTGCCGGCAAGGCGCGGGAGGGGCGTGGTACGTGGATCGGGACGGGCGCTCATGCCTTCACTCCATGACCGTAACGCGCCTCGGGCAAGCCGCGGCCGCGCGGCGGCGTGCCGATGAAGATGGCGCCGTTGCAGGGTTCGCTCTCGAGGATCTTCGGGTCGATGCCCTTGGACGCGGAGGTGACGACCATGCGGTCGAGCGCGGGACCGGCGAAGCTCACGCAGCTGGGTTGGCGCGCGGGCAGGGTGACGACGGTATCGACGCGGCCATCCGGCGCGTAGCGCACCGCGCGCGATCCGCCCCACTCGGTATTCCAGAGGAAGCCGTCCGCGTCCACGGTGGACCCGTCGGGCTCGACGCCTTCCCCGACTTCCGCGAACACGCGGATGCGATCCACGTCGCCGCTGGCGGCATCGTAGTCGCAGGCCATGATCTGCCGCGTCGGCGAATCGGTGAAGTACATCGTGCCGCCGTCCGGGCTGAAGCAGATGCTGTTGGTGATCGCGGCCTTCGGCAGGGCCAGTCGGCCCAGCTTTCCGTCATGCGTATAGCGCCAGAAGGAAGCGGTCTTCTCCGGCCCGCGCTCGTTGAGCGTGCCAAAGACGAAGTTACCGCCGCGGTCGCAGCGCCCGTCGTTGGCGCGCATGCCCGTGAGGTCCGGCTCGATGTCATCGAGGACGTGCAACGTCCCGTCGCGCGTGTCGTACCGGGCCAGCTGTTTCTCCAGCGCCAGCAGCAACACGCCCGGCACGTGGGTGAGGGCGAAGCAGCAGAGGCGGGCCGGAAGCGTCGCTTCGGACACCGCACCCGTGATGGGATCGTAAGCGTACAAGTGCGAGGTGGCGATGTCGGTCCAGCGGACCAGGCTCGCCAGGTCGTCCCAGATCACGCCTTCGGCGTGGGCCTGGCGCTGCGGCGAGATCGGCGTGAAATTTTCGGTCATCAGCGGGACTGCCTGCGGTTCTTGAGCTGGTCCACGAGCACGGCGATCAGCAGGATCGCGCCGCGCACGAGGTATTGGTAGAAGGCGTCGATGTTCATGAGGCTCATCGCATTCTGCACGGTCCCCATGATGAGGACGCCAACGAGCACGCCGCTGATCGTCGCCCGCCCGCCCATGAGCGACACGCCGCCGAGGACGCAGGCGGAGATCACGTTCAGCTCGAAGCCCTCGCCCGCGTTGGGCTGGCCGCTGGTCATGCGCGAGGCGAGGATGACGCCGGCGAGCGCGGCGACGAGGCCCTGGATGAGGAAGATGGCGATGCGCACACGGTCCACGGCGACGCCCGCGAGACGGGCGGCGTCCGGGTTGCCGCCGATGGCGAGCGTATTGCGGCCGTAGATGGTCTTGTTGAGCAGCACGCCGAAGACGACGAAGCAGGCCAGGGTGATCCACACGGGCACCGGCAAGCCGAGCACCTGCGAACTGCCGAGGGTGAAGAACGCTTCGCTGCTGACGCCGACCGCCTGGCCGTGCGAGGCGATGAAGGCGAGGCCGCGGACGATCTCCATCGTCGCCAGCGTCGTGATCAGCGCGTTGATCTTCAGCTTGGCGATCACCACGCCGTTCACGAAGCCCACCAGGGCGCCGGCGACGATGGCGGCGGCGATGCCCACCGTGACGCTGCCCGTCGCATTGGCGACGATCGCGCAGAACACGCCGGCGAAGGCCACGGTGGAGCCGACGGAGAGGTCGAAGTCGCGCGATGCGAGGCAGAACATCATGGTGCAGGAGACCATGCCGATCTGCGACACCGACAGGGCCAGGCCCACCACGTTGTCCCACGAGAAGAAGTACTGCACCGTCATGCTGAGCACGGCGAACAGCACGACGAAGATGCCGATCAGGCTGTAGTCGTCGACGAGGTGCCAGAGCAGCGCCCGGCGGCGGTCCTGCGGCGTCTCGCGAGTCGCGGCGATGGCGGCGGCGTTGGACTCGGTCATGGGTCAGGCATTCCTTGGAAGAGAGGTTCCCGCGCCTTCGGGGAGCGCGGCGGCGAGGACGTTCTGCTCATGGGCGGACGCGCGATCGAACTGCGCGGTGATGCGGCCATGGCACATGGTGACGATGCGATCGGACACGCCGAGCACCTCGGGCAGTTCGCTGGAGATCATCACCACGGCGACACCTCGCGAGGCCAGTTCATAGAGGACGTTGTAGATCTCGTTCTTTGCGCCGACGTCGATGCCGCGCGTGGGTTCGTCCACGATCAGCACGCGGAGGTCCTTCTCGGCAAGCCAGCGCGAGAGGACGGCTTTCTGCTGGTTGCCGCCCGAGAGCAGGCGGATTTCCTGTCGGCGGTGCGGCGTGCGGATGCGCAGACGCTCGATATAGCTGTCGGCGGTGCGTGCCTCGACACGGTCGTTCACGAACAGGCCGGCGGTGAGGTGGTTGCGTCGCGCGCTGATGTTGATGTTTTCCGACACCGAGCGCACGCCGATGATGCCTTCCTCCTTGCGGTCCTCGGGACAGAACACGAGGCCGTGGCGGATGGCATCGCGGATGTGCGACGGCTTGAGCGGCTGGCCGTCGACGCGTACCTCGCCGGCGGTGCGGCGGTCAGCGCCGTAAACGACGCGCATGATTTCCGAACGCCCGGCGCCGACGAGACCGAAGAAACCGACGATCTCGCCCGCTCGCACGTCGAAGCTCACGGGGACAGGCATCGCGCGGCCAGTGACGCCCTGCACGGACAGGCGAACCTCGCCCTGCTCGCGCGGGCGATAGCCGAAGATGTCGCTGATTTCGCGCCCGACCATGCGCTGCACGAGCACGTCGCGCGTGACGCCTTCCAAGGTGTCGAAATCGGCCACCTTGCGGCCGTCGCGGAAGATCGTGGCCGCGTCGCAGAGTTCGAAGACCTCGTCCATGCGGTGCGAGATATAGATCATCGCCTTGCCCTGCGCGCGCAGGTCGCGGACGAGACGGAAGAGCACGTCCGTTTCGCGATGCGAGAGCGAGCTCGTCGGCTCGTCGAGGGCGAGGATCTTGGCGTCGCGCAGGATCGCCTTGACGATCTCCACCATCTGTCGCTGGCCGATCGACAGCTGCTTCAGCTTTGCGCGCGGATCGAGGTCCACGCCGAGTGCATCCAGGCGCTCGCGTGTCCAGGCTAGCGCGCGGCGGCGGTCGACGAGGCCGAAGCGGGTGGGCAGGCGGCCGAGCAGCAGGTTCTCCATCACCGAGAGTTCCGGGACGTACTGGAGCTCCTGGTGGATCACGGCGACGCCGGCGTCGATGGCATCGGCGGCCTTGCGGAAGTGCATGACCTGGCCGTCGATGGCGACTTCGCCCTCGTCCGGGATGTATTCGCCGCCGAGGATCTTCATCATCGTCGACTTACCCGCGCCGTTCTCGCCGAGCAGGCCGTGCACGCTCCCCGCGCGCACCTGGAAGCCCACGTCACCGAGCGCGCGCACGCCCGGGAAGGTCTTCCCGATGTGCCGGAACTCGAGACGCGGCGCGCCGGTCATCGTCAAAGCCCCATTTCCTTGCGGATCTCATCCGCGTTGGCGCGCGTGATCAACTTGCCGGTGGTCAGGGTGAGCGGCGGCGGTGCCTTGCCGTTCTTGATCCACTCGTACATGTTCACGGATGTTTCGTAGCCGTGCCGCTTCGGGCTGATGAGCATGCTGCCGAAGAAGCCCGTGGCCTGCGCCTTGGAGAATTCGTTGAGCGCGGACTTGCTGCCGCCGATGCCGACGCCGATGACGTTGTCGGCCGAGAAACCGCGGCCTTCCGCTGCGCGCACGGCGCCCAATACCGCCTCGTCGTTGAGGCCGAAGGCGACCCAGTGCTTGTAGTTCGGGTGCTGGGTGATGGCGATGTTCGCGGCGTTGAACGAGTTCTCGGTGTCCGTCTTCGCCTGGGGCGCGTTGACGATGTTGTCCTTCGGGAAGCCGGCCGAGGTGAGCGCGGCGACGGCGCCTTCGGTGCGTTCGCGCGCCGTGGGTAGCTGGTCGTAGGAGATGCGCAAGGCACCCGTTTCTTCCGGCTTCCAGCCGCGCTGCTTCATCTCGTCCGCGATGGCCTGGCCCACCTGTTCTCCGATCTTCGAGGCCGAGATACCCATGTGCGGCACGGACTCGATCGGCTTGCCGGCGCCGTCGACGAGACGGTCGTCCACCGTCATCAGCTTCAGGCCGTCCGCGTTCGCCTTGGCGACGATGGAGGGGCCGAGCTTCACGTCCGGCGTGCAGATGACGAAGCCCTGCGCGTGCTGCGCCTTCAGGTTGTCGATGGTGGTGAGCACCTGGCCGCCGTCGGGGGCGCCGATCTTCACCAGGGTGAAGCCCTTCTCCTTCGCGGCCTGCTCGGCGTACTTCCATTCGTCCTGGAACCAGGGTTCCTCGGGCTGCTTCACCACGAAGCCGATCTTCACCTGGTCGTTCGAGCCCTGGGAGCAGGCGGAAAGGGCCAAGGCAAGCGCCGTGAGGCCGAGGGCGATCTTCATCTTCATGTGCGGGTCCTCGTGAAACGCATGGGGTTATCCAGCCAGTCCGCGACGGCGGGCCACGGCGATCACACCGTGGCCAGCGAGGTCGCGCTGCTCGTCGTCGCCGAGGACCGTGACGGCCCCGGAAAAGAAATCGTCGCCTTCCACCAGCCGGGCGATGGCTTCGCGCAGGATCGGCTTGCCGCTCACCACGAAGCGCGTGCCCGGGCTCATCCGGATCGCGCTGGAATTCTTGAGCGTCAGCAGGTCGGAGCCGAGCACGGCACCGAGCAGGAAGTTCGCCCGTGCGTTAGCGTCGTAGACCGCGAACTGATCGAGGATGCGCACGCTGAAGCAGGCACGCCCCAGACCGATCTTCTTCGCCGACGCGGCGCCCGCGAGCAGCATTTCGCTGTCGATGCGCTGGGCGAAGCCTTCCTTCAGCGAACTGGCGAGGATCGTGTCGTGCGAGATCACGTGAAGCAGTTCGCCGGCCAGGGTGGTGACGCAACCCTCGATGCGGCGATCGGCGTCGATGCTCACGAATTTCGAGTGCGAACCGGGCAGCACGATGACAGTGGGCTCGTCGAGGCCGAGGCGTTCGATCAGTGCGAAGGATTCGACCTCCTCGCCGCGCATCATGTCCATGGCCTCGCAGTTGTGCAGGCCGATGTGGTCCACGGCATTGCGCACGCCGGGGACGAACCAGATCGGGTCGCGCCACACGTTGGGCAGGTGGCGCTCGCGCATGGCGTCGGCGAGGTCGTCGATGCCGGCGGCCGCCACCACGTGCGGAATCTCGCAGAGACCCATGTTGGAGGTGATCATGCCGGAGGCCAGCGCGCGGCCGATGTCCGCCTCTTCGAGGCCTGCCGTGGCGAGCGCGTCGGCGATCGTCTCGCGCACTCCTTGCTCGAGCCGCTCCTTGCTGCCGGTGATCGCGGTATCGCGTACACCGACCTGTCGCGCGGCCTGGCCGATGACGATGCCGTCCTGCCAGACGCTGACGCGTGTATTGGTGGTGCCCGTGTCGATGGTGAGGATGTTCATCGAGGATCCGCTCAAGGTCGCCCTGGATTCTTGGCGTTGCCCGCCAAGGCAGGCAAACTAGAAATTCTTCGGGCCTTCCCCAAATTTTTCTTGATGACTCCGCAATGAAGCGCTCGCTACCCCTCAACGCCGTGCGCGTGTTCGAGCTTGCAGCGCAGCATTCGAGCTTCACGAAGGCGGCGGAGGAATTGTCCCTGACGCCCGCCGCGGTCAGTGCACAAGTCAAATTGCTCGAGGCTTACCTGGGCACCGCCTTGTTTGTGCGGAGCAACAATCGGCTGAAGCTGACGCCTGCGGGCGAGAACTATTTTCCGCGCATCCGCGACGCTTTTCGTGCATTGCAGCAGGCCACGGACCAGGTCATGGGCGAGCGGAGCGCATCGTTGCGGGTGTCGGTGCCCCCCACCTTCGGGACGAAATGGCTGGTGCCGCGGTTGTTCCGCTTCTTCGCCCGGCATCCGGACATCGCCGTGGAAGTCGTCACCGACAGTGGCGAGGGCGGTGGCTGGGACCTCGCGGTGGACGATCGCGTAAGCGAAGGGATCGAGCAATCGATCCTCGCCGTGAGCCGGTACACCCCCGTCTGTGCGCCGGCCCTCGCCGGCCGCTTACAGGGCCCGGACGATCTCCCCACCCAGATGCTCCTGCATGAGCGACCGGGTCGTCGTGCCGCCCCGGCCATCGGCTGGGACCAGTGGTTCGAGCGCGCGGGCGTCGCTCCCGGCCCGGTCTCGCGAGAGATGGGCTTCGGCGACGGCACGATGATGTTGCAGGCGGCGATCGAGGGGCAGGGCGTGGCGCTGGCGCAAGAACTGCTGGTGGCCTACGACCTCGCCGCGGGCCGGCTCGCCGAGCCCTTCCGTCTCGAGGTGCCGCTGCAGCACACGTATTACCTGGCGGTGTCGCGCGAGGCGGAGTCGCGGGAAGAGACGGGGTTGTTCAGGGCGTGGCTGTTCGCCGAACTGGGTAGCGCGGCCTAGCAATCCCGCGCGGTCTTCCGTTTCCGCCACCAGATCACCCCGATCACGGCGATGGCCGCGACGATGGCCAGCCACACGCCCGTCTGGCCGCGGTGGATCCACATCGCCAGCCATTCGTGGTTGTGCGCGCCGAAGTAGCCGAGGTAGACCCAGATCGGCACGCTGATCGCGGCGGCGAGGCCGTCCAGGAGGAGGAAGCGGAAGAAGCCTACCCGGTGGGTGGCGCCGGCGGTGATGAAGACGGCGGTGCGCATGCCGGGGAGGAAGCGGGCGACGAACATCATCCGGTTGCCGTAGCGCTCGAACTTTTCCTGCACCTTGGCATAGCGCTCGGGGGTGAGCAGCCGCGCGACGAGGCGCCAGCTCATGATCCGCCCGCCGAAGTGGCGGCCGAGCAGGAACATCGTGGAGTCACCGACCAGGACCCCTGCCATGCCCACGCCCACCATGGTGTGGACGTCGCCATAGCCGAGGCCCGTGATGATGCCCCCCGCGACGAGGCTGATGTCCTCGGGCAGCGGGATGCCGGCGCCGCACAGCATCAGCGCGAAGAAGACGGCGAGGTAGCCGTTCCTTCCGAAGAAGTCGACGAGGTCGTTGAGCAGGTCCATCAGTGGCGCACGTAGCCGGCCCGGGCCGGTCCTTTGGTGGTACGAAAGCGGGATGATCCCATGGATCGGGTGACGGTCGCGGTGCGGCGCATCATTCGCCGTCCGCCGGGGCGGGCGCCGCGCGCGCGGCGAGCAGCACGCGCAGTTCGGCCTTCTCGGTGTCGTCGAGGACGCCTTCATGAGACCGGGCAATAAGGTACTCGCGGCGTTGGGACACGGCCTGTCGTTCCATTTGAGCTAGTGCGTCCAGGAATTCCTTCCGCTGGGCCTCGAAGTCATTCAAGAGCCCGGCTTCCACCAGCTTCATCAACGCCGGGTATTCAGGTCGATCCGTGAAACTTTCGAGCAGGATAGCCGGATTGATATCCGGTCGGCTCCGCGCAAGATCGATGAGTTCCTGGAGCAAGTCGACTCCCTTCGCCTCATAGCGACGGAAGCCGTGAGGTTCGTCTATTTCCAGCGCTAGGCTGGGTTGTGACAGCAGCATCGTGATTGCTGCTCGCACCAAGCTACGCTGTACGTTAGCCGCCTTGGGCCGGTCGCCGGAATCGGGCTGAGCCTCAAGTTTGGCCTGGGCGCCCGTGCGTCGTTCGAGTTCCTGAGCCATCAAGTCTCGAAATGCACCATCGGGAAGCTTGGAGATCAACGGTCGGGCCCGTTCGGCCAGTCTGGCCTTCCCATCAAGCCGCTTCGTGTCGACGTCGCGCCCCAGTTCCTCGAAGAAGTATTCGGACATCGGCATCGCATCCTTCATGCGCTGCTCGAAGCCCTCCTTGCCTTCCTTGCGCACCAGCGTGTCCGGATCCTCCCCGTCCGGGAGGAACAGGAAGTGGGCCTGCCGGCCGTCGCGCATGCGCGGCAGGATCGACTCCAGCGCGCGCCACGCGGCCTGGCGGCCGGCACGGTCGCCGTCGAAGCAGAAATAGACGTCGGGCGCGGCGCGGAACAGCACTTCCGCGTGCTCCGGCGTCGTCGCCGTGCCCAGCGTGGCCACCGCGATCGGCAAGCCGGCCTGGTGCAGCGCGATGACGTCCATGTAGCCCTCGACCACCATGATCCGCGTGAGGTGCTGGTGGGCCTGTTTCACCTGCCACAGGGCGAACAGCTCGCGCCCCTTGTGGAACAGGGGTGTCTCGGGCGAATTGAGGTATTTGGGACTCTGCTCGGACGAGAGCACGCGACCGCCGAACGCGATCACGCGGCCGCGCCGGTCGAGGATGGGAAACATCACCCGCTCGCGGAAGCGGTCGTAGCGGCTGCCGCGCTCGTTGCTGGCGACCATGCCGGCTTCGTTGAGCAACTGGCGCCGGCGATCCGTCGTGCCGAGGGCTTTCATGACGCCGTCGAAACCGGCGGGTGCCCAGCCGATGCGGAAGCGTTTCACGATCTCGTCGTCGAGTCCGCGCCTGTCGATGTACGCGCGGGCCTCGGCGCTGTTCCCCAGCTCGCGCTGGTAGAAGCTGGCGGCGTCGTCGAGGAGGCTGTAGAGGTCGCTGCGGTCCTCACGGGGCTTGTCGTCGCGCGTGCCCTCGTAAGGCACCTTCATGCCGGCCGACTGCGCCAGTTCCTCGATGGCGTCCGGGAACTCGAGGCGGTCGTAGTCCATGATGAACTTGATCGCGCTGCCGTGGGCGCCGCAGCCGAAGCAGTGGAAGAACTGCTTCTGCGGGCTCACGTAGAACGAAGGCGACCGTTCGTTGTGGAACGGGCAGCAGGCCGTCCACTCCCGCCCGGCCTTTTTCAAAGGCACGCGGCGTTCGATCACGTCGACGATGTCGACGCGGGTCAGCAGTTCATCGATGAAGCTGTCGGGAATACGGCCACGCATCAGTCCCCTAGGATGCCATGCATCCGCTTCCGTATGGAGTCCGGCAGGGTCGTCAGAAGGCCATCTTGAACACGCCGATGACCGCCAGGATCGCGATCACGAACAGGATCAGGAAGATGGCGAAGCAGACCTTGGCGATGGTCGCGGCGATACCCGAGACGCGGCTGAAGCCCAACGCACCCGTAACCAGGGCAATCAGGCCGAAGATGATGGCGTACTTGAGCATGGGTATTCCTCCTTGGACCGCGGGGAGGATGCTGGGCCGCATGTGGGAGCGTCGTGAAGCCCGTTGCGGAGCGGCGGGCTTGGCACGCCCTGCCACAGGGGCTGTCGCCAGCCCCGTACGTTCAGGCCAGCTTCGCCTTCACCTTGCCCGCCACGGCGGCCATGTCGGCGCGGCCGGCGGCCTTTTCCTTCACCAGGGCGACGACCTTGCCCATGTCGCGGGCGGTCGTGGCGCCCGAGTCGGCGATGGCGGCCGCGATGATCGCGTCCAGTTCGGCCTCGTCGAGCTTGGCCGGAAGGTAGCCGTCGATGACGCCCATCTCGTAGCGCTCGATGTCCGCCAGGTCGGTCCGGCCGGCCTTGTCGTACTGCTCGATCGAGTCGCGGCGTTGCTTCTGCATCTTTTCGAGCACGGCCAGGACCTGCGTGTCGTCCAGCTCGATCCGCTCGTCGACCTCACGCTGCTTGATCTGGGCCTGGACCAGGCGGATGACGGCCAGACGGTCTTTTTCCCCGCCCTTCATGGCGGCCTTCATGTCTTCGGTGATCTTTGCCTTGAGGCTCATGCTCTTTTCTCCGGGACGACGAAAAGCCGGCTTCGCCTTTCGGCAAAGCCGGCTCGGGATTTCCGCCTGATTGCGGTGGCTGCGCGAACGCGCCAGCCGCGCTACCATGCCAGCCACGAGGCCGGCAGGTGCATCAGTACATGCGGGTCCGGCGCGTCGTGTCGCGGGACAGACGGCGCAGGTGGCGCTTCACAGCAGCGGCGCGCTTGCGCTTACGCTCCTGGGTCGGCTTTTCGTAAAATTCGCGCTTGCGCGTTTCGGCCAGCACGCCAGCCTTCTCGCACGTACGCTTGAAGCGGCGAAGGGCAAGCTCAAACGGCTCGTTCTCGCGGACTTTAACGCTCGGCATGGAAACTCCACTTGTTTAAACTGACCCGTGAACCCGGGTGAGCCGTGGATTATAACGTGATCGAGATCAGAAATTCAAAGCCCATATTGGGCGTGGAAACGTCCTGCGACGAGACCGGGGTGGCCCTGCTTCGCTGGGACCCGGAGCAGCCGGGCCGCGGCCTCCTTTCCCATGCGCTTTTCAGCCAGATCGCCCTGCACGCGGAATACGGCGGCGTGGTGCCCGAGCTGGCCAGCCGGGACCACGTCCGCAAGCTGCTGCCGCTGGTGCGGGAGGCCCTCAAGGCGGCCGGTCTCACGCCAGCGGACCTCGGCGGCGTGGCCTATACGGCCGGTCCGGGACTCGTGGGCGCGTTGCTGGTCGGCGCGTCCGCGGCGCGGGCCATGGCCTGGGCACTGGGCGTCCCGGCCATCGGCGTGCACCACATGGAGGGGCACCTCCTGGCCCCCCTGCTCGAGGACGACCCGCCGGAGCCGCCCTTCGTGGCGCTGCTGGTGTCCGGCGGCCATTCGATGCTGGTCGAGGTCAAGGCGATCGGGGAATACCGCATCCTCGGCGACACCCTGGACGACGCCGCGGGCGAGGCCTTCGACAAGACGGCCAAGCTCATGGGGCTGCCTTATCCGGGCGGGCCGGCGCTGGCGAAGCTCGCCGAGCAGGGCACGCCCGGGCGATTCCGTTTCTCCCGGCCCATGGTCGACCGGCCCGGGCTGGATTTCAGCTTCTCCGGGCTGAAGACCCAGGTGCTGCTGGCCTGGCAGGCATCGGACAAGAGCGAGCCGACCCGGGCTGACATCGCCCGTGCCTTCGAGGAAGCCATCGTCGACACGTTGGCGATCAAGTGCCGTCGTGCCCTGGACGCCGCCGGCGCGAAGCGGCTGGTGATCGCCGGCGGCGTCGGTGCGAACAAGCGCCTGCGCGAACAACTGGCGCAAGCGGGCGCGGCCGACGGGTTCCGCGTGTACTTCCCGCGCCTGGCGTTCTGTACGGACAACGGCGCGATGATCGCCCTCGCGGGCGCCATCCGGCTGGCGGCGGGGCAGCAGCAGGACGAGACCATCCAGGTGTTTCCGCGCTGGAACCTGGAGACCCTGCCGGCCGCGTGATCCCACGCGACTTGCGAAATGACGGCGCCTCACCGACCCTGTGAGGCCCTCTCCATCGCTGTATCTCCCATGGATATCGTCTTCATAGAAGACCTGCGCATCGACGCGGTCATCGGCATCTACGACTGGGAGCGCCGGATCCGGCAGACGTTGTCGTTCGACCTCGAGATGGCCTTCGACAATCGCCGCCCGGCGGCGAGCGACGACATCGCCGATACGCTCAATTACAAGTCGATCTCGAAGCGCCTGCAGGCGTACGTCGAGGCGTCCAGTTTCGGCCTTGTCGAAACGCTGGCCGAGCGCTGCGCCGAGATCGTGCGCGAGGAGTTCGGCGTGACATGGGTCCGGCTCAAGCTCTCCAAGCCCGGCGCGGTACGCGGCGCCAGGGCGGTCGGCGTCCGCATCGAACGCGGCACGCGCCCGGAATGATCGAGCCGCAGCACATCCAGACGTTCCTCGACGAGGTCATGCCGTCGCCGATATGGCGGCGGGTCGTCCTTGTCGGTGGGCTGATCGTCGCTGCGTGGCTCGTCGACCTGTTCGGCCGCCTTTTCCTGCATCGCGTCGTGCGCGCGGCCACGCGGCATACGCAGTGGCGCTGGGACGACGCGCTCTACGAATTCGGCAGCTTCCGCTGGCTTGCGCGGATGCTGCCGGGCATCGTCGTGTACTACGGCATTGAACTGCTGCTGCCCGTGGACGATGGCGTGGGCGCCTTCGTGCGCAACCTCGCCGTGTGCTGGATCATCGTCTGCGTGATCTCCGCCATGGCGCGCGCCTTACTCGCCTTCGAATCGCTCTACAGCGCGACGCCTTCCGGGAAACGCTCCATCAAGGGCATCGTGCAGCTGCTGCAGATGGCGCTCTGGATCGTGGCGTTGGTGCTGGTGATCACCAAGCTCACGCATCAGAGCATCGGTTTGCTGCTCTCCGGCATCGGCGCGATGTCGGCCGTCCTGCTGCTGGTCTTCAAGGACACCATCCTCGGTTTCGTCGCCGGCATACAGCTGGGCACGAACGACATGCTGCATGTGGGCGACTGGATCACCATGCCTTCCGCGGGCGTCGACGGCGACGTCATCGACATCACGCTGCATACGGTGAAGGTGCGTAACTTCGATCGCACGATCGTCACGGTGCCCACCTGGAAGCTGATCTCCGAGTCGTTCCAGAACTGGCGCGGCATGGCCGAATCCGGGGGCCGCCGGATCAAGCGGGAGCTGTTCGTGGACGCGGCGGGAGTGCGCTTCCTGGAAGACGAGGAAATCGAGCGCTTCGCCGGCGTCCATCTGCTCAAGGCTTACCTGGAACGCAAGCGCGAAGACATCCGTCGCTGGAACGAGGCCCTCGGCGAGGCCGGCAAGCTGCCGGTCAACCGGCGTCGCCAGACCAACATCGGTGCCTTCCGCGCCTATGCCGAGGCCTACCTCGCGGCGCACCCGGACGTGCACGAGACCATGACGCGCATGGTCCGCATGCGCGACCCCGGCGCGCAGGGCATTCCGCTGGAGGTCTATTGCTTCACCAATACCGTGGTCTGGCTCGACTACGAACGCATCCAGGCGGACATCTTCGACCACCTCATCGCGATTCTTCCGGCCTTCGGCCTGCGGCCGTTCCAGCAGCCTTCGGGCGGCGACATACGTGACGGTTTCGCCGGGATGCGCCATGACGCGACGATCGGGAGCTGACATGGGCCGTGCCTGGCTCAGCCTCGGATCGAACATCGACGCGGAACGGTGGCTCGGACTCGCTGTCGCCGAGCTGCGCGCGCGTTTCGGCGCGCTGGCCGTCTCGCCGGTATACCGGAGCGCCGCAGTGGGATTCGACGGTCCGGATTTCCTCAACCTCGCGATCGGTCTCGACAGCGACCTCGGCCCCGAGGAACTCAACGACTGGCTCCATGCGCTGGAGGATCGGCACGGCCGCGTGCGCGGCGGCGAGCGTTTCGCCAGCCGCACGCTCGACGTGGACATCGTGCTTTACGACGACCTCGTGCTGAGCGGCGAGGGGCATCTGCAGATTCCGCGCGGCGAACTGCGTCATGCGTTCGTCTTGAAGCCGATGGCGGATATCGCACCGGATGTCCGCCATCCGGTCAACGGGAAGACGATGGCCGAACTGTGGGCGGCGTTCCCGGCTGCATCTGAACCCTTGGCGGTGGACGAGGCGTGCAGCCTGTCTGTGGGAGCCGCCATGGCGGCGAGGGATTAGCCGGGAGACTTCGTTGGTTCCTCGCCGCTATAGCGGCTCCTACGAGAACTGGCGGGGGCTCGGCCAAAGATGCTACAACGCCCCCACATCGGACCAAGGGGAACAAGGAAATGGGTAAGTTCGGACGCAGTTGGGCGCTCATGAAAGCCAGCGCCACTATTCTTCGCCAGGACAAGGAGCTGATGCTCTTTCCGTTGCTGGCCGGCCTGGCCTCGCTCGTGGTGGTCGCCACCTTCGCGTGGCCGGTGTACACGCTCTTCGCGCACCACCACGCCGACTTCGAAGGCCAGCGGCAGCACGTCTCGCCGCTGTTCATGCTGGTGAGCTTCCTTTTCTACTTCGTGCAGTACGGCGTGGTGATCTTCTTCAACGTCGCGCTCGCGTCGGCGGCGATGATCCGCCTCGATGGCGGCAACCCCACCCTCGGCGACGGCATCCGCACCGCCATGGGCAAGCTGCCGAACATCATCGGTTATGCCCTCATCGCCGCGACGGTCGGCATGATCCTGCGCGCCTTGCAGGAGCGCCTCGGGTTCATCGGACGCATCGTGGTCGGCTTGCTGGGCCTCGGCTGGACCGTGGCCACCTTCCTCGTCGTGCCGGTGCTCGCCGCACAAGACGTCGGCCCGATCGATGCGGTGAAGCGCAGCACGTCGCTCCTGAAGCAGACCTGGGGCGAGAACCTGATCGGCAATGCAGGCATCGGCCTCGCCGGCGGCATCCTCACCTTCTGCCTGATCTTCGCCAGCGCGGTCCTCTTCTTCGCCGCGGCGGCGACGCATTCGGTCGCGTTGATGGTCGTCGTCGGCGTCGTCGCGGTCATCGCCATGATCGCCCTGAGCTTGTTCCAGACGGCGATGCACGGCGTGTATTCGGCGGCGCTGTATCGCTACACCCAGAACGGCGACCCGGGCCAGGGCTTCGACCGCGCTTTGCTCGAATCGGCGTTCCGGCAGAAGAACTGAAGCGCCAAGCGTCTCCGACGCCATGGGGGAAGCGCGCTGGCGAGCACCCTTCGCGCGCCAGCGCGCTTCCCACCAGCGCGCTTCCCACCAGCCGTGGTCAGATCGTCAGCGCGCGGCCGCCGTCGACGCGGATGATCTGGCCTGTCGTGTAGTGCGCGTCCATCATCAGCCAGCGCACGGCTTCGGCCACGTCCCCGGGCTCGCCTTTGCGGGCGAGCGGCGTCTTCGCGATGAGCACCTCGGCCGCTTCTTCCGGTTTCCCTGAAGAAGGCCAGAGGATGGCGCCCGGCGCGACGGCGTTGACGCGCACGTCGGGTGCGAGTTCCTTCGCCAGCGACAGGGTCAGCATCGCCAGCGCCGCCTTGGCCATCGAATACACCGTGTGGCCCGCCAAGGGCCGCTCCGCGTAGATGTCCACGATGCTGACGATCGCGCCCTTTGCTTCGCGCAGCGCGGAGGCGGCTGCCTGGGCCAGGAAGAACGGCGCGCGCGCGTTCGCGGCAAACAGGTCGTCCCAGTGGGCCGACGTGGCCTGGCCGATCGGTGTCGGATAGAAGGCCGACGCATTGTTGACCAGCCCATCGAGTCGTCCGAACCGGCGGACGACCGACTCGACCAGCGGGTTCAGGGTCGCGTCGTCCTCGAGGGCGGCGGCGAACGTCGCCACGCTGCCGTCGCGCAAGGTATTCAATTCGCGTGCGAGCGCGTCGGCTTCGTCGGCGGAATGGCGGTAGTGGAGGGCGACCGAGCAGCCTGCCGCGTGCAGCCGGCGAACGATCGCGGCGCCCACGCGGCGGGCGCCGCCGGTCACGAGGACGACAGGGGAAGGGTTCACGGCTGACTCCTGTTCGTGAGGCGCACGAGCTTGCCGCAAACGGCGGCGTGCGTCACGTCGCCGGCTTACGCCTGGCAACGGTTTTCTTTGCCGTGGCGGCGCGGGGAGCGGCCTTTTTGGCGGTTTTGCGGACCGTGGCCTTCTTGGCGGTCGCCTTCTTCACTGTCTTGCGGGCCGAAGCCTTCGGCTCCGGATCGCCGACAGGGCCGGCTCCCACCGTGCTCGCGGTCTTCGAGGCACGTCGCTTCGTTCCTGACGGGGTCTCATCGCCATCGTCGATGTGCACGTCGCCGCTGAACAGGTCGATGGCGGTTTTCGCCACCTGGCCGGTGTCGTAGTAGGCGTAGGCACCAACGCCTAGCGCACCGACGATCGGTAGCCAGCGGGAGATGCCCTTGCCGACGGCGCGTTTCGATACGCTCACGCCGATGCGCCCGGCAAGCCGCTGCAGCACGCTGGTCGCCGCGGTGCGGAAGACCAGGCGATCGCCCACGCGGATGGCGACGTCACGAAAGGCTTGCGCCGCCGTGTGGCGGAACAGGCACCAGAGCATCTGTTCGCGGCCTAGTTTGGCGGTCTTCCCGTAGGCCGCGGCGATGTCGCTCACCAGCTGCCCCTGGATCCGCCAGATAGCGACCAGTTCGGGGAGGACCGTGAGCCAGCCCAGGGGGCCTGGCGGCAAGGCCAGCGAGCCTGCCGTGAGCGCGGCCTTGTTAGCGGCACTGCTCGCCAGCCGGCGGCATTCCTCCGCGGCGCTTCCCTTGCCCGCGCGGGGGACATCGCTGTCCGGGATGCGGCTCACGAACTCGAGGATCGCCTTGGCCACCGGACTTTCACCCCGATCGGCACTGACGGGAACGATCTCCTTCGACGTCGAAGCCGGATCGTGTTTCGCCATCGTCATTCACTCCGCTGCGGATGCGCCGCCATCGTGGCCGCCGCGACGTGATTCGTCCATGAAGCGCAGGCGTGCCCGGCCGAAAAGGCGAAAGGCACGCGAAAGCTGGCGGCCTTCACAATCGTTGATACGTTATAACATTTTATGAAGTGAGCCCATGACCCCTGTTCGCCTCGCGTCCTGCATCGCACTGGCCCTCGCGGCCGCCACAGCCCACGCCGCCGATGTCCCGCCGCAAAGCCCCACGAACCTGGGCGCGGTGGACGTGACGGCGAAACTGGACGAGGCACGCAACAGCCTTTCGCCCGACACGGGCAGCAGCCAGTACGTCATGGACCGGCAGACCATCCAGGCGTTGCCGCTGGGCGACTCCACGCCACTCAACCAGGTGATCCTGCAGGCGCCCGGCGTGGTGCAGGATTCCTACGGGCAACTGCACGTGCGCGGCGACCACGCGAACCTGCAGTACCGCATCGACGGCGTGCTGATTCCCGAGAGCATCGGCGGCTTCGGCCAGACGCTCGACGCGCGCATGATCCAGAACGTGAAGCTGCTCACCGGCGCCCTGCCAGCCCAATACGGCGAGCGCACGGCGGCCATCGTCGACATCACGACCCGCACCGCGTCGAAGGACGGCGTTGGCGGCAGCGTGGGCATCACCGGCGGGCAGTTCGGCACGATCAACCCGAACGCGACGTTGTTCGGCCGTAGCGGCGCCTGGAGTTGGTTCCTCACCGCCAACTACCTCGAAAGCGATGTCGGCATCGAGAACCCGACGGCCAGTCGGAAGCCGATCCACGACCACACCAACCAGGTGAAGGCGTTCGGCGACATCTCTTACCTGATCGACAACGACACCCGCCTCAGCTTCCTGTTCGGCGCCACGAACAATCGCTTCGAGATTCCGAACAACCCAGGACAGGCTCCCGAGTTCGGCTATCTCGACGTGACGAATTTCGACTCGGCGCAACTGGACGAACGCCAGCGCGAAAAGACGCGCTTCGGCATCCTCAGCCTGCAGGGAAAGCTCGGCAACACCGCCTACCAGGTGTCGGCTGGACAGCGCTATAGCGGCCTCGATTTCACGCCCGACGACATCGGCGACCTCATGTTCAACGGTGTCGCCTCCAACGTGAGCCGTGCCAATCGTGCCAGTACCTTGCAGGCTGATTTCTCGACGCCGCTGGGCGACAACCACACCTTGCGTTACGGCATGTACGCCTCGTTCGAAAGGGCGACGGCGACGAACAATGCGCTGGTCTTCCCCGCGGACGCCGACGGCAACCAGGCGTCGACGACGCCACTCGATATCGTGGATGCCAGCCGGATCATCGCGCGCACGTATGCGCTTTACCTGCAGGACGAATGGAGCATCGGCGATAAGTGGACCGTCAACTACGGCGCACGCGCCGATCGTTACGACGCCTTCCGCCCGGAAAGCCAGCTCAGCCCGCGCGTCGGTGTCGTGTACCAGCCAACGGCCACGACCACGATCCACGCCGGCTATTCGCGCTACTTCACGCCGCCGGCATCGGAGATGATCAGCCCGACCTCTATCGCGAAGTTCGCGGGTACCACCAACGCCCTTCCGGGCGAGGGCAACGACACGCCCCTGGCGGAGCGTTCGAGCTATTACGACGTCGGCATCTCGCAGAAACTCGGCGACGCGTGGACGGTCGGGATCGACAGCTATTCTCGCCACGTGGCGCGCATCCAGGACGAGGGGCAGTTCGGCACCGCGCTGGTGTATTCCACGTTCAATTACGACCAGGGCAAGGTGAAGGGCGACGAGTTCACGCTGAACTACGACGGCGGTGCGCTCACGGCGTACTTCAACTTCGCGTACAACCGCTCGGTCGGCAAGCGGATCATCACCGGCCAGTACAACTTCGACCCGGACGACCTCGCCTACATCCAGGACCATTTCATCCACCTGGACCATGACCAGAAGTACACATCATCGGGTGGCGTGAGCTACGCCTTCGACGACGCCACGCGCATCGGCGCCGACTATCTCTTCGGCTCAGGTCTGCGCCGCGATGGCCTGGTCCCCAACGGCGACACGATGCCTGCCTATTTCCAGCTGAACCTGAGCGTCTCGCACGATTTCCACCTGACGCCGGTCGGCACGACGCACACGCAGCTGGCCCTGGTGAACGCGCTGGACCGCACGTACGAAATCCGCGACGGCTCGGGCATCGGCGTTGGCGCTCCGCAGTTCGGCCCGCGCCGGGGCGTCTTCCTGTCGCTCCAGCAGGATTTCTGATCGAGCGGGCCTTGACCCGGTGACGTGCGGCATCCGTTATCCTGCGGGCTCGATCCCGACCACGCACGGCATGAACGCGAAGCTTCCCGAACCCGCCGCCGACGAGCGCGCCCATTCCGACCACCTCGCCGCCTTGCTGCGCGAGGAAATCGCCGCCCACGGTCCGATGCCGTTCTCGCGTTTCATGGAACGCTGCCTCTATACACCCGGCCTCGGCTACTACAGCGCGGGCAAGGCCAAGTTCGGCGCCGAGGGCGACTTCGTCACGGCGCCCGAGCTGGGCACGCTGTTCGCCCGCTGCGTCGCTCGGGCGTTCGAGCCCATCCTGGCCTCGCTGGGGCCCGAGGCGGATTTCCTGGAACTCGGCGGCGGCACCGGCGCCTTCGCCGAGGCGGCGCTGCTCGCCCTCGATGCCGCGGGGCGTGCGCCGCGTCGCTTCATGATCCTGGAGCCGAGCGCCGACTTGCGCGAGCGTCAGCGCGAGCGCCTGCGCTCGGCATTGCCAGCAAGCCTGTTCGCACGAGTGCAATGGCTCGACGGTCCGCTGGAGGCGCCATGGGACGGCGTGTTGTTCGCCAACGAGGTGATCGACGCGTTGCCGACCACGCGATTCACCACGCGCGATGGCGAGGTCTACGAGGAACATGTCGTGCTCGATGGCGACGGCCGGTTCGTGCGCAGCGACCGCCCCGCCGACAGCCTCGTGGGCGGCGCCGTGCGCCATGTCGAACGCGACCTCGGCCGTGACTTCGACGCGGGTTATCGCAGCGAGATCCTGCCGCAGCTCCCGTACTGGATCCAGGCGGTCGCGGGCACCTTGCGCCGTGGCGCGATGCTCTTCGCCGACTATGGTTACACGCGAGGCGAGTTCTACCTGCCCGCGCGCACGGACGGCACGCTGCGTGCGTTCTACCGCCATCGCACGCATGGCGACGCGTTCTATCTGCCGGGCCTTCAGGACCTCACCGCATCGGTGGATTTCACCGCGCTCGCCGAGGCGGGCAACAGCGCCGGCTTCGGTGTAGCCGCCTACATGCCGCAGGCGCAGTTCCTGCTGGCTGCGGGCATGCAGGAATTCTTCGAGAACGACTACCTTGCGCTCGACGACGAAGCGGCACGCTACCGCCTCGCGCAGGAAGTGAAGAAGCTGACCTTGCCGGACCAGATGGGCGAGCGCTTCCAGGTGATGCTGTTCGCCAAGGACATCGACGCGGCGGCCTTGCCGGCGGACGTAATGGCGGCGGACCAGGGCTCGCGGTTGTAGGAGCCTACGACGGCTTCGGCACGGCGGCGATCGCCTGCACCTGCGCCTTCTTCATGGCCTCGCCGATCGCCGGCCCCTGCAGGCCCTTCTCCACGAACGGTTGCGCCGTGATCGAGGCGGCGGCGTCGCGGCACGCACGCAGGAAGTCGGCCTGCGGGTAATCGGCGTCTTCGCTGCCCAGGCGCCCGCGCTTGTCGGCCATGCAGGCGAGCAGGAAGGTCTCGAGGCGGGCGGGGCGGCGCAATGCGCCGAGTCCCTCGAGCAGCCGAAGGACCGTCGAAGGCTTCAGCTCCAGCGCCATGTGCGCATTGAGGTGGTGCCTGCACACCATTTCCGCCATGAACGCGAGTTCCACCGGCACCTTCAGCCGCGCAGCCATGGCGCGCACCGGTTCGATCCCTCGCTGCTCGTGCATGATGTGCCGCGGCAGGACGTCGGCCGGCGTCAGGGCCTTGCCGAGGTCGTGCGTGAGGGCGCACCACCCGACCAACGCGTCGCCCGGTGCGAGCCTGGCCGCGGCATCGAGCACCAGTTCCACATGGATGCCGGTGTCGACCTCGGGATGGAACTCCGGCCGTTGCGGCACGCCATAAAGCGCATCCACTTCGGGGAATAGCACGCGCAGCGCGCCGCTCTCGCGCAGGACGCGAAGGAAGGCCGAGGGCATCGGCTCCGCGAGCGCCTTGCGTGTCTCCGCCCATACGCGCTCTGGCACGAGGTGGTCGACTTCGCCGTCGTCCACCATCCGCCGCATCAGTGCCATCGTTTCGTCCGCCACGCGAAAACCGAGCGGCGCGTAACGGGCGGCAAAGCGTGCGACACGCAGCAGGCGAACCGGGTCTTCGGCGAAGGCATCCGAGACATGGCGCAATGTCCGCGTCTCGATGTCGCGCTTGCCGCCGAATGGATCGACGAGCGTCCCGTCCTCGCGTTCGGCGATGGCATTGATGGTGAGGTCGCGTCGTTCCAGGTCCTGCTCGACTGTCACCGACGGATCCGCGTGGAAGGCGAAGCCGTGGTAGCCGCGCCCGGTCTTGCGCTCCGTGCGGGCGAGAGCGTACTCCTCCTTCGTCTGCCCGTGCAGGAAGACCGGGAAATCCTTGCCGACAGGGCGGTAACCCGCGGTCAGCATGTCGTCCGGCGTGGCGCCCACCACGACCCAGTCGCGGTCCACGACCGGGCGCCCGAGCAGCTTGTCGCGGACGGCGCCGCCAACGAGGTAGATGTCCATGCGCGGATTCAGGACCGGCGCCGGGCGCGGGCTTCGTCGAGGCGCCGCTGGCGCACGGACGGCCCGAGCAGGCGGGGAAGCCAGGCGGAGAAGCGCTGCGGGTGGATGCCCAACTGGGCGAGACCGTCCGTCCGTCCCACCGAGTCCGTCAACAACGAACGGAAATTGTCGGGCGTGAAGGGCTTGCCCGGCACGAACTGCGCCACCTGCGCCTGCAGGCGGCCGAGCGCGTCGGGCAGCGGCAGCACCAGTCGGCGTCGGCCGCGCGCGTCGCGAATGGCCCGCACGATGTCGACCAGCGTCCAGGCTTCCGGTCCGTACAGTTCGTAGGTGCGAAGCAGGGAGGCCGGATCGGCGACGGCGCGCGCGATCGCTTCCGCGACGTCGCCGACGTAAACCGGCGCCATCGTCGCGCGAGGTCGCGGCAGCGGTACGACGGGCGCGAGCCGCAACAGGCCGTCAAAGCGCGTGACGAGGCCATCGCCGGGGCCGAAGATCGTGCTCGGCTCGTAGATGGTCCAGTCGAGCGTGGACGCCTTCACCAGGGCCTCGGCCTCGCCGCGCGAGCGCAGGTACCGCGAGGAGCCCTGTCCGGCCTTCAGCGAACTCATGAGGTGCAGGCGATGCACGCCCGTGTCGCGACAGGCGTCCACGACGAGGCGCACCAGGTCCACGTGCACGCGCTGGAAGGTGTTCCGGCCGCTTTCGTTGAGGATGCCCACGAGGTGGATGACGGCGTCCGCGCCGGAGATGTGCCGGCGCAGCGTGGCGGCGTCGTGGACGTCCGCGCTGACGACGGTGACGTTGCGGCCCACGGCGCGCTGCCGGTGCGCCTCTCGATTGCGCGACAGCAGCAGGAGGCTGTGCCCGTCGGCGGCGAGCCGGGGAACGAGGCTGCCACCGAGGAAACCGGTGCCGCCGAGGATGACGATGCGCTGGGCTTTCATGCGAGCAGCGTAGGCCGCTTGCGCCCCGCCGCCAAGCCGGTCATTGCCTGGGCTCCTGCGGGGCTGGCGCGGACGATGCCGCGGCGGGCGCCGGTTCCATGACGGCCGGCGCCGTTGCCGGCGCGGGCTTCGTCACCGCGGGTGCGGGGCAGGCCACCGGCTTGCGTACCGCGCCGGTCGCTGGCAGCGCATAGCTGCGTCCGAGCGGTGTCATCCTGCTGGACATCGCCAGCGCGTTGCCGTTGAGCCGCCAGTCGTAGATCACGGCAAACGCCATCACGCGGGCGACGTACTCACGGGTTTCCTTATAGGGAATGCTGGCAACGAAGAGATCGGGCTCGAGCGTGCCCCGCGCCTCCACCCACTGGTCGACCTTGTTCGGTCCCGCGTTATACGCCGCGCTTGCGAGCCACGGGGCGCCGTTGTAACGGGCGGCCATTTGCGCCAGGTAGCGCGTGCCCAGCACGATGTTCGTGGTGGGTTCGTAGAGGCTTTCGCCGCCGCCCCATGCCAGCCCGTTGTGCTTCGCAACCAGCGCCGCCGTGCCGGGCAGCAGCTGCATCAGGCCGCGCGCGTCGGCGCCCGAGCGCGCGTCGCTCATCCAGGCACTTTCCGCGCGGATGATCGCGTATGCCCACGGCGCCTCGATGCCGGCCTGGCTGGCCTGCTCGACCACGCCGTCCTGGCGCGCCAACGGGAAGCGCTGCTCATAGAGGCGTAGCGCATTGCCCGAAGAGAGACCGAAGACCGCCCGGTCGTACCAGCCCTTGCGGAAGGCGAGATCGGCGGCGAGGCGTTTGCTATCGGCATCGCGGCCGGCGAGTGCCGCCGTCCACTCGCGGCGGGCGAACTTCTGCAGGCCCACGGCATACAACTCGAAGGCGCGATCGAGACCGGGATCCGAGAGCAGCGCGGCTTCCCGGGTTTCGTCCGTCGCCATGCTGGCGGGGCAGATCGCGTACGCCGCGTCGACACGGTCGGCCGCGAGGAAGCCGAAGTAGGTGGCCTCCTGGGCGACGGACCGATACAGCGCCTGTGCCTCGGCCTGCCGGCCCAGTTTCGCGAGCACGAACGCGCGGAAGTAGCGCCATTCGCCATCGTCCTTCTGCGCTTCGCCGAGGGCGTCGAGCGCGGCGAGCGCCGCGGCCCAGTCCTGCCGCGCGAGCGCTACGCGCACCCGCCATTCGCGCGTGGCATCGGTCTGCGCGCCAGCCGGGAGGGCCGCGAGGCGGTCGAGCGCCGACTCGTCGAAATCGGTCGCATGGAACAGCGCCAGCGCATTTTCCACGGCACCGCGCTGTTGTTCGGTGAGGGTGAAGCGGGGCGAGAGCGATTGCCAAGCGCTGTCGGCGGCCGTGGATTGCTTGCGCGCCATCCGCTGCAACGCGAGGGTCAGTGCCTGGCGATGGCGAGGCGTATCCGGCCACGTGGACGCATCCCGGAGGGCGCCGGCGGGATCGTTCAGCGCCTGGGCGATGCGCTGCGCCGCCGGCGCGTCGGCCGGCGGAAGCCACGGTGCCAGGGAGGCGACGGTACCGCCCTTGCCCGCATCGGCGGCGACCTGGATCCGGGCCCACAGGCGGTCCGCCGTGAGCAGCTCCTGGTCGTGCGCCGCGGCGATGACGGGATCGCAGGCATTCGGCAGGCTCGCTTTTTTCCACAGCTCCGCGAGGTCCCGCTCGAAGACCAGCGGCTCGTTGCGCGAAAGCTTCGCCTGCAATGCGAAACAACTCAAACTGTCGCCCAGCCCCGGCTGATACATCGCGCTGAACGTGGTCCAGTCCTTGCGCCTCGCGAGTTCGCCGAGGAAATCCCGGCGTAGGTCGGCGGCGGGGATCAGGCCCGGATAACGCGTGAGGTAGGCATCCACGCGTGCGCGGTCGAGGGTGCGCAGGTCGTGCTCGAGCGCCGCGGCTTCCAGGTAGGGAAACAGGACATAGCTCTCCAGTCCCGTCGCCTGCGCGCGCCACGCATCGCCGCCCTGCTGGGCCGCGGCGTAAGCCTGGCGGAAGCGGGCGCGCTCCGCATCCGTCCCCGCGGCGCTCGCGGAAGCGGCGGCTGCGAGGCCGCAGGCGGCGAGGGCGAGGGCGAGGGTGGCCAGGGCGCGGAGTGAGCGGGCGGCGCGTCGCGATGCCGGAGCAGCCATCATCGGGTCTTCCTTCACGAGTGCATATCCTCACGATTGTAGGGAATACCGCGCGCAGGACGGATGAACGACCGCCGCGAGGGGGATTCGCCCTTGCAGGCGCCGCCCGCTAAGCTTGCGGCGCTACCTCTGCTCCCGACAGGAACGGCATGACGCCCCACACCTCGTATGCGCGATTCGCGCGCCCGCTCGCATGGATCGTCCTCGTACTCGCCGCGACCTTCGGCGCGGCGTACTGGTGGTGGCTGGGACGGCCCGTGGCCTTGCCGGATTCGCCTACCGCGAAGATCGCATGCGTGTCCTACGCGCCGTTCCGCTTCGCGGGCGAGACACCGTTCGATCCGCATGCCTTCATCTCGCCGGAGCGCATCGACGCCGACCTCAAGGTGCTGTCCACGCGCTTCGACTGCGTGCGCACTTACTCCATGGGCCAGGGCCTCGGCGCGGTGCCGGACATCGCCGGCCGCTATGGCATGAAGGTGTTGATGGGTGTCTGGCTGGGTCGCGACCTGGCGGCGAACGAGCGCGAAATGGGACTGGCGCTGGCGGCGGCCAAGCGCGACGCGGCGAGCCTTCGTGGCATCGTCGTGGGAAACGAGGTGCTCCTCCGTCGCGAGCTGACCGAGAAAGCGCTGGCCGGGTACATCGAACGCATGAACGCGGCCACCGACGTGCCCGTCACGTATGCCGACGTGTGGGAGTTCTGGAAGGAGCACGCCGCGCTGGCCAAGGCCGTCGATTACGTCACCATCCACATCCTTCCTTACTGGGAAGACCAGCCCGTGGCGCCCGAGAAGGCGATCCGTCATGTCGCGGACGTGTACCAGCGCATGAAGGCCGAGTTTCCGGGCAAGCAGGTCATGATCGGCGAGACCGGCTGGCCCAGCCAGGGACGCACGCGCCGGGACGCGAGCGCGAGTCTCGTGAACGAAGCGCGCTACCTGCGCGAGTTCCTCAACTACGCCGCCACGGTCGACATGCCCTACAACGTCATCGAGGCCTTCGACCAGCCGTGGAAACGCGACCTCGAAGGCACCGTGGGCGGCTTCTGGGGCATCTTCGACGTGCAGGGCCGGCCGAAGTTCGCGATGAGCGGACCCGTCGTGGAGGAGCCTCGCTGGTCCTGGGCGCTCGCCGCTGGCGGTATCGGTGCGCTCTTCTTCCTCGTGGCGGGCGCGATCCGTCGTCGCTGGCACGGCATGGCGGGATGGGTTTCCCTCGCGCTCTCGGGATTCGCGACCGGGACCGCGCTCGCGGGGCATGCGCGACTGCTGGAATTCGCCTGCCGCGACCGCCTTGAGTGGACGGTCGGCATCGTCGCCGGTATCGCCGGCGCGGCGACCGCGCTCTCCCTTGCGCGAGCGATCGCCGCCCGCCTGGCCGCTCCCATGAATCCCGCCGAGGTCGTGCCGGCGCTCGCCGAGCGGCGTCTGCTCGGTCTGGCCTGGACGGACAGCTTCACTCCGCAGCGCTTCGTCTGGATGTTCGCCCTAGCGCTTTACGGCATCCTGATGGTCTTCAACGGCCGCTACCGCGATTTCCCCATCGGCCTGTTCGCGATGCCGTGCATCGGTTTCCTCCTGCTCGCGTTGCTGCGCACGCGCGAAGGCCCGCTCATGCCGCTCGTGGAAGAGCGACTGCTCGCCATCTGGCTGGTGCTGCTTGGCGCCGCCGTCGTGGTGCAGGAGATCGGCGCCAACGCGGTCGCGTGGGGCTGGCTTTTCCTCAATCTCGCGCTGGCGCTGCCGGTGCTGCTGGCCTGGCGGCGGGCACGCTAGCCGTCTGCCGGTCGACCTGCACGCGCACCAGTCGCAGCGTGCCGACCAGGAGCGCCAGGGCGCCGCCTTCGTAGCAATACAACTGCAATGCGATCGCGCCGAGGGACACCGCCAACACCGCGGCGAACCTGTGCCGCCAGAACACGGCAAGCAGGGCCGCCAGCACCGCCGCGTAGCCGTAGCCGTAGTCGAGGAAGCCCTGGACCACGACGTTGCGAAGTCCGCACCACCATGGCCCTGTCTGCGCCTCGCAGGCATGCGCCATGTGCGATGGCTCGATGAATTCGTAGCGCACGAGCGCGGCCGCGAAAGCCACGGCGACGACGACTGCCCAGGGCAGGGCGGTTTGCAGGTTCGGTTTCATGCGCGGGGTGCAGCCTCGTCCGTGGATGCCGCGCCGGCAGCCTGCGCAAGGGAAAGCGGGAGGCGGATTTCGGCGGCGAGGGGTAGATGATCGGAGAACGCGCGGGGCAATGTCCACGTCCGGTCGAGCTTGATGTCGGCGGAGGTGAGGATATGGTCCAGCGCGCGCCGGGGCTTCCAGCTCGGGAAGGTCGGCGTCGCCACCGTCGGGGGCTGCAACGCCGTCCGGGAGAACAGGTGGCGCATTTCGAGGCTGGTTGGCTCGGTGTTGAGGTCGCCCATCAGCACCGCATGCGGGTAAGGCGCGAGCAGTTCGGCGATGAAGGCAAGCTGGCCCATGCGCGCGGCCGCGCCCAGCGAAAGGTGCGCGATCACCACGACCAGCGCGTCGGTGCCGTCGCCGAAGCGCACGAACAGCGCGCCGCGCCCCTTGATCCTGCCGGGTAGCGGGTAATCGATGACTTCGCTGGGTTCGATCCGGCTCAGCAGACCGTTGGCGGAATGCGCCACGCGCGCCATCGGCCGGTTCGGCTGGTGGCTCCAGTAGGGCATGCCCGAGGCTTCGGCGATGTAGCGCGTCTGGTTGAGGAATCCCGAACGGAGGCTTCCTGCATCCGCCTCCTGCAGGCCGACGACGTCGAATTCATGGAGCAGCTCGGCCAGGGAGTCGAGGTTCGCCAGCTTCGACCGCCCAGGTAGCACCGCGTTGACGCTGCGGGTGACGTAGTCGCTGTATCGCTGGACGCTCGCGCCGGCGAGGATATTGCAGCTCAGCAGGCGCAGCGTGCGCTCCGGAGCGGATGACAGTGTCGGCGTGGCGCGGGTCATGGGGTGCTGCGTCGGTTCTCGGCTAGCCATGAAGGCCAGAGGATGCCCTCCGTCGTGTGAACGGAGGGCATCGGGGGGCGCCGTTACTTGCCGCCCTTCAATTCCTTGTCCACCAGGTACTTCGCGACGCCATTGAGTTCGTCGAAGTCCTTGATCTGGTTGCTGCGGTACTTGCCGTTGACGACGATCGTCGGCGTGCCGTCGATGCCCCAGCCCTGGATCAGCTTGCCGTCGGCGAGGATGCGCTGGCGAATGCCGTCGTCCTTCGTGGCCAACGCGATGAACCTGGCCTTGTCCACCCCGTAGTTCTGGGCATACCAGTCGGCCAGTTCATCGATCGTGTGGATCGGGTAGTGGTCGGTGTGGATCGCCTTGAACAGCGCCGCGTGCGCCTTGTTCGCCACGCCCAGTTCCTGCGCCGCATAGAAGGCCTGCGCATAAGGCAGCCAGGCGTCGTTGAAGGCGGCGGGAACGGCGCGGAACGTCACGCCCTTGGGCAATTCCTTCTGCAGAGCCTCCGCATAGGGCTCGTAATGCGCGCAGTGGATGCAGCCGTACGAGAACACCTCGACGACCTCGACCTTGCCGTTCTTCGGATCGAGACGCTGCGGTGTCGTCGTCGCGACATATTGCTGGCCATCGGTATATGCCGGCGCGGCGGCCGTATCGGCGGGGCCCGCACTGCACGCGGCGGTCAGCGCGAGGCCGACGAAGAGGAACGAGAGGCGCTTGAACATGGATGTCTCCGGGTGGGATCGATGCGCGGTCACTTGCCCGCGGCTTCCTTGGTGACGAGCCACTGGGTCAGCTCGACCGACTGCGGATACCCGCCGGCGCTGCCCGGCGTGAGACGGTACTTGCCGTTCACGACGATCGTGGGCGTGCTATCGACCTCATAGGCGCGGATCAGTTCATCGGCGCGCTTCATCTTGGTGTTGATGGTGAAGGAGTTAGCCGTGGCGACGAAGTCTTCCGGCTTCACCCCGAACTTCGCGTAGAACTTCGCGACGTCGTCGATGGTCGGCCACGCGGCGGGCGCCTTCGGCTTGCCCGCCTTCTGGTCCATGATGCCGAGCTCGCCGCTCTTGAACACGGCGTCGAACATGGCGTCGTGGCTTTGCTTGTCCACGCCCAGGGCCTGGGCCGTGAGGTAGGCGCGCTGCAGCAGCGGCCAGTTCTCGTCGGGGCGGAACGACGCGGGCGTATAGGTCATCACCGCGCCTTTCGGCAGGTCCTTGGCGAGTTCGTCGACCACGCCATGGAACTGGAAGCAGGCCGGGCAACCGTACGAGAACACCTCGGTGACCTCGATCTTGCCGGGTGTGCTGGTCGGCTGGGCCGGATCGATGCGGAAGTAGTTCTTGCCTTCGACCCACTTGCCGTCATCGACGAAGGCCTTGGGCGCGGGACGCTTATCGTCCGCATCGGCAGCGGCCGGCGTGGCAACAGCGGCCGTGGTGCCTGCGGAAGCGGGCGTGACTGCCGGCGCCGTCGTCGAAGCAGGGGCGGGCGCGGCGGCCGTGGTGGCCGGCGTCGCGGGCGCCGTCGTGGCGGTGGACGCCGCGGCCGGTGCGCTGGCCGCGGTGTCGTTGTTGCCACCGCTGCAGGCGGCGAGGCCGATCAGGGCCGCGCAAAGGAGGGGAAGGCGCATACGCATGGGGGGTCCTTTTCTTACCTTCTGAAACAGGAACGGGCCCGACGGGCCCGTTCGATCGTCCAACTTTAACGCGATCAGGGCGTCGCGGGCGCGGCGGAGGCCGGCTCGTTCGAGTGCAGGCCTTCGAGGTAGCTGGCGACGGCGGCGATGTCCTTGTCGTCGAGCTTCTGCGCGATGCCGGCCATGATCTTCGTATGGGCGTCGTCGTTGCTCTGCGCGCCGTTGTCGTGCCAGCCCTTCAGACGCGCTTCCACGTACTTCGCATGCTGGCTGGCGACCTGCGGGTAATGGGCACCCGGGTTACCGCGGCCGTCCGGCCCGTGGCATGCCATGCACGCGGGGATGCCGCGGTCCATGTCGCCCTGGCGGTAGAGCGTCTGGCCCTGTTCGACGAGCGCCTGGTCGGCGACGCCGGGCAGGGACGCCTTGGTGGCGAAGTACGCGCCGATGTCGTGCATGTCTTGTTCCGACAGCGACTGCGCAAAGCCCATCATGATCGGGTTCATGCGCTTGCCCGTCTTGAAAGCGGCCAGCTGGGCGGCGATGTACTGCTCGCTCTGTCCCGCGAGTCGCGGGTACTGCGCGTCCGTCGAATTGCCGTCCATGCCGTGACAGGCGCCGCAGACCGCGGCCTTGCCCTGTCCAGCCGTGGCGTCGCCCGGCTTCAGCGCGGCAGTGGCTTCGCCACCCGCGGGGGCGGTGGGCGTCTCCGCCTTCGGCATGCCCGGCGTGGCGGGGTCGGTCGCGGGATTCGCGCCCGGCTTGGCCTCGGCCGTGGACGGAGCCAGCGTGGAAGCCGACTTCGCGGGGGCAGCGGTCTGGGCCGCGGCTGCAGTCATGACGAGCAACGCGGTGATGGCAGCGGCGGCGTGCCGAAACTTCATAAGTCTCTCCAAGGGGGAACCTTCCGGACCGGGGCGCGTTCCCTGCCGCGCCTCAACCAAAAGATTATGGCGGGCGCGGGAGAGCCCGGTCAAACCGCGTCGGCGCGCGAACCCGAACCCGATCGCATACACTGCCGGACCTTCGCGTTCCCCAGCCCCACGGGCCCCGTACCCATGTCTTCCAATCCCCTCAACGGCGCGCGCTTCGTCCTGGCCGCGAACGAAATCATCCAGCTCCCCTACGACCAGGGAGCGGAAGTGGCCTTCGCCGGGCGCTCGAACGCAGGCAAGTCCAGCGCGTTGAACGCGCTCACCGGACACAACGGTCTCGCGCGCACCTCGAAGACCCCGGGGCGCACGCAATTGATGGTCGTGTTCGACCTGCCACCGCTGAAAACGGAGGGCGCGGCACCGGTCGACGCCCGGCTCGTCGATCTGCCCGGCTACGGGTACGCGAAGGTCCCCGAGGCGATGCGCAAGCATTGGCGCGGCGAGATCGACGCCTATCTGAAGATGCGCCGCAGCCTGCGCGGGATCGTGCTGATCGTGGACATCCGTCACGAACTGAAGGAGTTCGACCGGACGATGCTGGAGTTTTGCGCGGCCACGGCATTGCCGTGCCACGTGCTGATGACGAAGGCGGACAAGATCTCGCGAGGCGAGGCGGCGAAGGCGCTCGAGGCGCTGCGCAAGGATTTCCGGAACAACGGCGTGCCCGGCACGGCACAGGTTTTTTCGTCCACGGCGAAGACGGGCGTGGAAGAAGCGCGCGCGCGGGTCATGGAGCTGCTGGCGACACCGCGGCCGCACGAGCTCTAGCTACGCCGAGGCCGGCCTGGCGCTTGCCTGGGTGGGAGCCGACCTGTCGGCGATGGGTGCTCGCGTCGCGGCTGAATGAGCTCCGGAGAAAACGGTTCCCTCAGGCAAGCGTCGCCATGAACACGCGGCAGAGCGCTTCCATGCCCTTGCGGTCCGCGTCGTCGAAGCGTGCCACGGACGGGCTGTCCACGTCCCACACACCGAACAGACTGCCGTCCGCCTTCACCAGGGGAACCACGATCTCGGAGTTCGACGCCGAATCGCAGGCGATGTGCCCCGCGAACTCGTGCACGTCGCGAACGACCTGCGTTTCCCGCGTCTGTGCGGCCGTGCCGCAAACGCCGCGGCCGAGCGCGATGCGGATGCAGGCCGGCTTGCCCTGGAACGGGCCGACGACCAGTTCCGAGCCGTCGAACAGGTAGAAGCCCGCCCAGTTGAGATCGGGGACGGCGTCGTAGACGAGGGCGGCGAAGTTCGCGGCATTGGCGATCGTGTTCGTCTCGCCGTGCATGAGGCCCTCGGCTTGCTGGGCCAGTTCCGCATACAGGACGGCCTTGTCGTCGGTGGCGATGGCCTTGGCTTCGAACATGGCGGTTCCGGTGCGATTCGTGGACAGAAGGCGTGTATGGTGCCACGTCCCCGCTTCCGCAAGGCCGCGTGCCCATGTCGAGACACCTGTTCGTCGCCGGTACCGATACCGGCATCGGCAAGACCCACGGCGCCCAGGCGCTGGTCCACGCGTTCCGCCAGGTGGGCGAGCGGGTCGCGGGGATGAAGCCGATCGCCAGCGGCTCGGCACGCGGCCGCGAGGGCATGCGCAACCAGGACGCCCTCGACCTCCAGGCGGCGAGCGGACCGCCGCCGGCCTACGACCTCGTCAATCCGATCGCGCTGGAAGAAGCCGTGGCGCCGCACCTCGCGGCAGCGCGTTCGGGCGTCGACGTCGCATGGCCACCGCTCGACGCGGCCTTTCGGACGCTTGCCGACGATTACGACCGGGTCGTGGTGGAGGGCGTGGGCGGATGGCTGGTGCCGCTGGGTAATGGGATGTCGATGGAGGATTTCCCCAAGCGCTGGGACCTCGACGTGGTGCTCGTCGTCGGCATCCGCCTCGGTTGCATCAGCCATGCGCGGCTCACCGCGCGCGCCATCGAGGGCGACGGCTGCCGGTTCGCGGGGTGGATCGCCAACGTGATCGAACCGACCATGCCGCTGCTGGAGGAAAACATCGCCACGTTGCGCGACTGCCTGCCGGCGCCATGCCTCGGCGTGCTCCCCCATCGCGTCGCGCCGGCCTCCGCGGCCGTCCTGCTCGACCTCGCCCCGTTCGCCTGACGGCACCTTCACGCCTCCCGACATAACTAGTAAAGCCATGACGACCTACTACCTGTCCGTCAAGGACATGACCAAGGCGAAAGGCCCGGACCCCGAACTGTCGTTCGAAGGCATCGGCCCCGAGAAACTCGCCCAGGACATTGCCGACGCCATGCGCGGCGACACCTTGTTCCAGCGCTGGCGGGCGAAGCAACCGGAACCCGACGAAGTGGATCCCTCGCTGGGGGTGACGGATGCGAGTGCATCGGCCAGGGGCGAGCTTTCGAACGGCCGCACGGACGTGCAGCTCACGACCTCGTTGCCGATGCGCATCGTCAAGCACCGGTTGAACCTGCTTATTGGGTCCAGCTGGGAACTTCGAGACACGCGCTGATTCCTGTAGGAGCCGCTATAGCGGCTCCCACAAAAGCGCTGGTCCTTACCTGTGGCTGTTGTCCCGGGCCCGCCAGCGCGGCTAGAGTCGGGGACTTTCACCGCCCAGGGGATAGCCCGTGCCGAAGCTTCGCATGCTCGTGATCGCCACCTCGATCGCCCTCACCGCCGCCTGCTCGTCGTCGAACGACGCCGACAAGACCGCTCCGGCACCCTCCGGAAGCGCCCCGGCCACTCCGGCTACCCCGGCCACCGCTGCCACGGCACAGGCTTCCCACGTGAACCCGCTACTCACCCAGAGCACCCTGCCGTTCCAGGCCCCGCCGTTCGACAAGATCGTGGATGCCGATTTCCAGCCGGCGCTGGAAGAGGGCATGAAGCAGCAGCTGGCCGAGATCGAGGCGATCGCCAACGCGTCCGAGGAACCGACCTTCGAGAACACCATCGTCGCGATGGAGAAGTCCGGCGTGCTGCTACGGCGTGCAGAGGCGGTCTTCAGTGCGCTCACCGGCGCGAACACGAACGACACGTTGCAGAAGGTCGAGGAAGAGGAGTCCCCGAAGCTCGCCGCGCATAGCGATGCGATCTATCTCAACGACAAGCTCTTCAAGCGCGTATCGACGCTGTACGACAAGCGCGACTCGCTGAACCTCGACCCGGAATCCGCGCGCCTGCTCGAAGTCACGTACAAGGACTTCGTCCACGAGGGAGCGAAGCTTTCCGAGGCCGATAAGACCAAGCTGAAGGAGATCAACAAGGAAGAGTCGACGCTCAGCACGAAGTTCACCAACCAGCTCCTCGCCGCGACCAAGGCCGGTGCGCTGGTGGTCGACGATCGCAAGGCCCTCGACGGCATGTCGGACGCCGACATCGATGCCGCCGCGGCGGCCGCGAAGGAACGCAAGCTCGACGGCAAGTACGTCATCGCCCTGCAGAACACCACGCAGCAGCCGGCGCTCCAGGCACTGAACGACCGCGCCACCCGCGAAAAGCTTTTCAAGGCGTCGTGGGAGCGTGCCGAGCACGGCGACGCGAACGATACGCGCGAGATCGTCACGCGCATCGCCCAGCTCCGCGCCGAGCGCGCCAAGCTGCTCGGCTTCCCGAATTACGCCGCCTGGAAGCTCGACGACCAGATGGCGAAGACGCCGGACGCCGCCGAGAAGTTCATGGAGCGCCTGGTGCCCGCCGCCGTCGCCCGCGCGAAGGCCGAATCTGCCGATATTCAGAAGGCGATCGACGCGGAGAAGGGTGGATTCCAGGTACAGGCCTGGGATTGGGACCACTACGCCGAGAAGGTACGCAAGGCGAAGTACGACCTGGACGAGTCGCAGATCAAGCCGTATTTCGAACTCGACAACGTGCTGCAGAACGGCGTGTTCTACGCCGCCAACCAGCTTTACGGGATCACCTTCAAGGAGCGCAAGGACATCCCGACCTGGCAACCGGACATGCGCGTGTTCGAAGTGTTCGACAAGGACGGCACCTCGATGGCGCTGTTCTACTGCGACTACTTCAAACGCGACAACAAGGGCGGCGGCGCGTGGATGAGCAACCTCGTCGACCAGTCGAAACTGTTCGGCGCGAAGCCGGTCGTGTTCAACGTCACCAACTTCACCAAGCCCGCCGCGGGCCAGCCGGCGCTGCTGACGTTCGACGACGTCACGACGATGTTCCATGAGTTCGGCCACGCGCTGCACGGCATGTTCGCCAACTCGCAGTACCCGTCGCTCTCCGGCGCCAACACCGCGCGCGACTTCGTCGAGTTCCCGTCGCAGTTCAACGAGCAGTGGGCGACGGACCCGAAGGTGTTCGCCAACTACGCGAAGCACTACAAGACGGGCGAGCCGATGCCGGCCGAACTGGTCGCGAAGATCAAGAAGGCGAAGAGCTTCAACCAGGGCTATGCCATGAGCGAACTGATCTCGGCCGCGCTCCTGGACATGCGCTGGCACATGCTGCCCGCCGGCGGTCCGAAGCAGGACGTGGACGCGTTCGAAACCGACGCGCTGAAGCAGGCCGGCTTCACGCTGCCCCAGGTGCCACCGCGCTATCGCTCCAGCTATTTCCAGCACATCTGGGGTAACGGGTACGCCGCGGGTTACTACGCCTACCTGTGGACGCAGATGCTCGATTCGGACGCCTTCGAATGGTTCAAGGAGCATGGCGGACTGACCCGTGAGAACGGCCAGGTCTTCCGCGACAAGATCCTTTCGCGCGGCAACACCGAAGAATTGGGCAAGCTCTACCGCGACTTCCGCGGCAAGGACCCGAGCATCGAACCGATGCTGAAGGATCGCGGCCTCAAGTAAGAGGCTCGGGAAGGAGGGCGGCCGGTGGCCGCCCTTCGTCGGGCGTCAGGGCGCAAGCTCGATATGGCTGAGCTTGAGGTTGCCCCCGCGCCATACGATGCCCTGGACCTCTTCCAGCGGCGGCGCGCGGTAATCGATGGTGTGGCGCAGGCGACTGCCTTCCTGCGTCCGTAGCGGTTTGGGCCGATGCAAGGTGAATGCCTGCACTTCCGCCAGGTTCGTGTGCCTGAGCAGTCCGATGTGCGCGTCCGCCGTCCTGCTGTCGACTTCCACATGGAAGGACACGTACTGGTAGGCATGGCGAAACAGCAACTGGCAGTCCGTGCGTAGCCTGGGCTTCCCTTCGTTCACCGCCGTAAGCGCACAGCCGTCGTCGGTGTCGACGATGAGCAGGGGCTCCTCGCCGGTGACCACGAGGATCTCGCCCAGGTCGTGCGTGCTGTTGGCCGCGAGGGTCCGCGGCCCGGCGTGGTCGAAGCGCTCCGTGTACGGCGCCGTAGCCGTGCTGTCATTCGCCGCGGCAAGCAGGGCGAGCACGCTCTTTGCTCCGGTGGCGGAGGGTCGCGGCGCAGGCCGAACGTGGGGTGCCTGGGCTTCGGCCGTGTAGTGTGCCTGGCCCTCCGGAGCGGGCGTGGGCGGCAGATGCAACGTCATGTCGCGTTCCTCCTTGATGGATGGGTGTCCTTCCTTCGACTGCGCGCCACGAGCATAGGCGATGCGAGGCGGCGCGCCACGCCCATGAAAAAGCCCCTTCCCGCGGAAGGGAAGAGGCTTGCTGCCGGTGTGCCGGAAACGCGCTGCGTTTGCCGGTTGCCGCTATCCCTTGGCCATGCGTCGCCGATAACGCATGTACAGCCGCTTCATGAGGTAGAGCACGTGGCCTCCGAAACCCTTGTCCTGGGCCTGGAGTAGTCGGCTGTTCTCCTCGTAGAGCATCCTCATCTGTCCATCGCGCGCTCCGATGAGGTCATGCAGGAGGGATACGTCCTCGGCGGTGAGGGCATGACCGGCGGAAAAATGCGCGGGAAGCTGGCGATTCACGTAATGCGTCGTGTGCCGCCCGGTCGTCTCGTCGGTGGAGCGGTCCTTCGTGTAGAAATAGAGCGCGATCGACTTCCGCGACAGGCCGGGCCGGTCGGCCGGAAGCGTGATCTGCTGGAAGCCGTGCCAGCTGTTCTCGGTGGTCTCGAAGATGACGCAGCGATTGAACAGCGGCATGACGCGCACCGCCGGCTCCGGGTCGGCATACGGATCGCGATAGAGGTCGAGGAGTCCGCCCCAGCTTTCTTCCCATTCGTGGTTGAGGTACACGATGAGGTTCAGGCGACGGTGCCAGCGCTCGCTCGGGTGGTAGTTGAAGTCGATGTGCGCGCTGAGGGGCTGCCCGTCCCGGTTCTCGTGCGTGCCGCCGCCGAGGTAGAACGGGTCGTAAAGCAATCCCTCGATGCCGGTGATCCGCCCGATGTACGCCAGGAAAGCCGGCGTCTGGATCACCTCGTCGAGCTGGCGATAGGCGGGGCCCAACTGTGGCATGGCGTCGACAGTCGACTTGCCGCCCGGCCGGCCATCGTCACCGATGTAGTTCCCGCGCTCGAAGGCGGGGAACTCCCTGAGCAATTCGTCGATGTAGGCGCGGTCGAAGAAGTCATCGATGACGACGTGGCGAAACGGCTGGGCATTGGCGAACGCGCGCGCGTGGCTCCCCACGTTGTCGCGAACCGCGGGATTGACGATGGTTTCGTGGCTCACGTTGAAAGTTCCGACCCTGGATATCGCCGCATTCTAGAACATAAAAAAGGCCGCGCCCTCACGGGCGCGGCCTTTCGCTTTTCAGCGCCGAGACTTACTCGCCGATCGTCAGCAACGACGCGTTGCCGCCCGCGGCCGTGGTATTGATCGTGAGCGTGCGCTCGCCGGCGAAGCGGAGCAGGTAGTGCGGGCCGCCGGCCTTCGGGCCGGTGCCCGAGAGGCCTTCGCCACCGAACGGCTGCACGCCGACGACCGCGCCGATCTGGTTGCGGTTGACGTAGCAGTTGCCGACGCGCGCGCGGCTCTGGATGAACTCGATGGTGTCGTCGATGCGGCTGTGGACACCCAGCGTGAGGCCGAAGCCTGTGCCGTTGATCTGATCGATCACTTTTTCGAGTTCCGAGCCCTTCCAGCGGATCACGTGCAGGACCGGACCGAAGATCTCACGCGTCAGGGTTTCCAGCGACGGGATCTCATAGGCGCGCGGCGCGAAGAACGTGCCGTTGGCCGTCGACTCCGGCAGCGGGACCTCGGCGATCTTCTTCGCCTCGCGATCCATGCGCGCGATGTGGTCCACGAGGATCTTGCGCGCGTCCTCGTCGATCACCGGACCGACGTCCGTGGAGAGGAGACCGGGGTCGCCGACCTTCAATTCGGCCATGGCGCCGGCGAGCATCCCGATCACCTTGTCGGCGATGTCTTCCTGCACGAACAGCACGCGCGCCGCGGAGCAGCGCTGGCCGGCCGACTGGAAGGCGGAGGCGATCACGTCCTTGACGATCTGCTCGGGCAGGGCCGAGGAGTCGGCGATCATCGCGTTCTGGCCGCCGGTTTCGGCCACCAGCGCGGCGATCGGGGCGTTGCGCGCGGCGAGGGCGCGGTTGATCGCCCAGGCGGTCTCGGTGGAGCCGGTGAAGGCGACGCCGGACACGCGCGGATCGCGGGTGAGCGCCGCGCCGACCGTGGCGCCGTCGCCCGGCAGGAACTGCAGCACGTCGGTCGGGACGCCGGCCGCATGCAACAGCTTCACGGCTTCGTGGCCGATCAGCGAGGTCTGTTCGGCGGGCTTGGCGATCACTGCATTGCCGGCGGCGAGCGCGGCTGCCACCTGGCCGAGGAAGATCGCCAGCGGGAAGTTCCACGGGCTGATGCAGACGAACACGCCGCGGCCGTTGAGGAACAGCTGGTTGCTTTCACCGGTGGGACCCGGCAGCTGTTCCGGCTGGCCGAACAGGCGACGGGCCATCGTGGCGTAATAACGCAGGAAGTCGGCGGCTTCGCGGATCTCGGCGATGGCATCGGGCAGGCTCTTGCCCGCTTCGCGCACGCACAGGGCGATGAACTCGGCGCGGTTGTGCTCCAGTTGCTCCGCGGCATGCTCGAGGATGGCCGCGCGGCTGGCGGCCGGCAGGCGATCCCAACCCGGCTGCGCCTTCACGGCGGCGGCCAGTGCCTTGTCGACCATGGCCGCGTCGGCGTTCTCGACCGTGCCGACGATGCGGCGGCGGTCGGAAGGATCGGTGACCTCGACCTTCGTGCCGCCGGTGACGCCACCGGCGACCAGCGGGACCGCGTTCCACGGACCGCTGTGGCGGTTCACGGCGTCGGCGAGTTCGTTGAGCTCGTTGTCGTTAGCGAAGTTCATGCCCATGGAGTTCTTCCGAAGTTCACCGTAGAGATTGACCGGCAGGGGGATGCGGGGATGGGGGATCGAGGCGAAGCCGCGCACGATCTCGCACGGATCGGCGACGAGGTCCCGCACCGGCACGCTTTCATCGACGACGCGGTTGACGAAGCTGGTGTTTGCGCCGTTCTCGAGGAGGCGACGCACAAGGTAGGGGAGCAGGTCCTCGTGGCTGCCGACCGGCGCGTAAACGCGGCAGGGCACGTTGAGCTTGTCCTTGCCGATCACTTCCGCGTAGAGGTCCGCGCCCATGCCGTGCAGGCGCTGGTTCTCATACGGACGGCCCTGCGCGATGTGGTGGATCGCGGCGATCGTGTGGGCGTTGTGCGTGGCGAACTGCGGGTAGATCGCGTCCGTGCCGGCGGCGAACAGGCGGCGCGCGCAGGCCAGGTAAGAGACGTCGGTGTTGGGCTTGCGCGTGTACACCGGGTAGCCCGGCAGACCGCCTTCCTGGGCGCGCTTCACCTCGGCGTCCCAGTAGGCGCCCTTCACCAGGCGCACGAACCAGCGGCGGCCGGTGGCGCGTGCCTTCTCGGTGACCCAGTCGATGACGAACGGGGCACGCTTCTGGTACGCCTGGATGACGATGCCGAGACCGTTCCAGCCTTCCAGCGACGGGTGCTCGAAGACGTCGCCGATGATGTCGAGCGAGAGCTCGAGGCGGTCGGCTTCCTCGGCGTCGACCGAGAGGGCGATACCGTTCTTGTACGCAAGCTGCGAGAGCTCGAGCAGCTTGGCACCCAGTTCGGCGCGGGCGCGGGCCCGGTTGCCGACTTCATAGCGCGGGTGCAGGGCGGAGAGCTTCACCGAGATCGACGGTGCTTCCAGGTTGTTCGGGAAGGGGCCGCGCGCGCCGAGCGCGTTGATCGCGTCGCGGTAATCCTGCTGGTAGCGCTCCGCGGTCTCCTGCGTGAGCGCCGACTCGCCGAGCATGTCGTAGGAGTAGCGATAGACCGCGTGCTCCTTCTCGTTGGAGCGGTCCAGCGCTTCCTTGATCGTGCGGCCCATGACGAACTGGTGGCCCATGATGCGCATGGCCTGGCGCACGGCCAGGCGCACGACCGGCTCGCCGGCGCGACCGACCAGGCGGCGCAGCGCGGACGAGAAGTCGTGGCGGGTTTCCTCAGCCAGGTTCACCAGGTGGCCGGTGAGCATCAGGCCCCACGTGGAGGCGTTGACGAACAGCGACTCGCTCTGGCCCAGGTGCTTCTTCCAGTCGGCCTCGCCGAGCTTGTCGCGGATGAGCTTGTCGGCCGTCGCCTTGTCCGGGATGCGCAACAGCGCCTCGGCCACGCACATCAGCAGCACGCCTTCCTCGGAGGAGAGGTCGTACTGGCGCATGAAGGACTCGACCGCGCTCTGGTCCTTGGCTCGCGCGCGGACGCGCGTGACCAGGCCGGCGGCGACGTCGATGACGTGCTCGCGCTCGGTCGGCGGCAGGGTGGCCTGGGCCAGCAGGTCGTTGACGGCCTCGGTTTCGTCGCGCAGCCAGGCGGCGGTGATGCGCGCGCGCGCCGGCTCGGCGCCGGTCGGGAGTTCGGGACGGAGGATGGTCGGGTTCACTTGGGCGTTTGGGGGCGAGGGAGACCGCCCATTGTAGGGGAGCGGACCCGTTCGTGTGTTATTGCGAACGGGCCGTGCGGGAAGCTTTGCAGGGCGCCTCCGGATGCGGCAACTTGTCCGCAGCATCCATACCGCCCTATCATCCCAATGTTCCAGGCACGCCGGGCTCCCATGATCGTGCTTCGACCGACCGTCGCGGGTCAGCCGCGCGTGTTGTGGCTACGGCCCAACCGTGCGCTGGACAAGCGCGGTCTGCGTCGACTGATCATCGGCCTTGCGGCGATGACCCTGGCGACGGCGTCACTCGGTGCATGGCAGGGGAATGTGTTCGCTCCCTTCTTCGCACTGATCGAGGCCTTCGTCGTGGGGTTCGCGCTTGGCGCGGCCTGGCGAGCCGGCGACAGGGGTGAACGCATCGCGATCGGTCCGGATACGTTGGAGGTTCGTGCCGTGCCGGGACACCGGACGGTCCGTTTCCAGACGTACTGGGTGCGGGTCGGACTGGCAGCGGGGGACGGACGACAGCGTCTGGTGCTCACGTCGCACGGCAACGAGCTCGAAATCGGGGCTTTCCTGGGGGAAGAGGAAAGGACCGAGGTGTCAAGGAAACTCATGGTGCTGCTGTCCGAAGTCTCTGGCCAGACGCGCAGGTAGGTTCAACAAAGGTGCAAGACATGACATCTGGCGGCATCGGACGATCTGTATCGGCGTGGGCGGCGGGCGCCTTCGCGCTGTTCGGAGGGGCGGCGTGGGCGAATCCCGAACCGAACCAGCTGAACATGACCAAGGGCGCGGCCGAATGGTCGCCCTATGCCATGCACATGGTGGCGCTGTGGGTCTGCGTGGTGATCGGCATCGTCGTCTTCGGCGCCATGTTCATCGCCATGTTCCGCTTCCGTAAGTCGCGCGGTGCCGTGGCCGAGAAGTGGGCGCACAGCACGAAGCTCGAGGTGGTCTGGACGGTCATCCCCGTCATCATCCTGATCTTCCTGGCCCATCTGGCCACCGGCGGCCTCACTTCGTTCGCCGACACCACGAATTCCGAGATGACCATCAAGGTCACCGGTTACCAGTGGAAGTGGCGCTACGACTACGTCGACTACAAGGGCAAGGGCGTCGACAAGGTCGGCTTCATGTCGAAGCTTGAAGACACCTCCAACCGCACCCGCCAGCTGAAGTCCAACCTCGACCCGGAGAAGATCCAGGTCGACGGATACCACACGTACCTGCTGGACGTGGACAAGCCGCTCGTCCTCCCCACCGACACCAAGATCCGCTTCGTGATCGTCGGCGGCGACGTCATCCACTCGTGGTGGGTGCCGGCGCTGGGCTGGAAGATGGATGCGATCCCGGGCATCGCGAACGCGGCCTGGACCAAGATCAAGGAGCCCGGCGTCTACCGTGGCCAGTGCGCCGAGCTCTGCGGCCAGGACCACGGCTTCATGCCCATCGTGGTGAAGGCCGTGCCCAGGGCCGAATTCGAACAGTGGCTGGCCACGCAGGAAGACGAGGCCAGGCTGCAAAAGGCCGCGCAGACCGTACAGGCCGCAGCTCCCGCCCCGGCCCCCCAGGGTTAACCCGCACGTTTAGGTAGAGGTAAGGCCATGGCGCACGCAGCCACCCACGACCACCACGATCACCACGGGGCCCCGAAAGGGTTCTTCCAGCGCTGGGTGATGTCCACGAACCACAAGGACATCGGCACGCTGTACCTGATCTTCTCGCTGACGATGTTCTTCATCGGCGGCGCCTTCGCGATGGTCATCCGCGCGGAGTTGTTCAAGCCGGGCATGCAGCTCGTGCAGCCGTATTTCTTCAATGAAATGACGACGATGCACGCGCTGGTGATGATCTTCGGCGCGATCATGCCCTCGTTCGTGGGCCTGGCGAACTGGATGATCCCGCTCATGGTCGGCGCGCCGGACATGGCGTTGCCGCGCATGAACAACCTGTCGTTCTGGATCCTTCCGTTCGCGTTCTTCATGCTGCTGTCCACCCTGTTCATGCCGGGTGGCGGTCCCGCCGGCGGCTGGACGATGTACCCGCCGCTGTCGTTGCAGGGCGAATCGGTGGCGTACGTGATCTTCGCGATCCACCTGATGGGCATCAGCTCGATCATGGGCGCGATCAACATCATCGCCACCATCCTCAACATGCGCGCGCCGGGCATGGACCTGCTGAAGATGCCGGTGTTCGTGTGGAGCTGGCTGATCACGGCGTTCCTGCTGATCGCGGTGATGCCCGTGCTCGCCGGCGCGGTGACCATGCTGCTCACCGACAAGTATTTCGGCACCAACTTCTTCAACGCGGCCGGCGGCGGCGACCCGGTGCTGTTCCAGCACATCTTCTGGTTCTTCGGGCACCCCGAGGTCTACATCATGATCCTGCCTGCGTTCGGGATCATCTCGGAGATCATCCCGACCTTCGCCCGCAAGCCGATCTTCGGTTACCGCGCGATGGTGTTCGCGATCGCCTCCATCGCCTTCCTCTCGTTCATCGTCTGGGCGCACCACATGTTCGCCGTGGGCCTGCCGATGGGCGCGGAGATCTTCTTCATGTACGCGACGATGCTGATCGCGGTGCCCACGGGCGTGAAGGTCTTCAACTGGGTGTCCACGATGTGGGGCGGCTCGATGACCTTCGAGACCCCGATGCTGTTCTCGATCGCCTTCGTGATCCTGTTCACCATCGGCGGTTTTTCGGGCCTGATGCTCGCCCTGGCGCCGGCCGACTTCCAGTACCACGACACGTACTTCGTCGTGGCGCACTTCCACTACGTGCTGGTGACCGGTGCCGCGTTCTCGATCATGGCCGCCGCGTACTACTGGCTGCCGAAGTGGTCGGGCAACATGTACAGCGAGACCTGGGGCAAGATCCATTTCTGGTCCAGCGTCATCTCGGTCAACGTGCTGTTCTTCCCGCAGCACTTCCTGGGCCTCGCGGGCATGCCACGCCGCATCCCGGACTACAACGTCGCCTTCGCCAACTTCAACATGGTGAGCTCCATCGGCGGCTTCTGGTTCGGTGCCTCGCAGCTGATCTTCCTGGGCGTGATCGTGCATTGCGTGTACTTCTCGAAGAAGAAGGCCGCCGATCGCTCGTGGGAAGGCGCCAAGGGCCTGGAGTGGACCGTGCCGTCGCCGGCGCCGTTCCATACCTTCGACGTGCCGCCGGTCATCCATGACGACGAGCTCGCCCACGGCAACACGGAACACTGACCGATGCAGGGCACGACCGACGCCGAATTCGCCGCGCGCCGCAAGCGCGCACGCCGCACCGCCCTCTTCGCGGGCGGTTTCGCGGTGGCCGTGTTCGTGCTGTCGATCGTGCAGATGCTGAAGGTCTGACCGGCCAAAACAAGATATCCACGGGAAACCACCATGGGTCACCAGCAACAAGACGTCTATTTCGTACCGAGCAAGAGCTACTGGCCGATCGTGGCCGCGATCGCCATGTTCGTCACCGTGTACGGTGCCGCGCACTGGTTGAACGCGCAGCCAGGCGAGGGCGGCATCGGCAAGCCGCTCTTCTGGGTCGGCATCGCCATGGTCCTGGGCATGTTCTTCGGCTGGTTCCGCTCGGTGATCAACGAGTCGCTGGCGGGTAACTACAACGGCCAGGTGGACCGCTCGTTCCGTATGGGAATGATGTGGTTCATCTTCTCCGAAGTGATGTTCTTCGGTGCCTTCTTCGGCGCGCTGTTCTACGCCCGCATCTTCTCGGTGCCCTGGCTGGGTGGCGAAGGCCACGGCGTGCTCACCCACCAGTTCGTCTGGCAGGGCTATGAAGCCGCATGGGGCGCCAGTGGTGGCGGCGGCCCGGAAAAGATCGGCGGCTCGTTCCAGACGATCGCGGCCTGGGGCCTCCCGCTGCTCAACACCCTGATCCTGCTTTCCTCGGGCGTGACGATCACCATCGCGCACCATGCGCTGAAGGCCGGCCACCGCAAGGCGCTGCTGATCGGCCTGGGTGCGACGGTGCTGCTGGGCTGCCTGTTCCTGTGGTTCCAGGCGCACGAGTACGCGGAAGCGTACGAGCACTTCAACCTCACGTTGGGCAGCGGCGTCTACGGCGCCACGTTCTTCATGCTCACCGGCTTCCACGGCATGCACGTGACGCTGGGCACGATCATGCTGGCGATCATCTGGATCCGCTGCGCGAAGGGCCACTTCTCGAAGGACGACCACTTCGGCTTCGAAGCCGTCGCGTGGTACTGGCACTTCGTCGACGTGGTATGGCTGGCGCTGTTCCTCTTCGTCTACGTGCTCTGATCCAAACGAACCCGCCGCGAGGCGGGTTTTTTTGCTGACCCGTTTAAATCGATCTCATGCTAGGTTCGGAGGACTTGGTAGGGGAGTTTCCGCATGAAGTTGCTTCACCTGGCCGGCGCGTTCGCGCTGCTCGCGTCCGCGATCGCAGCGCCGCTGCACGCCACCGATGCGCCCGTCGTCAGCGGCAATGCTCGCTTCACGGTCCTCACGCCGCGCGTCATCCGCATGGAGTATTCGCCCAGCGCGCAGTTCGAGGACGCGCCGTCGCTCGTCTTCACCACGCGCGACAAGGCGCCGGATGCGAAAGCCAAGGTCAGCCATGAGAAGGGCTGGTTGGTCGTCCGCACGGACGTGCTGACGCTGCGCTACAAGGAAGGCTCGGGCGCCTTCACCGCCGCCAACCTCGGTATCGCGTCGAAGACGACGAAGCCCGCCATCGATTGGCATCCCGGCCTCAAGGAATCCAGCAACCTCGGTGGCACGGCGCGCACGCTCGACCAGGTGGATGGCGATCGCCATGCGTCGGACAACTCGCTGCTCGACCTGGGAGATGGCCTCATCTCGCGCGACGGCTGGCACCTCGTCGACGACACCGGCAGCTTCGTCCTTGGCAACGAGAAGCTGCCCTGGGTGCACCGCCGTGCCTGCCAGGACTGTACCGACGACACCTTCTTCGGCTACGGCCACGATTACACCGCGGCGCTGGGCGATTTCGCCCAGATTGCCGGCCGTGAGCCGCTGCCGCCGCGCTATGCCTTCGGTTACTGGTGGTCGCGCTATTGGAATTACAGCGACGACGAACTGCGCGACCTCGTCGGTCATTTCAACCGCTACGGGATCCCGCTCGACGTGCTCGTCATCGACATGGACTGGCACCGTACCGATGGCCTGTCGTGGATCCACCCGAAGAAAGACGTCAACGGCCAGAGCATGGGCTGGACGGGCTACACGTGGAACCGCAGCCTCTTTCCGGAGCCGGGACGCCTGTTGCACTGGCTCGGCGCGCAGGGACTGAAGACGACGCTCAACCTGCATCCGGCTTCCGGCATCCTCCCGCACGAGGACGCGTACAAGGATTTCATGGCCGAGCTGAAGGCCGATCCGGCGAAGCCGCTGCCTTTCGAGGCGGCCGACGCGGCGTACATGGCGGCGTACTTCAAGACCGTGCTCGATCCGCTGAACGCCCTCGGCGTCACCTTCTGGTGGCTCGACTGGCAGCAGTGGAAAGAATCCAAGGCGATGCCCGGCCTGTCCAACACGTGGTGGCTCAACCATGTGTTCTTCACCCACATGCAGCAGGAAGGTCGCGGGCGCCCGATGATCTATCACCGCTGGGGCGGCCTCGGTAACCATCGTTACCAGGTCGGCTTTTCGGGCGACTCGATCATCTCGTGGGCCTCGCTGGCCTTCCAGCCGCGCTTCACCGCCACGGCGTCGAACGTGCTGTACGGCTACTGGAGCCACGACCTCGGCGGACACACCTTCCGCGACGAAAGCGATCCGGCCACGCGTCGCATCGATCCGGAGCTGTACATCCGTTGGATGCAGTTCGGCGCGTGGAGCCCCATCATGCGCACGCACACCACGAAGAATCCGAACCTCACGAAGGAACCGTGGCGCTTCGCCCCCGCGGAGTTCGACGCGCTGCGCGACACGGTCCTCACGCGTTACACCTTCCTGCCGTACACGTACACGATGGGTCGCAAGGCGTACGACACCGGCGTCTCGCTGGTGCGCCCGATGTACTACGCGTGGCCGGATAACGACGAGGCCTACACCGCGCGCGGCGAGTACATGTTCGGCGACGACCTGCTCGTTTCGCCGGTAGCCGCGGCGGGCGACGCCAATGGGTTCGCCGCGCACGACACGTGGCTGCCGGCAGGCAACTGGTTCGACACCGTCGACGGCGGCGTCGTGAAGGGCGGCCGCACGTTCGCCGGCCATTACCGCCTCGGCGAGATACCGGTCTTCGCCCGCGCGGGCGCCATCATCCCGACCAATACCGACCCGACCGTGAGCGTGGCCCATGACGGCGGCGCGCGCACCTTCCGTGTCTATCCCGGTGGAAACGGCAAGGCGGAACTGTACGAGGACGCGGGAGACGACGACACGTACCGCAACGAAGCCTTCGCGCGCACGGTGCTCACGTCCGAATGGTCAAAGCACGCGCTCCGGGTGCGGATCGCCGCTCGCGCGGGCAGCTATGCCGGCATGCCCACCTCGCGGCAGTGGTCCGTGGAGGTCGTGGGCTCAGCGGTACCGGCGAAGGTCACGGTGGATGGCGTGGCACTCAGCCGGTCGGACGAAGCGAAGCCCGGCACGTGGCGTCTCACCGGCAAGGACCTCACGTTGCACATGACCCTGCCCGCGCACGGTTACGACCAGGCGCAGGTCGTGGAGGTGACATGGCCGGATAACGCCCCGGACGTGAACGGCCTCGTCGGCCAGATGCGCGACGTCCGCGAGGCGGTGGCCTGGCTGAAGGCGCATTGGCAGGATGTGAATGGCGTTCCCGACGATGTCTCACTCGCCGCGCAGGCGGACCTGCTGATCGATTACCGCCCCGAGCGTTTCGTGGAGGAAGTCGCGGCGTTCCGCAAGCGCTATGCGCAGCTGGACAAGGCGCTGGAGCAGGGTGGCGTGCCCGCGGACATGCGGGCGGCCTTCAGGGCCCGATTGGGCGCCAGTCGCTGATTCGAAGGAACCCGCCGTGAGGCGGGTTCTTTTTGCGTATCGAATGCCGCACCGCGCCTTGGCCTCCCCGCCACAAGCGCTAGAATTGGCCAACCCCGTGGGGATGCAGCCAGCCCATGAAGATGCCCAGCGCCACCATGGCGATGAGCACCAGGGAGAGGCCGATGCGGCGGGTGAGGGCCCAGACCGTGCGCTTGCTCTGGCCCTTGTCGGTCATCATGAAGAACAGTGCCTGCCCGAGGTTGAACAACACCACGAGCAGCATGATCACCAGCGCGTATTTATAAATGGTTTCCACGTGATCGTTCCGCCCCATTGCGACAATCCGAGTATAGCCGTCGCCACGTGGGGTCTTGCATGACCTTCCTGCGCCGTCCGACGTGGTTCGCTGTCGCACTTACCATCGCCGGCATCCTGCTGTTCGTGCGCCTGGGCGTCTGGCAGCTCGATCGCGCCTCAGAAAAGGACGAACTGCTGCGGCGCTTCGCCGCAGGGGCGGCGGCCGGGGTCGAGGAATTCGGCATGGTGGCCGAGGCGCCGCCCGTGGATCGCTACCCGCGGCTCGACGTGCGCGGCAGCTTCATACCGGGCCACTATTACCTCCTGGACGACCAGACACACGCGGGGCAGGTCGGCGTGCACGTGTACGTGCCTTTCGCGCCCCGCGGCCGCGACCCGTACCTGCTCGTGGACCTCGGTTTCCTGCCCAAGGAGCGCGGCGCGAACCCCCGCCTGCCGCCGCTGCCGAGCGGGGAGACGCATGTGCGCGGGCTGTACGTGCCGCCGCCGGGCATCGGCATCCGGATGGGAGGCGACAGCCTGCCCGGCCAGCGCGGACCCGAGAAGACCATGATCTATGTGGACCTCAAGGAAATCGGCGCCGACCTGGGCCGCTCGCTGTATCCTCGCGTGCTGTTGCTGGATGCCGACCCGGCGAGCATCTACACGCGCGACTGGACGCCGGGCTTCATGCCGCCGGCCCGTCACCGCGCCTATGCCTTCCAGTGGTTCACCTTCGCCCTCGCGGCGGTGGTGATGTTCGTCCTCCTGCACCGCAAACGTCGCTGAGCCGCCGTCCGAGACCTCATGACCGATCCGAACGCACCTAACCCGACACTCCGCCGCGGCCGCCTCAAGCTGGTGCTGATCATGCTGGTGTTCCTCGCGCCGATCCTCGCCGCGGGCCTGCTCACGCTGTCCGGATGGCAGCCGCAGGGGAAGGGCAACGGCCAGCCGATCGTGCCGCAGCGCAGCCTGGCGAATGTCCATGTCGATGTCGACGGCAAGCCCTGGGCCTGGCGCGACAGCGAGCCGAGGCTCACGCTGGTCGCGCTGCCCGGTCCCGATTGCGCCGCCCGTTGCGTGCATACCCTCACGCTGATGCGCAACGCGCGCATCGTGCTCAACCGCAACGCGGATCGCCTGCGCCTGCTTTACATCGGAACGGCGCCCTCGGGCGCGGACGCCGAGGCCGTGATGCGCGACTACGCGAGCGGCAGCGATCCCGCCGATGCATTCGCCCCGTTCCGCCCGGTCGAGGCCGACAGCGTCGCGGCCGTGCTGGTCGAATCCAACGCCACCGCGCTCGCGTGGTACCCGGCCGGCTTCGATCCGAACGGCCTGCGCAAGGACTTGCAGAAGGTGATCCGCTGATGACGCCGCGTGCCGTGACCATTCTCCGTACGCTGGCCTTGCTGGCCGCGTTGTTCGCCTTCTGCGTCGTGATGTTCGGCGCCTTCGTGCGCCTGTCGAACGCCGGTCTTTCCTGTCCCGACTGGCCGACCTGTTACGGCAAGGCCACCTGGCCCGGTCATGCGCAGGACATCGCGCAGGCGAACCAGGCCTTCCCGGATCGTCCCTTCGAAACGCACAAGGCCTGGCGCGAGCAGGTGCACCGTTTCCTGGCCGGCAGCCTTGGCGTCATGGTGTTGGCGATCGCGCTCGTCGCGGCGTGGCGCCGCCGTTTCGCGGTGGCTGCCGTGCTCGTCGCCGCGGTGTTCGCGGCCGTGGGCGTCGTCATGTACATGCGCGGGGAGCACATCGTTTCCTCGTGCCTGTCCGCGCTGGCCATCGCCTTGCCGTTGCTGGCGGCCGCAAAGCTCGACAGGCCGGGCGCCTGGAAAGTGGGCGTCGCCACGCTGGCGGTCATCATCTTCCAGGCCATGCTCGGCATGTGGACGGTGACCCTGCTGCTGAAGCCGATCGTCGTGATGGGGCACCTCCTCGGCGGTCTCGCCACCTTCGCCCTCCTGGCGTGGGCCGCGTTGCGCTGGTGGCGGGTGGGTACGCCGGACGACCGCTTCGCCGCGCTGCGCGCGCCGGTGGCGATCGGCATCGTCGTCCTGGTGTGCCAGATCGCGCTCGGCGGCTGGACCAGCTCGAACTACGCCGCCCTTGCCTGCGGCACGGACTTCCCGAAATGCCTGGGGGAGTGGTGGCCGCAGACCGACTTCCCGCAGGCCTTCGTCCTCTGGCGCGGCGTCGGCGTGAACTATGAAGGCGGCGTGCTCGACATGGCCGCGCGCAGCGCCATCCAGATCGCCCACCGCATCGGTGCGCTGGTGACCTTCTGCTACCTCGGATGGCTTTCGCATCGCCTGGCCCGCGCCGGCCTGCGCAAGGTTGGCATCGCCGTGGGCGTCGTGCTCGTCGCCCAGCTGCTGCTGGGCATCGGGAACGTGCACCTCGGCCTGCCCCTGCCGGTGGCGACGGCGCACAATGGCGTGGCCGCGCTCTTGTTGTTCACCTTGCTGGCCGCGCTGGCGAGCACGCAGCGCCTGCCCGTGTCGGAGTCCCCGTGAGCGTCCTGGGTCAATACCTCGAACTGACCAAGCCGCGCGTGGTCGCGCTGCTGGTCTTCTGCGCCGTGATCGGCATGTTCCTCGCCGTGGACTCGAACGGGCAGCGCATGCTTCCCGGCTGGCATGCCGTCGTGTTCGGCACGCTCGGCATCTGGCTGGCCTCGGCGTCGGCCGCCGCGTTCAACCACCTGATCGACCAGCGCATCGACAAGCTGATGGCGCGCACCTCGCACCGCCCGCTGGCGACGGGGCAGCTCACGCCGATGCAGGTGTTCGTGTTCGCGATGACACTGGGCATCCTCTCGATGCTGGTGCTGGTGTTCCTGGTGAACATGCTCACCGCGGTGCTCACGTTCTTCTCGCTCATCGGTTACGCGGTGATCTACACGGCGTACCTGAAGCGCGCGACGCCGCAGAACATCGTCATCGGCGGTATCGCCGGCGCGGCGCCGCCCATGCTGGGCTGGACCGCCGTCACCGGATCGCTGCACCCATACGCGCTGCAACTCCTGTTGATCATCTTCGTCTGGACGCCGCCGCATTTCTGGGCGCTGGCAATCTTCCGCGTCGACGACTATTCGCGCGCGCAGGTGCCGATGCTGCCGGTAACCCACGGCGTCACGTACACGCGCTGGCACATCCTGTTCTACACGATCCTGCTGTTCGTGGTGACGCTCCTCCCGTTCTTCACCGGCATGAGTGGCCTCATCTACCTGTTCGGCGCCGTCGTGCTCGGCGCGGGCTTCCTCTGGTATGCCATCCGCCTGCTCAATCCGCCGGACGAGCTGTTCGCGATGAAGACGTTCAACTACTCGATCGTCTACCTGATGGTGCTGTTCGCCTTCCTGCTGGCCGACCACTGGCTCGTCGATCCGGTGATCCAGACAGGCTTCCGCTTCGAGCCGGTGGCGTAAGGACACCTGGCCTCCACGGGGTCAGATGGCGCCATGCAACCAGCTGGCGACGTCATCCGGCCGTTCGAGGTGCAGGTGGTGTCCGCCGTCCATGTGCGTGACGTGGATGTCCGCCACGCAATCGATGCGCACCTGCAGGGCTTCCGATTCCAGGTAAGGCGGGTGCGGTCGCGCAAGCAGCAGCGACGTCGGCGCGGCGAGGCCCAGCAACAGCGCCATCACCTGGGTCTCCGCCAGGCGGATTGCCGTGGGCCGTGACAGGCGCGGATCGCTGCGCCAGCTGTAACCGCCCTCCACCTCGCGCAAGCCACGCTCCACGATCGGTCGGGCCAGGGTTGCGTCGAGTCCGCTCGCCAGGGCTCGCGCGCGTGCGGCGTCGTCGATAGCGGGGAAGACGCGGAGCGGGCGGCTGCCCGCGGACGTCGACGCCATCGCTTCACGAAAGCGGTCGAGCGTGCGCGAGCCGTCGTCACCCAGGGGACCGAGGCCTTCGATGAGCGCGAGGCGGCGCACGCGCTCGGGCGCTGCGACCGCCACGAGCGTCGCCACGCCCGCGCCGAGCGAATGCCCGAGGAGGTGGAAGCGGGGCAGGGCGAGCGCATCGGCGGCGGCGAGCACGGCACGTGCGTAATCCACGTGCTGGTAGACGGTGCCCTCGGGCAGGTGCTGCGAGTGGCCATGGCCCGGCAGGTCGAGCGCGATCACCTGGAAGCGGTCGGCGAGGAGCGGCGCGAGGAGCGCGAAGCTCGCGGCATTGTCGAGCCAGCCGTGCAGCATCAGCAGCGGCTGCGCATCGGGTTCGCCCCAAGCCAGGGCGGCCAGTTCGAGCCCAGGGACCGAGACCTTCAGCTCACGCATCGCCACCTGCCTCGCTGATGACGTCGCCGACCGCGTTTCGCGCGGAGCCGGTGGTGCTCGTGCCTTCCGGCGAAAACTCCGGCCAGCCCTGCCCATGCCGTGACACGAGGTTGGCGAGCGCATCCACATGGGCGGGCGTGGCGTTGAGGCAGGGGATGTAGCTCAGGGTCTCGCCGCCGGCGTCGCGGAAGAACTCGGCATTCTGCATGGCGATTTCCTCCAGCGTTTCCAGGCAGTCCACGGCGAAGCCCGGGCTGATGACGTCGATCCGCTTGATGCCTTGGGCCCCGAACGCCTTCACCGTCTCGTCCGTGTAGGGATGCAGCCAGCGCTCGCGGCCCACGCGCGACTGGTAGCTGAGCGGTGCTTCCGCCTCCGACAGCCCCAGGGCCTCTCGCAGCAGTCGCGCTGTGGCCTGGGACTGGTCGAAATACGGATCGCCCTCGCGCACGTACCGCTCAGGGATGCCGTGGAAGCTCATCAGCAGCTTTTCGCCCCGCCCATGGGCGGCCCAGTGCCGCCGCACGCTGTCTGCGAGGGCGGCGATATAGCCGCCCTCGGCATGGTAATCGTTGATCTGGCGCAATTCCGGCGGCCAGCGCAGGCGCTTGATGGTGTCCGCGACGGCATCGAAGACGCTGCCGGTGGAGGTCGCCGAGTACTGCGGATACAGCGGCAGCACCAGGAGGCGGCGGACGCCATCGCGCTGCAGCGCCGCGATCGTTCCGCCGACGTCCGGCTTGCCGTAGCGCATCGCGAGCACGACCCGCACGGGCGCGGCGAGACGCGCCGTGAGTGCCTCCTGGAGTCCGGCGGCCAGCGCCTCGCTGTACACGCGCAGCGGCGAACCTTCCGGCGTCCAGATGCGGGCATAGGCGTGGGCGGAGCGCTTCGGTCGCACGCGCAGGATCACGCCGTACAGAATCGCCTTCCAGGCCAGGCGCGGGTAGTCGATGACGCGCGGATCGCCGAGGAACTGCGCGAGGTAAGGCCGCACCGCGGCCGCCGTGGGCGCCTCAGGTGTACCAAGATTAACCAGCAGCACGCCGACCTGCGGCGCATTGTCGTGGGATCGACCGGCTGGGCCGGTATAGTCGGGGTTACCTGGCATCGGCGTCCGGCGCTCGCGGGGATCGTTGCAGTCTGCCATACGGCGGCGTAGCGAGGCTCGCACGGACCGTCGCAACCGATGCCCATCCGCGCCACGAAAGGAGCCACCCGATGTCCCCACGTCTGTTCAGCCTGCTCGCCCTGGGATTGATGACCCTGCTGCCTTCGCTGGCCGCACAGGCGGCGGATCCGCCGAAGAAGCAGGCCCGGGAGGCGGTGCGGGTGCTCAAGGACATGGTCGAGGACGCCCCGGACAAGTCCCTGCCGACCGACATGCTGAAGAACGCGCACGCGATCGCGGTCATCCCCAAGATGGTGAAGGGCGGTTTCGTGTTCTCCGGTACCAAGGGCGAGGGCCTCATCTCCATCAAGCATGACGGCGTCTGGTCCAACCCGAACTTCATCTCGCTCGCCGGTGCCGGCTTCGGCTTCCAGGCGGGTATCCAGTCCGCCGACGTCATCCTCGTCTTCATGACGGACCGCGGCGTCAACGAGATCATCGACGGCAAGTGGACGATGGGCGCCAACGCCGGGGCCGCCGCCGGTCCCGTCGGTCGCTCCGCCACGGCGGCCACCGATGGACGGATGAACGCCGAGATCTACACCTACGCCCGGGCCAAGGGGCTCTACGCGGGCCTGGCCCTGGACGGCGCCCATTTCAGCATCGACGACGACTCCAACGAGGAAATCTACGGCCCCGGCATCACGGCGCGACGGATTTTCGAAGGCGGTGTGACGAACGTCCCGAGCGAGGTGGTCGAATTCAGGGATAAACTGGAGGAGTACACTAACCGCTGACCCACCGTCCCACCGGCCGCCGATCCAGGCGCCCTCGAGGTTCCCATGAGCATTACCCATATCGTCCTCCTGCTGCTCGTCGTCGTGCTGATCTTCGGCACGAAGAAGCTGCGCAACATCGGCTCGGACCTGGGCGGCGCCATGCGCGACTTCAAGAAGGGCCTGGACGGCGACGAAGAGGCACGCCAGCAGCGCGAGCGCGAGGAAAAGCTGCGCGCCGATCCGCCGGCGTCGACCCAGGTGCCGCCGGCCCACAGCGAGACCAGCGAGCCGCGCGACCGCGCTCCTTGATCCTGGCGGCGCCATGATCGACATCAGCCTCACCAAGCTGCTGCTCCTCGCGGTGGTGGCGCTCATCGTCCTCGGACCCGAGCGCCTCCCGCACGCCGCACGCACCGCCGGCGCCCTGTTGCGCCGGATGCGCAGCGGCTGGGACAGCGTGCGCGCCGAGGTCGAGCGGGAAATCCAGGCCGAGGAAATCAAGCGCACGCTGCGCGAGACCGCCGAGAACGCCCGCGCCACGCACGACAGCGTGCGTGAAGACATCCGTGCCACCGGCGCCGGCATCCGCGACACCGGCGAGCGCGTGCGTGACACCTTCACCGAAACACAGACGGCGCGCGCCGAGGGCCGCGAGCCCGACCCGGCGCTCGACATGCTCCCGCTGAAGCGGGGCGACGAGCCGGCCGCGCCCGGAAGCGATGCACATGACCGCACCTGAGCCCGATCCGTCGCCCGACGACGTGGTCGAAGAAGGCCTGTTCTCCCATCTGGTCGAACTGCGCTCGCGCCTCATGCGCGCCATCGTCGTGCTCCTGCTCGTCCTGCTGGCGCTGGTGCCGGTGGCCAACCACCTCTATGCCGAGCTGGCGAAGCCGCTGGTCGAGCGCATGCCGCAGGGCGCGCACCTGATCGCCACGGAAGTCGCGAGTCCCTTCGTCACGCCGCTGAAGCTGGCCTTTTTCGTCGCCCTGTTCATCAGCATGCCGATGATCCTGTACCAGCTCTGGGCCTTCGTGAGCCCGGGGCTCTATCGGCACGAGAAACGCCTGGCCCGGCCGCTCCTGGTGGCGTCGCTGGTGTTGTTCTATTCGGGTTGCGCGTTCGCGTATTTCATCGTGCTGCCCGCGGCGTTCAAGTTCCTCAACGCCGTCACTCCCGAGGGGGTGGCGATGATGACCGACATCACGCATTACCTCGATTTCGTCATGCTGATGTTCTTCGCCTTCGGCCTGTGTTTCGAGGTGCCGGTGGCGGTGGTGATCCTCGCGGCGATCGGCATCGTCGATGCCGAGAAACTCAGCAAGGGGCGCGGGTACGCCATCGTCGGCGCGTTCGCCATCGCCGCGTTCATCACGCCGCCCGACCTGCTTTCCATGATCATGCTCGCGGTGCCGATGTGCCTCCTGTATGAACTCGGCCTGCTCGCGGTGCGCTTCCTGCTGAAGCCTGCCGGGACGGAGTAGCGCATGGGCACCTCGATCGGCTGGCTCGCGGTGAAGGGCAGGAGCGGCGACGAGGTACTGGCGGCGCTCGACCTCGTGCCCAACGAGCAGACGGCGAGCCATCCGCGCCGCGGTTTCTCGCTGGCGCTGCCCAACGGCTGGTTCGCCGTCGTCACGCGCTTCGCCGCCCCGCTGATCGCCGACGACGCCATGCGCCGCCTCTCCCGCGGATGCGTCGTGGTCACCTGCGAATACGACGACCATGTCATGGTCAGTTCGTCCACCTGCTATGTGAACGGCTTGCGCAACTGGCGTGCCGAACACGATGGCCAGCAGGACGACACGCGCGACCTGTCCACGAGCGGCAGCCTGCCGGCCGCCTTCGACGCCATTCATGCACGCATCGAGGCGATGCAGGACGCGGCGGACGCCGAGGCCGACGACGTCGACCATTACTACTCGTTGCCGATCGAGCTCGCGCAGAGCGTGACGACCTTCCATGCCGACTTACCGGCATCGGCTTTCGGCGCGACGGCTTGCAAGGGCTGGACGCTCGTCGAAGCCATGGCCCCGCCAGCGCCCGATCCCGACCTGCCACGCAAGGTGCGCAAGGCCGTGGAGAAAGCCTCGCGCCCCTGGTGGAAGATCTGGTAGCCCTCAGCGGGTGTGGTTCAAGGCCATGCCCTTGAGGACGTTGAGTGCCTGCGACAAGGCGTAGTCCTCGATCGCCAGCTTGCCGTCGTCGTCCGCGCCGCTCTTGTCCTCGGCCGCGGCTTTCTCGTTCACGAGATGGTTCGGCAGGTCCGCTTCCGAACCGATCAACTGCGGCGGCGTGTCGGCCTTGTTGACCGCGAGATCGGCCAGGGCGATGTCGGGCTTGATGCCTTCCGCCTGGATCGACGTGCCGTTGGGCGTGTAGTAGCGCGCGGTGGTGATCTTCACCGCATGGGTTTCGTCGAGTGGCAACACGGTCTGCACGACGCCCTTGCCGAACGTGCGGCGTCCCATGATGAGCGCGCGATGGTTGTCCTTCAGCGCACCCGAGACGATTTCCGCGGCGGAGGCCGTGCCGTTGTCGGCGAGGATGACGATCGGCGCGCCCGCCAGCATGTCTCCCGGGTGCGCGTCGAAATGCAGGTTCGCGTCGGGCAGCCGGCCCTTCGTCGTGACGATGGTGCCGCCGTCGAGGAAGGTGTCCGACACACCGACCGCGGTCGTCAGCAGTCCGCCGGGGTTCGAACGCAGGTCCAGTACGGCGCCGCGCGGGGCGCCGTTCTTCTTGATGTAATCGCCCAGCTTCTTGTCCAGGTCGGAGGCGGTGTCTTCCTGGAACTGGCTGACGCGGATGTAGACGAAGCCGGGATCGAGTTGGCGCAGCTTCACGCTGGTGACGTTGATGCGCTCGCGCACCAGTGGCATGTCGATGGGCTTGTCCGACTTCTCGTGGAGGACGGTCAGGGTGATCTTGCTTCCCGGGTCGCCGCGCAGCTTCTTGAACGCCTCGTCGATGTTCTGGCTGTCGACGACCATGCCGTCCACTTTGAGGATGGTGTCGCCCGGCTTGATGCCCGCGCGCGACGCGGGCGTGTCGTCGATGGGCGAGACGATCTTCAACATGCCGTCGACCTGGAGCACCTCGATGCCGAGGCCGCCGTACTGGCCGGTGGTGTCCTCGTCGAGTTCGTCCAGGCCTTCCTTGTCGAGGTACTCGCTATGCGGATCGAGGTTCTGCAGCATGCCGCTGATTGCGGCATTCATGATCGTCTTGTTGTCGAGTTTCTCGACGTAGGCCTGCTGCACGATGTGGTACACCCGCGTGAAATTGCGAATGTCGTCGAGGCTGACCTCGCCGTCGGCGCTCTTGGCCACGGCCGCGGCGGTCGTCGACGACGCGGCCGGCGCGTCAGGTTGCTTCAGCGGCTTCTGCTGGGCCTGGGCCATGGGAACCGCCAGCGCGCCGAGGGCGAGCACGAGGGCGAGGCGAAGGGGGTGCTGGCGCATGCCGGTCTCCGGGGTCAATGCCGTTTGCTGAGCCAGCCGCGCGCATCGATGGGCTTGCCACCCTGGCGCAGCTCGAAATAGGCGCCGTTGTCGCCGGCGGGCGCCGCGGCGGTGCCGACGGATTCGCCGGCCTCCACCATGTCGCCCACGCCGTGCAGCAGCGTTTCGTTGTTGCCGTACATGCTCATGAATCCGTTGCCGTGGTTCACGATGATCATCATGCCGTAGCCGCGCAGGAAGCTGGCGAACACCACGCGTCCGCGAGCCACCGCCTTCACCTCGCTACCTCGCGGCGCCACGATGATGACGCCGTTGCCGTAGGCGTGCACCGGGCCGTTCGCCGGCCAGGGTAGGTTGCCGCGCAAGTTGGACAGGGGTGCCGCGGTGGGCGACCCCTTGGGGGTGGGCGCCGGCTCGGCCGCCTTGGCGGCTTCGTCGATCACCTTCTGCAGGCGGGCGACCAGGGCATTCATGTCCTGCTCGTTCTGTTTGAGGGCGGCCATCCGCTGGGCCTGGTCCTTGTATTTCGCGTCGGCTTCCGCGGCGAGCTTCTGTTGCGCGCCACGCTGCTTTTCCAGCTCCGCGGCGCGCTTCTCCCGCTCGGCGCGGCTGGCCTCGAGCTTCTGCTGTTCGGCCGTGATGGCGGCTTCGACCTCCTGCAGGCGGGAAAGATCCGCGAGCAGCCCCCGAATACGCTCCACCCGGTTCTCCTGGAAGTAGCGGGAGTAGGCGAGGGCGCGGGAAATGCGGTTCACGTCCTCGTCGCCCAGCAGCAACTGGAGGTCCGAGCCGCGTCCCAAGGTGTAGGTGGCGCGGAGGAGGTCGCCGAGGGCGCCCTTCTGCTTGTCGAGTCCGGCCTGCATGTCGGCCCGCTGGGCATTCAGTTGCTCGAGGTCGTGCCGGCGCTGCTCCAGTTCGGCCTCGGTGTCCCGAACGGCCTTCGCCGCCGCGGATACCTGCTCGGCCTGCTTCGCCAGCGCGGCGTTGGCGCTGTCCCGGGTGTTGGCGGTCTCGCGCTGCTCGCGGGTCAAGGCCTCGATGTCCTTGCGCACGCCTTCCAGCTTCTGCCGCGCCTCCTGTTGCTCCGCCCGGGTCTTCCCGTCCTGCGCGGCCCGGGCCGGCGGGAGGTTGGCGAAACCGAGGAGCGTGAGGGCGAGGGCGAGCGGGAGACGTGGGAGTAGGCGCATGCCGCGATTATTACCTACCCGGGTGCCTTCTCGCTGGTATGCCCCCGGACCGCCGTCCCATCCCCTTTGCCGCAAGTGGTCTTTTCCTAGGCCTCGTAAGAATTCCGTTTAGACGTCCAAATGCTTTGACGCAGCGCGTCAATTGTGCCAAGAATGGGTCCGCATGTTCCACGCGTGTACGTGAAGGTCGGCCGTTCCAGGCCGCGGGGCCCCGTGCACGCGCTACCCAGCGAAACCCATGCCACGAGGAGGCGGATGGTGAAGCAAGGCATTCCGCGCCTCTACGACGAGGCGTTCGAACACGACAGTTGCGGCTTCGGCCTGGTGGCGCAAATAGACGGCCATGCCAGCGCGGCGCTGGTCGACACGGCGTTCGCCGCGCTCGCGAAACTCTCCCACCGCGGCGGCGTGAACGCCGACGGCATCAGCGGCGACGGCTGCGGCGTGCTCCTGCGCCGCCCGGTGGAATGGCTGCGCGCGCTGGCGAAGGAGGCGGGGCTCACGCTCGCCACGCACTTTGCCAGCGGTCTCGTCTTTCTCGATCCGGACGGCGACGATGCCGCCGCCCGCGTGCTGGAAGCCGAGCTCGCCCGGATGAACCTCCCCGTGGCGGGGTGGCGCGACGTGGATGTCGACCCATCCGCGTGCGGCCCGCTTGCCGCGTCGTCGATGCCGCGCGTGCGCCAGGTCTTCGTCGATTCGCCGGCGGATCTCGCGCCGGCCGCGTTCGAAGCGGCACTGTTCCGCGCCCGCCGCCGCGCCGAACTCGCGCTGTCCCACGACGCGCATTTCTACGTGGTCTCGCTCTCCGGCGAGGTCGTGGGCTACAAGGCCATGGCCGCGCCCGGGCACCTGCGCGACGTCTACCGCGACCTCAGGCATCCGGCGCTCGTCGCCGACGCCGTCGTCTTCCACCAGCGCTTCTCCACGAACACCTCGCCGCAGTGGCGCCTGGCCCAGCCGTTCCGCTTCCTCGCGCATAACGGCGAGATCAACACGATCCGCGCCAATCGTCGCTGGATGCAGGCGCGCACGTCGGTGCTGCGCTCCGAGCGCGTCGAACTCTCCGACATCGGCCCGCTCGTGCGACAGAAAGGCTCCGACTCCGAGAGCCTCGACAACGCGCTGGAAGTGTTGCTCATGGGCGGCATGGACCTGCTTGCCGCCATGCGCGTGCTGGTGCCGCCGGCCTACGCCGCGCGCGAGGACATCGACGAAGACCTTGCCGCGTTCTACGAGTACTACGCGCTGCACAGCGAGCCGTGGGACGGTCCCGCGGGCCTGGTGATGTGCGACGGCCGGTATGCGGCCTGCACGCTCGACAGGAACGGCCTGCGTCCGGCGCGCTGGTCGCTGTCCGACGACAACCACCTCATCGTCGCCTCCGAGACCGGTCTCTGGGATGTGCCGTCGTCGCGTATCGTGGCGAAAGGCCGTCTTGCTCCCGGCGAAATGATCGCGGTGGACTTCCGCGAGCATCGCCTGCTCCGCGACGACGACATCGATGCGATCAACCGCGCCCGCGCGCCCTTCCGCGACTGGCTGCGCCGCGGCGTCACCTATCTCGAGTCCGACCTGATCGACCCGACCCTCGCGGCCGAGCCCCTGCCCGCGGAAGAGCTCCGCCGGTACCAGAAGCTCTACGGCCTCTCGCGCGAGGAATGCGAATCCGTGCTGAAGGTGCTCGCCGAAACCGAGGCCGAAGCCACCGGTTCGATGGGCGACGACACCCCCATGGCCGTGCTGTCGCGGCAGATCCGTCCGCTCTTCGACCGCTTCCGCCAGGGCTTCGCGCAGGTGACGAATCCGCCGATCGATCCGCTGCGCGAGCGGCTCGTGATGTCGCTGGTGACGCAGATCGGGCAGGAGCGCAACATCTTCGACCTGGGGCCGGAGAACGCGAAACAAATCCTGCTGAATTCGCCCATCCTGTCGCAGCGGAAGCTGCGCCAGATCCTCGCCACGCCCGCGTATGCCGACACGCCGCGTATCGACCTCATGTACGGCGCGGACGAAACGCTGGAACAGGCACTGCGGCGCATCTGCGACGACGTCGAAGCGGCGGTCCGCCGTGGCGTGCAGATCGTCTTCCTCAGCGACCGCTACCCACGCCGTGACCTCCTGCCGATCCACGCGCTGCTCGCCACCGGCGCGGTGCACGCACGCCTCGTCGATACTGGCCTGCGCTGCCAGTGCAACATCATGGTAGAGACGGCCACGCCGCGCGATCCGCACCACTTCGCGTGCCTGCTCGGCTTCGGCGCCACGGCGATCTACCCATGGCTCGCGTACCAGAGCCTCTTCGACATGGGCCGCAGCGGACACATCCGCAATGGCGAAGGCGCGCCGCGCGAGATCGGCCGCAATTACCGCCGCGGTATTCGCAAGGGCCTCCTGAAGATCCTCTCGAAGATGGGTATCTCCACGGTCGCGGGTTATCGCGGTGCGCAGCTCTTCGAGATCGTGGGACTCGCCCCTGACGTAGTGGCGCTGTGTTTCCCGGGCACGCCGTCGCGCATTGGTGGCTCCGGTTTCGCGGACCTCGAGCACGAGCAGCGCCTGCTCGCCGCCGAGGCCTGGGACGAGGCGCAGGCATTGCGCGCGGGCGGGCTCTACAAGTACGTGCATGGCGGCGAGTTCCACATGTACAACCCGGACGTCATCGCCAGCCTGCAGGTGGCCGTGCGTACCGGCGATTGGGCCGATTACGAAACCTACGCCCGATACGTCGACACGCGCCCGCCGTCGGCGCTGCGTGACCTGCTCGTGCCGCGCGCGGGGACGCCGATTCCCCTGGACGAGGTCGAGCCGGTCGAGGACATCCTCCGGCGCTTCGATTCCGCGGGCATGTCACTGGGCGCGCTCTCGCCCGAGGCGCACGAGGCGCTCGCGATCGCGATGAACCGCCTCGGCGCCCGCAGCAATTCCGGCGAGGGCGGTGAAGATCCGTCACGCTACGGCACCGACCGCGCATCGAAGATCAAGCAGGTGGCGTCGGGCCGGTTCGGCGTGACGCCCGCGTACCTGGTCAACGCCGAGGTACTGCAGATCAAGATCGCGCAGGGTGCGAAGCCCGGCGAGGGCGGGCAGTTGCCCGGCCACAAGGTGGACGCCACCATCGCGCGCTTGCGCTACGCGAAGCCCGGGATCGGACTCATCTCGCCGCCACCGCACCACGACATCTATTCCATCGAGGACCTGGCGCAGCTCATCCACGACCTCAAGGAAGTGAATCCGCAGGCGCTGGTGTCGGTGAAGCTCGTATCGCACGCGGGCGTCGGCACCGTTGCCGCCGGCGTGGTCAAGGCGGGCGCGGACCTCATCACCGTGTCCGGCCACGACGGCGGTACTGGCGCAAGCCCGCTGACGTCGATCAAGTACGCAGGCACGCCATGGGAACTGGGTCTTGCCGAGACGCAGCAGACCCTGCGCCTCAACGACCTGCGCGGGCGCGTTCGCCTGCAGACCGACGGCGGCCTGAAGACGGGCCTCGACGTGATCAAGGCGGCCATGCTCGGCGCGGAGAGTTTCGGTTTCGGCACGGGGCCGATGGTGGCGCTGGGCTGCAAGTACCTGCGCATCTGTCACCTCAACAACTGCGCCACTGGCGTCGCCACGCAGCACCCGGTGCTGCGCCAGAAGCACTTCCTCGGCCTGCCGGACATGGTGATGAACTACTTCCGCTTCGTCGCGGAAGACGTGCGGCGGCACCTCGCGCGCCTCGGGGTGCGCTCACTGGCGGAACTGATCGGACAGTCCGAACGACTGGAACAGCGGGACGGCGTCACCCCTGTGCAGGAGCGTCTGGACCTCTCGCCGTTGATCGGCGAGGACGGCCTGGGCACCGAGGTGGACTTCGCTTGCACCTCGACGCGCAATCCCATGCGTGACGCAGCCACACTCGCGAACCGCATCGCTGCCGACACCCGGCTCGCCGTCACGGACGGTCTTGGTGGCACCTTCCGCTATCCCATCGTCAATACCGATCGCGCCATCGGTGCGCGACTGTCTGGCGATGTGGCGCGTCGCTGGGGCGACGCCGGCATGGCCGACAGGCCGCTCAACCTGCACCTGACGGGTGCGGCGGGGCAGAGCCTCGGTGCGTGGAATGCCGGCGGCGTGCATATCGACCTCACCGGCGAAGCCAACGACGGCGTCGGCAAGGGCATGGCCGGTGGCCGGCTCGTCATCCGTCCGCCGGCCGACTCGTCGTTTGCCAGCCAGGATGCGTCCATCATCGGGAACACGTGCCTCTATGGCGCCACCGGCGGCGAACTCTTCGCGGCGGGGCAGGCGGGCGAGCGCTTCGCGGTGCGCAATTCGGGCGCCCTGGCCGTGGTGGAAGGCGCGGGCGACCACTGCTGCGAATACATGACCGGCGGTGTCGTCGCGGTGCTTGGCCGCACGGGTCTCAACTTCGGCGCGGGCATGACCGGTGGCTTCGCCTACGTGCTCGACGTCGAGCGCAGCTTCGTCGATTGCTACAACCACGAACTGGTCGACATCGTGCGCATCTCGCACGAAGGCATGGAACATTACATGCAACACCTGCGACGGCTCATCGCCCGCCACGCGGAACTCACCGGCAGTGCCTGGGGTGCCCAGGTCCTCGGCGACTTCCGTGGCTTGCTGCAGCGCTTCTGGCTCGTGAAGCCCAAGGCGGCCAGCCTCGACGCGTTGGCTGAAGAACTGCGGAGTGCGGCATGAGCGCGAAGGATTTCCGCTTCCTCGACATCCCACGGCAGACGCCTCGCACGGTGCCCGTCGCGGTGCGCGTGCTCGGTTACGGCGAGATCTCCGGCGATTTCGCGCCGCCGGATGCGGCTGCCCAGTCGGGGCGCTGCATCGACTGCGGCAACCCGTACTGCGAACATGCGTGTCCCGTGCACAACTACATCCCGAACTGGCTCAAGCTGGTGCAGGACGGCCGCCTCTTCGAGGCCGCCACGTTGATGCACGAAACCAACCCGCTCCCGGAGATCTGCGGCCGCGTCTGTCCGCAGGATCGTCTCTGCGAAGGCGCATGCACGCTGGAGCAGGGCGACTTCGGCGCGGTGACGATCGGCAGCGTCGAACGTTGGGTCACCGACGAAGCCATCCGCCAGGGCTGGCGCCCGGACCTGTCCCGCGTGCGTGACACCGGCGCCCGTGTCGCGATCGTCGGTGCCGGCCCCGCGGGCCTCGCCTGCGCGGATCGCCTGCGTCGCGCGGGCATCGCCGCGGACGTCTTCGACCGCCAGCATGAGATCGGCGGTCTCCTCACCTTCGGCATTCCGCCGTTCAAGCTCGACAAGACCGTCGTGCGCACGCGCCGCATGGTCCTCGAAGGCATGGGCGTCCGCTTCCACCTCGGCGTGGAAATCGGCCGCGACATCGGCTTCGACGAATTGCTTGCGGACTACGATGCCGTCTTCGTCGGCACCGGTGCCTACACCTACGTGGACGGCAGGCTGGAAGGGCGCGAGCTGCGCGGTGTACACGATGCCTTGCCGTTCCTCATCGCCAATACCGAGCGGCTCCTGCGCGATGAGCCGCCGGCCCCCGACTACGACCTCGCCGGCAAGCACGTAGTGGTGCTGGGCGGCGGCGATACCGGCATGGACTGCAATCGCACGGCGATTCGCCTCGGCGCGGCGTCGGTCACCTGCGTGTATCGCCGCGACGAACCGAGCATGCCCGGCTCGCGGCGAGAAGTCGGCTACAGCCGGGAGGAAGGCGTGCGCTTCCTCTTCCAGCGGCAGCCGGTGCGGCTTGTCGACGGCGGCGATGGCCGCGTGCAGGCCGTCCGCGTGGTAGAGACGCAACTCGTCGAAGATCGCCATGGGCGGCCGTATCCGCAAAACGTCGAGGGCAGCGAAACCGACCTCCGCGCAGACGTGGTGATCCAGGCCTTCGGCTTCCAGCCCAGCCCGCCGGACTGGTGCGACGCCTTCGGCATCGACCGCGACCGTAGCGGCCGTATCCTCGTCGGCGACGAGGGCAGGCTGCCGTTGCAGACCAGCCACCCGCGTGTCTTCGCCGGCGGCGACAACGTCCGTGGCGCGGACCTCGTCGTGCGCGCCGTCTACGATGGGCGCGAAGCGGCGGCATCGATCGCGCGGATGCTGGCGGCGAAGAAGCTGGACAGCACCGTCGCCGCCTGAGCCGGACGGGAACCACCGACCCCGGCTCTTGGCTTCGCTCCTCCCGGCACCCACAATGCGTTCATGCTCTCCCGGGCCACCACCCCATGTGCCTGATCGCGTTCGCCTGGCAAGCCCATCCGCGCTGGCGCCTCGCCCTCGTCGGCAACCGCGATGAGTTCCATGCGCGTCCCACGGCAGCGCTGGCATCCTGGGACGAGTCACCGCAGGTCGTCGCCGGGCGCGATCTCGAGGCGGGCGGCACGTGGGCCGGCGTCGGGGCGCACGGGCGCGCCAGCGTCATCACCAACGTGCGCGACCTCACCGCGGACCACAGCGGCATGTCGCGCGGCCTCCTGGTGGCCGACTTCCTCGGCTCGACGGTGTCGGCACGCGAGCACGCGATCGAACTGATGGGCAGCGCGGGCCAATACCGGCCCTTCAACCTGCTCACCTTCGACCGCGACGACGCCTACTACCTCGGCAACCATCCGCACGCGCGGGCGCAACCCGTCGAGCCCGGCGTGCACGGGTTGAGCAATGCGGACTTCAACGCCCCCTGGCCGAAGACACGCGCACTCGTGCAACGCCTCGAATCATGGCTCGCGGCGGGCGGCGATGATGACACCGACGCCCTCTTCGCGATGCTCTCCGACCAGGGCCGCTGGCCCGACGACCTGCTCCTGGACACGGGCATCGGGATCGAACGCGAGCGCTTTCTCTCCAGCGCCTTCATCGTGGGCGAGCATTACGGCACGCGAGCCAGCACCCTCATCCTCGTCGATCACGACGACCGCACCACCATCGTCGAACGCCGCTTCGGCCCCCACGGCGTCCCCGAGGGCGAGACCCGCCTGGACGTCTAGCGGATTCCCCCGTTGCCGGGCCAAAGCCTTTTGCCCCAGGCGCAATTGAATCACCCCCCTCACGCCCCGACGATCAAGAGGGCATTCCTTTCCCTGTTACGGAGCTCCTCATGCACATCGACCTCAGCAAGCGCAGCGCCATCGTCACCGGTTCCACCGCAGGCATCGGCCTGGCCATCGCCACCGGCCTCGCGAAGGCAGGTGCGTCGGTCGTCATTACCGGCCGCACCCAGGCCCGCGTGGACGAGGCCATCGCCAGCGTGAAGAAGGCCGCGCCGAACGCGAAGGTCACGGGTGTCGCCGCCGACCTCGGCACCAGCGAAGGCGCTGCCGCGCTGATCAAGGCGGTCCCCGATACAGACATCCTCGTGAACAACCTCGGCATCTTCGAACCGAAAGACTTCTTCGAGATCGACGACGCCGAGTGGAGCCGCTACTTCGACGTGAACGTGATCTCCGGCGTGCGCCTGTCGCGTCATTACGCCAAGCGCATGGCCGAGCGCGGCTGGGGCCGCGTGCAGTTCATCTCCAGCGAGTCGAGCATCCAGCCGCCGCCGGAGATGGTGCATTACGGCGTGACCAAGACGGCACAGCTCGGCGTGTCGCGTGGCCTTGCGGAAGTGCTCGCCGGCACCGGCGTCACGGTCAACGCCGTCCTCCCCGGCCCGACCTTGTCCGAAGGCGTGAGTGAATTCTTCGGCAAGATCGCGAAGAACGACGGCAAGACGCAGGAGGAAGTGGAGCGCGACTTCATCCAGACCCACCGCCCGACGTCGCTCATCAAGCGCCTTCTGAGCGTCGACGAAGTGGCGAATGTCTCCGTCTTCCTCGCGTCCGAAGAAGCCTCCGGCACCACGGGCGCATCCTTCCGCGTCGACGGCGGCGTTGCCCGCCTGATTCTCTGACCGCGCGCGGCTCCTGCCTTTCCTCAATCCCCAACCTGGCAAACGATGCGCGCAAACGCTCCATCGCCCCGTTGAAACTCCGGCCGGGGCGAATGGAACTGCCGATCGCTCAGGGTGACCGACGTCACCTTGTCCATGCGAAAGAACTTCCATCCTTCCGACGCGCCGGACGCGCTGGCACCCGCGACCTGATATGCGCTAAGCAAGCGATCTCCCGCATGGTCGTCGCCATACACATAAGGTTGCACCAGCCGCTCCGCTCCACCGTAATCGACGACAAGTAACCGCATCGAATGGATCGCTTCGCAGATGGTTTCCTCGAAGCGACTCACGATAGGTCGCCGTCGACGTAATACCATCGTCCGTCCTCACGCACGAAGCGGCTGACTTCGTGCATGCGCTCGGCGCTCCCGCCGCCCATGCGCAAACGGGCGACGAATTCGACGATGGCCGTGCCGGGCGTGGCGTTCTCGTGCCGTTTCACGGCGAGGCCCAACCAGGTCGGCTTCGGGGACTGCGTCGAGAGACCGAGCGATACCGGACGTGTCGTGGGATGCCATGTGGCGAGGAGGTAATCCTCCAGACCGAGGACATAGGCGCTGTAGCGGGAGCGCATGAGCGCCTCGGCGGTGGGTGCCGCGAAGCTGTCATGCCATTGGCCGCAACACGCGGCGTACGAGGTCTTGCCGCCACATGGGCACGATGGGGAGGGAGAGCGGCTCGTTGTCACATTCGGATAGGAGGCGTTATCGGACGTAGGTAAGGGATTTACTCGACGCGCACTTAATGCGCTTGGGGAGAGCCTAGCATCCTCGGCCAAAAGGAGCATTGACAATTGTAAATCCGGCACTTAAGTTCTGGGTATCTTCGGCGCAAGGCCGACGGATACAGAGGGAAAAGGATTGTTCGATCATCAGTCGTCGGCAGCTGCCGCGTGCAGCTTGCTGTCTGCAGGATGCCTTCCCCTGCGCCGTGAGTCGAGCCGTTCTGGGTAGTGGCGACCGGCACCTGACGTACGTCGCCGCGCCGCGGACGACGGAGGCTTTCAGCTCGCTTGGGATTTTGATATGTCGAAGACGAACGGTCGTCGTCGCGGATATGTGCGCGTTCTATTTGCCTTGGTCGTGATGCTGTTCGCCTACCAAGGATGGGCCCAGACCGCAGCGAATCCAGAAGACGAGTACAAGAAGCGTGTCAAGGTGGATGAGGAGATGTCGCCCCTTGGTGACAATCCATTCGATTCAAACAAGTCGATGATAAAGCGCCACATCTACAAACCGCTTGGGGACTAATGATATGCGCCCTAGAAATCTTGCGTTCTTAGTCTCTCTGTCTATGATTGGTCCGGCAGCCGTGAAAGCAGATGAATCACCCTCACTATTTATCAGCCAGAAAGATGGTGCTGTATATGTTGTGCTTTCGAATCTTGGAAATCAAAGCATAAAGGTGCGCCGAGACTATCTTCTTGATCGCCTATTCGGGAACTTGCTCTTCGACATCCGGCGCAAGGGCAAGACGTTTCCGGAAACAGCACATATCAATCCGGAGATGCCTACTGAAAGTACTTACCTAGTGCTTGCGCCGGGTCAGATTGGTGGTCACGTTGTTGATCAGTGGCTCATCAAAGCTGCCTATTCGCTTTCCAGCGGATGCTATACCGTCTCCGCCGTCTATCGGGACAGCATGGCAAAGGATTTCTCGGCGTTTGATGGCGAATTGAGGTCCAATTCCATTGAGCTCTGCTTCAAGGACGCAAATATGTAGATAGAAGCTCATTGCAGCCGAGATGCCAGCATTTTTTTGGGGAGACGTTGTCGCATTGATTGCTAAAAAGAGCTCAGTTGACCTCGCCTGACATCACCAGCGGGGTCAGGTCATAGCCCATGGCGACAGCCCTATCCTTAAGCGACGCAAAAATTTTCCCCTCTATCGACGCTGTGCGGGACAGGATCCACAGGTACTTTTGCCCTGGCTGGCCGACCATGGCCCATTGGTAGTCCTCGTCGAGCGCGATGACCCAATAGTCAGCCCACACCAGTGGCAGCCATGAGAGCCAGGCCGGTGCGAAGCGTACCTCCAGCTTCCCTTGAGCGAATGGCTCCGGGCGTCTTGCCACGCCGTCGCTGGCGATGCGTTTTCCTTCGGCCGTGGTGCATTCATTGTGTACCGCCACCGTTCCGTCCGGACGGAGCGTGTAGGTCGCAGTGACCCCGGCGGCGCACTTCCGCTGGAAATACATCGGCAGCCGGGCGATTTCGTGCCACGTGCCGGCGTAGCGTTCCAAATCGAGGTGACTGACAGCCGTCACCGGTGACGTGGCGATGGGGCCGGTCGCTGCCATCGAGACGGTGAGGGCCTTGGATGCGTCGCGCATGGCTGAATTCCGTTGGGACGACCTCCTACGATGCGCATGAGGGGTGAACCTCGTTTGAATCAGGCGTCGTGGAGCGCGATGCGAACCAGTAGCGCCACGGAGTCGACATGCAGTTCGATGGAGCGTGGCGTCAGGAACGTATCGCCCTGTCCAACGGCAAGACCGTCGATCACGGCCGTCCCGCGAGCCACGTAAAGCAGCGCCGCGTCATCGACGCTCAGCCGATTCGGCCCATGCACGACATCCACCGCACCGCCAGCCTTCCCGCGCCGAACCATCAGATTGAAGTCGCGCGTGGCCCCACCCGCAAGCGCGACGTCGACCTGCGCTTCACCGGGAAACGCGAACGGCACGCACGGCGTCGTCAACGCATGCTCGCGCTCGCCATCCAGTGTCATCGTGAAGCCGTCACCGTCGAGCAGGACGATCGTCCGGTCGATGCCGGGAAAACGCGAGAACGGCGACGCCGTGTCGACATCGGCGATGCTCACCCGCCAAAGGAAATCGTCCATGGTGGCGCCCGGCGGTTCAACCGCGATCTCACGCGTGATCCCGAGCCCGTTCTTCCACGGCACGGCTTTCAGTTCGTCGAAACGAACGATGCTCATGCGACGCGCTCGATCTCACGGGCGAACGGAGGCAGCGCGCGAAGCATGCCCGTGCCATAGCGCTTCGTGATCACGCGGCGGTCGAGAAGTACGATGCGGCCGGTATCGGTCTCCGTGCGGATCAAGCGACCGCAGTACTGCGTGAGTAGCCGTGTCGCGTCCGGCACGCTCACCTCGATGAATGGATTGCGTCCGCGCGATTCGAGCCATTCCGCATACGTGGCACCGACGGGATCGGTCGGCACCGCGAAGGGAAGCTGCGTGACGACAACCGTCTCGCACAGCTTGCCAGGAAGGTCGAGGCCTTCACCGAACGACGCGAGACCGAACAGCGTGCTGCCCTTGCCGGCCTCGATGTCCGCGCAATGCTCGGCGATCAGCTGCGACTTCGACAGCGAGCCCTGCGCGCGCACCTTGCGCACGAACTCGATGGGCAGGATCTGCAGCACGCGGTCGAGTTTCGCGCGTGACGTGAACAACACGAGGTTGCCCGCGTTCCAATCCAGGTGTTTTGCCAGCCACGCCGACACTTCCCGCGCATGCCCTTCGCGATCGTCGGGCAACGCGTTCAACGCGGGGACGGACAGCGTGGCCTGCCGCTCGAGGTCGAACGGGGAGGGCAGGCTGATCGTCACGGCCTCGTTAGGCAGGCCTACCGAGTCGGCGAAGCCACGGAAGTTGCCGCCGGCGCTGAGCGTCGCTGACGTCATGACCACGGCGGACGCGTTGTCCCACAGGACGCTGCGCAGCAGACCGCCGGCGGAGACGGCCGAGGCGTGGCACACCAGCTGCTGCTCGGGCGTCATGCTGACCCAGCGCGCGAGCGGCGGCGCGTTTTCCCGGTCGTCCGAGGACCATGCGTACCAGGTGCGCACCTGGCGATCGAGGCGCTCCAGCGCGACGCCGAGTTCGCGGGAGAGGGCTTCCTGCGTCGGACCGCCGGCCTCCATCTCCACCACCGTGCGGCGCACCGTGCGCAGCCAGCGCTGGATGTCCTTCGTGATGAGGTGCAGGTGTTCCGCGTGCATCCGCCAGTTTTCGGGAAGCTGGCCCAGGGACGCGCGGAACACGGGTTCGGTCTCGCTCGACGAGGGCGTCCACGACAGACGGATCTCGCGCTCGATCTCTTCCAGCGCGTTCGACATCAGGAGCATTTTCTCGTCGCCCGCTTCCAGCGTCAGGTTGCCGATGCTTTCCTTGTCCGTGAGCGAGTAGGCCCCGTGGATCTGGTTCTGCAGGCGGCCGATGCGACGCACGGCGGTCGCGAGGTGCACGTCGGCCGCGCCGCGATCGATCGCCTTGCCGGGCACGTGGTGGGCCTCGTCGAAGATGTAGAGCGTCTCTTCCGGCTTCGGCAGGATCACGCCGCCGAAGGTGTCCTCGTCGCGCGGCATCGTCAGGTCAGCCAGTACCAGGTCCTGGTTCGCGACGACGATGTCCGCGTCACCGATGGCGCGGCGGGCGACGAAGAACGGGCAGGCGGCGAAGGCACCGCACTTGCGTCCGGTGCAGCCGCCCGCGCTGGTGGTGACCATGCCACGAACGAGGTCAGACAGCGGTTCCGGGCTGGTGTCGATGTCGCCGTTCCACTCGTGCGATTCGAAGGCCTTGCCGAGCTTCTCGATAGCCTTGGTGTCCCGCTCGGCCGGCGGTCGCGACCACAGCGCCAGGTCCGCGTCGAATTCGAACCCGCCTTGCGCCGATGGCTCGGCACCGGCCATGCGCAGGTTGCGCGGGCAGAGGTAACGCGCACGGCCCTTGGCGAGCGCCACCTTGGCCTCCACGCCGCAGAGGCTGAGGTACTGGGGGATGTCGCGCTGGACGAGTTGCTCCTGCAAGGCGACGGTCGCCGTGGCGATGACGAGCTTCTTCTTCTGGGCCCGGGCCACTTCGAGGCCGGCGATCAGGTAAGCCATGGACTTACCAGTGCCGGTGGGCGCTTCGATCACCGCGGCGCCGGCCGGTTCGGCCAGGGCCTTGGCCACCTCGGCGATCATCTTCAGCTGCGAGGCGCGCCCACGGAACCCCGCAAGGCCGTCCTTCAGCCGCGCATAGGCGGCGCGGATCGCGGCTTTGGTGTCGTCGGTGAGCATCGGCGGGCGCAGGAACGGGTGAGGCAACCTTGCAAGGTTACCTTATCGGCGTCTCACCCCACGAACCTCAGGCGTGCCGGCGGTTCATCCCGGCGGGCGGCGTGCCCGTGCCGGCCACCAAGCCGGCCACGACGTAGTTGTGCTCCATCCAGGTGCCGTCGGCCTGCTGCACGTGGATCTCGACCGGGCGGCCGAGTTCGGCGGACAGCGCCGGCGCGATGGCCTCGGCGCCCGCGATCGCGGCGTCCTGTGACGGATAGGACTCGGGAAAGGGCGATGCCGCACGGCGCACGATCCACGGTCCCTGTGTCGATTCGCTGTACGGAATGAACAGTTGGGCGGAACTCGAAGCCATGGAACCCTCGCGAAGGCAGGTGTACCAGACGATGGGGGCCGCTGATGCGGCCCCTGCAACCCACGCTACGCTGCGCGATCTGAAAAAGCCGTTAAGCCTTGCGTGACAAGGGTTTACTGCCGACTTCGGCCCGCTGGAAGCAGGCCGGCGCATGGCTGTTGATCAGGCCGGTGGCCTCCATCCAGGCGAAGACGATGGTCGGCCCGACGAAGGTGAAGCCGCGCTTGCGCAGCGCCTTGGACACCTCCCCAGAGAGCGGGCTGTTCGGCGGCACCGGCCCTTCCCAGAGGATCGGCTGGTTGCCGACGAAGTCCCACGCGAAGCGGGCGAAGTCCTCACCGGCCTCGCGCATCGCGAGGTAAGCCCGGGCGTTGCGGATCGTCGCTTCGATCTTGCTCCGCGAGCGGATGATGGCGGCATCCGCCAGCAGTCGCGCCACGTCGTGCTCGCCGTACGCCGCGACACGATCCGGATCGAAGCTGTCGAAGGCACGGCGAAATCCGTCGCGACGAGCGAGGATGGTCCGCCACGACAGTCCCGCCTGGAACCCATCGAGCACCAGCTTTTCCCAGAGCTTCCGACTGTCGCGCTCGGGGACGCCCCATTCGCGGTCATGGTAGTCGCGCATCAGGTCGTCGGCGTCGCCCCAGGGGCAGCGGACCCGGATTTCGTTCGAGGGCACGGTCATCGGCGAAGCCTCGCACCCATGCGCGTTCGGGTCTACCATCGCCCGCTTACCCACCGGACACGCGGGTTCCCATGCCACCCCTCGACGCAACGACTTCCCTGCCCGACGCCATCGTCGCCGTGCACGGGCTCTCCAAGACTTACAAGACCGGATTCCAGGCACTCAAGCGCGTCGACCTCGAGATCCGGCGCGGCGAAATCTTCGCCCTGCTGGGGCCGAACGGTGCCGGCAAGACCACCCTGATCAGCATCGTCTGCGGCATCGTCAACGGCAGCGAAGGCACGGTGACCGTGGACGGGCACGACATCGTGCGCGACTACCGCGCCGCGCGGGGACTCATCGGCCTCGTGCCGCAGGAGCTTTCCACCGACGCCTTCGAAAGCGTCTGGGCGACGGTGAAATTCAGTCGCGGACTGTTCGGCAAGTCGCCCGACCCGGCGTACCTGGAAAAGATCCTGCGCGAGCTGTCGCTGTGGGAAAAGAAGGACGCGAAGATCATGACGCTCTCCGGCGGCATGAAGCGCCGCGTGCTGATCGCGAAGGCACTGGCGCACGAACCGCGCGTGCTCTTCCTCGACGAGCCCACCGCGGGCGTGGACGTGGAGTTGCGCCACGACATGTGGCAGATGGTCCACCGGCTGCGCGAGTCCGGAGTGACCATCATCCTCACGACGCACTACATCGAGGAAGCGGAGGAGATGGCCGACCGCATCGGCGTCATCAATCGTGGCGAACTGGTGCTGGTGGAAGACAAGCACACGCTGATGCGCAAGCTGGGCAAGAAACAGCTGTCGCTGCAGCTGCAGAATCCACTGGAGGCCGTCCCGGAAGGGCTCGGCGAATGGCCGCTGGAACTTTCCGCCGACGGCACATGCCTTACCTACACCTTCGATGCGCAAGGCGAGCGCACCGGTATCGCCGAACTCCTGCGCAAGCTCGGCGCATTGGGCATCGACTTCAAGGACCTGCACTCGAGCGAGAGTTCGCTCGAGGATATCTTCGTCAGCCTGGTGAGGAACCGCGCATGAACCTCTACGCGATCCGCGCCATCTACCGCTTCGAGATGGCCCGTACCTTCCGAACGCTGATGCAGAGCATCGCCTCGCCGGTGCTGTCGACCTCGCTGTACTTCGTGGTGTTCGGCGCCGCCATCGGTTCGCGCATGGGCGACGTGGGCGGCGTGAGCTACGGGGCCTTCATCATCCCCGGCCTGATCATGCTGTCGTTGCTCAACGAGAGCATCTCCAACGCGTCCTTCGGTATCTACATGCCGAAGTGGGCGGGCACGATCTACGAGTTGCTGTCGGCACCCGTGTCTTACGTGGAAGTGGTGCTGGGTTACGTGGGCGCGGCGGCGACGAAGTCGGTGATCCTCGGCCTGCTGATCCTCGTGACGGCGCGCCTCTTCGTCGCTTACGAGATCCAGCATCCCTTCTGGATGGTGGCCTTCCTGCTGCTTACGGCGGTGACCTTCAGCCTGTTCGGTTTCATCATCGGCCTGTGGGCGGACGACTTCCAGAAGCTGCAGGTGGTCCCGTTGATGGTGATCACGCCGCTGACCTTCCTGGGTGGAAGCTTCTATTCCATCTCGATGCTGCCGCCGGTCTGGCAGAAGATCACGCTGTTCAACCCGGTGGTGTACCTGGTCAACGGGTTCCGCTGGAGCTTCTACGGCACGGCGGACGTCGATGTGGTGGTCAGCGCGGGCGCCACGGTGGGCTTCCTGCTGGTTTGCCTTGGCATCGTCTGGTGGATCTTCCGGACGGGGTGGAAGTTGAAGTCCTAAGCCCCGCCGGAACCGCTGGGCCCGCGCGAACGCGGAGCCCAGCGGTGTGGCCGCGCCTTACGGCTTGCCGATGAAATCCATCTTGCCCAGCGCCACGCCCGCGCCGCGCAGGATCGCGTACGCCGTGGTCGTGTGGAAATACACGTTCGGCAGCACGAAGCCGAGCAGGTAATCCTGGCCACGGAAGTGCATTTCGCCGGTGCGCATCTGCAGGAGGATGTCGCGGTCTTCGCTGCCGTCGATCTGTTCCGGCGTGAAGCCCTTCAGCATGCCGATCACGGTGTCGATGCGCTTCTGCAGGTCGTCGAACGTCGTCTCGTTGTCGTCCATCTTCGGCACGTCCTGGCCAGCGAGGCGGAAGGCGGCGCCCTTCGCCATGTCGGTCGCGATCTGCACCTGGCGGACCAGCGGGAACATGTCCGGAGTGATGCGCGTGTGCAGCAGCACTTCCGGCGTAATGTTCTTGTCGGCCGCGTGGGCGGCGCCCTTGGCGAGGACGCTGGACAGATTGGTCAGCGCGCGGACGAGGACGGGCACGCAGATCTGGTACATGGAGATGGACATGGGGTCGTGGGCTCTTTGTCGTCATGGGCGGCCGGTCGGCCGCGGGCGCCGTATTGTGCGGTGTCGTCGGTCGCGCGTCGACGGCCGTGCCGGTAGGATGGGGGCATGATCTTGCGAACGCGCCACCGCGAACGGCACCGGCTTGACCGCATCGGTTGGTTGCGCGCCGCGGTGCTCGGGGCGAACGACGGCATCCTCTCGACAGCCAGCCTGCTGGTCGGCGTCGCTTCGGCCGCGCAAGCAGGCCCGTCGGACATCATGATCGCCGGCGTGGCCGGGCTGGTCGCCGGCGCCATGTCGATGGGTGCGGGCGAATACGTGTCGGTGAGTTCGCAAGCCGACAGCGAAAAGGCCGAACTTGCCCTCGAATCGCGCGAACTGCGCGAGGATCCGACGGGCGAGCACAAGGAGCTGACCGAGATCTACGTTCGTCGCGGACTCGACCGCGACCTCGCGCACCGCGTGGCGGAGCAATTGATGGCGCACGATGCGCTGGAAGCCCATGCACGCGACGAGCTGGGTCTCTCCGTGACGACGGCTGCGCGTCCCTTGCAGGCGGCCGCCGCCTCCGCGGTGAGCTTTGCCAGCGGTGCGATCCTGCCGATCCTCGCCGTGACCTTGTCGACACGGGAACTCGCCGCGCCGGTCACGGTGATGGTCTCGCTGGTCGGGCTTGCGATACTCGGTGCGGCCTCGGCGGGGATGGCGGGCGCGCCCGTCGTGCGTGGCGTGGTGCGCGTGCTGTTCTGGGGCGCGCTGGCGATGGCGCTGACGGCGGCGGTAGGCCACCTCTTCGGCGTCGCCGCGTAGGAGCCGCTTAGCGGCTCCTACCGGGATCGCGTCGCGCTGGGTCAACCCGCGACGCAGCGATTCCGGCCGCCGTTCTTCGCCGTGTACAGCGCGAGGTCGGCGCGGTCGAACACCGACTGCGGCGTATCCCCCGGCTGGAACTGGGCGAGGCCGATCGACGCGGTGACGCGCACCGGCTGGCGACTGGCGTGGAAGGCGAGGTGCTGGATCTTGCCGCGCAGGCGCTCGCACACCTGCAATGCTTCCGGTTCGTCCGCGCCGTCGAAGATCACGATGAATTCCTCACCGCCGTAGCGCGCCACGAAATCGCAGGGCCGAACGTGCTTCAGCAGCGCCTGACCGATGATGCGCAGGACGGCATCGCCCGCCGTATGGCCGTAGGTGTCGTTGATGCTCTTGAAGTGGTCGATGTCGATCGCCGCGATGCTCACCGGCCGCGACGTGGCTTGCCAGTTTTCGTACACCGTTTCGATCCGCTTTTCATAAGCGAGGCGGTTCGGCATGCCGATCATCGTATCGGTCTGCGCGAGCTCGTGTTCGCGTTCGAGCGAACGCTGCAACGTGTTGCGTTCCGTCTCCAGCTGCTCGATGCGCTGGCGCATCTTTTCGGCACGTTCGCGGTAGGCGGTAAGGCGGGCGCCTTCGCGATCGCGGAAATCGCGGAAGCAGAGCGCGATCGTATCCAGGCTGCGATTCACCCGTTCGCGCAACTCGTGCGCGTCGTCGATCTCGAGCGCCGCTTCGCCGAGCAGGCGCATCTCGTGCGCCACGGAGGCATCGAGTGCCTGGCCGTTCGACTCGCCGGTGGACTGGTCCGCCAGTTCGCGCGACATGTACTGGCTCATCTCGTCGAGACGGCCGGTGACGTGGCGAAGCACGACCTGCAAAGCGTCGATCTCGCGCTGCAGGCCGATACGCTGTTCGTTGATCAGGTCGGCGAGGCGGTCGCCGCAGGCGGCGAGGGCGACGAGGTCACCGGCATCGGCCACCTGATGGCGCAGGTCGTGTGCGCGGTCCGCCAGTCGTGGCAGGACCACGATGCGATCCACCAGCCGGCTTAGCGACGATTGCACGGACGACCCGTGTTCCGTGCGCTGCGGGCGACCGATGGAGATCGAGCGTTCCTGGTAAGAGGCCGGCTGTTCCCCGAGCGCATGGATCGCCTCGGACAGCTCATTCACCAGTGGCTCGAGGGCAATCGGCTCCATCGGCCCGACAAGCGCGGCGGAAAGGCGTTCGATATGCGGATCGACGTCGTCGTGCGCGCCGTGGGCGACGCGACCGAGGCAACCTACCAGCTGGCGCAGGAGCGATTCCGCGGTGCGCCATTGCGCCTCTTCACGGGTCAGTCGCTCCACGGCTTCGTGATACTTGCTTTCCCAGAGCTGGTTGTCCAAACGCACGCCCCGACCGTCGCGTCAGTTGCCGATTTGGAGCACATCATACGATGAAGTCTGCGAATTAGCTCACGTTTTCAGGGGCCATTGCGGGCTCGCGTTCACCCCGCGTGGCCCGTGCCGCCACGACGATACCGACGGCGACGAGGGCGGCGGCGAGGAGGAATGGCATGCCCGCGATGTGCAGCGTGCGAGCTGGATCGATCCAGAAGGCGAAAATCTGCGCGAACAGGTAAGGGCCGAAGATGCCGGCGAAACTGCCCAGGCTGGTCACGCCACCCTGCAGGCGGCCCTGCTCGTCGGGTGCCACGTGCCGCGTCATGATCGACTGGATAGGTGGCCCCGCGAGGCCCCAGAGGGACATGAGCGGAATGCCGATGAGGAACGCCCAGCCGGTGGATGCCAGTCCCATCACGGCGAAAGCCGCGGCGCCGAAGACCAGGCCGGCCAGCATCACCCGACGCTCCCCGAAGCGGCCCACGAGGCGGCCGGTCAGGAACGCCTGCACCGTTCCGTCGCAGGCGCCGACCAGGGCGAGCACATAGCCGACTTGTTGCGGCCCCCAACCGTAACGATAGTCGGCGTAGAGCACGAACACCGTCTGCAACACATAGTGGGCGAGGTAGAACGTGAACATCACCACCGAGAGCCCGAACACCTGCGGGTTCCGGCGCAGGAGCTTCATCGCCCCCAGGGGATGCGCGGTATGCGGTTCGAAACGCGCCGCGCGCTTCGCCGGAGGCAACGATTCCGGGAGGATGAAGAAGCCATACAGGAAGTTGGTCAGCGCGAGTCCCGCGGCGAGCCAGAAGGGCAGGCGCAGGTCGATCCCGCCGAGGAAGCCGCCCAGCGCCGGGCCGATGATGAAACCGATCCCGAAGGCGCCGCCGAGCATGCCGAATGCGGCGGCGCGCTTCTCCGGCGGCGTCACGTCGGCGATATAGGCATTGGCGGTCGTGAAGCTGGCTGCCGTCATCCCGGAAATGATCCGCCCGACGAACAACAGCCACAGCGATGGCGCGATCGCCATGAACACGAAGTCGAGCCCCAGTCCGAGGTTCGACAGGAGGATCACCGGTCGACGTCCGAAACGATCGGACAGCGCGCCCTGGATGGGCGAACAGATGAACTGGACGATGGCGAACACCGTGCCGAACACGCCCACCCACCACGCCGCGTTCGACACCGTGCCGCCGGTCATCTGCTCGATCAGGTGCGGCAGCACGGGAATGATGATGCCGAACGCCAGGATGTCGATCAGCACCGTGACGAAGATGAAGATCACCGCGGCACGGCGTACAGGGGTATGCGTCTGTGTTTCCATCATTCCGTACCTTACTGGCGCCCCTGTCGGGAGGCGTCGTCAGACAAGTTGTTTCAGCCTCGGGGCCACGATGGGCACCGTGAGCATGGTGCTCGCCACCGCCATCAGCAGCAGCGCCGTGAAGGTTTCGCTCGTGATCACGTGGCGGTCGAGCAGGATGTTGACGAAGATAATCATGATCAGCGCCTTCGTCTGCAGAAGCCAGCCGATCGTCCACGCATCGCCACGCGCCCACCCGAGCAGCTTGCCGGCCACGCCGACGCCCGCGAGCTTGCCGCCCACCGACGCGACGAGCAGCACGCCGGCGGCGATGAATACGGCCGCGCCACCGATCGACCAGTTCGTGCGAAGGCCGGTGGAGAGGAAGAAGACCGGCATCATCACCAGCAGGACGTGCTGGCGCAGCTTGTCGAGGTGCTCCAGCGTGAACCAGTCGCGCTCCATGACCGCACCGGCGAGGAACGCGCCCACCATGTAGTGCAGGCCTGACCAGTCGGCCCCGTAGCCGCAGACCACGAGCCAGATGAGTCCGACGTACCAGCGATCGGATTCCTTCAGCCGCCGCATCAGCCGGCGGAACAACCAGGCGGCGACCGCGAAGCCGGCGAGGAAGGCAGCCTGGTGACCCACGCGCTGCCAGTCGAGCAGGATGATCGCGAGGACGCCCCAGATCGCCACGTCGTCGAGGCTGGCGTAGCGCAGTACGCGCATACCCAGGGGCTCGCGCAGGATGTCGAGCTTTTCCAGCAGGAGGATGAGGATCGGCAGCGCCGTCACCGCGCAGGACATGCCCACGCCCAGAACGAATTGCCACGGGGCGGCGGCATCGCCCATCCAGCCATCGCGCCAGGCGAGCATGCCCACGGCGGCCGCGCAGCCGACGATCAGCGGCCCGGCCAGCGCCAGTCCCGCGGTCGTGCCGCATTCGCGGCGTCGGCGCCAGACCTCGTGCAGGTCCAGTTCGATACCGGCGAGCCACACGAAGACCATGACGGCCCACCAGGCGATACCGTTGAGCGCGCCGATGACCGGCGGGGCGAACACCACCGCGTAGTAATCGGGGAACACCTTGCCCAGTACACCGGGCCCCAGCACGATGCCGAAGATGATCTGCACGACGACCAGCGGCGCCCAGTAGTCGGTCCGGAACACACGCCAGACAAGGTATGGCACGCCAAGGATGATCGCCATCGCGACCAGGAACATTTCAGTCGTATTCATGGACCCTCCCCAGGGAGCGCCGAGCATAGCCGAAACGCGTGGCGGCGCACCTACTGCGGGGGCTGCGAAAGCTCCTTCGCGTTCAAGCTGCCGTCGTGGTTCCGGTCGAGCTTGTGGAATTGCTGGATGAGGTTCCGCTGGAAGGCGTCGAGGTGAACCGCGCGCGCGCCGGGACGCATGGGGCCGTCATTGGCATCCAGCACGCCGTCGCCGTTCACGTCCATGCGCAGGAACCCCTGGCTCATGTAGCGAACGTATTCCGCCTCGTCGATGCGGCCATCGCCGTTACCGTCCATCCGACTCAGGTATTCCCCCGGCGTACGCGGAAAGTCCTGGGCGGACACGGGCGCGGCGAGCGCCAACGCGGCGAGGAGGGCAAGGGGACGTGGGGTCATGGGCCGGCAGTCTGCTCGATCGTTGGCCGTTTGTCGCGCCGCGTCGCGCAGGAGTACCTTTGCCTTCTGGCAGGCCCGACCCAGGAAACGCATCCATGATCCACGACAGCATCCTCGACACCATCGGCCGTACCCCGGTGGTGCGCTTGCACCGCGTTGCGCCGTCCCACGTCACGCTCTACGCGAAGGTGGAAGCGTTCAATCCCGGTGGGTCGGTCAAAGACCGTCTCGCCATCGCCGTCATCCTCGACGCCGAGCAGAAAGGACTCCTCAAGCCCGGCGACACCGTGATCGAGGCTACCTCCGGCAACACCGGCGTGGCCCTCGCGATGGTCTGCGCGGCGAAAGGCTACAAGTTCGTGGCAACGATGGCCGATAGCTTCTCGGTCGAACGGCGCAAGCTGATGCGTGCCTACGGAGCCAAGGTCATCCTCACCCCCGCCGCCGAGCGCGGCAGTGGCATGGTGCGTCGCGCCGAGGAGCTGGCCGCGAAACACGGCTGGTTCCTGCCCCGGCAGTTCCAGAACCCGGCCAACCCGGCTTACCACCGCAATACGACTGCCGCCGAGATCCAGCAGGACTTCGCCGGCCGCCGGCTCGATGCCTTCGTCACCGGATGGGGCACCGGCGGCACCCTCACGGGCGTGGGCGAGGTGCTCAAGGTGGCCCGGCCCGAGGTGAAGATCGTGGTCGCCGAGCCGGCCGTGGCGTCGATGCTGCAGGACAAGCCCTGGTCGCCGCACAAGATCCAGGGCTGGACGCCGGACTTCGTGCCCGACGTGCTCAACCGCGCGATCTTCGATGTCGACGTGCCGGTGGACGAAGTGGTGGCCCGCGACACGGCCCGGCGGCTCGCGTCGGAAGAAGGCCTGTTCGTCGGCGTATCGGCCGGCGCGACGGTGGCGGCGGCGTCGAAATATGCCGAGGGTGCGGAGAAGGGCAGCGTCATCCTCGCCATGCTCCCGGACACGGGCGAACGTTATCTTTCGACCTTCCTGTTCGAGGGCGTGGAGGAAGGCTCGGACGAGGCGTGGCTCAACAGCCTGGGCTAATGCAGCCGTCATGCTCGCCTTACGTCGGCACTGCGTTCCCATCACGCTCGAACCGTCACGGTGGCCCCTTGAAACGAAGGAGGCCACCTGTCATGACATTTTTCCGTAGCAAGAGCATCGGTGAGGAAATGCTCGGTCGCGCCCATCGCATCGCCGGCGCGACGATGGGCAGTCACCCGCGCGAAGCGTTCGGTGCAGCCCGGGAATATGCCGGCCGTGCCGGCGCGCTGGCCACCGACGCCTTTGGCGGCGCCAGCCGCGGCGTGCGCCGCCATCCCGGCCTGAGCATCGCGATCGGCGTGGGTATCGGCGCGATCGTCACCGCTTGCCTGCTCTCGCGTCGCCGCTGGCACGCGCACGACGACTACGACGAGCATGATCCGACGCGCCAGCGTCCGACCAACAGCAGCGGCGACGCGCTGGACGGCTCCGGTGAGGACAACCCGGTGCCGGGTGAGACGGGGTTGTACTGACGCTGGGGCCCTGTCAGTGCGGGGATGCGTAACGCTCGCGCAGGGCAGTAGGTACGGCTACTCTGTGCGCCATGCGTGCCAAGCCCAACGCCCAGCCCAACCAGAGCTTGATCGACGGCATCCTGACCCTGCAGGCGCTCGCCTCGGCGCCGGAGCCGATCGGATGTCGTGAGCTCGCCCGCCAGTTGGGGGCGAATACCACGCGCGTGAACCGGCTGCTCAAGACGCTGGCGTACATGGGCATCGTGCGGCAGACCTCGGATCGCAAATACGCGCCGGGCGCGGGCATGCATGTGCTGGCCGCGCAGAGCCTGTTCGCCTCGGGGCTCATCCGGCGTGCGCTGCCCGAACTGGAACGCTTGCGCCGCTTCGGCCATACCGTGGCCATGGGGGTGCTGTGGAACGACAACGTCAGTTACCTGTTCCACGCGCCGCCCGGCATCGAGGCCGCGCGCGGCTTGGGCCGCATCGGCCTGTTACCTGCGACGACCAGCGGTATCGGCATCGTGCTCCTGGCGCAATTGACGGACGACGAAGTGCGCGAGCTCTATGAAGACAAGGACATCCCCATGTTCCCCCAGGGGGTGGAGAGCTTGCTTGCCACGCTGGAGAAGACCCGCCAGCAGGGCTACGCCCGCGTGCACGTGGCCGACGAACGCGATCACCACATCGTGGCGGTGACCACGGGCGTTCCGGTGATCGCGGGGCTCGCCATGTCCGGCTGGATTCCCGAGAACGCAACGGCCGAACTGGTGGATGCGCTCCGCGCAGCGGCCCTCGAGATCGCCTGAGCCCTGCCGCAGCGCGAATTGACCTGTTGCTATTTTAGTAATAGCTTCGGTCGACCGTAAAAGGGGGGCGAGGCATGGCGGACGACACAGGGGAGGCGAAGCCCGACCGCTTGCGCTGGGTGCTGCTCGCCCTGCTGTTCGTCTCCACGGTGATCAATTACCTGGACCGCCAGGCGCTGTCGATCCTTGCCACCACCATCCAGGCGGACCTCGGCATGAGCGATTCCGCGTATGCGCACATCGTGCAGGCGTTCCTCGTGGCCTACACCGTCGCGTACCTGCTGGCCGGGCGCATCACGGATTGGCTAGGTTCGCGCGTGGCGTTGGCGTTGTTCGTCGCGTGGTGGTCCGTCGCCAACCTGCTTACCGGCATGGCACGTAGCGCGTTCGAGCTAGGCGCGGCGCGCTTTGCGCTGGGCCTTGGCGAACCCGGCAATTACACGGTCGGCACCAAGGTGGTATCGGAGCGCTTCAAGCCTTCAGAAAAGGGCCTGGCCTACGGCATCTACACCGCAGGTGCGATGGTGGGCGCGACCCTCGCGCCGCCGCTGATCGGCGGCGTGGCGCTCATGTACGGGTGGCGCTCCGCGTTCGTCGTCACGGGCGCGGCCGGGTTGCTGTGGATGGCCGGCTGGATGTGGTTCCATCCGAAGGAACCGCGTCCGGCGAAGCTGCCCGACGCGGAGCCCGAAGCGACGCGCTGGGGACGCCTGCTGCGCGATCGTACCTTGTGGACCCTGGTGCTCGCGCGCGCCATCGCCGATCCTGTCTGGTACTTCTATCTGTTCTGGTTTCCCAAATACCTCAACGACGTGCGCGGCATGTCGCTGGCCGCTGTCGCATCACTTGCCTGGGTCGTATACCTGGCCGCCGACGTGGGCAGCATCGGTGGCGGTGCCATTTCGAGCGCGCTCGTGAAGCGCGGCATGGCACCGGCGCGCAGCCGCCTCGTCGCGATGGCGGGCGCCGCGATCCTTGCTCCCGTTGGCCTGGCGGCTGCGTTCGAGCCTGCGCTCTGGCTACTGTTTTCAATCGGCTCGGCCGTCGCCTTCGCCCACCTCATCTTCCAGATCAACATCAGCACGCTGGTGGTCGATCTGTACCCGAGCAGCTATGTCGCCACCGTCTCCGGCCTGATTGGCGCAGGGAGCGCGTTGGGCGGAATGCTTTCCGCGCAGGTCGTGGCGGGTCTTGTGTCGTCAGGGCATTTCGATCGCAGTTTCGTCCTGATGGCCACGCTGCACCCCATCGCGTTTGGTGTCGCGTGGCTGGGGGTGAAGTTGGCACCGCGATCATCCGCCACGATCGTCGCGGTGCCTGCCACTCAGGTCGCCAGTTCGGCGTAATCCCAGAAGCGCTGGCCTGGGCGAGCGCCAAGGCCAGGCCCGGAAGGCAGCACGTAGTGGCCATCGACATAGGCCATGTCCGTTTCGAGCAGCTGCAACGAGCGCGCGAATACCGAGTGCTGCCATTCATGGCGCCAGAAGCGCGGCACCGTGCTCGACATATGCAGGCTGGCAGCGAGGAACAAGCCGGTTCCCACGGTCGCGTGGGGCGCCATCGTGACGCCTGCGGCGTCGGCAAGCGCGGTGATGCGGCGGTACTGGGTGATGCCGGCATGCCCCATCTCGGGCTGGATGAAGGCGATGCTCTTGCGGTTCAGGCGCAGCCGCGCGTCATGCTCGGTGTACCACTCCTCGCCGGCGGCGATGGGCACGGGCGAGCGCTGGGCGAGCCACGCAAGACCATCCACGTCCTCGGGCTTGATCGGCGCTTCGGCAAAAAAGGGACGGTAAGGCGCGAGTGCCTCGGTCAGCGCCAGCGCACCCGCCGGATCGAACTTCCAGTGCAGGTCGACCATCAGCAGCGCGTCATCGCCCAGCGCCTGGCGAAGGGCGGCTACTTCCTCGACGATGCCTTCCGTGCTTACCGCCGTATGGATCTTGAACGCGTCATGCCCTTCCTTCTGGAAGCGAACGGCCATCTCGACGCGTTCCTTGAGGTTGCCTGCCGGAAGGCCGGAGAGGTAACCCGGAATGCGTTCCCGCCGGCGTTCGCCGAGCATCTGCCACAGCGGTACGTCATGCGCGCGGGCGCGCAGGTCCCACAAGGCGATATCCAGGGCGGTGATCGCGTCGACATGGAAGCCGGAGGTACATCCACGCACACGCATCAGCCCGTACAGGTCGTCCCATATGGCCTCGACGTCCTCGGGATCGCGCCCGGTCAACTCGGGAACGAGCAGGTCGTTGATGATCTCCGTGGTCGCGCGCGGTGCGCAGATGCCGTAGGTCTCCCCCCAGCCTTCGCTGCCGTCAGCGCACGTGATACGCACCGCGATGGAGCGGTCGACCGAGGGATAGATGGTGCCGTTCCCCTTGCGCACCACGTACCCGCGCTCGTTGATCCGCTCGCCAGGACCCAGCGGACCGAGGTACGGCGTATCGCGCGGCACCGTGACGATGAAGGTTTCGACGTGGTCGACGGGGCTGGTCATGGGGCCTTTCTCGCCTGGTTGTTCGGCACGCGGTCCAGCGGGAGGATATCGGCGATGCGCGACAGCAGGTCGTCGAGCTCGCGCTGGTCCCACGCGTCGAGCGCCGGGCCGGGAGCGCGGACGTGATCGGATGCGATGATGCCACGTCGCAGCAACACGGCCTTCGTGAGCCGCCAGCGGAATACCGCCTGCATGCTGAGCAGCGGCAGCGTGCGCTCGAAAAGATCCCGTGCACCGTCGAGATCGCCGCGGGCATGGCGTGTCAGCATCTCGACGTGCACCTCCGTGACCTCGCATGCCGGCATGGTGCCGGTCGCCCCGCGCTGGAGTTCATCGATCACATAGCGCGCGCCCGCACCGCCGAACACGGCTTCGACGCCAGCGCCCGTGGCTTCCATCAGCGCCGTGATGCGATGGCCCGAAGGCTGCGTCTCTTCCTTGACATACCGAATGCCTGGTACAGCGCGTGCGAGCGCCGCGACCTGCGGCACACCCAGGCCTACGCCCATCGGCGCAGGTGCGTTCTGCAACATGATCGCGACGCCGGAGGCTTCGTGGATGTCGTTGAAATAAGCCGCCATCGCTTCGGGATCCCCGGCATGCTCGTGCGGCGTAAGAATCATGGCTGCCACGGCCCCCGCGGCGGCGCCGGTCGTAGCCAGCTGTGCGGCGACCGCCGCGTCGGAGTGGCTGGCACCGACGATGAACGGCACACGGCCGTCGATCCATTCTCCAAGCTGCGCCGTCAACTCGAGGCGCTCGTCCACGCTGAGCAAGTCGTACTCGCTCGCAAGGCCGGGAAAGACCACGCCCGCCGCGCCCGCGTCGATGATGTAGTCGAGCACGCTGCGCGTACCGGCAAAGTCGATCGCGCCGCTCGCGCGGAAGATGGTCGGGACGATGGGAAAGACACCAGCCAATTGCGTCATGCGCGGTTTTCCTTGGGCGTCGAACGACGGGAGACGTGACGTGCGACGCGCTTTTCATGCTGCTTTGCAGCAGCAAACATGGTGCGGTCGCTCTTGCGTGCTCCGTTATATTGCTATAATAGTTACAACATGCCAAGCGGAACCGCGCTGGCAGATAGCGAAACACACCAGCGACATTCGTGCGGGCGACGGGGAAAAAGTGGGGCCGCCAAAGCGGCTGCTTTCCCCGGGGCTCACTACCTCGGGGGAGGAAAAACATGGTTCTTGCTCGGCGTTCCATCCTGTCGGCCCTGATTGCACAGGTCCTCTTCGCATCCGTACCGGTCGTTGCTCAAACAGCAGCACCGTCGACGGGGAATCAGGCGGCGACGCCGCCAGCGCAGGACTCGGTCAACCTCGAGGGGGTCACCGTTTCCGGCATCCGGCAGAGCCTGGAGAAGTCCCGCGACCTGAAGAAAGATTCCGCGCAGATCGTCGACGCGATCGTCGCGGACGACATCGGCAAGCTACCGGACTCCAATGTCGCCGAATCGCTCGGGCGAGTCGCCGGCGTGCAGCTCGAGCGCGGCATGGGCGAAGGCAGCAACATCCTGGTACGCGGCTTGAGCCAGAACGTGTATCTGTACAACGGCCGCGAGATCTTTGACGCCACCGGCCGCGGCGGCAACGGGCTCGACCAGCTCAACACCTCCACGTATGGCCTGCTGACGCTGGTCCCCTCGCAGGTGATCTCGCGCCTGTCGGTCACCAAGCTGGCCAGCGCCGACCAGGTCTCCGGCGCGCTCGGCGGCATCGTCAATATCGAAACGCGCATGCCCTTGAATGCCGACGGCGACCAGAACGTCGTCAGCGTCTCGGGCACGTACAGCAAGCTGGCGCGCAAGGGCGGCGGCGATGGCTTCGCACTTCTCTCGGGGCGGAACAAGGACGAAACCTTCGGTGCCATGGTCGCGGCGACCTACAGCCACGCCACGGTCGTGCAGCAGGGCCTGGATACCTTCTCGGGCTACTCGCAATTCACCGACAGCGCCGGCGTGAAGCACTTCGGCAGCACCGATATGCGCGCGCAGAACATCGACGACGACCGCAGCAAGAAAGGCGTGAGCGCCGTGCTTCAATGGCGGCCGACGCCCGGCGTCGAGATCGTGGGCGATACGTTCTACTCCAAGCAGACGGCGGATCGCGACCGCTACTGGCTCGCGTTCAACCCCAGCGCGGGCCTGAGCAACGCGACGTACTCGAACCACAACATCCTCGTGGCGGGCCGGGCCACGACGCCTGTCCAGGCGAATACCGAAATCGCCGATGTCGAAGCCGATGTGTGGTCCACTGCGCTACGCGGCAGCTTCCACGCGGGCGACCACCTCGATGGTTCGGCCGAGATTTCGTACAACCGCTCGAAAGCCGAATACCGCCAGAACTACATGCGACTGCAGCCAAGAGCCGGCATCACCTCCGTGATCGATTACGACCTTCGCTCGGGCAACTTCGGCAGCTTCAACATCGGCGGAGTAAACCTGGACGATCCGAACCAGTTGGGCATGTCCATCCTGTTCGACAACGATTATCGGGCGAAGACCGATGCGCCGGCCGCACGCACCGACTGGGTCTGGAACTTCGATGGCGATCACTGGCAGTCGTTGTCGTTCGGTGCCCGCGCGACCAGGATCAAGAGCGACCAGGATCCGTTGCGCGCGGATATCCGCCCCGCCGGCGGGGTGCCGGCGACGGCGCTGGCCGATTACCTGCGTGTGTATAGCAACAACGATTTCATGAAAGGTGAGTTCGATGGACTGCCGCGCAGTTTCCTGGGCAGCTACCGCTCGGTCTTCAAGGGCTGCGATGCGTTTACCGACATCCCCGCCATCAGCCAGAACGCGCAGTGCCTGGATGGACGGAATAATGCGCTTGCCTATGCCGGCACGTTCAGCATCGAAGAGAAGTTCACCGAGGCGTATACCAAGGCCGACTGGAGCTTCAACGCGGGCAGCATGCCGGTATCGGGTAACTTCGGCGTGCGCTACGTGCAACGCGAGCTGGATTCGAGCGGCAACCTGATCACCGGCACCGGCCAGGCCAACCCGACCGATTACCGCAGCACCACCCGGGAGTGGCTGCCGTCGTTCATCGCCAAGTGGGAGATCACCGACCAACTGCTCGTGCGGGGCGGTGCCGCCCGTGTCGTCGCCTTTCCCAACACCGAGGATCTGAACAACGGCGTGTCGCTCAACAACACCGCCGTATTCGTCAACGGGGTGCAGGTGACGCCGGGAACGGGCAGCGGTGGCGCGCCGGGCTTGAAGCCGTTCAAGGCCGACCAGTACGACCTGTCGCTGGAGTACTACTACAACGATGCCGGCATGGTCTCCGCCGGCCTGTTCTACAAGGACGTGTCGACGTTCATCGTGCAGAGGCAGAGCGCGGAGACCATCGGCGGCGTGAATTACTTCATCAACCGCAAGGTCAATGGTGATTCGGCGAAGGTCCAGGGTGCCGAGTTGCTGGCCCAGGTACCTTTCACCTTCCTGCCCGACCCGCTCGATGGCTTCGGCATGGTGGCCACCTACACGTACATCGACTCCAACACGCCGGTCAAGGACGTGAACGGCAGCTCCCTGACGTTCCCTGGCCTGTCGAAGAACAACTACAACCTGATCGTCTACTACGAGAAGGGCCCCTTCAGCTCGCGAGTCGCCTATAACTGGCGCAACCGATACCTGGTGGGCCTCTCCACCGCCGCCACCGGTATCTACAACGATACCTACAAGGACCTGGCGGCCTCGGTGAGCTACAACGTCACCCCGCAGCTCTCGCTGCAGGTGGAAGCCACCAACCTGCTCAATAGCCGCCAGCGCACCTTCGATGGTTTCGAGGAAGGCTTGCGCACCAATGTGATATACGGGCGCAACTACATGGCCACGGTGACCTGGCGTTTCTGATCCAGGACCGTGCACGGGAAAGGGGCGTTCGCTTGAACAGCAAGGCATGGGCGGGGAAAGTCGCCGTCGTGACGGGTAGTGGCAGTGGCATCGGCGCTGCCGTCGCCCGCAGGCTGCGCGAGGAAGGTGTCGCGGTGGCGGGGCTGGACCTCGCGCCTTCATCGGATGTTTCGTTGTCGCTGAGCGTGGATCTTCGCGACGATGCCGCGGTGCGTGAGGCGGTGGAAACGTCGTCGCTGGCATTAGGGCGCGCCAGCATCCTCGTCCATTGCGCCGGGATCAGCCCACCGGGCTCGATCCTGGACGCGGACGATGCGCTGTTCCGCGACACCTACGAGACGAATGTGATCTCGGCGGTGCGCCTGTTGCGATACCTGGTACCGGGTATGCGCGACGCGGGTGGTGGGTCGGTGGTGCTTACGAGCTCGATCAACGCACGCTTCGCCACACCGACGCTGGCGGCGTATGCAGCCAGCAAGGCGGCGCTGGAATCAGTCGTGCGCACCGCCGCCCTCGAGTTTGCGCCATGGCAGGTGCGAGTGAACGGCGTCGCTCCCGCTTCCATCGACACGCCCCTGCTTCGTGCGTCGTTTGATCGGGACGATGACCCGATGGCGGCGCGCGAGCGGAATGTAGGACGCCATCCGCTGGGAAGGCTCGGCACGGCGGACGACGTCGCCGCACTCGCGGTGTTCCTCGCCAGCGACGCCAGCGCGTGGATGACCGGTGGCATTTATCCGATTGATGGCGGCGCGTCGGTAACGCGTCGCTAAGGGACTTTCATGGCGCGCGACTTTATTGCGATCAACTGGGGCAGTTCGAACTTTCGCTCCTTTCTCCTGGATGACGAAGGCGCCGTACGCGATGCATTCGCCGAGCCCGCCGGTATCGCGTCGCTCGACCGGCCCGGCATGGAGGCGCAGATAGCGCGGCTTGTCGCCCGTTGGCCAGCTGCCGGGATGATCTATGCCTGCGGCATGGTCGGATCGAACGTGGGTTGGGACGATGCCGGCTACGCCGAGTGCCCGATCGGATTGGATGAGCTGGCCCTCCGGCTTCACCCCACGACCATCGCCGATCGTGCGCTGCACATCGTGCCCGGGCTGGCATGTCGCCGCGCGGCGGACAACGCGCCCGACATCATGCGTGGGGAAGAAACCGAACTGTTCGGCCTGCTCAGGGCAGGTCGCCTGCCGCAGGCCGGCATCGTTGCGCTACCCGGTACCCACGGCAAGTGGGTGCGGATCGAAGGCGGCAAGGTGCTGGAGTTCATGACCGCGATGTCGGGTGAGATCTTCGACCGGCTGACGGCCGCGGGCATGCTCGCCTCCGTTGTCGCGGCACCTGCCTCGGCAAATGCGGCATTCGGCGCGGGGGTGGACGCCGGGTTCGCGCGCCAGCCGGGGCTGGGCACGGCATTGTTCGGCGTCCGCGCAAGGGTGATTCGCGACGAGCTTGCGCGGGACGACGCGGCGTCGTACCTGCGCGGACTGTTGATCGGCTCCGAGATCGCCGATGCACGCTCGATCTATGCCCTGCAGGGCCCGGTTACCCTGGTAGGCGCCGCACCGGTTTGCGCGCTGTATGCCGCGGCTCTTGCGCACGTCGGCATCGGCTCGCATACCGTGGATGCCGCCGACGCTACGGCGCAGGGCTTCGCCGGCATCCACACCGCGCGCCGCCAGCTCGCATGAGCGCCGCCCGGCTCGTCGCCCAGCCACGCGCCCTCGTCGGCGAGTCGGTGCGGATGGATCGCGAGGATGTCATCTGGCTTGATCCGCCGGGGCGCCGCCTGTTGCGCTGGAGTCCGGGCGACGGGCGCTTAAGCGAGGTACCACTCGCTCATGCGTTGTGGTCATTGGGCCAGCGGCCGGACGGTACGTGGGTGGGTGCAGGCGAGGACCGCTTCTTCGCGGTCGATGTCCACGCCGGCACGCTCACGCCCGGGCCGCTTGCGCCCCTGGCCCCCGGCTGCCGGTTCAACGATATGACCGTAGATGCGCAAGGCGGCCTCTGGGTCGGCTCCATGCATCGCGGTCTGCTTCATGCCCGAGGCGGATTGTTTTTCGCCGCATCGCCCGACGCCGAGGTGGTGCGTGTCGCCGAAGGGCTGGGAGTCGCTAACGGGATGGCCTTCGTGGCCGGCGGGGCGTGCCTGCTTGTCGTCGATACGTTGAGCCGCACCTTGCTGGCGTATCCGCGGCGGGGTGACGATCCGTCACTCGACGAGCCCACCGTGGTCACGGATTTCCTCACCGCGCCCGGCAAGCCTGACGGCATGGCGGTCGCGCCGGACGGCGCCGTGTGGGTGGCCATGTGGGGTGGCAGCTGCATCCTGCAACTCGCCGCCAACGGCGCGGCGGAGCGAATGGTTCCCATCCCCGCGCCGCACGTCGGGAGCCTTGCATTCGGCAACGACGGTATCGCCTACGTATCCACCTCGCGCGCGCGCCTTACCGAGGCGATGTTGGCCGACCATCCGGGCTCGGGTGGGCTCTTCGCCGTCGACACGCGCGCCGGCGTCCCTGCGAAAGCAGGGGCCGGCGACTCAGGCGGCGTTCGAGCGGCGGCGCAATACCGCTAGCGGCTGCGCCCAGGTCGCCCCCGGTCTCCGCTTGCTCGTCACCAGAGTCAGTTCCGACGGCTGGAACACGTTGATGTTGTGCGTCGCCGGCGTGGTGAGGATGTACTGCGCGCGCGTGCTCTTGAGGAACGCGCCTACCTTGTCGATGTTGAAGATGTCGAGGTGGGCGAAAGGCTCGTCGATGAAGACGAAGCCGCCGGGACGGTCTTCGTCGCGCATGAGGGCGACGAGGAGCAGCAGCGACTTCATCACCTGTTGCCCGCCCGACGCCTCGCCATCGTCCATGCCGATCCAGCCCTTCTTGTCGAACTCGAAGCGCACGTGCAGTGACGCGGAGGCCAGGGCGAGGTCGTCGTTGCTGAGTTCCGGCAGGTCCACGTCCACGCCGATACCGGCAAGCTCCGCGAGGACCTTCAGGTTCTTCGCGTAACGACGCACGGTGTTGCGCAGCACCTGGATATAGGCGCCACGGGCTTCGTGCGTGATGCGCGACGCGCGGTCGAGGTGCAGGCGGCGCTTCTCCAGGTCGTGCTTCAGGCCCTCGTGGTCCGAGAGCAACTTTTCGCGCAGGGCGAGCACACTCGGATCCTGCTCCCAATGCCCCTCGTCGAGGCGGCGCTCGACGCGCTCGATCTCGCGACGTACCGCCGCGGGCGATTCGTAACGTTCGCGCAGGACCGCGGTCGCGCCGCGACCGCGCAGGTGCAGCGGAACATGCGCGCGCTTGCCGCGGAATGCCTTGAGCCGTTCGATCTGCTCGCCGCGCAGCTGGTGGTGCTGCCGCACGGCGTCCGCCAACTGTCGTTGCACGTCGCGCTGTTCGCGCGCGGCGTTGTCGCGCGCGTTCGACGTCTTCAGGCGCTTCTCGCGGACCGCCTCGTAGTGATTTTCCGCTGCCACATGGCTGTCGGCGGTGCGTTGCACGTCCTCGCGCAGGCGTGCCTGCTGCTCGCGTGCTTCCGCGAATTCGTCGGCGCGATCGGCCAGCTGGCTGCTGGCGCTGGCGCCGCGCAGCACCGCCTCGGCATCGCTGGCGCGGGCGAGGGTGTCCTTGCGTTCGCTCGCGATGTCGCGCAGCCGGCTTTCGATATCGCGCAGTTTCGCCTCGCCGTCGCGTAGCTGGCGCTCGCGCGCGGCCGAGCCGAAATACATGTCCTCCACGCCCAGGTGGCGCCCGCCGCGACGTTCGCGGAAGTAGCCCTGAGGCGTGATCCAGTCCTGTTCGCGACCGAAGCGGGATCCTTCGGCCACGTCGTCCACGCGGCGAATGCGGTCGAGGTTGCGCAGCAGCCAGTCCGGCGCGGCGGCGGAAAACGCCACCACTTCCAGCAGGGAACCGCGGGTGGCCGTTTCCGCCGGCGCGCGATCCGCGACGACGAAGTGCTTATAGCGATGCTGTTCGCCGAGCTTCCACGCCTTCTCGCGATCGCGCGGATCGTCGAGGAGGACGACATGGCGATATCCGGCCAGTACGGCCTCTACCGCCGGCTGCCAGCGCGGCTCCACGATTTCGACGATCTCGCTGAGCATGCTGTGACGGATGCCGGCTTCGTCGAGCGCGCGGCGGAAAGTCGCTTCGAAATCCGGTGTATAGCGGCGGCCGCTGCGCCAGGCCGCCAGCTGGCTCGTCAGCGTGGTGAGCTCCTGGCGCAGGCGTCCTTCCTCGGCCTGCAGCTGGTTCACCCGGGCGCGCGCGTCGCGCGCGACGTCGGCGAGGCGTTCGTGGTCGGCGCCACCCTGGGTGGCGACCATCTCGCGCAGGCGTGCCTCCTGCTTGATCAGCAGGTCGTTCTGCGCGAGCTCCGCACGCGCGGCGTCCAGGCTCTTCTGCGTCTGCTGCCTGGCCAGGTCGGCCTCGTGTTGCTCGGCTCGCAGGACCTCGCCGTTGGCGTCCCACTCGGCCAGCTGGCGGGTGAGTTCGCCGTCGCGCCGTTCCAGTTCCGCCGCGCGACGTTTCACGCCCGTGAGCTGCGGCCGCGCACCGCGAATGCCCGCGCCGAGCTCGGCCAGTTCCGTCCGCGGGAGGATGTCCGACACGAGGTCGACCCGCTCGGTCTTCAGCGCGTTCCATTCCTGGAATGATCGCGCTCGCGCCTCGGCCTCCTGCAGGCTTACGCCGATGAGCGACAGCTGGTGTTCGAGGCCGTGCTGTTCGCGGTCGGCTTCCATCTGCTCGTTGCGCGCACCCTGGTAGTCGTCCAGCACCGCCTTGTCGCCGAACACGTCGAAGACGAGGTCGAGCAGTGCCTTCGGCGGCAGTTGGCAGAGCTTGTCCGTGGCGCCCTGCTCGAGGGTGAGCACGCGGCGGATCGCCTGCGACAGGCCAGCGCCCTCCAGGCGGACGCGGTACTCGCGCAGGCCGAGGAACTCGCCTTTCGCTTCGATCTCTTCGATACCCACGTCGCCGCCGAGCACGGCGTACTGGCGCGTCCACTCGCCGCCCTTCTTCTGGATGCGGCAGGCGAGGGTGACCTCGCGGTCCATCAGCGGAAAGAACGGCCGCTCGCCGCTTGGTCCGGGCGTGTTGCCCACGCGCGCGCGCAGCCACGCGAATGGCTTGCCGTTGTGGCGGAGGTAACTCTTGTAGTCGCGGTTGCCGGCGCAGTCGATGGTGAGCAGGGTGCGCAGGGCATCGAGCAGCGTGGTCTTACCCGAGCCGTTCGGGCCCACGACGGTGACGATGTTCGTGTCCAGCGGCAGGCTGAAGCGCTGCCAGTAATCCCAGTGCACGACCTCGAGGTTGCGAAAATCAAACATCGTCGTTCTCCTCGAGGTCGTCTTCCGTGTCGCCGGCCGATGCCATCCGCGCGCCCGCATCCGCCAGCAGGTCGCCCAGCGCCCCGTCGAGGATGCGTCGCGCGGTGCGCTCGTAGTCGAAGGCGAGATCGAGCAGCGGTCCTTCGGCCACCTCGCCCTTGCGGCGCACGATGAAGCCGAGGCGGTTCAGCGTGCCGAGGTTGAACCCGACTCGCGTCTTCCCGCCCAGCTTCTCGCCGAAGTCCGCCAGCAGGGTGCGCTCGGCGATGACCGGCGATATCGAAGGGTCGCGGGGGATGGGCTTTTCTTCCGCGAACATCTGGCTCTGCGACGCGGCGGTCTCCGCCTCTTGCCGCTCGACCTGGCGCTGCCGCTTCGGCAGCACGATCAGCGCCCAGATCACGACCAGCAGCGCCACGCCATCGCGATCGAGCTGCAGCGTGTTCGATATCCAGCTGTCGCTGCCGCCGAAGACGGCGCGCTCGCTCTTCCTCGCGACGGCGAGGCCGATATACGCGGCGTAGGGGTGCTCCCTCAGTTCGAGGCCCACGGCGTCGAGGCGGCGGTCGAGGTCTTCACGGAAGGCCTCGTCGAGCAAGGCCTTGCGTGCCTGCGCATCGTCGCGCGGCAGCCAGCGCTGCGCGAGCAGGCGGGTGACCAGGCTTGCGGTGTCGTCATGCATCGGTGGTGTCCTTCGTGGTGTCGCGCGGACGAAGGCGTCCGGCGCTCACCAGGGCGATCTGGGGCAGGTCGGTCTCGATCAGGCGCGCCTCGATCTCGAGCGCGAGCGGCAGGCGCGCGAGGTCGGCGGTACCGCCTTCCAGCGCCGCCGACTCGGGATCGCCCAACAGTCCCAGCAGCGAGAGCCGGTAAGCGGAGAGGGCGTAGTCGTCGCCGACGAGGGTCGCTTCGAGTTCCAGCGGCGCGGTGACGGCGGCCAGCTCGGCGTGCCAGTCCTCGAGGAAGCGCAGGTCTTCCTCGTCCATCGGCAGGTCCGCCGTGTCGGGCGGCTCTTCGGCGCCGGGCAGGGTGGTGCTCTCCGCCGCCAGGCGCTCGCGCTCGAGCAGCTCGAACTCCGCGACGTCCAGCGCGATCTGGTCGTGGATGAAGGGCGCGGGGAGGGGCAGCAGCAACTGGCCGTCCTCGAACGACGCCAGCGTGTCGATGTCCTGTGCGCGCAGCCAGCCCACCAGGTCGGATGACGACAAGCCGGTGCGACCGAGGTGCACGCGGTGCTGGTCGATCTTGTTGAGCTCGCGCTGGAACGTGCCGGCCTGGCGGAGCAACGCACTCTGGGCGCGTCCGACGGCTTGGGCAAGACGGTGCGCGGCCGGCTCGAGGTCGTCCTTCTCCGTGATGGCGGCGACCACCTCGGTGCCTTTCTCCACCCAGGTCCATACCGAGTCCAGGCGCTCGGCGGCGCGGCGGATGCGGTGTTCCGAGCCGGACAGCACCGCCCGGTCGAAGTCTTCCTTCAGCTCGGTGAGGCGGGAGAGGAGGTGGCCGAGTTCGTCCACCGAGACGCGGCCCACCGCCTGTCCCGCCGCGAGCTGCGCCGTGAGGTAGCCGAGCCCGTCGTCGTCATCGTTCTCGAATTCGAGCATCGCCGCGAGTGCGGCCAGCGCCTTGCGGCCGGAGGGCCCGACGCGGTAGCGCATCGTCTCGCTGTCGTAGACGAGGAGGTCGTGGTCCTTCAGGCGCTGGACCACGGTCTCCAGCTTCACCGGATCGACAAAGGCGAGCTGGTCGCGGATCTCCTGCGTCGTCCATTCCGTCGCGTGCGTGCGGCCGCCCAGCGTGCGCAGCACGAGCAGGCGCAACAGCACCTGCGCCTCGCCGCCATGGAAAAGCGCCGAGAACGTGCGCAGCAGGCCGCGCCCGCGCAGGAGCGGAAAAACCATGGGCAGGTCTTCCGCGACGACGCCGTCGCGGAACAGGTCCTGCAGGCGCTCGTCGTGGATGGTGGTGTCGGTCGGTCCGGTCAAGGTCAGCGACGATCGACGCCGACGAAGCGGAGGAACTCGCCGCGCGTGCGGGGATCCTCGCGGAAGCTGCCCAGCATCTGGCTGGTGACCATCGACACGCCGCGCTTGTGCACGCCGCGCGTGGTCATGCACTCATGCGTGGCGTCGATCACCACGCCGACACCGCGCGGGCGCAAGGTGTCCTCGATGCAATGGGCGATCTGCGCGGTCAGCTTTTCCTGCACCTGGAAGCGACGGGCGAAACCGTCGACCACGCGGGCGAGCTTGCTGATGCCCACCACACGGTCGGTCGGCACGTAGCCCACGTGGGCGCGGCCGATGATCGGCGCCATATGGTGTTCGCAGTGGCTCTCGAACTCGATGTCGCGCAACACGATCATCTCGTCGTAGCCTTCGACTTCCTCGAAAGTGCGGCGCAGGTAGTCCGCCGGATCCTCGTCATAGCCGCGGAACCAGTCGGAATAGGCCTTGACCACGCGCTTCGGCGTGTCGAGCAGGCCTTCGCGCTGCGGATCCTCGCCCGCCCACAGCAGCAACGTACGCACGGCCTCCTCGGCCTGTTCGCGGCTGACCGGACGGGACTTGGCGTCGTCGCTCATCGGAGCTGGTTCCTTCGGGGTGCAAACCCTCATTGTACCCCTTCCGAAACGGCGGGAGCCGCTATAGCGGCGAGAAGCGGGACCTTCCCTGCTAGTCCTCGGCGGGCTCCGTGGTATCGGTATCGTCCAGGCCCGGCACGATGTCCAGCAGGGCCTGGGATTCATCTGGTCCCAGCGACTCCACGCCGCGCAGCTTGCGTTCGATAGCGCGGGTGCGCACGCCGGCGGTGTCGATGCTGTTGCGCACGGTATCCAGCTGCTTGCGGGTCTTCTCCAGCACGGTGGCGAACTTGCCGAACTCGTTCTTCACCGCGGCGAGCACGTGCCAGACCTCCGATGAGCGCTTCTCGATCGCCAGCGTGCGGAAGCCCATCTGCAAGCTGTTGAGGAGCGCGGTAAGCGTGGTCGGGCCGGCGACGGTGACCCGGCATTCCCTCTGCAACTGGTCCGACAGCCCGGGCCGGCGGATCACTTCGGCGTAGAGGCCTTCTGTGGGGAGGAACAGGATGGCGAAGTCCGTGGTGTGCGGCGGAGCGATGTACTTGGCGCGGATGCGCTTCGCTTCCTCGCGCACGCGCAGCTCCAGCGCCTTGCCGGCGAGGTGCGCGCCGTCGGCATCCGCGGCGTCCTGCGCGTCGAGCAGGCGCTGGTAGTCCTCCACCGGATACTTGGCGTCGATAGGCAACCAGACGGGACTGCCGTCCTCGGTGCCCGGCAGGCGGATGGCGTACTCCACGCGTTCCGCCGAGCCAGGCACGGTCGCCACGTTGGCGGCGTACTGCTCGGCGACGAGGATCTGCTCGAGCAATGCGCCCAGTTGGACCTCGCCGAAGGTGCCGCGGGTCTTCACGTTGGTCAGCACGCGCTTCAGGTCGCCCACGCCGGCCGCCAGGGCCTGCATCTCGCCGAGGCCTCGCTGCACGGCCTCCAGCCGCTCCGAAACGAGCTGGAACGACTGGCCGAGGCGGGTTTCCAGCGTTGCCTGGAGCTTCTCGTCCACGGTGGCGCGCATCTGCTCGAGCTTCGCCGCGTTGTCCTGCTGGATGGCGCCCAGGCGGGTCTCCAGCGTGGCGCGGACTTCGCCGAGGCGCTTCTCGTTTTCACCGGTGAGGGCGGCGAAGCGCTGGTCGATCAGCTCGCCGAAACGCTTGAGCGTGAGCGCGGATTCCTCGCGCGTCTTCCGCGCATCCTCGGCCAGGCCCTGGCGGAGCGTTTGCAGGCCGATGTCGGTGCGCTCGGTGAGCTGGTCGAGACGGCGGCCGAAGCCCTCGATGCGCTCGTGCTGGCGCTCCGCGGCGATCTGCAATTGCTCCTGCACATGACCGCGGAACTGCCCGAGGCTCTCGCCGAGTTCGCCGCGGCCCGCGCGTTGTTCCTCGCGGATGAGCGCTTCGAGCCGGCGGGTGTCGTCACGCAGCGTGTCGAGGCGGGCGGCGTGGCCGTCGTCTTGCCTCCCCTTGGTGAGGAGGGCGATCAGGAGGCCGAGGCAACCGAGGCCGACCAGCAGCAGGACGATGAGGAGGATGGTTTCGAGCGTCATGGAGCGAGGTTACCCGATCGTGGCGGGTCGGCTCCCACCGAGCAATCTGCCGCAGTTTGGTCGCCGAGGGTCTCAGATCTCGCGATTGCCCACGATGACCACGTCTGCGGGGCGTTTCGCGAACAACCCGACGGCGACGACGCCGACGATCTGGTTGAGGTCGGCTTCCAGTTCCACCGGATTGGCGATGCGCCACCCGTGGACGTCGAGGATCCAGTTGCCGTTGTCGGTGACGACGCCGTCGCGCCACACCGGCTGTCCGCCGCGGGCGACGATCTCGCGGGCCACGTGGCTGCGCGCCATCGGGATCACTTCGATCGGCAGGGGGAACGCGCCCAGCACGTCGACCTGCTTGCTCGCATCGATGATGCAGACGAAGCGGTCCGACGCGGCGGCGACGATCTTCTCGCGCGTGAGCGCGGCGCCGCCGCCCTTGATGAGGCGCTTGTGCGGATCGCACTCGTCCGCGCCATCGACATAGAGGTCGAGCCGGCCGGCGGCGTTGAGGTCGATCACGTCGATGCCGAGCTTGCGCAGGCGCTCGCTGGACGCCTCGGAACTGGAGACGGCTGCCTTGATCCTGTCGCGGTACTGGCCGAGCTCGTCGATGAAGAAATTCACCGTGGAACCGGTGCCCACGCCGATGATGCCGTTCTTGAAGGCGCCGTCGCCCACGTAGCGGAAGGCGGCGGTTTCCGCCGCGAGACGCTTCTCGTTGTCCTGGCTCATCGTTTTTCCAGCGTGAGGATGAAGTCCCAGTCGCCCTTCGCCACCGGCATCACGGAAAGGCGGTTGCCCTTGCGCACCAGCGGCATGTCGGCGAGTTCTTCGTAACCCTTCAATTCGTCGAGGGAGATGTTCCGCGCGAGCTTGCGCTCGAACTTCACGTCGACCAGCATCCAGCGCGGCTGCTCGCGCGTGCTCTTCTCGTCGTAATACTTGGACTTGCGGTTGAACTGGCTTTCGTCCGGATAGGCGGGCGACGCGACCGAAGCGATGCCGACGATGCCGGGCACCTCGGTATTCGAGTGGTAGAAGAAGATCTTGTCGCCGACTTTCATGCCGTCGCGCATGAAGTTGCGCGCCTGGTAATTGCGCACGCCGTCCCAGGCCTCGACGCCCTTGCGCTGCAGATCGTCGATCGAGAAGGTGTCCGGCTCCGACTTCATGAGCCAGTACTTCACGCGTCGCCGCCCGTGCAGTCGATCAGTTCCTTGTCGGTCGCGATGTAATCGAGCGGGATGTCCCACTCGGCGGTCTCGATCGCGTCGATTTCCTGGAAGTCGTAAGCCACGCCGACCAGCAAGGGCTGTGCCGGGCGCTTCTGCCCGCGCAGGAATTCGAAGCTGCGGTCGTAATACCCGCCGCCGAAGCCGAGTCGATTACCGCGCCGGTCGAAGCCGAGCAGGGGCACCAGCACGAGGTCGAGCTTGTCCGCCTCGACGATGCGCTCGGCGGCCTTGGGCTCGGGAATGCCCATTTCGTTGGCTTCCACGTCCTCGCCCGTGGTCCACGGCGCGAAGCGGAGCCTGCGCTTGCCACCCCATTTCGTGACGACGGGGAGGTAGAAGGTCTGGCCGCGCTCGGCCATCGGTGCGATGGCCAGGTTGAGCGGCAGTTCGCCGCCGGTGGCCCAGTAGCCGGCCACATGGGTATCCGTGAGGAATTCCGGCAACTGCTCGAGCGACTGGCGCAGCCCCTGGGCTGCCGCGACGCGCTCGGCCGGCTTCAACTGGCGGCGGCGTTGCGCGAGGTCGGCTCGCAGTTCACGTCTCTCGGGAAGCTTTGACATGGTCGTTCAGCTGAACGGCACAGGCAAGGTCGCCGTCGAGCCGCCGCACCCGGTGCCGCGGGTCCGACGCTGACCGGCCCTGGGGGCCGGTCGGCTGGAATGGAGAGGCGTTCTCCGCGATGCCGCTGCGCACCAAACGACCTTGATCCAAAGGATCAGGTGGGAGGGCTACGCAACTTCGAGGCTTTCCGTACGAGGCGGACATGCACAACAGTCGCGAAAAGCCGACCCGGGGTCGTATGTAGGAACAAGGCAAATGTAAAGTGCGCTGGCGAACACCGCAGGGAACGCCTGTCGCCTATTTTACCGATGCGTCGAGCAGACCATCAAGCTTTCTTCGCAGGGCGGCCAATCCGTCGGTCAGCACCTGTTCCTGGGAGTCGTGCTCCTTGCGCAGCGTGAGCAGTTCGTGAGCGATGCTCACGGCCGCCAGCACGGCCAGGCGGTCGAAACCGGGCACTTTTGCATTGGATTTCAACTCGCGCATCTTCCCGTCGAGGAATTGGGCCGCGGCGATCAGGCCGGGGCGCTCCTCGGGGGCGCAGGCGATATGGAACTCGCGATCGAGCAGGCGCAGGGAAACCGGTTCACTGGCGGTTGCATTCATGTGACGGATCAGCCCGTGTTCTCGAGCGCCTTCAGGCGCTGGATCATCGCTTCCACACGGCTACGCGCCTGTTCGTTGCGTGCCATGAGTCCCGCGCGTTCGTTCGCCAGCTGTTCCTGGCTGTGGCGCAGGCTGCGGTTTTCCTCGGAAAGGCGGCGCACGGTGTCGACGAGCCGGTCGAGCGTGGCGCTCAAGGCTTCCAGTTCGGTCTTGAAGGCATCCGGGGTCGTCATGCGCGGACTATAACAGGAGGTCCGGGCTTGTCGGCAGCCCGTGAAGTACGCCCTCTGCATTAGACTTTGGTTCCACGCCCGAGGAGTACCGCCATGCCGGCCAACCAGACCGTCGACCCCGAAGACATCGCCGAACTGATCGGGCGTTGCAAGCTGGCCACCTCGGTCAGCGAATTCCACGGCTCGCTGGTGGGTTACATCAGCGCGGGCGGGCGCTTCTCGCACGGTTCGGTGCTGGACGCCCTGCAGATCGAGCCCGACCCGGCGCCGAGCGCGGACGAGCAGGCCATGCTGGCGCGACTGCGCCACCAGACGGAAGCGTGGCTCGCCGATACCGACCTTACCTTCGGTCCCTGGCTCCCCGAGGAAGACGCGCCCCTGGCCGAGCGCGCCGAAGGACTCACCGAATGGACCCGCGGCTTCCTCGGCGGTTTCGGCCTGGGTGGCACCGCGGAGACGGCGAAGGCACTGAGCGAAGACGCGCGCGAGGTGCTGAAGGACATGGCTACCATCGCCGCCACCGAATTCGTGCTCGACGAGGACGTGGAGGGCGACGAGGAGTCGCTCACCGAGATCGAGGAATTCGTCCGCGTCGGGGCGCTCCTGCTCCACGCCGAGGCCGGCGGCCGGAACGAACCGGCGAGCGACACGCTGCATTGATCGCCGCGACGGAATACGCCCGGCGTCGCCGGGAGCTGATGCACATGGCTGGCGAGGACGCGGTGCTGATCCTCGCCGCCGCCCCGGAACGCATGCGTAACGCGGACGCGCCCTGGCCTTACCGGCAGGACTCGGACTTCCACTACCTCACGGGTTTTGGGGAGCCGGACGCGGTGCTGGCCCTGCTTCCCGGCCGTGCCCACGGCGAAAGCGTGCTGTTCTGCCGGGAGCGGGACGCGGATCGCGAGCGCTGGGACGGCGAGCGCATGGGCACGGACCGCGCCGCGCGCGAACTGCGCCTCGACGACGCGTTCCCGATCGACGACATCGACGACATCCTGCCCGGCATGATCGAAGGCCGTTCGCGGGTGTATTGCCACTTCGGGCAAGAGCCCGATTTCGACGCCCGTCTGCTCGCCTGGATGCGCCGCCTGCGCACCGCCCGCGGTGGCGGCGTCGCGCCCAAGGACCTCGTGGCGCTGGGCCACCTGCTACACGACCTGCGCCTGTTCAAGTCGCGCGACGAACTGGCGCTCATGCGGCGCTCGGCCCAGGTGGCTGGCGCCGCGCACCTCGCGGCGATGGCGATCGCCCGTCCGGGTGTGGCCGAGTACGAAGTGGAGGGCGAGATCCTGCGCAGTATCCGGAGCCAGGGTGCGGTACCGGCGTTCCCGCCGACCGTGGCCGGCGGCAGCAACGCCTGCATCATGCATTACCAGGCCAATCGGGCGACGCTGAAGGAGGGCGACCTCCTGCTCATCGATGCCGGTGCGGAAGTCGATTGCTACGCTTCCGACATCACCCGGACCTTTCCCGTGGGCGGGCGATTCAGCCGCGAGCAGCGCGCCCTCTACGAAATCGTGCACGAGGCGCAGCTCGCGGCGATCGATGCGGTGCGACCCGGCCGTTCCTTCGGGGAGGCCCACGAGGTCGCCGTGCGGATCATCGCCGAAGGCCTCTGCGCCGTCGGCATCCTGCGCGGCGGCGCCGACCGCGTCATCGCCGACGGCAGCTACAAGGCGTATTTCCCCAGCAAGACCGGCCACTGGCTCGGCCTGGACGTGCACGACGTGGGCGACTACCGCATCGACGGCGAGCCGCGCATCCTCGAGGAGGGCATGGTCGTCACCGTCGAGCCGGGCATCTACATCCCGCCGAACGACAAGCGCGTGGACGAGCGCTGGCGTGGCATCGGCATCCGCATCGAGGATGACGTCGCGGTGACCAAAGGTGCGCCGGACGTCATGACCGCGATGGTGCCCAAGGCCCCGGAAGCCCTGGAACGCTAAGTCAGAGCAACGCGAATGCGTCGCGCGTCAGGTTCTCCGGCTCGCCCGTCGTGCACACCACGTCGTCCTCGATGCGGATACCGCCGTACTTGCGGAACGCATCCACCTTCGCCCAGTCGATGTCGCCCGAGAACGGCTTGTCCTTGAGTTCGGCCAGCAGCATGTCGATGAAGTAGATGCCCGGCTCGATGGTCACCACCATGCCCGGCTCCAGCTTGCGCGTGAGGCGCAGGTAGGGATGTCCGTCGGGCTTGGCGATCGTGCCGCCCGTTTCCGCCGCCTGGAAGCCGGCGACGTCGTGCACTTGCAGCCCGATGCCGTGGCCCAGGCCATGCGGGAAGAAGGCGGACGAGACGCCGGACTCGACGGCGCTTTCCGGGCTCATGCGGATGAAGCCGTGGTCGCGCAGGACACCGGCGAGCACGTGGTGCGCGTGCACGTGCAGGTCGGGATAGCTCTGCCCCGCGCGAACCTTCGCCACGAACGAGCGCTCGGCCGCGTCCACCGAATCGATCAGCTCCTGGAAGTCAGTCGCATGGCTGCCGGCATACGTGCGCGTGATGTCGCTCGCGTAACCTGAGGCGCTGGCGCCGGCGTCGATGAGGAAGGAGCGGCTTTCGGCCGGCGCACGGCGGTCGAAGTTCGTGTAATGCAACACGGCGCCGTGCTCGTTGAGACCCACGATGCTGGCGTAAGGCAGCTCGGCATCGATCTGGCCGACGGCGGTCAGGTACGCGAGGTGGATGCCCAGTTCGCTCTCGCCCTGACGGAAGGCGCGCTCCGCGGCGCGGTGGCCGCGCGTGCCGCGGCGGCTGGCCTCGCGCATCAGCTCGAGCTCGTACGGTGTCTTGTACGCACGGTGGTAGTGCAGGTGGTCGATCACCGCGGGCGGATTGTTGGCACAGACATCCTGCAGGTTGCAGTACTGGTCGCCGATGATGGCGCAGCGCGACAGCGTGGCCGGCAGTTCGGCGATGGCGTCCGCGGGCTTGCGCACGACGACGATGTCGAAGTGGTCAACCCAGTAGCCCGAGGGTGCTTCCGGCACGACATGCCAGTAGTCGCGCGGCTGCAGGAAGACCAGCTTGGGCTTTTCACCCGGCGTGTAGACGAGCCAGCTCCCCGGTGCGTCGACCAGCGGCAACCAATGCTTGAAATGCGGATTCGTGATGAACGGGTAGTCCTGGTCGTCCAGGAACTTCGTGATCGGCCGGCCGGCCGGCACCACGAGGTGCTCGAACCCGCCCCGGGCCAGCGCGGTGTCGGTGCGCTCGCGCAAGGTGGCGAGGTGCTGGGGGTAGAGCGCGGCCAGCGCGTCGTTCATGGGAATCTCCGGGGACGTGGGGCAAACGCCAATGGTGCGCCTCCGCGATGCCGGAGCCAAGCCTGCTATCCCAAAGGGACTCAGGCCTTGGCGAACACCACGGCGTAGTCGCCCGCGATGTCACCCAGCCGGTGGCGCAGGATCGTTGCCGCGTATTCGTCGCCACCCAGCAAGCCCCGCAAGTGCGCGCCGTAAAGCGTGATCGCGAAATGTCCCACCGCGAAGTCGTGTCCGGGCGAACGCCAGAGGTGCAGTGGCGTCCAGGTGGCGCAGGAAGGGCAGGCCACGTACGCCGAATCGGGAGCGTCGCACCACACGATGAGCGCTTCCTCCAATGCTTCGCTGCCTTCGTCGCCGAGCGACAAGGCGCCTTGGCATTCGGGGCAGCGGATGGTGAAGCCACCGTCGTAGCGGCAGAAGATGCCATTCTCGCGACCGCCGTCGAGGAGGTGCGCGCCGCCGTGGCCATCTTCGCCCCAGCGGTGGCCGCTGGCGTGCAGCCCGATGGCACGGATGCCGGTCTCGGCGACGAAACGTTCGTCGAGCACGCGGAACCTCGGCTCGTCGTCGTCGCTCGGAAGCGCCGCGATGGTGCCGTCGCCGACCAGGTGCCGGTACAGGTCCGTGGCGGCCGCGGCGGCATCGTCGCGTTCGAGTTGCGTGTCGACCAGGATGGTGGTGGCATCGCTCATGACGAGGGATGGTGGGCTTCCGCCGGGGGCATCGTAAAGCATGGTCGGTGGCTTCCGTTCAGTCCGCGGGTGGTCCGATCCATTCGTCGATGGCACGTACGTCGTCTTCGCCGGCGGAGACGATGCGGTAGCCGGACCAGAAATGTCCCGCCGATGCCGCCGGTTCGTGCCATTGCTCCTGGATGCCGATCTCGACCCGATGTTCGCGGTGCTGCGCGTCAGGCAGCGTGAAGGCCACCTGGTACACCCCGCCGTGGACGGGTGCACCCGAGACCAGCAGCATCGCGCCGCTCGTGGAAAGGTTACCGAGCTGGCCGATGACCTGCTCATTCTTGAAGACGTCCACCACCGGAATGGGCGCGGTGGCGCGCTTGCGTTGTGCGCGGCGCTGGTCGGACGTGTCGTTCATGCGTGGCCCGCCATGCGTTCCATGACGCTTTCACGGCGCAGGTTGCGCGCGACGGCGCGCCACGCCCGGTCGACGATCGACATCCGCTGCTCCTTCCATTCGCGTACCTCGCCGCTGGCGATCAGCCGGGCGAGGCGGGTGAGATCGATATCCTCGGTGCGTCCGCCGCGCTGGTTCACGAACAGGCAGCGGCCGGTGCCGGGCGAGAACCAGGCCAGCTTGCGCAGCGCGATGTCGCCGTCCGGCTGGATGAACTCGAACCAGGTGCCGAAGCGCAGGCTGGCGAACCCGTCGTAGATCGCCCGTGCGGCCGGATCGAGGGGCGTGGGCTGGACCGGCGCGACCGCTTCGCCATGGGCCGTGCCTTCCCCGAGCCGTGGTCGCTGTTTCAGCCGCAGCGCCACGTCCGTGGGCGTGAGGCCTTCCTCTTTCTGACTCCCCGGCGGTTCGAAGACGCCGGCCGCGACCTGCGCGGCTTCGGCCGCATGCATGCCGAGGTGCTCCAGCCCGCGCTCCACGTCCTGGCGCAACTTCTGCGGATCGGCGACGGGCCGTCGACCCAGCAATTGGTCCGTGACGCCCATGCAATACAGGAACGCTTCGCCGTTCTCGCCGCCGCGGAGGATGTGCAGGGCGAGCACGTCGGCCCAGGTCCGCTCGAGCAGGATGCGCAGCACGCCGCGCGGCGCCGCGCCACGCACCATGTGCTCGTTCATGATCTCGGTGGCGCGCTGACGCGCGCGCTCCAGGCGGTCGCGGCCCTCCATCGCCTCGATCTGGCGACGCTCGGCGACGTGCGCCTTGCGCGAGAGCAGGGCGATCTGTTGCTCGATGTCCGCGCGCCACGTGGGATCGATGACCTGCGCATGGCTGGCCTCGACCACGAGGCGCTCCAGGCGGTCGACCAGCCCGGCATCCGGCTCGCCTTCCTTCGGATCGAGCCAGTGCTGCGCCGCCTCGCCGACCGTGTCCAGCAACTGGCGCGCGGGATGCTCCGCCTGGTCGAAAAAGCCGCGGTCGTTCACCGCGGCGCGCAGCATGGGCCACTGCAGGCCGCCAAGGACCGCGCGACCCGGGCTGGCCGCCGCGAGTTGCTGGCCGAGGCTCTGGAACAGCATGGCCGTCAGTTCGACCGTATCGCCTTGCTCGATCGTGAGCTCGGCGGGCGGCGACCCGGCGGGCCGACCGAGGTTGAGCTGGTGGATGAGTTCGTCGCGCAGTGCCTGTGCGCTGCGGATCTCGCGCTGCGCGGCATCGGCCACGTCGGTGACATGCCCTTGGAGGGCGAGCAAGGCCGTCTGCAATTCGTCCTCGGAAGCGAGCCGGCCCGGCGCGAACCCCGCCCCGCGGCCACTCTGTACGCGGCTGGCCAGCAACGCGCGCAGGCCTTCGAGCACGCCGATGTGTCCTTCGACCGTCGCCGTCGTCGCGCCCGTGCCGGCCACGGCGTCGGTTGTCGTCTCGGCCGGTTTCGCGCGGCGCTCGTTGGCGGGCGTGGCGGCGATGCGCACATTGGGATACACGCGGAACCCGGGCAGGACGCCGCGCGTACGGAAGTGCTCGTTCAATGCGCCATAGAACGCTTCGCCGCGGCCGAGCACATGCGTGTCCATGGCCTGGAACAGCAGCAGGCGGTGCGGATTCACCAGCGGCATCGGCGCGACGGCGGCATCGAGGGCGGCCGTAAGCGCGCGCGGTCCGGCGGGAAGCGCTTCCCCGTCGAGCGGTGCCGTGCCCGCCAGCACGGCGAGCCGGTAGCCCAGTTCGAACAGGCTGCTGGCGCTGCGCGCTTCGCAACGGGCCGCCATGCTCGCCAGCGCGTCGGCCTGCTCCTGTTCCTCGGGGTCCACCAGGCTCAGGCTGAGGGTGAGGTGCTCGCCCGCGGCGCCGGACTTCCCGGCATGGGGTTCGCCCAAGCGGCGAAAGCGATCCGAGAGGTACGCGGCGAATCGATTGCGGAATCCGGGTCCTTCGCGTTCGGCGATCAGGCGGCTTTCGAAACAGGATTGTTGTTCGAGGTGGTTGCGACTGGCTTCCGCGGCGGCGAACAGGCGGCGGTCGAAATCGCGCAATGCTTCACGCAGCGGCATGTCCAGCCAGGTCAGGCACAGCGACAGGCCCTGCTGTGCTTCGCGTTCGGCACGCGGCGACAGGGCGACGGGATGCGGTCCCGTCCGGCCGTACGGCGGCTGCGTGCCTCCACTCATGCGATGAGGTCCTCCACGACCCTGCGGTCACGAGTTTAGGTGCCGGTATGGCGCCCGCGCCAGCGACCAAGCGGCTCGCTTATGGCTTAGGGCGATTGGAATAGGCGCGCTTTCACGCCATGAACGATTCGATGACGTCGTTCAGGAAACGCTGGCCTAGGGGCGTGGTTTTCAGGACCGCCGGGTCGTCGACCAGCCACCCGCGGGTGACGCAGGTGGCGCGCGCCGAGGCGATGGCCTCCTGGGGCAGGCCCGTCCGCTCGGCGAAATCGCTTGCTGGCACGCCGTCGATCAGCCGCAGTGCGTTGAGCATGTACTCGAACGGCAGGTCCGCCGGGGCGACGAGACCGTCGCCGCCGATCCGGGCCAGTTGGCCGGCACTCGCCAGGTAGGCAGCCGGCAGGCGGTTCTTCCACCGGCGGCGCACGCCATTCGTGTCGCTGATCTTGCCGTGCGCGCCGGCGCCGATACCGAGGTAATCGCCGAAGCGCCAGTAATTGAGGTTGTGCGCGCACTGTCGGCCGGGCCGCGCATAGGCCGAAACCTCGTACTGCCCGTAACCGGCACTGGCCAAGCGCGCCTCGCAGGCCTCCTGGATCGCCCAGGCCGCGTCGTCGTCGGGTAGCGGCGGAGGATTCGCGGCGAAGGCGGTGTTCGGTTCGAGCGTGAGCTGGTAGTGCGACACATGCGTGGGCGCGAGCGCGACGGCGCGCTCCACGTCATCGAGTGCACCGGCCAGGCTCTGCGTCGGCAACGCATACATCAGGTCGATGTTGATGTTGTCGATGCCAGCGTCCTGCGCCTCGCGCACAGCATTCGCGGCGTCGTCCGACGAATGGATGCGTCCCAGGCGGCGCAGCTTGTCGTCGTCGAAACTTTGCACGCCGAAGGAAATGCGGTTGACGCCGGCGGCGAGATAACCGTCGAAGCGGCCATGCTCCACCGTGCCCGGATTCGTCTCCAGCGTGACTTCGGCAGCCGCCGCGAAGGGCAGGCGTTCACGCGCGCCGTCGAGGAAGCGTCCGACGAGTTCGGGCGAGAACAGGCTCGGCGTGCCACCGCCGAAGAACACGGTTTCGACGGGGCGCCCGTGCAACGCCGCGCCGAAGTCGCGCAGGTCGGCGTCGAGATCGGCGAGCAAGGCGTCGGTATACGCCGCGTAATCGGGCGTGCCGCGCACGCCGTGCGAATTGAAATCGCAGTACGGGCATTTGCGCACGCACCAGGGCATGTGCACGTAAAGCGACAGCGGCGGCGGCGAAAGGCTCATGCGATGCCGGGCAGACGCGCCTTGAGCGTCGCCAGCGCCTGTCCGCGATGGCTCAGCCGATTCTTCAGGGCCGGCTCGAGTTCCGCCGCGGAGATGTCGTGGCCCTCGGGCAGGAACAGCGGGTCGTAGCCAAAGCCGCCGGTACCGCGCTCCGCCTCGAGGATGCGGCCATGCCAGCGCCCCTCGGCGATCAGCGGCGCGGGATCGTCCGCATGGCGCAGCAGCACCAGCACGGCGATGAAATACGCCTGGCGCCGTTCCGCCGGCACGCCGGCGAGTTCGCGCAGCAGCTTCGCCCTGTTCGCGGCGTTGTCGCCGTGCGTTCCCGCATAGCGTGCGGCATAAAGACCGGGTGCGCCGCCGAGGGCGTCGACGCAGATGCCTGAGTCGTCCGCAAGGGCGGGAAGGCCGGTGATCCGCGCCGCGTGTCGCGCCTTGATCAGCGCGTTCTCGACGAAGGTCAGGCCCGTTTCGTCGGCATCGTCGACGCCTAGCGCCGTCTGCGGGACGAGTTCGACGCCGCTGCCCGCGAGCAGATGTTCCAGTTCCACCACTTTCCCGGCATTGCCGGAAGCGAGCACGATGCGCATCGCTCAGACTCCTCCGGCGAATTCGGGCGCGTAGTCGACACGACCGCCATAGCCGGCGAGGCCGTCCACGGTGAGCGCCAGTACCTGGAACGCGTTGCCGCCTTCGAATGCATCATGGAGCCCGTGCGCGGAGGCCTTGGCGAAGCCGAAGCCACCGTAATACGCCGGAGAGCCAAGCACGAAGATCGCCCGCGCGTCGCGCACGAAGCAGGCGCCGATGCCTTCCTCGATCAGGGAGCGGCCGACGCCCTGGCGCTGGTGGTCGGGGTGCACGGCGATCGGCGCGAGTCCGAGCGCCTTCCCGTCGTCGCCTTTCTCCACCGTGACCGGCGAAAACAGCACATGGCCCAGCACCGCGTCGGCGTCGTCGACGGCGACCAGCGAGATCGCGTCGCGACCGGCCTGCACCAGCCGCCTGACGAGTCCGGCTTCCGCTTCCCGGCCGAAAGCGGCGCGGTGGACGGCGAGGATGGCCTCGAGGTCGGCGGCGGTGGCGGCGCGGACCTCGCTCACGGCGTGGCTTCCAGGGCGGCACGCTGCGCAGCGACCAGCTCCGTGATGCCCTTGCTGGCGAGGTCGAGCAGGGCGTCCATTTCGTCACGGCGGAAGGCATGGCCCTCGGCCGTTCCCTGGACCTCGATGAAGCCGCCGCCGTCGTTCATCACGACGTTCATGTCCGTGTCGCAGTTCGAATCCTCGGCATAATCGAGGTCGAGCACGGGCACGCCGTTATAGACGCCGACCGAAACGGCGGCGATGGCGCCGAGGATCGGATTGCGCTTGATGGCGTTGCGCTTGGTGAGGGTCGCCACCGCGTCGACGAGGGCCACATAGGCCCCCGTGATCGCCGCCGTGCGCGTACCGCCATCGGCCTGGATCACGTCGCAGTCCAGGGTGATCACGCGCTCGCCGAGGGCGGCGCGATCCACGCAGGCGCGCAGCGAGCGGCCGATCAGGCGCTGGATCTCCATGGTGCGGCCACCCTGGCCGCCGCGCGCGGCTTCACGCTGGGTCCGGTCGGTGGTCGCGCGAGGCAACATGCCGTATTCGGCGGTGACCCAGCCCTCGCCCTTGCCGCGGAGCCACGGCGGCACGCGCTCCTCGATCGACGCGGTGCAGAGCACCTTGGTGTCGCCGAAGGAAACGAGCACGGAGCCTTCCGCGTGGCGGGTGTAATGGCGTTCGATGCTGACGGCGCGCAACTGGTCGGCGGCGCGCCCGCTAGGACGGGTAAGGGTCATGTGGGGCCTGATTTGGGCACGGGCGGTGGGTCAGTTTACCATTGCGCCCTTTCCCGACGCGCGAGCGCGAGGCAACCGATGATCCGCAGCATGACCGCCTATGCCTCCGCCGAGGGCAACGGCCCCTCGGGCACGCTCACCTGCGAGCTGCGCACCGTCAACCACCGTTACCTCGAGATCAGCCCGCGCCTGCCCGACGAAATGCGTGGCTTCGAAAGCGCCTTGCGCGAACGCATCGCCGCCCGCCTTTCGCGCGGCAAGGTGGACGTCACCGTCCGCCTGCGCGCGGAACCGGGCTCGGGAGAGGGCCTGCGCGTCAATGGCGCGGTGCTCTCGCGCCTGTCCGACCTGGCGCTGGACCTGGAACAGCGCTTTCCGCGCATGCAAGTGCAGTTCACCGAGCTCCTGCGCTTTCCGGGCGTGCTCCAGCAGCCGGAGGCGGACGCCGATGCCCTGCAGGCCGCCCTGTTCGACGTCCTCGATCGCGCGCTCGCGGCGCTGGGCGACACGCGCGGGCGCGAAGGCACGAAGCTCGGCGAGATGCTGCGTGAACGCCTCGATGGCATCGACAAGATCGTGACCGACGTCCGCGGCTGGCTCCCCGAGATCCGCACGGCGCTGCGCGCGCGACTCGAGTCCCGCCTCGCGGACATCCGCCAGCCGGCCGATCCGGGCCGCCTCGAGCAGGAACTCGTGCTGCAGATCACCCGCATGGACGTGGATGAGGAACTGGACCGCCTGGCCACCCATATTTCCGAGGCGCGCCGCGTGCTGGCACTGAAGGAACCGGTGGGACGCCGCCTCGACTTCCTCATGCAGGAATTCAACCGCGAGGCGAACACGCTGGGCTCCAAGTCGGTCGACTCGCGCACCACCAACGCCGCGGTCGAACTCAAGGTGCTGATCGAGCAGATGCGCGAGCAAGTGCAGAACATCGAGTGACCGTGACTTCCTGGATTCCCGCCATGCCGTCGTCCGCCGACGCGACCCTGTTCGCCCATGTCGATCGCCTCCTGGCCGACGCCTTCGCCGCATGCGGCTTCGACACGGAGGGTGTGCGCGCCGTGCCGGCACAGCGCCCGGAGTTGGGCGACCTGCAATGCAACGCCATCATGGCGCTCGCCGGACGGTTGAAGCGTCCGCCACGCGAGTTGGCGAGCGCCGTCGCGGAGCGACTCGGTACGCTCGACGACTTTGCCGAGGTCGGCATCGCGGGACCTGGCTTCATCAACCTCAGGCTGTCCGACGGTCTCCTGTCGCATTTCGCCGCAGCGCAGGCCGCCGCGCCGCGGGGCGGCATCCTGCCGCAATCGCCGGAGACGATCGTCATCGACTTCGGCGGCCCCAACGTCGCCAAACCGCTGCATGTCGGTCACCTGCGATCGCTGGTGTTGGGCGAAAGCCTGCGGCGGATCCTCGCCGCGCAAGGCCACCGCGTGATCGGGGATGTCCACCTCGGCGATTGGGGCCTGCAGATGGGCATGCTGATTTCCGAGGCCCTCGTGCGCTGGCCCGAACTCGCCGAGGACGGCCCTTGGCGCGACGATCCGCCGTTCGACATGCAGACCTTGCAGGAGCTCTACCCACGCGTGGCCGCGGCGTGCAAGGCGGACCCCGAGCGGATGGCGATCGCGCGCGCCGCGACGGCGGAGCTGCAGTCCGGCAGCGAGCGCCACATGCGAATCTGGGAAGCCGTGCGCCGGGTGTCGCTGGATGCGCAGGCGCGCGATTTCACGACCCTGGACGCTCACTTCGACGAACTGCTGGGCGAAAGCCACGTCCAGCCGCTCATTCCGGGGATGATCGCCGACCTTGTCGCACGCGGCGTCGCGGTTCGCAGCGACGGTGCGTTGGTAATCGAGGTGGCGAGGGACGACGACGAGTCGCCGATGCCGCCGTTGCTCCTCGAGAAATCCGACGGCGCGGCACTGTATGCCACCACCGATCTCGCGACGATCGTCGATCGCAAGGCGCGGCATCGTCCGGCGCGCATCGTCTACGTGGTCGACCAGCGGCAATCGCTGCACTTCGCCCAGGTGTTCCGCGCTGCGCAGGTGGCGGGATTCGCCGAGGGCACGACATTGGTCCACGTGGGCTTCGGCACCGTCAACGGCGCCGACGGCAAGCCGTACAAGACCCGCGATGGCGGCGTCGCGCAACTTCGCGACCTGCTCGCCGACGCGCTGGACAAGGCGCGAGCGCGGCAATCCACCGATGCATCGCCGAGCGACGCCGACGAGGCGTCCGAGCTGGCGGCCGCCATCGGCATCGCCGCCGTCAAATTCGCGGACCTGTCGACGTACCGCACCTCGGGTTACGTGTTCGATGCCGAGCGCATGGTCTCCTTCGAAGGTCGGACCGGCCCCTACGTGCAGTACGCGTGCGTGCGCATCTCGTCGATGCTCGAGAAGGCCACGCGGGAAGGTTTCGCCGCCGGCTCCATCGACGTGCGCAAGCCCACGGAGCGCCAGTTGGTGCTGCTGTGCGCGCGCTTCCCCGATGTCGTTGCGTCGGCGGCGGCCCGTTACGCACCGAACGAGATTGCCGACTTCGCTTACGACCTCGCGCAAGCCTTCAGCCGCTTCTACGCGGAATGCCCCGTGCTTGCGGCGCCAAGCGAAGGGGAACGTGCCTCGCGCCTGGCGCTGGCCGGATTGACGCGTGGCGTGCTGGCCGAGGCCCTCGACTTGCTCGGTATTCGCGTGCCCGCGCGCATGTAACCGCCGCGGCCTATCGCTACCTTCCAGAACCCTCCATTTCGGGATCGCTCGCCATGACCACGCCTTCGTCTTATCCCATCGGCACGCCACTGCATCCGTGGGGCGCCGCGGAAATCGCCGAGTGGCGCGCACGCCAGGTAAAGCGTCGCAGCTACGCGGACGAGGTCCTCCAGCCCATCGAGTCGCTCCGCGACCGCTTCGACGTGTCCGTCTACGGCGCGCTCGAGTACGCTGGTGAGTCCTTCCCGCTGCTGGCCGTGCGCAGCCGCGGCTGGCGCGACGATCTTCCCGTGATGCTCGTCACCGGCGGCGTCCATGGCTACGAAACCAGCGGCGTGCACGGCGCGTTGCAGTTCCTGCGCGACCATGGCGACGACTACACCGGCCGCGCGAACCTCCTGGTGGTCCCCTGCGTCAGTCCCTGGGCCTACGAGCGCATCAACCGCTGGAATCCGGATGCCATCGATCCGAACCGGAACTTCCGTGAGGGCAGCCCGTCCGGCGAGGCGGCGGCCCTGGTGAAACTGCTGGCACCGCTGCGCGACCGCATCCTCATGCACATCGACCTGCACGAGACCACCGACTCCGACGAATCCGAATTCCGTCCCGCCTTGGCGGCACGCGACGGAAAGGTTTTCGAGCCCGGCGAGGTGCCGGACGGTTTCTACCTCGTGGACGACAGCGACAAGCCGCAACCGGCGTTCCAGCAGGCGATCATCGACGCCGTCGCGCAGGTCACCCACATCGCGCCGGCCGACGCCAGCGGCGAGATCATTGGCTCCCCGCAGGTGGCGCCGGGTGTCATCGAGTACGCGTTGAAGCAGCTCGGGCTGTGCGCGGGCATCACGAACGCCCGCTACACGACCACGACCGAGGTTTATCCCGATAGCCCGCGCGCCACGCCGCAGCAGTGCAATGACGCGCAGGTGGCGGCGGTGCGTGCGGCCATCGATTACGCGCTGGCGCACGCGGCAGGCTAGGGCCTCAGTGCGCCCAGGGCGATGCGGCGATGACGCTGCACATGTCCACGCGCTGGAAGCTCGGATCCCTGCAAGCGATGAAATCGTCGTTGAACGTGCCGGTGGTGCTGGCGGGACGGTGCTTCATGCCGTCGTAGAAGACGTCGATGATGTCGTTCTTGAAGGTCTTCTCGCGCGGATACGCGTGTGTCACGGCCTCGAGCTCCTCGTCCGTGAACTGGGTGTAGTGCCGCCCCGCCACGTCCATGCCCGCGCCGACGTGGAGCAAGGTGGCTTCCGCATGCAGGAACTCGGGGATGCCGGGCGTGGTGTGGAAGGCGATGGCCGCCCAGGTCTTCTGTGCGTCCGCTTCGGCGATGCCATGGCCGCGCAGGAAGTCCCGTGCCGCGTTGGCGCCGTCCACTTCGAAGCGTAGCTGGCTCGTGTGGAAGCGCTCCGTCAGGCCGAGGTCGTGGAACATCGACGCGGTGTAGAGGAGCTCCGGGTCATACGCCAGGTTCTCGCGCTTGCCGAGCAACGCCGCCCAGAAGTACACGCGGTGCGAATGCTGGAACAACAGGTGGTGCCCGGTATCGCGGAGGAGCTCCGCCGCTTCGCGAGCGATGCGACTGTCGGGAATGGCGACGCCGAGGCGGTGGGTGGACAGGTTCACGACGGCCACCTCATTTATCCGGCGTCGTCAGGGTCGTTTCGTTGCTGTCGACGACGAACACGGCGAGCAGCTTCGCGGGTTCCGTCTTGCTCGCATTGCGGCTGACGCCATGGTGCTGGCCGGGCTCTTCGTAGAACGACTCGCCCGCCTTGTATGTGCGCGTCGCGCCATTGTCGACCTGGCTTTCGATCGCGCCGGAGACGACATAGGCGTAGATGAAGGCGGATTTCGCGTGGGTGTGGGGCTGGCTCGAGCCGCCCGGCGGGTACATGACTTCGACCGCGGTGAGTGTCTTGCCGGGGATGTTCGGAATGGCGTGCGAGAAGTTCGGCTTGACGTTGTCGCCGGCACCGTGCGCTTCCGCACCCGCCGACACGGCGGTGAGGCTGGCGCACAGCAGGATCGTGAGGATTCGACGCGGTTTCATGGGGTGACTCCGTGGGGGATGCGCCATGGTGCGCCGCCCGTCAGTGCACAGGAAAGGACCAGGAATACGCGACCCGGATGTACCATCTCGTTCATGACGCCGTTGCTGGATATCCGCCTCGATCGCGCCGCCAGCACTACGCTGGCGGAGCAGATCCGTCTTGGCGTTCTCGCGGCTATCGAAAGCGGCGCGCTGGCACCGGGTGCAAGGCTTCCGTCCTGGCTCACCCTGGCGGCGCAGCTCGGGGTTGCACGGGGTACCGTCAAGTCGGCCTACGAGCGGTTGGCGGACGAGCAGGTCGTCGTGTCGGCCGGTTCCGGTGGCACCAGGGTGGCCAAGCAAGCCGTTCGAGCGGGCAGTGGCATCCCGTCCGAGACTCTCGAAGCGACGCCCTCGCAGTACGCGCACCTCCTTGCGCCGCCAACCATGTTCCAGATGGGCGTGCCGTCGTCGGACCGTTTCCCCGTCGGGCTGCTCGGTCGTCTGCGGGCGCACGCGGTCCGTGCGGAAACGGCAGCGCGCGCCGTGTACCCCGACCCTCGTGGCGAGCTCGCCTTGAAGCGGGAGATCGCGGCTCATCTTGCGCTCGCCAGGGGCTTCGACTGCCGCCCGTCGCAGGTCTTCATCATGGCCGGTTTCACCGGTGCGCTTGGGCATGTGCTCAGGCTGCTGGAGGTCGAGGGCGGTACCGCCTGGATGGAAGACCCGGGATTCTTCCAGAGTCGCCGCGCGCTCGAGCTCGCGCGCGTCACGCCTGTCCCGGTGCCGGTGGACGACGATGGCATGGACATCGCCCACGGCATCGCACACGCGCCCGACGCCGACGTCGTGCTGGTGACGCCGGGCCAGCAGGCGCCGCTCGGCGGCACCCTGTCGTTGCAGCGCCGTATGGACCTGATCGGATGGGCCGCCCGTCGCGGCGCATGGATCGTCGAGGACGATTATCTCGGCGAGTTGCAGCTGAAGCGGCGTGCCGCCCCCGCGCTCGCCTCGCTCGACGGCTTCGGACGCGTGGTCCACATCGGATCGTTCAGCAAGACCGTCAGCCCGTCGCTTCGCCTGGGTTTCGTGGTGGTCCCGCCAGCCCTGGTGGAGCGCTTCAACGAGCTCGTGCTGTGCTTGGGCTCCTCGCCGGGTCCGGCCGTGCAACATGCCATCGCCGACTTCATGCGCGAGGGACACTACATGCGTCACCTGCGGCGCATGAAGCGGATCTACGCGGAGCGGGGCGAGCTGGTGCGGGCGACCCTCGAAGGCCTCGGTTACGAGGTACGCATCGGTGGCCTCGGCGTGCTCTTGCGCCTTCCCGACGGCGCGCCCGATGTCGCGATGGCGCAGGAAGCGCGTGGCCTGGGACTCGGGCCGGAACCACTCAGCCGCTGGTTCGATCCGCAGAGCCAGGCCGACCGCGGTTTGCTCCTCGGCGTCGCCACGGCGGACGAAACACGCATACCGGACGCATGTCGTACGCTGCACGACCTGATCGCCAAGCACCTCTGAAGACGCACCTCGACGCCCGATGGCGTCGCGGAAGCGCGATGCGGGACGACGGGCACTTGACCCGGCGCGGCGTAACGGCGCTAGCATCGACGATCGCTTCCACGGCAGCCCTCCCCGATGATCCTTCGCCGGAACCTCCTGTTTCTCGCACTGGTCCTTGCCAGCCCCGCCGCGTTCGCGCGTCCGGCACCGGCCGACGACGCGCGCTGGAAGAAGGAGGCGGCCGCGGTAACGATCGTCCGCGACGACTGGGGCATCGCGCATGTCCATGGCAAGCGCGATGCCGATGCGGTCTTCGGCATGGCTTATACGCAGGCCGAAGACGACTTCAATCGCGTCGAGACCAATTACCTCACGTCACTGGGATGGATGGCGCAGGCCGAAGGCGAATCGGCGCTGTGGACCGATCTGCGCCAGCGCCTGTTCGTCGACGAGACGGAGCTGAAGGCGATGTACGGCCGTGCGCCGTCGTGGCTCAAGGGCCTGATGGACGCCTGGGCCGACGGCCTCAACTACTACCTCGCCACGCATCCCGACGTGCATCCCCGCGTGATCCGTCGCTTCGAGCCGTGGATGGCGCTCAGCTTCAGCGAGGGCAGCATCGGTGGCGACATCGAGCGGGTGAAACCGTCCGGCCTTCAGGCCTTTTACGGAAAGGATCCTGCCGGCGCGCTCGCGCAAGTCGTGCCTCCGTCGAGCTGGGCCGAACCGACGGGATCGAACGGGATCGCGATTGCGCCGAAGCTCACCACGGATGGTCACGCGCTGCTGTTGATCAACCCGCACACGTCCTTCTTCTTCCGCTCGGAACTGCAGATGTCCAGTGACGAGGGATTGGACGCTTATGGCGCCGTGACCTGGGGCCAGTTCTTCATCTACCAGGGCTTCAACAAACACATCGGCTGGATGCATACGTCGACCGGCGCGGACGTGGTGGACGAATTCGCGGAAACGATCGAACGCAAGGACGGCAAGCTGTTCTACCGGTACGGAAAGGCGCTTCGGCCGGTGACCGTGCGTGAGATCGTGGTGCCGGTTCGCTCCGCAGACGGTTCAACCGTCGAACGTCATTTCACGACGTATGCCACGCACCACGGTCCCATCGTCCGCGCGGAAGGAGACAGGTGGATCGCCGAGGCGCTGATGAACAAGCCGCTGGAGGCGCTGCAGCAGAGCTGGCTGCGCACCAAGGCCAACGACTACGCCACCTATATGAAGGTAGCGGAATTCAAGGCGAACTCGTCGAACAACACCATCTACGCGGACGACAAGGGCAATATCGCCTACCTGCATCCCCAGTTCATACCGAAACGCGACGATCGCTTCGACTATACGAAGCCGGTGGATGGCAGCAACCCCGACACCGAATGGAAGGGACTGCTGCCGCTGGACAAGGCCCCGCGGTTGTTCAATCCAGCGACGGGATGGATCTTCAACACCAACGACTGGCCGTACTCGGCCGCCGGCCCGGACAGCCCGAAGCAGGGGGACTTCCCGCGCTACATGGATGCCGTCGGCGAGAATCCGCGCGGCCTGCATGCCACCCGCGTGCTTACCGGTCGCCAGGGATTCACTCTCGCCTCGCTCATCGACGCCGCTTTCGATCCCTACCTCCCGGCGTTCGCGCGCCAGTTGCCGATCCTCATCGCGGACTACGACGCACTGCCGGCGACCGATCCGATGAAACGCCAGCTCGCCGGTCCGGTCGCCCTGTTGCGCACCTGGGACTACCGCTGGGGCATCGCCTCCCTGCCGACGTCGCTCGCGGTGTTCTGGGGCGACATCCTCTGGGACAAGGCCAGCAAACTCGACACCGCCGAGGGTCTTTCGATCTACGACGTCATGGCCGAGAAGGCCGGGCCTCAGGCACGCCTCGCCGCATTGGCCGAGGCCGCCGACCGCCTGGAAAAGGACTTCGGCAGCTGGGGCGTGCCCTGGGGTGAAGTCAATCGCTTCCAGCGCGTGGACGGCGCCATCAAGCAGCCGTTCGACGACGCGAAGCCAAGCATCCCCGTGCCCTTCACCTCATCGCGCTGGGGCTCGCTCGCGTCCTTCGGTGCCCACCGCTGGCCCGGCACGAAACGCTACTACGGCACCAGCGGCAACAGCTTTGTCGCCGTTGTCGAATTGGGCGACAAGGTGCGTGCAAGGGCGATCACGGCGGGCGGCGAAAGCGGCGACCCGGCCTCGAAGCATTTCAACGACGAGGCCGAGCGCTATACGACCGGGAATTTGCGGAAAGTCTATTTCTGGCCGGAGGATCTGCAGGGGCATGTGGAGCGGACGTACCGTCCGGGCGATTGAAAACGAGCGACTTGTTCGTTGAAATCGACGTGCCATTTCGGTCATATAACTGGTTTGCGAGGGGAGAAACGTAATGGTTCGACGCACCAGGCTGTGGGCGCTGCTTGCCCTGTCGTTGTTCTCCATGGCGTGCGTCGGTGCCGATGCGCCACCGTCCGTTGACTCGGTCCTGCTCAAGGCCGACCGTGTCTTCGACGCCCGTGACGAGCAGACGCACGAAGGGTGGGTGGTGCTCGTGCAAGGCGGGAAGATCGCGGACGTCGGGCCCGTGGCGAAGGTCAGCGCACCCGCCGGTACGCAGACGATCGACCTGCCCGGCACGACCCTGCTCCCGGGACTGATCGACGCGCACTCGCACATCTTCCTGCATCCGTACAACGAGACGCTCTGGAACGACCAGGTACTGAAGGAGACGCTCGCGTTCCGCACCGTGGAAGCGGTGAAGCACGCGCGCGACACGCTGATGAGCGGCTTCACCGCCCTGCGCGACCTGGGTACGGAAGGTGCGGGCTATGCGGATGTGGACGTTCAGCGCGCCATCGACAAGGGGCTGATCCCTGGTCCGCACCTCTTCGTCGCGACGCGCGCGACCATCGCGGGACATTGTTACGGACCTGGCCCGCTGGGTTTCCGCGACGACATCGACCTGCCGCAGGGCGGCATCCCGGTGAGCGGAACGGCGCAAATGATCGACGCCGTGCGCGACCAGGCGGCGCACGGCGCGGACTGGATAAAGATCTACGCCGACTACCACTGCGGCAAGAGCAAGGGCTCCGTGCCTACGTTCACCGAGGAGGAACTGAAGGCGGGCGTCGACATAGCGCACTCGCTCGGCTTGCCCGTGGCGGTGCATTCCAGCACGGCCGAAGGCATGCGGCGTTCGGTGCTTGCCGGCGTCGACACCATCGAGCACGGTTACGACGGCACACCCGAAGTGTTCGCCCTCATGAAGAAGCACGGCGTCGCGTACATGCCGACGCTCGAGGCGAGTGCGGCCTACGCCGAGTATTTTGGCGGTTGGAAGCCCGGCCAGCCGCCCACGGAGGCCATCGAGAAATCGGCGCAGGCGTTCAAGCGGGCGATGGACGCCGGCGTGACCATCGGCAACGGCAGCGACGTGGGCGTGTTCACCCACGGCACGAACTACAAGGAACTGGAGTGGATGGTGCGCGACGGCATGCGACCCGCCCAGGCCTTGCTGGCCGCCACCGCGGTCGACGCAAAGGTGCTGCGCCAGCAGGACCATATCGGCCAGCTGCGCAGCGGCCTCGATGCCGACATCATCGCCGTCCCGGGGGATCCGACGAAGGACATCGGGACGCTGGCGCACGTGACCTTCGTGATGAAGGGTGGGGTGGTCTACAAGCGGCCCGAGGGCGGCACGGACGACGCGCGCTAGGCGTCGGCCGTTTCGACATCCGCATCGGGTGCGGCCTGGCGAGGCTCGGCAGGGGCCGCGGGCTGCGCAAGATCTCGCGCGGCGATTTCGTCCAGGGTGTGTCCCAGCGCGACGTCATCGCTGGTGCCGTAGTAGCCCGGCGACCAGTTATGCCGCCGGGAGGCGTCCTGCCGCGCGGTCTCGAACTCCAGCTTGTGCGGATAATAGTTGAGCGCATTCATGGTAAGGGCGACGTACATGGCCATGCCTCGGTGCACGAACTCGTGCGGAAGCGGATGGGCGAGCCGGGTCTCGCGTCCTCGCCCGCGGCGACTGCCTAAGGGGCGAGCGTAAATCGATGGACCGGTCGTGCGCCGGGCGGTTGCCCCGACGCAGATTCAGGTTGCGCCGGCGCGCATTAAACACGCGTAATCGAATTGCGTTTTGAGCCCTGTTTTATAGGGGTTTCGTGCATGACTGATGGCACAGGAACGTTGCTTGCGAAACTGATTTTCCAGCTGGCGGACCCACACCCTTGCCGTGCTCGCGTCCCGCGCTGGCCGACCCGGCCCGGAAACCCGGTACAATCCCCTTTTGCACAACAGGATGCGTGCCGATACCGACCCGTTCGGTGCGCCGGTGCCACCGGGAGCGAGCCATGTACCCCCAACGAGTTACCCGCGGATGACCGAAGGCACCCTGTTCGTGGTGGCTGCGCCCTCCGGCGCGGGCAAGTCCACGTTGGTCAACGCGCTGCTCGAGTGCGAGCCGGACATCTCGCTGTCGATCTCGCACACGACGCGCCCGCCCCGGGTGGGCGAGGAGTACGGCAGGCATTACTTCTTCGTGGAGCGGCCGGACTTCGAGCGGGAGATCGCCGATGGCATCTTCCTCGAGCATGCCGAGGTCCACGGCAACCTCTACGGCACCTCCCGCACCGTGGTCGAGGGCACGCTGGCCCAGGGCCGCGACGTGCTGCTCGAGATCGACTGGCAAGGCGCGCGCCAGGTACGTAGCCGGAAGCCCGACTGCGTGAGCGTCTTCATCCTGCCGCCGTCGCGGGTGGAGCTGGAGCGCCGCCTGCGCGGCCGGGCCTCCGACAGCCCCGAGGTGATCGAGCGCCGGCTCTTCAACTCGCGCGAGGAGATCGCCCATGCGCACGAGTTCGACTACATCATCGTCAACGACCGCTTCGAGGACGCCCTGGGCGATCTTCGGTCGATCGTCCGCGCCGTGCGCCAGCGCGCGCCACTGGCCGCGCGCCGCCATGAAACGCTGATCGAGGAGCTCCTCGCCCCATGACCGACGACGCCATCGTCCGCGTGCGCGGACTCACCACGGTCCTCAACGGCAAGACCATCTTCGACAATCTCGACCTCGACATTCCCCGCGGCAAGGTCACCGCCATCATGGGGCCCAGCGGCACGGGCAAGACGACCTTGCTCAAGCACATCACCGGCCAGATGCGCGGCGACGCGGGCAGCGTCGAGGTCGACGGCCGGAACGTGCCGGCGCTGTCGCGCGAGAAGCTGTTCGAACTGCGTGAGCGGATCGGCTACCTGTTCCAGAACTCCGCGCTGCTCACCGATTTCGACGTGTTCGAGAACATCGCCTTCCCGTTGCGCCAGCACACGAAGCTGCCGGAAGAGCTCATTCGCAATATCGTGCTGAACAAGCTCCAGGCCGTGGGCTTGCGCGGCGCCGCGCGTCTCATGCCCACGGAGCTTTCCGGCGGCATGGCCCGCCGCGTGGCCCTCGCGCGCGCCATCGTCTTCGATCCCGCGCTGATCCTCTACGACGAGCCCTTCGTGGGTCTCGACCCCATCGCCCTGAACCAGGTGCTGCTGCTGATCCGCACGCTCAACGAGACACTGGGTATCACCAGCGTCCTCGTGGCGCACGAGTTGGCCGCCGTGCAGAAGGTGGCCGACCACGTGTACCTCATCGCCAACGGCAAGGTCGTGGCGCAGGGCAATCCCGCCACGCTGGCCAGCGACGGCTCGCCGTGGACGGCGCAGTTCTTCGGTGGCGAGGCCGACGGCCCGGTGCCGTTCCAGTATCCCGCCGGCGACTACGCCAGCGCGCTCGGTTTCCCCGGAGGCAAGGCATGACCAGCAGGGACGACAACGTCGTCGTTCGCAGCCTGGCGCAGATCGGCGCCTGCGGGCTGTTCCTCCTGACGATCCTCGCGGCCATCCCGCGCAGCTTCCGGCACGGCCGCGAGACATTGCGGCAAATCTGGTTCGTCGGTGCGATGAGCCTCACCATCGTGATGACCTGCGGCCTCTTCGTGGGCATGGTGCTCGGCCTGCAGCTGTACGACGTGCTCTCGATCTTCGGCGGCACGTCGGCGACCGGCACCGTCGTCGCCATCGCCATCTACCGTGAACTCGGACCTGTCGTCACCGCCTTGCTGTTCGCAGGCCGCGCCGGTACGTCGGTCACCGCCGAGATCGGTCTCATGCGTGCGACCGACCAGCTCGACGCCATGGAGATGATGGCGGTCGATCCGATCGCCTACGTGGCCGCGCCGCGCTTCCTGGCCGGCGTCATCGCACTGCCGCTGCTCGCCGTGGTGTTCTGCGCCATGGGCGTGTTCGGCGGTCACCTGGTCGGCGTGACCTGGCTGGGCATCGACAACGGCACCTTCTGGTCGAACATGACCGCCACCGTCGACATCCATAAGGACATCGTCGACGGCGTGCTCCTCAAGTCCATCGCCTTCGGCATCGTGGTCTCGCTGATCGCGGTGTTCCAGGGCTACACCACCCCGCCCACCAGCGAAGGCGTCGCCTATGCGACGACGCGCACGGTGGTGGCCTCGTCCATCGCCATCCTGGCGCTGGACTTCGTCCTCACCTCGTTCCTGATCTGAGGCACCGGAGACCCGCCATGACCGCCCATTCCCCCATCGCCCACCCGAGGATCGTGCCGTGACCCAGAGACGTTCCTATGCCGTCGGCACCGGCCTGTTCATCGTGCTCGGCTTTGCCGCCCTGGCGTACCTCGCCACCCAGACCACCTCGGTGGCCAATACCAGCCGTGGCTCCACCTATAACGTGGAGACCCGGTTCGCCAACGTCGGGCAGCTCAAGGTCCGCGCGCCCGTGAAGGTCGCCGGCGTCCGCGTCGGCTCGGTGCAGGCCATCGACCTCGTGCCGGGCAAGGAAGAGGCGAAGGTCACCCTCGCCATCGACGACAGCCACAAGGACATCCCCGCTGATTCGGTCGCCACCATCTACACCAGCGGTCTGCTCGGCGACCAGTACGTCGGCATCCAGTTCGGGCAGTCGAAGACCCCGGTGAAGGAAGGCGGCGAGATCGGCCTGACCCGTCCCGCGCAGCAGCTGGAGGAAATGCTCGGCAAGTTCTTCGGCGGCGGCAGCGCGCCGGATCGCCTGGGTGGAACCTTCCACGTGACCGGCAGCTTCACCAATATCGGCGGCCTGCAGCCGGGCGCGGCGGTGAAGATGGCCGGTGTGCCGATCGGCAGCGTCGAATCGGTCGTGGTGAAACCGGGCGCGGTGGAAGCCACGGTGACCCTTGCGATCGACAAGCGCTACTCCCAGATACCGGATGACTCCTCGGCCGCCGTATTCACTAGCGGTTTGATCGGCAGCCAGTATGTTGCGATCCAGCCCGGCGGGTCGCCGGAATACCTGGCGGACGGCGACAGCTTCGTGCTGACGCAGTCCGCGCTGCAGCTGGAAGACCTGATCGGCAAGTTCCTGGTGAACGGTTCGCCGAGCGAGAACAAGTCCGGTGGCGCCCAGGGTGCCACCCCATCCGATAACGCCGGCAAGAAGTAAGGCCGGACCAGGAGACACCGCATGATGCGTCAGCTTTCCCTAGCCATCGCCCTCGCCGTGACCGCGGCGGTGGCCATGCCCGCCATCGCCCAGGATGCCGCCGCGCCGGCGGCCGCGGCTACCGAGTCCCCGCAAGCGATCGTTACCACGATCTCCGACGACCTCGCCAAGGCCATCGAAGGCCACCAGGCCGAACTGAAGAGCGACAAGGAAAAACTCATCGCCGTCATCGACGATGTTTTCCTGCCGCACTTCGACATCGACTACGCGTCCATCCTGGTCCTCGGACAGAACGCGTCGAAGGCCTCCCCGGAGCAGCGCGAGCGCTTCGCGAAAGCGTTCTACAACTCGATCACCCACCGCTACGCCGAAGGTCTGCTGAACTACACCCGTGGCCGCGTGAAGGTGCTGCCGTTCAGCGGCGACCTCAACAACAAGCGCACCGTGGTTCGCACCCAGGTCATGCTCGACGATGGCAAGTCGGTGTCGGTCGACTACGCGTTCCGCAAGTCGAAGACGGGTGACTGGAAGGCCTACGACGTGATCATCGAGGGCATCTCGTACATCACCAACTACCGCAACCAGGTCGATGCCGAGATCAAGAAGGAAGGCCTCGACCAACTCACGGCCGACCTCGAGCAGAAGGGCTCGGCGGCCATCGACGAGATGCAGCAGCAGGGCGGCGGCGCGAAGAAGTGAGCCAGGCCGCGTTCCAGTTGAGCCATCCGGCGCCGGAGACCCTCGCGGTCTCCGGCGCCCTCACGTTCGCGACCGCGTCGGACGTCCTCGACGCCGGCCGGGCCGAACTGGACCGGGGGCGCCAGGTCGCGCTCGACCTCTCCGGTGTCGCCCAGGCCGACAGTGCCGGGCTCGCCACGGTGCTGGCGCTTCTTGCGCACGCGCGCGGCAAGGGCACGGCGCTTTCGGTCGTCGGTGCGCCGGCCGGTCTGCTCGCCCTGGCCCGCGTCTCCGGCGTCGATTCGCTCCTCATCTCCGCCTGAGCACCGCCGACGGCTACCTGTTCCGGCCATTGGCGGCCGTGCTAGCTTTCGGCCACCTCAAGCCAGGTCGGAGCAGCCATGCGCCTTGTCCGGTCCGTCGTCCTCGCCACCGCCATCGCGACCTGCCTCGGCGTCGCGCCCGAGACCCCCGCCCAGTCCGCATCGGCGACTAGCCGGCACAAGCAGGTCGACCGCCTGTTCCAGCCGCCGGATGGCAAGCCCTCGCCCGGCTGCGCCGTGGGCATCTCGAAGGACGGCGCGCTCGACTATGCGCGCGGCTACGGCATGTCGAACCTCGAGCAAGGCGTGCCCATGGCGCCGGACACGGTGCTCCATGTCGGGTCGATAGCCAAGCAGTTCACGGCGTTCTCGATCGGACTGCTCGCCCAAGAGGGCAAGCTGTCCCTCGACGACGATGTCCGGAAGTACGTGCCGGAGATGCCCGATTACGGCAAGACGATCACCCTTGCACACCTCGTCCACCACACCAACGGCCTGCGCGAGCAAGGCCAGTTGCTGAACCTGGCGGGCTGGCGCGGCGACGACGTCTATACGGAAGCGGACATCCTTCGCGTGCTGAGCCGGCAGCGCCAGCTGAATTTCGCGCCGGGAACGGAGGTCGTCTACGGCAACGCCGCTTACACCCTGCTTGGCCTGGTGGTGAAGCGGGTGTCGGGCAAGCCGTTGAGAGAGTTCGCGCAGGAGCGGATTTTCGAGCCGCTGGGGATGACCGACAGCCGGTTCCGCGACGATCACACCGCCCTCGTACCGCGGCGCTCACCGGCCTATGTGGCCCGCGCGGGAGGCGGCTGGGACATCGCCGTCCCGAACATCGACCATTACGGTTCGACCAGCTTGCTCACCACGGTCGGCGATCTGCTGAAGTGGGAACAGAACCTGGTCGATGCCCGCGTGGGCGGCCCCGCGCTCATCAAGTGGATGGAAACGTCCGGCGTACTCAACGACGGCACCCCGATCGAGTATGGCGCGGGCCTGCGCCTCGGCAGCTATCGCGGCGTGCGCATGGTGAGCCATGACGGCGCGGACGGCGGCTACCGTGCGGATTCGATCCTGTTCCCGGACCAGCGCCTCGCGATCGTGGCGCTGTGCAACGCCGGAGGCTCTGGTCCCAACGAGCTCGTGCGGAAGGTGGCTGACATCTATCTCGGGGACAGCGCGCGAGGCCGGAGATTCGCACCGCCGGTCGCGATGCCGGAAGCCGAGCAATCCGTGCTCGCCGGTGCGTACTGGAGCCCGCTCACGGACGAGGTCGTACGGTTGGAATGGAAGGATGGCGCCCTGCGCCAGGTCGACGCGCCGACCGTTATGGTCCCGGTGGGGAAGGGCGTGTTCCGCCTGGGCGAGTCCCAGCAGGAATGGCGGTTCAAAGGCTCCGAACTGACCATCCGGGATTTCTGGCCGACCACGAGGGGCTTCGTTCGCATCACCGATCCGCTGCCCGGGCCTGAGGCGCTCGCGGTGTTGGCCGGCGACTATCGCAGCGAGGAAACGGAGATGACCTACACGGTCCGCGTCGAGGGCGGCAAGTTACGGCTTACCTGGCCGCGCGCCTACGACCTGACACTCGAAGCCGTGGGTGGCGACCGTTTCATCGGCTCGCGCGGCACCGTCACCTTCGCCCGGGAAGCCTCCGGCGAGGTGACCGGTCTGACCATCAGCAATCGCCGCCTGCGCCGGCTGGCCGCCAGCCGGGTCGACGCCGAGAGCTGATCATTCCGGCTGTTCGCCGTTCTTCCGTTCCCACGTGTGCTGTTCTTCCAGCAGCTTGTCGGGATCGAAGTCCTTGCTGTCGTTCAGGCCCTGCATCTGCTCGATCGCTTCCGGCGGCGGGTTGCCGTAGTAGTTCTTGTAGAGACGCTGCTGACGGTAGGCGTCGCGCATGAACACGTACGGATCGTAAGCCGAGGCCAGGAAGCTTTCGGCATCGATGCCGCGCGAGCGAAGGGTCACGAGGTAGAGGACCTGCGGCACGTACTGCTGGTCGTACTTGAACTCGTGGTTACGCGAGTAGTAGCTGATCGGATCGAAGAAATAGCTGTCGACCGGCAGGCGCCAGACGTCGCGGACGGTGGTCGGGCCGACGAAGGGCAGCATCAGGAACTCGCCCTCGGGCACGCCCCACTGGGCCAGGGTCACGCCGAAGTCGTTCTCTTCGAGCGGGAGACCGAGCAGGCTGGCCGGGTCCTTGAAGCCCAGGAAGCCGATGGTGAGGTTGACCACGAAACGGCTGGTGGACTGCAGGGCCTGCTTCGGACGGGCCTGGAGCAGGTCGTTGGCCACCGTGATCGGCAGGCGGATGTTCGTGTAGAAGTCGCTGATCGCCGTGCGGACGGGCGGGTTGGTCACCTTCCGGTACCCGACGGCGACAGGGCGGATGACCGCCTTGTCCAACGTGTCGTTGAAGGCGTAGACCTTACGGTTGAAGTTCTCGTTCGGGTCGTCCGTCCGCGGCGGTGCCACATGGCAGGCGGCCAGGAGGAGGATAACGAGGGCGCCGAGCGCCGTGCGGACCATCCGGGGCAGGTTTCTGGGGTGCATCGATGCGGCTTTGGGGGTGGGGCGGTTCTTTATTGTACCGTGCGGTATTATTATTTGCACCAGGGCCGTCCGTCTTGGCAGAACCGCGCATCATACCCCTCCCCCAATTGCCAGCCAACGGGGCGGGCAAGTACACTGCTCACCCAGAAGTGTCTTTGATGTCAAGGATTTGAAATGGCCCGTATTACCGTCGAAGACTGCCTCGAGGTAGTCGACAACCGCTTTGAGCTCGTGCTCATGGCGACCAAGCGCGCCCGCCAGCTGTCCAAGGGTGCCGAACCGACCCTCGATCCGAGCAACGACAAGCCGACCGTGCTTGCCCTGCGCGAAATCGCCGATCGCCGCGTCAACGACGAGATGATCGACGAGATCGACCGCGCCGCGCGCGAGCGTGCCGAGCGTGAAGCCCTCGAGTGGGCCGCCACGGAAGTGGACGACGACCTCTCGAAGGGTGGGGATGACTGATGACGCCGGGTCGCTGTCGGCCCTGCAATCATCCGGATCCTGCGCACGTTGATGCGCGGCCCCTGAAGCCGCGCGCGGGAGGCTCCGTCGCCTGAAGGCGGAAGGTTCCTCCATGAACGTCATACCTGCGAAAAAACTGACCGACGTGGTCGATGACCGACCGGTGCCTCCGTATGTGCAGGCGCTCGAAGAGCGCGTGGCTGCGTACCTGCCGCATGAGCAGGTCATGCGCATCCGCCGCGCCTTCCTCGTCGGTGCCGCCGCGCACGAGGGCCAGACCCGCAAGTCGGGTGAGCCCTACATCACCCACCCGGTGGCCGTGGCCCACGTGCTCGCCGAGCTGGGCCTGGACGCCGAGACGATCATCGCGGCCATCCTGCACGACACGCTGGAGGACACCCGGCTGGAGCGTGCCGAGCTCGCCGGTGCCTTCGGCGAAACCGTGGCCGAGCTGGTCGACGGCGTCACCAAGCTGGACAAGATGCGCTTCTCCAGTCGCGCCGAGGCCGACGCGGAGAGTTTCCGGAAGATGCTGCTGGCGATGGCGCGCGACCTGCGCGTCATCCTCATCAAGCTCTCCGATCGCCTGCACAACATGCGCACGCTGGGGGCGAAGGATGCCCCGTCGCGCCGGCGTATCGCTCGCGAGACGCTGGAAATCTACGCGCCGATCGCCCAGCGCCTGGGCATGAACAAGTTCAAGGCCGAGCTGCAGGACCTCGGCTTCAAGGCCCTGTATCCCGACCGCCACCGGATCATCGGCGAGCGCATCCGTGCCGCCCTCGGCAATCGCCGCGAGGCCATGGCGAAGATCGAGATGGCCCTCGAGGGCCGCCTCGCCGCCGAGAAGATTCCCGGCCGCGCCGTCAGCCGCATCAAGTCGGCATGGAGCATCTATTCGAAGATGCGCAACGAGCACAAGTCGTTCGCGCAGCTGATGGATGTGTACGGTTTCCGCGTCATCACCGATTCCGCGATGCACTGCTACATGGCGCTTGGCGCGGTGCATGGCCTCTACAAGCCGGTGGACGGACGTTTCAAGGATTTCATCGCCATTCCCAAGGGCAATGGCTACCAGTCGCTGCACACGGTGCTGCTCGGGCCCTTCGGGGCGCCCATCGAGATCCAGATCCGCACCTCGGAAATGGAATCGGTGGCGGAGCGCGGCGTGGCGGCGCATTGGGCGTACAAGAGCGATTCCGGTCCGGCCAACAGCGCACAGGCGCGTGCGCGCGAATGGCTTTCCGCGCTGGCCGACAGCCAAGCGAACACGCCATCGGCGTCGGAGTTCCTCGAGAACGTCAAGATCGACCTGTTCCCGGACGAGGTGTACCTGTTCACGCCTCGTGGCGACATCTTCTCCCTGCCGCGCAACGCGACGGCGCTCGATTTCGCGTACGCCGTGCATACCGACGTCGGCGACCACGCCGTGGCGGCGCGCGTCGACAAGAAGCTCGTGCCGCTGCGCACGCGCCTCGTGTCCGGACAGCAGGTGGAGATCATTACCGCGCCCTCCGCCGTGCCGAATCCCGCATGGCTCGAGGCCGTGGTCACCGGCAAGGCGCGCACGGCCATCCGTCAGTACCTCAAGCACCTGCAGCACGAGGACGCCGTCGACTTCGGTCACCGCATGCTCGATCGCGCGCTGGATGCCCGCGGCCTCAGCCTCGACGCGGTGCCCGCGGCCACGCTCGACCGCTTCCTTGAAGAATCCAAGCTGAAGCGCCTCGAGGAACTGTTGTCCGAGATCGCCTTGGGCAATCGTTTCGCCGACCAGATCGCGGCGCAGCTCGTCGCGCTCCTCGGGCCGCGGGAAGAGCGCGCGGCGCAACCAGCCGAGCACGCCGCGGAAAAGATCCGCATCAGCGGCGCCGAGCGCGGCGTGCTCAGCTTCGGCAATTGCTGCCACCCGCTGCCTGGCGACGAAATCATCGGTTTCCTGTCCTCGGGCAAGGGCATCGTGGTGCACCGGGTGGAATGCCTGAACGTGGCGGAGTTCCGCAAGACGCCGGAACGCATCGTGGCCATCGAGTGGGATCGCGATGTGACGGGCGATTACCGTGCCGAACTGCGCATCGAGGTGCTCAATCGGCCGGGCGTCCTCGCCACCGTCGCGGCGGCCATCGCCGATGCCGGCTCGAACATCGAGAACGTGGAATACATCGAGCGAGACAGCACCGCGGCCACGCTCCTTTTCGCCATCGAGGTGAAGGATCGCAAGCACCTCGCCGACGTCATGCGCCGCGTTCGCCGCACCGGTGTCGTCAGCGGCGTCTACCGCCACCCGTTGTAGGTCTCCTATAAACTGTCCCGATACCCCATCGAGGACAGCCCATGAGCCGCAGCACCATCGCCACCGACAAGGCACCTTCCGCCATCGGCCCGTATTCGCAGGCCGTGCGTGCCGGCAACACGGTGTATTTCTCCGGCCAGATTCCGCTCGATCCCGCGACCGGCAACCTCGTGGAAGGCGACATCACCGCGCAGACGCGCCGCGTGTTCGACAACCTCGTGGCCGTGGCCGATGCCGCCGGCGGGAAGCTCTCCGACATCGTGCGCGTGGGCATCTACGTGACCGACCTCGGCAACTTCGCCGCCGTGAACGCCGTCATGGCGGAGTACTTCCAGCAGCCATATCCGGCGCGCTCGACCATCGAGGTGTCCGGTCTTCCGAAGGGCGCCCAGGTCGAAGTCGACGCGATCCTCGTCCTGCCCTGAGGTTGCAGCGATCCCCGTGGCCGGCAGCCGCACGCCCGCACCCGCAGTCATCCCGACGGATCCGGGGCGCGCGCCGCTGACGTCGCTCGGCGGCGTGGGGCCCGCGCTCGCGGAGACGCTGGGTCGCCTCGGCCTGCGCACCGTGCAGGACCTGTGGTTCCACCTGCCGCTGCGCTACGAGGACCGCACCCGCGTGCTGCCGCTCGCCGACCTGCGCCCGGGCGACCGCGGCCAGGTCGAAGGCATCGTCGACTTCGTCGAACGCGGGTTCCGCTTCCGGCCCCAGCTGAAGGTCGTCATCGGCGACGAGTCCGGTGGTGTCCTGTTGCTGCGCTTCTTCCACTTCCGCAAGGCGCAGGTCGACCAACTTGCCAAGGGCACGCGCCTGCTCTGCTTCGGCGAGGTGCGTCAGGGGCCGCAGGGCCTCGAGATGGTCCATCCGCAGTACCAGCGGATCGAGGCCGATGAGCCCGTCGTGGTGGACGAGCGTCTGACGCCCGTCTACCCGACGACGGAAGGGCTGGGTCCGCGCCGGCTGGCCGGCGTGGTGTCGCGCGCGTTGGCGCACTTGCCCGCCGACGATCGGCTGGAACTCATCCCGGACGGCGTGCCGCTCCCGCCGGGCCTCACGTCGCTGCGCGACGCGCTGCTCTACGTGCACCGGCCGCCGCCGGAAGTGGACCTGCGCCAACTCGGCGAAGGCCGTCATCCGGCTCAGAAGCGCCTCGCTTTCGAGGAACTGCTGACCCAGCACCTCACGCTTCGGCGCATGCGCGCCGCGGTGAAGAAGCGCAAGGCCCCGGCGCTCAAGAGTGCCGGCACGCTGCACGATCGCCTGCTGGCCGCGCTGCCGTTCGCGTTGACCGGTGCGCAGGCGCGCGTGTCCAGCGACGTAGCGCGCGACCTCGCGCGGCCCCATCCCATGTTGCGCCTCGTGCAAGGCGATGTCGGCAGCGGCAAGACCGTGGTCGCCGCGCTTGCCGCCGTCGCCGCGGTGGAAAGCGGGTACCAAGTGGCCTTGATGGCGCCGACGGAACTGCTCGCCGAGCAGCACCTTCGCAACTTTCGCGCGTGGCTCGAGCCGCTTGGCCTAGTTGTCGAGTGGCTGGCGGGCAAGGTGCAGGGCAGGGCGCGCAAGAGTGCCCTCGGCCATGCGGCGGATGGCAGCGCGCACGTCGTGGTCGGCACGCACGCGCTCATGCAGGAAGGCGTGGCATTCGCGCGCCTCGGCCTGGTGATCGTGGACGAGCAGCACCGCTTCGGCGTGCACCAGCGCCTGGCCCTGCGCGACAAAGGCGCCGAGGGCGATCTCATTCCGCACCAGCTGGTGCTTACCGCCACGCCCATCCCGCGCACGCTCGCCATGAGTGCCTACGCGGACCTCGATGTGTCCTCGATCGACGAATTGCCGCCGGGACGCACGCCCGTGCAGACGGTGGCGCTCTCCAACGAGCGCCGCTACGACGTCATGGAACGCATCCACGCGGCGTGCATGCAGGGCCGCCAGGTGTACTGGGTATGCACGCTGATCGAGGAGTCCGAACAACTCGATGCGCAGGCCGCCGAAGTGGCGCATGCGGAACTCACGACGGCGTTGCCCGATCTCGCGGTGGGGCTTATCCATGGCCGCATGAAGCCCAAGGAAAAGCAGGCGATCATGGATGCGTTCAAGTCCGGCGAACTCGCCGTGCTCGTCGCGACCACCGTCATCGAGGTCGGCGTGGACGTGCCCAATGCCAGCCTCATGGTCATTGAAAACAGCGAGCGCCTCGGGCTCGCCCAGCTGCACCAGTTGCGCGGACGCGTCGGGCGCGGTGCCATCGCGTCCAACTGCGTGCTCCTTTACCAGACGCCGTTGTCGCGCCTGGCGAAGGAACGGTTGCAGGTCATGCGGGAAACCAACGACGGGTTCCGCATCGCGGAGAAGGACCTCGAACTGCGCGGCCCCGGCGAAGTCCTCGGCACACGCCAGACCGGCCAACTGCAGTTCCGCATAGCCGACCTCGCGCGCGACGCGCACCTCATGCCCGACGTGCAGCGCGTGGCCGAAGCGATGATGAAGCACCATCCCGAACGCTGCGAGCACCTGATCGCCCGCTGGGTCGGCGACGCCGCCCGCTACGTCGACGCCTGAGCGGTTTCGCGACCCACCGCCTAAAGCAAGCCGAGGTGCCGTTTCACTTCCGCGGCGATCGCCGCCGTCTCGCGAAGAGGAACCTGCTCCGCCGGCGTCACGGCATCCACATCGTGCAGCAGCCCTGCCGAGCGCAGTTCCGTGTGAAACCGCGCCAGCTTCCCTGGCAACGGAGCCGACACGACCGTATGTACCGGCCGTCCCGTCGCGCACGCCTCCGAAAGCATGTTCACCGAATCGGGTGTCACGACGAGCCGATCCGCCCAGCCGAGGATGCCGGGATAGGGGTTCGGGCCATCGGTGCTCCCCGTCCAGACCACCCCGGGCAGATCGGCGAAGGCATCGCGGATGCGGGGCAGGGCCGCCGCGGGCGTTCGCCGTGAGGCAGCGACGAGTACGGAGCCGCCGTCCGCCGCGTGTCGCGCACAGACGGCGGCGAGGAAGCCCTCGCTCGCCGGTGCGTCGAACGGCGCGCCGTGGCGCGCGCCGCCGACGAGGACCCCCAGCCGGGGTCCCGGCAGCAGGGCGAATTGGGCGAAGGCGTCACGACCGTCGGCGAGCCATGCATCGTCGATGGGATGCAGCGAGCCCAAGGGATTGAGCACGTTGTCGCCGCGCAGGCCATCGTGCCGCGGCGCCACCACCAGGTCCCAGTGTGCCGGGTCGATGCGCGGGTCGAGGATCTGCACCGTGAGGGCGGCGCCGGCCGACCAGCGGCGGATGTGCCGCGTGGCCCAGGCCGCCTGGCGCCCGCATCCGATCGCGAGTTTTGGCCAGGGAGGCAGCAGGGTTTCCTCGTCGCGGCCGAGCGCCAGCCTTGCTCCCGGCAGGAGCCGGGGCGCGAACCACGACCAGGGCGCGCGGAGGTCCACGACGATCTCCCGGATCGACGGGGTCAGGGCTTCCGCCAGGGCCAGCGCCTGCCGCCGGTTGCCCGCGGCACCATCCGTCAGGACCCAGCACGACTCCCGGGGCAGCGCGCCGATGGACTCGATTGTTGTCGATTTCGGCACAGTTCGTTCCTTGTTCGACCGGCCACGGGGGCATGGTGACGCTTACACTGTGTGAATGCCGGGATCGCCCTGGCGCACCTCACTGTACAAGGATACCTATGAGCGCCCCGTTGACCGATGCCGCCCTCGACCAGCTCTTCCTCACCGCGCGAACCTACAACGCGTGGCTTCCGAAGGAAGTGACCGACGAGCAGGTCCGCCGCATCTACGACCTCGCGAAGATGGGTCCCACCTCGGCCAACATGTCGCCCATGCGCCTCCGCTTCATCAAGTCGCCGGACGCCAAGGCGCGCCTCAAGCCGTTCCTGAGCGAAGGCAACGCCGAGAAGACCATGGCAGCGCCGGTCACCGCCATCGTCGCCACCGACTTCGACTTCTACGAGCACCTGCCGAAGCTCTTCCCGCACGCCGACGCGCGCAGCTGGTTTGCCGGCAAGCCCGAAGCCATCAAGGAGCACGGGGCCCGTAATGGCACCTTGCAGGGCGCCTACCTGATCATGGCCGCCCGTTCGCTGGGCCTGGACTGCGGGCCGATGACGGGCTTCGACTTCGCCGGCGTCGACGCGGAGTTCTTCGCCGGTACGCAGATCAAGGCGAATTTCCTGGTAAATATCGGCTACGGCGATCCCGGCACGAACATGTTCGGCCGCCTGCCGCGCTTCGAATTCGACGAAGTCGCCGAGATCCTCTGATTCCTTTCCCGCGGTGGCCGCCCCCGGTCCCGCTTGTTGTCTGGCAGTTCCCACTTTCACCGCAGGAGATCCACCATGCGCATCCTTCGTTATGTCGCCCTCGCGGGCCTGCTCGCCACCGCCGGCACCGCCGTCGCCGCCCCGGTGACCTACAAGCTCGACCCGGGCCATACGATGGTCCTGTTCAGCTGGAACCATTTTGGCTTCTCGAACCCGAGTGCCAACCTCGGCCAGGTCGACGGCACGCTCGTCTATGACGAAAAGGATCCCTCCAAGGCCACCGTCGAGGCGACCCTGCCGATGGCCGGCCTCGACACCTTCGTGCCCAAGCTCGACGAGCACCTGAAGTCGGCCGACTTCCTCGACGCCGCCAAGTACCCCAACGTGACCTTCAAGAGCACCAAGGTGACCCCGGCCGGCAAGGGCAAGCTGAAGGTCGTCGGCGACCTCACGGTGCACGGCGTGACCAAGCCGGTGACGCTCGACGTGACCCTGAACAAGGTCGGCCCGCATCCGATGATGAAGATGCAGACGATCGGTTTCGACGCCACCACCACCCTCAAGCGTTCGGATTTCGGCGTGGGCGCCTACGTGCCCAACGTCTCCGACGAGATCAAGGTCCGCATCACCAGCGAGGCCCACGACGCCGCTGCCGAAAAGAAGTAAGCCGCCCCCTTCCTGGTGGGCCACGAAACCCGCGCCGGCAACGGCGCGGGTTTCCTTTTTTGCTACCATCGCTGCTCCCTGTTTCACCGCATCGCCCGGAGTTTCCCCATGCGCCCCAATCCCGCGGCCGCGCCGCTGATCCCGGCGAACGCCGAAAACCGCTATGACGTCACGCGGGCCGACCTCCCGCTGTCCTGCCCGATGCCGGGGATGTACCTCTGGAACTCGCACCCGAGGGTCTACCTGCCCATCGAGGACGACGGCGGCACGTCGAAGTGTTCCTATTGCGGCGCGGTTTACGTACTGAAAGACTGATCGGCCTCAGGGGCATGCTTCCTGCATGTCCTGCGTACCTCCCTCCCATCGGACCGACCCATGGCCACCGTCTCCGCCAACCGGACGATGACCGTTGTACAACTGATCCCCGCCCTTCACTCGGGCGGCGCCGAGCGTTCGACCCTGGAAATCGGTCGCGCCCTGGTCGAGGCTGGCCACCGCTCCATCGTCGTGTCCGCCGGCGGGCGCATGGTCGAGCAGTTGGAGGCGGAGGGCAGCGTGCACGTCACGCTTCCCATCGGCAGGAAATCCTTCGGCACGCTGTTCACCGTGGGCAAGCTGCGCAACCTTCTGCGCGAGCTGCAGCCGGACATCGTGCACGCCCGCTCGCGCCTTCCCGCGTGGATCGGCTGGTGGGCCATGCGCGGCATGAAGCCCCGGCCGCACTTCGTCACCACCGTCCATGGCCTGAACACGCCGGGACGCTATAGCGCGATCCTCATGCGCGGCGAGCGGGTGATCGTGGTCTCGCAGACCCTGCGCGACTACGTGCTCCGGCATTACCCCGACGACGTCGATACGGCACGCATCACGGTGATCCCACGCGGCATCGACACCGACGCGTTCCCTTACGGCTATCGCCCCGACGACACCTGGCAGCGAGCCTTCTTCGAGCAGTACCCGCAACTGGCGGGCGCGCCGCTGCTCACCTTGCCGGGCCGGGGCACGCGGCTGAAGGGCCACGCCGACGCCATCGAACTGATCGCCGACCTCGCCCAACGCGACATCGACGCGCGCCTGCTCCTGCTTGGGGCGGACGAGCCGGGGCGTGAAGCCTACATCGCGGAATTGCGCGCCCTGGTCCACCAGCGTGGATTGGACGACAAGGTGGTGATCACCCCGCAGCGCGCGGATGTGCGCGATGTCTACGCGATGTCCGCCCTGATCCTCCAGCTGTCGCGACGCCCGGAGTCCTTCGGGCGTACGGTGGTCGAGGCGTTGGCCCTGTGCCGGCCGGTCATGGGTTACGCGCACGGCGGTGTCGGCGAACTGTTGGCGGAGCTGTATCCCGCGGGGCGCGTGCCGCTGGGCGATCGCGAGAAGCTGGTCGAGCGCGCGGCGGAACTGCTGCGCTTCGCGCCGCCGATCCCGCCGCCGCGCAGCTACCGGCTGGCGGATATGCAATCCGCCACGCTGGCGCTCTACGCCGAGGTGGTGCAAGGCGTGCCCGCGGCGTGAGCGGGCGCAGCCCCGGCGCGGCGATCCGGGCGGGCCTTGCCTCGCCGCTGCTTCCGATCTGGCTGGTCCCGGCGTTACTGCCCCTCGGCCGTAGCGCCGAGCTGGGCGTCTTCCTGGCGCTGGTGGGGAGCATCCTGCTCCTCGTGCGGGAACCCGCGTCCCTGCGACACCACCCCGGCGCCCGTCTTTTCCTCTGGTTGTTCGCCGCGTACGCGGGCGCGGCGCTCATATCGGCCGTCGACGCGGTCGCGCCGGGGAAGAGCTGGGGCACGGTGGCTGGGATCCTCCGTTTCGCACCGCTCGGCGTGTACACCTGTTTCGCCATGCGTCGGCCCGGCAAGGTCCGCGCGCTGTACGTGGCAACCGCCGCGGTGATTGCCGTCTGGGTCGCCGACGCCTGGGTCCAGGCGGTGACCGGCTACGGCCTCGCCGGGGCATCCGATCCGGAGCGGTTGTCGGGCATCTTCGGCGCGACGAACCTGAAACTCGGACCGGCGCTTTCCGCCCTGTCCCCCTTCCTGCTCTGGGCGGCCCGCGAGCGCTGGGGTCGCCGTGGGCTGGTGGTGGCGTTCCTGCTGGCGCTCGGGCCGGTGCTGCTTTCCGGATCGCGCGCCTCCTGGCTTTGCTACGCGCTCGTGGCCGTCGCCTTCCTGTGGCGCGAGGCCGGGTCGGTCCGTCGCTTCGCCGCCGCGTGCCTCGGCGCCGGGTTGGTCGTGGCGGTGGCCGCAACGCTCGCCTGGCAGGTCTCGCCGCGCTTCCGCGATCGTGTGGCGCACACGGCACCGGCGCTCTCCGGTACGTCCGCGGGCGTGGACTCGGCGCTCACGGGGCGACTCGACATCTGGACGACGGCGGCGCGCCTCTATGCGGCGCATCCCGTCAACGGCGTCGGCGTGCGCGGCTTCCGCGTGGCTTATCCGTCGGTCGCGTCGCCGGACGACCACTTCCTCACGATGGAAGCGTGCGGGGAAGGTGAGGGGGCATGCCATGCGCACCAGGTGCTGCTCGAGGTGGCGACGGAAACCGGCACGATCGGGTTGCTCGCGTGGCTCGCGGCTGTCGTGCTCGCCGTTCGCACGTGGTGGCGAGCCGGTCCCGTCGCGCGCGCGCGGGCCTTTCCGGCGACCGTGGCCCTCGTGGCGATCCTGTTCCCCCTGAACACGCATATGGCCTTCTATTCGGCCTGGTGGGGGTTGCTCTCGGCGTGGCTGTTCGCAGTATGGGTCGCCGCCCTGTTCGCCGACCTTCCCGACGACGCGGGGGGCCGGCGAGGTGCGTGAGCCGCTGTCCGTCGTCGTCACCACGTTCGACAATGCCGCGACCCTCGGCGCCTGCCTTGCTTCCGTCGCCTTCGCGGACGACATCGTTGTCCTCGATTCCGGATCGAGCGACGCCACCCGGGACATCGCCATCCAACACGGCGCGCGTGTCGAGGTGCAGCCGTTCGCCGGGTATAGCGCGCAGAAACAGGCGGCCATCGATCGTGCGCGGCATCGCTGGGTACTACTGCTGGACTCCGACGAGGCGCTTACGACAACGGCTGCCGAGCACATTCGCCGGGTGCTGGAGGCGCCGGATGCCGCCGGCTACGTCCTGCTCCGCCGCGAATGGGTGTTCTGGCGCTGGCAGCCCGATCGCGCGCGGCTCAACCACTATGTTCGGCTGTTCGACAGGACGCGGGCGCGGATGAGCGGGCACGAGGTACACGAGAGCGTCGTTGTCGACGGCCCCGTGCACCGACTCGATGCCATCATCGACCATTACGGCGAACGTGACATCGAAGGCCGCGTCGACAAGGCCAATCGCTATTCCTCGCTACAGGTGCGCGACCGGCATACGCGCGTGCCGCGCTTCCTTCGGCTGCGCATGGTCTTCTATCCCGCTATCGCCTTCGCCCGCTACTACTTCTGGCGTGGTCATTGGCGCGGGGGCTGGGCGGGCTTCGTCGCGGCCCGCGTGCACGCGTTCTATGCGTTCCTGAAATACGCCAAGCTCTACGAGCTTCGCCACTCAGGCGGCGAGCGCCACCGCCGTCCGTTCGAAACCGAACGTCGCGACGAGTAACTCGCAGGCCTCACTGCGCAGCGCTTCGCGCCGGCGGAATTCGGCGCGCCGCTTGCTTTCGATCTCCGAGGCGCAGCGCACGGGCTCGCGCGGCGGAAGCTCGTAGAAGCCGTCGTCACCCAGGACGCCGCCGGCTTCCATCCAGAACGCATCGTAGTCGGCCTTGACCTTGTCGGGGATGCCGGCGAAGACATGGGCGGCATTGCCGATGCCAGCGACACGCTCGATATCGAGTGCCTCGGCCAGTGCGCGGATCATCGACAGGAGGAGGTTCTTCGGTCGCAGGCCGTGGCACTGGCGCGTGAGATCGCGCACCACCTCGCGCCCGGCGTCCTTGGAGGCGCCTTGCAGGCATCCGATGACCATGGCCTGGCCGCCACCGATGATCGTAATGGTGGCGCAGGAGATCTGCAGGCCATTCGCGTCCATGAGCAAGAGACCGATTTCGCCTTCGCGACTGCGACGAAAAGGGGCCTTCAGGAAGAGCGAGAGATGGTCGCCGTCACGCAAGCGCAGTTTGCCGATAAGCAGCTGGCGCTCGCGATAGAGCATGTGGAACAGCGATCGCGGGAAGCGGGCGAGGGCGAAGTCGTAGTGGTCGCGCAAAGCCTGCAATCGTTGCTGCCTGCTCCACGTGAGGTTGATGTAACGGTACTGATAGCGCTCAGGCAACACGCGATCGATCGACGCGATACCGGCCATCGGTGCCGACTCGAGGAAGGCAAGCCAGGCATCGTGCTGGCGCCAGCGCGCAATACAGCGACCGATGTAGGTAAGCGTGGCACTAAGGCCACGCCCGCGTGTGCTGTGCGAGCCGACACGCCCGCTCAACGAGCGTACAAAACGCAGAATGGATGACATGGGAAGATCCGTTTCGTGACCACGACGCACGTTCTACGCGCGTCCATTTTCCGGAGGCTTTCAGCATGACATCATCCCTCTCGCGGTTCTGTCAGCGTTCGGCATATGGAAAGATCAGCGAAAGCCGAACGGTTCGAAAAACCGGTTCGCGCGCCAGCGCGCTTCCCACAACATGGTGAGCGCCGTTGCCATCTGCTGTGGGAAGCGCGCTGGCGCGCGAACGAGCTTACGGCGCCCTTTCATCCGAGCCCGAATCCACTTTCCCGATCATTCTCGATGCTCGACCCTGCATCGGTGCCAATCCGATTTCACAGCCACGCGTTTCGTTCCGGTCGGGTGTCGCTGCCAGGTCACGTTTATCTCGTTACGACGACCACGGCGTCGCGCCTTCCTCTGTTCAGGGATCACGACAAGGCGAGAGTGGTGGCCCGGATATGCCACGCAGCAAACACATGGCCGCGCTCTGCATGTCTGGCCTGGGTGCTGATGCCCGATCATTGGCATGGCCTCATCGAACTCGGCGATGAACCGCTGTCTCGCGCGATGTCCCGGTTCAAAGGCATCGCCTCGCGCGAACTCGGAACGCCCGGGTTATGGCAAAAGGGATTTCACGACCGGGCGCTGAGGGCGGGTGACGATATCAAGCGTGCTGCTCGTTACGTCGTCGCGAATCCGGTGCGGGCCGGGTTGGCGGGAGCGGTGCTGGAGTATCCGTACTGGGATGCGGTCTGGTTGTGATTCGCTCCGGCCGTTCGCGCGCCAGCGCGCTTCCCACACCACGAACACGTAACGCCATCTGCTGTGGGAAGCGCGCTGGCGCGCGAACGGCCAGGGCGAACGCTCCCGTGATTCAATAAACCTTCGGCTCGCCCGGTGGACGCGTCTTGAAGCGCTTGTGCACCCAGAGGTATTGCTCGGGGGCCTCGCGGACCATCTGCTCGATCTGCGCGTTCACGCGTGCCGTGTCTAGTGCGGCGTCCTTGCTGGGGAAGGCTTCCATTGGCGCGCCCAGGCGCATGGCATAGCCGGCGTCGCCGGGCAGTCGGCGATGGTAGAAGGGAATGACCAGCGCGCCGGAGAGTCGTGCGAGGTGGTGAGTGGCGGTGATCGTCGCGGCCTGCACGCCGAAGAACGGCACGAAGACATTGTCCTTGCTGCGCATGTCCTGGTCAGGCGCGTACCACAGCGTGCCGCCGGACTTCAGGTATTTGACCGTGCCGCGGATGTCGTCTTTCTCGAACATCGCGGACGCGTAGTGCAGGCGCGAACGCAGGACCGCGAACTCGAACACGTCCGAGTCCATCCGCCGGTACATGCCCGCGATGCGGATGCGCTGCGACACCAGGCGGGCGCACAGCTCCAGGTGGGAAAAGTGCCCGCCGACGAGGAGGACGCCACGCCCGGCCTTGCGCGCCGTCTCGAGGTGCTCGAGCCCTTCGACGGTGACGGGCACGTTGGCGATGGCGCGATCCGAGCCCATCCAGCCCAGCGCGAATTCGGCCAGCATCATGCCCACGTCGCAAAGGTTAGCGCGCACCAGGGCCGCCTGCGCTGCCGCATCGAGCTCGGGGAAGCACAGGGCGATGTTGGTCGCCGCGACGCGCCGCCGCTCGGGATTGAGGTGCAGGGCCAGGCGACCCGCCAGACGCCCCAGGCGCATCAGGAGGCGGAACGGCAGGTGGGCGATGAGCCAGATGAAGGCGACACCCAGCCACGCCGGCCAGTGGCGGGGCGCGAGCAGGGCACGCGTGAGTTGGGGACGGGGCATACCGGGCATGGCCGGGCATTGTAGCGAATGGGGGCGGCTATACTGCCGGGCTATCGGCAATACCTGGGATACGCGTGCTCCTGCGCCTGCTCTACAACTTCGCCATGTACCTGTTCACGCCGCTGGTGATGCTTCGCCTGATGGCGCGCGGCATGCGCTATGGCGATTACCACGTGCGCTGGCGCGAGCGCTTCGGCCGGTTCCGCGAGCCCCGTCTGGCGGGCTGCCTTTGGGTGCACGCGGTGTCGGTGGGCGAAGTGAACGCCGCCGAGCCGCTGGTGAAGGCCCTGATGGAGGCCTACCCGCGCGCGCCCATGCTGGTCACCACCGTGACCCCGACCGGCTCCGAGCGCGTGCGCCAGCTGTTCGGCGACAGCGTGCACAGCGTTTACCTGCCCTACGACCTGCCGTTCGCGGTCAAGCGCTTCCTGCGCAACACGCGGCCGCGACTGGCCGTCATCGTCGAGACGGAGATCTGGCCGAACCTCTACTTCGCGTGCCGCCGTCACGGCATTCCCCTGCTCATCGCGAACGCGCGCCTCTCGGAACGTTCGCTGCGCGGCTACGCGCGCATGAGTTCGCTGGTGAAGCGCGCACTGCGCTGCGTGAGCCACATCGCCGCGCAATCGCGCACCGACGCCGCGCGCTACCGCCTGCTCGGAGCCGAGCCGAGCCAGCTCACGGTGGCCGGCAACCTCAAGTTCGACATGCCTGTGCCGCAGGCGGCGCTCGAAGCCGGCACGGCGATGCGCGAAGCCTGGGGCACGGGTCGCCCCGTCTGGATCGCGGCCAGCACGCACGAGGGCGAGGAGATGTGCGTCCTCGAGGCCCACCTCGACGTGATGCGTCGCCTGCCCGACGCCCTCCTGCTCATCGCGCCCCGCCACCCGGAACGCTTCAAGGCCGTGGAAGCGGCCGTGCGGAGCCTCGGGTTCAACGTCGCCACGCGCAGCGCCGACGGCGCGCCCGGGCACGCCACGCAGTGTTTCGTGATCGACTCCATGGGCGAGCTGTTGCGCTTTTTCGCCTCGGCCGATGTCGCTTTCGTCGGCGGCAGCCTCGTGCCCATCGGCGGCCACAACGTGCTCGAGCCGGCCGCGCTGTGCAAGCCTGTCCTGGTCGGCCCGCACACGTTCAATTTCGAGGAAATCACCCAGGCCCTGCTCGACGAAGGCGGCGGTCAGCGCGTCGCTGACCAGCATGATCTCGGCGAGCAGGTGCTTTCGCTCCTTCGCGACCGGGAACGGCGCGAGGCGATGGGCACCCGCGCCCGTCACGTGTTCGACAGCGAGCGCGGATCGGTGGGCAAGGTGATGGAGCTGGTCGACCGGCTGTTGCAGGAATAGGCAAAAAAAAAACGGGCCACATGGTGGCCCGTTCTTCAACGCACGGCACGTCCGCTTCGCGTTACTGCAGCAGCGCGTTCACCGCTTCGAGGTCCTTCACGTCCACCGTGCCGGCCGTCTGCTTCAGCAGCAGCTTGTCGAGGATGAACTGGTGGCGGGCCTGCGAGTAATCGCTGAGTGCCTGCGTGAGGTTCTGCTGCGCGATCAGCACGTCGACGATCGTGCGCGTACCCACTTCGAAGCCGGCCTGCGTCGCGTCGCGTGCGCTCTCCGACGACTCCACCGCGGCCTTGGTCGCCTCGACCTTGCTGATGCCGGCAACGACCGAGCGATAGAAGTTCAGCGTGTCGCGGACGACCTGGCGGCGCGTGCCTTCCAATGAGTCCTGCGCGGCGTCGCGCTGGTAGATCGACTGGCGAACCCGCGACTGCGTGGCGCCGCCGGAGAAGATCGGCACGTTGAGCGTGAGGCCGACGGTGGTGCCGCCGCGACCGTTGCCGCCGTTGCCCAGCGTACCGGCCGTGGTGGCGGTACCGGCATTCTGCGTCCAGGCCGTGGTCTTGCTGTAGCCGAGCGTGGCGTCGATCGTCGGCAGGTGGCCGGCGCGCGCGGACGAAATGCTGTGCTCGGCCGAGTCGACGTTGTACTGCGATGCGATGATCGACGGGTTGTTCTTCACCGCTTCGGCCACCCAGGCCTTCGGATCGTTCGGCGACGGCGCTTCCATCGGCAGCTGCTCGCGCAGCTTCTTCAGGTTGTCGGCGGGCTTGCCGGTGATCTGGGTGAGCGCTTCGCGCGAGTCGGCCAGCGTGTTCTCGGCCGTGATGACGGCGGCGACCGCGGTGTCGTGCTGAGCCTTGGCATCCTGCACGTCGGTGATGGCGGAGAGGCCGACGTCGAAGCGCTGCTGGGCCTGCTCGAGCTGGCGCGCGAGTGCCTGTTCGTTCGCCTTGGCGAAGGTCAGCGCGTCGTCGTTGGTCAGCACCTGGAAGTATGCCGTGGCCACGCGGGTAGCGAGCTGCTGCAGGGCGGCCTCGTAAGTGGCGTCCTGCGCCTGCGACGACGACTTCGCCGCCTTCAAGTCGGAGTAGCGGCTGAGGTCGAGCACGCTCTGGTTGATCGTGGCGCTGACGTCGCGGGTGCGCGTGTGGCCGGCATCGCCGGTGAGGACCGGGTTGCCCGCGCCGTCGACCACCGGGTTGCCGGCGGCGTCGGTGACGAACGAGCGCGACGGACCGTTCGGGTCGCTCTGGTTGAGGCTGAGCTGCGCGTTGACCTGCGGCAGCAGCAGGGCGCGTGCCTGGACCACGCCCTCGCCCGTGGCGAGGCGGTTGGAATCGGCCTGCGACAGCACCGGGTCGTTGGCCCGGGCCTGCCGGTAGGCGTCGAGCAAGTCTTCCGCCTGGCTCGCGAAAGGCATCGCAGCCAGTGCCAGCGCGACGGTGAGCAGCTTCAAGCGCATGGTTTCGCCTTGTAAGTGATGGGTAGCTGGTGGGTCAGAGCACGAAGCGCTTCACCGGCGCGGCATGCGCCAGGTACGGCAGGTCCGTTTCGAACAGCGACTCCTCGCGAAAGCGCCCTTCACCCTCATGGGTGAGCAGGACCGCCGTCTGCGCGGGGGAATCGCCGCGTACCACGAACATGCGTCCGCCCGGCTTCAGCCAGCGAACGAACTTCTCGGGAACGGCATGCACGGCGCCCGTGACCACGATGGCGTCGAAAACGCCCGCCGGGGTGTAGCCGTTGACGGCCTCGGCCGTTTCCAGCGACACGTTCGCCACGCCCGCGGCGGCGAGGCGCGCACGCGCGGCCTCGACGAAATCGGCATGCATGTCGATGCTGGTGACCTTGCTGGCGAGGCGGGCGAGGCAGGCGGTGAGGTAACCGGACCCGGTGCCGATCTCGAGCACCTCGTCGACCTTGTTGAGCGCGAGGGCCTGGAGCACGCGACCCTCGATCACCGGCTTCATCATCACTTCGCCGTGGCCCAGGGGCAGGGTGAGGTCGGCGAAGGCGACGTTACGGTGGGCCGGCGCGACGAAATCCTCGCGGCGAACGCTCTTCAGGGTATCGAGGACATCGGCGTCGAGGACTTCCCAGGGACGCACCTGGTTCTCGACCATGTTTTGCCGGGCCTGCTCGAAATTCATCGCCATGGTGGTATTCCGTACGAAAGCTGCAAAAAGATTCGGAAGGATAAGCGCTTAGCGCCCGTTTTCCCAATAGCTCAAGGCTGCGGTGCCGGTGCCCCGGGACGAAGTGCCGGAAGTCACCGGACGGGACTGACGGAAGTCATGCCCGAGTCGCGCCGGATGGCCTCAGGTACCTGAACAACCCTTGGCGTCGGGCCCCGATCCCATGGGGAACCGCCGTTGCACCCCCATTTACCATTCTAAGGTAGACGAGGCGCTCAGGACCCTGCTGGAAATAACTGAACCGCCGCGTATAATAAAGTCATAATCTCTGTTTGTGAAGGTGCAGCCATGAACGCCAGCCCGAAACTCAAGACCCAGGGCCCCGGGCGTCCGAAGGACATGGAGAAGCGCGCGGCCATTCTCGACGCGGCCAAGGCGCTCTTCACCCAGGGCGGTTTCGCGGGTACCAGCATGGACGCCGTCGCGGCGTCCGCGGGCGTGTCCAAGCTCACTGTCTACAGCCATTTCGGCGACAAGGACAACCTCTTCCGCGAGGTCATCCGCGCCCATGTGCAGGAGCGCCTGCCGGACGACCTGTTCGACTTCAGCCAGGGCGCCGACATCCGCGCCACGCTGACCAACATCGCCAGCCGTCACGCGGCCATGGAAACGAATACGGAGTCCGTCGGTACCTTCCGCGCCATCCTTTCCGACTGCCACTCGGGCGGCAATCCCCGTTTCGGCCGGCTGGTGTGGGAAGAAGGCCCGGTGCGCATGCACAAGCTCATGCAGCGCCTGCTCGAAGGCGCGGCCGCGCGCGGCCAGCTCGACATCCCCGACGTTTCCCGCGCCACCACGCAGTTCCTGGCCCTGCTCAAGGGCGACCTGCTGATCCGCCGCCTGTTCGGCTGCGAAGACTGCGCCGTGCAGTTCGCCGAAGAGGTCAAGGCCAATGCCCTGGCCGCGGTGGACATGTTCATGCGCGCCTATTCGCCGCGCAACGTCAGCGTCTGACCGGGCGGATGCCTTAAACGGCCCGATCCTTCACCGGGATTTCCCGCCCGGAGCCCTACCGTCCTCGTCTTCCCAGTCCCATCCCCAGGAGACGAGGCATGTCGGTATCCAAGCCCTTCATCAGCGATATTGAGAACATCCGCAAGCGCGCCCGCGAGCACATCGACAACGGCGCGGTGACGTCCGGCTACCGCGCGGATCGCGAAACCGTGATCAAGCTGCTCAACGAGGCGCTCGCCACGGAGCTGGTTTGCGTGCTGCGCTACAAGTACCACTACTACATGGCGCCGGGCATCCATTCGCAGAGCGTCAAGGCGGAATTCCTCGAGCACGCGAACGAGGAACAGGCGCACGCCGACCGCATCGCCGAGCGCATCACCCAGCTCGACGGCACGCCCAATTTAAATCCGGACGGCCTGCTTTCCCGCAGTCATGCCGATTACGTGGAAGGCACCACGCTGGTCGACATGATCAAGGAAGACCTCGTCGCCGAGCGCATCGCCATCGACAGCTACCGCGCGATCGTGCAGTACATCGGTGACGACGACCCGACCACCCGTCGCATCATGGAAGACATCCTCGCGCAGGAGGAAGAACACGCGGAGGACATGGCCACCCTGCTGGAGAACCTCGGCGCGAAGGGCGACACCGCGGCGCCTTCGGCGCATTGAGCAAGGTAAGCTAGGCGCTCACGTTCGCGACGAAAAGGAAGGCCCATGAATGCGACCGCCACCCCCGCGCCGGCACGTCGCCGGCGTAACCCGCTCGGCCTGGCGATCGCCTTGCCGTTGGCCTTCCTGATCCTGCTGGTCCTGGTGCTCATGTGGTGGTGGGACAAGGAGCCCGCGCCATTCGACCCCGTCGCGGTCACCACGACACACATGAAGGACATCGGCCGGCCGATGAGCACCGGCGCGGTCACGACGTACACGCTGATCCGCTCGGTCGAAACCTTGATGGACAAGCGCGGCGGTTACCTGAGCAACGACAGGTTGCCGCCCGGCGTGTTCATGGACAACGTCCCCAACTGGGAATTCGGCTCGCTCACCGCCTCGCGCGACCTGGCGCGCGCCTTGCGCAACGACTTCAGTCGCTCGCAGACGCAGTCCACCGAGGACAAGGATCTTGGCGAGGCCGATCCGCTGCTCAACAGCCCCAACGATCGCTGGCTGCTGCCCAGTTCGGAATCGCAGTACGGCAAGGCGGTGGACGATCTCGGCAATTACCTCTCGCGACTGTCCGACGCCGCGGATTCGAACGCGCACTTCTACGCGCGCGCGGACAACCTCGCCGACTACCTGCAGACGGTGTCGGCGCGCCTGGGCTCGCTGTCGCAGCGTCTGTCGGCCAGCGTGGGGCAGCTGAAAGTGGATGCCGCGCCGGATGCGGCCGTTGGCGCGAATGCCGGGCCGGCGAAAGCGATCTACGTGAAGACGCCCTGGTCGAAGATCGACGACAACTTCTACGAGGCCCGCGGCTACACCTGGACCTTGCTGGAGCAACTGAGGGCGATCCGCCACGACTTCGCCCCGATCCTGCGCAGCAAGAATGCCGACGCGAGCCTGCAGCAGGTGATCCGGGAGCTGGAAGAATCGCAGAAGTCGCTGGGCAGCCCGGTGGTGCTGAATGGCTCGCCGTTCGGCTTCTTCGCCAACCACTCCCTGGTGATGGCCAACTACGTGTCCCGCGCGAACGCGGCGATCATCGACTTGCGCGCATTGCTCGGCCGCGGCTGAGAGACCCTGCGAGCCAGCGGCGCGCCCGGAAGGCGCGTCCGCGGCCCCGCAACGCTGCGCTTAGTTGTCGGCCTTGTAGCGGCCCATGCCGGCCGTGATCTCGGCCTTGGCCTCGTCCGCGCCAACCCAGCCGTCGACCTTCACCCACTTGCCCTTCTCGAGATCCTTGTAGTGCTCGAAGAAGTGGCCGATGCGCTCCAGCCAGTGGCCGGACACCTGCTTGATGTCACGGATGTGCGCGTAACCGGCGAAGACCTTCTCGACCGGCACCACGACGAGCTTCTCGTCGGCACCCGCTTCGTCGGTCATCTTGAGCATGCCGACCGGATGGCAGCGGATCACCGAGCCCGGCACCAGCGAGAGGGGGAGGATCACCAGGGCGTCGAGCGGGTCGCCGTCGCCGCCCAGCGTGCCCGGCACGTAGCCGTAATTGCACGGGTAGCGCATCGGCGTGGAGAGGATGCGGTCGACGAAGATCGCGCCGCTTTCCTTCTCGACTTCGTACTTGACCGGCTCGGCATCCTTCGGGATTTCGATGATGACGTTGATTTCGTCCGGCACGTTGCGGCCGGCGGAAACGAGGTGCAGACCCATGGGGTTCCTTGATTCTTCTAGGGGTTAGGCGGGCCGTATAGGATACGGCCCGCCCACCCCGGGGGGAACCCTGGGGCCGCCAGGTCCTACTTCAGGTGTTCCCAGAGGTAGGTGTACGCCAGGGCGTTCATGAAGGCCGACTGCTTGTTGTCCGCCGCCGCGCCATGGCCGCCCTCGATGTTCTCGTAGAAGCTGGCGTCGAAGCCCATGGCCTGCATGCGCGCGGCCATCTTGCGGGCGTGCACCGGGCCCACGCGGTCGTCGCGGGTCGAGGTGGTGAACAGCACCGGCGGGTACGTCGTGCCCTTATGGAGGTTGTGGTACGGCGAGAAGGTCTGGATGTACTTCCATTCCTCCGGCTTGTCCGGATCGCCGTATTCGGCCATCCAGGACGCGCCAGCCGACATGTGCGGGTAGCGCTTCATGTCGAGGAGGGCCACCTGGCTCACCACGGCACCGTACAGCTGCGGGTACTTCGTCAGCATGTTGCCGGCGAGGAGGCCGCCGTTGCTGCCGCCCATCATGCCCATGTGCTTGGGGCTGGTGATCTTGCGGTCGATCAGGTCCTGCGACACCGCGGCAAAATCCTCATAAGCCCGCGGCCGATTGGCCTTCAGCGCCGCCTGGTGCCAGCGCGGGCCGTACTCGCCGCCGCCGCGGATGTTCGCCACGACGTACACGCCGCCCTTCTCCAGCCAGGCACGACCCACGCCCGCCGAATACATCGGCTGCAACGGGATCTCGAAACCGCCATAGCCGTAAACCAGGGTCGGATTGCGGCCATCCGCCTTCATCGACTTCGGCGCGATCTCGAAATAAGGCACCTTCGTGCCGTCCTTCGAGGTGGCGAAGTGCTGGCTCACCACGTATTTCGAGGCATCGAAGAACGCGGGACTGTGCTTCAGCGCCTCGCGATCGCCGTGGCCAAGCACGCCGTAGTACAGCGTGGTCGGCTGGAGGTAACCCGACACGGTGAGGAAGTACTCGTCGCTGTCGTCGGCGTCGATGCCCGCGGCCTGCATGGTGCTCAGCGCGGGCGCGCCACCCAGGACCTCGTTCTTCCACTCGCCCTTGGCGGACGGCGTGAGGATGCGCACCTCGTTCACCACGTCGCGCATCACATTGAGGATCAGGTGGTGCCGCGTCCACGAATGGCCGGACATCGAGGTGTGCTCGTCCGGCGTGAACAGCACGACGATGTCGCGCTTGCCCGCCATGAAGTCGTCGAAGTTCGCCGCCAGGAGCGAGCCGGAAGGATAGGTCTTGCCGCCCACCGTCCAGGCCGTGCGCAGCTCGACCAGTAGCCATTCGCGCTCGACATCGGTCTCGGCATCGTTCGGCACGTCGATCTTCGTGAGCTTGCCGTCCTTGCCACGCAGGAAGGTCTCGCTGTTGTAGAACTCCAGCGCGCGCGACACGAAGTCGCGCTCGTAGCCCGGCGTGCGATCGCGGAAGGCCCAGATCGACATGTCGGTCTTCTTGCCTTCGTACACCGTGGTCGCGGACGAGAGGGGCGTGCCACGCTTCCACTCCTTCACGATGCGGGGGTAGCTCGAATCGGTCATGGAACCGGGGCCGAAGTCCGTCGCCACGTAAAGATGGTCGTCGTCGATCCAGGCGACCTGGCTCTTGGCTTCCGGCAGCGTGAAGCCGTCCTTCAGGAAGGTCTTGGTCGTGAGGTCGAACTCACGGACCACGTCGGCGTCGGCACCGCCGCGCGAAAGCGAGACGAGGCACCTGCGGTAATCCGGCTTGAGGCACTGCGCGGCGTGCCACACCCAGTTTTCCTTTTCCGTCGCGGCGAGCGCGTCGAGATCGATCACGGTTTCCCACGCGGGGGATTCCTTGCGGTACTCCGCCAGCGTCGTGCGCCGCCAGAGGCCCTTCGGATGCTGCTTGTCGCGCCAGAAGTTGTAGTAGTGGTCGCCGATCTTGCTGACCATCGGGATCTTCGCCTCGGAATCGAGCACCTCGAGGATGCGCGCGTCCAGCGTCTTGAAATCCTGGCCCTGGGCATACTTCGCCACGGTATCGGCGTTGCGTGCCTTGACCCATTCAAGCGGCTTTGCGCCGTCGATGTCGTCGAGCCAGAGGTTTTCGTCCTCGGCGCCGGCCTGACTGGCGGGCGAGGGAGCGGTCTTCGGGGTGTCGGTGGCGTGTGTCATGCCACAGAAGGTAAGGGCGAGGGCCAGCGCAATCCAGCGTCGATGCATCGGTTCGTTTCCGTATGTGGAGCGGAATCCGGACCTTAGCTCAGCGATCGGCTTGGCGAAGCCATGACTTCCGGCAGGGGCGCTCCCTATCGGGAGCGCCCCCCATGCGGGATCAGAGCAACGGAATCAGCAACAGCGCCACGATGTTGATGATCTTGATCAACGGATTCACCGCGGGGCCCGCCGTGTCCTTGTACGGATCGCCAACGGTGTCGCCCGTCACCGCCGCCTTGTGGGCGTCCGATCCCTTGCCGCCGAGATGGCCGTCTTCGATGTACTTCTTGGCGTTGTCCCAGGCGCCGCCGCCGGTGGTCATGGAAATGGCGACGAAGAGACCGGTGACGATGGTGCCGATCAGCACGCCGCCCAGGGCCTGCGCCCCGGCCAGCGGTCCACCCAGCCATTTGAAGCCGAAGATCACCACGACCGGCACGAGTACCGGCAGGAGCGACGGCACCAGCATCTCGCGGATGGCGGAGCGGGTCAGCATGTCCACCGCGCGCGAGTAGTCCGGCTTGGTGGTGCCCTGCATGATCCCGGCGATCTCGCGGAATTGGCGGCGCACTTCCTCCACCACCGCCCCCGCTGCGCGACCGACCGCTTCCATCGCCATGGCGGCGAAAAGGTAAGGGATGAGGCCGCCGATCAGCAGGCCGATGATCACGTAGTGGTTCGACAGGTCGAACGTCACCGGCGTGCCGCCGAAATGCAGGCCGAGGTTATGCGTGTAATCGGCAAAAAGCACCAGCGCGGCAAGGCCGGCCGAGCCGATGGCGTAGCCCTTGGTCACGGCCTTGGTGGTGTTGCCTACCGCGTCCAGCGGGTCCGTCACACCGCGCACCTCGGCCGGCAGTTCGGCCATCTCGGCGATGCCGCCGGCGTTGTCGGTGATCGGGCCGTACGCGTCGAGCGCCACGATCATGCCCGTCATGCTCAGCATCGCCGTGGCCGCGATGGCGATGCCGTAAAGGCCCGCCAGCGCGAAGGCTCCCCAGATCGCCGCGCAAACGGCGAGCACCGGCAGCGCGGTGGATTTCATCGAGACACCCAGGCCGGCGATGATGTTGGTCGCGTGGCCCGTGGTGGACGATTGCGCCACGTGACGCACCGGCCGGTATTCGGTAGCGGTGTAGTACTCGGTGATGACCACCATGGCGCCGGTCAGCACGAGACCGATGAGCGTGCAGCCGTAGATGCGGCCCGGCCCCGCGCCAGAGTCGGCCATCAGCGCCTGCGTGATCGGCCAGAAGGCGATGGCCGCGAGTACGCCAGACACGGCCACGCCCGCGTACAACGCGTTCATGATCTTGCCGCCGCGCGTCTTCACGAAGTACGTGCCGATCACCGAGGCGACGATCGACGCGCCGCCGAGCACCAGCGGGAAGAGGACGCCGTTCGGCCCGACTTCCGCCGCCATCACGCCGCCCAGCAGCATCGTGGCGATCAGCGTCACGGCGTAGGTCTCGAACAGGTCGGCGGCCATGCCGGCGCAGTCGCCGACGTTGTCGCCCACGTTGTCGGCGATCACGGCCGGGTTGCGCGGGTCGTCCTCGGGAATGCCGGCTTCCACCTTGCCCACGAGGTCGGCACCCACGTCGGCACCCTTCGTGAAGATGCCGCCCCCAAGGCGCGCGAAGATCGAGATGAGCGAGGAGCCGAAGGCGAGGCCGACCAGCGAGTGCAACACGTGCGTTTGCTCATACCCCATGTGGGTGAGCACGCCGTAATAGCCGGCCACGCCGAGCAGGCCAAGGCCCACGACCAGCATGCCGGTGACGGCGCCGCCACGGAAGGCCACTGCGAGGGCAGAAGAAAGGCCGCTCCTGGCGGCCTCGGCGGTACGCACGTTGGCACGAACCGAAACGTTCATGCCGATGTAGCCGGCGGCTCCCGAGAGGATCGCCCCCAGCGCGAAGCCGATCGCGGTACCCCAGTCGAGGAAGATGCCTATGAGAAGGAAAAGTACGATGCCGACGACACCGATGGTGGCGTACTGGCGGTTGAGGTAAGCGCGGGCGCCTTCCTGGATGGCAGCGGCGATCTCCTGCATGCGTTCGTTGCCCGGCGATCTCGCCAGTACCCAACTGACCGACAGCGCGCCGTACAGAATCGCGACGACCGCACATGCCAGCGCGATCCATAAACCGTACTGTTGCAGCATCGAAGCCTCCCCGAATTGTGGGAGCCCAACATGGGGCCCGGCACGAGTATAGGCAGGGGAGGCTTCGAATGCCGTTGTGCGCTGCGGAACTTACTGCGAGACGATGTCCGCGATGATGCCGGTGGCGATCGCCACGAGCAGCAGGTCGTTGTTGTCCGCGCGCACCCAGTGGTAACCGCGCGGCGGTGCCCGCAGGTGGCGCACGCGGTAATCGTTCACGATGACGACGCGCCCGTCGTAGCGGTGACCGCGTTCCCAATGACCGCCCGGACCCGGGTGCCAGTCGCCGCGATGGTTGTCGTGTCCGTAGTGATTGCCGTTGTCGTGGTGGTCGCGGCGATCGTCATGCCGGTTGTCGTGATGGTCATCGTGGCGGTCGTCGTGCCAGTCGCGATGGTCCTGCACCGGAGCCGGCGCGAAAGCGAAGGCCGGGGCGATAACGCCGGCGGCGGCGAGGGAGAAAACCAGCTTGCCAAGGATCTTCATGAGGTGTTTCTCCGATCAGCGGGTGGCGATGTCGAGGATGACGCCGGTGGCGATGGCCACGAGCAGGAAGTCGTTGTTCTCACGAACCCAGTGGTAGCCCCGCGGCGGCGGACGCAGGCGGTAGCTGCCGTAGTCGTAGACAACGACGTGGCGCCCGCCGTAGCGGTGGCCGCGCTCCCAGTGGCCGTAGTGGCCGTAATAACGCGGCGCCGGGTGGTGGTAGTACACCGGGGCCGGACGGTAATAGCCGTGGCCATGCCCGTAGTAGCGCGGCGGCGGACCACGATGCCCGTGCCAGCCGTTGTCGTGGCGCCAGCGACCGCCGTCGCGACGGTCATCGTGCCCGTGGCGGCCGCGATCGTGGCCGTGATGATCGTCGGCGAAGGCCGCGGTGGTAGCGACCATCGCGAGGGCGGCGAAGGCGGTGCGCAGCATCGTTTTCATTCCTGTCTCCCGGTGCGATCGTCACGCCGCGCGTCACGCGGCCGATCGACGATTCGGATGCTAGGAAGGCGAGGCTGAACGCGAAGTCCTACGAATCGAAAGTCCCGCGAAAGCGTTCACTGTCGCGACAGCTATTGAACCGCCGGGTTCAGGAAATCGACCCCGGCCGGAACTCGAGAGTGAGCTCTGACGGGCGTTCCGGCAGGTCTAGGCGTGCAAGCCGTTCAGGTGAGCGGGACAGGATTCGACCTTCGCGGACCACCAGCAGGCGGTTCGCCCTGAGCCGGATCGCTTCATGCACGTCACCGGCCTGCAGCAGCAGGAAGTCCGCGCGGTTTCCGGGGGCGAGACCGTAATCGTCCAGGCCGAGCACGCCCGCCGCGTGCGTGGTGACGGCGTCGAAACATCGCGCGACGCCCTTGGTGGATGTCATCTGCGCCACGTGCAGGCCCATGTGCGCCACGTCCAGCATGTCGGCGGCACCCATGCCGTACCAGGGATCCATCACGCAGTCGTGCCCGAAGGCGACGTTGACGCCGGCATCCATGAGTTCCGGGACGCGGGTCATGCCTCGTCGCTTCGGGTACGTGTCGTGGCGGCCCTGCAGCGTGATGTTGATGAGCGGGTTCGCGATGGCATGCACGCGGGCTTCCGCGATCAGCGGCAGCAGCTTGGACACGTAATAGTTGTCCATCGAATGCATCGACGTCAGGTGCGACGCGGCGACACGGTCCTGCAGCCCGGTGCGGATCGTTTCCGCCGCCAGCGTCTCGATATGCCGCGACAGGGGGTCGTCGGACTCGTCGCAATGCATGTCCACGCGCAGGCCGCGGTCGGCGGCGAGCTCGCACAACCAGCGGATCGAGTCAGCTCCGTCGGCCATCGTCCGTTCGAAGTGCGGGATGCCCCCGACCACGTCCACGCCCATGTCCAACGCGCGGACGAGATTGGCGCGGGCGGTCGGCGCGCGCAACAGGCCGTCCTGCGGGAAGGCGACCAGCTCCAGGTGCAGGTAGGGCGCGACACGACGCTTCACGTCGAGCAGTGCCTCGGTGGCGAGCAGGCGGTCGTCGCAGACGTCGACGTGGCTGCGGATCGCCAGCAGGCCTTGCGCCACGGCCATGTCGCAGTAGGCCATGGCGCGGTCCGCCAGGGCCTGCTGGGTCAGGTCCGGCTTCAGCTCGCCCCAGAGCGCGATGCCTTCCAGAAGCGTGCCCGAGGTATTCAGCCGTGGCAGGCCCAGCGACAGCGTGGCGTCCATGTGGAAGTGCGCGTCGACAAAGGGCGGGCAGACCAGGCGCCCGGCGGCGTCGATCTCCTCCGCGCCCCGCACCGGCAATGCCGGCTCGATCGCGGCGAACCGCCCGCCCTCGATGCCGACGTCCACGTCGATACGGCCGTCGGGCAGGTTGGCGTGGCGGATGACGAGGTCCATGGGGGGCTCCTTGGTGAGGCGACGATCATAACGGTCTTCACGCGCGCGGCAGGGCGTTTTGGCACCATGAATCTCCCCATGAACGTCACCGAAAAGCTCGCCATCCTCGCCGACGCCGCGAAATACGATGCATCCTGCTCGTCGAGCGGCGGTAAGGGCCGCAACTCGCTCAAGAGCGGCGGCATCGGCTCGACCGAGGGCATGGGCATCTGCCATGCGTATGCGCCCGACGGGCGCTGCATCTCGTTGCTGAAGATCCTGTTGACGAATTTCTGCGTGTACGACTGCGTGTACTGCGTGAACCGGCGCAGCAGCAACGTGCAGCGGGCACGCTTCACGGTCGAGGAAGTCGTGGAGCTCACGCTGGCGTTCTACCGCCGCAATTATATCGAGGGGCTGTTCCTCTCCTCGGGCATCATCCAGTCGCCCGACTACACCATGGAACAGCTGGTACGCGTCGCGCGCACCCTGCGCACGGAACACCGGTTCGCGGGCTACATCCATCTCAAGACCATCCCCGACGCCGCGCCCGAGCTGATCGATGCCGCGGGCCGATGGGCCGATCGCCTCAGCATCAATGTCGAGATGCCTACTGAAGGCGGACTCAAGGCGCTCGCGCCGGAGAAAGACCTGGGCGACATTCGCAGCGCCATGGGACGACTGCGCCTTTCGATCGACGAGGCGAAGGCCGAGAAGAAGGCGCCGCGTTTCGCACCGGCAGGGCAGAGCACGCAGATGATCGTCGGAGCGGATGCCGCTAGCGATCGCGACGTCCTCGCAGCGAGCACGAACCTCTACACAAACTACCACTTGCGCCGCGTGTACTACTCGGCCTTCAGCCCGATACCGGACTCGTCGAAGATCCTGCCGCTGAAGCCGCCGCCGCTGGTGCGCGAGCACCGCCTGTACCAGGCGGACTGGCTCATGCGCTTCTATGGTTTTGCCGCCGACGAAATCGCGCCGCCAGGCGACGACGGCATGCTCTCCCTCGACGTCGATCCCAAGCTCGCCTGGGCATTGCGCCATCGCGAGCGCTTCCCGGTGGACGTGAACCGCGCATCGCGCGACATGCTCCTGCGGGTGCCGGGCCTCGGTGTGAAAACCGTGGACAAGATGATCGCCATGCGCGCGCATCGGCGCATCCGCTACGACGACCTCGTCCGTCTGCGCGTGCCGGTGAAGAAGGTCGCACCTTTCGTCGAGACGGTGGATTACCGTCCGCGCGGCGACTGCGACAGTCCTGCATTGCGTCGCGACTTGCGCGAACCGGCCCAGCCGGACCTCTTCGGCTGACGATGCTCGTCGTCACGCTCGACGATCCCTCGGACCTCGAGGCGTGGCGCGCGAAGGCCAGGGCGCTGCTGCTCGCTGAAGTGGCGCCTGCCGATGTCGAGTGGCGCACCGGCGATGCCGGCGGGTTGTTCGGAAGCGACAGCGCCATCCCGCCAGCGCGCCGGGACAGCGTGCCGGCGGTTCCGCGTGTTTTCCTTGGCCTTGCCGGCGCAGTGCTGGCGCATCGCGATCCGCGCCGTCACGCCACGCTCTACCGCATGCTCTGGCGCATCGCGCACGGCGAGAGGGAACTGTTGCGCATCGCCACCGACGACGACGTGGCGTGGGCGGCGACCTGCGCGCGCCAGGTCAGTCGCGACATGCACAAGATGAAGGCGTTCGTGCGGTTCCGCGAAGTGCGCCACGGCGAGGACAGCGTCTATGTCGCGTGGTTCGAGCCGGAGCACGACATCGTCGCGCGTGTCGCACCATTCTTCGTCCGACGCTTTACGGGCATGCACTGGTCCTTGCTCACGCCATCACGCAGCGCGCACTGGGACGGCGCCACCCTCGTCGTCGGGCCGGGCGCCGAGCGCGCCGACGCGCCGTCGGAGGACGCCCTGGAAGACCTCTGGCGGACGTACTACGCGAGCATCTTCAACCCGGCCCGGCTGAAGGTGGACGCGATGCGCCGCGAGATGCCGGTGAAGTACTGGAAGAACCTGCCGGAAGCGCGGCTCATCCCCGAACTGGTGCGCGATGCGCTGCCGAGGATGCAGGCGATGGTGGACAAGCAACCGACGGTGCCGAGGAAGAAGGTGACGCCCCTGCAGAAGGCGGCGGCGGCCGCGCCCGAGGGCAGCATCGCGGCGTTGCGCAAGCAGGCGCGCGATTGCCGCGCGTGCGACCTGTGGAAGCCGGCCACGCAAACGGTCTTCGGCGCGGGGCCGTCGGATGCGCGCATCGTCGTGATCGGCGAGCAGCCGGGCGACCAGGAAGACCTTTCGGGCAAGCCTTTCGTCGGCCCTGCGGGGAAATTATTCGATCGCGCGCTGGAAGCGGCCGGCATCGATCGCGGCCAGCTCTATGTCACCAATGCGGTGAAGCATTTCAAGTTCGAGCCGCGGGGCAAGGTGCGCCTGCACAAGCGTGCGAACGCCGTGGAGCAGGCGGCGTGCCGGCCGTGGCTGGCGGCGGAGATCGACCGCATCGCCCCTGACGGCATCGTCTGCATGGGCGCGATGGCGGCGCAGGCGGTGTTCGGTTCGTCGTTCCGGCTGATGGCGCAGCGCGGGGAGTGGCTGACGTTGCCCGACGGGCGCAAGGCGCTGGCGACCGTCCACCCGTCCTATCTGTTGCGCCTGCCCGACCACGAAGCGCGCGAAGCCGGGTTCGCCGACTTCGTGCGTGACCTGAAGCTCATCCGCAAAGTGTTGGCTTGAGGCGGCTCGTATCGCCGACAGGGTCGGCTCCCACCAAGCATCGCTCCGATCCAATGGTCGTTGTCTCGAGGGCTCCGGGTTCGCGGGCTCGGTGGGAGCCGACCCTGTCGGCGATGCCAGGTCACCCCACCGTGAACTTCCGCAGCTTCTTCGACACCGGCGCGTTCTTCAATGTCACATACACCGGCAGGCCGTCCGGTCCGTACGGCGGCGGTGCTTCGCCCTGGATCAGCGGTGCCAGGTAGCGTCGCGCGGCGGCGGTGATGCCGAAGCCATCCTTCGAGATGAAATTCTTCGGCATCTTCTTCTCGTGGTTCGCGATCTTGTCCAGCGGCGCCGCCTCGATCTTCCACTTGTACGGCTCGTCGGACGTGCGCACGATCACCGGCATCACCGCGTTGAGACCTTCCGCCGCGAACTCCACGGCCTTCTTCCCCACCGCGTAGGCCTGCTCGAGGTCCGTCTTCGAGGCGACGTGGCGCGCCGAGCGCTGCAGGTAGTCGGGCAGGGCCCAGTGGTATTTGTAGCCGAGCTTCTCGCGCACCAGCGCGGCGAGCACTGGCGCGGCGCCGCCCAGCTGGGCGTGGCCGAAGGCGTCGCGCGCACCGGATTCCGCCAGGAACTTCCCGTCGCTGCCCTTGACGCCCTCGGATACGACGACGGTGCAGTAGCCGATCTTTTCCACCGTGCCCTTCACCTTGGCAAGGAAAGCCTCGGGATCGAAGACATTTTCGGGAAAGAGGATCACGTGCGGCGGATCGCCCGCCGCCGAGCCCGCCAGGCCCGCCGCCGCGGCGATCCAGCCGGCATGGCGGCCCATCACCTCGATGATGAAGACCTTGGTCGACGTGTCCATCATCGATACGACGTCCAGGCTCGCCTCGCGCACGGCGATCGCCGTGTACTTCGCCACCGAGCCGAAGCCCGGGCAGGTGTCGGTGACCACCAGGTCGTTGTCGATGGTTTTCGGGACGCCGATGCAGTTGACCTGGTAACCAAGCGCATGGCCGATCTTCGAGACCTTGTTCGCCGTGTCGGCCGAGTCGTTGCCACCGTTGTAGAGGAAGGTCCGGATGTCGTGCGCCTTGAACACTTCGATCAGGCGCTCGTATTCGGCACGGTTCTCTTCCAGCGACTTGAGCTTGTACCGGCACGATCCGAAGGCGCCGCCAGGCGTGTGCTTCAGCGCGGCGATGTTGGCCTTGGCCTCCTTGGTCGTGTCGATCAGCTCCTCGCGCAGCGCGCCGAGGATGCCGTTGCGCGCGGCATAGACGGGGATGCCCTTGTCGCGTGCTGTCTCGATCACGCCCGCGGCGGTGGCATTGATGACGGCGGAGACACCGCCCGACTGGGCGTAGAGGAGTTTGCCGGCGGCCATGCTTCGGGTCCTTCTGGTGGTCGAAGGTCCCAGCGTAACGCGCCCCGCGTCGTGGCGCCTTGAAGGCCCTCGCCCGCGGTGCCGCCTACACCCCTAGCATGTCGGCCGTTTGACGCGGCGGCGCCCCTGCCGTTACCTTGGGACCCATTTTTCTCGTGTCCGACGGGCGGGTTTGCCGTCCGTCCGGCGATTGGAGCATCCATGCGACTCGTGCTATTCGGCGCCCCCGGTTCGGGCAAGGGCACCCAGGCGGCCCGCCTCAAGCAGGACCTGGGCATCCCGCACATCTCCACAGGCGATCTCCTGCGTGCGGAGATCAAGGCCGAGAGCGAGCTGGGCAAGAAAGCGAAGAGCATCATGGATGCCGGCCAGTTGCTGTCCGATGACATCATGCTCGGCATCATCGAGGACCGCCTCGGCCAGGCCGACGCGAAGCCCGGCTTCATCCTCGACGGCTACCCGCGCAACCTCGCCCAGGCCGAAGCCCTCGACGCCGTGTTGGCCCGCATCGGCCAGCCGCTCGACGTGGTGATCAAGCTCGACGTGCCGAACGAGGCGATCGTCGACCGCTGCGTGGTCCGCTTCAACAAGGAAGGCCGCCCGGACGACAATCCGGACACGGTGAAGAAGCGCCTCGCCATTTACGCCGACCAGACGGCTCCGGTCGCGGCGTTCTATGAGAAGCGCGGCAAGCTCAAGGTCGTGGACGGCGTCGGGGAACTCGACGACGTCACCGCCCGCATCAAGACGGCCCTCGGACAGACCACCGCCGCCAGCGCCTGACCAACGGCCCGGCCGAAACGACCAGCTCCCGCATGCGCGTCCATATCCTCGGTATCTGCGGCACCTTCATGGGTGGCGTCGCCGCGCTTGCGCGCGAACTCGGCCTGCAGGTCGAAGGGTCGGACGCCAACGTCTACCCACCCATGAGCACGCAGCTCGAAGCATTGGGCATCGGCCTGATGCAGGGCTACTCGGCCGCGCACCTCACGCCGGCCCCGGACCTGGTCGTGGTGGGTAACGCCATGACGCGCGGCAATCCGGCCGTGGAATACATGCTCGACGAGGGCATGCGCTACATCTCCGGGCCACAGTGGCTCGGCGAGACGCTGCTCGGCGGCCGCGACGTGCTGGCGGTCGCGGGCACGCATGGCAAGACCACGACGACGAGCCTGTTGGCGCACCTGCTGGAATCGGCGGGACTGTCGCCCGGTTTCCTCATCGGTGGCGTGCCGGGCAATTTCGACGTCTCCGCCCGGCGCGGCGAGGGCAAGCCCTTCGTCATCGAGGCGGACGAATACGATTCGGCGTTCTTCGACAAGCGCTCGAAGTTCGTGCACTACCGACCGCGTATCGCGATCCTCAACAACCTCGAGTACGACCACGCGGACATCTTCCCGGACGTGGCCGCGATCCAGCGTCAGTTCCACCATCTCGTGCGCACCGTGCCGGGCAATGGCCGGCTGATCGTCAACGCCGAGGATGCCTTCCTCGCGGAGGTGCTGGCGATGGGCGCCTGGACGCCGGTGGAAACCTTCGGCGTCGACACCGGCGACTGGCGGGCGGAACTCATCGCCGCCGACGGCTCGCATTTCCGCGTGCATCGCGCGGGCGTACTGCTCGGCGACGTCCGCTGGGCGTCGCTGGGCCGGCACAACGTGATGAATGCATTGGCCGCGCTCGCCGCGGCCGCCGCGGCAGGCGCCGATCCGGTGGCCCTGCTTCCGGCTTTCGCGGACTTCACCAGCGTCAAACGGCGCATGGAGGTCATCGGCGTGGCGCGTGGCGTCACGGTGTACGACGATTTCGCCCACCACCCCACCGCGATCGCCACGACCCTCGCGGGACTGCGCGCGAAAGTCGGCAACGCGCGCATCCTCGTGGCGCTCGAGCCGCGTTCGAACTCGATGCGACTGGGCGCCCATGCCGATGCGCTCGCCCCGTCGCTGGCGGACGCCGATCGCACGGTGTTCCTGCATCGCCCGGAGTTGGCGTGGGACGCCGGCAAGGTCACGTCGGCCCTGGATGGGCGCGGCAGTACCGCCTCGACGGTGGATGACCTGGTCGCCGCGCTCCTCGCTGAAGCGCGCGAGGGCGACCATGTCGTCTTCATGTCCAACGGCGGTTTCGAGGGCGCGCCCCGCCGCTTCTTCACGGCCTTGGACGCGGGTTAGACTGCCGGGCATGGCCGCGACGACGCCCGCCCTCGACCTTCCGCTGTTTCCCTTGTCGAACGTCCTCTTTCCGGGCGGTCACCTGCAGCTGCGCATTTTCGAGCCCCGTTACATCGACCTCGTCCGGGAATGCGCGCGCACGGGACGCGCGTTCGGCGTGTGCATGATCCTCGAAGGCCGGGAGGCGGGGCAGCCTGCCGTGCCGGCCGCCGTGGGCACGCTGGCCACGATCACCGACTTCCACACGCGCGACGACGGCCTGTTGGGCATCGTCGCCGAGGGCGGCCGCCGCTTCCGCGTCACGCGCACGCGCGTGCGCTCGGATGGACAGGTGCGCGGCGACATCGCCACCTGGGCGGACGAGGAAACCCTTCCGCTACCCGCGGAGTTCGGCCTGCTGGCCACGATCCTCGAACGGCTCGCGGAGCAGATGGGACCGCCGTGGCGCCACGACGTATCCGCGCGCTCGGACGACGCGAGCTGGGTCGGCTTCCGCCTTTCCGAGCTGCTGCCGCTGGACGCCAACGAGTGCCAGCACATGCTCGAACTCGATGATCCCTTGCAGCGGCTGGCCGAGCTGCGCGACATCCTTCCGCGATTCCAGCGAGCCTGAGGCACACCCCCATGAACACCCTCGCCGGCAAGACCCTCTTCATCACCGGCGCGTCGCGCGGCATCGGCCTGGCCATCGCCCTGCGCGCCGCGCGTGACGGTGCGAACGTCGTGATCGCCGCGAAAAGCAACGTGCCCAACCCGCGCTTGCCCGGCACCATCCACACGGCGGCCGCGGCTATCGAGGCCGCCGGCGGCACGGCGTTGCCGCTCAAGGTCGACATCCGCGAGGAAGCCGAAGTGCGCATGGCCGCGGCTACCGCGGCGGAACGCTTCGGTGGCATCGACATCGTCGTGAACAACGCCAGCGCCATCTGGCTCGCCGGTGTGGAACACACGCCGATGAAGCGCTTCGACCTGATGCACGAGGTCAACACGCGCGGCACCTTCCTCACCACGCAGGCCTGCCTGCCGTTCCTGAAGCAAGCCGACAATCCGCACGTGCTGATGTTGTCTCCGCCACCCAGCATCGATCCGCGCTGGTACGCGCCCCATGTTGCCTACACCATCGCGAAATTCGGCATGAGCCACTGCGTGCTGGGGATGGCCCCGGAGTTCGCGCCGCTCGGCATCGCCGTAAATGCCCTGTGGCCGAAGACGGTGATCGCCACGGCGGCCATCGCCATGCTGGGCGACACCGTGGACGCCGCGCACTGTCGCAAGCCCGACATCGTCGCCGACGCGGCCCATGCGATCCTCACGAGACCCTCACGCGCGTTCACCGGGCGCTTCCTCATCGACGAAGAGGTCCTTCGCGAAGAGGGCGTCAGCGACTTCGAAGGCTATTCGGTGGTTCCGGGTAACCCGCTGCTTCCCGACCTGTTTTTATAGCTATCGCGACAACTATGAACGGTGTGAAGAGGCTAGCCCGTTTGGTGTATGGCCGCTTGCGGTGACCCGGTATAACGTCGACCCGTCGTCCGCGCTGGTCGCGAGCGACGAAGTGGGGCTTGCCGGCCTGCAGGGGTGCCGGCGGCGGGTCCGGAGCTGAACCCGCGAAGCCGACAGCAGGCCACGAAACTGGGTGAGGAGCGGGCATGTCGCGCGGGGAATCGACGGGTCGTTGCGTCGTTTGGATTGGAAGGCCGAGCGTTGAAGAACACTTCGGACTGATCCGCGCAGGATGGCGCACTTTGGTCGCCGACCCTGCAAGGAACGGCGCCGAACTTCCCGAGTGCGGCAACGGCGCCATCGCCGTGGTGGACCTTCGCACGAAGGCCCAGGCCGCTGTCCGTATTCTCGATGACCTTCGCCAGACCTATCCCGGCATCGCCTGGATCGGCCTCACCGGGTCGCATACACAGGCCGCCGATCCTTCCGTGCGCCACGTGCTGCCGCACGCGTTCGAGGTCATCGACGGGCCGTCTTCCCTCGGCGCGTTGCGCCAGGCGCTCGCTCGCATCCCGGGCGACTCGCCCCTTCCTCGCGACGACGACTCGCCGAGTCTTCTTACCGGCAACAGCCCGGCCATCCGCGCGTTGTCGCAGAACATCCGTAAATTCGCACCCGTGGAGCTGCCGCTGCTGATCACCGGGGAAACCGGCACCGGCAAGGAGATGGCCGCGCGTGCGCTGCACGATCTGTCGGCCCGGCACGCAAAGCCGTTCGCGGCGATCAACTGCGGCGCGTTGCCGGCGAACCTCGTCCAGTCCGAATTGTTCGGGCACGAACGCGGTGCCTTCACCGGCGCCACCGCGCGACGGATCGGTCACTTCGAATCGGCCGACGGCGGCACCGTCTTCCTCGACGAGATCGGCGACCTGCCGCTGGACGCGCAGACGAATCTGCTGCGTGTCCTGCAAGAAGGCACGATCGATCGCATCGGCAGTTGCACCTCGATCAAGGTGAACGTGCGCGTGCTCGCGGCGACGCACGTCGACCTGGAGAAAGCCGTGGCGCAAGGACGCTTCCGCGAAGATCTTTTCTACCGGCTGAATGTGCTGCGCCTGCGCATGCCGCCGCTGCGCGAACGCAATGGCGACATCGAACTGCTGGCACAGCATTTCCTCGACAGCTTCCGCGAAAGCTACGGCACCCGCGCACGCGCCTTCAGCTCGAGCGCGCGCAAGGCGATGAACGCGTTCTCCTGGCCAGGAAACGTGCGCGAACTGATGAATCGCGTGCAGCGGGCGGCGGTGATCGCCGACGACGCGCTGATCACGCCGGAAGACCTGGAACTCACGGTGGACAATCCGCTGGGCGACCGCGACAGCCTCGGCAGTGCACGCACGTCGGCCGAGCGCGAGGCGATCGTCGACTGCCTTCGGGCAAGCGCGTTCAACATCAGCGAATGCGCCCGGCGCCTGCGCGTGTCCCGCGTCACCGTCTATCGTCTCTGCAAGAAGCATCAACTGGCCCTCGACCAACTTCGCTGAGTCCGAAGAAAAGAAAACTCCCGGTCCTCTGGGAGGACCGGGAGTTTCCCCATTCGTCGTCCGGCTTGGCAGGGTCGTCGGGCGAACGAACTACGCGGCTTCACAGGGCCTTGTCCCCAAAGGGGAGCAAGCGCCGTGCCATGGGAAAGCTCCTTTGATTCGCAAGGAATTTCCCCACGTGCGCTCCGCGAGGGCCGTTCAGCCTGTGTAGCGACCTGTAACAGCACGTTGCATCGGCGGAACACGGCATCCGTTGTCGACGCCGCCCGCGCCTTATACGATGCCTTTCCTGATTGGAGTCGCTTCAATGTCGTCGTCGCACCCCGTGGAACCTTCCGAGCTGACCGCCCTGGGCAAGCGTTACTGGCTTTCCGTCTACCGCCCCCGCGATGTCGTGCTCGACCACGGCAAGGGGGCGCGGGTGTGGGACACGGAAGGCCGGGACTACCTCGACTTCGGCGCTGGCATTGCCGTGAATTCGCTGGGCCACCAGGACCCCGACCTCGTCGACGCGCTGGTCGCGCAGGCGCACAAGCTCTGGCACGCGAGCAACGTCTTCTATTCCGAGCCGCCGTTGCGCCTTGCGCAGGAACTGGTGGAGCGGGCGCCGTTCGCCGAGCGTGTCTTCCTGTGCAATTCCGGAACCGAGGCAAACGAGGCGGCGATCAAGCTCGTGCGCAAGTGGGCCGCGTCGCAGGGCAGGGCGCCGGAGAACCGCGTCATCGTCACCTTCCAGGGCTCCTTCCACGGCCGCACCCTCGCCGCGGTCACCGCGACGGCACAGCCGAAGTACCAGGAAGGCTACGAGCCGTTGCCCGGCGGCTTCCGCTACGTGCCGTTCAACGATCCGGCGGCGCTGGAAGCGGCCTTCGCCCAGGGCGGCGTCGCGGCGGTGATGCTGGAGCCGGTGCAGGGGGAGGGTGGTGTGATGCCGGCCGCCCCCGGATTCCTGAAGACCGTCCGCGAGTTGTGCGACGCGCACGGCGCGCTGATGGTGCTCGACGAGATCCAGTGCGGCATGGGCCGCACTGGCATGCTCTTCGCCCACAGCCACGACCATGTCACGCCCGATATCGTCACGCTCGCCAAGGCCCTGGGCGCCGGTTTCCCGATCGGCGCCATGCTGGTGGGCCCGAAGGTGGCGGACGTGATGCAGTTCGGTGCGCACGGCACCACATTCGGCGGCAACCCAATGGCTGCCGCAGTGGCACGCGTGGCGCTGGCGAAGATCGCCTCGCCCGCCGTGCTGCTCAACGTGGAACGCCAGGGCAACGACATCCGGGCGGGCCTCGCGAGGATCGACGAGGACCTCCAGCTCTTTTCCGAGGTGCGCGGCCGCGGTCTGATGATCGGCGCGGTGCTCGATACGCCATACAAGGGGCGGGCGGGCGAGATCCTGGACCTGGCCGCCGCCCACGGCCTCCTGATCCTGCAGGCCGGCCCGGACGTGCTCCGTATCGTCCCGCCGCTGACGATCACCGACGAGGAAACCGCCGAGGGCCTGGAGCGCCTCGAAGCGGCGCTCACTGCGTTCGCAAGGGAATCCAAGGTCGCCTGACGGCGACATCCCCCAAAGGATCTGCCGCCGCGCCCGCCGCGCCGCGCGCCGCGCGCCGTTCGGTGGGAGCCGACCCTGTCGGCGATGGGTGCTCGTCGCAAGCCCCCATCGCCGAGAGATTGGCCTCCCGCCAGCCACGTCCCTTACAACGTCGCGAACACCGCCCGCGCCGCCGCGATCGTCGCCTCGATTTCCTCGTCCGCGTGCGCGCTCGACATGAAGCCCGCCTCGAATGCCGACGGGGCGAGGTACACGCCGCGCTCCAGCATGCCGTGGAAGAAGCGGTTGAACCGGGCCACGTCCGCGGCGGTGGCCTGCGCGTAGCTTTCCACCGTCTCACCGGTGAAGAACAGGCCGAACATCGCCCCGACGCGATTGACGCTGAAGGGAATGCCCGCCTCGCGCGCCGCGCCGAGGATGCCGTCGGTGAGCCGCACGGTGCGCGCGGCGAGATCCTCGTGGAATCCCGGCGCATGGATCAGCTCGAGCATCGCCAGGCCCGCGGCCATGGCTACCGGATTACCGGACAGCGTGCCCGCCTGGTAGATCGGACCCGCCGGCGCCACCTGCTCCATGAGGTCGCGCCGGCCGCCGTAGGCACCGACCGGCATGCCGCCGCCGATGATCTTGCCGAAGCATGTGAGGTCCGGCGTGATGCCGTAATGCGCCTGCGCACCGCCGAGTGCCACGCGGAAACCCGTCATCACCTCGTCGAAGATCAGCAGCACGCCGTGCGCCGTGCACAGTTCGCGCAAGGCCTGCAGGTAGCCGTCCTTGGGCGGGATGCAATTCATGTTGCCCGCCACCGGCTCGATGATCAGGCCAGCGATATCGTCGCCCTGCGCGGCGAACAGTTCGCGCGCCGCCTCGATGTCGTTGAACGGCAGGGTAAGCGTCAGGTCGGCCGCGGCCTTGGGTACGCCTGGCGATGTCGGTACGCCAAACGTGAGCGCGCCCGAGCCGGCCTTCACCAGGAAACTGTCGCCGTGGCCGTGGTAGCAGCCCTCGAACTTCACGATCTTGCCGCGGCCGGTGGCGCCGCGCGCGAGCCGGATCGCCGACATGGTGGCCTCGGTTCCCGAGTTCACCATGCGTACCATCTCGACCGAGGGAACGATCGAGACGATGGTCTCGGCCATGGTCACTTCGGCGGCGCAGGGCGTGCCGAAGGAGAGGCCGTCGCGCACCGCGCGTTCCACCGCTTCGCGTACGGCCGGATGGTTGTGGCCCACGATCATCGGGCCCCACGACCCGACGTAGTCGATGTAGCGGTTGCCTTCGACGTCCCACAGGTAAGCGCCGTCGGCACGCGCGGTGAAGAACGGTTCGCCGCCCACCGACTTGAAGGCGCGCACGGGCGAGTTCACGCCCCCGGGCAGCAGCTGTCGGGCGCGGGCGAAGAGTTCGTGGTTCGTGGTCATCGAATGAGTCCGGGACGTGGGTCGAAAAGGTCGGCGAGGCGACGCGTCGCCGTCTGGATGTCCGGCGCGGCGAAGATGGCGGAGACCACCGCGAGGTAGTCGGCGCCCGCGTCGATCAGCACCTGCGCATTGTCGGCGGTGATGCCGCCGATCGCCACGACCGGAAGTCCCAGGGTCGCCGCCTGCGTCACTACGTCATGCGAAACGACGGACGCGCCGGGCTTCGTCGTGGACGGGTACATGGCACCGAAGGACAGGTAGTCGGCGCCTGCCGCATGCAGATGGCGGGCGCGTTCGATGGACCCGTAACAGGACACGCCGATGATCGCCTCTGGACCGAGCTGCTCCCGGGCAGCCTCGACGGACACATCTTCCTGCGACAGGTGAACCCCGCCGCCCGTCTCGCGGGCCAGTGCGACGTCGGCATCCACAATGAACGGGACTTCATAGCGTGCGCAGATGCGCGAGATCTCGTCCGCTTCGGAGCGCCGGCGCTCGGCGTCCGTCGTGCCGTCGCGGTATTGCAGCAGGCGGGCACCCCCGGCGAGGGCGGCCTCGACCGCGGCGAACAGGTCGTCGCGCGGTCCGTCGGTGATGGCATAGATGCCCTTGCCCGTGGGCCGGGAGCGTAGGAGCGTAGTCATGGGATTCCTTGGGTTTGGGCGCCGGGGGTGACAGAATGAGGGACTACCCGCACGATGACTACACGCAAAACCATGAGCCAGAGCACCGAAACCACCCTTCGCAAATGGATGTGCGTCGTTTGCGGCTTCATCTACGACGAAGCGCTGGGCCTGCCTGATGAAGGTATCGAGCCGGGTACCCGGTGGGAAGACATCCCCGATACCTGGACCTGCCCGGACTGCGGCGTCACCAAAGACGACTTCGAGATGGTCGAACTGGACTGACATCCCTGTCCGACCGGTTTCCGGGATGGGGCTGACATCATTTCGCCCCATCTCGCCAGCGATAACGCAGGAAAACCTGCTTCCATGGTCCCCAGGCCGCACGCAACGTGCGCCGACATGCGGAGGAAGCAGTCATGCAGCGGTTCATTCCCTTCGACGACCAGTGGGACGAGCTCGCGGGGATCGATCCGGCCCTGCTGGTCCCCTATCACGTCGGCGTGCCTTGCGAGCACCGGCTTTCGCCGGATCAGCGGACGTTGCCGGGCTCGTCTTCGACGGTGAGCGGCTCGCCCAGCTTGAGACCCAGCTTGCCCGCCGTACCTGCCGCCACTTCAAGGACGTAGCGGGCGCTTCCGTCGCTCGGATAGATCGCGCACGGGTCGGCCTTGCACGGCTGCGCGTTCAATTGCATGGAGACGAGCTTCCTCTCCTTGTCGAAGTAGAGGATGTCGAGCGGGATGAGCGTGTTCTTCATCCAGAAGGCGCGTGGCTGCTCGTCGGTGAAGATGAAGAGCATGCTGTGGTCCGCGGCAAGCGCCGTGCGGTTCATCAGGCCCAGCTCGCGCGACGCGTCGTCGGTGGCGAATTCGGTGGAAAACCGCTTGCCGTGCAGCGTCACGGATGGTTCGGAGGCGGCGTGTACGCCGAGCGAGAGCAGTAGCAGTGCAACCGGCAGGAACCGCTTCGACATCGTCTGACCTTATTAGTGTGGAAGGGATGCGCGGAGTCTAGCGCGCGCGAATCTTTCGAAAAGATGTCGAGACCCCCTTCACACCGACGCGTGGTCAGCCTATACTTTCAATCCCTCGCGACGAAAGCCTCCCAGCGAAGGGTTCCGCAGCGTCGACCACCTCGAAAAAAGCTTCACGAGGGTGTTGACGGACAGGAAAAACGATATAGAATGGGCGGCTCACCTCGGGACGAAATGTTCAGAGGGCGACAGC